>DASVRI010000052.1:0-63820 GCA_036388675.1 Abditibacteriaceae bacterium | reverse complement strand
GTGGTGCCTTAGCCCCGCGCTCACGCTTGGGGTTCTGGGGCAATCACCTGTAGCCATCAAGCCGCTAACCGCTATATTGAACAAATACGAGGCCAAAGCACAGGATTGCCCTGTGCTTTGGCCTCGTATCTAATGAGGGCTGAACCGTACTGTTTTGAGTACTCAAGGGCTTTCGCCTACGCCTGAACTTCCTTTGTTTCCAATTCTTTGATCGAAATCTCCGTGGCCTGGCGGCGTGTGATTTCACCGGGGCGGCGTTGGGCAAGATTGAACTCGTCGCCTTCGCTGAGGACATGCAGTCTTACGTCATAAATGGAAAGCGCTTTGTCTTCTTCCTCTTCGGCAATGTTGGAGTGCGTCACGCCGGCGCCATCCACCACGTACACAGCACCGCTGCCTACCACGTAAAAGCAACTTTCGTTCTCGACGACAATGGCGGTGTCTTCGTCGATGCCGATTCCGAGTACTCGTGGGTTCTGTGCCACGGCGCCCAGGAGGCGTCCCATGCGCCCGCGCTCGGCAAAATGCTGGTCGATAATGGCATCTTTGATGAGGCCCAGCCCCGGTGCCATGTGCAAATCGCCGATCTTATACGACTCGCGCGCCGTGCCGCGTACCAACATGGTATCGCACATCACCGAAGCGCCCGCCGATGTTCCCGCGATCAGCCCGCCGGAATAGTAGATCTCCTCGATGCGGCGCGAAATCGGCGTGTCACCGATTTGGCTTGTAATTTTTAGCTGGTCGCCGCCGGTGAAAAACAGGCCCGCCGCATCGTCCAGCATATGCACTTTACTGTCCATGCTGGCTTCGGCACGCTCACCGATATCCAGCTCTTCCAATTGCCCCAGGCCGAGGCCATCGAAGGCTTTTTGATAGGACTCGAAATAACCTTCCGGCTGGTGCGAAGCGACTGTTGTCACGACCAGCTTGCCGCCCCGAACACGGCGGGCGACCTCACGCAAAATGACCTTCTTGCCTTCTTTATCTTCATGCCCGCCGATAATAATCAGCGTGCGATTGGATGCTCCGTTGGACGTCGTGCCGTTGGATGCTGTGCCGTTGTGACTTTCTTTTTTGCTGGCCATGCCTTAAGTCCCTCTTTACTCAGCTCGAATGCAGTTTCTTGACAAACGCTTGCGGCTCGTCCATCTGCTCGCTCATGATGGCGCACGACATATTTTCTGCGTTGTGCGCCCAGCCGATACGACCCTGCCGATCGATCATGATGCAGCCGCCCTCGCCACCGACGCGGCGCTGTAAAACGTCCATCGCCATCGCAGTCGCTTCTTCGGGGTGACGCTCGCCGTGCAACAAGTCAACGGCGGTTTTGGCCAGCACAACGCGCGTGATGGATTCTCCATCGCCAGTTAGAGAGCACGCGCCCAATTCGCCATCGGCATAGAGGCCGCAACCAATCAGCGGCGAATCACCGATGCGACCGGCTGCGTTTTCATTGGTGCCGCCGGTCGATGTTCCGGCTGCCAGGTTGCCTTGGGCATCGAGCGCCACACAGCCGACAGTATCGGAACTCGCACTAACATTGGCACTGCGAGTACTCGCCTGCTGCTTTTCTTCCCACTTGCGCCGCTGCTTTTCGCTGGCAAGTTCCTGCTGGTCGCACAGTTCGGCGCCGGCTTCCTGTGCGAAGCGATATGCACCTTGACCAACCAGCAGGACGGAGGGCGATTGCAGCACTTTGCGCGCTACGGAAATCGGGTGACGCACGCCTTTGATGGCACCGATGCCACCAGCTGCCAGGTCTGCGCCGTTCATGATGGCGGCATCGGTTTCCACTTCGCCATCGGCGTTGAGTTCCGAACCGTAACCGGCGTTGAATGTTGGGTCGGCTTCGAGTACTCGGATGGCGGCTTCTACGGCGTCGAGCGCGCTGCCGCCGCGCTGCAAAACTTGCCAGCCAGCCGTCACCGCCGCAGTGCAACCCGCTTTGTGTGCGTCAATATCTTCGTCGGGGACGGCGTGCGCGCCGCCATGCACGATAATCGCTAAGGTCATGAAGCGGCGACCTGCTCTTTCGCCGCGTTGCTTCGTGCAGTCCCGTTTACATCGGATGCGTCGTGAAAGGCTGTTCCATTGGTGCCGCCGGTGGTGCCGACGGCGGCGCCAACGCCAACTCCGGCTGCTGCACCGGGGTTAGCGCCCTTGTTGAACGAAACAATGCGCTGCCACACGTCCTTGGTCTTCGAGGCGAAAATGAGTACCAGATCGCCCGGCTGAGCGCGTGTGAGCGCTGTCTGTACAGCTTCGGGTTCTGCCATGATCGTAGTGATGCGATCTTCGGACAGGCCACCGGCTAATGCGCCGCCGCGCAGCACAACTGTGGTTTCGCCGACGGGACGACCGCGCCGCTCGTCTTCCTTGATGATGAGTTCATCCACCATACCGGCGACTAGCTCGCCCAAGCGATGAATGTCTTGGTCGCGGCGGTCGCCGGTGCCTGAGAGCACTCCGATGACACGTTTGTAATCGGGTCGCAGCTTCTTCACCAGGTCGCTCATTTGTTCCATTGCGGCGGGGTTGTGCGCGTAGTCCATAATGACGCGGAAACCATGTTCATCGTGAATGTTGAAGCGGCCCGGATTCTCGTTGAAGCCGGTCTGGAAGGTTTCTAGGCCACGGCGAATGGTTTCAATCGGCACATCGAGCGAATAGCCAATTGCGGCGGCGGCCAGCGCGTTTGCAACGTTGAAGCGTGCCATGCCGTTCATGGTGGACGGAATTTCGCGCGTCCACATCAGCGGCAAGTATTTGCAGTCGTCGTAGATGGAAATCATGTCGCCGCCGATGGCGTGTTGCAGCACAACGGCACGACCACCGCGCTTGATGTGCTCGCGCAGATGCTCCGGCGCATCGCCGTTGCCGTGCATGGAGAAGTACACGATGCGCCCTTCGGCACGACGCGCCATCTTAACCGTCAGCGGATCATCGGCGTTCAAAACGCTGTAACCATTCGGCTTAACAACTTCCACTACCAGCGACTTGACGTTCGCCAGGTCTTCCAGCGTTTGCACACCACGCAAACCCAGGTGATCGGCTGTGATGTTGAGAACGGCGCCGACATCGCAGCGGTCGAAACCCAATCCTTCGCGCACGATGCCGCCGCGCGCCGTTTCGAGTACTGCCGCTTCAACTGTCGGGTCGCGCAGCACGACGTTGGCGCTCTTGGGGCCGGTCGTATCTCCGGAGAGATACAGTTTGCCGTCGATGTAAATGCCGGTCGAAGTCGTTAATCCGACACGCAGGCCGTGATGCTTGAGAATGTGCGCCACCATGCGCGATGTCGTGGTTTTGCCGTTGGTGCCGGTAATGGACACAACGGGAATGCGTGCCGGTGTGCCGCGTGGAAACAGCATGTCGATGACCGGCTCGGCCACGTTGCGCGCCTTGCCTTCAGATGGCTGCAAGTGCATACGAAAACCGGGGCCGGCGTTCACTTCGACAATGCCGCCGCCAGTCTCGCGCACCGAGCGCGTGATGTCGGGACAAATGAAGTCGATACCGGCCACATCCAGCCCCACGACTTGGGCCGCGCGCTCCGCGATTTCAACGTTGTCGGGGTGCATGATGTCGGTGCAGTCGATAGCCGTGCCGCCAGTCGACATGTTGGCCGTCGAGCGCAGATAAAACACTTCCCCGGCGGGCAGCACGGTTTCGAGAGTGTAGTTTGCTGCGGCCAGCAAACGCTCGGCCTGCTGGTCGATGGTGATGCGCGTCAGAACCTTTTCGTGACCGATGCCACGGCGCGGGTCGCGGTTCACAACTTCAATTAACTGCGCGATGGTGTGTTCGCCATCGCCTTTGACGTGCGCCGGCACGCGTTGCGCCGCCGCTACCAGTTTGTTGTTGATGACGAGTACTCGATAATCGTGGCCGCGCAGAAAAGTCTCCACCAAGACGGAGGTTTTATACTTGGCCGCCTGCTCGTAGCCCCAGCGCACCTGCTCTTCATCGGTCAGGTCGAGCGAAACGCCGCGCCCGTGGCTGGTATCAAGCGGCTTGGTTACAACCGGGCCGCGCAGCTTCTTTGCAGCGGCCACGGCTTCTTCAACCGAGCGCACGCGAAAACTGCGCGGCACGGGAATGCCCGCGTTATCAAGCAATCGATTGGTGAGTTCTTTATTCCCGGCAGTCTCCAGGCCGATGTGGGAAGTTTTGCTGGTGACACTGGCGCGGATGCGCTGCTGATATTTGCCGTAACCGAGCTGCACCAAACTCTGCTTGTCGAGGCGAATAGCCGGAATCTGGCGGCTGCAAGCTTCGTCCACTAGCGATTGCGTTGTCGGGCCTAATGCGAGACGCTGCGCGCGCCGAATAAGTGCTTCCAGTTCAGCCTGGTAATCGAATGCAGTGCCCGGCTCGACCAGTGGATCGGTATCATCGGGCAGCAACAGGTCGAGGTTCTGCACGCCTTTGAGTTCGTCCGGCAGCAGATGATTGATAAGGCGTAGCGCCATCCAACCGGCCAACAGACCGATGTGCTCTTCGAGGTAGGAATAGACGACGTTATAAACGCCGTGCTCGCCGGTGCCACGCGTCTTGCCGTAGGTAACGGGTGTCGCCGCGAGGCATTGAAGTTCAATTGCGACGTGTTCGGCTACGTGCGCCAGCCAGGTTCCTTTGCGAAGGCGGCGCACAAAGCCGCCTTTCTCGCCGTAAGAGCAACCGTGCTCATGCAGGGTCGGCACCATTTCCAGCAGCCGGTCGGTCAAGTCGCCCAAGCGGTCGGTCGGATAATTCTCCAGGCGTCCCAGCGCGATCTTAAAACGCACCACCGGGCGATAACCGTAAGGGTTCGGCCCACGATAAACGCGACTCTCTTGCACGCACATCGCGTCGCCGTGTTCGCCGTCGGTGTGGCTATGTGCCGACTGACCATCCGCATGATTCTGCGTCCCCGACGCTTGGTCGCTGTCACCGGTACTGATATTGTTGGCAGACGCGCCATTAGACGCACCCGCTGCATTGTGGGACTTCCCCGGCAGGGTTTCGGTCTCCATAACTTCCCCTCTCGATAGACCTTGATATTTTTCAAGATCGCTTTGCTAATGTGAGATGTAGCGACATTGGCGCAAAGAGAAGACCAGAAGGAAGCACTTTGTGTTTGTTAGCGCACAAATTGAGAGGATGGTTGGAGGTTGGATGCCGCTTGAGAAAGCGTGAGTCTGATGAAACATACAATCTAAAGCATCATTTCATCGACGTAGCACCAGGCCCATTCTTCGCCCGGCTCAAACGATTGGACGATAGGGTGCTGCGTGCCGTGGAAGTGCTTCGTGGCGTGCTTGTTCTTTGAGGAATCACAGCAGCCGACATGACCGCAGGTGAGGCAAATGCGCAGATGAACCCACTCATCGCCCATCTGCAAACACTCTTCGCAGCCGTTGGCGCTGGGCGTCACTTCTTCGCTGATCTGGTTGATGTGCGTGCATTGAGTACTCATTTCTTCTCCTATGGCACGGCGTAAACCGTGGTACCGCTTTCCTGGTGCAACACAGGCAGGCCGAGCGGCAACGTGGCGCCCAACTGTTGTTCATAGCTGCCGATGACGACAATGCCGATGCGGTTTTCGCGCAGCCAGGTTTGTGCCTGGTCGGCTGTCATTTGCCCTTGCCCGCCAATGCCAAAGAAGCGCGTTACCTGTCCCAACTTCTCTCCGTAATGCAGTGTTTCGGCCCAGTGTCCCAGGTAAACCGTGCGCCCGGTTTCGCGCGGCACATAGTTGCCCAGAAATGTGAGGCACAATACGGCGCGTTCGCGCGTTGCCGGCGCAGTGTTGAGATGACGCAGCGCCGCAGCATCGCCCGGCGCCAGATAGAGCGGCGGCATCAGCACATTAGCCCGCGCGCGGTTGTTGTCTTGCGCATTACCCAGACACCACGCCGCAAACTGCAACGAAGAAAGGCTCAGCAGCGCCACCACGCCGCCCGCGACGAGCTTGCGAGTACTCGCAAAGGCGATGCGCGACAAAAGTGTGGCCAACCCGGCAGCGGCCAGAAAGCAAAGCGGCAGATGGAAACCTTCGATCATCTTGCGCGCGAAGGAAACTGGCGCATAAGTAAACATCAGTGTCACCACGGCCCAGGCACTCATCAAAAGCACAGCGCGACGCTGTTGTTCGCTATGTGATGCACTGCGCCACAAGGTGATGCCACCCAGAACCGCCAGCAACATCAACGACGCGAAGGAAAGAAAGATGTCGAGAAACGGCGGCGCTGCGGTTTGTGTCAGCGCCTTGACGCGGAACTCTTCGCTATTCTTGAACACGAAATATTGATAAAGCAGCGGCGGCAGCGTGAAGGCCACAACAATCAAAGGCGCCAGCCACGCTGAGGTTCTTTTCTCGTTACTGTTACGCACCAAACGAGTACTCGCAAGAGCCCACAGCAACAGCACCACATTCAGCGGCAGCACATCATAAGTGTGGATGTTGGCTAAGAGCATCGCGGCCAATCCGGCGCCGATCGCATAGCGCAGGTTGCCGCTTTCCTGCGCGCGCAATGTCTGCCAATAGATGAATGGCAACAGTGCAATCGAAGCGATATACAGCGGAAAGATCAGCGCTGATGTGAAAGTGAACGCTTCGGGCATCATCAGCGAACCTTCGGGGCGATCAATGAAAACGCGTCCGGGAAGTAAAGGTTGCAACCAGCCCGCACCACCGGAAAACGCCACCAGCAGCAGCGCCAGCAATCGCGTCCTTTTATCGTCTGTCAACGCAGAGCACAAACGGTAGAACCACCACATGGCCAGCGCGGCAAAAAGCAAACGCAAGCCGTGATAAACCCATACCAGAGGCAAGCGCGTCAAGGCCGAAATCCACCCCATAGCGGCGCTGAACAGATTCGTAAACAGTGGGCGTTGATTGGTCAGGCTTTCGTGTGTGAACGGGTCTTTAAAGAAGAACTGACCGTCGCGCGCCTGCCGTGCCCACGCCAGATGCACGTTCTGGTCGTCGGGATTATACAGCAGTCCCGAGTACTCGAAACCCGGTGCTGCAATGCTGGCGGACCAGGCGTAAGGCAGTGCAAGCAAGAGTAACAACAGCGCGATGACAATCCACACGCGCCGTCGCTCGCCCGCGTCGATGGACGATGCGCCGGATGTCGATGACGGCGCCGGATTGCTGATGGAGGAAGACACGTCATTCATTTTAGCGCGATTGCGTCGTGGCGCGAATGCCGGCATGTGCGTGCGCTGCTAGTCGAGTACTCGATGGCGCTCGGTTCACATTGCGAGGGCTGTTTCCGCTTCGGTATAATCCCGACCAAGAAGAGCATCTGCAAAAGCCTGTGACGCCCAAGGTGTTGAGGGCGAATTATTGAAACGAATCTATGTCTAAAAACGACGAGAAAAATCGGACGCGTGGACGTGGTACCGGACTTGGCGTCAAGTTGGTGCGTGTCGTACGCACCGATACCAGCGAGGTTTATGTCATCTGGCAAGAGGACACGCGTTTGGGTCAAGTCGATATTCATTATGGCTACGACCTCATTCATGCAACGCTTGTGCTGGAAAAAGATCTAACAACCGAGCAGCAGGGCGAACTGGTCGATCAGTTGGATGAAGAAATCGTTTCATCGCACTTGCCGCAGTTCGAACGTGAGAATTTTCTGGTCACCGTTTTTCGGGGCACCGAACTTGAATCGTTCTACGACAGCGAGCCGGATGTCGAAGAAGACTCCGATGAAGACGAAGAGTACTAGAAGCCGTCTCATAAACATCTGCACCAACCCGGAGTGTTGGTTGCCCCAGAAGCAGACAACGACTTATCTGCTGGGGCAGTGAGCCACGGGCCTGCGTAGCCTGAAACAAGCGTGGCCTGAAACAAGCCCGTCGCTCACACTCCAGGTTCGTGACAACGGGCACCCTGTTGGTGACAACGGCTTCACTGCTATTTATGAGAATGCTTGTAAAGAAATATTGAGTTGTGAGTTCTCCGTTTTGAGTTGTGGCAGCACCATTCAAAACCGAGAACTCACAACTGAGAACTTATGAAATTGCCTTTCTTTAAACAACCCAGCGAAGGGCAGCGCGCCGCCATGGAACAGAATTCCAAAGCGGCGCGCGCGGACATGCTGTGGAAACAGGGATCGCGCTGGCTGTCGCGCAAGAAATACAGCCGCGCTATTGAGGCGATGCGACAAGCCTATGAACTGGAGCCGTCTCGCCTGGAAGGACGTTTGAACCTGGGCGCGGCACTCTACATGGCCGGTCAGCCGGACGAAGCGGTGCAGCACTTCAAATATGTGCTGGCCTTCGATCCGCAAAACACCATGGCGTTGTTGAATCTGGCCGCGTGTTACGACGCCGCCGGCAACCTGGAGCAAAGCATCGCCACCTTGGAAACACTCGTCGCCGAGCGCCCACAGTGGAAAGACGCTCATTATAACCTCGCCATCGCCTACTTCAAACGCGAGATGTATGACAAAGCTGCCGAAGCGCTGTATGCCGAACTGAAACTCAACCCCGGTCACGAATTGGCGCGCACGCTGCTCAACAAAATCCATCTGCGATTGCCGCGTACTTCTGCGGGCGAAAGGCGCGAAACTGGAGACGGCAAGTTGTAAACGTTAAGTCAGGGCAATCGCATTGCTCTCAAGTGCCCACCCGTAAACGAGGCTAAGGTCAGACAGAGAGCGCAGTTCAGCCCGCTTCAACGGCGGGTCAGCAGAGGCGATGCGATTGCCCTGGCTTGAAAGCTTCAATCGGGAAAGTGTTAGGCCGAAGTTGTAAACTATTTTTGTTCCTGCCGCACGCTCACCCCTGCGACTTATGATTGCTCTTATTTCTCTCGACGACCGGCCCTGCAACGTCCGTTTCCCGCAGCAGATCGCAGCCATTGGCGGCGAAAAGCTCATTACTCCACCCATTGAATATCTGGGTCGCTTTCATACGGCGGGCCAGTATGCGCCAATCGAACGCTGGCTCTATGAACTGCCTCCTGTCGAAGCACTGATCGTGTCAGTCGATATGTTGGCTTATGGCGGGCTGGTCGCATCGCGCAAACCGTCTGTGCCAGTCGAACTCGCACTCGAACGCCTGGAAGCGATTCGCGCTTTTCGCGCCGCTCACCCGCAGACGCCGATTTATGCCTTCAACATTTTGATGCGTCTGGCCATCACGATGTCGAACGATGAAGCTGTCGCCAACTACTACAACGTGATGCGCTACGCGCGCCTGCGCGACGAAGCCGAGCGCTTTGATTCGGCGCACCTGCGCGATGAGCTGGCTAAAGTCACAGCAGAAATCCCGTCACGAGTACTCGACGAATACCTGGCGGCGCGCGCCCGCAATCATGCTGTGAATTCGCGGATGATCGACTGGTTGGCCGATGGCGTTTTTGACTATTTACTGATTACGCAGGAAGATGCGACGGAGTTTGGCTTGCACCGGCAAGAGCAAGATCGTCTGCTGGCACGTATGCGTGAGCGCGGCATCCAAGACAAAATGTCGCTGCACCCCGGCGCCGATGAAGCGGCGCTCACACTGCTGGCGCGGCACTGGAACACCGGCGTGCGTTTCAAGGTGCATCCATCGAGCCGCGACGACATGAAAAACATCGCGCCCTTTGAAGACCGGCCTTATGAGCAGGCGTTGAATCAGCATGTGGCGGCGATGCGCGGCCATATTGTCGAAGAAACCGACGATGTCGATTTTCACCTTTTCGTAAACGCCCCGGTCGGCATCTCGCAAAAAGACGAAGACGAAACGGCACGAGCCGCACGCGCTGCGAAACTCATCTCCTACGCGCGCGAGATGGAGAACATGGCCGGACAAACGAGTACTCAGGACAACGATCACCCGCATCTGGCGCTGTGCGATGTGGCATTCCCTAACGGCGCCGACAATGTGCTGATGACCGAACTGGAAAAGCGCGGTGCGCTGGGCAAATTCAGCGCTTACGCCGGCTGGAATACGGCGGGCAACACAACCGGCACCGTGCTGGCACAATGCGCTGCGATCAAATACGGCTTGCGCGCGCACGGCAAATACAACACAGAACTGAATCGTCAATTCGTTTTCGAGCGACTGGTCGATGACTGGTTTTATCAGGCGCAGGTGCGCGCCCGCATCGAGAAGTCGGCACGCGAACAGGATATTTCACCGCTCAACATGCAAGAGCAGGGCAGCAGCGTCGAAGCGCAGGCCCGCCGCGAGTTGCGCGGTTTTGCCCAGCTTCTGGCCAAACGCCATTTCGGCACCACGCTGCAAAATTCCGAAATCACGCTGCCCTGGAGCCGCACCTTCGAAGCCGACGTGCGCGTTGAACTGGTGTAGTTCGCCTGTGAACTCTTCCGCAAAATGTGTGGCTTTGATCCAAATGGCGGGTGGTCTGAATTTCTCTCTGTTTGTTGCGGCCTGTCACTACAACTCGTTACGAACGGGAAACGACACGAACCCGGAGCATAAGCGACGGGCTTGCATCGGCTGCAAAGAGGCCCGTCGCTCATGCTCCGGGTTCGTGAGGGGAAGTCACTCTATCTTCAGGTGCTATAACAAGCCTGGCTGCTTCCACGAAGCGCTGCACTTTTTCCGCATCCTTGACGCCTTTTTGTACTTCAACGCCGCTGATCACATCCACCATCCACGGGCGCACGAATTCGATGGCTTCCGCCACGTTTTCAGGATCGAGGCCGCCGGCCAGAATCACGCGCAACTGGCGCTCGACGAGTTCGCGCGCACAGTTCCAATCGGATCGATGGCCCGTGCCGCCGTAAACGATTCCCTCAGGTGTTGTGATGCGTGCATCAATGAGAATGGCGTCGGCGCCGGCATCGGTCATGGCGAGAGCACGGCGCTTGATTTCTTCGGCACTGCCGGAACACGCGACCCATACAGTAAGATCGTGCCGTTTTAAGTCGCGCACAAGTTGCACGCTTTCATCGCCATGCAGTTGCAGTGCAGTCGGCTGCAGCGTATCACTCAGATTGAGCAGTTCGCACAACGTTTTGTTGACCGTCACGGCAACTGCGGGCAGGTGAGTGGACACTTCGATTTCCTGCGCTGTGTGCGGAGAAACCGAACGCGGCGAAGGTGCGTGGTCGATAATGATGCCCAGATAATCGGCTCCGGCGCGTGCGGCAAGTTGTGCGTCCGC
The DNA here is from genome assembly GCA_036388675.1 of Abditibacteriaceae bacterium. GTDB lineage: Bacteria > Armatimonadota > Abditibacteriia > Abditibacteriales > Abditibacteriaceae > DASVUS01. The sequence continues at coordinate 52,701 of DASVRI010000052.1, read as the reverse complement.
CACACTGGTCGTGCCGCAGATTTTAACGAGTACTCGGGGCGTCATGAGGAACTCAGGCTGGTGCGAATGCTTCCCCGCTTGAGGGCTTTGCCGTGCGCATAGTTCATGGTGCGCAAGGTCTGCTGCGTGATTTGTTTGATAGTCGCTCTTTCGCTGGTAGCCGTCACTTCAAAGCCCATCTTGCGCACGACGGCTTTGCCCGTGGGCGAGTAAAAAATCAGCGTCGGAAACGCTGTAACCTTGTTGGCCTGGGCCAATTGCGTGTTACGCTCGGCATCGACTTTGAGCATGACCCACTTGCGCGATGCGTCAACGATTTTGCGATTAGTGTAGACATGGCGGTCGAGAAGTTTGCACGGGCCGCACCACGTCGCGTAAAAGTCGACAAAGATCGGCTTGCCGGTGCGTTTGGCCTCTCTAATGGCGGCGCCCCACGAGGACTGCCACCTAATGCGCCTGGACGCAACGGGGTTTGGCGAGGTTCTAGGTGCGGCCTGGAGCATAGCCTGCGCCGCAGCCTGCGGACGCTGCCACGCCGTGCTCAGGGCGGCAACTGCGGCGACAATCATCGAGCACTTAACAAAATTTTTCATGACTTCCTCCGCTGAAACCCAGCGATGTCAGGATATGTACGCGCAGTGTGGCCTCAGCACAACCTTACCCATTGAAGCGATTCATGGCAGCAGCGGTGCCTTCGCTCGCCCACAATTCAACGCAATCGGCGGCGCGTTTGGTCATCGCTTCCACATCAATCCATTCGTCCGCTGAGAACGATGATAGAACGTGTCCCGCTGTGCCCCGTTCCCGCCGTTCTTCCTGCGGCGGTTCGCCGACACCCAATCGTAAACGTGAATACTCGGAAGAGCCCAGGCTTTGCGTGATGGATTTCAGACCGTTGTGACCGCCATCACTGCCGCCGGGGCGCATGCGCAATTTACCCAGCGGCAGGTTCAAATCGTCGGTGACGATGAGCAAACGCTCGCGCTCGATGCGATGATAGTGCAGCAATGCCGAAACGGCGCGCCCCGACAAGTTCATGTAAGTTTGCGGCTTGACTAATGCCACACGCGCGCCGCTGAAAAGACCAGTGCCGACAATGGCATCGTGCCCTTTGCGCATGATGTCGATGCTGTGGCGCCGCGCCAGTTCATCGAGCACAAACCAGCCCGCGTTATGTCGCGTGCGCGCGTATTGCGTTCCCGGATTGCCTAAACCAACGATGAGAAACATATGTCGAGTACTCGGATGCAATATGTTTAACCACAGAGACGCCGAGGGCACAGAGGTTTTAACAGGGATGGACAGGATGGACAGGATAGGATAAACGAAACTCCGCAACTTCCTGTGTCGATCTTCCTTTTCTCTGTGCCCTCCGTGTCTCTGTGGTTAAACTTTCTGGACTATTAGCAAAAACAAGGTGCCACTCCAGTCGCAGCCAGAAACTAAATCTCTGCGCTGCCTCCGAAGTGACACCTTGATGTGGAACGAATTACGAGTTGTCGGGAGCGGTGTCGCCACCATCGCTGGTCTCGGCGTCCGAGGAACCATGATCGGCGGGCACGTCGGCGGCATCCACGTCTTCGACAGTCTCCGGCTCTGGCTCGACCGTGGGCGGATTGACAACGGCAATCGCTTCGTCGCCGTCGGTGATGGCAATTACGCCCTGCGGCAAGGTGGCTTCACGCACATGAATCGGTGCGCCGTTGAAGACAAGGCCCGTTACATCAACCGTGATGTGATCCGGGATGTCCTGCGGGAAAGCCTCGACCTGAAGTTCGTGCAGCGCCTGCACGAGTACTCCGCCTTCGACGCGCACCGAGTCCGGCTCGCCTTCGAGGTGAATCGGCACCGTCATGGTGACTTTCTCGTTCAGCGAAACGCGCAGAAAATCGACGGACGTGACGACATGCGACACCGGATGGCGCTGCATGGATTTGATGATGACCGGCACGTCGCCGCCACCTTCCTGCTTCAAGGTCAGCAGGCTGTGCGAGCCGCCGTGCGCCAGCAAGTCGCGCAGCTCTTTGGCGTTGACGGCCAGCTTCACGGGCTCTTCTTTGTGGCCGTAAGCAACGGCGGGAACGCTGCCCGCGCGACGCAGCCTTTTAGCGGCTTCTTTGCCGGTGATTTCGCGGCTCGTTACTGTTAAATTGTGCGATGACACTGTGAACTCCTTCTCTCTATCCAACGAATTGGTATTTCCAAACCTTCAATTTTACCAGAACGACTCAAACATGGTACTGACCGAGTCGTCGTGGTGAATGCGCGTGATGGCCTGCGCGCACACATTCGCTACGGAAAGAACGGTGATTTTAGGCACCAGACGCTCCGGCGCGATGGGAATTGTGTCGGTTACGATCAGTTCTTTAATCGGCGAATCTTGGATGCGACTGATGGCCTCGCCGCTCAAAACCGCGTGCGTGCAGCAGGCATAGACTTCCTGCGCGCCGCGTGCCATCATCTCGCCGGCTGCCGCCACAACGCTGCCGCCCGAATCAATAAGATCGTCGATGAGGACGCAGATTTTGCCTTCCACGTCGCCGATCACATCAATCACTTTGACTTTGCCCGGCTCCGGGCGGCGCTTGGCCACAATCGCCAGGTCGGCGCCCAAACGCTCGGCCAGCATCGTCGCACGCTCCACACCGCCCACGTCCGGTGAAACGACCGTGACATTGCCGTCGTAGATGCCGTTCGTTATCAAGTACTCGGCAATGATGGGTTGCGCCGGAAGGTGATCGACTGGTTTGTCGAAAAAACCCTGTATTTGACCGGCGTGCAGGTCGATAGCGAAAATACGGTCGGCACCAGACAGCGTGATGAGATCAGCCACCAGTTTGGCGGTGATAGGCTCGCGCGGGCGCACTTTTTTGTCCTGGCGCGCGTAACCGAAGTAGGGCATGATGGGCACAATGCGATGCGCCGAAGCGCGCTTGAAGGCATCGCACATCACCAGCAGTTCCATCAGGGTGTCGTTCACCGGTGCGCACGTCGGCTGGATGATAAACACATCGGCCCCGCGAATGCTTTCGTTGATGGCGCAACGCACTTCGCCATCGGCAAAGCGCGACACAATCATTTCGCCCAGAGGCTGGTTCAGGCACGCGGCAATGTCTCGCGCCAGTTTGGGGTTGGATGTGCCGGAGAAGATTTTGTAGCGCGCATCGTTTCCATAGTCAGGCATCGCTGCCTCCCTATCGTGCAACGCAAAAGCCGCATGGTTGGGAGCTGTGTAGCTCGCACCATATGCAGCTTCAGTTGCACAGCCCTTCCGAGCGCAGTTGATTTTCCAGTTCCTGCAATTGCGCTCGCGTATTCACGCCGGTCATTTCGCGCTCATCAACGACAAGCGCATCGACACGTTTGCCGTCATCGTTCATGAACCCGATGACATCGGTGAGATAATACTCACCCGATTTGTTATTGTTTCCCAGCTTGGATAGGTAATGCCACAGCGCGGCGCCCTCAAAGCAGTAGGTTCCGGCATTGACGGTTTTGACGGCGAGTTCTTCCGGTGAGGCGTCCTTGGCTTCCACGATGCGGCTGACACGGTTTTGCTCGTCAATGAGTACTCGTCCGTAGGAACCGGGTTCCTCTGCCTGCGCTACCATCATCGTGGCGAGGGAGTTGTTGTCACGGCGCATTTGCACCAGTTGATGAAGCGTGCTCGATTGCACCAGGGGTGCATCGCCGCACAGCACGACTATATCGCCGTCGGTCTTGGGAAGTTGGCTTTGCGCGCACTGCACGGCGTGACCGGTGCCCAGCATGGGGCTTTGCACGGCGAACTCGCAGTTGGGAAACCTGTCGCGCACGGCGGCCTCGACGACTTCGGCCTGATGGCCCACGACCACTACAGTTTGTTGCGCTTGCAGAGGCGCGACAGCCTCCAGAACCCAGTGTACAAGAGGCTTGCCGCACAAGGGATGCAGAACTTTGGCCAGGTCGCTTTCCATGCGCGTGCCTTTGCCGGCGGCCAGAATAACAATTGCGAGATTCATAACAAAAAAGTTTTGAGCTCCCAGCCTTTGGTTTTGAGTTCACTGGCCCAACTCAAAAATTCAAAACGGGGAACTCAAAACTCTGAGTACTGGGCCGGCAGGATTCGAACCTGCGAATGCCGGATCCAAAGACCGGTGCCTTACCACTTGGCGACGGCCCAATCAAACGACTTGTGCCAACGTCTTGCGTCAACGTCTGGCGAGAGACGCTGCTATTTTATCAAGCTATGGCACAACGGGCAATGCCTGTTGCGCCTATTGAAGTGTCTGGAGGTGCATCAGGGATGGAACGCAAAATTGCATTTCGCCAGAACAGCGCGAAAATCCGCCAAAGCGTGTTGTCCCGCGTGGGCCAAACTGTGCAACAAAGTTCAAACAGTAGCGCCGTTCAGTAGCGTCGTTTTCGTGCGCTTTGGCGAAATGCAATTTTGCGTTCCATGCGAGTACTCGCAACCTTTACCGCGCGCGAAGCGCTTCGGTTGTGCGCTTGCGGCCCGTTTCGGCCATTTGCCGCCCGATGACAACTGCAATCAGCGCCAGAACGAGGGCACCGAAGAGGCTGGTAGGCACACCGAACAATGAACTCGGTATGGGCGACGTGGCGCCGGAGAGGCGAACGCCGGTGATTTCGTAGGTGCCGGGACGGTAGGACATAAAAAACTCAAGATAATTGCTTTTCGCATCGTAGTTTTTCAGCGCCGTGCCGCTAATGACGTATTCTCTCCAATCCGGCGTGAGGGCAAAATCCCTGGTCAACGATTTGGCGTGCTCCTGTGAGTTCTCCGTCACAGAGGCGGAAAACGGCAGGCTTTCCGGTGAGCGCGCCCAGAAGCGCAGCGTGAGCGGGCTGCCCTGGCGCAGCGAACTCTCGATGTCCTGGCGCAGGGTTATATCCCACGGGCTGGAGTTGACACGCGGTATTACCGTGGCGCGCGCGGCTTTGTTGTATGGCCCGGCCTCGGCTCTCACCACAAGGGCCGTATCCGGTTTGTCCCAGCCGGCAAGCTGGCGCGCGAAATCGCCGTTATCAATCAGGTTTTGTGAGCCGGAAGAAAGCATCGCCAGCAGCAGCGATAAGATGCCGAAACTCACCACAAAAAACACAATCGCGCTACCGAAACCCCAGGTCATGGCTGCGGCGCGCGCTTTCTCGGCAATGGCTTCCTGACGACGCGCTTCGCGCTGGCGTTCGGCTTCCAGTTCCTGCCGGCGCGTTCCGTCATACACCTGAGTACTCACCGTCCACGAGCGGCCCGCCACGCGGCGCTCGGCTGTGTCGCGCGCCGCAGAACGTCGCTCCTGGCCTTGTCGCCGTTCCACATCGGCTGCCGCACTCGGCGTCGTGACCGGAGTAAAAACGGCCACAGTGCCGTTCGTGTTGACACCATTAGCGCTGCCGCCGTTAGCGCTGCCGTTAGCGAGGCCATTGCCGGCAACAACGGCATTTAAATCGACTGTTGCAGCTTTGAGACTGGCGCGTGCGGCTTCTTCGGCGGCTTGTTGCGCTTTCTGTCGCTCTTCCTGCTGCTTTTCGGTTTCATGCGAGTGTTCGAGGCCGCTCTTCCACTTGGCCCACAATGCCTCTCGCTCTGCGGCGAGTTTTTCGGCATCAATTTGCTGCGGCGCTGCGGACGATTGAGTACTCGTTGCATAAGCGACGCGGGGCGCGCGCGGCTGCGGCGCATCGGCTGGCGCCGTCTCCACAGAACCACCCGAACGGTAGGCTTTGAGATAACGGTCGTACTCGGCGCGGCGAGCCGGATCGAGCAGCAGGTGACGCGCCTGCGGCAGATAAATCTCGAAGAGTTGCTGAAAGTGCAGGCGTTTGTGGGCGTTACGGTGATCGAGGTTCTGCTGTGCCTCCAGATATATTTGGTTGATGTGCTTGCGCAGCGTGTCGCTGTCGATTTCTGGCGACAAATGAAGTAGCTCGTATAGGTCGATGAAGTTTTGCGCCGCTGCGTCTGTGCGCACCTGAGCCTCTTGCATCATGGCGTCGCTCCCGTAGAAAATATAAGGAATAATCCTGTATTCTCAACATTTTCGCCTAATGCCCTGAGTTGACACAGTTGCGTTGTGCTGTCAGGAAGATTCACCGCAAAGGACACGAAAGGCGCAAAGTGAGTTGGCGGACTGTTTCAGGAAATTGAAACGAATGTGGGAAGCGAACAATACATCCGCCGTGTGCCGGGTTACTTGCACAACTTGACGAACTTTTTGACTCCGGGGCAACTGCGGGAGCCTGGCGGCAATTTTGACCAGGGCTGTTCCTGACGGACTTCGCGGCCTTTGCTTTGCGCCCTTTGCGGCGAGTCTGTTGAGTGCAATCAGGCGCGGAACAGCGATCCCAACTGGCGCCCGATGAGGCGATTCACCAGTAGGAAAGTGAAGGTCAGCAGCGCCATGCCCACAACTCCGAGCGCACAGGCCAGGAAGGTGCCGCCCGTTGTGGCGATGGAAAGCTGGAAAATCGCCTGCGCAATGGGTGCATAATCGCGATTTGCAGCGAGAACCAGTGAATCGGACACTTCGAGCACGGCGAAGGCAAAGGTCAGCAACCCGGCGGCCAGCAGATTCGCCATTACGAGAGGACGTGTTACCTGCCACACGGTTTGCAGCGGCGACGCACCCAGGTTGAGGCTGGCTTCTTCAAGCGTCACACTCATTTGCTGCAATCCGCCGGAAACCGAGCGCAGCGCATAAGGCAAGCGGCGAATAGCGTAAGAAATCACCAGCAACGGAATCGGCGAATAGGTAATCGGGTCAAGCGGCGTGCGAATGTAGCCCGTCAACAGGCCAAACGCCAGAATCAGGCCGGGTAGCGCGAGGGGCAACATCGCGATTGTATCGAGGAAAGCGCGGCCCCACACTTTGCCGCGCACCAGAGCATAGGCCAGGAAAAAACCGCCAATGATGTCGAGCAGCATCGACAACGTGGCACACAGCAGCGAAATCTTGATGGCGTTGGCGGCAGGAATCGTGGGGTCGGTGAAAACACGATGATAATTTTCCAGTGTCCATTCCGGTAGCAGGCGGCTCGTCCAGTCACGTGCGAAACTGGCCAGAACCACGCCGATGTGCGGCAGCAGCGCCAGGAAGATGACTAATCCGAGTACTCCATAGACCAGCAACAGTTGCCAGCCACGCGCTGTCTGCTCTCGCCCCGCTGTGGCTGCGCGTGACAGAGTTGCGATGCGTCCGCCATCGAGAAAACGGCGCGAAATCCAAAACACGCCGCCGGCCAGAACTGTCATCCAGAAGGCCAGCACGTAACCGACAACGTTGAATGTCGTCTTGGCATCGAAAATCTGCACCGCCGCCACCTGGCGATAGTTGAACACCAGCGGCGTCCCCAGATCGACAAAAGCGAAGATAAAAACAATCAGCGCACCGGCCAGAAAACCGGGCAATAACAGCGGCAAGGTGATGGTGCGCCATAATAGCCAGCCCGATGCGCCCATGCTTTCGCCGGCTTCTTCAAGTGTCGGGTCGATGTTGGCCCAGGCGGCGGAAAGATTAAGATAAATCAGCGGATAAAGATGCAGCGCCATCACAATCACGACCATCGGCGCCTGCATCTGTAGAAACTCAATTGGCTCTTTGATGAGGCCGATCTCGCGCAGCAACGAGTTGATAAGTCCTTCGCGTCCCAGCATTTGCCGTAATCCGACCGCGCCGACAAGTGGCGGCAACAGTAGCGGCACCAACAACAATCCGGTGAGAAAGTTCTTGCCGGGAAAGCGAAGCCGCGCCACGAACCAGGCAAGGGGAATCGCGAGCAGCGCCGACACAATCGTTGCCGCCACGCCAATAACGAATGAGTTGCGCATCGCCTCGCGCGCGCTGGGATCGTTCACCGGCAAGAGCAACAGCGATGGAGTGAATTGTCCATCCTGCACCAGCGCGCCCATGAGTACTCGCGCCACAGGATAAATCAGAAACGGCCCGAGAGTGAGCGCGCACAGCACCCAGGTGACGATGCTTGTGACAGGAAACGCGCGGCCAGACGATGGAGCGATAACGTTAGCGGTATCAGGCATGAAGTTGAAGAGAAAACAGGAAAAGCGATGTCAGAATTTACGTGTTTGCGCTGGCTTCTGCGAAGAGACACGAAGCCACAATCTTTTATTCTATAGGACTTACGCAAAATATCTGATTGGTAGGGGCGAGGTTGCCTCGCCCAGGGCGCAAAGACCGCGCCCCTACGAACCATTGCGATGCTCGTGCGTAAGTCCTATTCTACTGTTTTCCTGTTGCGAATATATTAAGCGAGAGTCTTCTCGCCGGGCGCAATAAACGCAATATCGGCTTTGCGAGTACTCGTGTTCTCTTTCAGGGCGCGCAACTGGCCGCAGGCCGCCGCGACATCGGCGCCGCGCTGCACGCGCTGTGTGGTGGCGACTCCGGCGCGTTCCAGAATCGCACGGAACTCACGCAGCGTGGACGGTTCCGGTGCGGAGAAAGCGACTTCTTCCAGCGCGGCATCCGGCACGGCGTTCCACGGGATGAGGTTGACGTGGCACGGCCAGCCTTTGCACAACTTCGCCAGTTTGTGCGCCAGTGGTGCGCTGTCATTGACGCCGCCCAGCACCACATATTCAAACGTCACACGGCGGCCTGTGTGCGAAACATAATCGCGCGCCGCTTCGATGATGTCGTCGACGTGCGTTTTGGTGGATGTGGGAATGAGGCGATGTCGCAACTCGTCGGTCGGCGCATGGAGCGAAATCGCGAGCGTGACTTGCAGCTTTTCCTCGGCCAAACGCTTGATGCCGTTCAAAATGCCGACTGTCGAAACTGTGATATGTCGTTGTGCGATGCCCATTTCGTCGTGCATCAGGTAGATGGTTTTGAGCACGTTGTTGACGTTCAATAGCGGCTCGCCCATGCCCATGAACACAATGTGCGTCGGCACTTCCTGCACATATTTGCTGTGACGCATGGCGAGAAGCGGCTGCGCGATAATTTCATCGGTTGACAAGTTGCGACGAAAACCGCCCATGCCGGTGGCGCAAAACTGGCACGCCATGGCGCAACCGGCCTGAGAAGAAACGCAGACGCTCAGCCGGTCGGGGTAGGGCAGGTGCACGGTTTCGATGCGCTCGCTGTCGCGCATTTGCAGCAGCAATTTGGTACTGCCGTCGCGCGACACGTAGCTGGACGCGACTTGGGGAAAATCAATCGAATGAGTACTCGCCAGGCGCTCGCGCAAGGGGCGTGACAAATCGCTCATGTCGTCGAACGAAGCCGCGCCGCGACGATAAATCCACTTCGCCAACTGGCGCCCGCGAAACGCCGGCTCACCCATTTCCTGAAAGAGAGCTTCGAGTTCGGTTGTGTTTTGTCCTAATAACTGCATGGTTTTCTAAACGAAAAGCAGAGACATGGCGTGCCATGTCTCTGCTGATTTTGTGAGTTTTGCGTCCTGATCGTGACAGACGACGCGGTTTACTTCTCGCGTTCGGCGGACAGAATCGCCGTGGTGATAAAGATTCCCAGACCGGACAGCAATTGTGCCCAGGAAGAAACCGACAAGCCTTTCTGAGCCTGTTCGACGGGTTCAGGAGTTTCTTCGGTTGGCGTGGTGGCCGATTCCATCGGCGTGTAAGCCTCGGGCGACTCGTAGTGAGTTGAGTACTCGCCCAGCGCCAGGCTCGCAATGGATGACACAACAGCGGCGCCAAAGAGTGCGTCCTGAACGCGCGCTGCGGTCTTGTATCTGTCGGATGGGCGGCGCGGCGGGTTGCGGCGCATGATAACGTGGCTGATGATAGCCGCCGTCAGGCCCGCAGCAGCGTAGGGCTGGAAGCGCGCCCAGCCTTCATCTACCATCTTACCGCGTTCTTCGGGATCATCCAGCACTTCGACTGCGGGGTTCATGGCGAGCGTGCCCATGAGCGTGCCACCCCACCACACGGCGGTTCCGATACTGTGAATGGCTTTCACAATGCTTCCCATTTCTGCCTCCTAAAAGTTAGGTGTGTTCCGTTTAACAGCGCGTATGGCATGGGCAATCGTTGTGCCGCGTTACGCGATGGAACGCAAAACGTTGTTTCGCTAAAACGGCGCAAAATCTCGCGAAAGAATTTTAAACCGCAGCCAACGAAGCAATCCCTAATGATTGCGAGTTTTTGCGCCGTTTTGGCGCACGCAGTTAGCGTTCCGTTGCTGGCGAGTGCAGTTCAGTTTCTTCGAGCACGCCGTCACGCATGCGGAAGATGATGTCGGCATCATCCAGAATCTCCAAGTCGTGCGTGATGACCAGCAACGCGCCGTGCTCGCGCTGCGTTTTGAGAATTTGCATTACGTGCGCGCCGGTTGCGCTGTCGAGCGAGGCGGTTGGCTCATCCACAAACAGGAAATCGGGACGATGAACCAGGCCGCGTGCCATCGCGACGCGCACGCGCTCGCCGCCGGAGCACTCGTTGGGAAACTTGGGCGCCAGGTCGGCGATTTCCAGTTGTTCCAGTAAGTCCTGCGCGCGTGCGATGTCGGCTGGCCCCGGCTTCTCGATGGGCACCAATACGTTCTCAATGACTGACAGGTAAGGAATGAGAAACGGCTGCTGAAACACAAAGCCAAAGTGCTTGCGCCGGAAGTCGAGCTTTTCGTTGGCCGTCGCGTGCGAATACTTGAAGCCGTTGATGTACACCGCGCCGTCGGTGGCGGTGCGCAAGCCCGACAGCAAGTAGAGCAGCGACGACTTGCCCGAGCCCGACGGCCCGACAATGCCGACGTAATCGCGTGCCCCCACTTCAAGCGAAACGTGGCGCACGGCATACGTCGTGGAGCGCGGCGTGACAAACGTCAGCGTGAGATTCTCGGCGTGCAATGCTGGTGGACTATCTGTTTGTGTTGAGTACTCGTTCAACGTCGCTCCATGATTTCAATCGGGTCGGTGCGGTAAAGTCGCAGCAGAACCGTAGCAAGGCTGGCAATTCCCACAATGATGGGCGTGGGCAGCGTGTACTGCAACGCTAAAAAGTTGATGCGCGCCAGCACCAGGCCGCGCGGCTCCATGTAGTATTTGTCGAAAAGCCGAAAAAGCAGCCACGTCATTGCCAGCCCAAAGAGCCATCCGGCCAGCACCAGCGAACCGGTTTCCACCACCACGCGCCGCGCCAGTCGCTCGCGGCGAAAGCCAAACGCCGACAGCAGGCCAAACTCGCTGAGGCGCTGTTCAAAGTAGATGTTGGCCAGAAAACCGGCCATAAGCGCCACAGCGCCAATGACAAGGCCATCGGCAATTGCCAGAAACTTAAAGAGAAACCCCAGGCTTTTGCGTAGTTCCTCCACGAGCCCTTTGTAGGTGTACAAACGCGAAAAGCGAACATCATCTCCACTCAGTTTCCATTTTGTGGGCTGTGTAAGGAACGCCTGCACGCGGACATTCAACGAATGCAGGCTTTGCGGGTTTTTGGGTATCAGCAAATAAGACGTGCGCTGCACCGCTTCAGGCAATTCCAGGAGTAGATAGGTGCGGTCGGTGAGTGCGATGTTTTCGCCGCCATCGAGTATGCCTACAAGTTTCTGCTTTTGCGGCAGCGATGGCAGGCGCTCGTTGCCCGGCGTGATGTAGCCGCCCACGCGTGTTTGAAAAGCGTTGGCCCAGGCACGGCTCATCACTACTTCGGCCTGGTTGCGGCGCGGCCAGCGGCCTTCCACCAGGCGTGTTTTTAAGATTCCCGCCAGCATCGGCATCTGATCCGGCTCGATGCCATAAACCGGAACCGGCATCTCGCCGAAAATGGTGCGCAGCGGCACCAGATAAGGTGTGGCGCTAAGCATACGACCAAGCGGTGCGTTCTTTCCTGTGCGTAAAGCAGCCAGGCGCTCGCGCAGCGCCGGTGAAATATCGCGCTCCAGGTTGGAGGCGACAACTGAGAAACGCTGCACGAAACCATAATTCGTGGCAATCGACTGATCGACCGAGTTGAGCAGCGTCACAATGGCCGCTACGAGGAACACCGAAATGACAATCGCGCCGCCTATGGGCAGTGTGCGCGTGATGTTACGCCGGTAGTAGGTCAGAGCCGAAAGCGGCGGCAAAATCTTCAGTGGCCTGGGGCGAGAGCGCGGTTCAAGTGTGTCGTTGTAGGCGGAGGAAGGCTGTGTCCGGTTGTGTTTGGTAAAAGTCATGTAAGTTACGAATTTGTCCCGTTGCCATAGTTTAGCGAAGTTGGCCAAAACCGCGCATGAGCAGAAGTATGGCGCAGCACTCGTATGGATGTTGTGAGCTGCGTAACGAGTACTCGATGGGCGTCTCATGCGCTGCAAGGCTGCCCGGGAGAGTCGTAAATTTGCCTGTGAATGGGCGTGACAATGTGGTAAATTGTCAATGCTTCCACGACGATGGAGCCATTCACAGGTGCATCATACAGGCACAGATCAAGAACCTATAGCGCATTTAAGAAGAGAGCACCATGACCCAGTCTCAAGACCTGATTCGTTATCTGGAGAACAATTCCTTGCAATTGCTGGAAAGCGCCGTCGGCGATGTGCGTTCCAGCGGCGGGCCGTCGTTGCAGGCCATTTCCGATGATGATCTCAAAGTCGCGCTTTACACCGTTCTGCTGAAAATTATTGATTCATTGCGCGAGTTTTCCGGTGCGCCGTCCGAGGGCAACCCCGACATGCGCCGCATTTTCCTCGATCAGAGCCGCAACCTGATGGAAATCATCGACGGCCAGAGCGCCTACACCACCGGCCACACCGCCGCTGTCGTGCGCCACTCGGTGCAGATCGCGTCGCGCCTGGGCCTGTCGGATGCCGAGATCGACGACATAGAATACGCTTCGTGGATTCACAATATCGGCCTCATCAACCAGTCGCAGAAGTTGGCGATGTTGCCGCGCGCGCTGTCGCAAGACGAATTGAAGCAGGCGCGCAATCACACCGTTGTCGGCGCCGACATGATTCGCCCCATCGAGTTTCTGGCGCACCTGGTACCGATCATTCGCTATCACCATCACCGCTTCGATGGCGGCAATGCACCCGGCGAACTGCGCGGCGAACGCCTGCCCCTCGGCGCGCGCATCATTTCGCTGGCTGATGCCTACCAGGCGATGCTGGAGCCGCGCGCCTATCGTCCCGCTCTCACGCGCGAAGAAGCGCTGCTCGAAATCGACAAAGGCGCCGGTGCCCAGTTCGACCCCAAACTCGTGCCATTGGCCCATGAATTGAGTTGATGAGTACTCAATTAGGGAACTATATGGTTGGCTAATGTGTGGGCGTAAATTGGCGAGGCGCGATTTGACTATGCAGCGGAGTGTCTTTAGAAAACTGCCGCTCCAAGTCATGAACTAGCTGGTGAGCGGCGGATTTACCCGTGAACGAGCGGGCTGAGTGTGGAAAAGACCGCTGAAGCGGTCTCTGTCGGCATCCATAGCCCCGTTCAGGAGGCTTTTGCCATCAGCCCGCTGCTTCAGCAGCACTGCTACAGCAGCACTGCTACAGCACTGCTGCCTGCGTAAGGGAATCTATGACCGTGCCCTACGCAGCCACTACTTTTAGAGATTGATTTCTACAAATGAGGCACGCCTCACTATCGAAGCGTGCCTCATTTGTTCTGCGCCACAGAGAAAAGGGAGCAGGCATGGAATACAGCATCCCAACCTCATGAGGTAATGCTTTGCGAATGCTTCCATTTTATAGGATGCCTTTTAAAATACCCCGCTCTTCAAGACTGTTTTGCAGCTTTCAGTACGGCAGCCCTAAGGAATGTGCTACAATGACGGCAATAAACTTATCCTCTGCATCGAAGTGGCGTATGCCTTATTGGGGCACACTTCTTCTTTGATGCTTTCGATGCCTGACTAACTGAGCCGGAACACCGACGGACCAGCAAACCATTTCCTTATTTCATGACAGCGATGGCTCAACACGAGCGACGCCTGCTCTGGATGAGGGCCATTTTGCTGCATCATTTACATCCTGCTGTAGTAAAGAAATGAGCAACGTAACACTTTGCTTGTTCGGCTCATTGATGCTTTGCAGATATTTCAATTTCAGGAAACAACAAACATGCAACGAGAAAAGCAGGAAGAACAGAACTCGCAATGCGAGAACGCCCATGCACAGGGAGAATGTGCGGGGCGTCGCGAGTTTTTGGTGCGCGCTATCGGGATGACAAGCGGATTGGCACTAGGCCTGACTGCACTGACCGCGAGCGGACAGGCGGACGATAATTCGGCGCCGGAGGCAGCATCCAAAGCGGCAGAACAGGTTGTCAAAATCGGTGAACACGCCAAGCTCCAGGAGATCGGCGGCTTCGACACCATTGAAGTGGGCGGCGACAAGATCGTCGTGGCGCACACCGCTGCGGATACTTTTGTGGCCTGCTCGGCGGTCTGTCCGCACAGAGGAGGGCCGATCTACTACGACAAAGACACACAACAATTCTTCTGCCCACTGCACAATTCGCGCTTCGCACTGGATGGCAAGGTCGTGCGTGGACCGGCCAAGTCCGACCTCAAATCTTATCCCAGCCAGACTGCCGCCGTTGTCACTCTCAAAACCGGCGCATAAGAGCAGCTTGCGACAGAGCAGCTTGCGGCCTCTATCAGTTCAGAGAGCGATACCACCTTCTCGCGCCTGGAGAAATCTGCATTTGGAAAGCGCGTAAAGTTGGTATCGCTCTCGTGTTCTGTACACCTGTTAAGAATGCGTAACAGGCGAAGTTTGGAGCTGATATTCTGTATTGGCGACTTCGCAAGACGACTTCGCAACACGAATAACCACTACTTAAGGCTGGAGAGGTAAGCGCCAAGAGCCAGCAGGTCTTTGTCGTTGATCTTACCTTCAAAGCTGGGCATACGTGAACCCGGATTATGTGTCTTGGGGTTTTTGACGTGTGCCACAATCCACTCAGAGGTGTGCTCAGCCTCTGCACCAACGCGGGTCAGGTCGGGTGCCCTACCTCCACCCTGGCCACTCACGGCATGACAGTTTCCACAACCATTGGACGTAAAAACACTTTGTCCCGCAGCGATGAGAGTGGCATCGCCTGCTGTATTCACCGCTGTTGAAGACGTGTTGCTACTACTGCTACCACTGTCACTGCTGCCACTGTTACTACATCCGGTTAGCGGCAGTAATAATGCTGCTGATAGCAGTGTGATGAAACCAAGGCCTACCCCAAGTCTTTGCATAATCAGTTCTCTACACCTCGATCGATTGTCTTGCTTGCCTTATTCACTATGGCACGGCACACGTATAGACTCTGGTCAAGGAATCTTGTGCGTGTTGCATACAATTATAGCGCCCTCGTAGCAGTAAGGCAGTGCAGATTGTAAGAGTATGAGTATGTAAAGAAGTTCATGCCAAGCGTCTTATCATCCGTCCGATCATGGCTAAGCGAATCCACGCTGCGCTGCAACGCGGGTTCTGCTCGTAGTCGTTTGCTCAGGCGGCGGCACTTGCCCAGCCAAGCGAAACTGCGTTCCAGGATCCAGCATTTCTTTACCACGACAAAGCCCTATCACAACAAAGCCCTTTTGCTCTGCTGGCTTTTCCACGCTCTCCCATTTCCAGCGGCCTGCGTGTCAATGGCTCCGGCACTGGGCGCACCTTCTGGCCCTTTTGTCCGACGCACTTGCTTATACAGCGCATCGTGAATCAGTTGCAGAGTGCCGTCATTGCGCCAGCGGCAAAAGTGTTCTCAGGCCACCGTCCACGGCACCGCATCAGATCATGTGGCAACAGACGCCAAGCGCAGCCGGTTCGCAACTGATCGAAAATGGTGTTGACGGCTTCTAGAAAATGGTGTTGACGGCTTCGCGCAACGGGTATTTGCGCGGTCGCCCGGTGCGTCGGTTTTTTGCTTTGAGCCACACCGCTTGAAGCTTCTGCCATTGCTTGTCATTCATATCGGTCGAATAACGTTGTCGTATCATGCCAAAAGTTTAGCATCACTTTCTATACACTCTAAGAAAGTTGTCCATGTGTAACTCCTTAAACACAGTAAAAGCGATCTTGTTACTCGAGTTCGTGTGACACAAAGAAATCTTTACCTGATGCGAAGAAGGTTTCTCACTCTGCTCCAGATGACACGCTTCTAAACGACGCGACGAATGAGTTATCCCCACAGCGGCTTATCAGCCAGCAAATTCCAATAGACGCGGCGTGGTAATACGGCCCATACGCGTGCGTTGAGGTTTAAGCGTTGCGCGTGTTCGCGGATGCTGTCGCGGATCTGGGCATCGGTGTAGCGCGTGGAGATGTGATACAGCACCACGTTTTCGACGGCGGCTTCCTGCGCCACGCGTAACGCTTCTTCGACCGTTGAATGAACGTGGCCGTGACCATCGACGGTGCCTTCTTCCTCATCGTCCACGGCGCGGTCTTCGGAGGCGAGAAATGTCGCTTCGTGCAGCAACAGCTTCGCACCGGCTGCATCCTGAGTACTCAACGGCGAGCCGTCGCCACCGATTGTTATCCATTTTTCATCGACTTGCTCGGTGATGCCTTCGCGCCCATGCTGCAAACGTAGGGCATCGAGTTCGGCCTGCGGAAGTTCGCGGTATTCGGCTTTAACTTTCTGCTTGCGCCACAAGAGGTGAAAACCGAGCGAGCGCGGCGGGTTTTGCGGGTTGTCGTCGATGTAGTGATGCGTGCGAAACGCCTTGATGATGCGGTCGCCGCTTTCGCCGGGTAGTTCGTCGCCTTCTTCGAGCGCGTGCCAAACCGCCTGCCAACTGGAGCCGGGATTGAACTTGACCGAAAACGCCTCAAGCTGGCGAAACGATGAGCCACCACACGGATGTGCCAGGGCAAAGGGTCCCGCCTCGCCGCGTTGGTTGATAACCTGCAACAAGCCGCCGATGTGGTCGCGATGCGAGTGCGTGCAAACGACGGTGTCAATCTTGCGGATTTTGTAACCGAGTTGCTGCGTTGCGCCATCACCGGCGTCGATGAGCACTTTCCAGTCGGGAAACCAGATCCAGGTCGAAAAACGAGGCGATGAGTGAATCGCCAGTTGAAGCGTCGAGATATTCATGCGACGCCCAGTTTATAGGTTGCGAGTACTCGTGTCAGGCTTTGTTGGATGGAACGCAAGCTGCGCACGCAAAAATGCGCAAAAACGACGCGAAAGAAGTTGAGGCATGTCAATTCAAAAATTGGCGTGTTTCGCGTTGTTTTCGCGTGCGCAGCTTGCGTTCCATCCAACTCAGGAAGAATGATTTCGGACGCGCGGGGCATTGCCACAAAGGACAACGCCGCCGTCCGGTGAGGAACCGGTGGCGGCGGCGTGTTCGGAAAGCTTCCGAGGGGTGGTAGGGGAAGTGCCCGTGCGGCGTTTAGGCAGGGATGGGAGCGGCTGCGACCGAGATTGCCACGGCTCTCATCACCAGCAGATCCGCTTCGGATGGGGAGAATGGAATTTCATATATTAGACGGTCACCTTTTTTCTGGTAGGTATTGGTTCGTAGTCGGGAACAATTGCTGCAAGTCCGGCTTCGGGCGCAGTGTGAAACGCCGGATAAGCGAGTACTCCTGTTTCGGGAATGTCGAGACCGGCGATCTCATCTTCCGGGCTGACACGCAAGCCCATAATCGCCTTCTGCACTTTAAAGAACACCAGGCTGACACCGAACGCCCACAGCAGTAACGTGGCCACGCCAACCAACTGCGCCATCAACTGACTCAGGCCCGCACTTGTGTTGCCTTGCAGCATGGCGGGGAACAAACCGATGAGCGGCTTATCGGCCTCGCCGATTTTGGTCATGTTCCAGCCCGCGCCGTAAGTGCCGTCTGCAAAAAGCCCGACGCAGAGCACACCGAAGAGTCCGTTGACGCCATGCACTGAAATCGCACCGACCGGGTCATCGATGTGCAGGCGGTCGATGATAGGAACAGCTACGCAAACGAGTACGCCGGCAATCGCGCCAATCAGAAAACCAACTGGGCCGCTCACAAATCCCGAAGGTGCTGTGATCGCAACCAGTCCGGCGAGAAAGCCGTTCACGACCATTGTCGGATCGGGCTTCTTCACCGTTGCATACATGTACATCATCGCGGCGAGCGCGCCACCGGCACTGGCCAGCATGGTCGTTGTGGCGACGATTGCGATGCGCAGGTTTCCGTAGCCCGCAGCGCCAAAGGTCGAACCGGGATTGAAGCCGAACCAGCCAAAGCCCAGAATCAGGCAGCCCAGTATGGCCATCGGCATGTGGTGGCCCGGAATGGCGTTGGAGGTGCCGTCGCGGTTATATTTGCCGATGCGCGGCCCCAGAACGATGGCTCCTGCTGCGGCACACAGGCCGCCCACGGCATGAACACAACCGCTACCGGCGAAGTCGGCGTAACCGACACCCAGGCCGAAGTTGTTGCCCAACTGCGACAGCCAACCTCCCCCCCATGCCCAGTGACCAAATAGCGGATACAAAAAGCACGACATGAAGAAGCAATAAACGATGACGGCAGAAAACTTCCAGCGTTCGGCCATGGAACCCGTCACGATGGTAACGGCGGTGTCCATGAACACCATCTGGAAAAGAAACATCGCATACACGCCGACATCGTAGTTGTTGCCGCTGAGGAAGAAGCCGTTGGTGGCGAAGATCGTTCCCAGGCTGCCCAGCGAAACGGCGCCGCCGCCATCCAGGGGAGGTGTGCCGCCGATGTTGTTGATGGGCCCCGCGTTGCCATACATGAGAGCGAAGCCGCACATCCAGAATCCGGTGATTCCCAGAAAGTAACAGGCGAAGTTCATCATCATGGTATGCGCGGCGTTCTTTGCGCGACACAAGCCGGTTTCCACCAGGGCGAAGCCCGCCTGCATCAACATGACGAGGAATCCGCACACCAGCAGCCACATCATGTTGATGCCAATGCGGTTCTGTCCTTCGGCATCGGCCAGGAACTGCATGCCCGGCCCGAAGGCTTTGGTCGCCTTGTCGATGGACGCTTTTTCCTCATTGCCGATGAGCGCGCCCGACGCGGCCAGGTCGTTCATGCCGCCGGTTGCCGTGCCGCCGGAGTCGCCCACTTTCGATGCTTCGGTGCTGTGCATTGTCGCAGCGCTGCCTTGCGCTTGCGGCGCGACATCGCTTTGTGCCCATGTCAGTTGCGCGCCGCCTGTGAAAAGAGCAGCGCTCAACATGAGCGTCCAATAACACCACCTGAAACTTCGAATTGTGCGCATAAGATTTCTCTTCACCTTCTTATAGCCGGTGAACTTTATCAGTTTGTTAAGTCAACTTCCGGTGTGGCCGCCGCTTCGCTTGCAACCGTTGCATCATTTGTCAGTTCTCGTTGCACTGCTCGAAGGATGCTCCTCTGGAGGTTATTCCTCTGGAGGCTGTTCCTCTGCGCACCGGGCCGCTTTTCGGCTGCGCTGAGATGCTTTTGTTGCTTGAATGCGTGCCTTAAATTCTGCGTGAACCGAGTTACCGCGATGTTACGCAATGGTAAAAAGCGCGTGTGTTTTGCGTAAAAGGTTTATGTCTGTTGAAGGAGCCTGGAAGAAAAACAGGCGTGCAAAAGCAAAAAGCGAGAGAACGAGTACTCGTTCTTTCGCTTTTTGCTTTGCTGTGTAGAAGTTGACTAAACGACCATCGGCAAACGCTGCAACTCTTTAGGTAGCGGGAAGAAAACGTCTTCAGCGATGGTTTGCAGTGTCTCTACTTCGCTGGCGCCGCGCCGTTTCAACTCGGTGATGACGCGTTCCACCAACACTTCGGGTGCCGAAGCACCGGCACTGATGCCGACGGTTTTTACATCAAGCAGCCACTCGTCGCGAATCGCGCTTTCGTCGTCGATGAGAAAGGCGCGCGTGCCGCACGATTCAGCCACTTCGCGCAAGCGCTGTGAGTTCGATGAATTCTGCGCGCCGATCACCAGAACCAGGTCGCACAGCGGCGCCAGTTCTTTCATAGCCGACTGGCGGTTGGTCGTGGCGTAGCAAATATCATCTTTAGGTGGCTGAGAGATGTGCGGATATTTGCGCCTCAGGGCGGCGGCGACTTCGCGCGTGTCATCGACGCTGAGCGTGGTCTGCGTCAGATAGACAACTTTGTCGTTGTCGGGCAGTTGCAGGTTCTCCACGTCCTGGACATCAGCGACCAGGTGCATGGCATAAGGTGCTTCACCCATAGTGCCCTCAACTTCTTCGTGTCCCGGATGGCCGATCAGCACAATCGAGTAACCGTTCTTAGCGTAGCGAATCGCTTCAAGGTGAACTTTGGTGACGAGAGGGCACGTCGCGTCAATGATAAACAGATGCTTTTCCTGCGCGCACTGGCGCACTGCGGGGCTCACGCCATGCGCCGAGAAAATGCAAACGACTGGCTGCTCTGCGGTGCCGTCCGGCACTTCTTCGAGATCGCTGACGAAGATCGCACCCTTGGCGCGCAGGCCCTCGACCACAAACTTGTTGTGCACGATCTCTTTGCGCACATACACCGGCTGCGTAATTTGAAGCGCTTCTTCGACAATATCGACCGCGCGCACCACACCCGCGCAAAAGCCGCGCGGCTTGACCATCAAAATCTTTTGAAGTGACATATCTTTCCAGAAGCGACCTGAGTACTCGCTTAGCAGCTGCTTGTAAAACCCGCCGGTTCAGCCAACTCGCGGGTATAAGAGTATAACGTGACCACTGCGAATGCGTTCCACGCGCATCAGGCAGTAAGGGCAATCGCATTATAAATTGGATTTGGAATTCACCCGCTGCTTCCGGAGCGGGATTGTTTAACCAAAATCCTCATGCAATTGCCCTGATCAGGCAGTGCCCGTGATTTTGTCTCTGCTCTTCAAACCGTTATTGCGTAGCTCAGTTGGGACAGCCGTCACCGCGATTGTTGGCGGCTGTCATGACAACTCCTCCGGTGATGAAGTTGTTGGTGATAATCTTCTCGTTGCGATGCCACTTTACGTGTCCATCCACGAAAAGCAGGTTGGAGCCGCTGAAGTGGCGCTCGGCGAACAGATTGCCCGCATCGTAATTGAAGAAGCCGTCGTCAGTTGAATTCTGGTTGGCAGGCTCGCCATTGAAAATGCCTTCTTCTCCCAGCAGCATCCACTGCGCCGTCGCTTCAAATGCGGCGAGGCTTTTACCCGGCACCTGTCCGCTGGCACCTGCTTGAAGAGTGCAGTAATTCACCGCATAAGAATTGCCCGTGACCTGTGCCACGAAGTCGGATGGGCAAATGTAAATCTGCTCACTTTTTGAATAGGGGTAGAGGCCGCCCTGCGCCGGGTAAAACTGGCGCGAAGTTGAAGTGTTGGCGGGAAACGAGCGATAAAACATCCAGCCGCCTAGCCGATCAACGCCGGTAGGTCCATCGGTTGCGTTGGGCAACGCCTCGTCATAATCTTGCGCGTATTGGATAAATGACAGGCCGAGTTGTTTGAGGTTGCTGGCGCACGAAGTACGGCGTGCATTGTCGCGAGCACGCGCAAACACCGGAAAGAGAATCGCCGCGAGTAGAGATATGATAGCGATGACGACAAGCAACTCAATCAGGGTAAAGCCGGTGCTTTGATGTCTGCTTTTATGGTGGTGCATGGTTAATGACCTGAAACGGCTTGAGCGTTCCATTCTGGCGTGAGACATCGCTCACTGCGCGAAGTTGCGATGCCGGGCGCTGCGGCGTTCTTTCCTGATTGTATTACGACTTATGTAGATGGGAAATTTTACGAACCCGGAGCATGAGCGACGGGCTTGATCTCCGGCCCGTCGCTCACGCTCCAAGTTCTGGGTGCGTAAGTCGTATAGATGTTATCCAAGAAAGTTGCCTTACACGATGTACTCGCGCAGCGCGGATTCAAGTTCAGGCGGAATGAGCGCGATGAGCACATCGCCTTTTGTGAATACAGTGTCGGCGTTGGGCAACATGGCGTGACCTTCGCGCACAATTGAGATGATAAGAGTATCTGGCGGAAGGTTGATGTCGGACAGCCTGGCGCCGATAAGCGGCGAGCCTTCATCCAGAATAAGCTCGACCGCTTCGATGTTGCTGCGCTCCAACGCGCCCAACAGCACGACCGGCGCACGCGACACCTTTTGTCCGACCAGGTTGAGAATGGCGGTTGTGCCGCTCACGCGTTCATGCACTCCCAAACGCTCGAAGAGTCCCTGATTATCCGGGTTGTTGACGCGCGCGATAATTCGTGCGCGTGCAAAGCAATGCGCCGCCAGTTGGCAGGTGATAAGGTTGTCGGCGTCATCGCCCGTAGCGGCCACCAGCACGTCGGCGCGCTCGATGCCCGCCGCTTTCAAAATCAGCGGGTCGCAGGCATCGCCGTGCATCACAACGTCGCCCAGGTCGGCGGACAGGCGCCGATAGGTGCTGGCATCTTTTTCCATCAAGAGCACTTCGTAGTCGTTGTTAATCAGCGAGCGCGCCAGGTAGTAACCAATTTTGCCGCCGCCCGTGATGATCGCGTAAGCCATTTTATCTCCAGAAATCCCAAGTACTCACATCATGTGTCGAGCGCGCTGGCATCGCCCGAAACCGACATCTCACCGGGTAAGTCGGGGAAGTGGCCTTGCAACGCGTAGATTTCCAGCAGGCCCTCAAGGACTGTTGTCGTGCACAGCGTCTCCACGCCGAGTTCACGGAACTTGGCCGCGCGAATCGGATCGTGCAGGCGCGCTACGACCCGCTGCACGCCGAATTGGTGCCTGGTGAGTTGCGCTACCATGAGATTGCGATTATCGCCACGCGTCAGCGCCAGCACCAGGTCGGCATTTTGAACACCCGCGTGCCGCAGCACTTCGGAATCGAGACCGGAACCCTGATAAGTCGCACCTGGAAAATTGGCGCCCAACCGTAAGAACGATTCGCGCACTTCATCAATCACGATAACGTCCTGCCCCTGTGCGGCCAGACGCATCGCCAGCCGCGAGCCGACACGTCCGCATCCCACAATCACAATTTTCATGTTTTGTCCCCGGACGTTGCCGTTGATGTATATTCCGGCACTGTTGCCAGGCCGCTGTCTAAGCCACTGGTGACGCTGGACGCAGGACTATCGAGTACTCGGAGTAGGTCGCCCTCGGCAGCCGCATTCCCGTTCTGTGCCGGAGTCAGCGGCGATATGATCTGCGGCGCAGCCTCTTCAGGTAAATAGGCTTCGATGTGGTACGGAATGCTGGTGGTGACAACTCCTCGCTTAAACAACAATCGTACTTTAAGCGATAGGCTGGCCTGCCCGTGCAGCAACTTGGCGAACCAACCCGTCGGCACAAATTCGGGAATCACAACCGTAATCAACGAGCGCGGCTCTTGTTGTTGCAGGCGGTCGATGTAAGTGATGATCGGCTCGACCAGTGAGCGATAAGGTGAAGACAGCACCACCAGCGGCACACCGCGCGACCACTGCGTCCAGCGCGTGCGCACGCGAGCTTCACGAGTCGGGTCGATGGAAACATGCACGCCTTTGGCGTCTTCCGAAATGGTGCGCGCATACTGCAACGCGGGAATAACGCCGCGATGAATATCGGGGGCGAGTACCAGGACATGATGGCGCAGCCCCTGCGCGGGCCTGTAACCTTCCAGGCTCAGTTGTTTGGCAACGCTGCGATAGTGCGCTTTGATGCGGAAGAATAGGTAGATCAGGCTGGGAATGACAATGACCACGACCCAGGCGCCGTGCGAAAACTTGACGATGCCGAAAATGAAAAGCACGATGCAAGTCGCTATGGCGCCCACGACGTTAACAGCCGCTTTCCACTGCCAGCCGGGCGTTTTAAGGCCGAGCCAGCGTTTCACCATGCCGATCTGGCTCAGTGTGAACGACAAAAACACGCCGACGGCGTACAGTGGAATCAGGCTGTGTACATCGCCTTTGAAAATGATAATTAGCAAACTGCTGAGGACGGCCAGTGCCAGAATGCCGTTGTTGAATACCAGACGGTCGCCGATGTTGGATAACTGGCGCGGCAAAAATCCGTCCTGCGCCTGCAAAGCGCACAAACGTGGAAAGCCGGCGAAGGCGGTATTGGCTGCGAGAATAAGGATGATGCAGGTCACCGTCTGCAAGAACAGGTAGAGAACGCCTTTGCCGAAAATTGCGCGCCCAACTTGCGAGATGACGGTTTCACCCAGCACTTCCTGCGCGCCGGGCAACAGTGCCGTCGGCGGCAGCGCACTCACATGCACCGCCAGATAACTCAGGCCCATGAAGATGCTGCCCAGCAACACGGCCAGAATCAACATGGTTTTGGCGGCGTTCCTGGAAGAAGGCTCTTTGAACGCTTGCACGCCGTTGGAAATCGCTTCCACACCGGTCAGAGCCGTGCAGCCTGAAGCAAACGAGTGCAGAATCAGAAACAGTCCAAACACTGCGACTTCCGGTTTATGCGAGGCCTCATTGTAGGCGCGCGCCGCAGCCACTTGCTGAACGGTGTGAACTTGCGGCATGGCATTGAGCGCCCACAGCTTATAAAGGCCAACAGCGATGAGCAAGTACATGATGACAATGAACGAGTATGCGGGAAACGCGAAAACCGCACCGCTTTCCCGCGCACCGCGCAGGTTGATAAAGGTGATGAAAAGCACTGCAAGCAGAGCAATGACAACCGTGTGCTCACCGATGTGGTTTTCCGGTGAAAAGGTCTTGACCAGCGAGACGATGGCCGCGACGCCCGCCGAAACACTTACCGCAACTGTGAGAACATAATCGATCAGCAGCGCTGCGCCCGCTGCCTGGGCCGGCGTTTCCCCCAGGTTTTCGCGCGCCACGATATAGGCCCCGCCGCCGCTGGGATAGGCCATCACCGTCTGGCGGTAACTGGTCACCACGATGGCCAGCAAAAGCACAATGCCCAGGCTGAGCCAGGGCGTAAGACCAAAGTGCGTCGGGCCGGCTACCAGCAGTGCCGCCATAATCTCTTCGCTGGCGTAAGCGACTGAAGACAGTGCGTCCGAAGCAAAGATCGGCAGGGCGAGAATAATGGGCAGGCGTTCTTCATGCGCGCGCTCGGTTGCCAGCGGCGCACCAACGAGCAGGCGTTTAAGTGAAAGTGCCATAAACAAAAATATCAATTACATGCAAACAACGGTGTTGCCTTTCCGTAACGCGACACGAAAGAGGATTTTGTGCAATATTTCACAGGTATCGAGCGCTTATATTACTTCGCCGTCACTGGTGCGTCAACTACACCTGGTGACGGCTCGTCATGAATGAATTAAACAGCAGTTTAGCGCGAGTCTGCCGGCAGGTATAATAGTGATTACAAGATAATTCTGTCGCAGCATGGTACATTTGCGGGAAGCGGCGCGCTTTTTGCCGTTGCAGCCCGCTCCGATACGCAGTGGAGTACTCGATACATGCTCATCAAACCGGGCGAACAGTTGCAGGGCGCGCAAGGCGTCTATGAAATGATTGAAGTCATCGGGCAGGGTGCCTATGGCACGGTCTTTCGCGCGCGCAACAGCGAAGGTCAATTTGTCGTCGTCAAACAGCTTTATGATACCGGCTCCGGCACCCCGGAAGATTTTGAATATCAGCGCAAGCTGTTCCACCGTGAAGCCGAGATTCTGACTGCCGTTAATCACCCGAAGATCGTGCGTGGCCTCGAACTCATCGAGCGCGACCCCGATTTATTCTTCGTCATGGAACTGGTGCAGGGCCCCAGCCTGCGCAAAGTTTTCGATGACTGGCGCATCGCCCACAACAACCAGCCCTTTCCTGCTGAAACTGTTGTCGCTGTGGGCATCGAGTTGTGCGACGCGCTGCATTACGTACACATGCTGCCGGGTCAGATTATCTATCGCGACCTCAAGCCCGAAAACGTGATGTGGGATTCGGTCGCACAAACCTGCAAGCTGGTCGATTTCGGCACGGCGCGTTTTTCGGCCAAAAGCAAAAAGGTGACGCAGGGCCTGGGAACCGAAGGCTACGCGCCACCTGAACTCTACTCCACGCGCGCCGATGTCACATTCAGTGCGGATGTTTTCACCATCGGCGCGGTGATGTATGAGTTGCTCACGGGTGAATCGCCCGAACCGAAAATTACGCCGCGCGATTTTCGCGGTTACGACCCGCAGGTTCCTGATGGTTTGAAGCAAATCGTCTTGACGGCCTTGCAAATCGACCCGTTGCGTCGCTTTCAGACGGCGGGCGAAATGGGGACTGCGCTGCAAAACCTGGGCATGGATGCGCCGGGGCCCAGCCTGGAAGCTGTTGGTGCAGGACGTCCGACGAACCTCCATCCTTTACTCTCGTGTTTTTGTCCCAACTGCGGCGCGGTGCCGCGCACCGACCGGGCGCTGTATTGCGGCAAGTGTCGCACCATGATTCATACCGTGATGTTGCGTGTGCTGCCCCGTAACGCGCCGCCGACACTGCTCTATTTACAAAAGGAAGAAAGCCTGCTGGGCCGCACCGATCCCGATACGGGCATATTCCCCGATGTCGATTTAAGCCGCTTCGATACCGGACGTTATGTGTCGCGCCGCCATGCCGCCATCAAGCGCGATGGCACGCGTTTTTACCTGACGGCATTGCAAACGCTCAACCCGACGCGCGTCGATGGCTTTGCCGTTTCATCCAACGCGACGGTGCCGTTGCAAGACGGCGCGCGCCTGGAGTTCGCCGACCTGGTGTCCAATTTCATTATTCGTCCCGTCGTGCAAAAATAAACGTCGTGCCTCAACCAAAAACGAGTACTCGCATGACTGAACCCGAAACCCAAAACGCTCAAACTCAAGCTGTGCAGCCTCAATCTGTGCAGCCTCAATCTGTGCAGTCGCAGGCTGTTGCACAAGCAGTTGCAGCCGAAGCTCCTCCGGTGCTACCTTCGTCCGCAATGCAAAGTACAGCGGTGACGCAAGGCGCAGCCATAACGCCGGTCGCATCCGCGACACCGATCCCTGCCACGCAAACGCGCGCCGCGATGTTGCCCGAAGCGCCGCTACAGGAGCCGCCACGGCCATTGGTGGCGGGCGCGTTTTTGCGCCAGGAGTTCGAGATCAAAGGATTGCTGTCGCGCGGCATGACCAACATCTACGCGGCACAAAGCGGCGATTATGGCGCGACCGCCGCTAAACTCATCGCCGAACGCGATGTGCCGCGACCACAGCAACCGTCCGCCGCATCAGCGGCAGAGCCAACTGTAGCGCCAACCACGAGTACTCAAAGCGATGTTGCAACAACTGAAACGGCACAAGCCGGTTCGGCGCTATCGAGTGCGGTTGATCCTGTGACAAACGTTGACGATGCAGCGGGCAGCGGTGCTTTCGTGGAAGACGTGGATACGTTATCGAGTACTCCACTTCCCCAAACCGAAGCCACAAATCCGCTGAACGCCGATGCGAGCGGCGCAGCAACATCAAGTAACGCTGCGTTGGATGTGTCTCCGTTAAGCACATCTGCTCCAGGCACGACTGTCTCAGGCGCAACAGCGTCAGGCGCAACGGTGTCAGCCGTGCCTGTAGCAGGCGAAAGCGTGCCGTCCGCTGCAACATCCGCCGGTATGGAAGTGGTGCAACAAACAACAGCACAGCCTGCTGTGGCAGCCTCTGCTACGGCACCTGCTGCTGTGGCACCATCTGCTGTGGCACCATCTGCTGTGGCGGTGCAGCCTGCAACTGTAAGCTCCCCGGCAACACCTGCTGTGGCAGAACCTGTATTGGCTGAAGTTGCGGCAGAACAAAGCGCTGCGGATGTGGTTTTGCAGTCGCCGTTGTTTCCGCCGCGTGAAGCGTTTGCCCAGGATGAGCGCGAATATTTGGTGTTCGATTACTTTGAATCGGAATCGCTGCTGGACTATCGCGCGTCAACCAACGACGAGCGCTTGATTTCGATGCTGAGCGCTCTGGGTAACGGGCTGCGCGAACTGGAAGAAAAGGGTCTGCGCGTCGAACTCAGCACCGAAACGTTGCGCGTCGCCGACAGCAAATTATTTTATGTGGGGTTTGTGGAGCCGCAGCCACCGGGCCAGGCCGGCAACGGTTTGGAACAACTGCGCGAAATCACCAGCTTCTTGCTGAAGCGTGTTTTCGCCGAATCGGCTACCATGCGCTTGGATGATGAATACGGTTCGTTGCCGCTCAGCGAAGAACTCAAAGCCGTGGCGCGGCGCATCAATGAGAACGAGTTCGGCAGTGTGGCCGAAGCGGCGCAGGCCATCAACCAACTGAATGCGAGTACTCGTTTGCATGTCGAAGCAGCGCTTCTTTCCGATGTCGGGCAGGAGCGCGAACTTAACGAGGATTCGGGCATGATCGTGCGCTATCAGCGCTCGGCGCACCTCGATTCGCGCGCGTTGGAGTTGTATGTGGTGGCCGACGGCATGGGTGGTCACGAAGGCGGCGAAGTCGCCAGCGACCTGACGCTCACTTCCCTGCAAAAACACATCGACGGCCATGCGCACATCGACTGGAACGACAACGCCGCCGTGCGTGCCGCGCTGGTTTCGGTTATCGACGCGGTCAACGCCGATGTGGTGGCGCTGACCGAGACGCCCAAATACAAGGGCACGCGCGCCAAGCCCGGCTCGACACTCACCTTCGCGCTGCGATTGGGCGCACGCGTCTTCATCGGCAATGTCGGTGACAGTCGCGCCTACAAATATTCAAACGGCGTGTTGACGCGCATTTCAAAAGATCACTCGTATGTGCAGACGCTGATTGACAGGGGCGAAATCACTGAAGAAGAAGCCTTCGATCATCCTGAAGGTTCGGTTATAACGGCGCACATCGGTTATCCAAAATTGCGGCAGCGCGATGTGTTTTTGCGCCTGTTTGCGCCCGGCGATAAACTTTTGCTGGTTTCCGACGGTGTCACCGACATGCTGCGCGACCGTGAATACGAGCCGCACTTACAACACGAAGATCCTGCCGATGTGTGCCGCGCTCTGGTCGATGCGAGCAACGCTGCGGGCGGCGCCGATAACATCACCGTGGTGTGTGTGAAGTTTTCTTGAAAATGCCTGAGGCGTTTCGTCAACCGTGTTTGAAGAACTGAAGGAGAAACCGTGCAACAACAGCAACAACCCGAGAGTTCGCAAAACGCGCGCGTGAAAGCCACTTCCTCCATCTGGGGTTGCGCCATCGGCATGATGGGCATCTGCATCCCGCTGTCGGCGATAATTCACGCCGGGGCGGAGTTACCCGCTGTGGTAATCGTGGGTGCCGCATTCTCAACCGCGGCAGTGTGGGCTGGTGAGGTCGTCAGTATGGTGCTGAACTCGGGCAATGCGCGCAAGGCCGTCGGCACTGAAAACAAGCAGCAGTTCGACGAGTTGAACGGGCGCGTCCGCGAGTTGGAAGAGCGGTTGGCCAATGTGGAAACCATTGACCGTTTTGAGCAACACCTGGCGCAAAAGTCGATAAGTGCAGGACGCGGCACGCCGGTCGCTCCAGTAGAGCCCACGACCTATTCCACCGGCTACGGTAGTGAAGCGGCATATCAAACGGCGAAGCACGATTGAGTACTCAGTTTGAGTGCTCGATTGGGTGTTGAAACTTATCTGTATCGGAGAAATGAATGGCTGACGCGCTTCAAATACGCACCGCTCTCGACAAAGACTTTCGCCCTCTGCGCGGCGACTTTTTGCAAACGCTGATGGTGGAGCTGACGCCCGCGCGCGGCATGAGCACTCTGCCGCTGAACCTGGGCATTTTGCTTGATAACTCCGGCTCGATGGACGAAAACGGCAAACTGGAAAACGCCAAGCAAGCGTGTAGCCTGTTGCTGCAACAATTAACGCCGCAAGACCGCGCCGCTGTGTGCGTGTTTTCCAGCGGCGCGCGCACCATCGTGCCGTCGCAGATGTTCGACGACGGCGTGAAGCGGTTGGCGCAACGTGAAATCGCAGGCATCCAGATCGAGGGTGCGACTGAACTGCTGGCTGGTCTCAACCAGGTTTACGCTGAAGTCGCCCCGCATCGTTCACCCGATGTCACAACGTTTGTGATTTTGCTTTCCGACGGTGAGCCGACTGATTCGCAGGGCTACCGCGTGAAAAGCCTCGACCAATTCTTGCAGCGCGCCGACTCCGAGTTCAAGACCAATGGCGTGTCACTGTCCACCATCGGGCTGGGTTCCGCTTCCGATTACGACGCGACCTTTCTGCGCGACCTGGCCGATCGCGGCGCCAGTAAATTTCTCATGGCGCAGCAGCCGCAAGAATTGGCCGATGCCTTCCAAGACGAGTTCGGGCGCATCCAGAGCACAGTGCTTAGTGATGTCGTTCTGGAAGTGTCGCGTTTGAATGGCACGGTGCGCCGCTTCTGGCGTGTCGTGCCCGATAAGAAAATCTTCGATCCGCCCAAAGTGGCCAACGGCGCGTTTCGCGTGCCCATCGGCTCGATTCAAAATGACCAGCCGCAGGCGTATCTCATTGATGTAGTTACGAGTACTCCCCAAGACACTACGGGGCGCGGTTTGCTGTGTCAGATTTCAGCCACGACATCCATCGGCGGCACGGAAAATCGCAGCACGGCCAATGTTCTGGTGGGCTACTCCGATAACGAGTTGGAATTGGCGCAACGCAATCAGGAAGTGTTGAAGCTGAACGAAGAAGCCGTGGACTTCAAGTTGCAAATGGATTTGGAAGACGCGGTCAAAACCGGCGACAAGCGCAAGATGACCAGTGTGCTGGAGCGCAAGAAAAAGATGACGCAGCGCCTGGGCAAAAGCACAGCGACCAAGATTCTGGATGACATGCAAAGCACCATCCAGGCGGGCGGCGACATCTCGGCAGACGATCTCGCTGTCTCATCGGTGGAATCGAAGAAAACCAAGCGGTTGAGCTAAATACGCCGTTAAACGAGAACAAGAGCGACAGACCTCAGGAGTGTAGCGATGATTAAATGCCCGAATCCGGATTGCGGCTATGAAAACGTGGACGGCACGCAGTTTTGCGAAGGTTGCGGAGAAGAACTGCCGCAAGCCGCCGGAGCCACACCCGCCGCGCCGGCAGCCGCAGGCGCCAACATGATTAAGTGCCCGGCCTGCGACAACTTGAACCTGCCGGACAACGTCGTGTGCGAAGTTTGCGGCACGGAACTCAAGCCTGGTGCAGCGGCTGCCGCGCCATCTCCGGCCAGCAGTGCGCCGCCAACGGCCTCCGGTGCGGCAGTCGGCGGCGGCACGCAGGCCGGTGGCGGCACGGTTGCGCCTCCCGCTTCCGTTTCGTTTCCCAACGCGGGCAGCCCCGCTGTCGCCGCTGCAACACCCGATGCCACGCCCGTTCCGGCAACCATCAGCGGCGCCCCGAGTGCTCCGCTCGATGTGGCCGTTCCCGGACTGAGCGACACCACAGGAGCCGGTGCTGGAACCGTGGTCGCTGCGGGCAGCACCACCAGCGGCGTCACGCCCGATCCCGGCATGGCGGCGGCAACCGCTTCGGCTGCCGATGCCTCGGCTGGCATGGGTGGAACTGTTGTCGCCCCGGACGTTACCGGCGTTGCGCCTTCCATGGCGCCCCTGGGAACCGACACTTCGATTGGCTCGCCCGCCATGGCCGGCACTCCGGCGGGAACTCCCATCGCCGCTGCCAGTCCCATGGCAACTGCCACAGGTGCTCCTACCATTACCGGGGATCCCGCCGCCGGAACATCCGTAACTGGAACATCCGTTGGCGGAACTTCTCTTGGCGCAGTTCCCACTGCGGGCGGTGCGTTGCAGCCGGGCGCGGTCAAGTTGACGGTAGAGCAGGGCATGGCGATCGGCAAACAGTTTGTGCTGGGCGATCCCGAATTGCTTGTGGGTCGCGAAGATGAAGAAGAATCGATCTACCCCGACATCGATCTCAGCGACCAGGACGAAGGCTACGTGCATCGCCGCCACGCCACAATGCGCTTCGAAAACGGGCAGTTGATGGTGACGCATCTGGGTGGCGTCAACAAAACGCGCATCAACAACCGACCGATTCCCGACGACACGCCACAGCCGGTCAACATCGGCGACAAGTTGTCGTTCGGCAAAGTCGTCATGCGCGTCGGCTCAATATAATTGCCGCTTGATAAAGCAAGAGAGCGCCGGGCCTTTTCCAAAGGTCGGCGCTCTCTTGCTTTATCGAGTACTCGATGCCGGGAAACAGGCTCTTTGATAGCGCACGAAGCTTGAGGTCGGCCCGTGAAAGCGCTGGTGCTGTGTGCCCGCCGTCATTTTCGGGGCGTAGAGCAGCAACTGCACCTCAGCGACAGGGTAAACTAGATTCTCAGAGTGCCGGGCGTGGATTTAAGTTTCGACTTCTCTTTTCGAAGTAGCTGAAGTACATGACAGCTTATTTACGACACCTTTTTGGGGAACGAATTCAAGATCGCTATGAAGTCATCAGCGTGCTGGGTTCCGGCGCCTTTGGCACGGTTTACAAGTGTTGCGACCTCGAACTGAATACGCTGGTCGCCATCAAAGAACTGCACGTGCTGCCGTCAGCCGACGGCAGCAGCAGCGAGCGCGAAGAAGCCCTGGCGCAGTTTCGCCGCGAGGCTGTGAACCTTTCAAATCTGCGCCATCCTCATATTGTGTCGGGGCATTATCAGCCGCATTCGGGAACGTGGCTCATCTGTCCGGTGTGCGGCCAGAGCTTTCGCGGTTCG
Organism: Abditibacteriaceae bacterium; assembly: GCA_036388675.1. Taxonomy (GTDB): domain Bacteria; phylum Armatimonadota; class Abditibacteriia; order Abditibacteriales; family Abditibacteriaceae; genus DASVUS01. The sequence continues at coordinate 20,198 of DASVRI010000052.1, read as the reverse complement.
CCGGCGTGTCCAACTCATGGCGCTTTGCCTATTGTGCTGCGCCAGCGCCACTACCTGGTGATGGAGTATCTGGACGGGCCTGATCTGGCGGAAGCGGCGCACTCGCCGCAAAACCCTGGCGGCAAACTGGAAATTCATCGCGCCCTGCGCTACATGCGCCAGATTGCCGAGGCGCTGCAACTCATTCACTCGCGTGGCTTGGTGCATCGCGACATCAAACCGGCCAACATTCGCCTGCGCGCGGACGCCGACGACGCCGTGCTGCTCGACTTCGGCATCGCCACGCAAAGCGGCGAAGCGGGCGACTTCTCGACTCGTGTGGTGCGTCACACCACGGGCGGTGGCACCTTCGGCTACGCGCCTGATTCACCGGCGGAGCGGCGCTTGCCGGATGCACGCAGCGATATTCATGCGCTGGGCATGACGTTGTATGCCCTGGTCAGTGGCCGCGACCCGCTGGAAGACGCTGACCTCGCGGCCATGCGTGCCTTGCGCCCGCGCGACTTCAATACGCAAATTTCGCCGCAACTGGAAATGTTGATCTTGAAGTCGATTGATTCCAACCCGGCCAGACGCCCGCAAAACGCCGCCGAATTTTTGCGCGACATGCTGGTGCCGGCGACTCTACCCTTGCAGCCGGATGGCGCACAGGCCGGCGGTTTCAAAGCGAATGCGGCGCGTGTAGGCGCTGCAACGTCTGCCGCGCTCTCGGCGAGTACTCAGTTTGCGACGCAGTCGGTGGTGCCCGCGTTTGTTTTTCGTTCCGGCGCGCGCGCCAGCGATGTTCAAGACCTGGTGCAACTGATGGACAGAGATCGTCAGGAAGCCAAAGAGTATTTATATAACGGCGACTTCGCGACGTGGCTTTCACAAATCGGGCGCGCCGACCTCGCCCAGAGAGCGCGCGAAATCGTCACCGAATACCCGGAGCGCAAGTATCAGGGGCTTGAAGCGCTGGCGCAGGCGACCGGGCTGGTGGAACCGCCCACACTGGAAGTGCAGCCGGAGTTCTTCGACTTCGGCGTGCTCACGCCCGGAGCGCGCAAGACCTTGCCGCTTAAATTGCGCAATGTGGGGCGCGGCCATCTTTTTGGATTGTTGCGCTCGACGCATCCGGCGCTCATTTTTGATGATAAATTCGAAGGCAATCGCCACGTTGTGCCCGTGACGTTCGATTCGCGCCAGCTGGATCGCGGTACGCACCGTGGCGAAATTGTAGTCGATTCTTCCGCGGGCGAAATGCGCGTGCCGTTTTCGGCGCAAGTGCGCAGTGCTACATCGTTCACGGCATCAGTGACTGTGATGACTTGGGGAGTACTCGGCATGATCGGCGGGCAACTGCTGCGTGCCCTGCCACTGGCGCACGCTGCCCGTGGTGCCGAGTGGCTTTCAATGGCCTCGCAGCCGGGCAGCCCCACAACCCCGGTGCTCTTTGGCGTTGTTTTGTGGGTCATCTTGCTGCTGTTGACACTGGGAGAAGCAACGCGTCGCAAAAGCTGGGCGCTGTTTTTCAGCGGGGGTATGCTGGCGTTGCCGGCGGCATTAGTAGGTGGATTTATGGCCGGCCCGCTGTTGATGGCCGGCGACGCGGCGTTGCGTCCTTTGATGAGCGCCATCGTGGGCGATATGGCAGCCAGCGGCTGGATGATCGCGGGCGGCATTGTGGGTGCTTCCTACGGCACGCTGCGCCGCCTGCAAGATGTCTTCTCGGCGCGACTGCTGCAAGTGCTGTTCGGCTGGCTGTTCTTTGTCACGACGCTTTACAGCGTCGTGTGGATTCTCAACTTCGCCACGGTCGCAAATCGTTGAGATGTTTCTGCTTAAGTGATGTCTATTTCAGACGTAATTTCGAGTTACCTAAAAAAGTGAAGACTGTGCCTTGTCTTCGCCGCTGAAGCGCTCCATGAGTACTCGACCTTCGTCGTCGAATTCCACGCCTTCGGCTTGCAGTTTCTGGCGTTGCTCCTGCGCCAGGGCCAGGTTGCGCTTGGAGATGGGCAGCGAGCCGTCTTTGGCGACGACGCGCCACCACGGCACATCTTGCAGCGCCTGATTCATGATGCGCCCGCAGATGTAGCCGCTGATCGGCGGATCGCAGCGCGCGCCCAGAGCGCCATAACCGAGTACTCGTCCCGGTGGAATAGCGCGCGCCTGTTCATAAACCTGCGTCATGAGAGTCGCATCGGAAGCGGCATCGCGCGGTGAATCAAGCTCGTTCCCGGCTCCATCCGTTTTCTTGCTCATAGTCCAAACAACTCCCAGAGGCTGCTGACCAGCAGAATAATCGTCAGCAGAATAAGAAACACCACCGAAGTCCAGGCGATGCCGTTCTGCACGCGTCCATTGACATATGTGCCCATGATACGCCGATTGTTCACCAACTTCAACATGAAGATGAGCACAACAGGCAGCAAGGCGCCGTTTACGTCTTGTGAAACGAGCATTGCGGCTACGAGCGGCACATTGGGAAAAAGCACGATTAAAGCGCCGAGGAACATGGCCGCCGAGAAGATGCCATAAAACATCGGTGCCTCTTTGGCGCTGCGTTGCACACCGATTTCCCAGCCGAAAGCTTCGCAGTAGGTGTAGGCCGTGGAAAGCGGCAGCACCGCCGCCGCTAAAAGCGATGCCGCCAGCAGCCCGGCAGCAAAAAGATATTTGCCGATCTCTCCCAGTGGTTGCGATAAAGCGCGTGCCGCATCACTGGCGGAAAACGTCGATGGATCGAGCGCATTGCCCGGCTGATAAAGCGTTGCCGCCGTGCACACGATGATGAAGAACGCAATCGTATTGGTCGCAATTGCTCCAGCGTACACGTCGGCTTTCTGGTAGCGGTATTCGCCGACATGGATGCCTTTATCAACAACAGTGCTTTGCAGAAAGAACTGCATCCACGGCGTGATAGTAGTGCCTATGACGCCCACACATAACAGAAAGAAGTGCGGATCGTTTTCCCAGTTTGGGCGCACCAACTGCAACATGATGTGGCCCCAGCCATTGCCGCTTGCACTTATGGCCGTTGCGCCCGCAGCCGTTGCACCTGTGCCAACCGCCTGGAAAGCGGCAACGGCATAAGTGACTTGCACCAGGCAGATCGCCAGAAAGATTCGTTCTACGAGACGAAACGGCCCGCGCGTGACCAGCAGCCACATAATAAACGCAGCTATGGGAATGGTGAAGTATTTTGAAAGGCCGAATATCCCACCGGCTGCTGCAATGCCGGCGAATTCCGCCACAACGGTCGCAACATTGGCAACAAACATCACGCCGAGCGCGAACAGTGTCCAGCCGACGCCGTAGTGCTCGCGGATGAGTTCGCCCAGCCCCTTCTGCGTCACGGCTCCCATGCGTGCTGCCATTTCCTGCACCAGGGCCAACACAAAAGTGATGACAAGCAGCAACCACAGCAGGCGGTAGCCGTAGCGCGCGCCTGCGAATGAATAAGTGCCGATGCCACCCGCGTCATTGCCGGCCAGCGCCGATATAAGCCCCGGCCCCATGACGGCCAGGTAAAGCGCCAGTGTGGACCTGTTGGGAAAACGCCTCCGCAGCCCTGACAAGCGTGATGGAAGGGTGCGGCTCTGGGTATCGCTTAAATTTGTCGGCGAGTTGGATGTGGCGGCAATCTGCGCGACAGCCTGTGCTGTTGTGCGCGTAGGCTGCTGCGATTCGGAGGTTCCGCGAGTTCCGGGCATGGTGCGGCCTCCTTGCGCGCTTCGATGATATGAATAACTGAGGTCGGATTATGTGTCATGAGTACTCGTGTTGGGTGCATCCATTGGTGGGAAGTATTGCGCGTGGCATAAATTGAGAATTGCGGCCTGTGCAGTGTACTCAGGAGCCGAAGGTGCGGAAAGGGAATGATCCCAGTGTTGTGTAACGCGAACCGCCGGGCAACAATTCACTTCGTATAAGATGCACTTCTCGCACTTGCCAGGCACTGTTGTGTGAGTCATCCGGCGAGCCGGCGACGAGTTCGGCACTGATGAGGTCAGCACTGACGAGTTCGACACTCTGGCCAATCAAACGTGCCGCATGACGGTCACGTGTGTTTATGCGTGCCAGTGTGAGGTGCGGCTGGTAGGGACGTTTCTCCGGCGGCTCGCCGAATGCTGCTGTTTCCTGCGCCACGCGCGATTGCAACGCGCGCAAAGCATCGAGTTCTCCTCCGACCCCGGCCCACACCACACGGGGATTGCGGGTGTTTGGAAAACATCCTGGCGCGGTCAGGCGCAGTTCGAAAGGCGCAGTGTCACGGCAGGAGCGATGCACCGCTTTCTGCAAAGCGTCAATGTCTGCCACCGCTACATCACCCAGAAAACGCAGTGTCAGGTGAAAGGCATGAGCCTGCGTGAGGCGCAACGCGCGACGGGCATTTTCGGGCAGCACCTGGCGCATGGAGTCCTGAAGGTGCTGGAGCCTGACATGACGTGCTTCGTCTAAAGCTAAGGCGATGAAGCAGCGCCACTGTTGCGATTGTAAATTTCTTGAATGTTGAGTACTCATGCTCTTGACAAAGTCGCTCCAGTGCTGTATTCTAAGAAGTCGCCAACAAACCGCGGGGTGGAGCAGCCCGGTAGCTCGCCAGGCTCATAACCTGGAGGTCACAAGTTCGAATCTTGTCCCCGCTACCAAATCGAACGCGGAATGATGAACGATGTATGCGGATTTGATTCGCGTCATTCTTCATCGTTCCGCTTTCTGTTGTATGTGCTTGGGTTTTGTATCATTGGGTTCATGCCAAGCGCCAATTAGGGGCCATAGCTCAGCTGGGAGAGCGCCTGATTTGCATTCAGGAGGTCAGCGGTTCGATCCCGCTTGGCTCCACTTCGTAACTGCCTGATTTCTCCTACTTCACGCTCAAAGACAGCGCCTGTTTTCGCGTTTGGCCGCCCCCGAAATTCACCTTTCGGAGACCTAAAATGCTTGAGACAGCGCCTGTTTTTTCAAAACTGCCTCTCACAGACATCGAGGAAATGGCCTCTTTGTGGCTGCGCAGCGGCGAGCGCCGGGGACAATCTCCCCGCACGATCGAGTGCAAAAAGGACTTCACAGAGAAGTTCCTCTGGTTCCTCAAACACAAAGAATTCGAAGCTGTGGGAGCGCCTGAAATCGAAGAATTCCTGCACTATCTGCAGGTCGGGCACCGGGAGCCGGGCGGGCGCTGGGGCAACCCGCAGATGACCAGGCCGCTTCGCCCGGTCAGCATCTGCGACTACTACCGCTACTGCCGGGGCCTGTTCTCCTGGGCCTACAAGAAGGGCTACATCTCATGTTCCCCGATGGAGCGCATTGAGCCGCCGCTTGCCCGCAGCGAAGTCAAGCAAGCGCTAAGTGCCGAGCAAGTAGACCGCCTGATTTCCGTGGCTCGTCGCTCGGAGAATCCGGCCCGCGACGTGGCGATTATTACCTTGCTCTATGACACGGGTATCCGCGCCTCGGAGCTTATTAACCTCAAAGTGGGGGACATCGACCTCAAAAACGGGCGCTTCATGGTGCAGGGCAAAGGCAACAAGTTGCGACCGGTCTTTTTTCAGGAGGAGACAGCCGAGGCGCTCCTCCTGTATCGCAACAAGGCGCGCAGACGTGATGACCAGCCGCTCTTTGTCGCTGAAGGCGGCAAAGGCAAAGGCAAGGCCCTAACCCGCTCCGGTCTCTTACAACTGGTGCAGCGACTAGGAGCACAGGCCGGTTTTTCGGTCACGGTGCATCAGTTGCGGCGCACCTTCGCCACTCATATCCTGAGAAACGGCGCGACCCTGAACGGGGTGCGCGATATGCTGGGGCACTCCAGTATCAAGATGACACTGGTCTACTGCTCTCTGGCCGAAGCCGATATTGAGAACCAGCATCGCCAGTATTCCCCGGCGGCGCGCCTCAAAAAATGAGAATCCCGAAATACGGGAGTCAGACCCTTACCCCATAGTAGCCGATCTTATTGCGTTCGCAGATGCATTTCGTTCCGCGACGTTAATCTGTCCAGAGGACCGAATTGGCGATGCTGGGCTTCCACATCTGCCAGAGCGATAGCGCAGTAGCGCTGCGTCATTTGCAGATCGGAGTGGCCCAGCATCGCCTGCACGCTGAACACATGAGCCCCGTTGCGCAGGGTCTGCACGGCAAAGGAGCGGCGAAAGGCATGGGGCGAGCAGGAGTCTTTGAAGCCGCATCGCTGCTGTAGACGCTCGGTCAGTTGCAGCAGTCCGGAGCGGGTTAGCGGGCGCCCAAGCTGCGCGGTAAACCCCGTCCGGCTGGAAAGGAACAGTGGTGACGTGCCCGGTGTTGATGCACCCCGTGGAGAATCGGACGGTGGAGAATTGAACGGTTTGTTGGAGATCCGATTCAACCGTTTCGTGTTCAACCGTTTTGTGGCCTTGAGATAGTGACGCAGCGCCTTGGCCGTCTCCTCGCCAAAATACAGGGTGCGGTGTTTGTTCCCTTTACCCAGCACGCGGCAGCATCGACTTTCGAGATCCAGTTGCTCCAGCGTGATCGAGATTAACTCGCTGGCGCGGCAGCCGGTGTCGAGCAAGAAAGAGAGGATGGCCGTATCGCGCTCCGGCTGTGTGCTGCTTTGAGCGGCCTGCAACAAACCCAGAACACGTCTTTGGGAGAGAGGTTGCTTGGTTTCCGCACGGACGCGCGGCTTATCGATGTGCTTGAAGAGGGTTTCGGTTAAAGCACCTCTCTTCACACTCCAGTCGAAGAAAGCGCGCAGACAGACATCGTAATCCTTGACGGTGATGGGCCGCACGGCTTGCGTCAGGTTTTTTCTGCCGAAGCGACCTCCGGCTTCCTCGTGGCCATGCAAGAGGTAATGGAGGAACTGGCGGATCTCGCTCTCGCTGCAATGGGAGTAGCCGCGATGCTGCAAGAACCAGAGGAAGTTGCGGATGAAGCCGTGACGCACTTCCAGGGTGCGCGGGGAGTAAAGTTGTAGCTCACACTCTGTAAGATACAGTTGGACTAGCTGCTCCAGGTCACAGACCGGCATGGCGTCCTTAACGGGGTAGAAGGCTTCTCGGTTGCGAGAAGGGAGTGTGCTGGAAGAGGTTAGGGCATAAAATGGCTGTGATAAAGGGCTGCTTTGAAAGTTACCGGGCACAGCGAGGAGAGTTGTGGAAGCTCGCATAAGGGTTGGGTTACTGGTAAGCGGCCGTACAATAGCGTACTCACACGGTTTGTCAAGGGTCTGCCATTTTATGTTCTCTACCTGGTTGTGTAAAAAGAGAGAAATCAAGCCTTAGGGGTCAGTTTGAAAGAGCCAAGCTCTGCTCGTGGTGTATTCTGTCTCCATGATTAAGCGTGCGGGACAGAATACACAGTGACGCTTGGTTAAGAGTCTAGGGCGTAATGGGAGATACGATTCTTGCGTGTTTGAGGTAAAGCAAGGATCGGGATGGCCGGATTTGAACCGACTACCTCTTGACCCCCAGTCATCAGTCCGTCAGGGGGTTTGGCAGCACTTCATCAATCGTAAACACGGAGCGAAAGCTCACAGGTTAGGGTCAAGTTAAGCGCTCTTAATAAGCCCTGTCAAGACCAAGACACTTGTGAGATTGTCTGGCACGCAACCGGATGATCCTAGCCATTGTGATGTCTACCTAATCCCTTGTAGGTTGCACTCCTTTCTTCACATTCTCGGCTTGATCAGTAACTTCCATTTGTTCCAATCGAGACCGTTGGAGCATGTTACCACAGCAATAAACACCTCCTTGCACGGCGTTCATCCATTTGCGAACACAGCGCATGGTGATGCCTTTCATCGTTCATAATCCACGAGCATAGCTGCTTAATATCGCTTGATCACTTAAAAATATTCTTCGATTTCTTGGCAATATTCTGCTTGACACGACTACTTACAGGCACTAAGATATATTCCTAATTGCGGAGGTTCGCAAAATGGAAATAAAAGCATTAAACACTCTGGGCGATGGCTCTGAAGAATTGAATAAACAACAAGAAAAGGTGTTGCAGCTCATCGGCACCTGGAGCGGTCCTGATCTGCCTCGGCCTTCCCTGCTGGCTGAGACGATGGGCCTGGCCGGTGAATCCAGCGTACGCGCTATTCTTAAGCCACTGGAAGCCAAGGGATACGTCGAGAGAGTGCCTTTGGGATCTGGACTTCCCAAGTTGCCCCGTTTGACAGACAAAGGGCGTGCTGCGATAGGCCTGAGCACTCCTGATCTGAAGGTAGCCAAGCATGGTCCTATACCCGTTTACCCACCTGTTCATGGCGGCTCCTGTGGAGTGCAGTATGATGAGCCGGTTCGCTATGTCCGACAACTGAGCGATATTTTTCCTTTACGGGACGATGAATACTTTCTGACTGTTGTTGGGGAATGCATGGATGGCGGTAGCGAGCCAATCAAGCCGGGTGACATGATCTTGATGCGCCCCTGTAGCCGTATCAATCGCCCGTGTAACGGGCAGGTGGTTCATGTGGAAGTTAATGTTTCTGGACCGGGAGACACTGAACCTCTATTGCGCGAATATTGGTTTGATCCAAAAACCGGTCGAGTGACTCTTAAGACACGCAATCCAGATTATCCAAACGCAACTTACCCCGACGACGAAGTTGATCCGCGAGGTATTTTGCTTTCAATTATCCACACGGTACAAGCACCTCCTACCAAGAGCTAAACCAAAAGACGTAATCAACAACGGGGCCGGTGCAACGTTCATTGTGCCGCATCCATTATCAACAGGGACTTTTATCAACAGGGATTTCCTCATGGTAAATCCGCTGTCTCGATTCTCCGTCACTCCTGCAAGCCTACACAAGGACATTTTGTGCGTCAAACAGGCTAATCGCGCTGCAAGTATCGTACGAGTGGGAGGTCGGAAAGGCCGGGACAGTAGCCAGTAACAGAGCGGTTTAGAATGAACTTCCAGACGAAAGAATGTAATTGGAAAATGGCATAGAGAAAAGTTAGTTCTCTTGGCTCTTCTTGCTACGAGTGCCCAGTGCAACATCTGCAAAAAACTGCTCCGGACAGAGCATATTGCTCGGGTTACAGTGGATCAAAATCGTAAGTGTTGGATGCAAGAGTTGAACCTTGGTGTGTCGGAGTTGCCTGCGCTAAGTGACTGGATGAGGAGCTTTGTCGAGCGCAAGAAGTTCTAGTTGAGAGTTTATTTACGTCGTCCTTATTTGTTTTCATTGAGCACAATAAAAAGACCTATTTGTTTCCTGTTTAGGACAGAACCTGGCAATCGCCTTTCGGAATTTATTAGGGAGAAGATCAACTATGAATTTGAATACACGCATACCGCCTCAGGTGCCGGCTAATATCGACTGCTGGTCCACACGTGGGCTGGCTGCCTGGCTCGGCGTGAGTGTGAGCACGGTTAAGTACCATGCTCGTCACGCTTTCCGGGGCCACACCGGGCGTTGGGATCTTAACCGGGAACAGGCGCAGAAAGTGGTGAACCGCATCTTCCATTTCGGTCACACCAGGGTTGCCTCAAGCCACCTAAAAGCAAGCGCGCCTCACCAGTTGAACGCCACAAAAACAGTCACGCAAACCCCGATTCAAAAACCTTGAACGGCTTTTAAACGCTTTTCCTACGAAAGCGTGCATCACTCTAATCAGCCGTTAATAATGACCTTCAGTGCATGAGCAGACGGGTCTAATAGACCACTGCAACAGGGCGCAGCGAATTCTAATGCAGCGTTTTGAAGGGAAGAGCATGGACTGCAACAACCATCCTTTCCTGCCGCAACCAACACATCTGAAATGCAAGCAGTGGAATTGCGCATCGGAAGTGCAACGCTTAGTAAAACAGGAGAGAAGATTATGTCGAACATCGAACGAGGTAGCAGTGGACAGATACAGGCGAACTCCGTGGCACAGCAGGAGTGGAAAGCGGCCTGGGCCAATACGTGGGCGATCACTCACAACTGGCCGCGTGGCATCAATAGCCCGGCACCTTATAACATCGCCACGAATGCGCAGCCCAACGGCTGGAGCGTCTCGACAAACTTCAGTGGCGCAACTCCCGTTGTCACAGTGGGCGTACCGGCCGGTGCCGAGCTTGATGGCGAGTACGCGGTGTTCGTCTTAGGAAGCAGCAGCAGCCAAATCGGCAACGGTTCGTTTCACGTGACTGAGGCCGCGGCGGAAGCCAAGATTCCACTGAGCCAAAAAGGAGTTGCCAATGGCGTGGCGACACTGGACGCCTCCGCCAAAGTCCCGGCGGCTCAGTTGCCCGCCACTGCTCCCGGCGGATCCGCAGGTGGAGTCTTGACCGGCACCTATCCCAACCCAGCTCTTGCCAACAGTGGAGTCACTGCGGGAAGTTACAGCAACCCCAACATCACGGTTGATGCCAGCGGACGGGTTACTGCTGCCAGCAATGGCGCCGCCGCAGCGAGAGCGTACATATTGATCCAGGATCAGAAAGCATCCGCTACGGAAGGTGGCACGGCAACCAGTGGTGCATGGCGTACACGAGACCTGAACACGAAAGTGGCTGATACAGGTAACCATGCCACCCTGAGCACTAATCGCGTAACGCTTCAGGCGGGAACTTATGATTTTGTGGCATCGGCACCCGCGATGAAGGCCGGTTCACACCAGGCGCGGATCTATAATGTCACAGACTCCTCTGTCGTCGCGCTTGGCACCTCGGAACGGGTGGCACCTGGCGGCAAGTATGCAACAACCCGCTCCATAGTTTCCGGGCGTTTTACCATCTCGAGCAGCAAAGTATTCGAACTGCAGCACCAGGTGTCCGACACTCAGTTGACCGATGGATTTGGCGTGGCGACTGGGTTTGGAACCGAAGTGTATTCCGTCCTGGAGTTTTGGAAGACGGCTTAATCTTCGTTAAGGCGGAAGAACTTCATTGAAGCACGTTAGTTTTATTTAGCAACAATTGCGACTCACTCTTATTAACAATCAGGAAGAAATAACATGGATATTGTACAGGCTATATTTCGCATCGACCCCACAGCAGAATATCGACTTACCGATGCCGGCGCGCAGACTGCGGATGACATCTTGGACTGGCGTAGTTCCTCCACGCCCAAACCAACACAGGCGCAACTGGATGCCGCATGGCAGGAAATTGAAACGGCGCGCATCGCCGAGGAAACACAACGTGCCGCAACGCGTTCTCAACTGACGGCAAGTGCCCAGCCTCTTGTTGGCCAGAGCATCAATGCGCTTGATGACTCAGACCGTGTCGCTCTGCTCAACATCCTCTTGTGGAACGCAAATGCCTTATCCAATGGACTCATCAAACCTCTTGAAGAGTGGATGATGGATGAGTCCTGAGGCATGGGCTCTCAAAGATAAGGCGTAAGCATAAGACATAGATATAAGACGCAACGTATAGGACGAAACGGACGGCAGCATGGAGACGTTTTTCCATGCTGCCCGAGAGACGCACCGCATCGTAAGGACAATCGGGTGTGCGACCATGTACAACACTTTTATTCTGCAGCAGTTCAATGCGCCATATCACCAGGGGAAGCCGCAACGGATCGATGCCACCGGCCAACAAGGAATCCCTGGTGAAGGGCCTTACATGATTGTCCATCTATGCCAGGCAGCGGGACAGCCAAAGAATATTGAGCAGGCGTGGTTTGAAACTTACGGTTGTCCCGCTGCCATAGCCTGCGGAAGTTGGCTTGTACGGTGGTTGGAGGGAAAGACCCTGGACGAGGCGGGAAAGATCGAAGCCAAAGACTTAGCCATTGTGCTGGGCGGTCTGCCGCTTGGCAAAGAGCATTGCGCACAGATGACGATCAAAGCCCTGCAGCGAGGGCTGGTTGAAATGCAGAAATGAGCTGGACGTGATTGTAGGAGAAAGACGATCATGGTCATGCTACTTACGAGATAGCAGAATAACCACAGCTTTAAGCTTTTAAATTTAAGCTTTCAAAAAGTTTCCAAGTCGCACATGCGCAGCGGCTAATTACGCTGCAGTTCAAAGGATATAAAGGGCAGGAAGTATGATTCCAAGACAGTTTCACTGGGTATGGATTGGTTCCAACCCTGTGCCGGAGAAGGATCAGCAGTGGATGCGGACATGGCGAACCTGGCATCCCTACTGGAAACACACGATCTGGGCGGAGTATCCCGATCAGGTGGCTCTCGATGGGTTTGAGACAGAGCCGTTGCCGCCCCTGATCAATAAACGGTTTTACGATGGCATTGAACAGTGGGTGACGGGCAAAGCCGTCCTGGCGGCGCGCTCAGACATCGTCCGCTATGAAATTGTCGCCCGTTACGGCGGCGTTTATCTGGATACTGACGTTGAGTGCTTTTGCTACATCGATGAGCTCTTGCAGAATGTGCAGTTGTTCGTTTCCGATGAATGGGGGCCGTCACCGGGTAATTACATGTTTGGCGCCTCTGCAAATCATCCGGCTCTCTGGACCGCTGTGCGCGAATTGGGTCCGCACCTCGCCTCGCACAAAGAAGCCCTGAATGCTTTGAATGCAACGGGACCGCACTACTTTAACGAGCGGCTACGTCCCTATCGCGATCTGGTGATCTTTCCCCACATGCTGTTTAACCCGCTCTGTGCCTTCGATGATCCGGCTCAGGTGACGAGTTGGCCCGCGTGCAGCTATGGCAACCATCACTTCGATGGCAAGTGGTACGACCGTGTGAAGAACGTTCCGCCGACGCAGTTTAGAACATCACCGGCGCTGGCTAAACCGTAATCGCCAATCGAGAATGCGACTGCCAGTTGAGAGCGCAAAGCCAGCTTAGATAGATGGGATGGATAGATGAGGACAGAATGATGCCGCGGATTCCACGTCAACTTCATTGGATCTGGTTAGGGGGAGAACCTTTGCCGGAGAGAGATCAGATATGGATGCAGTCGTGGCGGAAGCATCATCCTTTCTGGAACTGTATTATCTGGGCAGAAACGCCATCGGAAGTGGAATTAGAGGGATTTGAGACGCGGGCTTTGCCTTCTTTGGTTAATCAGCATCTTTACGATGGCATTGAGCAGTGGGTGAGGGGCAAAGCCATATTAGCCGCGCGGTCCGACCTCATACGTTTGGAGATAATCGCTCGTTATGGCGGGGTTTACCTGGATACCGATGTGGAATGTTTTCGCAATATTGAGATCTTACTGGAAGACACCACGTTATTTGTAGCGGACGGCTGGGGCGCAGGCCAATGCAACTACATGTTCGGCGCCATTGCCAATCACCCGGCTTTGTGGACATCTGTGCGCGAATTGGGTCCGCACCTCTCCTCGTGCCGCCACCAGCTCAATCCAGTGCAAGCGACAGGGCCAGACTATCTCAATCCCAAACTGCGCCTGTCACCCGACTTGATCATCTTTCCGCATCAGTTGTTCAATCCGTTAGATGCCCGTGATGATCCACGGTGGGTGACACGTTGGCCGCAGTGCAGCTATGGTAATCATCATTTCGATGGCAAGTGGCTCCATTACACAGCATCGAAGAAGCTGCCACCAGATGAGTTTAGAGGCAACTGAGGATAGTCAGGGAATGAGAACTCAGCAGTCGAAAGAAATGACATGTCGTTTGTTCAAGTGAAGAGTGAGCGGATGCAATCAGTTGATTGAAGGCAGTTTGAAGCAGCCTGTAAGATCATAGATTAAGGAGGAATACATGCCGTATAAACAATGATGAAGAGCGTCCTGCCGCAAAGAAGGCAGTGGCGGCCCATATGATAAGGCTTGTGTCTTGGGATAGCTTAGTAATGTACGCGATCAAAGGTACCAGGTAAAGACGTGGTTAAGCGATGGAGCAGGAACGCTTCAGATCTCACACGTGCGCGCCGCACAATGTACCGTAATCGAGAGCATCGAGATTAGCGTTGTGTTCCCTGTGTCACAACTAGCTCCCAAGAACACAAGAGACAGCACAAAATAACAAAATTAGGTGAGGGCAAAAATGTCAGATATACGACGAGGGACGTGTGGACATGCCGTATATGATCAATCTCATGGATCGGAAGGTGGACCTGGACAAGGCTACAAGTGGGTCATTTTACAAGGTGAGACCATCATCGCTTCAACCTTGCAGGAGACACCCGGATATGATGAAAATGGTTTTTCGGTTGCGGAACCCGATCGTAATGCCGGGGCAAATACCACTGCCCAAGTATGTGTGCCGGACGACGCTCTTCCCGGTTTTTACCAGGTTCGCACTCACTCTTATCTTGTGTATGAAGACCCCGCTCACACGAGTAACGTCCAAAGAATAAGGATTGGCAGTTTTACAGTTTCTGATCTGCCGCCCTGCACATACTCATTAGAACCGGAAGAGCGAACGCATAGCAGTGCCGCGGTGACGGATATCTCCGTGCATGTGACAACGCAACAGGATTGTCCCTGGGAGCCAACTCCGAACGCCGACTGGATTCACATCATTTCTCCCGGTCCCGGTGAGGGTTCAGGCGACTTTACGTATGGGCTGGATGCAAACACAGGTGCCCAGCGCGTAGGCTCGATCACCGTTGCGGACCAGACTTACACGATCACACAGGAAGCGGCAGGCAGCGGTGGCTCTGGTTCAGGTAGTGGTTCGGGTCCAAGTAGTGGTTCGGGTCCAAGTAGTGGTTCGGGTCCAGGTAGTGGTTCGGGCAGCGGCTCTGGCAGTGGTAGCGGCAGCGGAGTGTGCTTTGGCGATTGTGAGAAATGTCCCTGTAATCCGGATGAAGAAAAATCATTGTGATGTAGGTGTAAGGTGAGATCCCTGCATCGGAGATAGCAGCTGCAAAGAGCATGGCTAGAAGGAAGTACACAAAAGGAGAAAGATCATGGCATTAGGACCAGAACCAAGCTTGAACCGCGCTAGCGGTGTCGGCCCCAAGGGCAACTTGACGGTGGGAGCACCCTGCGCCAGTTGCAGTGGGAAGGGGGCTCAGGGAAACCCGCGGGAGCACCAAAACTACGGTGCGTCGAGTTCGCATGGTCACACCGCATCGGCCAGCTCGACCCGTGCTCAATAGACTGAATGAGCTAGAGCTGATGCAAACAGCGTGTAACACGCGCAAGTCAAGTTATTTAGTGACGGTTGAGGATACAGTCTGTAACAGCCTTAACCGTCACTAAATGCTATTCTCATTGCCCACCCCTATTCTATTCTGGGCAATTCCAATCACTGATATTCAACCGACATGCCGCAGAGGCAAGGCAGGCAATTTATGGCAGGTAACAACATTTATTCACAACACAATGACGGAATTGAGAGTGCAACTAAAGATCAATATGGCGTGGCGGGTGGGATGGATACATCTGCAGCGTCAGACAAAAGAGAATGCGCGGGCTGTATTGCTTATCGCGTAGATCCGCAACTGGAAGGTGAAGAGCGCGGCAACCTGCGCGTTGACCCTGAGATTCATCTGCCCAGCCCCGGTATGGATGTGGAAGTCGCTTACTTCTACAACTCCAGTTCACCGTATAATGGCCCCTTCGGTTACGGGCGCACTATCAACCTGAATCTGACAGCGCAGGCCTCCGGCTCACCAACGATTGTGACATTGACGCGCGGTAACGGCGATGCAGTCGCTTACCAGGACAACGGCAGCGGCAACTTCGTGCCCAAGACGCAGGGACTGCTCAACAGCCTGCAGAAAGACACGGCCAACAACCTGTGGAAAGAAACGACGCTGGATGGCCGCGTCACGGCTTACCCGCTGAATACAACGGGACAGATCACCAGTATCACCTATGCTGAAGATGCTGTGGGCAATCGCCACACCTTCACCTATAACTCGGCCATGACTGGGCCTGCAGCAGGCACTCTGGCCAGCATACAGGACGCAGTGGGGCGGCGGGTCTCTTTCAGCTACCAGATCACTGCTTTTCCTCCCAGTTTCACTCCCCGTCCTCTCCTGCAGACGATTCAGGACTGGGCAAATAGAAGAACCACGTTTGCCTACGACACAGCAAGCATCCAGGGTAAGCCGGTGCTCACCACGGTCACCGGCCCATCAGGTTGCCAGACTGGCTATGGCTACAATAGCACGGCGCAACTGGTGCGCATCACCGATCCCAACGGCTACTTGACAACCTATGTTTATGATGCGCAGGGCCGAGTGACGCAGCGCAGCGTCGCCGGCGCCGGCACGACGCAGTATGGCTATTTGCCCAATGCTAGCACTGTGACCGATGCACTGGGTGGCGTGACGACCCATGTCCTTGATGGTAATGGCAACCTGATGGGAACCATAGACAGCACAGGGCGCGAGACACGCGTGTATGGCAATGAGAAAGGCCAGCAAGTGCAGAAGGTGGATGCCGCCGGCGGCATCACCTTAACCTTGTACGATGAAACGGGCAAGAAGGCGGGCACAGTTGACCCCACCGGCGCCATCACCACGATGCTGCGTGACGCCTACAACAACATCACGACGACCATTTCTCCGGATGGATCAACCAACGAGCAGATCTGGGGCTATCCTGGCAGTTCATTCGACACGACAGGCGCTAAGCGTCGCCTGCAGGCGAGTGTGGACACGCTGGGCAACCGCACCAGCTATTCATACAACCCTCGCGGCCAGCTCACCGGCGTGCTCGACCCACTGGGCAACCGCACCACCTACAGCTACGACAGCGTAGGCAACTTGGCCAACACGGTTGATGCGCTGGGTAATGTGACCACACGCACCTATGACCTGGCCGGTAACGTAACCGGCGTAATCGATGCGCTGGGCAACCGATCAACTTACCTCTACGATGCGCAGAACCGGGTCGTGGAAAGCACCGACCCGCATGGCCACACCACAACGATGGCGTATGATGGTGTGGGCAACATGCTGGTGCGAATCGATGCGCTGGGCCATCGCACCAGCACCACCTACAACGTGTTTGACTTGCCGGTGACGACACAGGATGCCCAAGGCGCTGTGAACACCACGGTCTACGATGCACTCGCAAGACCTGTTGCCTGGGTCGATCCGTTGGGCAACAGGAATACGACCGTCTATGATGCGGCAGGACGTGTGGTCGAAAGCATTGATGCACTGGGGCATATCACAACCACGGTCTATGACCTCGCCGGACGGCCAGCGGCAACAGTTGATGCCGCAGGAGCTGTTACCACCACGATTTATGACTTGGCCGGACGCGAAGTCGCCAGCATGGATGCACGAGGACGCACCACTACCAGCGTATACAATGCAGCCGGGCAGATGACTGCTACCATAGATGCCGCCGGTGCCATCAGCACCACAGTGTATGACACGCACGGACGACCGGAGCAGACGATCGACACGTTGGGTCGCATCTCCACCACAGTGTATGATGCTCTGGGTCGAGTCAGCGCCCAGGTTGATGCCCTGGGTTATCGCACGACTTTCCACTATGATGCGCTGGGCCGCCAGGTGAGTACTCAGGATGCACGCGGTGCCTTCACAACCACCCTCTACGATTCGTATGGTCGTGTGCAGGCGATGCAATCACCTCTGGGCTATCTCACGACGACCATCTACGATAGCACAGGTCGCCAAGTCGCCATGCAAGATGCATTGGGGCAGTTGACGACCAGTGTGTATGATGCGCTCGGACGAGTGGAAGCCAGTATAGATGCGCTGGGGCATCGCACCACAACTGTTTACAACAGTGTGGGGCAAAGCGTAGCAATAGTGGACGCGCTTGGCAACAGGAGTACCACTATTTATGATTTGGCAGGGCGCGTGACCGCCGAGCAGGATGCGCGTGGCTTTCTCACCAGCTTTGCCTACGACGCTGCCAGTCAACAGCGTGCTGTGGTAGATGCTAACGGCAACCGCACCAGCACTGTTTACGATGTGCGCGGCAACATTCTGAGTACTCAGGATCCGCTGGGTGCATTCACCTCTTACGCTTACGACGTAGTAGGCAATCGGGTGCAGCGCGTGGATGCGCGCGGCCATGTCACGACCTACACCGTTGATGTGCTGGATCGTGTGACAGGCGTGCAGTATCAAAATGGCCGTCGTGTGACGCATACCTTCGATGCTGCCGGTCAGCAGATCACGATGCAGGACAGCACCGGCATCACTTCTTACTCCTACGATGCTGTGAGGCAGCAGAAGAGCGTTGTTTATCCCACAGGTAAAACGCTGACCTACTCCTACGATGGTGTCGGCAATCGCACGCGTTTGATCGATCCTGATGGTGGTCTGACCACTTACTCTTACGATGCGCAGGGTCGCTTGAGCGGCTTTATCAATCCGTGGAATGAAGTCACCACCATCAGCTACGACGCGCTGGATCGTGAGCAGCACAAAGTGTTGGCGAATGGCATGACAGTGAGCCACACCTATGATGCGGCGGGACGCGAGACGCTGCTGGAGAACCGCAATGCCCAGGGTGCGGCTTTGGCAGTCTTCAGCGCGACCTACAATGCAGCGGGCAATCGCCTGACTGTGCAAGAAGTAGACGGCACCGTTGTCAGCTTCTCTTACGATGCGACTTACCAATTGGTGAATGAACAACGCAACGGCGTGGCAAGCTACAACACGACCTACAGCTATGACCCGCTGGGCAATCGTTTGACGAAGAACGACAGCGGACAGATCACAACTTACTCCTACGGTAGCGGCAATCGCTTGCTGAGCGAGACCGGTGCGGCAGGAGTCACGACTTACAGCTACGATGCCAATGGAAATCAGAAGGGCGTCAATGTTGATGGCTCCCTCACCACCTACACCTGGGATGAGGAGAACCGCCTGGCACAAGTGACTTCGCCAGATACAACGGAGAGCTACGAGTACTCGGCTGATGGCAAGCGGCGAGAGAAGCATGTCGGGAGTGACACAACGAACTATGTGTGGGATGAAGAGAACGTCCTGCAGGAAACTGATACCAGTCCAATTGCCAGAGTACATTACAGCGACTTCCCTGGCTACTGGGGAGGTCTGGCATCGCAGTATCGAGGTGAAAGCAGCCACTTCTATGGCTTTGACTCCGGCGGTAATACGCGAGTTCTAATGGATGCAGTGGGCTTGATTCTCGACGACTACTATTACAAAGCCTTTGGTGAAGAACTGCAAGAGGCGCTGCACTACGGCGGGCAGAGCGGTAACAGCACAACGAGTACTCACTATGGTGGGCAGAAAACAGTAGCGAGCAGCGAGATTCAGTATGGTGGCCAATCATCCACTATTGAACTTCTGAACCGAATGCGCTTTGGCGGGCAGTATGGTTACTACCGCGACGGCAGAGACGGAGATGGCAGGCTCTACGTGCGGGCCAGGCACTATTCCACAGGGCAGGGCAGGTGGCTCTCGCTTGACCCGATTGGCTTTGCTGGGGGAGACTGGAATTTCTATAGATATGTGGAGAATCAACCAGTTTTCTGGAGTGATCCGAGTGGTTTGCTCAGGTGGTGCTGTATGTGGCCATTCTGGGGAAGATTCGGTAGCTGTTGTGGAGGTAAAAGACCACCGAGGAGGCCACCAACTCCAGGACCAACTCCAGGACCAACTCCAAAGTGTGCCGCAGAATGGGATGCTATACCTAACGGGGTTAAAGGCTGTATTAAAAAATGCCTTGAGGATGCAGCAAAGCAGGGGAAAGTAAGCGACTTGAAAACCTGCATTGCAAACTGTTCACGTGGAGTTGCCCGAGGGGCTGCTGCGAGCTGGTTTTGTTGTCAAACAGTGACTGGTGGCTTAAGGCCATGTAGTGATCCTGACGTCACGTGCTGTGAGAGTACGTGCAGGCTATGTGCATCTTTTAAACACTGTGTATGTATGGTAAGTGGAAAGCACCCTACTGAGTGTGAGGCCCGGATCAGACCTGATTCAGCCAAGTGCTTCTCGCTACCTGATTGTTAAGAGTAAATCCTATCACATACGTTGTCCAAAAAGATTTTAGGGACAGTTTCATGAAACTGTCCCTAAAATCTTTTTGCCACTCTCAAGCTTGGTCTCTTAAATCTTAATCTGGTTTTAGACGCTTTCTAAACATGTTCGTTGAGGCATTTTTCGCCGTCCTCTATACTTCATTTCCAGAGAGACATACCATTGCTGCGCGTCACTCCCAATGTGCTGAATCCTGGTCACCACAGCACACAATCGCCTCGCTACCCCCGGTTAATCCAATCTTTACCCGCCGATAACCCGGAACTAGAGCGTGTTATGAACTTTTGAATCAACAACTTGTGTCTTGATCTATTGGTGGCACAAGATGTTGATTCAGTCATCTCACCTTCTGGACACATTGTACGTGCATACCCTGAAATAACTGAGAAACTGAAGATTATGAGC
>DASVRI010000051.1:0-23434 GCA_036388675.1 Abditibacteriaceae bacterium | reverse complement strand
GCTCATAATCATCGTTTTCTCAGTTATTTCACAGCCTACAAGCCGAATGCAGCCAGAAGGTGAGATGGCCTAATCAACATCTTGTGCTACCAACAGATCAAGACACAAAATGTTGATTCAAAAGTTCATAACACGCTCTAGCCCATGGCTGTGTTTCCATGCAGCGGCGCATCCATCAAAGGCCTATGCCACGTCGCCACCACATGCCTCACGAGTACTCGACATGAATAGAAATGTTCCCTTTCGCGCGAAACAAATTGCGCGCGCCACATTGTTTCTCCTGGTGGCAAGCAATTGCACAATGCAACCGGCAACTGCCGCCACGCGCCAGCCGGTGCGAGCACAGCACGGCATGGTCGCATCGACGCAGCGTATTGCTTCGCAAGTGGGCGTCGATGTTATGAAGCGCGGCGGTAACGCCGTCGATGCGGCTATTGCTACGGCGTTCGCACTGGCCGTGACTTACCCCGTGGCAGGCAACCTGGGTGGCGGCGGATTTATGATGATTCGCCTGCGCGATGGACGCACAACCGCTATCGATTATCGCGAAATCGCGCCGTTAGCTTCCACGCGCAACTTGTATCTCGATTCCAAAGGCGAACTCATTCAGGGCGAAGGCTCATCGTTGATCGGTTATCGCGCGGCGGGCGTGCCGGGCACCGTGGCTGGAATGGAACTGGCGCTGCGAAAATACGGCTCCGGCAAACTGACGTGGACACAGCTCATCGAACCGGCGCGCAAATTAGCGCTCAATGGCTTCCCGCTCAGCTTCGCGCAAACTCAGTCGCTGCGCGAGAATGCCAAGACGCTGAATCTTTATGCGGACAGCAAGAGCATCTTCCTACGCGATGGCCGCCACTTCAACGAAGGCGAATTGTTGCGCCAGCCGGAACTCGCAGCGACGCTGGCACGCCTGCAAAAAGGCGGCGCACGCGAATTTTATCAGGGCCAGACGGCGCATCTCATTGCTGCCGATATGAAGCGGCACAACGGCCTTATCACGCTGCAAGATTTGCGTGGCTACACGCCGAAGGAACGCGCCGTCTTGCGCTCAACGTATCGTGGCTATCCAGTACTCTCCATGCCGCCGCCATCTTCCGGTGGCGCCGTTCTCATCGAGATGCTGAACATTCTCGAAGGCTACCAAATGAGTCGCCTGGGCCATTCGTCATCGCAACGATACCACCTGCTGACCGAAGCAATGCGCCGCGCTTTCGCCGACCGTGCGGCCTACATGGGCGATACCGATTTCGTGCGCGTGCCGATTAGCGGCATCATCAATAAGTCTTACGCGGTGCAGCAACGGGCGAGCATCAACGTGCAGCGCGCTTCATCAAGCCGCGCGGTTGGTGCCGGCAAGCCGCCCGGCTACGAATCGGAAGAAACAACCCATTTCACAATCGTTGATAGCACGGGTAATGCAGTCTCCAATACATATACTTTGAATGGCGCTTACGGCTCGGGCGTGACGGCGCAGGGCACCGGCATTCTGCTCAACAACGAGATGGATGATTTCACCACCAAGCCCGGCGCACCGAATTTATTCGGCGTCATTCAGAGCGAGCGCAACGCCGTCGCGCCACGCAAGCGTCCGCTTTCCTCCATGACTCCGACTTTCGTGCTGCGCAAAGACGGCTCGTTGTGGTTCGCTCTTGGCAGTCCCGGCGGTCCGACAATTATCAACACCGTGCTGCAAGTGATGAGCAACGTCATCGATTACGGAATGGACATTCAAGCCGCCGTTGACGCGCCGCGCATTCATCACCAGTGGCTGCCCGATGAAATCGTTTACGAGCCGTTTGGTTTATCAAGTGACACGCAACGCGCCTTGCAGGCGATGGGACACAAACTGGTTAATAAACCACGCCTGATGGGCGACGCACAAGCGGTGATGATTGAGGAGAAAACTGGCATCCTCCTGGGCGCCAGCGATGCACGTCAGGAAGGCGTTGCTGTGGGTTATTGAGGGAACAGTTTGAAGGTGAATTCGTTGTTCGACGGCTACCCGATGATAGCTTCAAGCGCTAAATTGAGTAGAATCATGTTGTGAAAGTGCGGGAAGTTATCAGAATCATTGAGCAGGATGGCTGGTATCACGTCCGAACAAAGGGCAGTCATCGCCCGTTCAAGCACAGTGACAAGGCAGGACTGGTGACTATTCCCGGTCATTTAGGTGATGACATTGCGATTGGCACGCTAAATAGTAGTTTCAAGCAGGCTGGGTTGAAGGAATGAACTACCTCATCGTCATCGAACCAACAGGCACTGGTTTTTCGGCCTACTCGCCGGATTTGCCCGGTTGCATCTCCACGGGTGGCACCAGAGAAGAAGTGCAAGCCAATATGCACGAGGCCATCGAATTCCATCTCGAAGGTTTGCGTGAAGAAGGCTACCCTATTCCCGAACCACTTTCTGCATCAGCTTACATTGAAGTCGCGGCCTGACTTGGCCAATAACCCCAAGAGGCCCATGACACCGCAAAACATCATTCTCGATACCGACATCGGCGATAACATTGATGATGCGCTGGCACTCGGCCTGGCTGTTAACTCGCCGGAGTTGCATCTGCTTGGCGTGACAACCGTGTTTCGCAACGCGCCGCGTCGCGCGGCTCTCGCGCGTCATGTAATGAATGAATGGGGACAAACGAGTACTCGTGTTGTGGCCGGAATCTCTAAACCGCTGTTGCAAGCGTATGATTTTGAACTCGGGACGCAGTTTCAGATCTTGCAAGACGACGTGTGGGGCGACACCGCGCACGCCGTCGATTTCCTCATCGAGCAGGCGCGCGTTGATGAAGAACCCGACGCGGATGATCCTGTAACCATTGTTTGCATCGGGCCGCTGACCAACATCGCGGTTGCTTTGGTGCGTGAGCCGGAACTGATTCCTCGCATTCGCATTGTTCTCATGGGTGGCTGCTGGAGCCGCGCTGAAGCCGAAACCAACATCCGCAGCGACCCGGAAGCCGCGGCCATTGTGTTCAATTCCGGCGTCGAGATTTCGATGATCGGCCTGGATGTAACGCGCCGTTGCGAGCTTTCTCCGGGGCATTTGCAGCAAATCGCCGTTGCGAGTACTCGTGGCGCGCAGCAGCTTCAACAGCTCATCGGGTTGTGGCAGGAAGGCACACCACGCACGCCAGTCCTCAATGACCCGCTGGCCGTGCTGAGCCTTTTTGATGATTGCATTACGTGGCAAGACAAGTGCATCGAAGTGGCGCTGTGCGGCGAGCAACGCGGCTGCACCCTTGTTAGCGACGGCGAACCGAACGCGCGTGTCGCAGTTGATGTGGATGCCGCACACGCCGTCGAATTGTGTCTGGCGCGCCTCTTGAAGTAAAATGATGGCGTAATCCGCTAGCGGATTCGTCGGGCGGAACTCGGCCTGTTGCGGAACTCTGCTCAGGCGGCGTCCGTCCTACGGCTTATCCGTCCTATCGAAGATTCGTCATCGTTGCTTTCTTATCATTGCCGCCATTCTCATGATCGCCACGCCAACATCACGCTATACGTCGCGCTACACTTCTGCGAGTACTCAACCCGGCAAGCCCAACCCTTACGCTGCGCGCTGGAGCGTGCTGACCGCGCCCAATGCCCAAGACGCAAAAATCGCGGCGCTGTGCGAAATTTCGCCCGTCACAGCGGCCATTCTGCGCGTGCGCGGCCACGACACGCCCGAAGCCGTGCGCTGCTTTCTCAATCCCGATTTGTGCGGTCTGCACGACCCCTTGAAGCTGCCCGACATCCGCCCCGCGATTGAGCGCCTGCATCGCGCTATCACCACGCAGGAACCGCTGTTGGTGTACGGCGATTACGACGTGGACGGCGTCACTTCGACGGCGATGCTGATGCGCTCGCTGAAGTCGCTGCGGGCCAATGTATCGTGCAAAATCCCCGAGCGCAAAGGCGAAGGTTACGGCCTCAACATCGCCGCGATGGAAGAAGCGGCGCGCGCCGGCATCAAGCTGATTCTCACCGCCGACTGCGGCATCCGCGACATTGAAGCTGTGACACGCGCGAACGAACTCGGCGTCGATATCATCATCACCGACCACCACGAGCCGGGCACGGAGTTGCCGCCGGCGCTGGCCGTTATCAACCCGAAGCGGCACGATTCACAGTATCCGTTCAAAGAACTCAGTGGCTGCGGTGTCGCTTTCAAAGTAATGCAGGCGCTGCTTCAAGAGTATTGGCCGCGCCACGCCGATTCGTTCTGGGAAAAGTTCGTCGAGTTCGCCGGCATGGCCGCCGTGGCCGACTGCGTACCGCTGCTGGACGAGAATCGCATTCTGGCGCGCGAAGGTTTGCGTCGCCTGGCAAGTACTCAGAAACACGGTTTGCGCGCTCTGATGAAAGTGGCGGGCCTCAAAGATGGCCTGCTGACGCTGCGCGGCGGCGACGTTGGTTTTCGCATCGGCCCACGCCTCAATGCCGCCGGACGCCTCGATTCGGCACTGAAGAGTTTGCACCTTCTGCTTTCCAGCGACGGCAACGAATGCGAAGTTTTGGCGCAGGAACTCGAAGAGCACAACGTCGCGCGGCGCGAGTTGGAGCGTCGCATCCTGGATGAAGCCTCGACCCTTGTGCAGCGCGATGTTGACCTGTCGCGCGACCTTGCGATTGTCTTAGCCGGTAGCGGCTGGCATGGCGGAGTTCTCGGTTTGGTGGCGAGCCGCCTTGCTGAACGCCATTCGCGCCCGGCCATTGTCTTAAATATGGATGGCGATTCGGCTACAGGCAGTGGTCGCTCCGCCTGCGGTTTCGATTTGCACAGTGCTGTGGAAGCGACGCGCGACATCATCACCCGAGGCGGCGGCCATCAGGCGGCGTGCGGCATGACGGTTCCGGCGGATAAGTTTGAAGAGTTCCGCGCACGAGTACTCCAGTGCGTCGCGCAAAGCCTGACGATGGACGACTTGGTGCCGCGCGTCGAAGCCGATTGTGAAGTGACGGGCAAAGACCTGTCGCTGCAACTGGCGCGCGACCTGGAAAAGCTGGAGCCGTGCGGCCAGGGCAACCCCGAAGCGAAGCTGATGCTGCGCGGCGCGCAAATCGTGGACGGCAAAAGCATGGGTCAGAAAGGCGAGCACCTGAAATGGTTTATCAACGCCGACGGCGCGCGCTTTGAAGCGGTGTGGTGGCGTCCCGGCGAACGCGCGGCGGGCTTTGGCGCCGGCAAAGTCGTTGACCTGTGCTTCGTGCCCGAAATCAATCAGTGGAACGGCAACACCACGTTACAACTCAACATTAAAGAGGCAAAGTTAAAGTGAAGAAATTAATTGGTATTGTGGCAGCGTGCCTATTGAGTACTCAGCTCAATACAAATGCACAACAGAATTTGGCTGTGCAGCCGTCCGATGTGCAGCCTGCATCCTCACTACCACTCGAAACAGATCAGCAATCTCAAATCCTGAGTATTGGCAGTATCGCACCTTCGTTAAAAGTAGTTGCCCATAATCCTCTGTCTGCTATTAGCGGCAGCACGAGTGATTACTTGGGACAACGTGCGGTGCAACTGCTCATCCTTACTCCAGATTACAGTGCTCCAGCCTCAATAGCCAACTTTGAGAATGGCTCTTCAACCTTGCAAGCATTCTGGAAAACTTCGGATGGCCCTTTCATTTTCGTTGCAGGTGTCTCTGCGAAAGACCCCAAAGTAATACCTTTTCTCCTGCCTAGGGGAAGCAATGAAGTAATCTTCCATATCGACAATGGCAACTTAGCACGAAGATACGGCCAGTCGCGGCCCGGCGCGACAGTAGTAGCTATTGATCGTGCCGGATTCATACGCCACATAGATAAAGTCACAGATGCGAAACAGGCCCGAGATCTAATGCTTCGAATCGGAGATCCAACGCCGAAACTTGAAGTCGGCAAAGTTGCGCCGGATTTCTCGATGGTCGATATGAACGGCATTGTGCGACGGTTGAGCGATTTGCGCGGCAAGAAGAACTTGCTGTTGACGTTTTTCCCCAAGTGTTTTACCGGCGGTTGCACCAATCACCTGACGAGCATTCAGAAAGAGCATCTGTCTTACCTCGCCAGCGAAACTGAGACGTGGGCTGTTTCGGTTGATCCGGCGGAAGGAGAAAAAGGGCAACTCGCTTTTGCGGAGCGCTGGGGATTTCAGTTCCCACTCATTCCCGATGTGGGGCGCAACCTGTCGATTCTCTATGGCGCGGCGGAGAACCCGCAGCAACTCGCTTCGCGCATGTCGGTGCTGATTGATAAAGACGGCATTGTGCGTCTCATCGACAAAAACGTTGACATCTACACGCACGGCAGCGACATCATCATGCAGATGCGCCGCCTCGGCATGATTCCAACAGCGGCCGCGCCGAATTCTAGCGACCAGAAGAAATAAACCACAGAGGGCACAGAGGAACACAGAGAATTTTAAGAGTTGCTCGTTACGGCTACACAGCGATACGAGGAACTAAATTGCAACACACGAGGCCCTATCAGTTCTCCTCTGTGTTCCTCCGTGCCCTCTGTGGTTAATCTAAATTCAATCTTTTAATTCAATTTCGTCGTCATCGGCCAGGTTCTCGTCCGCATCGAGCCACGATAGCATCGCTTGTCTCCATTCACGCCGCGTGCGGCAAGCCTGAACATCTTTGCGCAACTGCTGCCACGAACGCGTGATGCAACGGCGCGGACGAAACGCCTCATTGAGTACTCGCAGTGCATTGTCGGTAAGCAGCGGCAGCAATGTGTCGATTTCGCCGTTCCATTGAAGCAAGGCTGATGCTTCGTGTTCGCTCTGTCGTGATAGAAACTCGCGCACGCTGGTTTCTTGCAGCGCCGTGTGCAACGCAGCGATACCAATTGTGACAATCGCTTCCAATTCGTGTGGGTCGCGCAGCACCAAGCGTTCGCCCAGATGCAAGCGGCACGCGGAACAAAGCGGCTCACCGTGCAAGCTGCCGTTGCGTCCGCACATTTTTTCAAATTCGGTGTTAGCACTTTCCTGCAACTGGCCGGCATAAGCAAAGGGGCGCGACGACAAACTCGCCAACTTTTGCAGAGCGCGCGCCGCATCAGTTGCAACGAGGCGGCGATAAACCGACCAACGCGCAGGGTTGTGTTGCGTCGCGTGCCACTCGAGATATTGGCTTTCGTAGGTTTCTTTCCAGCGTGCGAATTGCGGCAGCAACTCCTCGTCATCGAGTACTCGTTCGCCGTCATCAAAGCGCGCGAGCAACAGCATTCGCTTGTTTTGAAGCTCACCAGGCAACACGAGATCGGGATGATTTAACAAGTTGTAAGCCGCAACGAGTCGAGCATGACGCGATTCCAGATTCTCCAGCAAAGTGCGCCACGAGGAAAGAGCGTCTTGCAAGACCGGCACATCGCACTGCGCGATCTGGGTCAGCACATCGTTTGTGACGCCTTCGGTTGCAAAGGCGCGCAACACAGGCACCATCGCTTCCAGCGCGGCTTCGCTTTGCGGCCACTGCGCCGGTGTTTGACCCCAGGCGCGGCGCAATTGATGCAAGCGCGCCTGCGCCAGTTCGGTCTCACTGCGTGCGTGGTCGCACCAGGCAATTAACCCGGCGCGTGCTTGCTCCTGCGCGGCGAATGTCTGCTCGCGCGACACGGCAATGTCCAGCAGCGATAGCAATTTGTGCAAGCGCTGCCACAACGATTCATCCAGCAATTGGCCTCGCCGCAGGCTGTGCATCGAGCGGCGTAATGGCATCCCAATTTCATTGGCAGAGAGAGCCGCGCCACGCGCATCGAAAGCGGTCAATTCGCCGCTGCGCAACATGGCGCACGCGGCGACGCGCGTTTGCTCTTCGGCCAGGCCCCAGACGCCTTTGCGCAGTTGCGCTTCCAGTGCGCTCAGCGTAATGCCCTCGTTCGCCAGTGAAGAAATCTCCTGTGCTAACTCAGCGCGCACAGTCGCTATTTTCCACCGCCCGGCGGCTTCGGCGGCGATGCCCAACGGCTCACCGACGGCGCGCGCTATGCGTTCGATGTTGGCGGAGAAGAACGGCTTTTCGGCAGGACGGCGCAGAATTTCAAGACACAACGCATCGGCGTTGGACGGTGTGAGTACTCGCAAGCGCGGCGCGACGCGGCCAAACTGGGGAAACACTTGTGGCAGCGCGAACTCGGCGATGGCTTCGAGTGTGGCGTTCCAGTTTTCACGCCCCGCAAGGTCGGCGGCATCGATAACAGCGCCGCTTCCCGTTGAGATGGTGCCTTCATGCAAAGCACGCATGGCGATTCGGCTAAGAGCCGCTTCGCGCTCCGGCAAGCCATTTTTCAAGTGCTCAAGCACTGCGCGCCCGCGCCGGTTGTCTTGAAGTTGTATGTCACTGAGCAACAGGTGTTGTGCGGTTGCCTCGCGTGCTTGCTGCCATTCATCTGCCGATGCGGAGCGCGGCAGCCACCACACCAGGGCACCGCGCCAACGCGCATCGTGCAGAGTTTGCAATGCTTCGCGAGCGGCGTTGCGCCAGCGTTCGGCCAATGAATCGCTTTCCTCGGCTGCACTAAAAGGCGGCACGAGGCAAAGCAGCCAATCATCTGTCTGGCCGAAGCTCGCCAGCATTGCCAATTGGTTCGCCAGGGCTTCACTTGTTGGCGGAATGTTCAAAAGTTGGATGCGCACACCGCGCGGCACGTTGCGCCACATGACTTGTGTTGAGGCGGCATTTTGCAGCGCGGCCAGCGGGAGGGCTTCGTCGCGACAGCATTGCAGCGCATAAGCCGCGATACGGCTGTCGTGCGGCGGCAGCGTGTGCAACACATTGTGTGTGAAGCGCCGCGCCATTTCACCGACACGCGCCCCGACATCAATGCTGTAGCGGTCGGCAAACTCACCTTCGCGCCGCTCCAACGCGATGCCGCTGCCCTGTGTGCGCATCTTCTCCAACAAAATCTGGCAATACTCGTAGTTGCCGTCGCCGGGCAGCTTTGCATCGAGTGCAAGTGCATTGGCCAGTTGCACAACCGAAGGCGCCGCACCGGCGATTTTCCACAGCAGCAGCGCCTTCATCAACACGCGCATGGTTGCGGCTTCGTTTGAGTCGCGCGCGATTTTCGCTTGCGCGATTTGCGCTTCGTTGTCGAGCCAGTTTTTCCACACCGTTTGCAGCAGCTTCAAATCGGGATGTCGTTGCAACTCTGGCTCGAAATGGTCGAAAAGCGCATCGGCGAGTACTCGCTGCGTGGCATCGTTTCCCGCATGCACCGACTGCGCGCAAAACACCGCCGCCGAACGCGTGCGCGAGCCGTAACGCGCCGCCACCTGTTCGAGCAGCGCTACCGTGGCGGGATGAAACGGATACAAACGCTGCCATTCTTCACGGCCAAAGTCGAGGCGTGGCAAGGCGCGCAGCAGCCGTTCGTAGGTTTCGCCACACAGTTGATGCAGTGCTTGGGTGTTGCGCCGCACGATGAGGCGACGTTCTATCAGAGACGGCAAATGCGCCAGCGAAAGCGGCAGCGTGGTGAAGCGGTCGCGGATTTGAGACAGCGCATACGCATCGAGGTCGCCGATGTCGTCGACGGTTTTTTGCAGCGCCGCAAACACCCACAACGGAGTACTCGCCGCCGTGCGGTTGCGTCGCGCGCGTTGCCCCAAAAACTGTAAAAACGCCGCATCGTTTTGCAGCGCACGATGTTCGCGTCCTGAAAGAAACAGCGACAACTCATCAACAAAAACAGCGAGGCCGCTCAGTTCTTTGGCAGCCAGCAAATCTTCCAGCGCGGCAAAGGCTTCACCGCGCGAAGTGCCTGCGGGTATCTGCAATTCCCCGGCGGTAAAGCCGTGTCGCTGCCATTCGTCGCGCAACTCGCGCCAGAAGATTTCTTCGAGCGAAAACTCTTGCGCCGAGTACTCATCGAGGGAAAAGTAAACCGTTAAGCGCGGCGCGAAGTTTTGCAACACAGACGCCAGAGGATTGTGCGTCGTGGCAAAGGTATCGTGGCCCAGCCCATCGCACAGCAGAGCGAGCAGACCCAGCAAATGGCTTTTACCTGAGCCGAAAACGCCGTTAAAAAAGAAGCCTCCGCCCTGCCCGCCGGCCAGGCTGCGCACTGCCACATCAACGGCGTGGCGCGCCCGCTCATCAAAGCCA
Source organism: Abditibacteriaceae bacterium (assembly GCA_036388675.1). Lineage (GTDB taxonomy): Bacteria > Armatimonadota > Abditibacteriia > Abditibacteriales > Abditibacteriaceae > DASVUS01. The sequence continues at coordinate 13,341 of DASVRI010000051.1, read as the reverse complement.
ACGTAGCCACCGATGAAGTCGTGCAGTGCCTCGTTTGAAGTGTCACGCTTTGAAGCGTTGCTGTTTGAAGAACCCCTGAGTACTCGATGGGAAGAAGCACGAAGGTCGCGCACATCCGCCGCCTGCACCACGGCAGGAAAGCGGCGCACTTCGATAAGTTCGCCGATTGTCATACCATAACGCTTTCGTGAGATAGATTTCCATAACGTCGCCCTGCGCTTTCAGAGCGAATTGCTTGCCTTAAGAAGTCTCGAGTTGTGCCGGTTTACGAATCGAAAGGTTTGCAAACGAGCGTCATTTTGAGTGGCACGCATCAGATGGCTTTTGTCAGCATCGTGTCCACCAGCGCGTCGAGGTGGCCGAATACCAATCGCAAATTGCGTCCGTGTTGCGCTAGAAGCTGATGAGAACGCGCAACGCGGCAATGTTCTTCGATTTGCGCCGGAGAAAGCAACAGCGTGCGCGCGAAATCGGAAACAGGCAACACATCGCACGACAGCGCCAGAGCCGCGTTATGGGCGTGCGGCAAAAACTCATCATATAAAGCGTACAGGAACGTCGCCAGCGAGACATTGTGCTGGCTGAGGCGAAACGCTGTGGGATGATCGCGCAGTTCGGTCTGGCGCTCGCGCGCGATAAGCCCCGCACCTTGCAGCACGCGCAGGCTGCGGTCAATGGTCGAGCGGTTGGTGAAATTCCAGCGCGTCCCGGCGTATTCAAGAATGAAGGAGCGCGTGAGCAACGGCTCGGGCGCCAGCAGTTGTGCGCCGTTGCGCGCCGCGAACTCGCCTGAAGAAACGCCATCCGGCGGGCGTCCCGCGATGCACACCGGGTAAAACAGTTCGCGCGCCATGAAGCCGACAATCGCATCCACTTTCGACAGGCGATAAAACAGCAGCTCCATTTGCGTCGGTGTGTCACGGCTACGAGCCACCAAACGCACAAACGGCTGCGTCTGCGGCGGCGGCACGATGTCGCGGCGCGTGGCGCTGAAATAGCGCTGCACAATTTTGGCGGCGATGCGCAGCCGCGTCATTTCACTGCTTTGCGTCAAATGCGTGGCGATATGCTCAACAAGCGCGCGACGGTCGGTGATTTTGGTTTTATCGGCGAACTTCAGTGCGCGCACCGACTCGTAAGGATAAAATTCCTGCCCGAAAGATTTCACACGTTTATGTTAACAGAGCGCGCGACCGCGAACCGCTCCATCTCTCCTCGAATAGAACGCAAAACTGCATTTCGCAAAAACGGCGCGAAACACACAAAAAGTGCTTCGCAGAAATGATGGCGTTCTCGACGCGTCTCGACAGGCGGGCGGCGACTTTTCAATAGACCTCTTGCCCTAAGTCTTGGCGACGGCTGTTTTCGCAACCACGACTTTTCCCAACCGCGCCCTTAGGCAAGAGGTCCAATTTACAAATGGAGTCACTCCATTTGGAGTCACTCCGGCCCGGTCTAGCCGATCATTTGCATGGATGTGACACGCTGCCACGGCGTGCTTCTGTCCTGCGATGAACGCACCAGGCGCAGCCACACATCGTAGCGCGCAGGCGGAGCCTCAGTTTCCATTTGTAGCGGCACCACAGCCTGCCAGCGAGTACTCAAGCGTGCGCCCAGCGGCACAATCAAACGCCGTGTCTGCTTCCATGCAACCAGCGATGGCCCACTACCTGTTTTGCGCACGTTATCTTGCGCTGGTGATGGTGAGATGAGGTGTCCGGGACTTTGCGTATCAGCCGGCGACATCAGCACCTGAATGTAGCCGACATGGGCAAGCGGCGCAGAGATGGTTTTATCCACGGTTGCGGTACCGGCACTTTTAGTATCCAGCGGTGATGCCCACGGCAGACGAAAGTCCACTTCAAAGGCCGCCATGTTTTCGCGCTTGAGGGCCACAATGCCGCGCTGGGATGACACTTCGTGCGCCGGGCGAAATCGCGCGCCGATGATGTTTGAACGCGCCGCAATGATGTTTGAAGTTGCGTCTTCAACGACACCGGTTGGCGGCAGCGGCGTTGCAGCGGCGGGAAGTTTGCGTGTGCTGGCCAGACACAGCGTGCCGCTCTGGTTGAGCAGCACATAGGGAAAGCGTAAGTCGGTGCGCGTGTCCCAACCCGAAAGCGCGACCGGCCCCTTGCGCTGCAATTGGGCGACGTATTCGGCCATGCGTCCGCTTTCGATCATGGCGCGGCGGCGGCTCCACGGCGTGTGCATGTTTTGCGCGCGGCCCAACACATACTGGGCATACCAGAAACTCCACAGCGCATCGTCGCCAAAGAGAACGACTGCGGGAATGCGACCTGTTTGTGCCATCAGAGTTTCAGCGGCCTGCGCGCGGTCGAGCGCTGTGTCGCGCGCCTGCGTCGCGCCACGATGCGAGGCAAATGGCGCCGCCAGCGCCCACTGCACCACGACACTCGCCAGCACCAGCGAAGCCAGGCCCGATACACGCCAGCGAGGCGGCAGCGCGCGTCCCAAGCAGGCAAAACCAAAGCCCATCCAAATCGCCATCACCAGGTAAGCGGGAAAGAAAAAATTGCTCTGGTCGCTTACCCTGTAATTGGCCTGCACTCCAACATTGAGCATGAAAGTCAACAGCAACAGCGCGCCCAGCCAGCGCCCGCCGGTGCGTGTCGCGTGCGCTTTCGAGTACTCATCGTGCCGCCACGGGCTACGCCAGCTTTGCCACAGGCCCACCAGCAGCAACGGCGTGCACCACAGATAAAACACGGCGATGCGACCGCCCAGTGTGCCAAGCCTGGCGACAAACTCCGGCAGCGTTTGCGCGAACCATGTGACATGAACGGTGCGCTCGCCGACCGGCACCGCATAGTGCGCGAAAAGAAGGTTCTTGTATTGTTTGGCCGAAGCGTGTGCATACCAGCGCCCGAAATCGGCGGGATGCGTCCAGTCGAGCGGCCACCATTCGGCTTCGCGCGGCGTTTCGTGGCGCGGTGTGGTCTGATCTACATTCGCTGCGCTACGAGTACTCGTAGCGCCAACCTCCATGCTGCGAGTACTCGTTGTGCCAACAGGCGGCGGTTCGGGGAACAAACCTGAGCGCAAGGGCAGATAAAGCGTAAGCGCATACGCCGTCATCATGAACGTCACGGCAACCAGTAAGCGTCGCACCATGAGCAGGCCGGCGCCAAAACGCGCCCGATGCTGCACAACCGTGTAAAGCAACAGTCCCGGTGCCAGATAGATACACGAAAGATGGGCGTTGAGCGCCAGCCCAAAGAGAACCGCCAGTGAGAGAAACCAGCGCCAATCGCCACTTTGATGCCATGCCACGGCGCCATACAGCAACGCGGCCAGCATCAGCGCGTTCAAGGCATACACTTCGGCCAGAACGCACTGCGACCAGAAGTCATAGAAGCCCGCCAGCAGCAATCCCGCGCCCACAGCAGGCCACAGCGCTTTGCCTTGCAACGCCGAGGGCAAGGCCCTACTGCGCGTATCAGTGCTGCGCGTACTCGATGCGCCCTGGGGTGTATCTTGATGTGGCTCTTCGGCGCGATTGCAGAGATTGTCATCAGACAGATTGTCATCAGCCAGACGGTAAGCTGTAGCGGTCAGCAATCCCACACTGAGCGCACCAAGCAGAGCCGACAGCACGTTGTAACGCCATCCCACTTCACCCAGAGGCAGCAGCGAGGCAAAACAACGCCCGAGCAAACAGTAAAGCGCGTAGCCGGTGGGGTGAGCGATGCCCAGGCGATAAGACGCCGCGATAAGTTCGCCGCAATCGCCGCCGTAAGTGACAGTGGACGACACACCTGACAGATACAACAGCAATGCACAGAGTGACACCATGAAACCAACAGCGACATGGCGCGCTCTGCCACGCCATGCGTTGCCACGCCACGCGTTGCTTTGGTTGCTATATGGATGCGACACAGCGAAATCCGGCGTTGCATTCATCTCAAGTGGAGAGTGGATTGTGGAAATTAGAACTGGTTGCAAGCCGTGCAGAGAACAAAGCGCCCGGTTCAGTCTCTGTTCACACAAGCACAAAGAGGCACCCTTCAAGAAGTGAAAAGGCACCTAAAGTTGCTAACCGACATTTGGTTTATTAAAAGGACGTGAATACCAAACCCGGCCCGGACATACAGTGCAAACAGCTACTGTCCGCTGGAGCTAAACGCTGAGCCGAGCTTGCCGGTGCTGGTATCCCAGTTAGTTTTGACGCCGCGCCCAAACAGAGTAATAGCAGTAACAGCCGCCAGTGCAATGAGCGAAATCAGCAGACCATACTCGACCAGCGACTGCCCATCTTCTTCCTCAATAAAACGTGTAATCATCAATTTCACCTCCCAAACTTGTGCTGCAGTGGGCGCCGGAGCTAATTATGCGCTGTCCAGGCTGCCCCTGCGATTCGTGCTCAAAACGCAGAAGCGGCACCCCTCTTGTGGCAGATAACGCACCACGTCCCACACGATGCACTAAAATCGCCAAATACCTCCAGATTTCGTTCTTCAAAATACAGGATCAGGCCGTAAACTCATACGCAACGCCGCAAAAGAAGCGGCAATGGATGGCATCGCCGTCAATTCTCATGATAAAAGACTTCCTGCATAAGTGCGCTTCTGTGTAACCGCGCCCGTGAGGTAGCAGGCTGATTCGCTTCAGCAAGCCCGCTTCCTCACGGGCGCGGTTGGAAAAAACAGCCCTCGCCAAGACTTAGGCAAGAGATCTAAAGAAGTTTGGAGGCGCGGTAATTCCAGCCTCCGCCTCAACCAGGTCAACTTGAGATCGACCGGCACTGCCTTCGCGTCACCGGCACTGCCTTCGCGTCGAAGTTGAGTACTCGGCGCGATAGGAACCCCGTGTCCGGTCTGCTCGTCACAGGGATGTTTCCGGAACTCCGTTTCCCGGAACTCTCAATTCAATGAGTTCCGGCCCCGATTTGGTATAATTATCAGTTGTGCAAAAAACTGTCAGTCTTGTTTCATTAGGGTGTTCGAAAAACCTGGTCGATAGCGAAGTGATGCTGGGCCTGCTGCAAGGCGCGGGCTACCACATCACAACCGATGCCGCCGACGCTGATGCGATCATCGTCAACACGTGCGGTTTTCTGGGCGCGGCTGTCGAAGAGAGCTTGGGCGCGCTGTCGGATGTGGCGCAATATAAAATTGATGGACGGTGCAAAGCCGTTATCGCCGCCGGTTGCCTGCCGCAACGCGACGCACAGCTTATCAAGATGCGCGTGCCCGAAGTCGATGCCATCTTAGGCACGACCGACTTTCCGCAAATCGTCTCCACCATCGACGGCATTATCGAGCCACAAAAATCGACGAGTACTCCGCTCGGTCTGGCCAGTTCGAACGGCCTGATTCAGCTCGCCGTCACTCCAACCAAGCAGCACACTTACGTTTATGACCATGTGACGCCGCGCGTGCGTGCCACACCGCCGTGGACGGCTTACCTCAAAATCGCCGAAGGCTGCGACCACACCTGTTCGTTCTGCATCATTCCGCAGTTGCGCGGGCCATTTCGTTCGCGTCCCATCGAAAGCATCGTCACCGAAGCGCGCCAGTTGGCCGCATCCGGCGCTAAAGAAGTCGTGCTTGTGGCGCAGGATTCCACACGCTATGGCATTGACCTCTATAACAAGTGGTCGTTGGGTGCGCTGTTGAACGAGCTGTCGCAAATCGAAGAACTGACGTGGATTCGCGTCCTGTACGCTTACCCGTCGCAGGTGAACGACGAGTTTATTGAGGCCCTGACAACGGCTCCGCGAGTGGCACGCTACCTTGATATTCCGTTGCAGCACGCCTCCAAGCAAGTGCTGGCCCGCATGCGTCGCGGCGGCCACGCCGAAAGTTATGCGCGTTTGCTGGATCGCTTCCGAGTACTCAATCCGGAGATTTCCATTCGCACTTCTTTCATTGTCGGCTTCCCCGGCGAAACCGAAGAGCAGTTCAAAGAGTTGTGTGATTTTGTGCGCGAGCAGAAGTTCGATCGCATCGGCGTCTTCAAGTACTCGGATGAGGACACGGCGCTCTCCTTCGGCCTTGATGGCCGCGTCTCGCAGGAAGAGAAGGACGAGCGTTATCACATCTTGCAAACGCTGCAACAGAAAATCTCGCTCAAGAAGAACCGCGACTACATCGGCAAAACCCTCGACGTGCTGCTGGAAAACGAAGAACCTGGCGCCATGATTGGCCGCTCTTACCGCGACGCGCCTGACATCGACGGCAACGTTCTGGTGAAGATGTCGCCGCGCGAACGCAAACAAAACCCACCCGGCACTTTCGTGCGCGCCCGCATCACCGGCGCCAGTGAGTATGACTTGAGCGGCAAGTTGGCTTAAGCTGCGATCACTGGCGCTACGATGGCTGTAGCCCGTTCCGCCGACATCTCGCGCTCCGTTTGCTCAAGCGTCGTTGCACTATCGCGCTATCGCACTTTCCCTCGTTCCGGCTCAAGTCACAACCGGGCGTAAACTCGTACTGCCATGACCAATAAAGATCGTGACATTGATGTTCTGATTCGCGCGCGCTATCCGTTCATTTACATCGTGTCGCACGAAGAATCACGCGTCGAAGATGCGGTGCGGCGCATTGTGAACGGCACGAAGCAAGTTCTCACCTGGTCGGCGACCGAGCCGTTTAGCACCCTTGACAGCCCCGCGCGCATTGCGCTCGATGGCACCTCGCAGGCATTAGAAGCGCTCAACTTCGCCTTGAAAAAAGTGCGTGAAGAAAACACACGCACCGTTTTCATCCTGCGCGACTTCGACCCTTATCTCGAACATCCCATTATCGAGCGCCGCTTGCGCGACCTGGCGCACGCGCTCAAGCGTTCGTATTCCACGCTGATCTTTCTCTCACCAGTACTCGCTGTGCCGCCTCATCTGGAAAAAGAAGTCGTGGTTGTCGATTACGACTTGCCGCGCGAAGAAGAGATGAACGAATTGCTGGGCGAACTCATCGAGCGGGTGGAGAATCATCCCGGTGTCAAGATTGAACTCAGCGGCACTACGCGCGAGCAACTGGTTCAGGCCGCGTTAGGCCTCACTGCCGATGAAGCAGCCAACGTTTTCAATAAAGCCCTGGTAATGAACGGCACGCTCGATGAAAGCGACATCGACATTGTGCTGAACGAAAAGAAGCAAATCATCCGCAAGTCGGGCGCGCTGGAGTTTTATGAAGCCGGTTCGCATTTCTCCGATATTGGCGGTCTGGGCAGCCTCAAAGACTGGCTGGGCAAACGCAGCGAAGCATGGGGCGAACGGGCGCGCGAATTTGGCTTGCCGGCGCCGCGCGGCGTGCTGCTATTGGGCGTGCCGGGCTGCGGCAAATCGTTAACCGCCAAAGCTATCGGCGCGCAGTGGAAACTGCCACTGTTGCGCTTCGACGTGGGCGCGGTTTTCGGCAAGTATGTCGGCGAAAGCGAAGCCAACTTGCGTCGCGCCTTGAAAGCGGCGGAAGCCGTGGCGCCGTGCGTGCTGTGGATTGACGAAATGGAAAAAGCCTTTTCGGTTTCGCGCGGCGATGACGGCGGCACAACCTTGCGCATCTTCGGCGGTTTCTTGTCGTGGCTGCAAGATAAGAAGTCGCCGGTTTTCGTGGTGGGCACGGCCAACAACATCGACCAGTTGCCACCCGAGCTTTTGCGTCGCGGTCGCCTGGATGAAATATTCTTTGTTGACTTGCCCAGCGAAGCCGAGCGCACCGCCATTTTCGAGATTCACCTGCGCAAACGTGGACGCGACCCGCAAGCCTTTGCCATTGACACTCTGGTGCAGGCCAGTCACGAGTACTCGGGAGCCGAAATCGAAGGCGCCATTGTGGCCGCACTGTATGACGCGTTCCACGGCGGGCGCGACGTGACATCCGAAGACATAGGGCACAACCTGGAAGCAATGGTGCCGCTTTCCAAAACCATGCACGAAGAAATCTCGCGTCTGCGCGACTGGGCCGCCGCACGGGCACGCACCGCTTCATAGCTCCTAAAACTTACCCACTCCAATCAAGACTTTGAATTTGTTTCTCGATGTGGCGCAACTTTAGTGACAGTTGTCACTCAAAGCGGTTCAACAACTTCTTTTCCGCACTATGAAACGCAATCCCAGCAGCCAGGATGTGGCAGAACGGGCGGGTGTGTCGCGCACGACAGTGTCTTACGTGCTCAGCGGGCGCGCCCACACATCTATTCCCCAAGAAACGCAGGCGCGCGTCCGTCAGGCCGCGCGAGAGTTGCGCTATCGATCCAATCGCCTGGCCAATGGCATTTTGCGCGGGCAAACCAAGATGCTGGGCGTTGTGCTGCCGCACCTTGCCCACAGCTTTTATAGTTTGCTGCTACAGGGTATTCACGAAGAGTGCGACCGACACGGCTACAGCGTTCTGCTGGCACATTCGCGCAACGATCTTAAGGTCGAGCAGCAGCGCGTTGGCCTCTTGATGGAGTACCGAGTCGATGCTCTGCTGTGCGTGAACTATGCGCGTTACCAAAGCGAGGCCATCGCCTGGGCGCAGGAAACCCGTGAGGCGGGCTTGCCCTGCGTGCTGCTGGATTGCTTGCCGGCCGGTCATCAATTGGATGGCGTTATTAGCGACGATGTGAACGGGGCACGAGTGGCCATCGAACACCTGATTGCTCTCGGGCATCATCGCATCGGTCATGTGATGGGTGACCAGAGAATTAATACGGGCAAGGATCGCTACCGTAGCTACCTTCAAGCGCTGCAAAACGCCAATATCCAGGTCGATGACGAGTTAATCATTGGTGGCGAGTTCTTGTTTGAAGATGGCCAACGAGCGATGAATACCCTGCTCGACCTCGACCATCCACCTTCGGCTGTCTTTGCCGCCAATGACACCATGGCCGAGGGCGCACTGGAAGCACTGCAGGCTCGTGGCCTGCAAGCGCCACAAGATGTGGCTCTGGTTGGCTACGGCAATCTGGAAGCATCACGTGGCTTCGGGCTTACATCGGTCGATCAGAATCCGCTGCTGATGGGTCAGCGCGCGGTGCAATGCGCTTTAGCCCGCTTGAACGATGAGACGCTTGCGCCGCAACAAATTGTCGTCCCGACGCAGCTCGTGGTGCGCCGCACCTGTGGCGCATCCATAAAAGCCGCCGGAGAAGGTCAAGTTTCAGCAACAAACACCAAACGTCGAAGAGTGAAGAGGAGTCAGTAATGCGTTCACGCCAGAGCCGGTTGTGTTCTATTTCAGGTCTTGGTTTCGCCTTGTATTTGCTGGCAGGCGGCTTCTGTCTGAGACAGGTTGTTGCTGCTGAGCCCGGCACAAGCGCTTCGAGTGACGCCGCACTTCCCGCTGGCGAGCGCCTGTACTGGGGAGAAGAGCCGGTAGAAGTATTGTCCTCGAAGCGCGCCGAAGTTGTGCTTAACGGCCTGTGGAAGTTTCAGCCGGGCGTCGCCGGTGCTAAAGAGCCGGCAGCTGCCGGTTGGGGTTACATTCGTGTGCCGGGCAGTTGGCGCGCCGGCTACAGCACAATCGCGATTCCGCAAGTGGCGGCGCCGGGCAACGGCCCCATGTGGGAACCGTGGAAAAACGACGCGCTCGACCAGGGTTGGTATCAGCGCACACTGCAAATACCAGCGGGTTGGAGTGGCCGTGCTATCCTGCTGAACTTCGCGCGCATCAGCACCGACGCCTGGGTTTATATTGATGGCAAGGAAGCCGGGCGCGTGGCGTGGCCCGCAGGCAAAGTCGACCTGACACCGTTTGTCACACCGGGACGCGAGCATCAGTTGCGCGTTTTCGTGGCGACGATTCCTTCAACCGAACAAGTCGGAATCTTCATGGGGCCGGGTGCGGGCCAGGTTTCGTTCACCGAAGCCAAACCGGAAAGTAAAGGGCTGATTGATGATGTCGTGCTGGAGTCGCAGCCGCGCAACACGTTCGTCAGCGATGTTTATGTGCAACCGAGTACTCGTAAAAAGCAAGTCACGCTCGATGTTGAGTTGACGGATGTGACACAGGCCGGGCCGCTGCGCTTGGTGGCGCGCATGGAGCGCAATGGGATCATCGAAAAGACATTTGAGCAGACGGTTAACGTTGCAGCCAAGCCGCTGCAAACCGTGCGCGTAAGCTGGCCGTGGGCCAATGCAGCACTGTGGGGCTTGGATAAACCGAACCTGTATGCCGTGAAACTCAGTGCCACGGGTGCCGGCCTGGATGACGAGTACTCGCAGGAGTTCGGCTTCCGCGAGTTCTGGATTCAAGGCCGCAATATTTATCTGAATGGCATTCCAATGCGCTTGCGTCCGCAGACGATGCCCCAGGAATGGTCGCCGATTAGCGGCACGCGCGAATACGTCGAAGGCGCCATCAAAGGCCTGCGCGCTTCAGGGTTCAACATCGGTGAGATGTGGCCCGGCAGCAGCGAGCGTCGCGGCCAGAACTCTTTTCATCATGTCTTTTACGATGCCGCCGACCGCCTGGGCTTTCCTCTGATGGGTTCGGCAGGCAACATCGGCGATTACATCGGCTGGGGCCAGGGCGACTGGAAAAGCCCCGCAGCAAAAGCCGAATGGGAGCGCTTGACACGACGCGAATTGCGTCTGCATCGCAACCATCCTTCGATTATGATCTGGGCGACTTCGGGCAATTCGTTTGGCCACGCTCACGACCAGAACCCGTTATCTGTGGGACGCAACATCGAGGAAAGCGGCATGAAGTTCAGCGCCGACGAACTGGGCCGCGCCCGCACCATGGAAAGCGCGCTGGCCTTCATGCGTCGCGAAGACCCGACGCGCGGCGCCTTTGTGCATCAGGGCATCCTCGGCGATATATTCGCTGTCAACTCTTACCTGAACTTTATTCCCTTACAGGAAGGCGAAGAATGGCTGTCCGACTGGGCCAAACGCGGTACGAAGCCTTACTTGCCCATCGAGTTTGGTGCGCCATTTCCGACTTCGTTTATGCGCGGGCGCGAGCACTTTGGTCAGGCCGAAGAAAGCGAACCGTGGCTCTCAGAGTTCAGCGCCATTTACCTGGGGCCGCAGGCTTATCGCATCGAAACGCCCGAGTACCGGCGCTCAATGCGCGACAAGTTCAAGTCCGGGCAACTGTATGCCAGTTGGCACGGCGACCAGACGCGCGACTTTTCACCGGCGCACATGACAATTTTGCCGTTGTCAACGCAGCGCATCTGGCGCTCGTGGCGTACTCTGGGAACCACAGCGGGTATGGTGCCGTGGTCGGGTGGATACGCCTGGCGCCGCACCGGACCGGAAGAAGAAATTGATGCGCCGCCTTTTCAGCCTGGACGACGCGGCACTTACAGCCCGAAACTGCGCAAAGATTTCCTGTTCCACAATCAACCCCAGGGCGGTTACGAACTCACACCCGCCGGTCGCGCTTTGCTGGCCAACAACAATGAAACGCTGGCTTATATCGGCGGCAAGATTGAGAAGAACGACATTGCTTCGGTGACTGATAAGCAGCACGCCTTTTGGAGCGGCAACATCGTCGATAAAAGCGTAGTGCTCATCAACGACACGCGCGCCGGGCAACGTTACTCCTTCACGTGGAATGCAAAGGTCGGCAACAAAGTCATTGCTTCCGGCACTCACAGTGGCACTATCGATGTGGCCAAGAATGGCATCGCACCGCTTCAATTTGTCGCGCCAGTCGTGACGCGTAAAACGGACGGCGTGATTGGACTCACAACCAAAATCGGCGCGCGTTCGCACAAAGATAGTTTTGCCTTTCGCATCTGGCCTCGTCCGCAGAAAGTCACTGGAGATGTCACCGTCTTCGATCCTCAGGGCCGCACCACAAACATGCTGCGCGCTCTGGGATATCGAGTACTCGCATGGAACGGCAAATCGACCAAAGAGATGCTCGTTATCGGGCGCAACGCCCTTTCCTCGGGAGCAAAACCACCGGCTGACTTAAACGCTTTTGTGCGCAACGGTGGTCGCGTTCTGGTGATGGAACAAGACCCGACCTGGATGCAGCGCGTGTGGGGCTTTCGTGTGTCGCAGCATGTTTCGCGTTATGTGTTTCCAGTGAATGCGACTCATAGTGTTGTCGCCGGTTTGGATGCGCTCGACCTGCGCGATTGGGCAGGCAGCAGCCGTCAACGTGCGGCCTCAACGCCATCCGGCAAAAACGAGGAGCAGCCGTACGGCTGGCACTGGGGAAATCGCGGCGGAGTCGCTTCGGCAGCGATCGAAAAGCCGCATCTGGCGGGCTGGCGTCCCATTCTCGAATGCGAATTCGACGGCGCTTATTCGCCCTTGATGGAACTCGATCTGGGCCAGGGTCGCGCTACGCTTTGCATGCTCGACCTGGAAGAACGTTTCGCCGCCAACAAGGGCGCAGCGAGTACTCCATCGCTTGAACCCGCGGCGGATCGACTCACTCGCCAGATTGTGCGCTATGCTCAAACCGCGCCGCTTGCTCCACGCGCAAAGCAGGTCACGCTCATAGGCACCGCGCCGCAGTGGTTCCAAATGCTGGGTGTGCAACTCACCAACGCCACGACGCTGCCAGCGAACGCGCACCTCGTCATCATCGCGCCGGATGCAACGGTGAGTGAGGCGGCGCTTTCTGCCTACTTACAGCGCGGCGGCAAAGTCGTGTTCTTGCCTCGACAATCCGGCAACGACACGATGGGCGTTTCTCTGGCGCATAAAACGAGTCTCGGCTCTTTTGATGCGCCGCGCTGGAATGTGGCAGCAGGATTGTCTCCCTCCGATTTACGTTGGCGCAACGAAGCGCCGGCCTGGCTCATTGACAGCGATTCGCGCTGGCAGACCGGCGCGGCAGGTCAGTTGGCAATGCGCCAGGTTGGCAAGGGCACAGCAGTGTGGCTGCAGCTCGATCCGGAACGTTTTGATGCCGACACAAAGACTTACTTTCGCTTCACGCGCTGGCGCCAGACGCGAGCCGTCGCGCAGGTGCTGGCGAACATGGGCGCGACACTACGCGATGACATTCATGCCCTGAGCCTCACACCACAGCCTCCGACCGTTGTTTCGCTGTCCGGAACGTGGCAAGTCGAAGTGACGGATGATCGTCCCGCAGCGGCAGGCCCCAGCCAGCTCACTGATCCCGGCATGAGCAACGCAGCGCGCACTCTGCTCAACGGCAGCCGCTCGATAAAGGGCACGATGGCGGTGCCCGGTGGTGTCCCCGCTCTGGTGAACCGCGATGGCGAAGCCGTGGCGCTTCGAGTACTCGATATTCCAAAAGACTGGGCCGGCAAAGACTTGACGCTGGAATTGGGTAAAGTCGATGACTTCGACATCACCTTCTGGAACGGCGAGCAAGTCGGCAGCACGGGAACCGAAAACTCGCAGGCGTGGAATACGGAACGCAAGTACACAATCCCTGGCCGTCTGGTAAAAACCGG
>DASVRI010000050.1:0-10889 GCA_036388675.1 Abditibacteriaceae bacterium | reverse complement strand
CCGGTTGATTCCATCATCACGACGCCGGCCAAAAGGCTTTGCAGCGTGGCCTGGAGTTGCTCTTTTTCTTCGCTCAGGCGCAGGTAAAGCTGCGCGTTGGCAATGACAGCCGTCACCTGCTTGGCCATGACCGACAACAGGCGAATGTCTTCATCGGTAAACGCCTGCCCCATGCGCTTATTGATGACATGGAGCACTCCGACAACGGTGCGGCTGGTAACGCGCTCCTGCTCGTCGCGGCGCTCCATGACCAGCGGATGCGAGATCACGTTGTGTACATCGAGCCGCTGCGCCCATATCGGGTCGATAACGGTGCTCTTGGAGGCATCTTGCACGACCATCGGCTGGCCGCTGGTGAAAACAGCGCCGCTCAAGCCGCGATCCGGCGGCAGGCGCATGTCTTTGATTTGTTCAGGGGTCAGACCCAGAGCCGGCGGACGTGCGACCAACTGGTTGCGCTCACGGTCGTGCAGCAGAAAAACGCACATTTCCGCCTGGATGAGCATGGCGATACGGCGCACCAGGCGCTGTAATGTCTGCTCCAGTTCAGTGGCTGAAGGCAGCCCATCGCCAGGTGTCGGGGTGTCGTTGAAGGCTGCGGGTGCGCCCTGCGCCGTTGCGCCGGATGCACCGTCGAACGACCTGCGCGTTTCACATGGTTCGCAAGCGAAATCCGGTTTTGGGGTGCTGGGTTCTCTCATGGCGAAAACTGCTGTGGCCTGACCCGCTGTTGCTCATTCAATCTGTTGCTCATTCAAGATGACGGGCACTGGCCGAGAATAAACGAGTACTCCATTGCGCTCCTTGCAGCACCGTTATAAATGTATTCTGCAAAATGGACAAGAAACCATGTGGGGAGCAATAATGCCGCCTGGTTACCGCGTTCTGGTTACCGCGTTCGGCTCACTGTGTATCGCCACGAAAGACTTTGCTGTGCGGCTCTTCGGGCGGACAACCTGCTGACGATTGGTTGGGCGGTGTGTTCTCCGGCGGATTGGCTTTTACGCCACGCGGCGAAGACTGCGTTGAAGGAGATTGCACTCCTGGAAGCTGTACTGCGGGCGACGTAGTGGCTTGAGGCGCTGTCGGATGAACCGCCTGAGCCTGGACTGACGACGCCTGTGACGATGGCGTCTGTTCTGAGGCTTCAGGATTTGCAGCCCGACGCTGGTCGGCGTCTGTGACTTCCCCGTTTGGAGCAGAGGGTTGTTGCACTGCATCGACGGGAGAGACTTCGCGCGGTGTGCCGTGCAGATCGTTCAGATTGCAGAGAGCTTGCAGGTGCTGATGGAAGTCGAGGATTTCGTCGTCCGAAATGGGCGCTTCATCCAGGAACTGATCCCGCTCGTTGTCGTTCATCTCGTTTTGAGCAGGTTCGAGAATGCTGCGATCCCAGCGGTTTTCCGGCACGAAGGCTTCGCCCATACGCTTGCAGCGCTGGCAGCGATACTTTACATAAACGTATTCGCGACTGGAGCCTTCGGACGCGCGGCGTTCGTAGAGGTCGGTGCGGAGGACTTCCCTGGCTAAGACTTGATGCCCGCAACGGCAGCGCACAATTGGTTTACTCATCGACTTTAGACCTCCAACGAAAAGTATCCTACACCTCGCTCAAAAGGGCAACGTTAGTCGTTTTTAGTATTAAGTTCTCAATGCTGAGTGAAAATTTCAAAATTAAAAACTGAACTAAACGCCCCGCCAGCTCGAAGGCATAAACAGAGCCGCATAGGTCTGCGATGCAAAACGGTCAGTCATGCCGGCGATGAAGTCGCAAACGTGGCGCGCCAACTCTTCTCGCGATATTCGTGCCGCATCCTCCTCACGTGATAGAACAGACTTGCCATCTGCGCCGTGCATCAACTCCGGCTGTTCCATGAACAGTTCGAATAGCGCCACGATGACGTTGCGCACGCGCCGCGTTTCATCGACCGCTTCCAATTTGTACACATGGTCGAACATCCAGTTCTTCAGGCTGTCGGTGGCTTCCATCACCTCATCTTCCATGGCGATGCGCTCTTTAACCAGCCTTTGCCCGTCCACGACTTCACTGCTGGCCTCAATAATGGCATTCACCATGGTCGTAATGCGTTGCGCGTGACTGTTTCCGAGTACTCGCAGACAATCCGGCGGCAAGTCTTTGTTGTGAATTAATCCGGCGCGAATCGCGTCGTCGATGTCGTGGTTGACGTAAGCCACACGGTCGCAGATGCGAATAATCTGGCCTTCAAGTGTTGCGGGTTTGCCGCGCGCCAGCCACTTGTCGAGCGATTGGCCCACCAGCAGATCGCTCTTGCCTTTGGAGTGATGCAAAATGCCGTCGCGCACCTCCCACGTCAGGTTCAGGCCCTGGCCGTTTTTCTCTAACTCATCAACGATGCGCAGCGACTGCTCGTAGTGACGAAAGCGCGCTTTGGAATCGAAGCGCCGATACGCTTCATCGAGCGCCTCTTCGCCGACGTGGCCAAACGGCGCATGACCCAGATCGTGTCCCATGCCGATGGCTTCCGTCAGATCCTCGTTCAAACGCAGGGCGCGGGCCACGGTGCGTGAGATTTGCGTCACTTCCAACGTGTGCGTCAGGCGCGTGCGATAGTGATCGTGCTCGGGCGAGACAAACACTTGCGTCTTGTGCTTGAGCCGCCGGAACGCCTTGGTGTGAATGATGCGGTCGCGGTCGCGTTGCCACTCCGTGCGGTATGGATCGGGCGCTTCGGCTTTGGCACGACCTTTACTGTGGGCGGACTTGGACGCGCGCGCATCAAGCCATGCGTCCTCGCGCTGTTCGATCTGGCGGCGGATGTCTGCCACGCTATGGTGTTCTTTGGAGATACTCATGATGAGAAGGGAGTTGCGGACAGGCTCGTTTGGGATGTTACAAACGAATTTCAGGCAAATGAAGCTGCAAAGAAGTCAATTTTAACCGGAACTTCATATCCTCTTAACCTCACGGGATGCCAAAGTTTGCTTGACTTAGCAGCGCTTTCGAGTACTCGTATGCTGTTTGAGTGCCATGTAAAGCATCCAAAATGCGAGGAGACACCATCACCATGAAGAAGCGTTTCAACAAAAGCAATTCGAAAGGGTTTACCCTCATAGAATTGTTAGTCGTCATAGCTATCATAGCAATACTCGCGGCCATTTTGTTCCCGGTGTTTGCCCGTGCCCGGGAAAATGCGCGCCGTGCCTCGTGCCAGAGCAACTTGAAACAAATTGGCCTCGGCCTCATGCAATATGCGCAGGATTGGGACAACTGGACGCCCGGCTCTGTGACATACATCGGCCCGGTTCCTCTTCCCGGTTCGTCGTGGCCCTCGACGATATTCCCTTATGTAAAAAGCGGCCAGCTTTTCGTGTGTCCATCCAGTGGCGGCGCCGAGTCGGTCAAGTCCGACCTGATGCCGGGCTCCACGCGCGCCTACTGCGATGCTTCAACTAATGGCGATGAAGATAACGCCGCCGCTCGCACTGCCGGCCTGGTGAAGATCGAATCTTTGTCTTACGGCATGAACCTTATCCTGTCGAACAACTGGACAACGGCCAATTACAACTGTTCTGGAGCGCGAACTGATACGTGCACTCCCGGACCATACGGACAAAAATCCGGCTTTATTAATCCGAATGGGATTGTCTCATGGGGAGTGTTCGAGCCTGCCATTGAAGATTCCGCCGGAACAATACGCGTGTTCGATTCAATGGCAGGAAGTTCCGCCACGTGTTCAGTTGGAAACTCCATTCGCGCCATCAATGCGGAGCAGCGAACAGACCGCATTTACACTGTTCCCGCCGATGCAACGGCCTCGAAAGTGGCGGGGCGCCACTTCATAGGATTCAATGCGCTGTATGGCGACGGCCATGTAAAATGGCGCAAGTGGGGCACCACCACCGCTAACGAGTGGAGCATTCAATCGGATAATCCCGACGGATCGCCACGCTGAACCATTTAAGAGCACACCTCAAAGCGTAGCACTTCGCGCACGACGTTGCGTATGTGTGCTCGTGTTGGCATCAATGCTTGTTATGCGTTCTTGTCCCGGTCACTTCTTTCACGCGTCGTTGCCGGAACTACCATTGTCACGGTGCTGGCCTTTGTTACGAGTACTCGCAACTCCGCACCGACCCCGATTTCTACTGTTCAAGGCAGTGATAACAAGTCGCCTCTTGAAAACCACATTGTTATTGTTGAAGTCATCGTGATGCGCGACCAAGGACATGCAGGACTTGCAGGGCAATTGCATGAGGATTTTGGTTAAACAACCCCGCCCCTGAAGGAGCGGGTGAATTCTTCCTCACGGTCGCGGTTGCACAGAAGCGCACTTATGCAAGAGGTCTTAATGTAATTGTCCCGGCGGGACTTGGGGCTTTCGTGCAGGGCAGGTCGTGATAGGGGAAACTTTGCCTTCCATGATTCTCCGAAAGACAAGAGCTATGAAGATAATGACGAAAGTGTTGCCGTCTGTGCTTTGCAGCGCGGTGCTGCTGTGCGTATCGACAAAGCAGGCCGAAGCGTGGTGGCCACAGGGACACAGCATCTTGAGCGCAGCGGCAGTGCGTTCACTGCCAAAAGAAGTGCCGGCATTCTTCCGCGGTGGTGCAGGCATGATTGCGCACGCCACACAAGACCCCGATGTCTCCAAAAACCGCGACGCTCCAATGGTCAGCGACCGCGAAAGTCCCGAGCACTATATTGACCTTGAACTGCTGCAAGGCCGCGCCCTGCCTCCGACGCGCCACGAGTTTCTTAAGCTGTGCGCTGAAATGAATCTCGAGCCGAAGGATGTGGGCTATCTGCCGTATTCCATTGCCGAGTGGACGGAACGGCTCAGCATCGCTTTCGCGGAATACCGGAAGTATCCCGCCAACCCGTATATTCGCAACAAGTGCCTGGTGTATGCCGGTTTTCTGGCGCACTACGCACAGGATATGTGCATGCCATTGCACGTAACAGTTCATCACGATGGACGTGCCAACCCCGACGGCAGCTCACCAAAAACGGGTATACACGCCAGTGTTGATTCACTCATCGAAAAGCTGAACATGCAACCGGCGCGGCTGGCCGCAAATCAACGTATCGTAGCTGTCTCGGCGTTGTTGCCCGCCGTTGTGCAGGAACTCGAACAAAGCCGCACCCGCATCGATCTCACCTATCAGCTCGAATCGCAATTCCCGCCGGAGAGTGGTGCCTGGAAAGCGACGCCCGAAGTGAAAGCCTTTGCCGAAGAACGGGCGCGCGAATCGACGCGCTTCACGGCATCGCTTTTCCTGACGGCCTGGAGAAACTCGGCCCGAATCAAACTTCCGCAGTGGCTGCGACGAGAAGCGCCGACTAAAGCTGCTGACACCAGAGCTGTGATAAAACCTTAATCTGCCAGGCGCAAAGCTGCTCGTTAGACAGATCGATTTAGAGTTGTTGCATTGAAGCAATGCTAAGCACCTATTCGGATAGGTGCTTAGCCACAAAAGCCCGCTACAATCATTGTAGCGGGCTTTTGTGGTTTGAATTAAACCGGATTTCCAGACAAGATTCTAAACCGGAATCTTCTCTTTCGACTTCTTCATCTCAGGACGCACCTGGCCATCGCTCACCAGGGCGGGCGGCGCTACGCGGCGCGCGTCCTTGATAGGTGGTGTTTCCACCGCAACGGGCGTGTGCGTCACCGCACCTTTGAAACGGCCCATTCCTTCACGATCAATCTTCTCTTGCAACTGGATGATGCCCCAGATGAGCTGCTCCGGGCGGGGCGGGCAGCCCGGCACATAGATGTCTACCGGAACAATGCGGTCAACACCCTGCACAATGGCATAGTTATTGAAAACGCCGCCGCATGAAGCACAGGCACCCATCGCAATGACCCACTTCGGTTCGGCCATCTGGTCGTAAATCTGGCGCAACACCGGCGCCATCTTCTGCGACACGCGACCGGCTACGATCATTACATCGGCCTGACGTGGGCTGGCACGAAACACTTCGGCGCCGAAACGCGAAATGTCATACTTGGCACCGACAGTGGCCATCATTTCGATAGCGCAGCAGGCCAGACCAAAGGTGAGGGGCCACAGCGAACCTTTGCGCGCCCAATCGACCATCTCGCTCAGCTTGCCGAGCATGATGTGATCTTCTAAGTTATCACTCGTCGGGCTGCTTCCTGTGGCCGGGCCTTTGGGCTGCAGCTCGATGATATTTGAATTCAATCCCATTCCAATGCACCTCGTCTCCACAGGTAGATGTAGCCTAGAACCAGAAAGCCGAGAAAGGCGAACATCTCCATCAATCCGAACAAACGTAGCTGGTTGAACATGACGGCCCACGGATACAGGAATATCGCTTCGATGTCGAAGAGAATAAACAGCATCGCGATGATGTAGAACTTGACTGAGAAGCGCAGGCGCGCGTCTCCAACCGGGTCGATGCCGCATTCGTAGGCCTCATTCTTGACGCGCGACGGACGCTTGGGACCCAACAAACTTGACAAAATGATAGCGCCGCCGGCAAACGCCACGGCGATAACAAACAGCGCAAGAACAGGAAAAAGACCGGCGTGAGTTTCAAGATTCATGTTGAGTACTCGCTTTCAACGTCGAGTATATAAGTGTGTGAAAAGTTGCACAAGCATTGTTTTGCCTTATCTCCCGATTAACCATAGAGGGCACGGAGGAACGCAGAGGTTTGGAAGGGGTTGCAAAGTGTCTGCCTGAAAAACGCGTCATTTCGAGCACAGCGAGAAATCTTCATGTGACGCAACTAAGATTTCTCGCTGTGCTCGAAATGACAGGCTACGATAGAAACTCTTTCTCCCAAACCTCTGTGTTCCTCCGTGCCCTCTGTGGTTAATCACTTCCCCGAGTAAGAAACGCGCCAGATTTTACCGCCATCGTCGTCGGTGAAGAGGAGGGAGCCATCGGGCGCGATTTGCACATCGACGGGGCGGCCCCATACTGCGCCGCCATTCTGGAAGCCGCGCACGAAATCGGTCACGGCTGTGGGACGAGCGTTCTGGAAATCGACGCGCACGATTTTGTAGCCGGTTTTGGCGGAGCGGTTCCACGAGCCGTGAAAGGCTAGAAACGCATCACCTGAGTACTCGGCTGGGAACGCCTTGGCGCCACTTGCAGCTTGCTGCGGATAAAATGCGACGCCCAGCGCCGCCGAGTGCGCTTGCACGGGAACTGTCCACGGGCGAGTCTGGCGCACCTTCTGCGCGTTGCGACTGCCGTATTCGGGGTCGGGAACGATTTTGCCGTCCAGGGTGGCATAAGCGTAGGGCCAGCCGTAAAATTCACCGTCACGCACCAGTGTCAGATAATCCGGTGGAATGTCATCGCCCAGGCGGTCGCGTTCGTTAACCACTGTCCACAACTCATTTGTGCCGGGACGCCACGCCATACCGACTGGGTTGCGCAGGCCGCTGGCGAACACGCGCCGCGCAGTGCCATCGGGGTTCATGACCGAAATCGCCGCGCGCTGCGGGTCGTCTTCTTCGCAGGTGTTGCACGATGATCCGACTGTTACATACAGCTTCTTGGCGTCGCGCGAGAAGAGTAGGTTACGCGTCCAGTGCTGGTTATAACCGCCCTGGGTCAGCTTTGAGATGAACTGCGAGTCGCCGCCCGCGCTTGTGGCTCCGGTGCGATAGGGAAATCGAACCACGCCATCGGTGTTGGCCACGTAAACCCAGCCGCCCGGATGAAACGCGATGCCATACGGCTGCGACAAACCTTCGGCAAAGGTAAAGCGCTCATCGGCTTTGCCGTCGCCGTTATTATCTCTGAGTACTCGGATGCGGTTGGCGCGCGACTCGGATACGAAAACATCATATTTACGCGGCGTTGCGCCCGGCGCAAAAGTGATGCGGCGTGGATTCTCCAAACCATCCGCAAAAACATTGACCTGAAAACCGCGTGGCACGGTCAGACCGGACGCTGTTGTGACTCCGTTGGGCACCACCTCTCGGCGTGTGATGCGGTTCATGGAGGCAGCGGGTGTTCTCCCTGAATTGGCGTTCGTTGCCGGTGCGGCGCTGGCCGCTGCATCAAAAGTTGCTGCCGGTTCGTTTGCCGTTCGGGAAGATGTCGAGCAACCCAGGCCAACGCCTAATAATGCTCCGCAGACGAAAACACCCAGTGCTGTTCTTGCTGTTTGGAAGTCGTTTTTGTTCATACGAGTACTCGCGTCAATTCTTAACGGCGCACGTATTTGCGCTTGTTGCGCTTGAAGCCCTGGTCGAGCTTGCCTGCATCAAAACGCCACAAAATCTGCTTTGGCCCGCGCTGCTTGAAATAGAAGCAGTGATAAGCGCTCAGCACCGAGCACAACAGGCGCTTGGTGGTGCGGCGCACAACGTTAACCTCGGCCCACAGCGTCGGTAACTCGGCGCCCTGCTGTTGCTCGGACATGATTTGCTGCAACAAGTCGAAGAGCGCCAGATAATCGGAGCGCTCTTGCAACGCTTCGAGTTCTTCCACGCGGTTGTCCTCGATGTGCATCAGCTTGTCGGGCGCACCAAGCGCCAGACGAACCTGGCCGCTGGGCTCGCGGGTGAATTCCAGCACGCCACCCGATTGCGGTGCGCGCGGCGTGAACCATTCGCCCAGTCCGTAAATCAGGCCGCTTTCGCGGCTTGTCCAGGCTCCGATGTTCTGCGTGCCTTCAGCGTCTTCGGCGCGCACGCCAATGCGCGTCAGCGGGCCTTCCGTGACAAAGAAATCTTCATCGACGCGGCGCAGTTTCATGGTGCCGGCGCGATAGTGCGGATAGAGTAACACGTAGCGCACCGAAGTTGGCGCCGCCTGGCCAGCGGGACGGCGCGCCATCTTGACTTCGACTTCTTCGTTGACATCTTCCCATTCCGGCGCGTGAATGAAATCGACGCAGTCGCCTTCAAGCCCGTCGTCGCTCATCTCGATGTCGAGTGGTTCGTCGGTTTCTGTATCACGGATGGAGAGATGCACCGGACGCAAAATGTCCGGCACGTTGCCCACATAAGACGGCACCGCTTCGCGCAGCAGAAAACGACCTGCGCCTGCCGGCAGCCATTCCGGGTCGCGGCGTAGTGCATCATTTAAACCTTGCAGAATGGGCACAAACTGCGGATCGTCGGGTTCCAGTTCCAGCGCATCGGTCATTACGTTGGCCAGAGAAACCGGCTGCCCGTTGTTGACGGCTGCCATCTTGCGAATTTCTTCGATGTCTTCGGGGCGTGGCGTTACCAGTGCGTTGGCGGGCAGGCGAGTGCGCAGCAGCGCCACAACATCGAGGTTGCTGGCCGAGGCGTCATCGTAGCTTTGCAGCCAGGCTTGCGCTTGCGCCCGCCACTGCGGCATCTGCGCCTGCGTGGTGACGACTCCACCGACAAAGGGATAAAAAACGGCGCGGTCGCCCAGTGCCACTGCGAGGGCGCGCTCATTGAACTCTGCCGGATTTTGGCGCCACAAAAAGAATCCGAGTACTCGTTGCGACAACGGACGACCTGCGGCCTGCAAAACGGCGGCGGCGCGTTCGGCCAGGGTACCGCCGGTCTGGGGAAACTCTCGGCCTTGCAGTTCCTGCCAATCGGGGTCGGCATCGAGTTGGTTTTCTCGGACGATCAGCTCGCTCGGTGCTCCGGCATCCAGTGTGAACGATTGATGAATCCACGCGCCGGGCGCAACTTCGATTGTGGTGCGTGCGGTACGCAGAATATGGGCGGCGGCATCGCGCACCGCATCAGGAATAACGCTGCGCATCATTGACAATTCGCGCACCACGACGGGCAGGGGCAGAGGCTTGCCCATGGCTTGTAGCAATTCTTCGAGCGTGCCTTCCAGTGGGCGTCGCGTGCGCTCACTACGTGGACGGTTACTGTATTCGGCGCGCAGGGCCAATTCCCAGTTGCGCTCTTGGGCGACAATGCGGCGACTGCCTTCGAGACCGTCGCGCAGGCGGGCGCGCGACAAACTGAAGCCTTCCGCCGATTGCGAAAGTTCGCTGGGCGAAAGGGCGCGACCCGTGCGCAACAGGGCTGTTACGACAAAGTCTTCTAGGAACAGGCGCGCCGTGCGCGTCTGCTGGTTTTCAGGGGAAGCCGGCGTGGCTGGATGAGCAGCCTCATTGGCGGATACATCCGTCGTGGGCGTATCTGCTTCGGACGCATCAGTTGGATGTTGAGTATCTTGCTCCTTTAGCGCTTCCTGCATCATATCCTCTTCTCGTTTTCAGGGTTCGTGAGTACTCGTGCGGCGGGTCGTTATCAAAGATCTTGCGGGCAACAAGCCGACGCCCGGAGACTCGCTCACTGTTTTCGACAAGCGTGTGTTCCGGGCGTGGCGTGTTGCGACCAAAGTTGACTAAACGGCCACTGGCTCGATGGCCAGACGTATCGAAATATCTCTCTTTGAGGATAGCCTGTTCACCCCCCGTCCGCAATACGCGCCCTCAACGGCAGGGCACCATCAGATTGCACTAAATCGCCATATTAAACACGAAATCGCTTATAATGGGGGTAATATCAGGAGGCACTTATCTATGCAAGAACCCGGAACCCCACAATCGCAGCAAGGCTTTACGCCCCGTTATAACGAACCTATTCCCACGCCAGTGGGACAAAGCGCCTATGGTGTGGGAGGCACTGTTCAACCTGGTGTTCGCGTCTTGCGGCGCATCAATGTTGGCTCGGCTTTCAAGGTTGGAGCCGTCACCAGCGGGATATTCTTCGCTATATTCGGCATTTTCATCTTTCTCTTTCCCATGATGCTGGGCTTTGGCGCCATTGGTGCTCTTGGAGGGCGCAACGCTGCTGGTGGGGCAGGTCTTGGTGTGGCCGGTGCGTTCATGGCCTACTTGATGATGATTGTGGTTTACACCATTATGGGTGGCATTGGTGGTGCCATTTACGCCTGGGTGTATAATATGGTCG
>DASVRI010000049.1:0-47680 GCA_036388675.1 Abditibacteriaceae bacterium | reverse complement strand
CTGCTGGGAGAAGGCTTAAGATACTGTCCGGCCTGGAAAACAAGACACTGGGTTGGGTGTCAGGTGCTCATCTCACCCGCAGAGTCACACTCTGAGCTTAGTCTCAGCATCGCTGACACCCACTCTCTAACATACAAGCTTGGTCGTTGTGCCGGTGCGCGCGGCTTTGTTCGGTTCTCTGAGCAAAACATATAGAATAAATATATGAGCAGACAGCAAGAACCCTGGACGTGGGAGATTGGAGTTTCAGTAGTAATCGGTTTACCCGTTTACTGGGCTGGCTACTTCTATTTAAGTCTGCCAATAGCTCTGCTCATTCATCTTGTATTAATCGCTTGTTATGCGGGTTTGCTCCGTTATTTTGGACGTGGTTCTGTTATTGAGATGGGTTTACCCATTCTAATTCTGTCTTTCCTTGTATTGGTGCTTGCGCCTGTCTTCGAGCGCATTAACATGAAGAAAGCACAGCAAGAGTCGGAGGTAATCCAAAAAGGCAGGTAATACAGTCGAACAACGGCACAACCAATCATTGCACCCGACTCACTACAGCTTTCGCTCGCAAGCTCGCTACAGCTTCCGGTTGCGGGTGAGCTTCATCGTTCTGCCGTCGCGCGAAAGTGGTGCGTGTGTCACAATAGAATGCAAATGAAAATCTGTTTGCGCCTTTCAATCACATTTCTAATTTTGGCTGGCTTTATTTTGTGTAATTATGACTTCTGCGTAGCTCAACAATCCTCCGCAGATACTGAGCAAATCGCAACTTTAAGTCAAGAGGTCAAGAAGCTGCAATCTCAAGTTGCAGAGTTAAAGGCGAATGATAAGTCAAATAGCAAACGGAATATTCTCATTAGCACGAGCTCACTCGCTTTTCTATTTGGTGGCTTTTGTGCGTTATGGGCACAGAATACAAAACGTAATGCTTGGCTTTGGTTCTTCGCAGGTTTAATTTTTACAGGTGTAGCGGTTTTGGTGTTGCTGTACAAAAACTCAGAAACAAGTTGATGAGCACACAACAACGGCAGAACAAGGCGCTGCAACCGACGCCCTACAGCTTCCGCTTCGCTACAGCTTCCGTGCGCGGGTGAGATACTGTGTTGCTGGTCAAGAGGTTTGAGCCACAAAATGAGGATCAAACGGCTTGCCTGAGTTCAACACACCATAAGCGATATGAAGCAGTTTTCTCATCGCTGCACCAACAAGCTGCACCAACAATCAGCATCTTACTCTTGCCGGCAGCAGATAGGCGCAGTCCCAGTGCCCTGATGAGCGGGTTGAAACGCAGGGCTGTAATCGCTGGAAAATACATCGCCTTGCGCAGCCGGGAAGAACCCACCTTCGACAGACGCGCTTTGCTTCGCACCGATGAACCAGATTCTCTAATCCGCGGCACCAGACCGGCAAAAGCCGCCACCTGACGTGCATTCTTGAACTGCGTGATGTCACCCACCTCTGCCAAGAGCAAAGCGGCCGTTGCTTCTCCGATGCCGGGGATGCTCTCCAGCAGTTTGGCTTTGTTCTTCAAGTCGGGGTTCTGGTCAATGTGATCTGTGATCTGGCGGCGAGCCTTGTCGATCTGCTCTTGCAGATACGAGATGTGTTCCTCCAATGAAGAGCGCACCTCAGCACTGATGACACCCGATTGCAGCCGGTTCTCTTCCATGTGGCGCATCTCTTCGAGTGCTTCCAAACGGCGCACCAGTGCCTGTAACTCCCGCATGTGTGCTGGTGCCGGTGTCCACGCAGGCGGTTGGTGCATGGCACAGAAGCGGGCAATCATCTGAGCATCGGCTTTATCGGTCTTGGTGCGCTTGAGTTGACTCTGACCAAAGGCACGCACCTGTGCCGGATTGACCACACTCACGGTGTGTCCCGCCTCATGCAGTGCCAGAGCAACAGCTTCAGCCCAGGTGCCGGTCGCCTCTAAGCAGGCATGAACTGCGCCAGTTCGGTGGCTGGTGAGCCATGTCAGGAGTTGCTCATGGCCACTTGTGCTGTTGGGGAACACTCTATGGAGCGGCTTAGACTGTGTGCTCTGTTTGAGTAGAGCCACATCGAGAGTGTTCTTGCTGACGTCAATGCCCAGAAACATGTGATGCCTCCTTTTTGCCTTTCTGTAAACTCATCCTGTTCAGACCAGCCTTGTGAATGCAAGCTCTGCTCAAATCGGCAGGCTTAGGATACTGTCCGGTCTTGGAAACAAGAAGAATACAGCATGGGTGTCAGGTGCTCATCTCAGCCGCAGACTCGCAGTCTGAGCTTAATCTCGGCATCTCTGACACCCATTACTCAACATACAAGCTTAGTCGTTGTGCTGCGGCGCGCGGCTTGGTTGATCCCCGACACAAAGATTAGACTTAAGAGATGGAACAAAAGCCTCCGTTGCGGGAGCGGATTGCACGATGGATAGCTTTGTTGTCAATCGTGGTTGTATCCGTCACCCCACTAATGCTTCTTTATATGTGGCTTTATGCTTGGCAACATGGACTTTACCCGAAAGTTCCTATTCCAGCGAATGCCTATCGTGGGCCTTGGAGCGACGACCAAATCTTAATGAGTGCATGGGATCATGCCTTATTTCTGCCTGTGTACTCATTTGTAATCGCTCTGGTGTCGTTGATAATCAAGCCCAATCTGCGAACAGGTATCACACTGGGATTCTGTATTGCTTGTTTCATTTTGGTGTTGTGCCATGTTGGATTAGTGGAAGATTGAGGCACTGACACTAAGAAACTCAAGCAATTCAACAGCAAGCTAACAAGTCGTTGCACACCGACAACCTACAGCTTCGGTCGTTCCTCCCTACGCTTCCGGTTGCGGGTGAACTGGGTCGTTAGCCTGCTGCGCGCGGCTTGGACCGTCGCACTCAAATAAAAGTCATGGAAAGCTCCTCCTACGAACAACAGAAAACGGCTCTGATTGAAGAAATCACAGCGGCGTTTGATGGTGTTTCGCGTGAAGATGGTGTCACTTTGCACGAAGCTACGGTTATAGATGACTATGGCAGTCTCAAAGAGCGCGCAGAAGCCAGAAAACAAGATACGGAAGATAAGTGGCAGGATGTCCCCGAAGAAGACATTCGCCGTACTGATGCGGTCCTACACTTTCTCGACGAGAAGGGATTTCATTATTACATTCCAGCCTATATGGTATGGTATCTCCGCAACATTGATAATGAAGACCCTGAGTATTGGTCAAATACGTTTGAATCCTTGATATTTTATTTGGCGGCAAGTTTTGATGGCGAGATAGCAGACTACCTCCTATCGGGATTCAAGTTGCTCACGCCTGAACAAGCCAAAGCCATAGCTCACTTTCTTGCTTTTGATGCGGAACGGGAAGATGCGCAGAAAATGGAACTTGAACGGGAATATCAACAACTGCTCCAAGAACAGATGGCAGCAGAGGGAATGTCGCAAGCAGAAATTGATTACGCCCAAAAAGTAGCTCGCTATAACAGGAGGCATGATGTGCCACCTGTCAATTATGCAAGACTTGGTCTTGAGAGATATTGGGGACAATTCTTATGAACAAACAGACAGCAGGCTAACAAATCGCTGCACACCGACACCCTACAGCTTCGACAAGGCGTCAGGGCACACGCCATGCGCCCCTAAAGACAGCACAACGTCCTGAAATAGGCTTTAGTATTGCTGCTCAGCTTATTGCGGGTACTTTCTTTCGGCTGAACCGGCATGGCGCCACTCAGGTATGATGCCCGTTGAGTACTGAACCGACGAAGTTCAACATTCCGGCGTTGAGAACCAGTACTCGGAGTGAGATCAGGCACACATCTCGCGCAGGGCTGAGCGCTACAATCTGTAATACGAAAGGCCGAGTTCACACGAACTGAAGTGCAACGCACCGCGAGTGCCGCTTCTTTCGGGGGCGAACTCAGTAATTTCAACATGACAACTCCGCACGATCAGCCCCGAGATCCATTGCACGGCATCACGCTGGAACGGATGCTTAACGAATTGGTGGAGCACTTTGGCTGGGAGGCGATGGCGCAGCGCATCCCGATTCGCTGCTTCACCAGCGAGCCGAGCATTACATCCAGTCTCAAGTTTTTGCGCAAGACGCCCTGGGCGCGCGAGAAGGTTGAAAGCATGTACCTGTTCATGTTACGCGAGCAAGCGCGAATGGCGCGAGCCAGTGCGAAACGTCCGCCACTGAGTTCATGACGCACAGCAGGTGCGTTGATGCAGATCATCTATCTGCCGAAAACGCAACGGCATTGTTACCGTTGTAACCAGCCTCTCGGTTGCTACCGCCACTTGGTTGCTACCGCTACACCGGGACGGCGCCTTCATGCAAACGTCGATACACTCCGCCGGCGGCGATTAGTTCTTCGTGCCGGCCTTGTTCGGCCAATCCCGTTTCATCCACGACGACAATGCGATCCGCGTTCTGAATGGTGGCGAGCCGATGCGCGATGACAAGAGTGGTGCGACCAACCGCGAGTTCGGTGAGAGAAGCTTGGATTGCACGCTCTGTTTCTGTGTCGAGGGCCGAAGTTGCCTCATCGAGAATGAGGATTGGCGGGTTCTTCAGAAAAATACGGGCAATGGCCATGCGTTGCTTTTGTCCGCCGGACAGCTTCACACCACGTTCGCCAATCACGGTGTCCATACCTTCGGGCAACATCTCAATCATGTCCGTCAAGCGTGCCCGTCGTGCCGCCTCGATGATTTCGTCTTCGCTCGCGTCCAGACGGCCATAGGCAATATTCTCGCGAATGGTGCCCGCAAAAAGAAACACATCTTGTTGCACGATGCCGATGTTGCGGCGCAGTGATGCCAGTGTCATTTTCTGAATGTCGATGCCGTCAATTGAGATGCGGCCCGCATCGAGGTCGTAGAAGCGTGGCAGCAAGGAGCACAGCGTAGTTTTGCCCGCGCCGCTGGGGCCGACAAACGCTACGGTTTCGCCCGGCTGAATCTCCAGATTGATGTTTTGCAAAACCTGGCGATGCTCTGTGTAACCGAAAGACGCATTCTCGTAGCGAATCGCGCCACGCAGGTGCCCGACTTCAATGGCTCCCGGCGCATCGGCAACATCCGGCTCGATGTCGAGAAGATCGGTGTAGCGTTGGAATCCTGCGATGCCGCGTGGATACGTCTCCAGCACAGCGCTGATACTTTCCACCGGACGGAAAAACACGTTGACCAACAGCAAAAAGCCCATAAAGCCGCCGACTGAAAGCTCGCCGTGAACCACAAAGTAGGCGCCCACGACCATCACCAGCACTTGCACGAAGCGCATGGACATGTAACTGAGTACTCGGCTTGTCGCCATCATGCGGTAAGCATCCAGCTTGGTGTTGCGGTAATTGTGATTGTCCTGTGCAAAGAGCTTGCGTTCATGATCTTCGTTGGCAAACGCCTGCACCACACGAATGCCGCCCACATTTTCTTCGATGCGCGCGTTAAAATTGCCCACCTGGCTGAAGAGCGCTCGCCAGTTGCGCGCCATCGCTGCGCCATAACGGCTTGTTATCCATGCGACGGGAGGAACCACCAGTGCAGTGAGCAAAGCGAGTTTGGTGTGGAGCGTGAACATCAAGAACAGGGCACCCAGAAACGTCATGATGGCAATGAAGGCGTCCTCCGGGCCGTGGTGCGCGACCTCGCCGACATCCTCCAGGTCTTTGGTTACCCGCGCCACGAGGTGTCCCGTTTTCTGATTGTCGTAAAAGCGAAAAGAGAGCTTTTGCAAATGGTCGAACGCCTTGCGCCGCATCTCGGTTTCGATGGAAATGCCCAGAACATGGCCCCAGTAATTCACGATGTACTGTAAGCCGCTATTGAACACGTAAATCATCATCAGACCAACTGCGGCACCCAGTATCAGGCCCCAGTTCTGGCTGGGCAACAAGCGGTCGACGAAAGTTTTTACCGCCAGGGGAAATCCCAGTTCCAGAAGACCCGCGAGAACAGCACACGAAAAGTCGATGAGGAATAAACGTCGATGTGGTTGGTAGTAAGAGAAGAAGCGCCTGAGCATGGGATTCACTCTGGCCTCCGGCGCAAGACTTCCTGGATGGGGCGGTCAAAGAAGAACAGTTGAAAAAACATATATTTGTAAGACAATCATGTGAAACACGTCTAATGCACTTAACCTTATTGCATCTCACCCGGCAGCATTCCGTTCATCTCGAATAAGGGATTTGGTGTGACCTGCAACACTTGCAGGAACAACACCATGACTTGTCCTTGCGCGATGAGCAGAGATTAGCATAGCAATCACGTCGCCGGTTGAAAAGAAGGGCTGTCCAATAGCTACCGGCTGATGATGGGGTTCGGCTCGCAAATGTCGGATTGAGGCTGTGCTCGTGCGCTTTGTGGAGCAGGGGAGCGCAATTTCTAACTCACACACTTTGCGTCAGTCATATCATCGCATCTGAGTTTTATGATCGTGATGCCTTGACCATCTTAGGCTACCAGGTTGCGACCAGGCTGTGTCGCAGGCTGTGCCGGATGCAAGACAGAAAATGACGACGGTTGTATTAGCTCGTGAGGTCGTGGATAACTGTGAGAACTGATCGTGCTCACATTTGCACTGTTTGCACAGCCAGACAAACCACTGTTTTTAACGCAGAAGAGCAGGGCCGGGCCGTAACACGATGAATCCGGTGTCAGCTTTTCGTGTAAGGCCTGACACGAGAGCTAATACGCGCGGCCTAGCCGTCGACATGAATCAGGGGTCGCTGTTCCGGGTCGGGTTCCGCCTGGCGCAGCACTTCGCGTGTGACCGGCGCCGTGTCGCCTTGCCCGAAGAGAATATAGCGCAGCATGAAAACCAGCGGGTTGCCTTCCGACCAGGCGAAATAGGCGTGCGGTCGTTTACCGGAGGTATCGCGCAGATGCAGCAACAGCGCCGCGATCGCATTGGGCACCGACGAACCCTGAGCACGCAGCACACGATAGCCTTCCACTTCCACACCGCGCACATGTAAAACACCGGCAAACTCGGAAGGATCAACGACATCAACTTCGAGGAAGAGAATGGGGAAACTGGCCGGGATATGGCTGTCCTCGCGCTGCCGGTCTTCCTTTAGCGCGTACTCGCGAGCATCGCCTAATTGCCGCTTGTTGGCGATGATGCGAAAACGACCACGGCTTTCTCCGGCCTCGCTGATGAAACGTTGAGCTTCTGCATCGAGTTCAACCCGCAGCACGCGCAGTTCGGTTGTGCGGTAAATGCGCGAAAGGGCCGAAACCAGTACAATGGCGCCGATGAAGAAGCTGGCGATGTGTAGGCCTTCAGGACGCTCGATGATGTTGACGACTGTGGTGTACATGAAAACAAGAGCAATGATCCCAAAGGCGAACATCGCGCGCTGCTTCTTGGAACGTGCCGACAGCGTTACCGCGACCGCTGCCGAACTCATCAATACGAGTACTCCGGTGGCATAAGCGCCGCCTTGCGCATCCACATCGGCCTTGAAGAGGATCGTTACGGTAAATGCGATCAGCGTAAAAACAATGACCAGGGGCCTGGCTGCGCGCGCCCAATCGGGAGCCATGCCGTAGCGCGGCAGATAGCGCGGCACGATGTTTAACAGGCCGGCCATGGCCGATGCACCCGCAAACCACAAGATGAGAATCGTGCTCAGGTCGTAAGCCGTGCCGAAGGCATCGCCCATATAGCGGTGCGCCAGATAAGCCAGAGCGCGGCCATTTGCCTCACCCTTGCGCTCTTCGCCGAACTGCCTGGCCATCTCTTCAAGGGGCAGAAACTCCCTGGCCGGGATGAGCAGCGTCGTAATGAGACTGCTGGCGATAAGGAACACGCTCATGATAAGGGCGGCCCAGAGCAGCAACTTGCGTGTGTTGCGGATGCGCCCGATCGGGTCTTCTTCCGTGTCACCAGCAGACCCCTTGACCAGGGGCATAACGGCCACACCAGTTTCAAAACCGGACAAGCCCAGAGCCAGCTTGGGAAAGAGCAACAGCGCCAATCCCACCATAAGCAAAGGCTCACCATGACTGCGACTGGTGAGCAATGCCTGCTTCCAGCCGGGAAGGACTTCGGGATGAGTGAAGACCTGATAAACGCCCACACCAACAACAAGGGCATTGAGTACCAGATACACAATCACCAAAACGACGGCGATGCCAATCGCCTCTTTGAATCCTTTCAAGAACACGGCACCCAATACAGCCACAAAAAACAACGTGATGCCTATGTTGTGACCATGTAGAAACTGCGGCACGAAAGGGTTTTCCACGACGTGCGCCGTCGCGTCCGCCGCCGAGAGGGTAATCGTGATGATAAAGTCAGTTGCGACGAAGCCCAGCAGAACCAGCACGAACAGCTTGCCTTGCCAGAAAGAGAGCAACTGTTCGAGCATCGCGATGGAGCCTTCACCATGCGGGCTTTCCTGCGCCACGCGCGAGTAAATCGGCAATGCTCCAAACAAAGTGAGGAGTACGAGAATGAAAGTCGCAAGCGGTGAGAGTGCGCCCGCTGCCAGAGCAGCAATGCCGGGTTGGTAGCCCAGCGTCGAAAAGTAATCGACGCCGGTGAGACACATCACTTGCCACCAAGAATGCTGGTGGTGCGCGCCCTCTTTTTCATATGCCGCTTCGGGCTCCTGGACATGCCCTTCAAGTAACCAGCGCTTAAGGGGACTAAGAGGGCGTTGTGACGGAGAAGGGACTTCGATCAAGCTTTGCTCCTAAAAACGGTCGGGCTAGATAACAGTTGGAATGTATGAAGTTCGGCTAAAAAAGTCGGGCTAGATGGCACCGGCATGGGCACAGACGCTTACAAGATAAAGAAAGAACACAAACGCAGCGCATGCCCTTGATGCAACTACCAACCAGAACTAATACATTTCTTCCTGTTTGCGATACTCTCTGCCGTTGATTCTTGCTACTCCCGTGGAGACGGCAAACAGCGTGCTAAGTGCCAACCACATGTTCAAACCGAAGATGAGAAGAACAAGGAATGCAACCCTTACCATCGGATTATCCTGATGAGCGTAACAGGCCCCACAACGATGTGGCGCTGCTAACTGTTGTCCTGAAAGGCAGCAGCCGCCACAAAACGATCCTGTCTTCAACAGCCCAAGCGTCCTGCTCCACAAGCGCCTGAGACACAGACCTTATGTAGCTACCAAATGACGAAGTTTAAGAATCGCGAGGACAAGGAAATATCAATGTATGCGTGAGTAATATCAAGATTTCATCAAGATTTTCGGCAGCGCGACCGATTCTACCTCCAACACGTTTTGATTGAGTACTCGACACAAGCGATGTTGTCTCAAGGAACCAGGTAAAGCACGTTTCAGTGTGGTTGTGCGGGGTGTTTCTTGTAGGGGCGCATGGCATGCGCCTTAATGCGGTTGCCGCAGCATGAGGGCGCACGCCATGCGCCCCTACAAACAGCACAACGTCTATAGACCTCTTGCACAAGTGCGCTTGTACACAACCGCGACGGTGAGGCAGCGGGCTGATTCGCCTCAGCAAGCCCGCTTCCTCACGGGCGCGGTTGGGGAAAACAGCCGTCGCCAAGACTTATGCCAGAGGTCTTATGCAGTTTCCAAACAATAGCCGGTACCGGGCGGAGTGAGCAGGTGGCGCAGGCGCACCGAGTTTTCTTTGATTTGCGGAACCAGCCGGTTGGGAAGACCGGCTTCTTTAAAACGGATGCAATGTGTGCAGCGTGGCGCAGCGTCACACGCAGTCGCGCCAGGAGTTCGCCCGCGCCAGGAGGTTTAGTGAAGTAAACGTCGGCTTCAGCATCCGGTGCGGCAATTCTATCGGCTGCGCGGTCGCGCTGAAATGATGATCGGTGTGCGGCTCCATGCGCGCAAATGAAGAAGGACTGGCCAGCCAATTCACAAGATGAGCGGGAAGATCAACTCGGCTTTACTGTGCCTACTGCGGATGGGCTTAGCTTATGCCGGCGACGTGGCATACAGGCGTGGTTTAGCCCACAGAGAAGCGTGCGACATCCTCATGCTGGCAGTTGGGGCAGCAGAGCACCGCATGAAAATCGCTAAAGCCTGCCTTGCTGTTGGGGTTTGCGAACTTTTCGAGCGGCCCGATATAACCACAGGTATCACAAGTAGCCCAGCCCTTGGGCAAGTGGCCTTGCGGGTGCAAGGTGGCATCCTCGTGCTGCGTGACACTTTGGTTTGAATGTGCAGCATCCTGACCGGGATGCTGATTGGAGTGTTGAGTACCCGCAGGCATGTTGTGTAACGCACCTGCATGTTGCGACCTGGTGTGTGCTGCACCGTTTTGTGCTGTTAGCAGACGCGCCTGGCTATAGTGGTAGCTTCGCCGCAAGACCGCCGCCGTGCGCCCCACCAGCAGTCGTGGATCACACGGATGCGCTACGTAGTCATCGGCGCCCAGGTGAAAAGCATGCACCTGAGTCGTTAAGTTGTTATCGTTACCGGTCAGGATAATCGGCATGTTGCTGAGTTGGCGCACGGCGCGGCAAAGCGACGGTGCTTGAGAGTTGGGCAGGCCCAGATCAATGATGATGAGATGTAAATCCTGCTCCTGGAGGGTATGCAGCGCTCCAGCCATGTCGGGAGAATAATGCACCTCGAACCCGGTGTGTTCCAGCCCGATAAGAATGGGCTGTGCAATGTCGTAATCGCCTTCAACCAGAAGCACACGGAATTGTTGCCTCGGGTTGGTGGACGCCTTCTTGACATGCCCGGAACCGGGTTGCCTGTTCTGTGAGGAATGCGGCTGCATGTTGCCTGCGTCATCAGGTGTTTGCTGAGAAATGTTTGTCGCCATAGTTGCTCAGACTGCACGAGTAAAAGCTGGATTTAACGCTTGTTGTGGGCCGCATTGTAACAGGTGGTGACAAAAACGTCAAACTCTATGGTGCAGGGCTACGACTGAGCATAGAGTAGCCTGTCAACTGACTTATGACACCTTCAACGGTGTCCTTCTACGCCTACCTGTTGACACATTTCCAACACCGGGCAGGTGGAGCACTTGGGCATGGTTGCCGGTGCAGATGTGCTTGCCGAACAGCACCAGCAAGCGGTTTATATCGATGCCAGTACTCGCGCGGCAGCTTTCACTGCAAGGCCGCCCTCATTGGCATTTTGGCGACTCGTGCTCGTGAAGCGGGACGTCGTGTGCTGCCAGCACAACCGGAGGAAGCACGGCACTTCCTACACAGCATCCAGAGCCGCACCAAGACCGCTATGCTGCATATCCATATATCCATGGTATTGGGCTCTCGTTTAGGAGTCCGCCTCTTTAGCCACAGCGATGCCGCGTAGGCGGATTGCCGGACACACATCCACCAAGAACAGCGGGTAGACTGGTCTGGGCAAACAGGGTAACGGTGAGAGGCGCTTGTTATAGCAGTGAAGCAAAAGTTTTCCGGCGTTTTGTAGGGGCGAGGTCTCCTCGCCCTGTGTAGCGCATTGGCAAACGGGCGGGGAAACCCGCCCCTACAAACACCTGTTTTCTTTTGCACGACTATTTAATAGGTTGCAGGCGACACAGAACCCCAAGCGTGAGCGCGGGGCTGAACTCCGTGGTGCCTTAGCCCCGCGCTCACGCTTGGGGTTCCGGGGCAATCATGTGCAGCCTTCAAGTCGTTAACTGCTATATAGCGGGCGTTTCAGTCGAACTGGCGCAAGAAGAACAGCTCCTTCAAGGCATAGTCTTGAAGGAGCTGTATGAGCGAGGCAAGCTAAGGTTTGTCCATCAGAGCGGCTATGTGTGCTGTGGCTTGCAAGCTGGCACGTCTGGCATGGGCGCTACATAAGCATGGCACGCGTTACGATCCACTTTATCTACATCTTGAGTATGCCGGCAAAGGTGTCAATACTCAGTGGTAGATTCACACCTTTACCTTGACGCGTTGGCTTTATCTTGCGCAGCCTGACTCGGGCACCGCCCGAGCCAGGCTGCGATGCTCACCTTACATTCACTCTTGACACATTCACTCTTGACGGCTCACCGACCACGATGCCGCGCCCGACAGTGCTCATGTAAACACGTCCAAAGTGGTTCATGTCGCCAATGACGAAGTGCCCGTTGCCGGGGCCGCCCCATTCGTGAGCGTCGTCGTTGAGGCGGATCCAGGTAGCGCCTTGATCCGTGGAGCGGAAGAGACCAGTCACTGTGCCGACGCTGCCCCACATGAAGAGCGTAGGATACGCGGCGCCCGGTGCGGCTTTGCCCACACCAACGGCATCGCAGGTGCGGACGCGGCTGAGTTTAGTGAAAGAGCGTCCGCCATCCGTCGAATGCACGAGACCATTCTGCCCCAGTGCCACCAGGAGATGGCCCGTGAACTGTGGCACGGACTGAATGCGCCGGGAGCCACCGCCAGGCAGCGATGCCGTGGCGGCAAAGGTAGCGCCCGCATCGGTACTGACCAGGAAGGCGCCGCTGCCCGTGTTATAGGCATAGAAACGATTGGGGTTCACCGCATCGGCCACGACGGCTGCGTTGAAGTCCAGCCCGTTGACCGCGTTCCATGTCGTGCCGTTATCGGTGGAGCGGTAGGTGACTTGGGAGCGTTCCGGCGTGTGCAAGAGCACCTGACCGTCGGCGGATAAGGCGACCGTTCCCTGCGTGCCCTTTACACTGGCGGCCTTGGTCCAGGTGACGCCGGCATCGTTGGAAAGGTAGATCTCTCTGCCGGCGCGCACGACCTTATTGGGCTGGGCGTAGGCGTAAGCTAAGCCATTGGTCGTGCCCATGCGCGGCGTATGAATGGGCGCATATTGGGAGACATCCGTGCTGCGGAAGCCGTCGTAATCACCGATCACACTCAGGACAGGGCCTCCGTTGGGAATGCTGACCACATCAAGCGGCACGGTTTCTTCCAGACCGCGCACGTTGAACTTCCACACGGCAGGCGTGGCGTCAATGTTCTCCGTGGTGAAGATACCGTTGCCCGACACAACATGCACCCGCTTGGTGTTGAACGGATCGAACTCGATGCTACCCGTCCAGTGGATGGAAAAGCTGCCGTCCAGCCAGGCGACACCATTCGCGTCACGCTGATAACCTCGTTGGACCACATTGGTCCAGGAGGCGCCGCCATCCGTGCTCAGGAAAAAATGGTCTCCGTACGCTTGTCCCTGCGCCATCCACGTATTGATGGTCGAAGCGATCAGACGCCTGGGATTCCTTGGGTCCACACTGATGCCGCCGAAAGGGCGAGTGACTCCCGCAGGCGTGATGTTTGTCCAGGCACCCGTCGCCAGATTGTACTTCCACACGGCTCCCTGATCCATCGGCTCGCCATTACCAGGGTGTGGGCCGGCACCGTTGGCGTAGGTGACATACAGGTTGCGGTCGCTGCCGAGTACTGCACGCTGGGGCATCAGGTTAGTTGGGCCGCCTGCTATGGCCTCAAATGTTTGCCCGCCGTTGTTGCTGCGGAAGAGGTTCGTGCCCGTGCGAGACACTCCGACAATCAAGGTCTGGGTTGCATTCCCTGAAAGGCTTCCTGAAGTCCTTGCGCGCGTGGACGGGTCGAAGACAACGAGGTCAATGCCATTACCGTTGGGCGTTGTGGTGACATCCAGTGAATCGACACGGCGCCAACTTGCACCCGCATCGGTGCTCTTGAACAACCCACTCTGTCGGCTGCCGCAGAACAGAATCCTGCCATTGTTCGGATCAACGGCCAGCCGTTCACCCGTCTGGCGTCCCATGCCATTGCCATGCGCCTTGAACTGAGCCGTCACTTCTGTGATGGCAAAGGTGGCGCCGCGGTCACGCGAGCGCAGAATCGCCGTCTTGCCGTTGTTGAAGTAGTCGGTGCCCACCAACATGTAAAGGTTGTTGGCGTTTTGCGGGTCAAGGGCTATTGATTCCACTCCCATGTAGCCCCTCTCATCCTCGGAAACCCAGTCCATCAGTGGAATCCACCTTTGTTGGGCCGCCTCCCAGCGATATGCACCGCCCACATCGGTGCGGGCGTAGAGCAACCCGGGCTGCGTCTTCGAAGGGATGATGCCCGACACGAAACCACCGCCGCCAATGGCGACATTGCCCCAGGAGTAGGCAGGAGTCTGTGCTCCCGCTCGAGGTGCTACCGCTCGAGGTGCCACCGCTCGAGGTGCCACCGACTGCGCGGCTGCCGGAGCGTCCGGCGCAAAACTGGAGGCAAGACAAAGGTTCACAAGAACTAATGGCAAAACGGCAAGGTTGCGTCCAGACTCTAAGGGTTTACGAAAAAATACACTCATGTTTCTGTCCTCACTTTTGTGACACTGGGTCACTACTTTCGTGCATGGCAAGAGAAGGGATGTAGCTTGAAAGAGGCATCACCGGGCGCCTCTTTCAGGCTACACGATTCCAACAGTTAGCGTTTAGGCGTAATGCGCCAGATCTCTCCGTTGGCTTGATTCGTAACAAGGTAGAGCGAGCCGTCACGGCCTTGACTCACGTCACGAATTCGCTGTCCCCGTTCGGTCAATAAATGTTTTTCCCCGACCACGCGATTGCCTTTGATGTCCGGCCTGACGAGTCGTTGCGTCATCAGGCCGCTGATAAACAGGCTGCCGAGCCAACCGGGGAAAGCATTACCCGAGTAGAACTGGGCGCCGGAAGGAGCGATCACCGGATCCCAGTAATAAACGGGCTGCTTGTGACCTTCGCGTGCAGTTACAACGCCCGGAGCCGGCTCACCCGAGTACTCTTGGCCGTATGTGACGACGGGCCAAGAGTAATTGTTGCCCTTCTCAATCAGGTTCAGTTCATCGCCGTTTCTGGCGCCATGCTCCATCGTCGAGAGCTGTCCTTTCTCGTCGAACGCCGCAGATTGGATGTTCCTGTGCCCCAGAATCTATATTTCGGGCGTCGCTTTTCCGGATGAAGAGATTGTCCGTTGGTGCCGAGCCGTTCGCGTTAATGTGAACGATTTTCCCGAGATGATCGTCGAGTTGCTGTGCTCTTGGGCGATTCGGTCTGTCGAAGCGATCTTCGAGCGTCACGTAGAGCATATGGTCGGGCGCGAAAACAAATCTGGAATCAAAGTGTAACCCATTGTCATAAATTGGTGCAGACCGAAAGATGATGCGGAGTTGTTCAAGGTTCGCCCGGTTCCCGGTCCGGTTCTCGGTTAAGACCCGCGCGTCACACTCATTGCACTCCCGCCTTCACACTGTTCGGAAAATCTCCAGAAGAGAGTGCGATTTATCGCAAAATCGAGGCTTAGAGCGACGTCAAGAAGTCTGCTTTGCCCGCGTGTGGTGATCGGCGGCAAACCACCGTGTCCGCTGCTGGTCGATACACCTCTCATGATTAGGACACCCAAAGGTGGACTGATGCCCAGGAGGACGAAAGCCGGTGCTGCACTCGTTGGAGGGGGCACCGGCTTTTCTGGTTGATACAGGTGAAGGTGTAAAAGACTTGACGCCGCTGCTAAGAGGCAAAGAAGGAGGGCACCCCCTGCCTGAAACATGAGGGGCCCTCTGGGTGTACTATGAGAAAGAAAAGAGGGCCCCCTCGACACCTTGCGCACCATTGTAACACTTGTGGTGCCACAAACTATGGTGCCACAAACAAAAAGATGCCGCGATGTTCGTAGCATTGAAGCGCGCCACACCTCAAAAGGACGTGTCAAGCAATGAAAGCTGATAAAGGAAATCTGCCAACAGGACACTGTGCACGGCGGTGCGGCCATGAGTACTCAAAAGTCAAAGCCCGCCAAGAAACAAAGCGCATTAGCACTCGCCAACGCCGAATATGCTGCACACGTGAGCGCACTTATAACATGAGATAACGTCTTTGAACGTTCTGAACACGAATATGCCCAACAGGTCGCATTGTTCCATGACTGGGTTGTCAAGCAGCGCAACGCGGCAGCGCAACGCGGCAGCGCAACGCGATTGAATTGCGCTTGTTCGATAGCTGCGCCATGCGTGAGTTGGCACCATTGCACAAACCGCGCTGGATGCCGCCGATACGCCCGCCGCTTGTGGTTTAGCCGTGATCGAGTTTGTGCATGTGGCCGCTCAGCGCGTGCAGCTTGAAAATGACTTTGCAGTGTTCAATCCGTTCGATGCCGATGCCATCAAACATTTAGCGACTTCTCATTGATTAGCGATTGTGTCGGTGAAACGATACGTGCACTGTGGAGCGGTTCATTGCCGAGCAGAATGTGCATTCATGACCACCGACAGCGCGGCGCCGGTTCTCATCGTTGCGCTGTGGATGTTTGCCGGGTTTGGGTTTGTGGATTGTTGGGATGGGGTGACTCAATATAAGCGAGTACTCAACGAATGACGGGGTGATTCTTTGCGTTTTAAATCAGGAAGTCTTTCTTGGGCTAAGAGACCCGTCGGGGTCAATGAGAAAATTGCTCCCCTGGTCATCGTTTAGAGCCAAGAAGAACCCCCACCCTCCGTCGCCGCTGGAAACCTCTACCAGGATGCTGTTTGGCCCCTGACGGAGCATGACGGGCGTGCGGTCTTCGTCCGCCTGGGCGGTTCGTAGTGCGAGTTGCTTTACGACTAATTTACCGTTGAGCCACACTCTGATCGCATCATCGCTTCCGGTGAGCAGCACGGCGGGTTGTTCTTTGTTGCTGATGACCGTGCTCAAGGCGTAGGCGGTTTTAAGGTCGGTTGAGCCTCCCGGGCTATAGTGAGCCCTCAGGTCGATAAAGGGGAGGTCGTATGTCTTTGCAGAGGATGCTATCAGCTCCGACATCAGCGTTTGCACCCGCGTCGGTGTAACCGTATTGAAATAGAGCTTAGACATCCATTGCTCAGGAGTTGCAGAAAAGCGCCAGGAACGCACAAAACGTAGCGGATCGTAAAAGGAAGCGCGCGATGCGAGGGAGCCATCCGGGGCTGCAATGAGATCCTGACCTGCTTCGTCCAGCAGGCGAAAGAAGAACCCCCAGCCTCCGTCGCCCGTGGACACCTCGACCAAGACCTCGTTGTCTCCAGCTATCAGCTTGGCCGATGTTCGATCTGTATCGGGCACGGCCGCACGCAACTCCGGTTTATTCACCACGAGTTCTCCATTTATCCACACACGCATGGTATCGTCACTGCCCGTGAGGATGGTGACCTTGCGAGCTTTCTCACTACGCAACGTGCGATAGGCAAAAGTGAGGCAATCCCTGTATTCCGTCGAGTTGCCATAGTGCGCACTAAGATCAAT
Source organism: Abditibacteriaceae bacterium (assembly GCA_036388675.1). GTDB lineage: Bacteria > Armatimonadota > Abditibacteriia > Abditibacteriales > Abditibacteriaceae > DASVUS01. Next base: position 30,557 of record DASVRI010000049.1, on the reverse strand, counting down.
AAACGGGGTAAAGAAGTATTGCAGGGACTGCTTCTTGAGTTCCTCCGTGAGTTGCTGCCGACGCGCAGACGAGATCGCAAGAAAGCGACCGCGCTCCGGCCATTCTGTGGGTGTGGGCGAGAGGTGCCATACATGAACGTAAGTATTCAGTTTTATAAGTGGGTCGCCGTCATCGGCTATGACAAGATCCCTTTTCTCGTTGAATTCCAACCCCAAAACACTGGCGACCTCCTGGGCATTGCTGGTCCGAGGATTGATGTCGGCAAATGTGTGCATCACCTGAAACGTAGCAGGCTTGTTCTCATCGAACCGGAAATAAAGGAAATATTCCTGCCCCGGAACCAGCGAATAGGCATCCAAGGTTTGGAGATACAACTCTCTGGCGTCGGTCGGTGCAAGGTTTCTTAAGGCGGGAAAGGAATTGCGGTCTCTGGGCATGTAGTTTCTAAAGGTTGATACACCTCCTGAGCGGGCTCGTATCGACCAGCTTTTGAAGTTGGCCGGCGGCAAAAAAGCCCACACAAAAGAACGTGCCTCGCGCGGCACCTTGAAGCGCAATGCGCCATACCACCCATCACCAGAGTCAGCGAACAGTTTTAATGTGACTTGAGAAAAGACCGGCCTTCCCTCTTGATCCGTTTCAGCTTCGAGAAGAGGAACATCTTTGATGTGTTTTATGAACAACTCTTCAATTCCTCCGGGGCCGACCCAGAACCTGTCCATTTCCCACGGCGGCATCGGATAAGCTGCCACCCATAAGCCCTTTTTGCTTTCACGGGCTCGGCTCTCAAGATCCTGTAACTTCTTCTCGTTAGGTGCATTGTTGCGATCCCACCAACTGTGGCCTGCTTCAACCGATGCGACGTTCATGCACTCCTGACCTACGAACACCCATCCCGATGCATCAAACTCCCCTTTGGAGATCGCTGTGAGATAAACCTTCACCGTTTTATTGAGTACTCGTTGCTTGAGAAAATCCAGGGATTGCTGAGCATGAGGTCGACTGGACTCCGCTGCATCAATACCATACAGGCGAACCACGATCTCGTCCTCACCACGCGACACGACGATTGTATCGCCGCTGTAAACTTCCACACATTTGCCGCTGAACTCAGTTTCGGAAGCTTTTGCGCTCGTCTGTGCCACGCAGGGGTTTGCCATGCAGGTGGTAACGAGCAGCGTTAAGAAAAATAGTGCTATGAGTAATCGTTTCATGGAGTTAAGGGTGAACTGAAGCTCAGGCTGAAGCTCAGATGGCACGTAGAAAACACGTCGTTTCTCCTGCATAGCCGTAGAGATGTTCCTTTTATATTAATGGTAAGCATTTGCTGAATCAAGCACGCAACCGGCTATTCTCTACCATCAGATTGAGTGCAACATAGCGTCCTTTATGTGTTGTTGAATTAGAACCCACAAAAGCGGTGATGGCTGCACAGGTCTTCTCGTAAAGGTGACGAGAACGGCTCAGCGGCAGTCAGCGTGCTTCTATCAAAAGGTTCGACTTTCATGAGGATATTGACAGAAGGTGTGTGATGATGCAGGCGCAAACTTAAGAAGGGAGTGACACGATGCTCCACGATTCTGCGCACTTGGCTGCCCTTCAAAGCACCAACCTTCTCGACATGCCTTTTAGCAAGGACACGCGGCACGCCTTGTTTCACCTGGTCGTGTTGTTTCACCCGGCCGGGCTACTGCCAGAAAACTGTGGATGACCAACTGGCGGTGTGTGGTCGTGCCGCGACTTCACCGAAGACGTGCTGCACGGGCGCGCCGAAGTCGAGGGGCACGAAGAAGTCTGCCTCTTTGATGTTGTCAGCCCCAGTGCGGGTGCGCCCTTGACCTCGAGCATGATGCATACAGCGAGTGCCCGTGCTGCTAATCTGCGTTTACAAGTTTATTAAATTGAGCGTGGTGTATACGTGGGAGCACTAGACGCAGTATGGTAGGTGAGTGCATATACACTGGTGGGATAGCTCTCAGGGGTTGCCCCCTTTTATTTTTGCGTGCTATCTTGATTGCGCAAGTTAGCTGTTACAATGGGCGCAGCACCCCAATCAAACGCTGCCGGCTTCGCCCGGTGCAAGGAGATTTATGAAACGTAAGGTACTTGCTGGTCTTGGCCTGTTAAGCCTCACCCTGACCACGCTTGGCGTCAATTCGCCTGTAAGTGCACAGACGGCCAGCGTCGTGATGAGCGGACTGGACAATCCGCGCGGTCTGGCGTTTGGGCCCGGCGGCGCCCTCTATGTTGCCGAGGCAGGGCGTGGTGGAAACGGACCGAGCATCGTCTTGCAAGGACAGGATTACAGTTACGGACCGACAGGCGCGCTAACACGCCTGTGGCGCGGAAAGCAGATGCGGGTTGTGACGGGCTTGCCGTCTATGGCAACTGCTGACGGCAGTGCGACAGGTCCACACGATGTATCGTTTCAGGGCCAGAGCGGTGCGTATGTGACCATTGGTTTCGGCGGCGACCCTGCCTTGCGGGCCGGATTCGGGCCAGCCGGTGCACTTTTTGGGACACTCATTAAAGTTCCGAAAAGCGGAAAGTGGCGCGTCGTTTCAGACATCGCCGCCTATGAGGCCTCTGTCAATCCGGCGGGTGGCCCCCTCGATTCCAATCCTTACGGCCTCCTCGCACGTGCGGGAGCGACTATCCTGACGGATGCCGGCGGGAATACACTGCTAGAGGTCAAACCGAACGGCAACATTTCGACTCTCGCGGTTTTCCCCGCCCGCCCGGTGCGGTCGACCGACTCAGTTCCTACGGCAGTCGCTATCGGCCCGGACAAAGCTTATTACGTCAGCGAATTGACCGGTGCCCCGTTTACCGAAGGGGAGGCAAACGTGTATCGCGTCGTGCCCGGAGCCGCTCCGCAGATCTTCCGCAGCGGCTTCAAAACCATTGTTGACATCGCATTTGGGCCGGATGGCAGCCTGTATGTTCTTCAGTATGCAACTGGGCCGGTCTTCTTCAGTGGACCCGGACAGGTGATCCGCGTCATGCCCGATGGGACGCGTGAGGTCATCGTCAGTGACCTGGTTCAGCCAACCTCGCTGGCAATTAGCCGCAATGGGACGCTCTATGTGACCAATAATGGAACCTCCATTGGATCTGGAGAGGTTTTGCGCATCCAGCCGTGACACGGCTCTGAGACACGACTCTAACACGACAGTCGATAGAAAGCAGGGGCGGGCTGCACAGTCGACATCAGCTCAGCACGTATCAGGATCGCCTGATTCGCAAAGTCCTGGCTCACACCGTCGCAGTGGCCATCAACATTCAACTCCACAGGTCACCTCTGAATCTTGACGGACTGGTCTCTATCAACTCAATACAAGTCACACATTAGGTTTACTTATGTCGCGGAAGAGTTGTACGCTCTCTTGATAAAAAGAACGTGCTCGCTCAAAATTGCCGCTGTCCCGTGATAGGCTCCCATTATAGTGCAGCGCTGCCGCCAGAGCAAAAGGCTCCTTGCGACGGCACTCAATAGCCAAACTCCCTTCGAAAAAAGCCCGAGCCGCTCTGTGATCGCCGCCGGAATATTGTGCGCCTTCGCCGAGTTTGCGTAGCGTCCGCGCCAGGTTCTTTTCATCACCAACAGAACGGCATAGTTGCGCGCTTTCTTGAAGGAAATTCATTGCGCATCGGTAATCATCGGCATGTTTCTCGCCTACTCGCAACAACACTTCACCCATCTCACGCAGCGCCACGAGACGTGTTAAAGGTGGTGCCTTGGCGCTACGTCGCAAAGCATGCGCTAGCAGGGTACGCCCTTTAGTCGATGCCTTTTAGGCAATGCCTTTGTGGTTAAGGTGTCTTCGCGATCGCCACGGCTTCGCGGATGGCCTGTTCCAATCGTTGATGGGCCGCTTTACGCTGGGCACGTCGCGTGAGGCCGCCCAGGTCGGAGAAATCTAGCGGCGCGCCGATGTGCAGGCGCACCGGGGCCAGAGTCGGACGCGGGCACGTCGGGCCATAGGGCATCACGCGGTCGCTGCCGCTGATGCCGAGCGGAAGCACCGGTACCTTCGCGTGCAGTGCCAGCAAGGTCACGCCAGGCAAAATTGGCCCCAACTCGCCGTCCGGTGATAGGCATCCTTCCGGGTACACGACCAGCGCCTGACCGTGATCGAGCAGTTCTTCGGCATAGCCTAACGCGGAGCGGTCGGCGCTGTTCCGTTCGATGGGGAAGGCACCGCAAAAGCGCACGAATGGTCCCACGACCGGAATCTCAAACATCTCCTGCATCGCCATGTACCACAGCGGACGGCGCACCACGTTGCCTATCAACGCCGAATCAAAATGCGAAATGTGGTTGGGCGCCAGAATCACACCGCCCCGATGCGGCAGATGATGGCGGCCCGTGATGCGCAGGTGCGGAGCCAACGCGTGAACCAGCGTCTGAACCACTACACGAGCGGGAGGATACAACAGCCAACGTGCCCGTGATGCGATAACGGCGTTTTTGCAGGAGATGTTCATTCCAAGCTCTACATTGAACGTGCCGCATCGGGCGTTGCCGCATCGGGCGTTGCCAGAATGACAGCCTCTCCCCGCCTGACACCCAGCAACAGCACGAACGCAATCGCCATGAAGATGGGTGCGACGAGCATGATCGTGTTGTAGTTGCGCCCACTCAATTGAACGATCCAGCCGTTCATGTTGGGGCCGATAATGGCGGCCAGGGTCGAAAACAAATAATATAAGCCAGTATAAGTGCCGACGCGGGCGTCGTTAGTCATATCCACGATCATCGGCAGCGCGTGGATGTTGATGCACGCCCAGGCGATGCCGGTAAGCATCAGTAGAGCACCGATCACCGGCACCACACCAAGCACCGGCAAACTGGTCAGCGGTTTGTTGAGCGTCGCGACAGGAAGATAATAGATCGCCAGCATGAGAGCGCCCATCAAAATGATGCCGGCGCCGATAACAGGTCGTCGTCCGACCTTGCCGCCCAGATAGCCTGACGGCAAGGCGAAGATCACAAAAACCAGCGAAAGTTGCCCGAGCAAGCGCGTGCTGTCGGCTTCATTCATGCCGAGGTGGTTCAAGGCATACAAGGTGAAGAAGCCTTCAATGGCGCTGTAGGCCAACAGCCAACAAAATATTGCCAGGAGCAGACGTAGCGCACTTTTCTCGTGCTCTTGAAAAATGATCTTCAAGCTTTGCAACAGCCCCGGCTGCGCCTCACTGACCGCCACTTCGCTGCTTTCGTAAGTCTTAGGCTCGCGGATGAAGGCGAGCACCAGCGCGCTGGACACCAGGACAAGAGCCGAACCCATCCAAAATGGAAAGGCGCTATTCATCTTGTACAGGGCCGCGCCTCCGAAGTAGGCGGCGATGGCTCCGACTCCGCCCATGAAATTGATTATGCCGTTTGCCTGAGAACGGAACTGCGACGGTGTGATGTCGGGCATGAGCGCCACCACAGGCGTGCGCCATAGTGCCATGCTGAGCAGCAGAGTACTCGTGCAGGCCACGAACAGGGGCAATGCGCCGGCCAGTGGAATGAGACCGAACGCAACCGCCCCAACCGGAGCGCCTACCAGGATAAACGGCATACGCCGGCCAATAGGCGTGCGCAGCTTATCAGACCAGGCGCCCACCGGCGGCTGGATGAGCAGCGCCGCGATGTTGTCCAGTGTGATAAAAAAGCCAATCCAGACAGGTGAAAGGTGAAATCTGGTGGCGAGAAATACCGGCACGAACGCGTTGTAGATGCCCCAGATCGCGCTCACACCGAAGAATCCGAAGCCCAGTAGAAACGTCCTAACGTAATTGAGTTTCATGGTGCTGATCTCAACAAGATGAATTTAATACGTATGAAAACTGTCAGCCAGATATTCCATCATCTCAACCTGGTGTGTGAGCCATGTCACAAGGGCCAAGAGGAACCCCAAGCTATAGATTAAGCACATTGATCCCAGCAGACAGAGAAACACTGCCTCATAGCGGGCGAAAAAGGCGACACGTTTTTGCGATAGCTGCCTCCACAGGGGAAGAGTTAAGGAGTTGAACTCCTGAGCCGTATTCGGGTCGCTGTGTGTGATTGAACTTTCCATTTCTGCCTCCACGGATGTTGGTAGCAACGTCATCTGTGGACAGAATAGGAAAGGGGCGCTACGAAAACGCTACGAAAATCATGGTAACACAGAAAATCTGAAATTTTCTACTACCGCTTCACTGCCTCCTTAGCTGGGGTCGAAGAGTGAGTTTGAAGGCGAGCAGTTTGCCGTCGCATTACGGTTCTTGAGCGAGGGCAATGGCTCGTTCCAGTGACATGGCGCGACCGGCGTTCCAGGCAACAGTAAAAACGTCATCGCCCAGAACGAAGCGTGCCGTTGATTGAGCATTGATGGAGTGAACGGCAAAAACGGGGGGTAGAGGAATTTCCAAGCTCTGGCGTAGATACTCTGCCGCTCCCAGCAGGCGAGGCGCTTTCTCTGCGGCCTCGTGCGATGACTCCTGTTCCACACGACTGCGCGCTGCATAACCGCGCGCTGCTGCAATCCAGCCGAAAGCCTCTAACAGGTGCGGCAAGGCCCAGCGATTATTGAGTTCCACGACCATCGCCAGGCTTTGCGAGTAGTAATCGTGTGCCGTCTCAAGGTCGCCTCGCGCAAAGGCCATCGTTCCCAGCCCCCACAGCGACCGGCTCATGCCGCCTTTCTCATGGAGTGTTTGAAAGGTTTCCAGACTTTCTTCGAGATGAGAGCGTGCTGTGCCCTGATCCCCTTGAAACGCAGCGCAGAGACCGATGAGCTGCCGAGAAACCGCGGTTCGTCGTGCATCACCCAATTTGCGCGCCAAGATCAAGTTTTCCTCGCTTAAAGTGTTCGCCAGCGCGAAATCGCCCTGGAAAAGCGCGATGAGGGCGCGGTTGTAGCGCGCATCGAACAGCCCACTGATCTGACCCAATTCCTGTTGAAGAGCCAGGCTCTCCTCGCACAGCGACCGCGCTAACTCGTAGTTACCCCGATTTACCAGGGCGAAACTCAAGCTGAATAAGGCATCCGCGATTCCCTGTTTATCGTCTAATTGCCTGTAAATGGCCAGGCTTTGTTCCAGGTGCGAGCGCGCAGAGTCATTGTCGGCGAGATGGTTGGCAAGCCGGCCCGCCGCTTTGAGCGCGTCAGCCAAGGGCAATTGCTCGCGCGATGACGCAGCGAACAAAGTACTTTGATTGGATGCCGGACGCGGATGGTTGACGGCCAGCACTTGCTGGAGCCAGTCGTAGCCTTCGGCGAAATGTCCGCGCATTTCCCAGAACCAGCCGAGGGCAGCCGCGAGTCGCAACGATAGCAGGGGTTCCCGTTCCAAACTCCACGCGAGTGCTGCCCGCAGGTTATCCTGCTCCACTTCGAGGCAGTGCAGCCACTCGCCCGGCATTGAACCAGACAGTCCTTGCGCCCCTTCTTCGGCGAGAAGGACGTAATATGCGGCGTGACGCCGCTGCAATTCTTCTCGCGCATCCGCAGGCACCTGCTCTGCCGCGTATTCGCGCAGAGTTTCCAGCAAGCGAAAGCGCATTCCCGCTTCGGTTTCGTCCGCGACAACCAGCGAGTACTCACGCAATTGGTCAAGATCGTCCAGAGCCTGTGTGTTCTCACATACGACTTGAGCCGCCTGCCACGTCCACCCGTTGCGAAAGAAAGCTAAGCGACTAAAAAACTGCTGCAACTCCGGTCGTAGCAGGCGAAAGCTCCAGCTAACAGCAGAGCGCAGCGTGCGACGGCGTTCTGCCACATGGCGTTGGCGGCTGGCGAAGAAGTCAAGTCGCTCCGTAAGGTGAGAAAGCATCTGCCTGGGTGTCATAACACCCGCTCGGGCGGCGACCAGTTCAATGGCCAGTGGAATGCCTTCCAACCGCTCGCACAGTTCGGCGACGGCCTCCGCATTGGCGGGTGTCACTTGAAAATCAGCACGCACCGCTTGCGCGCGATCCACAAAAAGCTGCACGGCCGGCCATTGCACCAGGCGTTCTGCACTGCGAGCATCGTGCTCTTCCCGGTGCGGAACAGACAGTGGCACCACCAGCCATTCACGCTCTCCCGACAGGCCGAGGCGTCGCTGCGAAGTCACCAAACACAACAAATCCGGCACGCGCTCCAGCAAGGCACCGACAATGGGGGCGCCATCATCAACGAGATGTTCAAAGTCGTCCAGTAACAGGAAAGACGGTTCTCGACCAAGCGTTTCAACCAGCAAGTCCAAAGGCTCTCCATCGGATGAACGTGACAGACGCAGGGCATCCACGATCTCGCCGGGAATCAACGCAGCATTCCTCAAGTCTCCGAGCGACACGAAACAGATGGCCCCACGCCGGGGTGTGCCGGAATCTTTCGCCAGTTGCCAGGCCAATTCCAGCGCGAGCCGCGTTTTACCGCTGCCGGAAGCTCCCGTTAAGGTCAGCAAACGCGGCTCGTGGGGAATCCCGTGGGGAATGTTGTGTCCGTTGGGTGAAGAGAGCATCCCGCGCAAACGGGCTAACTCCTCTTCTCGTCCGAAGAAGCGCGTCGGCAGGAATGGAAGATAGACCTGTGGAGCAGGAGCAACGCCGGCAGGTGGTGATGGAAGTTCACGAGTACTGAAAGAATCGCTCCGAATTGGCTTATTGACTCTTGACTTTCTCCGGCTTGGCGCATGGAGGTCATGGCTGGGCTGTGAACTCTGAGATGGCTCACCGGAACTTTGGCGTTCAATCTCGCGAGCCAACGACTGGGCCATCGCTGATGGGGTTTCGTCAAGCCGTTCTCGGAGAATATGCTCCAGGTCGCGGTAGCGGCGTTGAGCCGCGTTCCATTGATGTGTGGCAACATACAGGCGGATGAGTTGAAGATGTGCTTCTTCGCGCAGGGGATCAACTCTCACTCCGTGTTCGGCGAAAGGAATCGCCCGTTCTACGTCGCCTTCGCCCCGCAGATGCGCCAGGACTTGTGTCAGCGCACCGAAGAATAACTCGGCCAGCCGGCGTTGCTCCAACAGCACCCAGTCGCTATAATAGCCGGGCAGCAATTCCCCGCAGTAGAGTTGGGTGGCCCGGCCAAGAAGCTCGACTTGCTCAGAACGGTTCGAGGCGCGCGAGCCGGCTTCCAGTGCCGACTCGAATTCAGCCACGTCCGTGGCGATCGCTCCTGCATGGAGCCCAACAGCCGAAGGGTCGGCAAGGATGATGGAGCCAGGAGCGACACCAGGCGGCTCCAATTGATGACGCAACGAGGAGAGCGCCACGCGCAGGCTTTTGCGGGCAGCCGAAGTGTCGAACTCCGGCCAGAGCAGGCCGATCAAAACCTCGCGCGGATGCATTCGCTGTGGATGGAATGCCAGATACGCGAGCAGTTCAGCCGTTTTTTGAGAACGAAAGCGAGTAATTGTCTGAGTGCCCACTCGGACACAAAGGCCGTTGAACAATTCGATTCTCAAGGACTCAGTCATCCTCGTCACCCCACTTTCGTTGCTCCACCAAAGCGCTGCTCCACCAAAGCGTTGCTCCGTCTTGCGGCAAGGTTCTCGGATTGTCAGAAGTTGCGTGGGTGTGGACCATCAGCGCTATTGGCGTGCAATGCGCCATGTGGAGTCATCGTTTTATGATAAGTGATTTTTTACTACAAAGTACGCACCGTGTTGCTTTGCTTTTGTTGCAGCAAAGCAGAGTAATAAAAGGACGGAAAAGTTGGTCACTGAAGTCCCGAGGAGCCAAGCTCAGGAGACGATTACGATTCAGCCATGCGAACCTGCGTCCCACCGCCCCTTTTAACATGATGCGAGCGCCCGCAGCTTTGAAGTAAATCGGTGACGACTATGTCAACTTCATTCGGAATTCCCCGAGCGAACACAGATCTCGATTGCTGACTACGACTTCAACGGTGTCTTTCTACGCCAATCTGTTGACACATCTCCACTACTGGACAAGTGGAACACTTGGGCAAGTTGCCGGTGCAAATGTGCTTGCCGAACGGCACCAGCAGGCGGTTTATATTAATCCAGTACTCGCGCGGCAGCTTTCGCTGCAAGGCGGCCATTGTTTTCTCCGGCGTTTTCTCTGCGACGTAACCCCATCGGTTCGTAACGCGATGCACATGAATATCAACACCGATAAACGGCTCCCGGCACGCAATGCCGAGTACTAAATTGGCGCATTTGGGGCCGACACCGCGCAGCGACAGCAGCACTTCCTGGCGGCAGGGCAACTCGCCTCCGTGTTGTTCAACTGCAATGCGCGCAATGTCGTGTATCTGGTGCGCTTTGGGCTCGTGGAAAGTGCAGTCGCGAATCAGTGCATCAATGGCATCGGGTAAAAGTTCGCTCATCTGCTGCGGTGTACGCGCGACGGCAAAGAGTCGCTTTGCGGCGGGCAGCATTGTTTCGTCATAGGTGCGAATGGAAATAATACAAGCGACAAGCTGCTCGAAAACGGAATTGAAGCCGTCTTCGGCGAGTTCGAACAGAGCCGCTTTGGGATAAGGGTCTATCGCTGCTTCGATGCGGGGAAAACCTTCATGCGGGTCAAACGGTTTCTTCATGAGCGGTTCCTTTCGAGTACTCGATAATCGTGGTTACCGGCTCTTGCACTTGAAGTGAAAGCCTTCTGATGCGAGCAGCACGCTATAGCAATTTATCATATGGCCAATACACTTGAAGATGCCATTGCCGGTTGCATTCTGGGCACCGCTGTCGGCGATGCTGTTGGCCTGCCGTGCGAAGGCATTTCCCGGCCACGCCAGCAGAAATTGTTCCCTGCCATCAAAGGGCCAAATCTTTTTCTGGGACGGGGCATGGTCTCCGACGACACCGAGCACAGATGCTAACCGTGTTGCCGCGCAATGTTCTTCTGTTTCTGCTGGCGCTGTTGCACATTGCACGTCGTGCCTTGCCGCCGTATTGAAGCTATAACCTTAACGTGACTCGTGAGCTGTCGCGCTATACTTGAAAGCTCATAATCGTCAAAGGACAGGCAATGAGCAACCAGCGTTACGTCATTGGAATTGATGTGGGGACGGGCAGTGCACGCGCCGGCATTTTCGACGCCGGCGGCAAGATGCTGGCTTTGGCCACTGAGCCGATAGAGATGTGGAAGCCCAGGCCCGGCTACGCCGAGCAATCGTCGCAAGACATCTGGCGTGCCGTCTGCAAAGTGGTGCGCGCCTGCCGCGAACAAGCTAATGTTGCGGCGGAGGATGTAGCCGGCATTTCCTATGACGCGACGTGTTCCCTGGTGGCGTTCGACCTCACCGGCCAACCGCTTGCCGTCAACGATGAAGGCGACCATAATCGCAACATCATCGTGTGGATGGATCATCGCGCACTGGCCGAAACTGAAGAAATCAACGCGGGTAAACATGAAGTATTGAAATACGTCGGCGGGCGGCTTTCTCCCGAAATGCAAACACCCAAGCTGCGCTGGCTTAAAACACATCTGCCGCAAACCTGGGAACGCGCCGGCAAGTTCTTCGACCTGGCCGATTTTTTGACCTATCAATCGACCGGCATCGACGCACGCAGCCTGTGCACCGTTGTCTGCAAGTGGACTTATCTGGGGCACGAAGGCAAAAGCGGCAAGTGGAACAAAAAATACTTCAAGAAAATCGGCCTGAGCGACCTGTTTGAAGGTGACAAAATCGGCAGCGATATGCGCCCGATGGGCTCCAAGTTGGGGCCGCTCACGCTGCAAAGCGCCACCGAACTGGGGCTCACAACGAATTGTGTCGTCGGCGTCGGCATTATCGACGCGCACGCTGGCGGCTTGGGTTTACTGGGCGCCATCTGGGAAGGTAAAGAAAAAATCGAGTTGCAACAGCTTGAATCGGCGCTGGCACTAATCGGCGGCACATCGAACTGTCACATGGCCGTGTCGCGGGAGCCACGGTTCATCGACGGCGTATGGGGCCCTTACTGGAGCGCCATGGTTCCCGGCATGTGGCTCACTGAAGGCGGGCAATCGACAGCCGGCAGCGCCATCGACCACGTCATCAACGACCACGCCCATGCGCCAGCGCTGGTCGCTCGCGCCAAAAAAGAAAAGAAGACTGTATACGAATTGCTCAACATGGAAATCGCGCGGTTGCAAGTCATGAGCGGCGCGGTGAGTACTCAGGGGCCGCAGATCACCAAAGACGTGCATGTGCTGCCTTACTTCCTCGGCAATCGTTCGCCGCACGCCGATCCGCACGCGCACGCTATGGTCGATGGCCTCTCGCTGGACGAGTCCATTACATCACAGGCGTTGCTTTATTACGCCACGATTCAAGCGGTCGCATACGGCACGCGCGACATCATCGCGGCGATGAACGATGTGGGCTACAACATCGACACCATCTTTGTGACGGGTGGCGGCACCAAGAACCCGTTGTGGGTGCAGGAGCACGCCGATGCCACGGGCACAACGCTGGTTTTGCCGCAGGAACCCGAAGCTGTGATGCTGGGTTCGGCCATCCTGGCGGCGACCGCAGCCGGTATTCATCCCGACATTTACCACGCCATGCAGAGCATGAGCCACGCCGGTAAAACCGTCAAGCCGCGCAAGGAAACGGCGGCCTACCACAAGGCGAAATTCAAGATTTTTCGTGAGATGTATAAAGAACAAAAGCGCCGTCGCAGCGCCATGGAAAACTTCTAAACCCTTGTCGAGTACTCGAAGCGCCACGCCACAGCACGCGCCATCGCGGCTTGATATGCCGCTACTTGGTACGTTGCTTGTCATGCTGACGCTGTGGGCCTCGGCGTTCCCTGCAATCACTGCTTCACTAAAACACTACACACCCGGCCATGTGGCGTTGGCGCGCTACCTCGTGGCGTCGCTGGTGCTGGTAGTTGTCGCCATAGCGCAACGCTGGCCGCTGCCCGAAGCTCGTGATGTTCCCGTTCTGGCGCTGATGGGTTTGCTGGGCTTCACGATTTACAACTTCGCGCTGAACGTCGGCCAGAAGGTGACGCCCGCCGGTGTCGCCAGTTTTCTGGTCAATGTCTCGCCGGTTTTTGTGGTGATCTTCGCGGCGGCATTTCTGCGCGAAAAGGTGACGCCCGCCGGTTGGGCCGGTATCTGCATTAGTCTGGTTGGGATGGCTTTGCTGGCACAGGCTAAAGGCGGCGGGTTTCGGCTCAATCCCGGTGCGCTCCTCATTGTTGTGGCGGCGTTCTCCGCAGCGGTGTACACCATTTTGCAGAAGCGCTATCTGCGGAAGTATGGCCCGGTGCATCTCGTGGCCTACTGCATCTGGTGCGGCACGTTTTTTATGCTCGCCTTTGCACCGGGGTTGCTCAACGAGTTGCAGCGGGCGCCCGCCGGTGCAACGCTCACCATTGTTTACATGGGCGTCTTTCCGACCGCCATTGCCTACACCATCTGGGGCTACGTTTTGTCGCGTATTGCGGTTTCGGTTGCGGTCAGCTTTATCTACCTGGTGCCGGTTTTGGCAACGCTGATGGCGCACTTCTGGCTGGGCGAGGTTTTGACCATGCACTCGCTGGTGGGAGGCTTTCTGGCTTTGTTAGGTGTCGTGGTAGTCAATACTCTGGGGCGAACCAAAGCTGCACCTGAAAACGAGGTAGAGTAGGTTAGCGCTTCGGTTTGGGAAACAGCACGCCGAGTGCCTCCTGAAACGCATCAAGAAATTCCGGCGACAGGACGTATAGAGTTGGCTCAAAGTTGATTGAATTGCCGTCCGTTTTTTCGCCAGTGGAAGCGGAGCGCGCGAGTACTCGATTGTTCTGCTTGAGCAACTGAATGGTTTGCGACGGCGTTCCTCTGAAACTTAGTTGCAACGTCGGCGCCTCAAAACTCTTCCACAGCGCCGGGGCCGGACGATCAATGAAATCCTGCACCGTTAAATCACGCGACGTGGCCAGAATGTCAAGCACGGCAAGGTTGGCTGCATCTTGTGCCATACCGGAAGGCGCTCCCTCTTGAATCCACTTCTCGCCGAACCTTATGAACGTTTTCTGTGCGCCGCCCGAGCGAATAACAATGCCGTTCAATTGCGACAGATCAAAGTGCGCCAGTCGTTTGGAACGCCACTCGCGCATCGGGCGATTAAGCAGCGCGAAGGCTCCATTAGGCAGCACAAACACTGCATCGGACAGGGAATTCTGCGCCGCGTAACCTTGTTGCAATTTGTGCCCTACGCGCAGTGTGCGTGCATCGTTACTCTGGTTTACAACAACTGTAGCCACGGGTTTATCCAAGCCCCATTTTCTTAAATCTGTCGGCTTTTCGTCGAGCCAACCGGCGGCACGAGTACTCGCCAGCGCGTCCACGAAGCTTTGCACGACTTCATTTGCGGCACCTGCATCCAAAGGTTGTGTGATTTTCCAGGCGGCACTGTCTGCATTGACATTTTGCGTAGCCGCGTTTTGCACTTGAACGAATGTGGCATTCAGCGCGGGGGCGTCAATGGAAAACTGTGTTACGTTTTTAGTGTTGATGCGTAGCGCTGCCTTATCACGCCACTGTGTAAACGAGTGCGCCGCAACCTCTGCCAGAGACGCGGGCAGCAACGCCACCTGGTTGTTGACGCGCGCGTAAACCGCACCGGCGCCCACCGGCGGCTTGTTGCCGAACTCGATAGTTTGCTGCTCGTTGACCGTAATGGCTTGTTGAGGCTGTTGCAGCCCGTAAGCTTGCAGTTTGGCGTCGTCGTTGGGCAACGTAACGGAAGTTTGAAGCAGTTGCAATTGTTGCAGCAGTTGGTTAACGGCTTCTTCGTCAGCCGGTGCGACATGGCCTGCATCGCGTACTTGCCAGCCTCCATCATGACGCTGTAGCGTCAACTGCTGCTTACTGTGCGTGAAGCGCAGCGAGGCGATGTTCTCTTTGGGCAAGCGCAGCAAAACGCTTTGTCCAGCGCCGGTGATGGGCCCACGCTCGTTCCAGTAGATATAGCCGCCAACAAGCGCCAGCAGCACAGCCAGAATAATTGTGGAACGAAATGCTTTCATGCAAAGTTAACTTAGCGGCGTTTCCACCACACCACGCCGCCCAGGATGAGCACGGCGGCGGGCAGAACCAATAATGTGAGCAACGCGAGAAAACGTGCAGTTTGCTCGTTGATTTCAATGCGATTGACAAGTGGCGGCTTGGGCGGAATCGCAATGGCCTGGTCATCGCCCACCGTCCAGTTCACCGACGAGATGAAGAAACTGCTGTTGCCCAGAACATTAACAAACTGATCGGTTAAAAAAAGTGCGTTGCCGATCACCACAGCGCGCGCGCCGGGTTTTTCGATGGCCGCAGCCAGCACAAACGGGCCGGGACGTGTGTTGCGGCTTGGGGGCGTGACGGCCTGACTTTGCGGCGAGCTTTGAAACAGCACAGTTGGTGTCGTGCCCGCCGCGCCGGTAAGACCCAACGGCATCGCTCCCGAAAGCAGAACGTCGCCGCTGACACCGCGTAAAATCGGGCTGCGTGCAGCATCTTCCAATTGTCCGCGCACCAGTTGCGGCGTTTGCGTGGCAGGCTCAATCACAAAACCTTCATCCACCTCAACACCCAACGAACGAGCCAACGTTTTCCAGCGTGGCTGTGGCGTTGCCGTGGGCGACATCAACAATACCAAACGTCCACGCTGCGCATAACGCGTCAAGAGTGTCGCTTCGCCGGCGGTCGGGTCGGTTTGCGGCGCAACCACAATAAGAGCGGCGGCATCGGTCGGGATGCCATCCTGTGTCTTGCCTTTCACGTTGCTTAAGCGTGTGCTGCGCAGGGTATAATTTTGCGCTTGCAGCGACTGCCGCGCCGTCGTGAGAATGGGCTGATTGAAGTCGAGTTCACCATGTCCGGTCAGGAAATACAACGTGCGCGGCTTGGGGTTGAGCAGACGACGCAGGCCCGATGTGATATTTTGCTCATCGGCCACCAGAATCTCCTGACGTTGCGCCCGGGTTGCATTGCGAGTACTCGCTGCATGAGTATTTGGCGTAGTAGCAGTTATCTGCGCCACAATGACCGGCTGGCCCCACTCCAGGACGCGGCGCCCGGCACTCAGCCCCAGCGTTTGAAAACGCAGCGGATCGACTACAGCATTAACGAACTCGACGCGCACTTTGTCCGAAGCGCCGGCGTAGGAGTTGAGCAGCGCCGTCGCGCCTGGAGGGGGCTGCCCGTTGCGCTCGCGCGGAGCATACACGTAGGTCAGCGTAACCGGCGACGGCAAGTGCGCGAGAGTTTGTCGTGTTTGCGCCGATAGCGAATTGATGCGATTGCTGGTGAGGTCGAAGATTGAATAGTGCCGTGCCGCCAGGTAATTGGCCGCCACCAGAACCACGCCAAACAGTAACGTGTACGAAAGCGCGTTGGCCGCCTGTAAGCCGCGCTGCTTTGCATAGCGATCGGGCGCGAGACGCTCGCTTTGCCGCCGACCGATAAACCAGCCGATCCACGAAAGCACAGCCGCCACGACAAAGCCCCAACCCGCCGCGAAACTGCGCCCGAACGAACCCAGTGTCAGCACCGCAGCGAGCATGAACAGCAGCGAGGCCAACAACAGCGAACCGGCCCACCGCGCCAGAAAATCCAGCTTCTGTGTGGATGTCTCCTGGACAAATGTTTCCGGGACGGATGTTTCCGCGTCGGGTATCGGCTTGCGAGTACTCATCGTAAATGTGTTTAACGCCAGCGACGGCTTTCCAGCACGCGCGTTGTGGCAAACAAAAAAAACAGCGTCAGCGAGACGAAGAACACCAGATCGCGCGTGTCGATGGCGCCGCGCAGCATAGCCAGAAAATGCGAAAACACCGACCACTGACCAACAAATGTCGCAACCGGATTTGTCGGCGCCGATTGCGCCACAAACGACAGCATCCACGACAGCAACAATCCGCCGAAGGTCATAAAACCGGCCACGACCTGGCTCTTCGTCAGGCTGGAGCAGAACAATCCAAAAGCGGCGAAGCTGGCCCCAACGCAAAGCAACGCCACGGCACTGCCCCACAGCGGCCCGCTTTCTACCGTGCCGAAACGCGCCGCGATGATGGCATATTGCGTTGTCAACAGCAACAAGACTCCGATGAATCCCCACGCGCCGAAGAACTTGCCCAGCGTCACCTGCCACTCGGTGAGAGGTGACGTGAATAGCATTTCCAACGTGCCGGCTTCGCTTTCTTCGGCCACCAGGCGCATCGTGACAAGCGGCACTACGAAAAGTAGAACGGTAATCAGAAACGGATAGACGGCGGATATTTGGAAGTTATCCGGTTGGCGTAACAGCACCGAAAAGAGCAGGCCGCCGATGAGCAGCCAACCGGCCATTAGCACGTAAGCCATCCACGATGTGAAGTAGGTCTTAAACTCTTTCCATGCGATGAGGCCAATGGGTGCCATAAGATTATTCAATGCTGGTCTTGAGCCGTCAGGCTTGAGCCGTCAGGCGCAGGAACAAGTCTTCCAGGTTGGTGCGTTCACGGCGCAGTTCCAGCAATCCCCAGTCGCCTTGCACACACAGGCGCGCCACGGCTTCGCGCGGGTCATTGCCGCCCGTGTCGCGTGTATCCAGAACGAACGAGTACTCACCCGGCGTTGCCGACATTTCCTCTTGTCGCGCGGAAGTGATCTCGGGCAAAGCGCGAATCTGCTCCAGCGCATTTTGTGGCGCGCGTTTGACAACGAGACGGATGCGTGTATTGGACGCTCCGCTCTGACCCAGATTTTCGGTCGTGTCGTCGGCCACCAGTTGCCCGCGATGAATGATGAGTACTCGCGAACACACTTCCTGCACATCGGGCAAAATGTGCGTCGAGAGAATGACGGTATGCTCTTGCGCCAGGCCCTTGATGAAGCCGCGCGTTTCCACACGCTGCGCCGGATCAAGACCCGCCGACGGCTCATCCAGAATGACAACCGGCGGGTCGTGTACCACGGCCTGCGCGATGCCGACGCGCTGCCGATAACCTTTCGATAATTTATGAATCAGGGTATGCGCGCGATCTTCCAATTTGCCCGCATCGAGCGCGGCTTCCAGTCGTTCGGCGCGCTTGTTCTTGGGCACACGCCGCAGCGCCGCAATATATCCCAGATAGTCGAGCACTGTCATGTCGGGATAAAGCGGCGCGTTTTCCGGCAGGTAGCCGATGTTGCGTCGCACTTCCAGCGAGTTCTCCAGAATATCGTGGCCCGCGATGCGCGCCGTGCCCGCCGAAGGCGCCATGAAGCAGGTGAGGATGCGCATCGTGGTCGTCTTGCCCGCGCCGTTGGGGCCGAGAAACCCGACAATCTCCCCTTTGCCGACGCGAAACGAAACGCCGCGCACCGCAGGCTCCGAGTACTCGCTGCCATAAACCTTGCTCAAATTCTCGACTTCGATCATGGCTGATTGATTTGCGACTGACGCAAGTGCTCTACCCTTTGAACCAGGTCGGGGCTACGCTGTTAGTCTCCAGGAACTGTAAGACAGCGTCTACGGTAGCGAAGTGATGCACTTCGTCACGAGTGTAGTTTTCTTCATTGTAGAACTGTCCAACTGAAAACTCCTCCCAAGTGAGCACGAAAACATCTTCATACCGCCAAACAGCAATAAAGCCGATCTTGCCGTCAACTTCGTAACCATAGCCACTGGACTTGCCTTTGCTCAACCTTTGGCGAAAAGTTTCAAGTTTCATTGCGGTTACGCCTCAAACCACACGCATAATCTTTTTACGCGCGCAATACCATAGCCGCTGTTAGTTTCTCTGCCCGTCAAGGATCTTTGAAACACCCGCTACACCGTCACGCTGTAAGAGAGTTCGAGTTCGTCGCCGGGCTTTCCGCGAATGCCCCAGTTTTTCTTGGGCGTTTCGAAAATTGTGATTTCGATGTCATCAACGGCGATGCCCAGGTGCGCATTCAATCGCTCGAACAGCAAATTGATGAGCCGCTTTTTCGCCATCGTGCTGCGGCCTTTGAACATGCTGATTTCAATGATGGTGTAATCGTCGCTGCGGCCTGACGGAAAAATGAAATCGGCTTTCTCCAGCGCAATAAAACGGTGAAACCTTTTGTCCGGCGGCAGCCCCAACGCATCGACGGCGCAGGAATGAATCACATCCGATAGCGTCTCGCGACGTGGTTCCAACTGCTCTTTCAGACCATAAATCTTAATCTGCGCCATAACGAGTACTCGTTTACTGCAAAGCAGTTATTGCAAAGCAGTTATTGCACGGCGCCGGCTGTGACTTTCATGAAGACATCTTCCAGGTCGGCGGCGCGCTGGGCGAAGCTGGAAATCGGCAGGCCATTGGTGACGAGATGATTCAGTAACTGCGGCAAGGCATCGTGCGTGCCGGTATAGCCGATTTCGAGGTGATTGCCCTCGTTGCGCACATCGCGAATTTCAGGGTAGCCTTGCAACAGTTGCACGGCCCGCGCGCCGTTTTCCGGGTCGCCGGTAAAGCGCACATCTAAGACAAGACCGCCTTCCAGCTTGTGTACGATTTCATCAACCCGCCCCGATACGATTAAGTTGCCGCGCTCCATGATGCCGACCACGTTACAGAAATCGGCTAACTCGGGCAGAATATGCGAAGATACGAAGATCGTCTTGCCCATCGCCTGCAACTCTTTCAAAAGCGCGCGAAACTCGATGCGGGCACGCGGGTCGAGGCCGGACGCCGGTTCGTCTAAAAGTAAGACTTTCGGGTCGTGCACCAGAGTCTTGGCCAGGCACAGGCGCTGCTTCATGCCGCGCGACAAACTTTCCACGTAGGCTTCGCGCTTGACGGTGAGGTCGGTCAACTCCAGCACATCGTCGATGATGCTCTTGCGCTTGTTGGCCGGGATTTTATACGCGGCGGCGAAGAAGTCGAGATATTCCCACACTTTCACGTCGTCATAAACACCGAAAAAGTCGGGCATGTAGCCAATCAGTCGCCGCACTTCGAGCGGGTTGCGCACCACATCGACACCATCGACATAAGCCTGGCCGGTGCTGGGTTCGAGCAAGGTCGCCAGAATTTTAATGGTCGTCGTCTTGCCGGCGCCGTTGGGGCCGATAAAGCCAAAGACATCGCCTTTTTCGATGGTGAGGTTTAAGTCGCGCACCGCCGTTAAATCGCGGTAGCTCTTGGTTACATCCTTAATCTGGATCATCGCCATAGGGGTTTCTCATCCGTTCGCGGGATAAAAAAATTATACCCGATGGAACCCGCGGGCCGCTTGACTCGACTATTGGTATTGATTAAGATTGTTTGCATAGAAACTAATTGTGTTAACCACTGATCGAGTACTCGACCGGAGTATTCACGCAACAGAAGTGCATCATGGCCGAAGACATCAACACCCGAGCTGAATTCAACGATTTGACAAGGAACGAGCGCAACGGGCACTCGACTGCTGTAGTCGAAGCACCGGCGCCACAAACGGAACGCGCTGCCGTTAACGGTGATGCTAACGGCGCCGCACCGAACGGACAGTCACCGACGGATAGCACCGCTGCGGATGCTCCCAAAAGGGCACGTCCGCGCTGGGTGAGGCCGCTGGTTTTGGCCGCCGGGCTGGGTGCACTGCTGATTGGCGGCGTCTGGGGCATGCGCATGTGGAGATGGAATCAAAGCCATGTCTCCACCGATGACGCCTATGTGACGACCGACATCGTGCAGATTACGCCGCGTGTGAGCAGCCATCTGTCGCGAGTACTCGTAAGTGACAACGAATACGTGCATGCCGGACAGTTGCTTGCGGTGCTGGATGATGCCACATTTCGCAGCAATCTGGAAGAGGGCCGGGCCAACCTTGCCGTAGCGCAGGCTTCGTTGCGAAGCGCACTATCGAGCGAGCAGTTGACGGAACAAACCGGCAACGCGCAGATTCAGCAGGCGCGGGGCGGAGTGCAGCAGGCGCAGAGCGGAATCGGTGCAGCGCAGGCGGATGTGCAGCGTTCGCGAGCTGCAATCGCCAATGCGCAGGCCGCCACGCAAGGCGCGGTAGCCAACGTGCAGACGGCGCGTGCCACTATCGAGCAGGCTGTTGCAGCACAGCGTCGCGCGCGGGGAACTGCCGCTGCTTCACGGGCTGCAATCGGTGCTGCGGTGGCGCAGCGCGGGCAAGCAGTGCGCACCGCGAATGCAGCGCGCGCCGGCATCACGTCGGCGCTGGTGGCTCGGCAGCGCGCCGTTGCGGCTGTGAGTGCTGCGCAGGCGGTTATCAACACGGCGCAGGCAGCGGTGCGCGCGGCCCAGGCGAATGTGGCGGCGGCCCAGGCGCAGGCCCAACGAGCCGCACAGGATGCCGCACGCTATGAAGAACTTTTTCGGGGCAATGCTGTGAGCCAGCAATCTCTGGAGCAGGCGCGCGCCACGGCAGCAACGGCCCAGGCGCAGCTTGAAGCGACACGTCAGGCGGTGGAGCAAGCAGAGGCCAATGTGGCGCAACGCCAGGCGGAATGGACAAGTGCGCGCGAGCAAGTCGGTGCGGCGGAAGCGACTATTACACAGGCCCGGGCACAGTACGCCGCTTCACAAGAAGCGATTCGCACAGCGGAAGCGAACATCCGGCAAGCACGAGCACAGGCCGGCGCAGCGACTGCCGCGATTGGTGAAGCGCAGGCGGCGGTGCGCCAGAACCAGACGCGACTGGCCGCTGCGCGTGATGCCGTTGTGCAGTCGCAAACTGTCATACAGCAAAATCGCGCACAATTCCAGGCTGCACGACAGGACGTAGGACAGGCGCAGGGCAAGCGTGTGCAGGCTCTGGGTCAGCTCAATCAGGCGCGGGCGTTGCCTCGACAACTCGCCGTGGGCAGTGCGAATGTGCAAACGGCGCGCGCACATGTGCTGCAAGCGCAAGCGGCGCTGCAAAACGCCCAGATCGCGTTGCGGCGCACGCGCATCGTAGCGCCGGTCGATGGAGTCATCACGCGGCGCGCGGCGCAAATTGGGCAGCAAGTCGCGCCGGGGCAGGCGATCTTCGCCCTGGTGCCGCGCAGCCTGTGGGTGGTCGCGAACTTCAAAGAAACGCAGATGACCAAGGTGCGGCCCGGCGAGCCGGTCGATATTGAAGTCGACGCCTTTGCCGCGCACGAGTTTCACGGCCATGTCGATTCAATTTCGGCCAGCACAGGCGCGACGCTGGCGCTGCTGCCGCCGGAGAACGCTTCGGGTAACTTCACCAAGGTAGTGCAGCGCGTGCCGGTGAAGATTGTCTTCGACCGCGATCAGCACGATCTGGATCGCTTACGTGGCGGCCTATCGGTGACGGCGACGGTGACAACAGGCTAAGTGACCGCAGCAGGTTGAAGTGACGGCAACGGGTAACAGGGCAAGCAGCAGGAACACGAGAACAATGGCAAGCACAGGACGCACCATAGACGGGCCGATAGCGAGTACTCCCAATGCGAGTACTCGTGCCGCCTCGTCGCAGGCCCCGCAGCTTCCCGTTGCACCGCTCACGCCGGGCCTGCGCGCTTTGGTCACGGTTGCCGTAATGCTGGCGACGTTGATGGAAGTACTCGATACTTCCATTGTGAATGTCGCCATGCCCGACATGATGGGCAACATGGGCGCGACTTTGAGTGAAATCGGCTGGGTTTCGACGGGCTACATCGTGGCCAACGTCATCGTTCTACCTCTTACCGGCTGGTTATCCGATTTCTTCGGGCGCAAGCGTTATCTGACGTATTCGATTATTCTCTTTACGGTCGCTTCGTTTGGTTGCGGCATCAGTCGCACGCTGCCGGAGATCGTTCTCTGGCGCATTTTGCAGGGCGCAGGCGGCGCGGCTTTTTTGTCCACGTCGCAGGCAACGTTGATTGAAGTGTATCCACCGGCCAAGCGCGGCCTGGCGCAGGCGATTTTCGGCATCGGTGTCATCATGGCGCCGACGCTGGGGCCAACGCTGGGCGGTATTATTACCGACCGCTATTCGTGGCCGTGGATTTTCTTTATCAACCTGCCGATTGGAGTACTCGCCGGCGTGCTGACAATGCTTTATGTGCCCAATTCGGCGGCGGCCGGCAAAAAGCGCGCAGCCGATTTTCTGGGCATTATTCTGCTGGCGATTGGTCTGGGCTGTTTGCAAACCGTGCTGGAGCAGGGTGAAAGCAACGACTGGTTCAGTGATAACTTCATCGTGTTGCTGACGATTTTCGCCATTAGCGGGTTGGCGGCCTTTGTGTGGTGGCAACTGCATCCGAAGAATGCCAGCCCGGCGGTGAACCTGCGGATTCTGGCCAATCGCAACCTGGCGATGGGCGCAATGTATGCCTTTATTCTCGGCTTTGCGCTCTATGGCGTGGTGTTTGTGGTGCCGCAGTTTTTGCAGAACGTGCAGCGTCACACAGCCGAACAAACCGGATGGATCTTGATGCCGGGCGGCATCGCGTCGGCGTTCACGATGCCGATCGTGGGGCAGCTCTCAAATCGCGTTGACCGGCGCTATATCATCGGTGCCGGGATGATTATCTTCCTGGGTTCGATGTATCAGTTCCAGAGCCGCTTAACGCTGACCATGCCGGAGCAGGCGATGTATTGGCCGCTGGTGTTACGCGGTGCAGGCATCGGTTTGCAATTCGTTCCGCTATCGTTGCTGGCGCTGGGAACCTTGCAACCGCGACAAGTCGCTGAAGGCGCGGGTATTTATAACTTGTTTCGACAACTGGGCGGCTCGTTCGGCATTGCTCTACTGGCAACGTTGGTTGACCGGCGCATGCAGTTCCACGACGCGCGCCTGAGCGAGAGCATCAGCCTTTATAATCCGGCCACGCAGGAGCGGTTAAATCAAATTCAGACCGGCATGGCGGCTCATGGCATGACGCCGGATGCGGCACAAAAAGCCGCTTACCAGGTGATAAACAAATTGGTGCAGGGACAAGCCGCTGTGTTGACGTATATCGACGTGTTTCACACCATCGCCTATGTGGGTTTTGCCGGGCTGGTTATGCTATTTTTCTTTAAGCGTGTTAAAGCTGCACCCGGCGGCGCATCAGCCGCCCATTAGTCGCCCGTTAGCTTTCACGCCGTAAGGTGAAGCAAATCGAAGTGAGAAGAATGAAAGAAACCAGGATCAAGAAAACAGTGTCGTCCAACGGTGACGGTGAGGAGCCGCTGTCAAGCGAGTACTCGAACGGAATGTATGCCGGTTGCCGGATTGCTCATCAGCACATGCGGCGCATGGCTCCGACATCGGTGCAAAACGAACAGATTTTGCCACCCTCGGCCATCGTGTGTCATATTATGCTGCTCAACAGCGTTTTGGAGCGTCGCGCCAACCGGTTCGTTGAGGAGCATGGTCTCACGTTGCCGCAGTGGATGGCGCTGGGTTGCATTGGTCACTGCGGCAAAGACGGCATTCGTCACTCGGAGCTTGGCAATCGGTTGATGTTGTCCAAAGCGCCGATCACCGGTGTGGTCGATCGATTGGAACGTGGCGGTTACGTGCAGCGTGTCGCCGATGAGACAGATCGTCGCGCATCGCGCATTGTGATTACTCCCGAAGGCGAAACGGCCTGGAAGCGAGTGCGTCAAACACTGCGCGACCGTTCGTCCGAACTCTGCTCGCAGATTTCCCAACAAGAGCAGGCGATGTTACTGAACATTCTGTCACGCCTGCTGGAAAATGTCGCCAACGAAGACCCGATTCTCTCCGCCACTATGGATGAAAAGAACTGATATGAGCACATCCGTGAAATACGAAAACAATGGACACGCCCTTTTTGCTGCGGCTGCACTGGTGGTGCTGGCGTTACAACCTTTAGCATCGCCTGTGAGCGCGCAAACAACCGGCGCGACTGCAACAGCAGTGCCGCCTGTCTCAGCAAGGTCTACCTCAGCGGCGTCGACTGCAGCAGATGCCACGGGCACAGCAGATGCCAGCGGTGCAGCGGATGCCACCGGCACAACGGCGGTAGATGCGGGAACAACTGTTCCGCCACTGAATGCAGACGCCGCCAGTGCCACAACCCCGGTCATTACGGTGCCGACTGACGATGCGGGTCTGGCCGATACGCGCCATCGCGCCAGCGGTAACGTGGCGCCCCTTTCCTTGACCGACGCGATTTACCTGACGTTGCAGAACAATCCTCAGCGCGAAGCGGCCCAGGCGGCAGTCGTGGCGGCGCGCGCTCGCATACGTGGCGCGCGCGCCCAGGGCCGTCCACAAGTCGATTTGAATGGCGATGTTGGTCTCGATCGTTCGTTTGGCCAGCAGCAAACCAGTTTCGGTGGCGTGCCCGGTGGCGGTGGTGGCGTGCCCGGTGGCGGTGGGGGCAGCACGGGCGGCGGAAGCAGCTCCAGCACACCGACGTTTTTAGGTTTCAACCGGAGTGCGTCGCTGGGAGTTTCGGCCAACGTGCCGGTTTACACTGGCGGACGCGTGCGGGCCGGGACGCGTGTTGCTGAAGCGCAGGCGCGCGCGCAGGCCGCGCAGACCCTGCAAATCGAGCAAGACCTGGTTTTGAGCACCGTTGATGCGTATCTCAGCATTTTACGTTCCGGCCAGTTGCTTGAAGTCGCGGAAAACGACGTGGAAATCTCGCGCGAGCGGTTGCGCATCGCGCAGGTGCGCTTTGAAGCCGGGGCATCGCCCCGACTGGACGTATTTACGGCGCAGGCTACGCTGGCTGAAGCACAGACCAACCGCATCGAGGCCAGCAACGCGCTGGCCCAGAGCAAGGCGGCTCTTAATACATTGTTGAGCCGCGCACCGGAAACGCCGCTGCGTGTTGAGCCGATTACTCGTCTTACCCTACAGGTGCCGTTACCGGCGGGAATCGGGGTTCCCGCGAACTCTGGAGCCGTTCCGAGTACTCAGGAAGACACTGCTGCGGGAGCGGCGGCAGCAACGCCATCGGCAAACGCCGCAACCGGCGCAACCGGCGCAAATGCCACGAGCGGCGCAGCGGGTGCAACAGGTGCAGCCAATGCAGGTGGACTCACGGCGGCCAGCGGTGAGAACGGCAACAGCGCGCAATTGCGGGCTTTGGCCGAGCAGGCGCGCCCTTTGTTGCAGCAGGGACGCGAGCAGGTCAACGCCGCTGAAGCCAACATCGATGTGGCACGAGCGCAACGGCGTCCCAATCTGGGGCTTTCCATCGGCAGTATCCTGCGCGACCCGGTCTCATCGGTGGGCCGTTTTGCGCTGTCTTTGGGCCTGGGGGTAGCGCAAACCCTGTTTGATTCGGGCCGCATCAGCTCTCAAGTTGAGGAAGCGCGCGCCACAAGGGAGCAGTTCCGCCAGGACTTGCAGGGGCAGCGCCTGCAAATCGCCAATCAGATCGAGCAGAACTTACTGAGCCTTGATTCCTCGGCAGGCCGCGAGCGCAATGCAACGGTGGGAGTCCTCGCCGCGCAGGAGGCTTTGCGTGCGGCGCAGATCGGTTACCAGGCCGGGGCGCGCACCGCGCTCGATGTGAGCGATGCGCAAGCACAGTTGTTACAGGCGCAAACACAGGCCGTCAATGCGCGCTTTGATGTTGCGCTGTCGCAGGCGCAACTTTCCGCTGCGGTCGGCATTCTCACCACGGAAGGGCAGGCGGCGTATCAGCGTGCGTTGGAGGCCGAACAAACACAACAGGCGAACCTGCAAAGAGTCGCCGCCAGACAGAAAAAGAAGCGGTAAGTCCGTGCAGCGTGCTACGGCTAGGCAGGTGCAAACAAAGCGTAGTGAGTACTCGATTCGCTTTGTCCAGGTGTCGTTCCGTTTAAGGTTGAGTTCATTATGCAGAAATTAGCAGAAGTTTGTGTGCGGCGGCCCGTCTTTGCGATGGTGATGATTTTGGTGCTGGTGGTGGTCGGCTTCGTCGGCTTTACCCGGCTGGGCGTCGATCGCTTTCCCGAGGTCGATTTTCCGACGGTAACCGTTAGCACCTCATTGCCGGGAAGCTCGCCCGAAGCGGTCGAGACCGAAATCAGCAAGGTCATCGAAGATGCCGTCGGCACATTATCGGGCATTGAAGAACTGCGTTCGTCTTCGAGCGAGGGAAACTCGAACGTGAGCGTTCAGTTCGTGCTCGAAAAAGATGTGGATGTGGCGGTGCAGGAAGTGCGCGATGCCGTCGCTCTGGCGCGTGGTCGCTTGCCGGAGGATGTTGAAGAGCCGACGGTGCGCCGTTTCGACCCTTCACAGATTCCGATCATGTCCATCGCGATAACGGCTGATCGTCCCCTGCGCCAGGTCACCGAATATGCCGATAAAGTTTTGCGCCGCCAGATTGAAAGCGCCAATGGCGTCGGCCTGGTCAACGTGCGTGGCGGCGAGTTCCGCCAGATCAACGTATGGCTCGATGCCAATCGCCTGAGTGCCGTCGGCTTGACGGTTAACGATGTCACACGCGCTTTGCAAAGTCAGAACATTGAAGTTCCCGGCGGACGCATCGAGCAGGGCGCTCGCAACCTCACTCTGCGCACGCGTGGCCGCCTGGAATCGGTAGAAGAATTTAATAATATCGTGCTGCGTGCCGGAGAAGGAGCGCAGGTTCTCCTGTCGGATGTGGCGCGCGTGGAAGACGGCACTGCCGAACCAAATTCGGCTTCTGAAATCAATGGCCGCACGACGGTGCAGCTTTCGGTTTTAAAGCAGAGCGGCGAAAACACGCTGTCTGTTATCGAGGGCGTGAAAGAGCGTCTTGAGCAGGCCAAGACAACCGCGCCGCGCGGCACCGATATTCGCATCGTGCGCGAACAGAGCACATACATTGAGGCTGCTATCCACTCGGTCGAGGAACACCTGATTCTCGGCTCAATTCTGGCTTCGCTGGTGGTTCTGCTGTTCCTGTGGAACTGGCGCTCGACGCTTATTTCCGCGATTGCGATTCCTACCTCGATCATCGGCACCTTTGCCCTGATTTATTACATGGGCTTCACGCTGAACCTGATCACTCTGCTGGCCTTAACGCTGGCCGTGGGTATCGTTATCGACGATGCCATTGTGGTCATCGAGAACATTTACCGCTTCATTGAAGAAAAGGGCATGAACCCGTTTCAGGCGGCGATTGAAGGCACACGCGACATCGGCCTGGCCGTTCTGGCCACCACGCTGTCGTTGGTTGCGGTGTTCCTGCCGGTTGCGTTCATGAGCGGCATCGTCGGACGCTTTATGGCCTCCTTCGGTCTGACCATGGCGTTCGCCATCCTGATTTCGCTCTTCGTGTCGTTCACGTTGACGCCGTCGCTGTCGGCGCGCTGGTTCAAGGCGACTACGCCCACGGGTGGCCCCGTCGAGAATCCCCAGGGGACGAATGCTACAGGGGCGAACAACGCGCAAATTGCGGCCAGCGACGGCCTTGCGAGTACTCAGCATGGCAGTGGGCGCGGTTCGCACGGCGGTTCCTCGCACGGCGGTTCCTCGCACGGCGGTGCGCATAGTCCCAGTTCGCGCGAGCGCGGCTTCTTCGCCGTTATCGACCGCGTTTATACCGCGATGCTGCACTGGTCAATGCACCATCGTTGGGCGATTGTGCTGATTTCGGGCTTGACGTTATTTTCGACTGTGCCGTTGTTGCGTTCGGGGTTGGTGCCGTTCAACTTTCTGCCGGAAGACGACGAGTCGCAATTCCAGATTTCGATTGAAGGGCCGCAGGGCACCAGCCTGGAAGCGATTCGCCTGGAAGGCCGCCGCGTGGTACAACTGGTCAAGGACAAGCTGGGTAAAAACGTCAGTTACACCTTGCTCACAGCGGGTGATGGCGGCTTGAACGAAGCGTCGATTTACGTGCGTCTGGTGGATGTGGACAAGCGCGAGATGTCGCAGCAGGACATCGTGACACTGGCGCGGCGTCAAATCGCGCCCATCATGGAAGCGCGCGGCATTGAAACCGGCGCCACACCGATCAACTCGTTTGGTGGCCTGGGCGGACGCCGTGGCGCGGCAACCTTGCAATATGTGATGAACGGCCCCGACTTCAAGGTGCTCCAAGAAGCGTCGCAAAAGGCCGTGACGGAAATGAAGAAGATTCCGGGCGTTGTCGAACCCGATACCAACCTGGTGCTGGGCGCTCCCGAATTGAACGTGGAGATTGACCGCAGCCTGGCCGAACAATTGGGCGTTCAGCCGGCTGATGTGGCCGGTGCGCTGCGTTACCTGGTCGGTGGCGACAAAGTAACCGATTATAATGAGGGTGGCGAGCAGTATGAAGTTCATGTGCGCGCCGCACAGGAATTCCGCGCCGATCTGGAAGGTTTGGCTCTGCTGAGCGTGCCGTCAACAACTCTGGGCAGCGTACCGCTCAACCAGATTGTGAAGTTCCGGCGCGCGACCGGCCCGGCGACCATTGAACGTTTGAATCGTCAACGTCAGATTACACTCCTGGCCAACACGGCACCGGGAGCCTCGACCGGCACCATTGTGCAGAAGGTGGAAGGCATTATCAAAGGCTTGAACCTCGGCCCGGATTACTCTTCTTCGCCGGTTGGACAGGCCAAGGAGCAGCAGCGTTCGGGCAAAGCCTTCATGGTCGCCTTTCTGATGTCGGTTGTGTTCATGTACCTGATCTTGGCGGCGCAGTTTGAAAGCTGGGTTCACCCCATTACAATTTTGCTGTCGCTGCCGTTAACCGTGCCGTTCGCGATTCTGTCGCTGGCGCTGTTTGGACAATCGATCAACATCTTTTCGATGCTCGGCATTCTGGTGCTCTTTGGCGTGGTGAAGAAAAACGCGATTTTGCAGATCGACCACACGAATAAGCTGCGCGAAGAAGGCATGAATCGTTATGACGCGATCATTCAAGGCAATCGCGACCGCTTGCGTCCGATTCTGATGACGACGCTTGCGTTCGTGGCGGGCATGTTGCCGCTGGTTTTGAGTTCGGGAACGGGTGCGGGCACCAACCGTGCTATCGGCTCGGTCATCTTTGGCGGACAAACCATGTCGCTGTTGCTCACACTGCTGGCGACGCCCGTGGCCTATTCGCTCTTTGACGACCTGACCAACTGGTGGGCGCGCATGAAAGGCCGCGTGCTGAACCGAAACGAGTACTCAAGTCCGGTAACGGATCATAAACTGGCACCCATTGCAGCCAGCAACGTGAGCGGCAACGATTAACCGCGAAACGATTAACCGCGAGTCGCAGCGTAAACTGTTTACTTTGAACGCGAGGTTGCATGGTAACGCGCCTGCGCGAGATCTGGAAAGGCGCAAAGGAAATTTATGGCGTTAACAGACAGAGAAAATGTGAAAGAAAGGCCGAACCGTGTAGCGCCCGTCGATGCGCCTGATGGCAGAAACGTCGGGCGTCCGGGAGGACTTGGCCCTGCGGGAAGCGGACCGGGCGGAAACGGCCCCAACGGAACGGGGTTGCCGCCGCGCCGTGCCGGCAAGAAATGGCTGCCGTGGGTTGCCGTGGCCGCGATTCTGGTGCTGGGGCTGGCGTGGCGTGCGCGGACAGCCAGACAACCTGCCGGGCCGGGTGGCGGTGCCGCCGGTGCGGCTGGCGGAGGTCGTGGCGGACGCGGGGCCGATTTGCCGGTTGTGCGCACGGTCGCGGTGACGACCGGTAATCTGGCACAAGTGCTGGCGGTCACGGGCAGTTTGAAGACAAACCAGAACGTTGACCTGAACTCAAAAATTTCGGGACGTGTGGCGCGGGTTCTGGTGCGTGAAGGTGATCGTGTTCGCATCGGCCAGTTGTTGGTGCAGTTGGATGATGCGGATTTG
>DASVRI010000048.1:0-40352 GCA_036388675.1 Abditibacteriaceae bacterium | reverse complement strand
CCTCCACACGTGTGGAGAATAGGCTTGTCGCCCATAAGCTTGTCGCCCATACGCGGTTCACCTCCACACGTGTGGAGAATAGCACACCGGTAACAGCACCGCCGTACTCGCTGGCGGTTCACCTCCACACGTGTGGAGAATAGCAGTGTCAGTTGCACGGTGATTCGACCTCCACCGGTTCACCTCCACACGTGTGGAGAATAGGAATCGTGCCCCCTTCAACGCGCGACGGTAGCGGTTCACCTCCACACGTGTGGAGAATAGTTAAAGTAAAATTTGCCGTAGCCGTTACCAGCCGGTTCACCTCCACACGTGTGGAGAATAGTCGAATTTTGCCAGCGTGTGTTTTGCGAATGACGGTTCACCTCCACACGTGTGGAGAATAGTGATGGAGTTGAATGCTTCGGCAGTTCTCGACCGGTTCACCTCCACACGTGTGGAGAATAGATGATAGCAATTCCTGCAAGCCTTTGTGTAGCCGGTTCACCTCCACACGTGTGGAGAATAGTCCACCACCTATTCGTAACCCCTGCGGGCGCCCGGTTCACCTCCACACGTGTGGAGAATAGAGCTGGCCGTGCTGGTCGAATGATTCCGCGTTCGGTTCACCTCCACACGTGTGGAGAATAGCCAGTGCGGCTCCCACCACGGCGCGCGCAGCACGGTTCACCTCCACACGTGTGGAGAATAGCGCGTTGGCTTTCGCGTTGGCTTTCGCCTTGGCGGTTCACCTCCACACGTGTGGAGAATAGTTCGGTGTAAGTCAGCGGGCCGCCGTCGAAGCCGGTTCACCTCCACACGTGTGGAGAATAGTGCGCGCCTCTTCGCGGCTTTGCGTCGCACTGCGGTTCACCTCCACACGTGTGGAGAATAGGGCGGCACCGGAGGCGGCACCGGAGGCGGCGACGGTTCACCTCCACACGTGTGGAGAATAGGCAACTGCTGGTGCAGCAACTGCTGGTCGATCCGGTTCACCTCCACACGTGTGGAGAATAGAGCGGGATGGTGATTTCCGGCAAGGCCACCTGCGGTTCACCTCCACACGTGTGGAGAATAGCGGCTGATTCTCTGCTGCGTGAAGCGGCGTAGCGGTTCACCTCCACACGTGTGGAGAATAGAAACGACTGGCGCAAGATCGAGCACTTGGTTCCGGTTCACCTCCACACGTGTGGAGAATAGACCAGAGACTGCGAACTACGTTTTATCAGTGACGGTTCACCTCCACACGTGTGGAGAATAGCGTGCTTGGCTGAAGGTGATCTCCTTCAACTTCGGTTCACCTCCACACGTGTGGAGAATAGGCCATAAGCCACGCGGGACAGTACGCTGACAGCGGTTCACCTCCACACGTGTGGAGAATAGGAAATGAGCGCGTTCGGCATCTGTTTTCGATGCGGTTCACCTCCACACGTGTGGAGAATAGCCTGCTGCGCGATTAGTTCAACGAAATTCATCCGGTTCACCTCCACACGTGTGGAGAATAGACCACGCAACAGATGCCACAATCAACGCTATTCGGTTCACCTCCACACGTGTGGAGAATAGAAAAGCAAGTCAAAGTAAGGATTCGTTTGCGTCGGTTCACCTCCACACGTGTGGAGAATAGCGATGCTGATGAGCTTGCGGTGCTTGCTACGGCGGTTCACCTCCACACGTGTGGAGAATAGGTACTGCTTGGCCAATTCTGCAACCGGCGTGACGGTTCACCTCCACACGTGTGGAGAATAGTTTTCCCTCCTGTTGTATTTACGTAAGTGCCGCGGTTCACCTCCACACGTGTGGAGAATAGGTGCCGCCCAAGTAACCGCCACCATTCCCACACGGTTCACCTCCACACGTGTGGAGAATAGGGATAAAGAGCATATTTTTGACGCGGCGTCAGCGGTTCACCTCCACACGTGTGGAGAATAGGCTACTTGAGTCAGACTGAAGCCGAAGCCGAACGGTTCACCTCCACACGTGTGGAGAATAGGGGTAGTCACGCGTGAGCGCGGCGGCGGGTGACGGTTCACCTCCACACGTGTGGAGAATAGGAACGTCGCCCACTTGCAGGACAACTCGCAATCGGTTCACCTCCACACGTGTGGAGAATAGACTTCGACCACGTCGAGAATCTTTCGAAACTTATAGCGCAACTCACCCCTCGTCAGGTGGGCTATCTGTGTTATTTTGCTCTGATTGCACCTCCTTCTGTGTAGGCTTTGGAATCTTTACCAAGAAAAGACCTTCATAATCAATGATCTGGCGGCTGGTCTCTCCATGAGTGCGAATGGCGAAACCTTGCTCCGTGCGAGCCGGATAGATCATCAGTGCCGCCCCACCTTTGGCTTTTGCACAGGCCAACTCCCAAAGCTTATCGCGCACCATTCCTGAGACGCGGCCAACAAAGACATTGGCCTTCGGTTCTATCATCCAGCGGCTCAATTCACCGCGCAGACCAGTTGGAACACGTTCCATCACTAAGACCACCATAAATTCACCCGCTTCTCTTCGCTCAACTGCCCAAATACCCTTTGACAGAATACTACGTGCCTATCACCTAGTGTGACCGCAATTGTGAGAGTAGGCTATGCGTGGTCGTTGCCCCATTGCTCGTCGCCAGGTCGGGCTTCGGGTTCCACTTCGGGTTCCGGCGTCCACAGATCGGTCGGTAAAGCGGGATCGAGATCAAGAGGAGAAGTCTCTTCCTCTTTCGGTTCGCCCAAGACCTTGCGAATATCAGGAATGATCCGTTGCAACAGATTGCTGTCACGGAACACATCGCGCATGCGGTAGCGCACGGCACGCTCCAGTTGAGGTGGGTTTTGGGCCGCCATTTCAAATGCCAGGGGGATGGTTAACTCGGATTTGTAGAGATCGGCGATGTCGTACACAAAAGACAACTGTTTGCCCGTGTGAATGAAACCTAACGCCGGGCTGTAGCCCACGGAAAGAATGGCGGCATGGCACACGCCATAAAGACATGAATTGGCGCATGAAAGGGCGCGATTGACGACATCGGCTTTATTCCACGTTCCACGGTCATAGTTGCGCCCTGTCCAGGTAACTCCCGTCTGACGGCTATGCGCCGCATAGGAATCGCGCACTCTCGCGCCTTCCATGCCGCGTAGCTGTTCGATGCTCAATGCTTCATCGACAACGGTGCCGAAGCGCATCCAATACATCTGCTTGACTACACGCAGGCGCAGAGTCGGGTCGGAGACCAGGCGTGCCTGATGCAGCATCGCAGAAGCCGAGCGCGTGCCACCCATGCCACAGGCGTAAAACCGCACATTCTCTTCGCCGCACCAGATGACCAGGCAGTTGTTATCAGCCAGCATCGTGATGGCACTTTGTGTGATACGTGTTCCCGGCCCCAGCATCAAGACGGCCAACGATGAGGCGGGAGCAGGTGTGCACCCCTCCGCATCCCACAGCGCAATAGAATTATCCTGGCGGTCAATGCGCGCGTGCTCGACGTATAAGAACGAGAGCGCATCGCGGAACTTCGGTAAGGCGTGTAAATCATCCATTAAAATCACCTGCTTCTTTGTGACTCGCTTCACATCGACATAAAAGCACCGGCTCGATCCGTTCACAAGGCACTGCACTGTTCGGTGCACTTAAGCGCGAGCCACAGAGAGCAAGCCGAAGCCGAATCCCTTGGCTGAGCCAACGCCGTTGTGCAGTGCGTGCAAGAACACTTCGACATCTTTAACGCACAAAATGCCGTCGAAACGAGCGGCACAAAAAACGGCAGGGGCGGTGCGCTCCGTCAGAACATTGCCTTTATCGCGTTGAGGGCAGGCAGCGATACTGTCGCGCCAGAACTGCACGTTTGGTTTGGTGCGTCCTGGTGCGCGTTGCGGCTGACCTTCTTTGGTGGCTGTGACCTGGCCCAGCTCAAAGCCGTGCTGCAGAGCTTTGCGTCCGATCCATTCGAGTTGCTCCGATTCTCTGTACAGGCCCCATCGCTTGCCGTCGCGCTTCACAGTGGGATTGGCACGCAGCCGGAAGGCCAACATCTGACCGGCCTGCACAGCGGGCTGCCACTCTTTGGTTTGCGGTGCGGCGTGGAAGTACTTTGAGGGCAATTTGTCCCAGGCGGGTGCCCGTTGGGACTGCACTAACAATACCGACACGTGCTCTGCAGCACTTTCAACACGAAATAGTACGCGTGCCTGTTCATACTCGTCGCCTTCGCCCCAGGCTCGTGAAAGAGTGCGATGCAATTGATACGGGTCGCGCAAATCGCGTAGAACTTCTCGACTGTGCGGATTCAATAGGAGCTTCGAAAAGAAAAGGTTTTGCTGACTCATGATGACACCTCGGCAGCACGGGAAGCGGCAACGGGCATATAAGTGCAACGCTTAACGTTACGAAAAGCGTAATTTCTCGATGCGTTCAAGCGGATAGCATCTTGTCGCACCAGATCGCCGCTTGCTTCTTCGATAAAGGCCACAAGATTGGTTTCTGGAAGTTTAGTGCGGGGTTCGCGGCAAGCACTCAACCAACTCCACGGATGATGTCCGAAAGCCTCTTCAATGGTGGAATATTGATCGCCGTAGTACTCGAAGATAGGGCGAGTGGGCACACAGGCTTTGCGGCCTAAAAACAGCGGCCATTGTGGACGCTGCAAAGCCTGTGCACAAGAGGAAAGTACTTTATCGTCACTCTTGGCTTCCAGAGCCACCAGGAATGCGGCGTCTTCCAGATAAGTGCGTGGCGAGAGTACCGTGGCCGGGCGGAAGCCTTCCTCTGTTAGCTTTGCACTGGGGCCATTGAGTGTGCCTCCGCTGACACGAAAGCGGCCATCCGCAGTGGGCAAAAAATCGGTGATGGTTTGGTAGTCGGTTATGAGTGAACCGGGATGTTCTATGCGTACTCCAAAGCGCAACGCTCCATCCAATTCTTCCAGGCGTGCATCGCCCATCAGATAGCCCAGCGCGCATCCTAACAGACCGACGATACCGGATTTAGTCGGCTCGGCGGCTGTATCGCGCACATCCCACCGCGAGCGAGTGCCCCACGATTGCAAAGGGCCTTCGAGGCGCAACAGCAGGATGGGCTTACCCATGTGCCCCTCCCTCACGTTCAACTGCGCCTCCATCGCCATCGCCATTCACTGTCTCACGCAAACGAGAGCAAAGGGTGTTCAAGTTAGGCACACGTTCGACACCCCCGATGTTGAAGGTCGTCTCATCATATTCGGGGGACAACAGCAGGCGCGAAGTACTTTGCAGGCTAAAGCCACCGGTGAGCGATTGCACATGTTTGCCAAACTTACTTAATGAATCGTGCATGAGGTCGCCATCAGAGCCGGGACGTGCCGGTTTGACAAAGGCGTTGGCGTAAGAAACCGGCGTGGAATACGGTCGGACTTCCACTAGAACGGCGGCGGGCAACTGATGCGCGGCAAACGAGTTTTGCTTGCCGCTTGGTGTGGTCAACGTCATGGCGCGCACGAAGGCTTGAACGGCTTGCGCAGCCAGTGCGCGCGCTTGCTGCTGTTCTTCGGTAGGAATATCTTTGCGTCGCGCGCTCTCGCCAGTCAGGTTGGCAATCAGGCCGTCCACATCGAGAGAAAAGTACTTATAGTAGCAAGCAGAGTTATATTCGACATCGCCCAGCATATCGGCACCGGCGTCGTCTTGTGTGCCCTCGTCGCCGGTATTCTTGAGGTCGTCCACAGCGGTAAAGTAGTCGAATTCGTGATCGACTTTGTGGGTGGACAAAGCATGTGCCACTTGCATGGAAGCTTCCACATCGCGGAAGGCTTCCGAAGTTGTCATGCGGCCAAACAAAGCCACATCGACTGAAACGGGGCGAAAGCCTTTTTGTTGGGCCTCTTTCTGCAAGTCAACTGTTTTGAGGGCTTCAAATTTCTTAACGCTGCCCGCTTCGCGTGCCGCTTTCAAAAGGACTTCGGTCACCGCTTCGATGTCGTGCGAAGTCAGAAACATGGTTTGTGCCGTGGAGAACTTGCCGTCCTTGGGCTTTTGCTCATGGCCCTTGGCAGTGCCGAAGCCGCTGGCTTTCTTGGCGGCGTTATCAGCGTAATCGTTCAATCCTTCTTGTGTGAATCGAGCGCGAATCAGTTCGGGCAATTGGCGAGTGCGCGTGGCGAGATGTCCCTGCAGTGCTTCCTGAAAGGTGTTGGAACGGCGAATGCTACGCTTCAAGCACTGGCTGGAAATGCGGGCGCGCTTGAATCCGCCGAAAACGCATTCTTTGGGACTGCCGGTATCATCACGGTTGAGGTTGCTGGGTGCGTGGTTTTGTAAAACATGAATTTCGATCAACATTGAATTATTCTCCTGATTCGGGGTTAGTCTGAATTGTGTTCTCAGCGGCTGGCTGGAAATCGTAGAAGTTGCTGGCCCACTTCTTCTGCACCGGCTTATTCGCGTTGTCCCACCAACACAAATCAGCAAGCAAAACCGGCCAATTGATGCCCGCATCTTTGGACGCGGCGAGTTTTGTCATTTGCCGCAAGCGATAGGCGAGTTCACCGCCACCAGTGCTGTAGCCATTGAACGCGTCTGAGGTGCTACTGAAACCCGCGTCCAGCAGCACCAGGAAACGGCGCTCGAAGGAATCGCTGGCGTTGGCTTTGACCTTTTGCATGGTTTCGCCGAAATCGCCGCCAATCGGGTGGATGCGGTTCAGATCAAACAACGTGGCCACCAAGAAGTACTTTTCGCTATGCTGTCCACGCGGTGGCTGCAATTTATAGAACACGCTCAGTACATTGCGCGATGTGGACACAGTTTCACCCGCGTTGCGGCGCAGCAATGCCAGTTCGCCGGAACGCGCTTCACGCAGTGCATGCAGCCGCTGCACAAACTGTTGGGCTTCGTTCAACTGGCTTTCCCAAAAAGCACTGTTCAACCGCGCTCGTTTTGTTACTGGAAGGGGGTTGGCAGCATTCTCAGTCATTGGGGTTTCTGGGGGTATGTCGGTGAGGCTCTGGGTCATGTGGAATCTCCCTTTTTAATGGTTTTACGCTTCTGCACTTCATCGGGGTTGAGCAGCATCCACAAGCGCATTTCAAAGTACTTGCGCGCTTCAATCTGGCGTCTGATCGCTTCTCCATTGGTGTCAAGGCCGCTAATTGCAGTACTCAGAACCCGTCGCGCCACCTTTTGAAGAGCTTTGTGCCACTCGCTCGTAAGTTGAGCCAGTTCGTCTAAATTGCTTTCTGCATTTAACGGCGCGACTTGAGGCAAAAACTCATCTACGAAAGGCGAACGCAGTTGCTGCCAAAACGCGTTCTGGGTGCGGACAATCAGCGAATCAAAGGCTTTGTTGTTGCCGGCGCCATCGCGGGGATAGGTCTTCTTGATGGCTTGCCCTAAGCTATAAGCCATCTCTTCGGCCAAGCGTATGGCGGTTTCCACGCGATTATGAAACTGTCCTTTCCAGTAAATTGGAGCTGGTAGTTTCAACTCTTCGCGATGCCACTCGAAAACTTTCATCTTCAAATCGGTACGCATTCCATAAGCGACTAACTGCAATGGAACGTCTCGTGTCGTGAAAATATCGCCAACGAACTGCTCATACTGCGAGATTACTGCTGGGCGGTCGAACTGAAGATCGCCATGTGCCTGGTCGCAGGAGAACATTAGCGCTCCTGCATCGCGCCACAGCGCCCGGTTTTCGCGTGGACGCAGAATTGTGACTGCATCTTTGGTGATGCGGTAAGCCGCTTGCGGGTCGCGCCAGTTTTCGATGCGAGTACTCCAACCTGCCGAAAATTTCATGCGCGAAACAAGGACGGGAGCGCTGCATCCGGTTAGATCGCAAATGCCTTCACCATCGGGAACCCAGTGGGGCCGCAGCAGAATGCGACGTGGTTGCCACGTTAACGATTGCAACAGGCCCGCTTCGGTCTTGTCTTCTTTTCGCACCGGTTCGGGGTTGCGCCAGATGGGAACGCCTTTCTCCTGTGCTGTTGTGAACTGCAACACAACTGTGTTGAGCAGCAATGTTTCAAACAAGTTGTTGCCTTGCAATAGCACATACCAGGGTGGCGCTCCGTTGATCGAAGGCGACAAACCGGCGCCGCCAGCGGTCATGAAGGAGGGAATAGCCGTCAGAAGTTGGGTCGCAGCAGCAGGCGAAACGGCAAACTCACTTTCCACCTGGTGATGAAAGTGCGCCGCGTTTGTGCCCGACGGTTGAGAGGGCAGTAAGCCGGCTAACGGCTTGTCGTCGCCTTCTGTATCTGGACTTTGTAGAAACGGATGCGTTGAACTAAACAATTCGAAGCGGTCGTGATGCTCTTCAAAGTACTTTTGCACGACGCTTCCATCAAAGCGGCCCACATTCCACAATGCCGCCCAATCGTATTCGTCCTCGGGCTGAAAGATGTCCAGCACAAACGCCATTAGCAAGCGGTATAGACCACATTCGACAATGGGCAGCGAATGCTGCACGTTAATCCATTCATGTGCGTTGCAAAGTACTTCCACTACGCCGACTTCGCGCACTTCTCCCTGCTTGTTCAGCACGGGAATCCAGGGTTCCAACGCGACATTGAACGAGATCGCTTTCTCTGTATCTGCGTCGGTTTCAATTACAGGTGTGATATTGCACCTCCATCAAATATTTAAGCTCTGTTAGGTACAGGACCTACAGAGTGGGCTGATCGTCGTCCTCCTAGTAAGTCCTGTGGCTTGAGTTCGTTAGCGCTTGTACTTTTGGCGCTCAGTTCGCACTTGTGGCGATGGAGTAAAACGTCCTTGTTCCTGAATCTTGGCACGGGCACGAATAATCGACGAAAAGTTGGGTAGATTTGTGATGGCTTCTACCTGCTCCGGCATTATCTCGTGCCCCATCTCGCGGCACACTGCCCAGATCAGTCTTTGGCCACTGTCGCGTGCCGAAGCATCCTTTTGTAGCACTCTCAAGACCGTCTGTTTTACTTTGCGTCTCATAATGCCTCCTTGAATAAGAACTAGTGCGATTAGCTAAGAAGAGAAATCTGCTCATTGATGTACCCAGAGGATAGTACAATTTAGTCCCAGTGCAAGGGGGCTATTTGAAAATCTGGCATGGCGAGTGCATTGGTGGAAAATGGGTAACATCTTGAAATTCTGATAAATTTCTTCTTAGTGGGGGTGAACCTAACTACTGCGAAGTGCTTAGCTTAGTGCCTTCTTGTTCCCCACACGTGTGGCGGTGAGCCGATGCGTCAGGTTGTATAACCGGCATCGGCTTCCTCCATTTCTTCCGCTTTCGCTTTGTCTGTCTTGGCCTCATAAATCACGCCCAGTGCTTCATCATCACGGATGACGGCACCGTTGGCAGCGTGCCATTCATCATCTTTCAAGGGAATGATCAGGTGATGACCAAGCCAGCCTTCACCCTGGAAGACATCTGTATAACCTTCTGCCGCTTTCGTATCGCGCAACCACCAGCAGGGCACATTGACTTTCTGGCGAAACATGGTTTTTTGAATGTCTCTTCGAGGAGCACGGCTCTTTGCCGTAGCCTCTTGCGCGCTTTTGATGTGGTTCGGGTCGCGCAGCAGCAGGGCAGGGCGTGAGTCGTTACCCAGACGAGTGGAAGCGCGCAGGTAGTTGGCGCCTTCCTGTTCGTCGCTTTCGTCCGCTGTGCGGCGTTTCATGTCGAAACTGCGCGAAGAGGGAGACGGCAACAAATGCAGCTTGGCCTTACCGGCTTCAATACTCACTTTCGCATGATGTTTTGCTGCAGCCTCGCTAATTATTTCCGGTGGAACAGGAGATAAATCAGGAATTTGTTCGCTGTAAACCGCTTCGATGAGCGGGCGAAATTGCCATGGCAGTTTTATTTCTTCGCGGCCATGCAGAACACCCAGCGTGCGGAGAAGTACTTCGGGGGCGTAGATCTTCTGTGAGACTCCAAATTCCCAAATGCCTGCTGGTGGCAAGAGGACTTCTAACGTTGGTTTTTGCCCAAAGGGTCGCTTACGCTTGTGCCGCCACATGCGCCCGCTGCGTTGCAAAAGCAGATCAACGGGCGCCAGTTGAGAAATGAAGAAATCGAAGTCAATATCGAGACTTTGTTCAAGGACTTGTGTACCGATGACCAGTGCGCGCTGTGGGCGTGTGCCAGCTTCAAGTGTGGCGTCTTTGCCGAAACGTGCTTCTATGAGTTTCTCGATTTCTTCACGAGCTTCAGCACGAAAACGCGCGTGGAACAATATCAGGTTTTCTTTAGCAAGTGCTTTATCAGCTTTGTTTTTCAACAGCCTTTGCACGGCGCTGAATACGTCTTGCGCCCCTTTAACACTGTTCATCAATACACAGGCACAGCCACCGCTCTCAATGCGCTTCAATGCTAACTCGGCAATGGCATCCACATTGTCCAGCCATCCCACGTGCGGAATCAAATCTAAAGTGCGATGCTGCTTCGATTCCACCTCCACTGTGCGCGTTGTGCCGTCGGTTGCAACAAAGGTCAACAACGGATAGGCTTCTGGCTGGTCCGATGTTAACTCCTGTGTCCTGCCACCATAGGCAGCGATAAGTTCCTGTTTCTGGCGGTGCGACAGGGTCGCTGAAAGCAAGATCACAGGAATCTCCAGCGCACGACACCATTGCAGTAAATGCTTCAAGATGGTGTTCATGTACGCGTCGTAAGCATGGACTTCATCGACGATCAAGACTTTGGAGCGCAATCCAAGTAATCGTAACGCTCCGAACTTGACGTGCAACGCGGCCATCAGGGCTTGATCGACCGTGCCCACCCCATCAGAAGCCAACAGCGCACGGCGCAAGGGACGGAACCATTCATGAAACATTCGGCGCTCATTTTCCAGCGCGGCTTCTTCTGCGGGCGTGGCACCCTCATTCACGAGTGACGGCTCCGCGCGTGACGCCTCATCTACCAACCACGCCATGCCATGAACCAGACGTGTGTGTTGACCGGGACGGCGATCCTGCAAGTACTTGCGATAGCGCCCGTGCATCTGGTTACTGGTGGCCTGGGTGGGCAAGGCCACATAGGCGCCACTGGTGTGGCGCTGTGCGTTCCAATGCTCGGCCAGGTAAATCGCAGCTTCGGTTTTCCCTTCACCCATCTGCGCTTCAATAATGGCTAAACCTGGAGCAATGCCGCCCTGCAAAATTAAGTCTTGTAACGCTTGTTGCGATGGTCGCAATTCTTTCGGCAAAAGGGGCCACACATGTTCAAAGGCTAATTTGGGGGCGACTGTTTGCGGAACAGGAAGCAGCTCCAGGCGGTCAATGGTCTGTTGAGCCAGTTCGCGCGATGCTTCAAAGTACTTCTGCGGCTCGTTGTGGCAATGCAGTGTCCGGTAATTGAAGACTTCATGATTCGAGGCAATCCAGTCGGCCAGAATAACCAATCCGCTCAGCATCATGCCTGTGGTGACCGCGTGAGCAAATTCCTTCGACGTGTAGGATGGCGGTTCTAACACCGTC
Organism: Abditibacteriaceae bacterium; assembly: GCA_036388675.1. Taxonomy (GTDB): domain Bacteria; phylum Armatimonadota; class Abditibacteriia; order Abditibacteriales; family Abditibacteriaceae; genus DASVUS01. The sequence goes on along the minus strand of DASVRI010000048.1, from coordinate 28,941 downwards.
CACAGCATCTGAGCCAACTCTTCCCGCAATGGTTGCCATGTTGCATATTGCTTGGGACAAGCATTTTGTTCTTCATAGGTTCTTTCGCCAAACGTGCCGTGATGCCCACTGATCGCCATCGTGGTGACATCTGTGGCAGGTTTGCCCCAACCGTGCTGCTTCATCAAATGGGCTTGCAGCCATTCACTTGAGCGCGCTTCATGGCGAAAATAGCGCTGAATATCGGACATGGTATCCTGAATTCGTTTGTCGTCTCGCGAGGGTATTTCAATGAATGCGCGTAACTCCGCGGCTAAGGACTCGTTCTTGTTTTGAAAATATGGATCGGCTTTGCCCACATCGTGCAACGCACAGATGTAAGCAGCCCAACGTGGCGGCATGGTTTCCACCGGCCCAAAACGTGGCCAAAGTACTTGAACTACCGCAGCCACGTCCAGCAAATGTCGCCATAACTGGTGATAAGGGTCTGATTTCGCCCACAACAGGCGAGAGACATGTTCACTCATTGGGTTTCTCCCGATAAATCTGCATCATCGCTTGAACTTCATGCTGCACCCGTTCGCGTAGTGCAAGCGGGCCAATAACCTGAGCGTGGCTGCCGTATTGCAGCACCCAGCGCGTGATTTCTCCCAGGCCGCTCGCCTGGAAATGCAAAATCAGTCCGCCATCTGCTTGTTCTTCTAGCCGTTGTGTGCCGTGCCAGTGGCGCTCACGGATGTAAATGGCCTGTGCAGCGTCGAAGCGGATCGACACCTCGAAAACCTGCTCGTTCGACTCGATGCGAAAGCCGGTTTGTTGCCAATCATGCGGTGAAAAGTCGGCCTGTCGTGTGAAGGTGCGTGGGAGAATCTTCAGCTCGTCGATACGCGCCGTGTTGAAGGTGAGCAGTTTGCCTCGGGCGCGGTCGAAGGCGATCAAGTACCATTCGCCGTCCACGTTTTGCAGGTGATGCGGCTCGACCTGACGCTGACTCCGTTCGCCCCGGCTGGCAGTTAGATACCGCATCTGCACGGCACACTGGCGTTCAATGGCCTCGTGGAGCGCCAGCAAAGTATGTTCTGCGGCATCGGCTGCTATGGGAGCCGTAATAGTGAAGTGGCGGCGCAAAGATTCCCAATTCACTTCGACCGAGCCCTGCAGGCTGTGCCCGATCTTCTCGATTGCCGCGTGGAGTTCGCTTTCCAGGGCCGGCCCTAATTGGCGCTGGGCCGCTTCCACCGCCAGCAGGAAAGCGAGCAGTTCGCCCCGCGTGACCATTGTGGAAGGCAGCGCATAGTTGGGTTCTGTGTAATACCAGCCGCGACGCTGCGAATGGAACTCCAGCGGTGCTCTCAAGACGTTTACCAGGTAAGCGCGGTCGTTGAAGATGACACGGCGGCTGACTTCCAACTCTGTAGCTAAGGCGTCGGGGTGTGGATATGATCCGGCGCGGATCTGGCGGTCGATTTCGATGATGCGGCGCAATGTGTCGCGTTTGGGCATGATGCTCTATTGTAAAGCATCTTAGTGCAGCGTATGTGCACTGGGCATAGAGGTGGAGATATTTTGTTTTGCAAGTGCTGCATCCAGACCGCTTCTTGCGTGGCAGGAAATGCTAAGCTGCATGTGGCCAAGTCGAACAGGGGAATGAGTGAATAGAGGCGTTATCCTGTTCTGAAGACCAGAAGAACGTTGGTGTCGTGCCTAACTCTCTGCATAAGCAATGTTCAGCAATGGCAGGCAAATAATAGTGATTGAAAGTGTGAACCTATTGGCCGGCAACGGCAACCCGTAAAATTGCAGCCATTGCACGGTGGGTAAATGCATGACACGGTATGACGTAACTGACCGGACCGTTGTAATCTCGAACTACTTCTTTATAGGTGAACCGTTCTGGATGTCCTTAATGCAACTGTCTCATGAGAGCCTTGACCGAAGCGGGATTCTGTGTAAAGCTAACATCTTGATTTTGCCAAAACAGTGATGTTTAGACTCTTTTTCAGGCTGTTTTAGAGGCACAAACGGGGCTGTGGCGCAGCTGGGAGCGCGCTTGAATCGCACTCAAGAGGTCAGGGGTTCGAATCCCCTCAGCTCCATCTCTTTTCGTTTCCCGACCAAATTTACGCTCCAACAGAGCGCCTGACTCATCCGGCGAAGGCCTGCTGATTTCCCAATCGGAGGCCGTTATGACCGAGACAGCGCTTAACTTCGCTGAAACAGGGGCAAATTACCCTGGTTCCCAATCGCCAGTCTCCCCGCCATCAGGTAGCACCGAATATCAAAAGCCCTGCACAGTGCCCTGCAAGTGGTTGATCTGGAGCGGTTGCTAAGGGCTACCTGCTTGACTGCGATTACCGCATGCCGTCGCCCCGCACCATCACCATCGAGACGCGTCGCATCTTTATCCAGACTCTTGTGGTTCCTGCGGCACCATGAATTTATATTTGTGGCACGGCGGAATTGCGACAGTTCTTCGCGTATCTTAGCCACGGCCACAAGGAGCCGGGAGGCAGATGGGGCAAGGCCAACCTTAAAAGTCTGCTAAGGCCGGTTTCGGTCAAGGATTACTAGAGATGGTTTCACAACTTCACATGTCGTTTTAAAGAAATGCTTTCGGCTCTTGCAACACAAGGCTCCGAGTACTCGTTAAAGGGCCGCAGTGAGGTTGTGAAACCGCTTCTACATCAATCTTCGCTGCCTCGCTGTGGTGCAAGAAGCGTCAGCGCAGGACACGCAGGTGCAGGAAGCGTCCGCGCAAGAAGCACCAGAGCAAGGCGCGTCGTGCCGCCTTGAACTATATGGTCGGCCAAGCGCCGCAAACGCCGCTGCGTGTGGCGCTGCCACTTTCGATTGGCCTCACCGATGTGCTGCGCTTGCGTCCACTTGCCCAAAGAGCACCCGCGTTTCCATTGAATGGAGGCGTTCCCGCGACAGGCAGGCAGGGGAACATTCCTGCGACGCCTGCGGTTGACATCGCATCGTCCGCCGCATCGGGCACACAAAGCACCACAGGTGCGCCAGGTAGCGCGCCGCTTCTGGGCGGCTCGTCGCAGGTCGGCAGCGATTCTATCAGCGATTTGGGCGGGCTGCGCGGGCAACTGTTGCCGGGCGCCTTGCAGCGCCCCGATATCGTGGAAGCGCAGGCGACACTGGAAGCGCAGCGTGCTCAAATCGGCGTGCTTCGCAGCGAGCGACGCCCCGACATCGAGATTCAGGCACGGCGCGGCAGTGTATTTGGCGGCAGCAGTTCGACCGCTTTGCGCGCCGTTATCGTGATCCACTTTTTGATTTCGGCTCCAATCGCGGCGAACGGCGTGCGCTCGAAGCCGAAGTGCGCGGACAGGAAGCGCAGATCGCGCTGTTACGTTCACAGGCCGCCGTGCAGATTGAGCAGGCTTTGATTCGTTTGCAGCAGCAGCGCGCCGCGGTCGAACACTACCGCAGCGGCATCGTGCCTCTCACTCTCGACCTGCTCCCCAAAACCCAGATCGGCTACGCGCAGGGCGCGAGTACTTACCTCGAAGTATTGGATGCACAGCGCACTTTGCGTCAGGTGCAAACTGAATATCTGCAAGCGCTCGTCGGCACGCGTACCAGCGAAGCGGCGCTTGAAAGCGCCCTTTGGCCCCACGCCATTCGAAAATCGGTCGTAGTGCTGTAGCGTATCCTGTAACAGGCCCCACGCCAGAATAGCTATGTATAACGTCCTTTATGAGGCTCAAACAACCATCGTTAAGAACCCATGAGAACAAAGGGGCCATGTGCTACAAATGTCTGTGTTGTTGGCGACCTTGTAGACTCAATCGTAATAGAAACCGTCAAAGGTTTAGAGGCGAACAAGAACCGTCCACAAGAAACCGCGATGGGTCGGAACCTAAAGATTTCGATGTGCCAAGCAGACGCGTGCGCACACATGGTCATGCACACATACGCTTACAGGGCTAACCCCCATTTCCTTACAGGCTCAAGAGCGGTTCTGAAGATGCTTTTTGTAATTTGCAACAGAATTAGCAATTCCGTTGCGGCGGCCACAAGGACGAAAACCGGGGAGCACACATCCCAGTTGCAAAGGGCTAACACCGAATGAATTTAAGTGATGAACAGTTTCAGACAATGGCCGACTCCATACCGCAGCTTGCGTGGATAGCCCACGCCGATGGCTTTATCTTCTGGTATAACCGGCGCTGGCACGACTATACCGGCACTACGCCGGAGCAAATGGAGGGTTGGGGCTGGCAAAGTGTGCATGCTCCGGAGGTCCTTCCTCTGGTGATGGAGCGTTGGCAGGAAGCGATTGCCACGGGCCAGCGGTTCGAGATGGAGTTTCCGTTGCGAGGAGCCGATGGGCGTTTTCGCGTCTTCTTAACCCGTGTAGAGCCGGTCCGGGACGTGCAGGGGAATGTTGTGCGCTGGTTTGGCACCAACACCGACATTGATGAGCAAAAACGCGCTCAGGAAGAATTAAGTTCTTCTATTTCCCTTCTGAATGCGACCATTGAATCGACCGCAGACGGTATCATGGTCGTGGATCTTGCAGGAGATATCGTCTGGCAGAATACCAAATTGCAGGCCATGTGGCGATATCCGGAGAAACTCTTGCAGCGGTGCAACGGCTCTGAACGGCGAGCCTATGCGGCAGAACAGGTCAAGGACCCTGATGGGTTTCTTCAACTCCTTAAGAAGCACCACTCAACACCGGAGATCGAGACTTTTGACATCATAGAAATGAAGGATGGTCGAACCTTTGAACGCTATGGGTTTCCTCAACGAGTGAATGGGAAATGTGTCGGTGTAGTGGTCAATTTCCGTGACATTACTGAGCGCAAGCAGGTTGAATCGGCCTTACGCCTCAGTGAAGAAAAGTATCGCCTGCTCTGGGCAACGGCCGGGGACGCTTTCGTGCTTTTCGATCAGGACAATACCATCCTGGAAGTCAATGCATCGATGACCACAATTCTGGGCTATGCGCCGGAAGAAGCTATCGGTCAGGAACTCGCGCTGCTGCAACCGGAACGTCTGAGGGAAGGGCATCGCCGCGGTTTGCAACGATATTTGGAAACAGGAACTCGCACGATTGACTGGCGCGCGGCGGAGGCTCTGGGATTACATCGAGATGGACGTGAAATCCCCATTGAAATCTCCTTCAACCATCTTCGTATCGAAGGAAAAGATTTGTTTGCCGGCTTTATCCGCGACGTTACTGAGCGCAAGCGGGCCGAAGCCGAGCGGGAAGCTCTCCTCGCAAACGAGCAGAAAGCGCGTCAGGAAGCCGAGGCCGCCGACCGCACCAAAGATGAGTTTCTAGCAACGCTTTCTCATGAGTTGCGGACGCCATTAAACGCAATTCTTGGCTGGGCGCGCATGATTAGCGACAACCGCCTGAGCGAAGAGGACAAGGCGCAGGGCCTCGAAATTATTCAGCGCAACGCGCTTCTTCAATCTCAACTTGTGGAAGACATCTTGGATGTTTCGCGTATTGTCTCCGGACAGTTGAGGATGGAAGTTCGTCCGGTGGAGCTATCCTCGGTCATCGAGGGCGCAGTCGAGTCGGTGCTACCTGCGGCTGAAGCTAAAGAGATTCGCCTTCAGCGCGTACTGGATTCCGGCACGAGCCTGGTTTCAGGCGACTCCAATCGCTTGCAGCAGGTCGTCTGGAATTTGCTGATGAACGCCATTAAGTTCACGCCCAAAGGCGGACGCGTGCAGGTTCGTCTGGAGCGTGTCAACTCTCATATCGAAATCATCGTCGTGGATACCGGCATCGGCATCAACCCTGAGATGTTGCCCCACGTCTTTGAACGATTTCGCCAGGCCGATCAGTCTTCCACGCGCTCTTACGGAGGCTTGGGCCTGGGCCTGGCCATTGTGCGGCACCTGGTGGAAAGTCATGGCGGCACTGTTGAAGCCGACAGTTTGGGCCAGGGCCGGGGAGCAACATTCACCGTGAAGCTGCCTCTGATGGCGACACGCTCCACGGGAGTCAAGACAGAAAAACCTCAGGAGCGTGTCCACCCGACCGCTCACCGCGACGGCACCGCGACTCAATTCGAGTGCCCTTCTGAGTTGCAGGGTCTTCACGTCCTGGTGGTGGATGACGATGAGGATGCACGGCGTCTGGTGAGAACCGTCCTTGAAAGCTGTGAAGCCAGGGTAACAACCGTGAGTAATGCTGCTGATGCGTTGTCGGCGCTGCAATCTTCCCGGCCCGATGTTCTCATTAGTGACCTGGGTATGCCGGTTGAAGATGGTTATTTCTTGATCGACAAAGTGCGGGCTTTATCTCCTGAGCAAGGAGGGCAAACTCCTGCTGCTGCGCTGACTGCCTATGCGAGAGTGGAAGACCGCCTGCAAGTGCTGCGCTCTGGCTTTCAGATTCACTTGCCCAAGCCAATCGAGCCTGCCGAATTGGTTGCCGTCGTGGCCAATCTTGCTCAACGAATAGGCCGTTAAAAGAACACGATGGAACACACAGTATGGCGTCTGACAATATGGTGTTTTTCGACGCACCAATCCAGCTCACAGTAAATAGTGTTTTGGCATTATCGTGCAACATAATGTCCTTATGTTGCACGATGTGAGTGGCGGCTTTCACGACACCTCGCTTTAACCAATTCTACATTCCGTCTTTTGGACATTCTATACTCCCCACCTGAATAGACTTCTTGTTTCTCAATTCGGTAACTAGAGAAAAACGCTGAAGCTTGACTTGTGCAAAACTGGTCATGCAGCGAAGTGGGCGCCGATTATTTGTGGTGCGGTTCCCTGCCCTCTGAAAGCACATTCTCAATTCTGCAAAGGCATGTGTTTCTCTCCACAGGGTTCCTACGGCAAGCCCTGAGTACTCGAAGAAGCGCTCTGCCGCGTCAAAAACTCCTTTCTATGTTTGGCATGGCACAGACAAGAGTGGTGGCTTCACCTACTCTCTTCGTAATACTCTTATGAGAGAGGATGTTATTGCGGCACGCAGATCTGTTGTATGCTCGATGGGGCAAACCATTAACAACTGCACCCGGCCCGGACAAACTGGAACTGATGCAGGCTTCATCTCGCAGATGCCTGCCGTGCAGGCTTCATTATTCCTGAATCAGAGCAAGATAAGAGCAAGCCGGAATTCCATGTTTGTGAATGTCACCACTGCTACAGCTTGAGATCACAGCCCAGACCCAGTCGCACGCTGCAAGGATTGGATACTAATATGAGTGACGTAGCCAAAGACACCATCTCACCCGTGATGGAAGCCGCTGTGAAGGACATCACGACCAGCGATAGCGCGACCAGCGATAGCGCGACCAGCGACATTGTGGAAGACCAACTGCGTCGCTCATTGCAGCGCTTCCAACGCGCCATGGAAGCGGTAAACGATGCGGTGTGGGACTGGGACTTCGTGCAAGACACCCTGACATGGAGTCCTGGTGTCTCCTCGCTATTTGGCTACTCGTTGGAAGAGATTCCGTGCCGCATTGAATGGTGGCATGACCACATTCACGCTGATGACCGCGAGCGAGTACTCAACGGCATTCAGAGTGCCATTGATTCCGGTGAACCGGCCTGGCGCGATGAGTACCTCTTCGAGCGCGCCGATGGCAGGTATGCCTGTGTCTTGGATCGTGGTTATCTCATTTACGACCACGCGGGAAAAGCGGTGCAGATGCTGGGTGCCATGCTCGACATCAGCAGCATGCGCGAGCGAGAAGTCGCGTTGGAGCAGGCGCGGCAAAAAGCCGAAGAGGCCAACGACGCCAAAGATCGCTTCCTCGCCACCCTGTCACACGAGTTGCGCACGCCGCTCACCTCGATGATGGGCTGGGTTCATTTGCTGTGTACTCGCGAACTCGATAAGGAAGCGCAGAGCATGGCTCTGTCCAGCATCGACAGAAACTGCCATGCCCAGTTAAAGCTAATTGAAGAGTTGCTCGATGTCTCGCGCATTGTCTCCGGCAAGTTCACGCTGGAGATGAGCCGCGTCAACATGAAAGAGTTGGTGGAGCAGGCCGTCGAGGCAGTTTGCCCCACAGCCCAGGAAAAGAACATCGATTTAAACTGTCAACTCGACTCAAGCACCGAAAGTGTTCCCGGCGATGCGCAGCGTTTAAACCAGGTGGTGTTGAACCTGCTCTCAAACTCCATCAAATTCACTCCAGAAGGAGGGCAGGTCTCGGTTGTGCTGCAAAACTCCCCGACCAAAGTCCAACTGGAAGTTACAGACAACGGCAAAGGCATTAGCCCCGAGTTCCTGCCCCAGGTGTTCGAACGCTTTCGCCAGGCCGATTTGTCGGAGACACGGAAACAGGGCGGCTTAGGATTGGGGCTGGCTATTGTCAAGCACATCGTAGAACTGCACGGAGGCCAGGTCTCAGCCGAAAGCGACGGCCCCGGAAAAGGTGCCACCTTCCGCGTCTGCCTGCCTAAGTATCAGGAGGAATCGACTCGCGTGTAAACGATTCTCGTGTAAACGACGATTCGCGCGTGAGCGATAAGACCGGAACGCATGGCAGCGCTAAACACTATGTCGAAGAAGAGCGGTTTATACTACATCCGTGGCAGCCGCTTCGCACTTGCGGGTCAAGACGATTTCCCATTGAAGAAGCAAAAACATGATGAGTTAGCTCGACACGCGCACAACCCTTTGCGTCATGGAACATAACGCAGCCTCTAGCGCAGTTTCTGCTGAGAGTGCTTCTACGGCGAACACGCTGGTAGGAGTTGCCGGTCTTGATGTCACGGCATTCTTCTGGCTGCTTCTGATTGCCTCGGTTGTGGCGATGCTGGGACAGCGCATCAAGGTTCCTTATGCCCTGGCTTTAGTTGTGAGTGGTCTGCTCATCGGCGCGCCACGCCTGCTGCCCACAGCTCATCTCGATCCACACACACTCTTTACGGTTTTTCTGCCTCCGCTGCTCTTTGAGTCGGCGCTCAATATTCGCATCGAGTCGCTGCAGCGCAACTGGAAGCCGGTGGCCATCTTCGCCGTAGCGGGTACTCTGCTATCAACTGCGGTTATCGGGTTGCTGGCGGCTCCTGCTCTGGGTCTGCCTTTAGCCGTCGCGCTGGTCTTTGGCGCGCTCATTTCACCCACCGACCCCATTTCCGTGATCGCGGTGTTCAAGCAATTAGGTGTGGGAAAGCGTTTATCACTACTCGTTGAAGCCGAGAGTTTGTTCAACGATGGCGTGGCTGTTGTGCTCTTTAGCCTGTTGACTGCGGTGGCTATGGGAGGTGCCGTCACTCTGGCGGAGGGTGTCCAGCGCTTCATCATTGTCGTAGCCGGCGGCGCTTTCATTGGAGCAGCAGTGGGAGGCGTTGGTTCACGGGTAACGCGCGAGTTCGACGACCGTCTGCTGGAGATCATGCTGACGACGGTGGTTGCGTTTGGCGCTTATCTGGGAGCCGAGGCGTTGAACGTGTCGGGAGTCGTGGCTGTTGTAGTGGCCGGATTAGTGATGGGTTCCTATGGCATGGCTACGGGTATGTCGCCCATGACGCGCCTGGCGGTTGGCTCCTTTTGGGAATACGCCGCTTTTGCCGTCAACTCGCTGGTGTTCCTGTTGCTGGGCATTGAAGTCACGTTCGTCCGGCTGTGGGGACAGGCGGGGCCGATTTTGTTGGCTATCGCTATCATGCTGTTTGGGCGAGCCGTTGCAATCTACGGACTTTCTCCTCTGGTGAACAGGATGCGTGGCGATGTTCCCATTGCCTATCAACACGTCATGTTCTGGGGTGGGCTGCGCGGTGCATTACCGATAGCGTTGGTACTCGGCCTGCCCCAAAATTTCCCGCAGCGCCAGACACTGCTGCCTCTCACTTTCGGTGTGGTGTTCGTTTCACTGCTCACTCAGGGCATGACAATGAAGCGTCTCTTGCGTCACCTGGGCCTCATTACAACTTCCAATCGCAACGCGGAGTATGGACGCCTGGCGAGTCAGATTCTGGCCTGTCACGCCGCTCTGCGCGAATTGGACACTGTGCAGGCAACAGGAGCCATGTCGCGTGCCGCCGCCGAGCAGGTGGCACAAGAGTATCGCACCCGCCTGACAAATCTGGAGCAGGAGGCTGAGAGATTGCATCAAACCGACGCCGACTTCAACGAGCGGCAGGTTGCCGAAGCTCGTCGTGTGGCCTTGCTTGCAGAACGAAGTGCGTTGCGCAATGCCGAGCGCAGTGGCCTGCTGGACGAAGAAGATTTGCGGCAATTAACCACCGGCCTTGATGACCAGATTCTGGAGTTCCGCAACGAACGACTGGGTCACTGATCTAACGCTGAAATGTCGCCAGTTTGCGGCAGGATGTCTGTGCGCTCAAAGACAATCGCACTTCTCGAACTGCGTGATAATGGATGATCTTAAAGCATGTTTTAATAGGGGCGCATGGCGTGTGCCCTCATGCTGCGGCAACCACACCAGAGCGCATGCTATGCTACAAGAAACACCTCGGACAACCGGACTGAAACGTGCTTTAAGGTGCCGCGCAGAAGAACCTGAAACCGTCAAACACAGAACATCTCAGGCGAAAAACTGTAACCACTGGTTGACTACTTTTGAATAGCCAAACTTTGAAGGACGGAACTTTTTCATCTACATACCGGCCTCATTCAATCGCGATTTTTGAACCCTTATGGCTACAAGTTCGCTCCCACAAAGCGGCACCTCCTTTCTGCGCGACGAGACAACAGCGGGCTCCTCTGCGGGCGAGGTGCGTTCTCCATCGGTCGCATCTTCAAAGCTAAGCCGCGAGGAAGAAGCGAAGCGAGCACTTGAACACACGACCATCGCTCCAGGCGTGGCGCGGAGTTTGTGCCTGCTGTTTCTGCTCACCATCTTTTGCGTGCCGGTGTTGCAAACGGTATTCAAGACCCGCCATCATGAAGCGATTCTGCCGGCGTTGGAAAGGATGAACACATTGTTTCCCGATGCGCCCGAGCTCAAGGCGTTCGAGAGCAATTTGGAGCGCGACTCGGTGGCTACACAGTGGGTTCTGCCGCGCGCGCAAAGCGTGCTGATGCGTTTGGGCGCCGGAAACGAGCAAGCTTATATTGGGCGTCATGGCTGGTTGGTCTATCGCCCCGATGTGGATTATCTGACCAGTCCCGGTTTTCTAAATACCTCTGTTTTGCAAGCGCGTTCTCTTGCAGGCACCAGCGAAACGTCTCCCGTTCAACCAGATCCCGTTAAGGCGATTGTGAGTTTTCGCGATCAATTGGCAGAGCGCGGCATCCGTCTCGTTATCGTGCCCACGCCTTTGAAGCCGATGTTGCATCCCGAACAGCTTGCCGCGCGTTATAACGAGTACTCGGGAACGTTGCAAAACTCTTCTTACCCGCAATTCTTACAAGAGATGGCGCGACATAACGTTATTGTGTGCGACCCGACCGCGCAACTGGAAAAAGCCAGACGCCGCACCGGAGTCCCGCAATTTCTAAGCACCGATACGCACTGGACGCCCGGTGCAATGCAAGTGGCAGCCGGTGCATTAGCCTCTTGCATTCATCACAACGTCGAACTGCCCGCCGCGCAGCCAACTCATCTCACCCGACGTGCCGTCCTGTACTCCAATCGTGGCGACATCGCGACCATGTTGAAAATTCCGGCGCAGAGGAGCCTGTTTTTGCCGCAACAGATGGCAACCGAAACGGTAACAACTGAGCAGGTGCTAACAGACCGGGGCAACATGTGGAAGCCGTCTTCCACAGCCGATGTTCTGTTGCTGGGCGATAGCTTCACCAACATCTATTCAAAAGCCGCCATGGGTTGGGGACGCAGCGCGGGTCTGGCCGAGCAACTCAGCTTTGAATTGCGCCGTCCAGTTGATGTCATTGCGGTTAATGCCGGCGGCGCTTCGTCCACGCGCCGCCAACTGCGGGACGACTTGTTGCGTGGCCGTGACCGTTTAAGTGGCAAGCGCATTGTTGTCTGGCAGTTTGCCATGCGCGACCTGGCAAAGGGCAACTGGCAACTCATCGATCTGCCGACAACAGGTCGTTCAAATTTAAGCAGGCCGGCAACTGCACCGGCAACTATGCCGCGCGTTGCCCCGCTACCTTCGGTTCTGCGTCCGAACAATCCCGTTGTTGTGGCGCGTTTCCACAGAGCGCTGGCGCAAAAAGCCGCTTCATTGGAAAGGAGTGGCTCGCGCGTTCTGCACGGCACCGGCGGCTGGTTGTTCTATTTGCCCGATGTGCATTATGTTGGCAGTGGCGGCTTTTTGCGCGCGCGCAGCAACCCGCAAATCGATGCGCTTGTCAACTTCAAGCGACAACTCGACCGGCGCGGCATCAAGCTGCTGGTGATGCCTGCTCCCGCCAAACCAACCATATATCCCGAAAAGATGGGGCTGGGTGTGCTCGCTCCCCAGGCGCCGCAGAATCCTTCGTTCGCGCGTTATCGCCAGGCACTGGCTGCGCAGGGCATCTCGTTTTTTGATCCGACCGAAACGCTGCTGGCACAAAAGCGCCTCTCGAGTACTCCGATGTTCATGCCGACCGATTCGCACTGGTCGTGGGTCGCCATGGAAGCCACAGCAGCGCAACTGGCGCGACACCTTCAAACACGAATGAATCTACCGGCGCGCTTGCCGGTTCCCTACACGCGCCAAGCGGCACCAGTGCGAAACATCACCGATATTTCAATGATGCTCAAGCGCCGTCCGGGTAACAGCCAATTCGTGCGCGTAAGGCAGACGATTCAACAGGTAAAAACCGCCGATGGCAAGTTGTGGCGGCCATCTCCTGCTGCCGACATTCTGGTGATGGGCGATAGCTTTATCAACATGTATTCGCATGGCGGCTACTGGGGCAAAGGCGCCGGTTTCGCCGAGCAGTTAAGTTTCTACTTGCAGCGTCCGGTTGACCTCATCGCTATGGATCGTGGCGCCGTCAACAAAACGCGGCTCGCTTTGCAGCGCGATATGCTACAAGGTCGTGATCGTTTGGCGGGCAAGAAACTGGTGATCTACGAAGTGGCTTCGCGCTACCTCATGGGACGCAACTGGGACATCATCCCATTGCCGGTGGTTAAAGCATCAGCAACCAAAACACAACCCAGGCCTCCCGTTGAGTACTCGAAAGCGGCAGTGCCACAGAACATCTGGGTGCGCGGCACGATCCGGGCGCATTCCGCCACGCCGCAACCCGACACGTCGCCTTATCAAGACATGGTAATGACTCTGCGTTTGGACAACCTGCAAGCCGTTTCCGCAGCGCAATCGCGCCTGGTGCCGCGCGGCGATGTGATTGTTTATCTGTGGGGCATGCGCAACGGGGCTCTTACGCCCGCCGCTTCGTGGAAGACAGGCCAAAGCGTGACGCTGCGACTCACGCCGTGGCGTGCTGTCGAAGAAGAGTATGGCGGCTACGACCGCAGCGATCTCGAAGGTCGTGACGCCCAGGGCCAAGACATCGCACGGCTGCCGATGTACTGGGCGCAAGAAAAACCTTCTTAATCAGCAGGCCGTCTGGTCTGGAAAGTCGCGTGCGCTATAACGCGAAATTGGCCTTCATGAGAGCCGAAATACTTTTGCAGCACCTGATACCCTCCATTTGGTGTCGGCTGAAATGTGACCGTAGCCAGCGCGTTGCCGAATAGCAGATTATGATGGATGCGCTTGTTGTTTCCCCTTGTCTGGTCGCGATTACCTGAACCACTCAGATGTCGCACGCGAGTCGTCAATCCTCCGTAGGTTGCGCGTTGACGCCAGGCCTGAGCCAGGATTCTGCGCCGGCTCCTGGTTCCGAGATGGTTTTCAAAGGGTGAACAAACGAACTGATAAAGACAGGCGCCCCGGTTGGTGCGAGTACTCGATGAGGTGCCTGCGGCTGACGAGGCGCCTTCAGTAAGGTGGCCCTCCATCGCATAAGAAAAATGAACGTCTCCCGAGAGAACTAAGACCTCGTGGCGGCGCAGTGCAAGAAGTTGAACCAGTTCTTTCCATGTGGCGCCAAATAGGGGCCAGTGGTCGAAAGAAGTGCGTGTCGCGATCTTTTGCTGCATATGACCCAGCAGGCGCAAAGGCCAGCGCCAGGAGCGGCTGCGGGCCGGATCAATGCGCCGCCCCATCATGTACTCGGCATAGCCAATTATTGGCGGGAGCAGCACCGGCACCGAGGAAACAAGCATTACCATCTCTGCGTCATAGGCGCTGAGCCAATCCTTGAGTTCCGCCATCTGATCGTGGCTCATGATGCGCGCCGGTGTCTCCTCATGCGCAACGCGATGTGTAGCGCGGGCCGCAATTCTCTCCGGCTGGTGAAGCGGCCTGTCACGTAATGGCTTGTTGAAGCGTGCTTCTCGATCGGCTCGTGCATCCGCTACAAAGAGCGGCGGTGAGGTCGGCACGGTGTAATGCCAGCGCAAACGTGTCTCGCCATACACAGCGCGGCGCATTTCTTCGCGCAATGGCTCCAGCGCGTCTTCGCCACTGCGCGCCGCTTGCTGCATGATGCGCAGAGACGCATCACGTCCAGAGGGAAACACCGGGGCACTATTTTCCAGAGCCGGTGTCGCAGTCGTCAGCAGATTACCCCACGCCTGGTAAACCCAATACGCGACCAGGCCATCCACCAACAGTTGCTCATTGTGTTGATGGCGCAGCAGTGCTGCTCTCCAGAACGGCTGGTTGTTCCAATTGTTGGTGATCTCATGATCGTCACAAATCATGTATGTGGGCAAGAGTGCAAGCGCCTGACGCACGTTTTTGTCGTGCGTCCACGCAAACTCGTAGAGTGATGCGAACTCGGCGAAGTTCTTTGCACCGCCTCTGAGATGAGCATTGAAACGCACAGCCGAAGTAGAAGGTTCATCCGCGTAAATCTGGTCGCCGATCAGCAGCAGAAGACGAGGCCACTGCGTTTCACGTTGATCGTAGTGGCGCACCAGCCATGAGCCAAAGGCACCCAAAGCATCTTTACGTGAATCGCACAACTTGCGACACGAGCCATACGCCAGGGTGAGCGGTCGGCGTGCCCCAGGCGCGTCTAATGTGCGAAAGCATTGGAGCGGCAGTACTCGCCCGCTCGAATTACCAAACGATGCGTTGTGCTCTGTATAAATACCGTACTGATACCAGGTAGCAGGCTGTAACCCGGTAAGAGGTGCAGCGGCATAATAGCGGCTGCCGACTTTTACGGTTTGGACTGTAACGGTGTAAGGCCGTAATGCTGCATCGTTTGCGTCGTAACCGCTGCGGGCCGAAGTTTCTGCTGGAGTCGCACTAAGAGTTACTTCACCTGCATGAGGCAGTTCAACCCAGACAAGGGCAGACGTGGCATCCACTGCCCGCACCAGAGGCCCCACGCGAAGTGACGTCATGGTAATCAAGAGATGCAAGGACAGTGCCGCAGGAAACGTACTGGCCGCTGCGTGCGGCAGCACACAGACAGGGGAATGAAGTCCTGGTATTCTGAAAAATGAGGACTTCGAGTACTCGGAGGAACGACATCAATAATTGATAACACCTGTTCAACGAACAGTTACGTGTGACACTTAACGATTGATAAGCGACACGTTGTCATTGCGAGCAGAGCGAGGAATCTCTCACTGACTCACGCTAAGATTCCTCGCTGCGCTCGGAATGACACTCTTAGGCCGTTGTGCAAGGTGTTTCTTCAGCACAGTTGCAAACCGGCACTTTGAATAGTTCCCACTTCAAAAGATTAGCGATAGATTGATGGTTGCACAACCGCGCTTGAAATTACTTAGAGGATTTAGCCCTCCCGAACCGAAAAGCGATTCGTCTCAAACAAACGCCACGGTGTCCAACTGGACACTGATTCGGCGTATGTTGGCTCTTGCCTGGGCCTATCGCTGGGGTTGTATCAAAGTGCTGCTGATGCAAGTCGGCGTGCTTTCGCTGGGACTCATCGGGCTGGGGCTGTTTGGACTGGGTATCGATGTCATCCAGTTCCATCTTAATCCCGGAGCCAGGGCGCCGGGCTATCCGCTCGGTTTACAGCCTGCGCCGGGCACTTCCACGCTGCATGTTGTCGCGATTATTGCAGCGGCGATGCTGGGCTTGGCGATGCTGCGTGCCGGACTGACCTTTATCTATACCATTGCGATCAACCATCTGGTGCAAGCGGAGATTGTCGTCGATCTGCGAGCCCAGGTGTATGCCAAGCTGCAGCGCATCAGTTTTCGCTTCTTCGATTCCAACGAAACCGGCTCCATTATCAATCGTGTCACCGGCGATGTGCAGAACGTGCGCCTCTTTGTCGATGGCGTGATCGTGCAGACGGTGGTGTTGATTCTTTCGGTCACCGTTTACCTGTTCTACATGCTGCACATCCATGTGCAATTGACCCTGGCCTGTCTGGCGAGTACTCCCTTGCTCGGTTTCTTGACTTGGGTTTACATGGGCAAAGTGAAGCCCGCCTCGCTCAAGACGCGCGAATTGACGGATGCCATGATTCGCACTCTGTCGGAGAACACGCAAGGCATTCAGGTAGTCAAAGGCTTTGCGCGTGAGCCGGAAGAGATCGCCAAGTTCGCCCAGGCCAACCATAACGTGCGCGAGCAGCAGAACTGGACTTTCTGGCTGACCAGTGTTTTTTCGCCGCTCATCAGCTTTATCCCGCAACTCAACATGGTTGTTCTGCTGTGCTATGGCGGCTATCTGCTGAGTCATGACGCCACCTTTACGCTTGGCCAGGGCATCATCGTTTTTGCCGGCTTGTTGCGACAGTTTGAAAATCAGGTCACGACTATTGCCACCATTGCCAACAGCGCACAGCAGAGCCTGACCGGGGCGCAACGTGTCTTTGAAATCTTAGATGCGCCGGTTGACATCAAGAGCAAACCGAACGCGACGCGCTTACCACGGGCGCAAGGTACGATTCGCTTTGAGAATGTGAACTTCGGCTATCGCGCCGACGACAGCGTGCTTCAAGAGATCGACTTTGAGGTGCCGGCGGGCAGCTCGGTCGCCATCACCGGGGCCAACGGTGCCGGCAAGAGCACTCTACTTTCCCTCATTCCGCGTTTCTATGACCCTGACAATGGCCGGGTGCTGCTGGACGGGGTGGATTTGCGCGACCTGGATTTAGATGACCTGCGGCGCAACATTGGCCTCGTTTTTCAGGAGAGTTTTCTCTTCAGCAACACCGTGGCGGCCAACATTGCGTTTGGCTATCCCAAAGCGACACAAGAAGAAATTGAGCGCGCGGCTCGTATCGCGTCGGCGCACGACTTCATTATGGAACTGCCTGAGGGCTACAACACGGTTCTGGGCGAGCGAGGCAGCGGCCTTTCCGGCGGACAACGGCAGCGCCTGGCGATTGCAAGGGCGATTCTACTCGACCCGCCCATCTTGCTGCTGGATGATCCAACCGCTGCCATCGACCCGGAAACGGAGTATGAAATTTTGGAAGCAATGCAGAGTGCGATGCAGAACCGTACCTCCTTTGTCGTGGCGCACCGGCTGAGTACTCTGCGCCGCGCCGACCGAGTACTCGTGCTCGATGGAGGGCGCATCGTTGAGTCCGGCACACCCGACGAGTTAGCCCAGAGTTCGGGACTTTACCGCCAGGCTTCCAAGATTCAGATTCCCGATGAAGAAAGCATGCGAGTACTCGGCATGGAGCACGGCATGGGAGTGGAGGTGGCCCAATGATAGCGAAAATGCGCTTGCGTTTGCGCCGTGCCACATCCAAACAGCCGGGCGCTCTGGGTCACCCTGATGCCACAGCCAGTGTGCAGGCGCGACGGCAAGTAGTGGCGCGGCGTCATGGCCAGGTGCAGCGTGGCGAACGTGCCTCCGTTGATTCCAACCTTGCTGTGGGCGCGACACGGTTGACTCACCTGCAACCTGTGGAACAAGACGAAGAAATGCGCCCGCTGGAGTTCTGGCTAATCCGGCGCGTCTTCACTTACATGAAGCCGCACCGCCTCAAGCGTAACTGGCTGCTGCTGGCCGTCCTGGTGCGTTCCCTCCAGTTACCCTGTCTTGCCGCGTTGCTCAGTTATGTCATCAACGGCCCCCTGGTGGGGCGTGACGTGCGCGGTACCGTCATCGGAGCGACGGGTTTTCTGCTGCTGGCTGCGATTACTCAGTGGACGATGCACTATCGTTCAAAGTTGGCCCTGGAGTTGGGCGAAGCCGTCGTGCATGACCTGCGCCGCGATGTATTCGCGCATCTGCAAACCATGACGGTCAGTTTCTACCACAAGACGCCCGTGGGACGAATCATCAGCCGCATGACCTCGGACATTGAAGTGATCCGCTCACTCGTGCAGGATGTGCTGTTTATCTCCATGGTGGGTCTGGGCCAGATGATCTTCGCCGCGGCGTTTATGTTCTGGTATGACCATGTGCTGTTTCTCATGATTCTGGTGCTGGCACCCGTGTTGTGGGGTTTGAATTTGTATTTCCGGCGACGTCTCAGCAAAGCTTTGCGCGCGTCGCAGGAAAGCTTTAGCCAGGTGACTTCAACTTTGGCCGAATCGGTCAGCGGCATCCGCGTCACACAGAGCTTTGTGCGCCAGAAATTTAATGCGCGCATGTTCATGAATCTGATCGTGGAAAACTCCGGTTACAGCATGCTGGCAGCACGCCGTTCAGGAGCATTGCCGCCCTTGCTGGAATTCAACAACCAGGTCTTCATGACGGGTCTGCTGCTGTTGGGCGGCTATCGCATCCTGGCTCCCGGTGTGAGCGAGGTCACGGCTCATGTGCGCGCCGAGGCACTCGTGGGTTACTATCTGATGTCGGGCACGTTTTTCGGCCCGTTGAGTGCCATCGGCAACCTGTATAATCAGGCGCTCACCGCCATGGCCGGTGCGGAGCGCGTCTTCCAACTGTTGGATACCGAACCGGAGTTTGCCGATGAGCCGGATGCGGTCGTCCTGCCTCCGATTGAGGGCCAAGTCGAGTTTCGCAATTTGTCATTTGGCTACGAGCCGGATCATCTGGTGCTGCGCGACATCAACTTCACGGCGTTGCCGGGACAGACGGTTGCTCTGGTCGGTCACACCGGCAGCGGCAAGAGTTCACTGATTAGTCTTATCTCGAAGTTCTATCTGCCGACCGACGGAGAGTTGCTCATCGACGGCTACGATATTCGCCACATACAATCGGTTTCGCTGCACCGCCAGATGGGCATTGTGTCACAGGTTAACTTCCTCTTTACCGGAACGGTGATGGATAACATTCGCGTTGGCCGCCCCGACGCGACGGATGAAGAAGTGATTGATGCGGCGCGGCGCCTGGATGTCATCGATATGATCGAAGCAATGCCGGAGGGATTCCACACATCGGTGGGCGAACGCGGCGAAGGCGTATCGCTGGGCCAACGCCAGATTATCTGTTTTGTGCGCGCCATGCTGGCCGACCCGCGCATCATGATTTTGGATGAAGCGACCAGCAGCGTGGACACCATGACGGAGCTTCGTTTGCAAAAAGCCCTGGCCACGCTGCTCGAAGGCCGCACCAGCTTTGTCGTGGCGCACCGCCTCTCCACCATCCGCGATGCCGATATGGTGCTGGTACTCGATCAGGGTGAAATCATCGAGCGTGGCAATCACCAGGAACTACTGCGTGCCGGTGGCACGTATGCCAATCTCTACCGACAGTTCATCCACGCGAGTGCGGCCTAATGACCAATCTAACCGGCGCCTGGAAGTGGAGCGCGGAACGATCTCAGGCGTAGCCGGAGCTGTGATTCTATGGCCGCTGTCAAGAATTCTTATTGAGTGGTGTTTTATGCCTGTGGACTGCGACGTTTGTATCAGCGGCCCAGTTGAATGCTGATGTAAAGACACACGAATGAGCAAACGAGCAGAAACGCACCCAAGCCCATAAAATTTTCTGTCGAACCGATAACGATGGCGTAGGATTAGACAACTGTGCAGAAAGACAAAATACTGACCCCAAGCATAGCAGTAACTGATTGCAGGTGCCGACGACGGAACGTAGGTGTTGATTGTGATACATATCAGGCTCACCACGAAGAAACGACGGCAGACTAAAAGCGAGCAAAATAAGATTCAACCCAACAAGGCAAATAAAGAACACACGCAGCTTCTGATTAAACCGGCGCAGCTTTGGCAATAAGGAAATGGCTTGGCTTTGATTCATCGTAACACCTGACTTAATCATTTCACGTATTGGCTGCACCGGCAACGCCGCGCGCAACCGTCCAACAAAGACTGTAACGGAACCCAACGCAATAAATAATGGTTGCTAAGATCGCTGCCAATGTCATGTTGTCAGTACCACACCACCGGGACGCACCGTCTGAAAAGCCTGCTATGGAACCTTCATACCAGTGTTATGTCTTAAATGAGCCGCTCGCCGTTCGCCGCTCGGCTTTCTTAGGCTTTGAAGCGTGTTTTTACCCGTGCGTTCAATAGAGCATCCAAATGCGCACTTCAACAAGTAAAAAGAACCCGAGGTTCGATTTTGCAGTCATATGCGGCAAGCTTGCGCAAAAGTTGAATGCAGCAAGCCCGGTGCAATAATCTCAGCAGGGCAGGTTATGTCTTCTCCTGTGTAAGGTTGCGTAGAATGTGTCGCGGGAATGTGGGACGTGTTTCAAAGGGCCATTGAACACGGCGTGCAGGAGCGAACGGAGAAAAAAGGCCACTTATTTGCTGAATACATCGTCGAAGTAACGGTTCGCGTTTTTGTAAGAGCACGTTCTCCATAGATCGAGCGGGATGATCAACCAAATACCAGAGAATCTCCATTTTTCTCTGGTGTCCTGTCGAGCCTGAGCACGGAATACTATTCAGCAGAAATCCTTGTGTTTGCCGCGGCCTCGTGCTATGGAGATAGCAAGGCTAAATGAGTGTTGAAGAACATGAGCGTTGAGGCAAACGAGTACTCGCCGATAGGCGCTCAGCCGTAAGTGCGCCTAATTGTAAACGCGCTCATTTAGGCGATGCGTTCACTAAGGCTGTATGCACATGTATTCACACATGTGCAATTCGCATCCGTAGCTCATCTACGCGGGCTTGTGTGACGGAGCGCTCATCGGACGAATACTCCAGCGTCCGCGTTTTGATGGATGCACCTGTTGTGTGCATCGCCTTTTTTGACCTTAACTCTGTCTTCGGTTACGTACTAGAAGGCTGCAAGAGGCAGATGTGTGGAGTAGATTTGTGGGGCACACCGGGGGCAGACGTTCGAGTGATGAATGCCGGTTGAGCCGGAAGTGGTGTGACGATTAGTCAAGACGATTCGTTGGTCTCCATAGGTCGATGGGGCTGCGTCGACACGTTGGCCAATGTCGTGAGAATAGTTGAAGTTGAAGGATGAGGAGTCGCATGGCAGATAACTTGATGTATTCGATTCAGAAATTGGTGCGCAAGCACACCGTCGCCTGGCTATTGCTGATGGTCGGAGTGGCTTTTTTGGTGCCTGGAAGCGCTCGCCGTGTGCAGGCGCAGGAGTATCGTTTGGGGCCCGAAGATGTGTTGACCGTAACGGTGCAGCGCCATCCTGAGATGAGTGCCGAGCAGGTAACGGTCACGTCAACGGGCAAAATTGATTTGCCCAGCGCCGGCACGATTGTGGTATCGGGAAGGACTCTGCGCGAGGTCACCGCGCAAATCACACAGCGCCTGTCCAAAACGTTGCGTCAGCCTCAGGTGACGGTCGCACTCAAGCAACAGCGCGTGCGGCAGGTCTTCGTGCTGGGCAACGCAATCGAACGCACCGGCCCTTTTGAGATCAAATCCGGTTGGCGCGTGAGCAACGTGCTGGCCTTGGCGGGTAGCTTCAAAGTGCGCTCCGACCTGGTGGGAGCCACCCTGAGCCGGCATGGTCGCAAGCTGCCGCTCGACATCAACGGTATCCTTAAGGACAGCACGCACAAGAGCAACGTCACGTTGCAGGCCGGAGATACGTTGACCTTCACCGCACGCACGATTTCGGTTACCGTGTCGGGACAAGTTGTAACTCCGGGTGTCGTGAATGACTTAGCGGTGGGCAGCGATGTGGTTCAAGCCGTAATTCGTGCCGGGGGACACACTTCCAAGGCCGCTTTGACCAAGGCTGTGGTGCAGCGAGCCGATGGCACAGTCGTGCCGGTGAATTTGTATGACGCACTGGTGCTGGGCAAAAAGCAAAATCTTTTGCGCTTGCGAGCCGACGATCTGATTATTCTGCCGGAGTACAGAGAGCGCGTGAACGTCATGGGAGAAGTTCCCAACCCCGGTTTAAAGAACCTGGAAGAAGGTCGCGTTATCCGCTTGACGGAACTGCTGGCTCAGGCCGGTGGTGTGGGCCCCAAGCCCAAAGACATCCGCATCAGCCTGGCGCGTGAATCGTCCGACGGCCAGTTGCAAATTTCAAACATCGACACCATATCTCTGCTGCAGCTCACCGACCCAACGCAGAATGTGGCGGTGCAGGATGGCGACACCATCAGCGTCGTTAACACGGCCAAAACGCAAACGGTCTTTGTCAGTGGTGAAGTGAACACTCCGGGCCCGGTAGAGCTTAAGGAAGACGCCAACTTGGCCAAGCTCATTGCACAGGCCGGCGGCCCCAAGGATGAAGCGGCTTTGCGGCGTGTTACCGTGGAGCGCGCGGGCCAGACCTTTATTGTAGACCTGTATGACGCCTTGAAAAACGGCGCCCCGCTCAACAGCGATGTTACGCTGCAAGATGGAGATTTCGTCGTGGTGCCGAAAAACACGGCTCATATTCTGGTGATGCCCGGAGTTAACACACCTGGAAAGCAGCTTTTCCCGGAAAGCGGTCAACTGTCGGTAACAGATGCTCTGGCCGCAGCCGGTGGACCCAAGGAACGCGCCAAGCTCAAAGAGGTTACTCTGTTGCGCGAAACGCCCGCCGGTCTACAGAAGCGTCCTATTCCGCTGGATAAGATACAAAACTGGCAGGCCGCAGGTAAAATAGCCATGCAGCCGGGTGATGTGCTGTATGTGCCGGATCCGACGGACAAAAAGAAGAGCTTTCTTGAGAAAGTTCAGTCGTTGTCCATCTTTGGGCTGTTATTCTAGTCGTAAGGCGCGTTTGATTCGTGTGTTGAAAGTGGGCCATAGCCCGCAGAAACTGCATGAGTGACGGCGTGTCGACACAAACTTGTAACAACAAAGTGTTAGAAAAAAGTTGGTTTTGGTAACTTTGGTGATGAATAGCCAGCAAGAAGTTGTCGACACGCCGTTACGATATGACGCTCGCAATTGGTTGTTGGTCAGGCCTTACCGCCTATCTTGTGGAGCAACGCATAACAGCGCATACAGAAAAGCCGAGTAGAGAAGTGAACGCACGGAATTGAACGGGTTAGGAGAAAATGTGAAGCGATCATGGTGGCCATGTAGGGTTATGCGCTCGCTTCCACACGGTGGAAATTAGTTGAATCAAGGGATCAATGAGTACTCACAGTCAGAACAACGGACATAACAACGTGTATCAGGGCGCAATGCCGCGCGAGGCTATAGTGCGCGAGTCGCTTGTGCGCCCTCCGGCTGAGTTTTATCCGGTGCCTGTTGCTTCCGGTTACCCTGTCGGCTACTCCCCTGCTTATCCCGCAGCGACCGCTCCGAGCTACGGTGGCACCGACTTCCGCCGCCTTTTCGCGATGCTGCGCCGGCGCTGGAAGATTATTCTGTTAACCGTCCTCACTGTGTTGGCTGCAACCGCCTATTTCGTCATGTCGAAGCCTGCGGTTTTTCAGCGCACGGCGACGCTCCAGGTGCTGCCGGCCAATAATTCCCGCAGCGAAGCCAGCGCGTCTGATCTGGATGTCTTGACTTCAGGAATCACGCAGTCACGCACCATTGAAACCCAGCTCGCTATTCTCAAAAGCAGCCCCGTGCAGGTGGGCGCTTTCAAAAGGCTGTCGCAGGGCTCCAAGCAAGCGCTGGGTAAGTATGTCGAACTGGGCATCGAGGCCGTGGGCGATACCGACTTGATCAGCATCTCGGTGACGAGCTATAGCCCCCAGGCTTCGGCGGAACTGGCTAATGCCATCTGTGCCGAATACATCAGGCTCAGCCGCGAGAAGAATCAGGGGCAGTTGAGCAGCGCCACAGAAACTGTAGGTCGCCTGCTGCGCGCCGCTCAGAGCAAGCTGGACACGGCGCGTACCAATCTGGAGCGATACAAGCGCCAGACCGGCACTTTTGACGTTGCCTCCCAATCGACGGCTGTGCTCAGTCGCCAGGCGGCTATTGAAGCTGAGTGGCGGCAATCGCGCACTGATAAGCTGGCGGCCATAGCCCAGGTGAACCAGTTGCGTACGCAGGTATCGAGCCTGGCACCGACCATTACCTTGCCGGGCGCCATTGTTCCCGCTCCGGCCTCGGAATCGGCCAAAGCTCGCCTGACGCAACTCGAACTGGAGCGCATCACCAAAAGCCAGGAATATACCAGTGAAAGCCCGGAAATTCGCGCTCTCGATGCGGAAATCGCCCAACTTCGGCAGCGCCTCAGCGGTGCGGCTCAAACCCAGATCAGCAGTTGGACCAGAACGCCCAACCCGATTCGCGAGAACGCCCTGGCCAAGATCGCCGATTTGCAAGGCCAGATCTGGGCTCTGGAAGCGCGTGGCTCAGCCCTGAGTTCAGCTTCGCAGCAGGTCGAAGAGCAACTGCGCCAACTGCCGGGGCAGGAAAAGCGCATGGGCCAGATGAACGCCGAACTGGCGACTTACCAGAAAAACTACGACATGCTCAACGACAAGTACCAGAGCTTGGAAATGACCAAAGGCGCGCGCGTCGCTAATGCCTCCGTCCTCTTCCCGGCGCAGGCCGGAGGAGGAGCTGTGGGGCAGTCCCGCATCCGCAACCTGCTACTGGCACTGTTCCTGGGGCTGGGCCTGGCGGCGGCCCTGGCGGCGGCTGTCGATTGGCTGGATGACCGCATCTACTCCGAAGAAGAAGCGCAGCAGATCGGGCAGTTGCCTGTTCTGGCCCAAATTCCGATGCTGCGCTCCGATGAGCAAAGATATTTGTCGCAAAATGCGCTTGCGGCGCCCTCACCGCTGTTGGAAAGCTTCCGTATGCTGCGCACCATCATCTCCTTTGCGCCGCAGGAAAAGCGGCTCCAGGTCTTAACTGTTACCAGTAGCCTGGCCGGAGAAGGCAAGTCGACTAGTTGCGTGAATCTCGCGGTGGCGGCGGCTTTGAGCGGTGAACGGGTTATCTTGGTCGACTGCGACCTCAGGCGCCCTTCGCTGCACCTCTTGTGGGGCTTGTCCAATGAGGTCGGCTTTAGCAGTGTGGTCAATGGCACGGCCAGCCTGGAAGAGGCGTTGCAGGAAAGCGGTGTGCCCAATCTGCGTATCCTAACGAGTGGCCCAGTGGCGGCTGATCCCTTCATCTTGCTCCATTCGCCGGCTGCGCGCTCTCTGGTAACACAGATGCGTGCCGCCTGTGACTTCGTGGTGTTGGATACTCCACCCACGCTCATCTTTGCCGATGCGCAAATCGCGTCCTCGATGTCCGATGGTGTATTGCTGGTCGTCTCCAGCCATGACGCGGGTAAGCACGAAATTGCTCGTGCACGCCATGTGTTGACCCAAACCGGCTCTAACCTGATCGGTATGCTGTTGAACAAAGGCTCCAGCGAAAGCCGCGTCTATCCAGGTCGCTACTATGGCAGCTACCAGAGTGACAATGCCAGCAATCAGTTGCAGTTGCAGCGCTAAGTTAACGTTGGATTGATGTAGTGCTGAACGCAGCGTTGGTCGAGCATTGATATTTTTGATCAAAGATGTCTTTTGACCACGCGGCGTTTTTGTGCCACAATGATTGCCTCGGTTCTTACACCTTGCGTCATTGTGCATAGTAATGTTGACAATGATGTCAAACAGTGATGATCTATGCACCGGAGAAGCGGTTTAAGCGAGAGTACCCGGCTGCATTGAAGTACTTATCAAGACCCGGTCTAATCAAGAACCAATCTGATTCAATAGCAGTTGAGGAGAAACATGACACCTGTCGCGATTACAGGCAGTCCTGAGGCTCGGCATAGCCAGAATCCGGACCCAGGCCTGATTGAAACACGAACTCAGCCCGCGCCAACCGTGCGTCCAGAGGACAACGGCTTAGAGAGCAAAGGCATTCAAATGGACGGTCGTGATATCGAGCGTCTCGAAGCGGAACGCAAAGAGGCACAACGCCTTGAAGAGCGTCGCGCTCAGGGACCGGCTCTGCATCCCGTTATTTTGATGGGTGGTAGCGGCACCCGTCTATGGCCGTTATCACGTAACGCCGTGCCTAAGCAGCTACTGGCTTTAACCTCACAGCGCAGCATGCTGCAGGAAACCCTGCTGCGCCTGAACGGCATCGAGCATCTGGCCCGTCCCGTGATTGTCTGCAACCAGGAACACCGCTTCATGGTGGCCGAGCAGTTGCGCCAGATTGGTGTCGAAGCCGAAGACATTATTCTGGAGCCGGTCGGGCGCAATACCGCGGCGGCTGTCGCTGTGGCTGCACTGCGATTGCAGCAGGTCTCGCCCGACTCCCTCATGCTGGTTTTGCCGGCAGACCATGTCATTGCCAATGTGGAAGCGTTCCATACGGCGGTGGCCCAGGCCCGACGTTGCGCTCAGCAGGGCTGCATGGCGACTTTTGGCGTGGTGCCAGGCAAACCCGAAACTGGATACGGCTATATTCAGCACGGCGAGCAGTTGCGGCGCCCGGACCAAGCCGGTGGCGGCGGCTACGCGGCTGGTGTGTGTGCTGTGCAGCGCTTTGTGGAAAAGCCGGACGCTCAAACGGCACAGCACTATGTCGAGTCTGGCGAGTACTCGTGGAACAGCGGCATGTTTCTCTTTACCGCAGCCTGTTTTATCGAAGAGCTTGATAAGTGCGCCCCGGAAGTGGCCCATGTGTGCCGCGCCGTAGTGGAAAATTCGCACCGCGACCTCGACTTCTTTCGTTTGAACAAAGAGCTTTTCGCTTCATGCCCCTCGATCTCGGTTGATAACGCCGTCATGGAAAAGACGCGGTGCGGCGTCATGGTGCCGGTCGACATCGGCTGGAACGACGTCGGCTCCTGGTCGGCCTTGTGGGAGTTTCACGAGAAGGACAATGGTGGCAACGTGACGCGCGGCGAAGTGCTGCTCCACGATGTACAAAACTCCTACATCAACGCTGAAAGGCGGCTGGTGGCTGCGGTCGGCGTCGATAACCTGGTTATTGTGGAGACACCGGACGCCATTCTGGTGGCCAACAAGGATCGCGCTCAAGATGTTAAAAAGATCGTAGAGCGCCTGCAAAAAGAAGGGCGCACCGAACACGAGACGCACCGCAAAGTTTACCGGCCCTGGGGCAGCTATGAGAGCATGGACAACGGCCAACGCTTCCAGGTGAAGCGCCTGACCGTCAGCCCGCAGGCCGTCCTTTCCTTACAGATGCACCACCATCGTTCGGAGCACTGGGTCGTCGTCAGTGGCACCGCCGAAGTGACGATCAATGGTGAAGCACGCCTTGTCACGGAGAACCAATCGGTGTACATTCCTCTGGGAGCATGGCACCGCGTGCGCAACCCGGGACACATTCCGCTGCACATGATCGAAGTGCAATCCGGGCCTTATCTGGGTGAAGACGACATCGTGCGCACCGAGGACACCTACGGACGTATCGAAGAAGACGCTTCAACACGTAATGGCCACAAGTGACGCGTCAGACAATTGACGTGTCTGACGCTCATAGCTTCAAGCAGTAATAGCACCCCGTCACTGATTGATAGCCACTGCGGTTCAGCGCCGAGCCTCACTCGGTACAGAGCCGCAGTGGCTATCAGTAGCACTGCTACGAGACGAACAGGTAAGAGATCTGAAAACATGTAGACGGCAGAAAACAAGAACGAGGGTTTAAATCAGCAATGGCAGGCATCTTCAAGGCGTATGACATTCGTGGCGTTGTAAATGAAAGTGGCACTGTCGGTGCGGGACTCTCGATCGAACGCGCTTACCTGATTGGGCGCGGCCTGGCTGCAACGGTTTTCAAAGGTCAGGGTGCGCCCAACAGCCCAATTGTTGTTAGTCGTGATATGCGCACGCATTCTCCGCAAATGGCCGCTGAGCTGATACGCGGGCTGAGCGAAGGTGGCTGTGATGTTCTCGACATGGGTCTGGCCGCCACGCCAATGAACTACTGGGCCAATGTCCATTACAAGTCGGGTGGCAGCGTCACCGTAACGGCGTCGCATAATGGACCGGAATATAACGGCTTTAAGGTCAGTGGCGCCGGTGCCACTCCGCTCGACTTCAGTACAGGCTTGAACCGCGTCGAAGAGTTCGTGTTGCACGCTGAGGCCGATCCCTCCACAGTATCGCCTGCCTCGAAGATCGGCACGGTGACTGTAACTGAAGATGCACTGGAACAATACCTCGACTTTATGGACGGTTTCGTGGAGCCGGGGAACACCAATGGTAGAGTTGCCAATAGCCAACCCGGTCGCAGGCTCAAAATCGGCATCGACGCCGGTAATGGCATGGGTGGCTTCTTTTTGCCCGCGTTCTTTGCGCGCCATCCCGAGTTCGAAGCGGTGCCTCTGTACTGGGAACTCGATGGCTCGTTTCCCAATCATGAGGCCGATCCCCTCAAAGAAGAGAACCTGCGCGATGTGCAGGCGCTGGTCAAGCAACATAGCTGCGACTTCGGTGTGGCTTATGACGGGGACGCCGATCGTTGTATGTTCGTCGAAAATACGGGAGCCAACATTTCCAGCGATCTGGTAACGGCTTTCATCGCCGAAGAGATGCTGGCCCATACGCCGGGTGGCCCCATCCTCTATGACTTGCGCTCCTCGCGCATCGTGCCGGAATGGATCTCCGAGCATGGGGGCGTGCCGGTGCGGGGAAGGGTGGGGCACTCCTTTATGAAGCGCCTCTTGAAAGAAAAGGGCGCTCGCTTCGGCGGCGAGTTATCGGGCCACTACTATTTCGCAGACTGCTTCAACACCGACTCCGGCCTTATGGCCATGATTCAGATCATCAACATCTGGCGCAAACGCCAGAATGGTGCGGGTGCTGCTGGAGATGTCGTGCCTTTGTCA
>DASVRI010000047.1:0-198934 GCA_036388675.1 Abditibacteriaceae bacterium | reverse complement strand
TAAACCCATTTCGCGCAGGTGACGCCGAGCATCAATAGCGACCGTTGCCGGCGTTTTGATCACGCCTTCGCCATCGCAGTAGGGGCAGGGGTTAAAAAGCAATTGCCGCAGCGAGTCGCCTTCTCGCCGCCGTGTCATTTCTACCAGCCCCAGAGGAGAAAGTTGCACAATGCGAGTGCGCGTGTGATCGCTTTTAAGTGCCCCTTCAAGCGTGTTCATGACCTTGATGCGGTCGCGCGTTTGCTCCATGTCTATGAAGTCGATTACGATAACGCCACCGATATTACGCAGACGGAGTTGGCGTGCGACTTCGTCGACCGCTTCCAAGTTTGTCTTCAAGACTGTGTCGGCAAGCCGCTTTTTGCCCACGAACTTGCCTGTATTCACATCGATAGCCGTCAGCGCCTCCGCTTCATCAATGGTGAGATGGCCACCACTGGCGAGGGGAACAACGCGCTCCATTGTCATTTCGATTTGCTTGTTGATTCCGGCTGCCTCAAACAAGGGCACGGGCTGCGAATGCAGTGCTACGCGGTCAACGTATTGTGGAGCGACAATAGCAACCAGGTCGCGGAAAGCCGAGTACTCGTCTGCTGAGTCGAAGAGGACTTGCTCTACATCTTGATTAAGATAATCGCGTGCCAGACGCCCCAGTAATCCTAGCTCGCGGTGCAGCAATCCGGGCTGTTGCAGACCGCGCGCACGTTCTGCAATCTGTTCGAACTGTCGATGCAAATTAAGAACGTCACGTGTAAGTTCAGCTTCTGAAGCTCCTTCGGCTTCCGTGCGCACAATGACACCATGATCGAGAGGCCGAACTCTGTCAGCTATGCGTCGTAATCGTTCTCGCTCCTCATTTCTTTCAACGCGGCGCGACACACCAACATTATCGGAACCGGTCATCAGCACAACGTAGCGTCCCGGCAAGGAAAGCTTTTGAGTCACGCGCGCTCCCTTGGAGCCAACAGGCGGTCGGGCGATTTGCACGCAGAGCCAATCGTTCACCTTGACACGTTGGCTAATCGAAGCACCGGCATCAGGCGAATCCGGCCCTGCATTGGAGTGGAGGTCTCCGACGTAGATTAATGCATTTCTCGCCAAGCCCAGATCGATGAAAGCTGCATCCATGCCAGGTAAAACGTTGGCAATGCGACCCTTATAGATGTTGCCAAGCAGCCGATTGTCACGCTCTATATCGAGGTCAATCAACCGCCCGTCGGCAACCTTTGCGACTCTTACCTCAATATCTTCGACCTGAACAAGGTATTTCATCTCAAATACACGCGAAGCTGATGTTCCAGACATTATTAGGACACGAAAAGGCGCTTAAGATTATAGCTCTTTCACATTGATACGCGTATTCTGAACAGGTACGGAAGAAATTTGAGGAACTAGAATGAAGTAGTGCAGTGGAAATACGCTTCCAGGTGCTCTAGCACTGCATCAGTTACTTGGAATACAGATAAATCCAATTTTCATATTCTTCTTTTCATAATATATATTATCATATCTAATTGTAAGACTATATACGTATATGCCGATGTAAAATCTAGTTAAAAATAAAACATCTAACAAAATTTTGCTTATATTATATTAGCTAATTATCAAGATATTAAACGAGTATACATCCTTAAAGAATGACAAAAGAAGGTGCGGAATAGTAGCTTGCCGGCTTCTATTGAATATAACTATTGAGGGGATCGTGGGATTAGGTAGGTCTCAGACCAACAGCTAAACGCAATGTGCGCACGATTCCTCGTCACGCATTTGCAACTCACGGACAACATTGAACATAACTATAATTATATTCAATATTGTCCGGAAAACTGCTGCATCAAACAACCGTGCAATGAAGGTCAGCGTTTACCATGTTCGCTGTAACCCAAATGCGCTCATGAGCATATAGACGGCTCCGACAACCAGGGCAAGAATGAGCAAGGAGCCGAAAACCGCCGCCAGCGGAGAGTTTGCACTTTTAGGACGCGATTCTTCATCCGTTGGAGCAGCAGAGTACTGAGCGGGTCGCACTTGTGAAACTAATTTAGCCATGATGTAAATTCCTGTCCTGCAATCGTTTTGAATATAACGGTGGAATGCGTCTTATTGCGTGTTAGCCTTCTTCAGCGTCCGACGCAGGTTGTGTTTTCCTTTTACGTCCACTCGTCCTTTTCTTGGTATCTGCTTCCGCTGGAGGTTGCGGTGTGGAGGATGTATCTTCCAATGCAGCCGCTGCATCTTCGTGCGAACGGGCCTGGCGCGAGCGACGTGGCGATATGGTTGTCGGAGCCGCGCGGGAAATCACATCCGCGTGGCGGCTCAGTTCAGTGCGCAACTTTTCCACTTCGCCGACGAGATGAACCACTTGCTGGTTCAGGCTCGTTATGCGTCCAGCGATTTGAGTTGTTTGATCTTGCTGTCGCTGCAATTCTTTCAGGATCAATATCGCGCCGCCGGCAGACGCTATCAGCAAAATGCCCTGAGATAACCAGTGAACTCGTAACGGAAGTTTTCCGGAATTGCTTGGGCCTGATTGTGACGATAATATGTTCATAGCCTTAAATGTCGGAGCAACTCATGCTGATAGTTCCGTTCCACTTCTGGCTTGGCTCTAGAACAATCAGCCCGGCATCAACACCACGCTCTGAGAGGTTCACGAAATCGGTTGTCATGGTGTATGGCTCCAGGCACACAACACCTTGGTCTAATGGTGCGTAAACAACGTGCTCGCGAAAATTGCCGGACGCGCGCACCTCAATTTGCATGTGGCTCAGATCATCACGGAAGGTTGTGACGTGTTCACCGGGATCACCACTCGTGTACATCAACTGCGTAAAAACGTCGTCGAGGAAAGTGTCGTTCAATGCCTGACCGTTTGAGAAGTCGTAGGCACCGGAAAGTGGCAGAATTTCCCCGGTCGGAATTAATTGCTCTTCCGATTCAAGCTTCCACCGACCCTTTGCCGGCAATGTCAGCACACACTCGGAGCGCTTGCCCTGCGGCGTCAGCGGAGCGTGAAACCACGGGTGAATTCCAAAACCCATAGGCAGCGGCTTTTCGCCTACGTTAATCGTCTCAGCGTGCAAGTGTAATGCACCCTCGCGCAGCGCGTAAGTAACGCGCAACTCGCAATCAAACGGATACTGCCGCATGATGTCCGGATGCTCGCCGGTGCGAATGGCAGCGGTGGCCCAGGCACCCTGCTCATTGCTTGCGCCCGATGCGATGAGATTCCAGGCGCAGTCGTGAATCAGGCCATGAATTGCGTTGCCATCTTTCCAATTGGTATCTAACTGGTAAGTTTGTCCGCCAAAGCGATATTGTCCGTTGCGTGTGCGATTAGGAAATGGGAACAGAATCGGACAGCCAAAACCAACCCCGCCTCCGCGCAGCACGTCATCGGATTTTGGCCCTACGAATAGCTCGTATGGTTCGCCGTTGTGCAGCGAAACAAATGAAAACGCGTTGAACCCGGCGTTTGGAGCAATCTTCACTGCCCTGCCCTGACCATCATTCAAAGTAACAATCGGAAAATTGTTGTCGTTGCTGGATGAAGCCTCGTATTGAGTACTCATAATCTTTCAAAAAACCACGTAAGGTTGAAGTTTCTGCAACTTTTTTATGCCCAGGCCTTTGACGGCGTCCAGTTCTTGCAAAGATCGAAACTGCCCATGCTCCTGGCGGTAACGCACGATACGTCCGGCAATCGCCGGACCAATGCCAGGTAACGCTTCCAGTTCCTCAACAGAAGCCGTATTCACATTTATCGGCTTTGCCGGCAAAGGCCGGCCTCCTGGCGCTTGCCGTGCAACAAGTTGCTGTCCAGCAAGTTGCTGTTCAGCAAGTTGCTGTTCAGACCGTAATTCGGACGGAAGTGCTGTCTGTGCCCGAGCTGCTAAGTGAGCTTCGCCACTTCGGGGCACAATAATTTGTTGACCATCTTGCAAGTGCGCGGCCAGATTAAGACGCTGCACATCCGACTGTGTCACAGCACCTCCAGCCGACATTATGGCGTCCATCACGCGCGCGCTCGCAGGCAGGCTTTGTACGCCCGGTCGCCGTACCGCTCCCGCCACATGGACACGCAGCATTGGGCGCCCATCGGATGAAGGTTCTCTGCCACCAACACGTTCACCCACAACACGTTCACCCACAACAGGCGGAGCATCAACGAACACCGGCCCGAGGGGCCCGGCGGGACGGGCGTGGTTTATACCGGCACACAACAGCAGCACTATCGAGCACAGAACGAGAGCCCATCGCTCCTCACGCTCAAAACTGCGCCAGAACAGACTTAGCCAATTTGTCGGACTGAACATTTCCACAGTCTCCGCTGTAGCAGCTTCGGTGCAGCGTCTAACGAATGATGCTGCCGGGTGGAACGTCGGCGTCCACAGTCAGCAAACCGGATGGCGGCCCGTCCGCATCAGCCGATGCCGCTAACAACATGCCCTGCGATTCCAGTCCTCTCATTTTGCGCGGGGCCAGGTTGGCGACCACCACAATTGTCTTGCCGATAAGCGCCTCTGGCTCGAATTGCTGCGCGATTCCTGCGAGGATCTGTCGCTTTTCGCTACCCAGGTCAACCTGCAACTTCAACAGCTTGTCCGCTTTGGGTACGCGCTCGGCTTCCAAAATCTTGGCGGCGCGTAGCTCGACTTTGGCGAAGTCGGCATATTCAATGGTGTTCTTTTCTTCGGCGGCTGGTTGCTCACTGGATTCAACGCTGCCTACAGCCGGAACGGTACCTGCATCGGTTGGCACACTGCGCACTTCTTCTCTCTGCGAAGTGACACCTGCCTCAGGCGCTGCGGATTCAGAAGCACTCGCCTGAGTACTCGCTTGCGACGAATCGCTCATTGTACTTTCCTTTTTCTTGTTTTGTGCTGCACCGGCCAGCGACTTTGGTGGAATGCGCGGGAAAAGCGGCTCGGGCGCGCGGCACTCGTGGCCTGGCGGTAGGAACTCAGCACCTAAGGCTTCATTCCACGTCAGCATCTTTTGGATATTGAGTAATTCCAGAACACGCGCTGTCGCATGGGGCATTACGGGCGACAATGCCACTGCGCACCATTGGCACACCAGCAGCAGTTCGTGCAGGAGGGTTGCGACGCTTTCCCGGTCGCCCTCTTTAATTTTTGTCCACGGCTTCTGCTCTTCAATGGTGCGGTTGCCCAGAGTGACGATTTCAAATACCGCTGCCAGAGCCGTGCTGAAATCAAGCGATTCATAGGCCTCCGCTACACGGTTGTGCGCCTCTGGAATAGCGGCCATCAATCCGAGTTGGCCGCTGGCATTTGGTACCACACCATTGAAATCCCACTGTTGCAGCATTGAAAGCGCACGATTCACCAAGTTGCCCAGTCCGTTGGCCAGCTCGCTGTTGTAGCGAGCGAGGCATCCTTGGGGCGAGAAATCACCGTCGGCGCCGAATGTTACTTCCCGCAGGCAGTAGAAGCGTAAAGCATCCACGGCGGTGCCGAAGTCGCAGCCCGCCAAGTCGGCGATCTCTCTGGCGAACGCGATGGGTTCGACAATGGTTTCGGGATCGCGCTTGCTCATCTTGCGCCCGTTTACCGTCCAGAAACCGTGCGCAAAGAGCATCTTAGGCATCGGTAAATCGAGCGCGCGCAGAAGAGCCGGCCACAGGGTAGCGTGAAAGCGCGTAAAAATGTCCTTGCTCATCAGGTGCACGTCACATGGCCACGCACCCTCGAAATGCCGCTGCTGTTCGGGGTCTTCGCTGAGATAACCGGGCGCCGAAATGTAGTTCATTAAGGCCTCGAACCACACGTAGATGCTATGCTTCTCCGCAGCAGGAACACCGGCTGGAATAGGAATGCCCCAGTCAAGCTCGCGTGAAATCGAGACGTCGTTCAAGCCCGACTTGAGGAAAGCCATAACCTCGTTGCGTCGCGTTTGCGGTTGCAGCGTTTCCGGGTGCTCTTCGTAGTAGCGGATCAAGTCGTCCTGGAACGTGGACAACGTAAAAAAATGCGAGATCTCTTCCACCCACTCCAGCGGCGCACGCGACTGATCTTCCGACGGCTGTGCAATGTAGTGCTCGCCGTCGCGCTCTACGGTATCTTCAGGGCGGAAAAACGTTTCATCCGGCACCGAGTACCAGCCGCTATAGCTTCCCAGACGAAGAAAGCCTTTGTCCCACAACTTCTGGATGATCCGCTGTGCAACGCGCTCGTGACGTGGCTCGGTTGTGCGAATATAGTCGTCGTAAGAAATGTGCAGCGCATCCCAGCACTGGCGAAACTGAGCCGAGATGGTGTCGGCGTGCTCCTGCGGTGACAGCCCCGCGTCACGGGCCGCACGCGCCACTTTCGCACCGTGCTCATCTGTTCCCGTCAGGAAGTAGACGCGCCGCCCACGCAGCCTCTCGAAGCGCGCCAGTGCATCCGCCGCCATCGTGGTGTAAGCGTGTCCGATGTGCGGCGTCGCATTGATGTAGTAAATCGGCGTCGTAATGAAGAAAGTTTTCTCAGCCATAACAAAAAGAAGCGCTACAGAATGCGCTGTCGAGTACTTGCTAGCGCAGTATAGAACGATTTGCGACAAAGAGCACAAAAGCCTCACCCTCTATGAGAAAGGATGAGGCTTTGCAACGCGACTGCGCGGAACAACTCTGTTTAAATGGAAAATTCCTGCCTTGAATCAGGCAAAGACTTTCACATTGGTCTTCATCGAACTGCAGCCACAGCCGCCGTCTTTGCCGCAACCGCCGCCCGAACTGCAACCGCCGCCCGAGGCGCCGCCGCAACTGCCGCCGTTCTTAACGTGGTTCTTGCAGGCGCGCACCGCCCCGCGCTCTTCGCGCAACGCACGCAGGTCTTCACCAGGCACGGCGATGTGGCGACCGTCACCCAGTGCCACAATGCAAATTTCGCTCAGCATGTTGACGTGAACAACGTGGCCGGGGCCTTCCGGGCTATCGACTGGAGAGCCGGTTGGCGGCAGTCGCATGCTCTGGTCGCGATAGAACTCAGTCTCGTAGCGCAGGCAACACATCAATCGTCCGCAGACGCCGCTAATTTTGCTCGGTGTCAGCGATAGACCCTGCTCTTTAGCCATCTTCAGCGTGACCGGCGGCATGCTCGTCAGCCATGTGGCGCAGCACAAGGGCTGACCGCAAATGCCGACCCCGCCCAAAACCTGTGCTGCTTCTCGGGGGTTCACCTGCTGAAATTGCATGCGCACGCTGAGTCGCGCAGAAACATCACGTAACAGTTCGCGGAAATCGATGCGCTCTTCACTTTCGTAGAAGAAGTAAAGTTTCGAGCGGTCGTGCAGCAACTCGCATTTAATCGGCTTCATCGGCAAACCAAAATACGAGATGCGCTCGCGAAGTTGCAGCATCGCATCTTCTTCGCGAATACGGTTCTCCGCATCGCGTTGCAGGTCTTCTTGTGTTGCAATGCGCAGGACGGGGCGTAGCGGCAGCACAACTTTGTCTTCGCCCATTTCACGGGGCAGAAATTTGACACGGCCCATCTCGACGCCGCGCGCCGTCTGTGCCACGACAAGCGAATCCGCGTGCAACTCCAGATCACACGGATCGAGATAATATGATTTGGCTGGTTCTCTAAATGTACACGTCACGACGTATGGCATGGCGTTCCTTGATAAGCAACTACATTATAGCCCAAAATGGGCACACTTTTCTTCTCAAGATATTAGCCACTGATCTCATACCACAGCGTTTTCCAGGCGGCGCCGGTCGAAAATGTGAGCACGCCGTCACGCAGAGTACTCGGGACGAGTTCGCGCTGTTTGCCAGTGGCATCAAGCGCCCAGACGCGCGCGCTTTTGAGATCTGTCGCAACTTGCACTTCGGCTACAATGGCTTCGACTTGTGTCGGGCCGCGTCCCCACTCGTTACCCACGGAAGAACGATCGGCGTTCCAGCCCATGTCGAAGTTTTCCGCTTTGCCCGCCGCGATCAGCACCAGGCTCCTGGAGCGGCTGATTTCACTACCGTCCATGCTGCTGAGAGTAAACGTGGCCCAGTTGTTGGCCGACGGCGGCATCTTGACGCGCAGTTCGCCCAGGTCGGTAGTCCTGTCGCCAAGAAATCCAATGGCGGCTTTGGAGCGCGGCGTGTCCACGAGAAACAAGCCGGGGTTCTTTTGCCAGGTGATTTGCTGCGTATCGGAATTGAGAGTGCGCGGCTCGTTCAACGAAGCCCGCGTGGTGGTGGGAAAAAGACCTTTGCCAAACGTGACGTAAGTCTTACCCAGCAGCGATGCCGAGCGTGCGGCTCCTGCGTCACGCCAGGTTTTAACCGCCGGAGCGGCTGTGGGCCCCGCCGGAAACCCGGCCACTTCCTGCCACAATAATTCGCGCGGCAGTGTCAGGGTGATAGTGTCTTGCGCGACGGCCAGATCTCCCGGCATCGTTGCTTGAGTATTCACTGGAATCGTCGCTGGAGTGCTCACCTGAGTACTCGTTGCATTGCGCCTGCGATACAACAGGGCCGCCGCCGGAGCGGTCGCCATCTTGACCGCATGGGTATCAATGGAGAAAAAGTTCTCGAAGCGGTTGCGGTCGTAAGTGCCGCTTGAATGGTAATCGAACACATAGACGGCGGCCCAATCTTGCCACGCCGCGTATGCTGCGGCCATCAGCAGAGATTCGGCGCCGAAGTCGTTCGGCTGTCCCGAGTTCCATTCACTGATAACGAAAGGTTTGCCCGGTGTGCGAAAGAGAGCGAAACCGGAAAGAGGGTCGGTCGCCGCTGCCGTCACCATCGAAACATTGCCCACTTTCCAACTGGTGCCGCTCCAACCGGAAGCGCCGAAATCCGGGTGCTTCCAGTAGGCGTGCACATCGATGGCATCGCTGAGCGACTCACGCTCCAGGCCGCCCCAGCCGCCGAATTGCACCTGCGTCTGCCAGATCGGCACGCGCACCTTCAAGTCGTTTTTCAAATAGGCGCGCATCTGGCTGACGTAGTTCTTCTCAATGCCGCTGAGAAATTCGGCAAAGTCACGCCGCACGGCCAGCACCTGTGTTGTCTTCACATCAATAAGTGGAACGCCGCCGGCCAGCGTCCATTCCGCGGGCGCCGAAATCATGCCGCCCTGACGCAGGTTCAATTCGCCCATTTGAACGACGCCTGTCTGGTTTCCCAAATTCCAACTCAGGCGCGAGTGCTGCGGGTCGGGATTGTTGGGACGAAACACAAAGCTAAAGCGCTGCCAGTCGGGTGTGAGGTCGGCATAACCCGTGAAGCCCTGAAAGCGGTTCGGCTGCCGATCCTGCCACAGGTTCACTGAGATGCGGCGCGGACTATCGGCACGCGCCCAGAAGGAGAGTGTATAAGGCTGCCCTTCCTGAAGATCAAGACCGTCGCGGTTCAACTGGAATGCCCACGAGACGGTTCCCGCCTGGTTGAGATAAGCCGTCAGGCCGGGACGCACGAATCCATCCGCCGTAGGGCCGCTCGTCGGGTCGATTTGCACTTGCCCGGCTGCGCCTGTCACCGTCGCCAGTTTGTAGCGGGGCAGCGCGTTCAAAGCGGTCGCTACCACGGCATCGGGAGCCGCCGGATTCAAAATACCAGGCGGTAGCGGCTGCGACAGGATTTCAACAGGGTCGAGCGGATCATTGGCTTCTGTCCACGCCGCGCGCAAGGTCTTTTCGTTGTAGCGGCTGCGCAGCCACACGTTCCACTGCCCGCGCAGGTCGTTCGAGTACTCGGGAGGCAGTTTTAAGCCGCCTTCCAGCCACATGCCGAGCAGCGAATTCTCATTCGCCACTTCCACCGCACTCACGCCGGGTTCATCTCTCAAGGCGCGCTGCGTGTAGGGATTGACATGCGTCAGGATGTCGCGGCAAAACTCTTTTTGCAGTTGTATTAACTTCGGATCGA
The DNA here is from genome assembly GCA_036388675.1 of Abditibacteriaceae bacterium. GTDB lineage: Bacteria > Armatimonadota > Abditibacteriia > Abditibacteriales > Abditibacteriaceae > DASVUS01. Next base: position 189,054 of record DASVRI010000047.1, on the reverse strand, counting down.
AGTACAAGACGCCTTTATCTTTCTCGGGCAGTTGCGCAGCCGCCGTGACACCTTCGCCTTCCACCACTTTGCGCGCGACATGGAGATTGAGATTGACGTAGATGCCGCGCTTGATAAGCTCGCTGATGAAGAAATCGAAGCGGTCGAGTTGCTGCGGATCGAACTCGCGCGGCAGTTTCACACGCGACGAGCCGATGGCAGCCGCCTTCCAGATGCCGTTGGGCGCCGCGTAGCCTTCATAATGGTGCAAACGCACGGCGTTGAAGCCGAACTTCGCCAGGCGGGCAGCAATGCGCGGCGCGTCTTCCTTATCGGGAAAGGCACCGCTGAAGTTGAGATTAACGCCCCATAGTCGCAGAATCTGCCCCTGCCCGTCCACGAAATGTTCGCCTCGTGTCGTGACGAATCCCTTCGCACCCGCCGGCGCATCGTTGAGAAAAGACACATTCGTAGCTGACGCAGAGCTATCGAACGGTGGCAGTGCAAACGGAAACATCACCGTTGACGGTGGTCTGGGAGTTGGCGTCGGGATGGGTAACGGAGTTGGTGTCGGCGCCGCTGTTGGATATGGCAACGGCGTCGGCACAATGATCGGCAACTGAGCCTGTTGAATTCTGATCGTGGGCGCCGACTTGGAGCGTGAACCGAGAATGTGCGGACGCGCCGGCGCTTTCTGGCGCACTGTCTTGGATGCCGCCGCTTTGCCGGGCGGCTTCTTGGCAGCGGTTGCTTTTGTAGAAGCTAACGGAGTGCGAATAGTTTGAGAATGCGCCGCAACGACGAACGACAGGGCCACGCAGGCCGGCAAGATAAAAGTACGATACATAACGTCAAAGAGTCGCATGGTGCATGGCCGGTTCAAGGCTCGCGCAACGCGTCTTCCAAATCCTTTTGCAGTTCTTCTGCTTCTTCCAGACCAATGCTGAGCCGCACCGTTCCCGACGTGATGCCTGCTGCCCGCAACTGCTCATCGTTTTGTCCAGCGTGCGACGACAGCAGCGGATAAGAAACCAACGTCTCGGTGCCGCCCAGCGACGGCGCATGACGAATCAGACGCAAGCGCGACACAAAACGTTCGACAGCATTTTCCGCACTCTCTTTTAAATCGAATGCAACAATTCCGCCGAAGCCGCCCGGCATTTGCGTCCGCGCCACTGCGTGATCTTCGTGCGACTCCAGGCCCGGATAGTGCACTCGGGCCACCGCCTGATGAGTACTCAGGTAGTGTGCCAGGCGCTGCGCCGTCGCACCGATTTGCCGCACGCGCAACGGCAAAGAAAGCAAACCGCGCCGCAGTAAAAATGCAGCATGTCCATCCAGACTACAGCCCAACACCTGACGCATGGCACGTATCGGCTCCACCAGGTGCCGCCGCCCGACCACAGCACCGGCCAGTAAATCGGAGTGACCACCCAGATATTTCGTGGCGGCATGAATTTCGAGATCAAAGCCATGCGCCAGGGGCTGCTGCAACGGTGGCGGGCCAAACGTCGCGTCTATGCAGCACAGCAGATTATGGCGGCGCGCCAGGACAACAGCATCATCGAAGTTGACCAGCCGGTTCGTCGGGTTGGCCGGTGATTCGACCCACAGCACCCTGGTGCGCGGCGTGATATGCTCTGCCGCATCACTCAGCGTGCACGATACAAAGCGTGTGCAGATGCCTAAACGCGGCAAAACATGGCGCATCAGCTTCGCCGTGCCGCCGTAGATTGTATCCGTCGAGAGAATTTCGTCGCCACTTTGCAACAGCGCCAGCAGCGTGGTTGATATGGCCGCCATGCCGGAAGCCGTGACTAATGCCGAGTACTCGTCGCGCGACTCGCGTGGAGCGCACAAGTCACACAACTGCTCTTCAACTTCCCATGTTGTGGGAGTTCCGTGACGCGCGTAGAATGGCACGCTCTCGTCTCCGGCGGCGAGTCGTTTTGCTTCTTCCCACGTCACCTCGTATGTGGACGAAAGATGGATTGGCGGCGTGATGTCACGCATTGGCCTGGGATCTTGCATGGAAGAAGTCGCGAGAAATAAAGCCCAAAGTCATGATGCCGATGAGTGCTGGAATCCATAGTGCGCTCCACGCACAAACGCTGCTCCAGAACACAAGAATCAACCATGTGCTGAGCAGAAGCCCGGCAGGCGGCGTTTCATCGCGGCGCACCAAAGACTGCAAAATCGCGGCCCCCACGACGCCGGAAAACATCCAGCCGGCAAAGTTCGACCAGGGTACACCGTAATACACACCCGGATAACGATACGTCCAGAACTTCTGCGCCACCGCGCCCGGATCGAGGGTGGTATCCACCACAACCGTGAAGAGCGCGGCCACAATGATGGTTGCGGCTGTGCTGCGCGTCTGACGTCGCGCCACAGCAAAACCTTCCACGGTCGAACGGGCCACAGACGAACGGGCCACGGCACGACATGCCAGAGCGTAGCCCGCCAGCATTAGCGGCGTCCAGGCGAATGGCACTGTCCACGGCGTGACGCCAAACAACTTGAAACCGATTTTGTCGCCGTAGCTGAATTGTCCGTAAGGATAGCCGGTCAGCACGGCGCAAGTTTCAATTCCCACGGCGAAGCAGCCCAGCGCCAGCAAAGCGAGTACTCCACGCCGCGCGCCCAGCCACTTCACCAACGACCAGAACGATGGCAGCGCAAAGAACAACACAAAAACAGCCGAAATCGTAGCAAGTGCCGGATGATCCGCGAAGCGCCGCAGTTCCGGGTAATCGTTCATTCTGGCAACAAAGAATCCGTTCAGAACCAGAAACGGCACGGCGAGAAAGAGAAGTGATTTCTTCAAGTGAGTGGATAAAACCAAGTCGTGCAGAGAATGTTCGCCAGGTTTGCTAAATTAAATGGGTGCCTAATACCGATCACAATTCGATTGCTCCTCCACATACAACGTCAGCGCAAGCGACGCCCTCAACGTGGCGCAAAATTTTCAAGCTCAGCCGTCCGCGTTTCTGGATGTATGTTTTCGGGCCATACATTGTCGGCCTGGTCTCCGGCGCCGCGCACTACTCACAACTGCAAACGCCTCTGATTGTGCTCTTCGGCCTGTACTTTCTGTTTCCGGCCAACATTTTAATTTACGGCATCAATGACATCTTCGACTACGAAACCGACAAAGACAACGCTAAGAAAATCGAGTACGAAACGCTTGTGCCGCCGGACGAGCGCGCTTCGCTGTGGCGCATCGTTCTTCTTTTCAATGCGCCGTTTCTGCTGCTGACACAAGTCAATCAACACGCGGTCGCGTCCATGGCGGCCTTCTTGTTCTTCAGCGTTTTCTATTCCGCGCCGCCAATTCGAGCCAAAACCAAACCCATTGTTGATTCGGCGTTCAATATTCTCTACGTTCTGCCGGGAATCTTCGGTTACTTTGTGGCGGGCGGCACTCAACTCAACGGCGCCCTTGTGCTCGCCGCGTGGTGCTGGGCCATGGCGATGCACGCTTATTCCGCCGTTCCCGACATCACCGCCGATCGGCAGAACGGCTTGAACACCGTTGCGACGTACATGGGTTTTTACGGCACCCTGGTATTTTGCACCTTGCTGTATGTTGCTTCGGCCATGCTGTCATTCCGAGTACTCGGACGGCTTTCTCCCCTGCTCGCCATCGTGTACCTTTTTCTAATGCACCGCTCAGTTGCAAGCGAAACTGAAGAGGGCGTGCTACGCATCTACAAAGTGTTTCCGCTGGTCAATACGCTGTGCGGAGCCGCTATTTTCTGGGCGATTGCCCTTTCGAAGTGGGCGCCACCCGCTGTTTTACAGTTCCTGCAAATGTCCCGCTGACTTGTCGCCGACGATGCGTTTATAGGCCAGTTCCGCCGAGATCAGGCAAATCGGCATGCCAATTCCGGGATTGGTGTTGGCGCCCACATAATACAAATTCTTCAGCTTTTTGCTGACGTTGTTGGGTCGCAGGATTGCCGTCTGCATAATGGTGTGCGCCAGGCCCAGCGCCGAGCCGCGAAAGTTGTTGTAACGCGCCTCGAAATCCTGGCCCCAGAAAATGCGCTGATAAACAATGCGCTCGCGCAAATTGGGGATATTCAACTCGCTTTCTAGTGTTGCGAGTACTCGTTGTGCATACGCTTCAAGTTCTCCATCGGCAGCACTGAGGCCGGGCGCGGTCGGCACCAGAACGAAAAGGTTTTCCTGTCCCGGCGGTGCCACGTCTTCTTCCGTGACACTGGGCGCGCACACATACATTGATGGGTCGGTGGGCCACTGCGGCTCATCGAAGATTTCGCGAAAGTTCCGCCGCCAGTCTTTGGAAAAGAGCAGGTTGTGATGCGCCAGACCGGGCACTTTGTCCTTCAAGCCCAGATACAAAATGAAGGCCGACGGCGCCAGTGTGCGTGTATTCCAGTAGCGCGGCGAATACGAACGGTGCGGTGCCGACAACAACTTCGACTCGACGTGCTGAATGTTGGCGTTAGCAACAACGAGGTCTGCCGAGTACTCGGAACCATCCCGGAGGCGCACACCGCGCGCACGCCGCACACCCGTTAGAACGCGTTCGACCGGAGCATTGACGAAGTATTCCACGCCCAGCTTTTCGCCGATATTTTTCAGTGCCTGCACGATGGCGTAAATGCCGCCGCGCGGATAATAAACGCCCATCGCAAAGTCGATGTGGCTCATGATGTTGTACAGCGCGGGCGTGTTGTAGGGAGATGATCCCAAAAAGACCAGTTGATACTCCATGATCTTTTGCACTTCGTCGCTCTTAAAGAACTTCTCCACATAATCGCTCATCTTGGAAAAAACTTCGAGCTTGCGCCCTTCAATTGCCGTTTCCTTGTTGATGAAGTCAAGAACCGTGTCGTAGTTCTTATACATGAAACCGGCGATGGCGATCTCATACTGATGCTTCGATAATTCCAGATACTCTTTGAGCTTGGCGCCTGAGCCGGGTTCGAGTTCTTCAAAGGTGGAAAGGTCGCGCTCGACATCGGAGAACATATCAATCTGGCGGCCTGTGCCTTTGAAATAAATGCGATAGGACGGAGACAACTTGACTAAATCGAGGTGGTCTTCGACGCGCTCACCGAGCAGCGAAAAGAAATTTTGCCACACGTCCGGCATGAGATACCACGACGGCCCCATGTCGAAGGTGAAGCCTTCCGCCTCGAACTGGTTGGCCACACCACCGACCTTTTCATTTTTCTCGAAGAGCTGCACAGCGTAGCCCTTCTTGGCCAGCAGGCAGGCTGTGGCCAGGCCACCGATACCGCCGCCGATGACAATCGATTTCTTTGCGCCCTGCATGGAAGATTTCACTTTGAAAGAGATTTGTAAAGAATTGTGTCGCGTCCTGAGTACTCATTGTGCGACGCGCGTGCCTGGCGCAGCGGCAGTCGCGGATGTCGTGCTTCTGATGTCGGCGTCGCGCGCGCAGCGGAAACCCGTCCACTCGCTGCGCACGCGCGGCGGCAAGATGGAACGATGCACTGTAAAAACATCATAAGGCTTGCCATCGAAACCGCCGCCGCGCATGACCTTGTAGTTCTTGCCGTAGCCGGGCAGTGTCAATCGCGCACCCGGATAAGCATCATACCAATCCTGCGTCCACTCAAACACGTTGCCTGCCATGTCCAGTGCGCCATAGGGCGAGGCACCATCCGGCCTGGAGCCCACAGGCGCCGGGCCGTTGCGCTCCCACACCACACGGTTAGCGTCCCAGCGGTTGCCCCACGGAAAAAGGCGCCCGTCCAAACCGCGCGCCGCTTTTTCCCATTCGGCTTCGGTCGGCAAACGCTTGCCGCGCCACTGCGCGTAGGCCTGCGCCTCATACCAGTTGACGTGCGTCACGGGCCACTGTGCCTGCTCGGCACTGTATGAACCCTTGTTCCAATGAGCCGGCGGCGGATAGCCCGTCGCATCGCAGTATTTCTTGTACTGCTCGTTGGTCACTTCGGTCTTGTCGATATAGAACGCGGGCAGAGTGACGCTGCGCTGCGGAGCCGAATCACCCTGATTGTGAGTGCCCTGCTGCAAGTCGTTCGTGCCCATGAGAAACGCGCCCGCCGGCACCAGCACCATGTCCGCCACAGATTTGTCGCTCGACGGCAATGCTGTACCGGCAAGTGGCTGCGCCCCACCGACAACGGGTTGCGCCACCACAGCCTGCGCTAACAACCCACCGAAACTGGCTATCAGCAGCGAGACAAGTAAGCGGCGTGCGACATTCATCAACGCAGTTTGCGTGTTGCACACCGCGTGGTTGCGCACTGCATGGTTGCGCACTGCATGGTTGCGCATGGCGACGTTGCTCGTGCGCGCCTTACCAAATCGAAACCATTTATGTGTCATGAGCGAAGCACCCTTGCTGTCAGCAGCAGTTTCTCGTGCAGTTTTGTGCGGGCGCGTCCTTCAAAAACATTGTAATTCTGCTGTGCGATCTTGCCGAGAATCGCGCTATAAAGTGCTGCGGCGACCCGCACCGGAAAGCGTCCGTGCTTTTGGAGTAGCGGCACGCCCTTGTCCGCTTCGGCATACAACGCCCGTGCCCGCTCACTTTGCCACTGCATGAACTCTTTGAAAGCGGGCGAGAAGCGTTGTTCCGCGATGTCACGAGTACTCAGGCCGAAACGCGTCAGTTCGTCTTGCGGCATATAGACACGTCCACGCTCCTGATAATCTTCGTCGATGTCGCGCAGGAAGTTGGTGAGCTGCATGGCGTAGCCGAGTTGTTTGGCGTGTTCGAGCGCGTTGTTACGTAAGGCGTCATCGCGTAAGGCGTCATCGCGTAAGGCGTTGTCGCGAAAGCCGATGACGTGCGACATCATCAAACCGACAACTGCCGCCGAGCCGTACATATACTCTTCAAGCTCGGCGTAAGTTGCATACTCGCTCTTTTCCAGGTCTTGCACCATGGCCGCGAGAAACGCTTCCGAGTACTCGTAGGGAATACCGTAACGATGAAAGACATAAGTTGTCACGCGCAGAATCGGGTCGTCCGACTGGTGTGTCTCGTAAGCCGCGCGCCACTTGTCACGCCACTGTGCGATTTCGTTTTTGACGCGCTGTAAATCGTGGGCGTTGTTGATCGGCGAATTATCGACAATTTCATCCGGCACGCGGAAGAAGGCATAAAGCGCAAACGTTGCCAGCCGCGTTTCGCGGGGAAACAGCTTGGTCGCAAAATAGTAACTGGTGCCGTGCTTTTTGTGCAGGCGCCGCGCAACTTCAAAGTCGGGAGTCAACTCGCGGGGATGGGCCATACGTGGAGAAGCCATAAGGTTACTTGCTGCGCGCCCGAATGACTTCGATCAGGTGCATAAAACCGTCGCGCGCCGCTTTGCACAGCGGCCCCTCTTCGACCAGGCGACTCGCGCTTTGCAGGTGCGATTCGACCTGCGCCTGGCCATGCGCCAGAGCGCCGCTGCGCTCAAAGAGTTCGAGAACGCGCGGACGGTCTTGCGGGCCGAGGTCGGCGCCCAGCATGCCCCGCAACTGGCGCTGATCGTCTTCGCTGCCGTGCTCAAATATGTATTGCGTGAACAGAGTATGCGTCGCGTCACGCAAATCGGCGAAAAGAGTTTTGCGCGTCGTATCGGGCGTGGCCACAAGGTCGAGCAAATCGTCCTTGGTCTGAAAAGCAATGCCCAGCGAAAGGCCCAGGTCGTAGCAGTATCTCTCGTAACGAGTACTCGCATCGGCCAGCGCCGCTCCGATTTGCATGGGCCTTATGAATGTATAAGACGCGGTTTTTAGCACCATCTTCTGCTGGATCACCTCGACGGAGGTGTCGCGTCGCGTCATCATGTCCACATCAATCATCTGGCCCACAACCACTTCGTCAATCATTGAACTGAAGTAGCAGCCCACATGATCGAGTACTCGACGCGGGAAATCCTGGCTATAGTTGAGAATTTCGTGCGACCATGCGAACAGCAAATCGCCCAGCAGCATGGCCTGCGCGTTGCCGGTGTGTTCGTGATCGCCGAGGCGTCCCTGCGTTCTCAATTCGCCGGCCACAAAGCGACCGATGGTCGGCAAACCGTAGCGCTGCGTGCCGCGGTCGATCACGTCATCGTGTACCAGGCAAAAGAGGTGAAATAGCTCCAGCGAAACCAGAAAACGAATAACGTCTTCTTCGCGCGCGGCGGCGTTTTGGTGCGATGCGCCGCCTTTCTCCATGGCCGAGCAGTACACAAGATAAGCGACATAAGGGCGAATACGCTTGCCGCTACCGGCAGACAGGCGATGGACGTAATCGAAAAGGGAAAGCAGAAAGGTGTCGCCGGTATAGCGCGCATAGCTTTGCGCCTTGGCTTGCGTGAAGTGGTCGAGATGGGGCTGGAGCCGCGCGCGGAATTCCTCGATGTGCATTGCTGTCAAGTGGGAGGTCGCCGCCGCTTCATCGCCTGCAACACACCGGCAGAGCCTACGACCTTTTCAGCGAGGAGTATAGCAGCGCGGGCAGCAGCAACCCAAACAGCAGCGCGACAATCAGCGCCGATGAAGGAAAGTCGCGGCTCAACAGCGAAAGGTGCAACCCGAACGGCACCGGCGACACAGCGCACACAGCGGCAACAAACCACGCCGCACGCAAGCGATTAGTCAGCAACAAGGCCACCACAGCAGGCAGCACGAGCATCGAAGTCGTGACGAGGATGCCCGCTGCCCGGATGGAGAACGCGATCACCACGCCAATGGTAAGAAACAGCAAAAATTCCCAGTTCGCAGAGTTAAAGCCTAACGTCGTCGCCTGGTCACGGTCGAATGACACCAGAACGAATTCTTTGCTGAACAGTGCATGGACCAGCGAAACGAGGGCAAAAGCCGCTATCATCTGCATCGTTTCGCCCGTGGTGATGGTGAGAATGTCGCCTTCAAGCAGAGTCAGCATGTGGCCTTCGCCCTGGGCACTGCGTGCAATGAGCAAAATGCCCATTGCTGCAGCAATGGAATACAGCACACCGATGTAGCTTTCACGCGGCACGCGGCGCGGCGACCACTGAATCGAAAACAGCACCACTCCGAGCAGAGTTAACAGCGCCGCGCCATAGATCGGCACGAATCCCAGCAGCAGCCCCAGCGCGATGCCGGCAGAACTGAGCGCCGACATGGCGACACTCACGAAAACGATGCGTTTAAGCACAACATACACGCCCAGATACGAGCACATCAGCGCCACGAGTACTCCGGCGATCAGCGCATGGCGCATGAAAGATTTTTCGTCGCCCAGAAACGATTTCCATACCTGGAAGTAATCTGCAAGTGTTGCGGGTGGCTGAAACTGTGGCTCTTCACCGTGGTAATCGTCTGCGGGTGCCAGTGCCGCACGGGGGGCGTGAGTCTGCACGTCGGGCACGCGTGCCGGCCCCGGCAGTTCATCAGCAATCGGCGCGTCTTCCGGGTTTGTTCCGGCCCCGCCCGCAGGTTGTGCCTGCGCCGCAAAGCCGAGCAATGCCACGAACAAGAAAAGCAAGAAGCGCATATACAGTGTTCTCATACCACGACCCGTGTTCCTTCCATCTCCAACACGCGCAACGGCACGCCATATAAACGTTGCAGATAATCCGGTTGCAAAACGTCCTCGACCGGCGCGAAGCGACACAACTCGTCGCTGATAATCCCAATGTTGCGGCAGTGATTGGCCACGGTGTTTAGTGAATGGCTCACCATGACAACCGCCAGTCCGCGCTCGGCGTGCAAACCGTCAATCAGAGCCATGATCGCCTTTTCCGATGCAATGTCCAGATCGTTGGTGTGTTCATCGAGCACCAGCAAATCGGGTTCGCTGGCCAGAGCGCGCGCAATGAGGGCACGCTGCTTCTGCCCGCCGGACAACTCGCGATACAAACGAGTACTCAGGTGCTGGATATTCACTTCCTCTAACGCCGCAAATGCCCGCTCGCGGTCGGCACGGGTGGGACGGCGCAGCGCGCCCAGGCGGCCATAACGCCCCATCAGCACCACTTCGGTAACGGTCAGCGGAAAATACTCGTCCACTGTTTGTAACTGCGGCACGTAGCCGTAGTGCAGCGTGCGTCCCGCAACCGGGCCGATGGTGCCGCCGAGCGGTTTCAACAATCCGAGCATAGCGCGCAGCAAGGTTGTTTTGCCGGAGCCGTTTGAACCGACAATCGCCAGGTAATCGCCGCTGCGGATGGAGAAATCGAGGTCGCGCAGAATGGTGCGCTTGCCATAGCCAATAGAAGCGTTATCAAAGCGCAGCAGTTCGCAATTGGCAGACGGTGCAGTCCCGTCCGCGTGCTTATCATCAGGCCGCATCATGGTTGCCGTCGCTGTCTGAGTACTCATACATGCACCTCAATGGGGCGAGCGCTGTCGACGAATGATGTGCGCTCGCCCCGACTTGTTTCTACTGGCTCACGGCCTGGCGCAGGCGGTCGACCAAGGTGTCCAGGAGGTTGAAGTAAGCGCCCTGGTTCATGGAGCTGACCGAATACGGCCCGACAACGTAGCGCACGCCGAGTTGGTTCGCCACGAGTTGTGGAAAGCGCTTGGGATAGATCGACTCGACCAGAATGGCGCGCACGCGGTCGCGCTTCATGTTGCCGATCAGTGCCTGCACATGCCCCGCCGAAGGCGGAATGCCGGGGCGCGGCTCCAGCGTGCCATATTGCCTTATGCCGAAGCGGCGCAGGAAGTAATTGAAACTGCGGTGATATGTCATGACCGGGCGGCCCGTATAAGGTGCCAACTGGCGCCGCCACTCCACCATTTTGGCGTCGATAGTGCGGTTGAAACGCGTGTAGTTGGCGCGGTATGTCGCGGCGTTGGCGGCATCCACCCGAATCAGGCCGCGCACGATGTTGCGCGCTGCGAACTTGGCATACACGGGGTCATAATAATAGTGCGGATTGCCGTCCGGGTGAACATCGCCCGAAGCGCCCGAAATTTGCCCGGTTGGCACTTCGATGCGCGGCACACTTTGAGAAGCGTCCACATAACCCGCGCCGCCGGGCCGGATGCGCCGCACTCCCGAAGCGTTCGACAGCGCATCCAGCCACATGTCAAGCCCCATACCGACGCGAATGACCAGATCGGCGCGCCCGACACGCGCCACATCGCTGGGACGCGGCTCCACCGTGTGATAATCAGAGTTGGGCCTGGCAACCGCGTAAACCGAGACCTTATCGCCGCCCAGTTCTCTTGCAATGGCGCCCAACTCAGGCGTCGCCGCCACAACATTGGCATTGGCCGAAGCGCGCATCCCGTTTCCAGCAAATAGCGCCGCGACGAGCGCCGGCAACACTCTCTTTCTAAATTTCATTTTCATGGTTTTCACTTCCTGCTCTGTGTTTTCAGGTGTTCCAAACGAAATCGAGTACTCGAATCACTGTGTTTCGAGTTACTCCAGGTTGTGCGTGTGCGGCCCCAGTCCAAATGTGAACTGGATGCGCGCTTCGTTATAGGAGCCTTCGCCGGGACGATCTCCACGCGTGCCCATGAGGCGCGCATAGAACTGCTCGGTGAACTGCTTGGTGTAGATGAGCGACAACGCGGTTTCGCGCTGATTGGGCGCCTGCGGAAAACCGGAGCGCTCGAAAAGAAGGCCGATGTCCTTACGTGGATCGAAGCGATAATTGAGCAGGCCGTAGTAGCCGCTGGTCTTACCCACGGCGCCGCCGAAACCGTCGGGACGGTAGCCGAAGAATTCGGTGCGCAGCAGCAATCGCTTGCCGCCGGAACGAAACAGGCGATAACTGAGATCGAGTCCCGTCAGCGTTACGTTGCCGCGCCCGACGGCGTTTTCTTCGTCATCGTTAATGCGCGAGCGTCCGCGTGCATAGGAGCCGCCGAGTTCAAGCTCGCTGTTTTGCGACAGCGCATAGCCCGTCCACAAACGAGCCGAAAGAAAGCGGCGGTCGAAACCGGCGCCGGGGCCAGACGTGATGTCGCCCAAGGGATTGGAAGAAATTTCACCGGCGCCTTCACCCGTCCAGTAACCGACAGCCAGATTGGTGAACAGCTTGCCGGTGGGCAGCGTGTAGCGGAAACCGACGCCATCTCCGATAAGGGCTTCTTCAGCCACCAGGTTGCGAAACGGCAGCAACTGGCGCGCATAAAGCCACGAGTGGCTGTGCTGCTCGCCGGTGCGGCCAAACGGCACGAACTTGCGTCCCAGCCATACATTCAGGTTCTTACGCACACCAAGAAAAGTGAGAAATCCTTCTTCAAACCCCACCGGCTCATCTTCGGCAGGAGCGCCCACGAGGTAGGCTTCGGCGCGCACGTTGGGATAGACAAAGCCCTGAATCGCGATTTCGCCTTCGGCCAGGCCGGTGCGACGGCGGTCTTCATCGCGCCGGTCGGTGCTGAACAAACCTTTGGCCTGGCCGACGAACGAAATGTCCGGCAATAACAAATAGTTACGATTGCCCGTTGCTGCCGTCGTTGTCGTGCCGTCGGCTGATGCACCCTCGGCTGCTGTGCCGTCGGCACCTGTCGCGGTGGTATCGCTAGTTGTTGTTGCGGCGCCGACGGTGCCGGTTGCCGGTTGCGTGGCACGCGCTCTTTTGAGTTCTTCGACATCGCGCTGCAACTGTTCCCATACGGCGCGCGGAATAGTTACCATGTCGCCGGATGCGGCAGCGGCAGCGGCAGTCGTCGTGTCGGGCGTCACCGGCGCGGTCTCGGCCTGAGTAGGGGGCACAGCAACTGGCGCGTCAGCCGGCGGCGTTGCGTTGCCGGCGTCGGGCACTGGAGATGCGGGTGCAGTTGGAATGGGTTCGTCTGCTAAGGGTTCGTCTTCGGGATTATCTTGAGCAAAAGTCGGGTTGCAGAGTGCGGTGCCAAGAAGGCAGAGCAGCAAAAAGTCCAAACGAGAACGCATGGTTCTTCCTTTCGAGAATTCACAGGGTGCCAGCCGAACGGCAGCGAGCACGCGCTCGCCTCGGCTGAAGCATGAAACGATAACCGTGCTGTGCTTGAGCACGATTAATCCAACCGGGTTGTGAATTCAGGAAAGGGGCGGGCCACGAGTACTGGTGATGCCGGGGAAAGACGGAACAAAGGAGCGCTCCTCGTGCGGAGCGAGGCAAATGCGGTGAAAAGCGGATTCGGCGACAAATGTTCCGCTGGGCACTCCGACCGACTGCGAAGACCACTGGCACGCCAGGCAATGCGGACTAGAATGCGAAGTGCCCGACTGAGCCGTATCCTCACTGCACGACAACGCCTGATGCTGATCGCTACCCGGCTCACAGACAGCGCCCGACTGCGCCAAAAGTGCCAGAGGAGTTTTCGGCTGCTCACCGAGGCCGTAGCCGTGATTGTGCAGGCTTTCGCTCGCCAGGGTCAGCAGCAAATAGGGCAACACCCACAGCAAAAGCCAGGGGCGGCGCGTCGCCAGATTGTGCGACAATCGAGTGAACATGGGGCAGTAGCGCGAGACACGAAACGCGAGGCGCAAGGTGTAACGATAACTTTGTGACGCAACGCGCCGACTGCGGCTCATTATGCGGGACGTGCGCTCATCTGTCAACCGGGACGCCGGGCACTAAGCGATGGGAATCGTTCCCATGCACTGGCTATTCCACATGGGGCGCGATTATGTCATCATCAAAATACACAACGAAGCGAGTACTCGATAACGAGCCGTCAACTGGGACACGCTGCTTCATCCGACCAAATTTACCATTCACAAGGGCACGCACATGAACTTCCAACTAATTGGCGACGTGATGCAGGCGCTGATGCTCAATCTCGACCCCGGCGAGGAAGTCGTTGCTGAAGCCGGCTCCATGCTGTTTTGCAACCAGGCGGTAAACTTTGAAGCCAAGATGCAGGGTGGCCTTATGGGTGGATTGAAGCGCGTTGTCATGGGCGAAAGCCTGTTCCTCACGCACTTTCACTGCATGGCACCCGGCGGCGTGGTGGCATTTGCCGCGCCCTATCCCGGCAAGGTGCAGGCAATGCCGCTCGAAGGCAACGCGTGGTTGTGCCAGCGCGATTCGTTTTTGTGCGCCACGTCCGGCATTAGCAGCGAAATCGCGTTCACACGCAAGTTCGGCACCGGATTGTTCGGCGGAGAAGGCTTTGTTTTGCAGCGTCATTCGGGACGCGGCACGCTGTTTTTGCACATCGGCGGCAACATAGTCGAAAGCACCCTGACAGCGGGCCAAACCCTGCGTGTGGACACCGGCTGCATCGCCGCATTCGAGCCCAGCGTCAACTACGACATTCAGTTCGTCGGCGGCTTCAAGAACGCACTGTTTGGCGGCGAAGGCTTGTTCCTCGCCACACTGACCGGGCCTGGGAAGGTCATTTTGCAGACACTTCCCTTCTCGCGCCTGGCCGGTCGCATCAACGGCACCACGAACGAAGGCTCCTCTTCGACCGGCGGTGTAACCGGGACGTTCGGCGATATCGGACGCATTTTCGGCGGCGAGTAACGCCAGCGGGCAAAACCGAATCGACCTACAGGCGAGCCTCAAAAAGTTGTGATATTTTTCACGAGAGGCGTGTTTGCGCCTTGCGGCGATCCTGCGTGGATAGTAGAATTGCTGTGACCTTTCGGAAGCGGAGCGATGGTAAAGCGCCAAAAAAGCGGTAGGAACTTGGCGTCTGACTTAGCCAGAGCGCGCGTGGAGCGGATGCGGGGCGGCGGGCCCAGTGCCTGGCAGGCGACGACTGTCGGCATGACGCTGGCCGGATGTGTGGTCGGCGGCTTTCTGGTGGGTTGGTGGCTCGATGAACGACTGGGCACCTCCTACTGGACGCCGGTGATCGGGCTTTTCGGCGTGGCAGCGGGATTTCGAGAAGTGCTGGTCACGGTGCAGCGCCTGGGCAAAACGCAGGAGCGCGAACGCGCCGAGCGCGAACAGGAACGCCGCGACGCTCGGGACACACAGCGAGTACTCGGATACGGCGCGTCGCCACGGAACGTAAATGCCCCTCATGAGAATGAGGAACGTGGCGCCACCCACAACAGTAGCGGCAACGGCAACGATGCACCGGCCCGACCAGCACAGGTTGAACGTATCTGGAAAATTCCGCCCCCGCCCCGGCCCGGGCACGAGCGAACTGGGGAAGCCGGCGAAAACGTCTCCCATGACGCGCGAGCGGTGGATGAAGTTGTGCACGATGAGGCTGTCATGGAACAAGCGCGAGCCGAGCCTGCCGACGTCGAGCCTGCTGACCTTGAGGACGAAACTTCCACGGCAAGGCTAATCGAGCGCCTGCTGAACCAGGACCCGAAGCATAGGAACGAAGGAACCGACCAACCGCAATGAAACAATGGACTCTCCCGGCTCCACCCCAATCGTCGTTTGAAGGCTCCACCTCGGGCCGGGGCAACGAAGATGCAGTGGCGCGGCAGCGTGGGCCGGGCGGCAGTGCCGGCGATGGATCGTTCGCGGCGTCCAAAGGAGTTGCGCCTCTGGACGCCGCTTTTGTGCGCCGCAGTCTGTTTGCCACGCTGTGGCTTGGTGCATTGGGCGCCGCATGCGTGTATGCGATTTCCGCTTCCAGCTTTCTGGCTCTCTCCTTTGGGCTGGGCGCGGCGCTGTCGGCTGTGTTGCTGCTGTCGCAGGTCTGGTTTGTGCGGCGCGTTCTCGCCGGGCGCTCACAAGAGCCTTATCGAGGCTGGGATAAAAACCTGCCTATGTGGCTGGTGGTGCCGCTGAAATATGTTCTCATCGGAGGCGCCATCGCCTGGATGTTCGAGCAATCGTTCTTTCAGCCGTTTGCCTTCGGCATGGGTGTTTTAACGGTTCATATCGCCATCATGGCGCGTGTGGCCGGACGCATTGCAGCGTTCACCCGGAAGCCTCTGGCCGAAAGATACTTGCAACGTTAAAGATGATTAAGAACATGATTCACGAAATGCGAAAATTCGGGTTGACCCTGCTGCTTTGCCTGTTTTCCGCGCTGGTTTTGACCGGCTTGGGGGTAACTCCTGCCGCGGCGCAGGAGCATTCGGGCGCGCCGACTCATCCCGGGCAGGAACAACTTGCCCCGGGTGCGCCCGCTGGCGATGCTCATGGCGGCGCGCCTGTGGGCGCCGATCCGGGCCATGCGAACGCGCCGCACGAGCAACCGGGGGTTTTCGATCCTCATGCGGGAACGTGGCTCAACCCGGTGGCGCGCCGCATCTTCGGGCTGGGTGCTCCGCAGAAGGAAAACCACGGCGGAGAAACCGCGTTCACCAACGTCAAGTATGATTATCTGGTGGTGGCGGCGCTCTTGATGCTGCTGCTGGCCGCCGTGGCGATAGCCGGCGCGCGTCGCCTCCGGCTGCGTCCCGAAGGCAAGCCTTCTTCGTTGCCCAACCTGGTGGAAGCGGCTGCCGAAGGCTATCAGAACTACCTTATCGGCATTATGGGGCGTGCATTGGCCCTGAAGTACACGCCGCTTATTGCCACTTTCTTTTTTACAATTCTACTCTTCAACTACGCCGGGCTGGTGCCGGGCTTGATGTCACCGACGGCCAACCCGAATGTGCCTTTTGCTCTGGCAATCGTCGGCTTTTTTGCCGTGCACATCATTGCCATTCGCGAAGCCGGCGTAAAGAACTGGTTTCTGCACTTTGTCGGTGAGCCGCTGTGGATGGCGCCGCTGAACTTTCCTTTGCACCTTATCGGCGAGTTGGTCAAGCCGGTGAGCCTGGCGTTTCGTCTGCTGGGAAACGTTTTTGGCGAAGAAGTCGTAATCGCGCAGTTGACTCTGCTGGGTATGGGCATTATCGGTGCGCAGGGCTGGCTGCCCGGCATTCCGGTGCAGTTGCCGATGCTGTTTCTGAGCGTGTTCTTCGGCGCGTTGCAGGCGCTGGTATTTTCAACTCTGCTGGCAATTTACATCTCCATCTTTTGCACGCACGGCGGGCATGAGCATGGTCACGAGCACGGCCACGGCGGACATGTGGAGCACGACCGCACGGGCGGACACGACCGGCTAATCGCTCATCCGACCGAAGTTCCAATTGCCTGAGTTCCGGTTGCCGGACGAGATTTGAGTACTCATAACAACAAACAACTCTTGTAATAGTAAACACCCGGCTTAGCCCGGAGAAAGGAGAAAACACATGGGAATCTACTTTGGAATGCTGGCCATTGCCGTGGGCCTGGGCTTGCCGATTGCCGTTATCGGTGCCGGCCTGGGTCAGGGTCGCGCTGTTGCGGCGGCCATGGAAGGCATGGCACGTCAACCGGAAGCGGCGGGCACCATTCAGACTGCGATGATTATCGGTCTGGCCTTTATCGAGTCGCTGGTTATTTACGCGCTGGTGATGTTCTTCATGCTGCGCAACTTCTTGCCGCCAGTTGCCGACGCACTGCGTGCTGCGGGCGGTGGTGGTTAATTGTGGCCGAATGCGGGGGCGGAACCTTTCCGCCCCCGCGCTCAGTGTGGGTCTTGAGTCGTTCTAAGACATTCTAAGACATAAGCAAAGACGAGCGGGATGAAAAACAATGGGTAGTTTGCTGGAAAGCTTGGGCATAGAACCGCGGTTTCTCTTTACGATCGCGGTCGGCTTTGTAATTTTGTTCCTCGTGTTGAAGAAGTTCGCCTTTGGGCCGATCTTCAACATGTTGCAGGCACGCCAGGACAACATCCGTCACAACCTCGACGAGGCGCAAAGCCGCCGCGATGAAATGGTGCGCTTGCAGCACGAATACGAAGATCGCCTGGCCAAAATCGAAGACGAGGCGCGCGACAAGATTCAGGCTGCGGTCAAAGATGCGCAGGCCGCGCGCGACGAGATTTTGCAGCGCGCCCAGGTGGATGCGCAAACCATCGTGCAACGGGGCCATGCCGACATCGAACGCCAGCGCCAGCAGGCTATGGTCGAGATGCGCAACCAGGTCGCCGATCTGGCGATTCAAGCCGCGACGCTCGTGGTGCACAGCCATCTGAATGCGGGCAACCACTCGGCGTTGATTGATGAAGTGATTGCCGGCGTGGGCCAACCTGGCGCCGGTGCGAGCAGCGCTGGTGCGAGTAGCAACGGCACAGCGAGTACTCGCAATGGAGGCCTGGCGTGAGAGGCGATATTCGTGCCGCACGTCGCTATGCGCGAGCGCTGTTTCAGTTGGCGCTGGAGCGCAACGAGGTTGACAGCATTGCCGCGGGTCTGCGTGAAGTCGCGCAGGTGGCCGGCGGCTCGCGCGAGTTGATGCAGGTGTTAAATCATCCGCGCATCACACGGCAGCGCAAGAAAGAGTTGTTGTCGCACGTATTCGGTGGCGCCTTGCGCACCGACATTGAGCGCTTTTTGTTCCTGCTGGTAGAAAGAGAGCGTGCCGGCATTATTCTTTCGGTGGCCAGCGAATTTGAACATCTGCTCGATGAGTATCGCCGCGAAGTGGATGCCGAAGCTGTGACCACGGTGCCGCTTTCCGCAGCTCAGGAAGCGGCTCTGCTACAGCGTTTGCAGGCGGCAACGGGCTACACGGTGCGACTCAAGACACGCGTTGATGAGAGCATTCTGGGCGGACTTGTGGTGCGCATCGGCGACAGGTTGATTGACGGCAGCGTGCGCGCGCGTCTCGAAGTTCTGCGCGAGCAACTGAAACAGGCGAAAGTAACTTGAAGAGGTTTGAGTTCTCAGTTTTGAGCTCTTAGTGAAGCGACTTCAACTCAAAACTAAAAATTCAAAACTGAGAACTACGATTGAAGGGAGCATTATGGCACTCAGGCCAGAAGAAATTACAAGCGTTCTGCTCAACGAGCTGAAGGGTTTTGAAGACGAACTGACGATGGTGAACGTCGGCACCGTGCTGGAAGTCGGCGACGGTATCGCGCGCGTTTACGGTTTGCAGGGCTGCAAAGCCGGCGAACTGCTGGAGTTTCCGGTCAGCCCGGCGACCAATCTTCCCACCATGGGCATCGCGCTCAACCTGGAAGAAGACAACGTCGGTGTTGTGATTGCCGGCGACTACTCGCACATTGAAGAAGGCGACCAGGTCAAGACAACGGGCCGCATCGCCGACGTGCCGGTTGGCCCCGCGCTGGTGGGCCGTGTGGTGAACGCGCTGGGCGAGCCGTTGGATGGCAAAGGCCCGGTCGTGACGACGGAGCGCCAGCTTATCGAAGTAAAAGCGCCCGGCGTAATGCAGCGTGAAGGCGTTAAAGAGCCGCTGCAAACCGGCATCAAAGCCGTTGACTCGATGATTCCCATCGGTCGTGGCCAGCGCGAACTGATTATCGGCGACCGCCAGACCGGAAAGACATCGGTCGCCATTGACGCCATCATTAACCAGAAGGGCAAGGACGTTTTCTGCATTTATGTGGCGATTGGCCAGAAGCAGAGCACGATTGCCGCTCTGGTGAATCAGCTCACCGTTTCCGGCGCCATGGATTACACCATCGTCGTTGTGGCCAGCGCCAACGATTCGGCGCCGCTGCAATACATCGCGCCCTACTCCGGCACTGCGATGGGCGAATATTTCCGCGACCGCGGACAGCACGCGCTGATTGTTTATGATGATCTCTCGAAGCACGCCGTGGCTTACCGCTCGATGAGCTTGTTGCTGCGCCGTCCGCCGGGCCGCGAAGCGTATCCGGGTGACGTTTTCAACCTGCACTCGCGCTTGCTGGAGCGCAGCGCCAAACTGCACCGCGACCTGGGCGGCGGCTCGCTGACCGCGCTGCCCATTATCGAGACGCAGATGAACGACATCTCGGCCTATATTCCGACCAACGTCATCTCTATTACCGATGGCCAGATCTTCTTGGAGCCGGACTTGTTCAACGCCGGCATGCGCCCCGCCATCAACGTGGGTCTCAGTGTGTCGCGCGTGGGTTCGGCGGCGCAGATCAAGGCGATGAAAACTGTTGCGGGTCGTTTGAAGCTCGACCTGGCGCGTTTCCGTGAACTGGCCGCGTTCGCGCAGTTCGCCTCCGACCTCGACAAGAGTACTCAGGCGCAGTTGGCGCGTGGTCAGCGCCTGACCGAGTTGCTGAAGCAGCCGAACTACCGCCCGATTCCGGTTGAGCAGCAGGTCATTGTTCTGTACGCTGCGATTAACGGCTACATGGACGAAACTCCGGTTGACCAGATTGCGCGCTACGAAATGGAACTGGTAAACACGATTCAGCAGCGCTACCCGGAAGTTGTGCTGTCCATCGTGAACGAGAAGCAGATTACCAAGGACAACGAAGAAGCGCTCAAGAGCGCGCTGGCGGAGTTCCAGAGAGACTTCAACCAGCCTGCGGCCACGCCGGTCGCGGCAACACCGGCGCTTGCTTGAGGCACTTGCCAGAGTTCTGACGTAGTGTGTGCCGAATGCGGTTGCCGAAGGAAAGGAGGCGTGTGATGGTATTCATGAAAAAATCCGGTGTGGTTCTTCTGATGCTGTCGGCGGCTCTGATTCTTCGGCACGAACGGCCTGCTATGGCGCAGGAGCAGCCGCAAAAACCGACCCTAAAGTTTCGTGTCCTCGCTCCCGACGGTCAACCTCTGGCAAGTGAGCCCCTGACGATGAAATTCGGGGGAGTAATCTCGCTCATGGGCGAGAGTGCCACCGATCGCAATGGGGTGCTGAACACGGGTCAGGAAGTGAAGCCGGGGCGCTGTTCGATTTTTCTATACTCTGCGAACGCAGGCTACGCGCTGCTGCCAAATGTAGTACTGCAACTTGGGCCTGACCCCGATGCTCCAGCCATGGATGTGCATCTACAAATGGGTGGAACGCTGCACATTTCGGCGCGCGAACTGGTCGCGTTGCCTGGACGCCGCGCGACTGAACGGGCTGTTGGCGGTGCAGCGGTTTCGCTCAATTGGATAATCAGCGAGCGTAAGGGAGTTGGCGCCCAGAGTGCTGCGGAGAAGCAGAGCCTGGAGAGTTGGAAATGGCTCGATATGGCCTCCAAAAGCGATGCCCAAGGAGAAACTTGGTGGTTTCCGTTTCCAGTGAACCCTCTCAGCACACGCGATGATAACGGCATGTGCGAAGTTCGCAACCTGCCGCCTGGCCGCTACGAGGTTACGCTGCGCTCGCTGCCAAACTACCTTTCCGTCGTCGCGCCTGCTTATATTGCTGCGGGGCAAGAAACCGAACTGCCGCTGTATCTGGCAAGCGGGGCAATGGCGCCGCTGTCCCTGACGGTTCAAAATGAGGCTGGTGAGCCGCTCAAGCACACGGAGTTAATGCTGTCTCTCACCCGCCTGGAGGCACAGCCGCTGCAATCTAACTGGGACTTGAACGAGTCAATGTCTCGGTTTGCGATGCGCACCACGCGTACAGATTCAAAAGGTGAGTGCCTGATTTATCCGCTGAGGTCGGGCCGTTGGCGTATCGGAGTATTATATGCTTCGGGGAAGCAGGGACTCATTGGGAAAGATTTTGATGTCGAAGTTCCACCGCAGGGCACCGAAGCCACGCTGGAACTCCGTCCCGCTCCGCCGCAACCTGCTGTGCCGATGCAACCTGCACCTGAAGCCAATCCGCAGGCCAATAGCTGGCTCAACAGAAGTGTGCCAAGCAACATTCGCATTCTGTCGCCGAGCGGCGCGCCGTTGAAAAGCACTCGGATCAATTTTAGCTTGAGAGGTAAGAATAGCAGTTCCTCCTCAGGTGGTGGTCTCACATCAGATGCTGGTTTTATCAAGGTCGACGGTACAAATCCGTATGGCAACCCTGGATTTGACAGAGGGCATTACAACGTTTTTGTGCATGTTCCCGGTGTAGGATCGGCATTCGCTCGCAATGTTCTGATGGGCGCTGATGGAGTACCCGTTACCGACATACGGCTGCAGCGCGGCGGCACCATACGCATCGTGGCACACGAGAAGTTGTGGATCGCGGGTGGAAGCCGTCGCAGTGTGGATATGCCGGTTGGCCAGGCGAGTGTTCAGGTGCGTCTGCTGCCCAGTGAAAGCGAAGTGCAGGCTGACCCGACAGCCGGCAGTGTAAGGCAGTCACAGGACAATGGATTTACCCTCGGCACGGTCGAATTTACGCGCGACGGAAATGGCACTGGTGAATTTCGCAGCTTGCCGGAAGGTCGCTACGAGGTCACGGTGAAATCGTTCAGGGAGTATGCGCCCGTCCAAGAAATTGTCGAGGTTAGTGAGGGCCGCACGACAACGGTTCCGGTGTATCTGACGCGCACGTCGGCATCGTCGCTTCGAGTACTCGTGCAGGATGAAACAGGTGCTCCGCTGCGCGACAGCGACGTGATTGTAATGTTTTCGAAAGCCTCACAAGCTCCACAAAACTCACCGGGTGTATTAACTCCTACCATAATGACAATGGGAACCGACAGTTCAGGCATGGGGCGTCGCATCGCGCATACTGATCGTCGTGGCGAATGCACAATATATCCCGTTGTGCCGGGCAACTGGCGCATCCAGGCGAGTTGGATGCGCAAAGACAATACCTACTTCCAGTCGGACGCGGACACTGCGGTGGAAGTGCTGCCCGAAGGCAGCCAGGCAACATTCATTTTGAAGAAGCCTCAGGGAAGCTATTCGATTGACCCGTTCTGGGCATCAGCGTTCCGCAAGTAAGATACAACTATGGCATCAATACGTGACATTCGGCGCAAGATTCGCGTCGTGAAAAACATTTCGCAGATTACGCAGGCGATGAAAATGGTCGCTGCGGCCAAACTGCGCCGCGTGCAGGATCGCGTGCAGCGCGGCAAGCCCTACGCCGAAACTATGGCCGAACTCGTGGGCACGCTGGCACCCAACGTAACCGAGTTCAGCCATCCTCTGCTCGATGTTCGTCCGGTCGGCGCTGTCGCCATTGTGGTTATCGCAGCAGACAAGGGCTTGTGCGGCTCGTATAACTCGAACATTCTGCGCCTGGCGCATCAGTTCATCGACGGCAAGCGTGCCGAACTGACGGCTGCGGGCGACCGCCAACCGTTGCAGATCATCACCATCGGCAAAAAGGCGACCGACTACTTCACCAAGCGCGGTTATCCCGTGGTGCAGAACTTCGGTTCTATCGGGCCGGAAACGCCTTATGAGCAGGTGCGCGCCGCCTCGAATGCCATAACGGGTTTGTATCTGACAGCCCAGGTGGATGAGGTTTATATTTGCTACACCGAGTTCATCACCACGATTTCGCAGCGCCCGCAGGCGGTCAAGTTCTTGCCGATTGAGCCGCCCTCAGCAGTCGAGGGCGAGGCCGACAGCCGCACCCCGGCAGGAACCGGCAAGCGTGAATTTATCTACGAGCCTACGGCGCCGCAGTTGTTGGGCGTGCTCTTGCCGCGCTTCGTAGAAACGCGTGTTTACCAGTTGCTGATGGAAGCGGTGGCATCTGAATTCGGGGCACGCATGACCGCAATGACGAACGCGACCAAGAACGCCGGCGAGCAGATCGACCGCTTGACGCTGTTGGCCAACCGCACGCGTCAGGCCAGCATCACGACAGAAATTCTGGAAATTGTCGGTGGCGCTGAAGCACTGAGGGGATAAGATTAAGCGATGGATGATGAATGATGAACGCATTCATCGTTCATAATTCTGAATTCATCGTTAGGAGCAATTATGGCTGTAGGAAAAATAGGAAAAGTAACGCAGGTCATTGGGCCGGTTGTAGACGTTGAATTTAGGCCGGAGGAGTTGCCTCACCTTTTCAATGCGGTCAGCATCAATCGCGATGGAACGGCGACGGGCGGCGGCATGACGGGTGGCGGCTCTGATAACGGCGCGGGCCCGATGGGTGAACTCATCGTGGAAGTGGCGCAGCATTTGGGCGACAACTCGGTGCGCTGCGTCGCCATGGAATCGACTGATGGCCTGGTGCGCGGCATGGAAGCGACCGACACCGGTGCGCCGATCTCGGTGCCCGTTGGCGAAGCGACACTGGGCCGCTTGTTCGACGTGTTGGGCAAACCGCTGGACGGACTTGGCCCGGTCAACAGCGATGCGATGTTTTCGATCCATCGTCCGTCGCCGCGCTTTGAAGACCTCAGCCCCACCATCGAGCCGTTTGAAACCGGTATCAAAGTCATCGACCTGCTGGAGCCTTATCCGCGTGGTGGTAAAGTCGGTTTGTTCGGCGGCGCCGGCGTGGGTAAGACGGTTCTCATCACTGAGCTAATCAACAACGTGGCGCAGAAGCACAGTGGCGTGTCGGTCTTTGGCGGCGTAGGTGAACGCACACGCGAAGGCACCGACCTGCGCGTTGAAATGGGCGAAACCGTGCTGCCCGGCCAGAAGAAAGCCGACGGCAGCGACAAGACGGTTCTCGACCAAACAGTACTCGTTTTCGGACAGATGAACGAGCCTCCCGGTGCGCGTTTGCGCGTGGCGCTGACCGCTCTCACCATGGCCGAATATTTCCGCGACGAGAAGGGCCAGGACGTGCTGTTGTTCCTGGACAACATCTTCCGTTTCACGCAGGCCGGTTCGGAAGTGTCGGCGCTGTTGGGACGTATGCCCTCTGCCGTAGGCTATCAGCCGACGCTGGCCAACGAAATGGCGCAGTTGCAGGAGCGCATCACGACCACGACGAAGGGTTCGATCACAAGCGTGCAGGCGGTTTATGTTCCGGCTGACGACATTACCGACCCTGCGCCCGCAACGACCTTTACGCACCTGGACGCGACGACGGTTTTGTCGCGCGATGTGTTCGCGCTCGGCATCTATCCTGCTGTAGATCCACTGGCATCAACTTCGACCATCTTGACGCCCACCATCGTAGGTGAAGAGCACTATGCGGTGGCTCGTGGCGTGCAGCAGGTTTTGCAGCGTTATAAAGACTTGCAGGACATCATCGCCATTCTGGGTATCGACGAACTGTCGGACGAAGA
Source organism: Abditibacteriaceae bacterium (assembly GCA_036388675.1). GTDB lineage: Bacteria > Armatimonadota > Abditibacteriia > Abditibacteriales > Abditibacteriaceae > DASVUS01. The sequence goes on along the minus strand of DASVRI010000047.1, from coordinate 164,346 downwards.
CAAGCTGGTTGTGTCGCGTGCCCGTCGTTTGCAGATGTTCCTTTCGCAGCCGTTCTTCGTGGCCGAAGTGTTCACCTCCATTCCGGGCGAATACGTGCCGATGAAAGAAACGGTGCGCGGCTTCAAGGAAATTCTGGACGGCAAACACGATGACTTGCCGGAACAAGCGTTCTACCTGGTGGGAACAATCGACCAGGCGGTTGAGAAAGCGAAGACTTTGAGATAAGAATAAGCGAGGGGTAATTTTACTCCTCGCTTATTTGTGAACCATCTATGGCAGGCACTTTTCAGTTACAGATTGTTACTCCCGAGCGTGAAGTGTTTAACGCGCCGGTCGAATCGGCGACGTTGCCCGGTACGGAAGGTTCGTTCGGCGTGCTGCGCGGTCATGCACCGTTGATCGCGGCCCTGGAGCCGGGCGGAGTTGAGATTGTCGATGTTGATGGCGCACGCAGCACGATGGCGATTGGAGGCGGTTTTTTTCAGGTCTCCGACAACGTCGCCATGGTGCTGGCCGATTCGGCTGAATTTGCACAGGACATCAACATCGAGCGGGCACGGGAAGCGGAAAGCCGCGCGCAGAGTCGTATCTCCGGGCAGGGCGATGCCGGATTTCAGTTGCAGCGTGACCGCGCCGAAGCCGCTTTGAAACGCGCACGCGTTCGACAGCGTATCGCGAGCGGTCGATAGCTCTGATAAAGCATAGCTTTGATAAAGCACCGTCGTTTTGTGGAATGAGTACTCGATTCCACGTTGAGAGAAGATGTTGCAGCGCACGTCACATCGCAGCCGTTCATCGCAGCACACATCACAGCCAGGACGGTTAAGACCGTCAACGGGAGGACACCGTGAGTAATGCGCCGCAGAGAAAGACATCCGAACAGAACAAGCACCGCCTTCACGCTCTGCGTGGGAGCGGCAGTCCGACCAACGAAGAGCGCATCGTCATCATGGGTGGCGTGCCGCTGCGCGGCGAAGTTCAGCTAAGCGGCTCAAAGAACGCTTCACTGGCCATTCTCGCAGCGACGCTGCTGGTCACCAAAGGCCAGAGTGTGCTGCACAACGTGCCCCACATCGCCGATGTGGACATCATGTGCGAGATGCTGGCGGCTCTGGGCGCCGATGTGCAACGCCACGACCACACTGTTTGCGTCAACGCCGAAAACCTGACGACTCACGTTGCACCCGACAGGCTGGTGCGAAAGATGCGCGCCAGTTTCTACGTGGCCGCTCCCCTGCTCGCGCGCTTGCAAAAAGCCGAAGTGCCGTTGCCCGGCGGTTGCGTGCTGGGTGCGCGTCCGATCAACTACCACGTTGAAGCGTTCCAGAAAATGGGCGCCAGCATCAATGTGGTGCATGGTGCTATGAATGCCGAAGCGCACTACTGGCGCGGCGCCAACATTTACCTGGAGCCGAAGAACTCCAGCGTCGGCGCTACGGTCAACATCATGATGGCGGGTTGCCTGGCACACGGCACGACAACGATTGAGAATGCGGCGCGCGAACCCGAAGTCGTGAACCTGGCCGAATTCCTGAACAAAACCGGCGCGCAGATTCACGGCGCCGGAACCGCCACCATCACCATTGAGGGCGTCAAAGACCTACACGGCGCCGAGCACTCTATCGACTTCGACCGCATTGAAGCCGGGACGTATCTGGCGGCGGCGGCCATCACCGGCGGCGACATTACAGTGCACGGCCTCACGCCGGCACATTTGCCGATTTACCTGGATAAGTTAAGCGAAGCCGGCTTAAACGTGACACACAGCGACGAAGCGAGTACTCAGCAACCGTGGATTCGTGTGCAGCGTGGCAGCGAACTGTGCGCCACGGATGTAACAACCGCACCGTTCCCCGGTTTTGCCACCGATTTGCAGCCGCTTTTCGTCACGCTGATGTGCCTGGCCAACGGACGCTCGGCCATTGAAGAGAACTTGTATGATGGCCGCTTCAACTTCGTGCCGGAACTGATGCGCATGGGTGCACAGGTGGCACTGGCCGATAATACAGCCATCGTGCGCGGTGTGCCTCACTTGAGTGGTGCCGAAGTGCAGGCCTCCGATCTCCGTGCCGGTGCGGCCCTTGTGCTTGCGGGGTTGGCCGCCGAAGGTCGCACGGAAGTGACGAATGTGCATCTGGTGGATCGCGGTTACGAAGAAATTGAGGACAAGCTGAAGGGCCTTGGCGCGCAGATTACCCGACAGACCAAGACCAAAATCGATGACCGCTAAAAGCTGCTGTTCCGTTCGACAGGCCGCGCTCGGCTGGCACGCCGTCGCGGCTTTTGTTTGAATAAGGGAAGCACTTACGTTGAAGGACAACAATGTTCGGATTTGCGCGTGACATCGGAATAGATCTCGGAACGGCCAATGTGTTGGTTTACCAACGCGGGCGAGGCATCGTTCTGCGTGAGCCGTCGGTCGTAGCAGTGAACAAAAACACGCGCGAATTGAAAGCCGCCGGCGAGGAAGCGCGCCAGATGATTGGCCGCACGCCCGGTTCGATCATCGCCATGCAGCCGATCCGCGATGGCGTAATCGCCGACTACACCGTGACCGAGCAGATGCTCAAGCACTTTATCCAAAAAGTTGTCGGTAAACGCACGTTGTTCAAACCGCGCGTCATTATTTGCGTTCCCAGCGGCGTCACCAGCGTGGAACGTCGTGCCGTTCTTGATGCCGCTCGTTCCGCCGGTGCCAAAGAAGCCTTTCCCATCGAAGAGCCTATGGCTGCTGCGATTGGCGCCGGTCTCAACATCAGCGACCCAGAAGGCAACATGGTGGTGGATATTGGCGGCGGCACGACCGATGTCGCGGTGATTTCGCTGGGCGGCATTGTGCGCTCCGACTCGCTGCGCATCGGCGGCAACAAGCTGGATGAAGCGATTCACCGCTTCATTAAGCGCGAATACAACCTCATCATCGGCGAGCGCACAGCCGAAGAAATTAAAATGTCCATCGGTTCGGCCTACCCGCTCGATGAAGAATTGATGATGGAAGTTAAAGGCCGCGATATGGTCGATGGTTTGCCAAAGACGGTGCACGTCACGTCGCAGGCGGTGCGTGAAGCGCTGGCTGAGCCGGTGCATCAGATTGTGATGCGCACGCGCAGCGTTCTGGAACAGACGCCGCCGGAACTGGCCGCCGATATTGTGACGCACGGTATCTGGCTCACAGGTGGCGGCGCTCTGCTGCGCGGCCTCGATCAACTCATTATGCGTGAAACCGGCATTCCGGTTCATGTGGCCGAAGACCCGCTGTCGTGTGTCGCGATTGGCACAGGGCAGGCTCTCGATCAGATCGAGATGTTGTCGGAAACGCACTTCGATTATGCCGGCATGGAAGCCTGAGTACTCGTCAATTCTACTCGGCGACGGAAGGCTGGGCGCCATCAGCTTTGACGACTTTCCATTCGCCGTCGATGAGGCGCCAGCGCAAAGTGTAAGTGCCGCTCATGTTTTGCGGCGGCGTATTCGGCGCGGCGCGGTAGGACATGCGGAAAGAGCCGGTCGAAGTGGCTTCGTTGCCTGAGACGGAGATTTGCTCATCGGAGCGTTGCACTTGAATGTCGCGCCACTGGAACAGGCTGCCTTTGGTCATACTGCTAAATTCCTGGCGCGAAGTGTTGTTCCACGAGAAGTCGGGCGCGAGATGGCGTAGCACGCCACCGGCAGAACGATTTTGCAGCGCACGTTGCGCGTCGTCCAGGTTGGCTGCGATTTGCTGTTCGGGTGTGAGAGGCGGATGTGCGGCACGCCACCACATCACACCTCCGACAACAAGCAGCAGCAGGCCGAGAATCAATACTCCGAGTCGCAAGCGTTGCATGACAAATACGAATTAACCACCATGAAATACCAGAGAATTTTGCTAAAGATTTCGGGCGAGGCCCTGGCCGGCCCCAGCGGTTATGGCCTGGACGGTTCCGTGCTGGCGCGCGTTGCACAAGAGATCAAATCGGTGCGTGAAGCCGGCATCGAACTGGCGATTGTGTCGGGTGGCGGCAACATCTTTCGCGGCATGAAGGCCGCTGTCGAACAGGGCATGGATCGTGCCATGGCCGATTACATGGGTATGCTGGCCACGGTGCAGAACTCGCTGGCCTTGCAAGATTACCTGGAGCGTGCCGGCGTGGACACACGAGTACTCAGCGCCATCGAAATGAAAGAAGTCGCCGAGCCGTTCATCCCGCGACGCGCGCTGCGCCACATTGAAAAAGGCCGTGTTGTCCTCTTCGCGGCGGGAACCGGCAACCCGTTTTTCACCACCGACACTGCGGCTGTGTTGCGCGCGGCCCAAATCGACGCGCAGGCCATTTTCAAGGCTACCGATGTGGATGGTGTCTTCGACCGCGACCCGCAAAAGTTTGATGACGCCGTTCGCTACGACCGCCTGAACTACTTGCAGGTTCTGGACAAGGGCCTGAAAGTTCTCGACTCCACAGCAGTCTCGCTCTCGATGGACAACCGCATTCCGATTGTGGTGTTCAACATGGAAGTGGAAGGCAACATCCGCCGCGCCGCAATGGGCGAAAACGTCGGTACCACCGTATGCGCCGACGACGCCTAACAGCGCCAACTGCTATTCGTCGTCTCCCTGGCGAAAGAGCGGCCCCGCCAGGTAAAAGCGGTGCGCCCTCATGTTGACGTTCATTGTGCCGCCCAGCACTTGCAGAACCGGCTTTATTGGGACGTAGAAAGCGGTGTCAGGCCCGTCGTGCGGGTGAAAAGCGGAAACGACGAAGGGTTTGCTCGATAAAGAATGCGCCTTGCCGTCCACGAACATTTTACTCTGCCCCGGGGAAAAGCGAAGCCGGTGACGACCGGCGTGGAGTGTAGCACTGCGCAGGCTGCCTTTGTAAAGGTCACCGTCCCAGGTAATCGCCTTTTCGCGCGCCTGCCTCGAAAGCGCGAGCCGCTCTCTTAACTCACTCAGTGACACGTAGGTTACTCCGCCTCGCACCAGGGCTGGTGGTAGCCAGATGTAATTTGTCGCCCGGCCAAGTTGCAGCGCTCCGGGAACAGAGACAGCGTCTTGCGTCTTAACATCATAATCTAACCAGCCCGGCACCGTGGCACCAAAGTGCAGATTCACCATACCGTGATGTAGCAACTTGGGCCATGCCAAGGTGCAGCGTGCGCCCTGGCAATGGAGCTTTAGTTCTGTTTCGTCAACATCAGCATCTATCACGTATGCCACACCTGGAGTGTGGAAAGTGGCGGAAAAGCTGCGTGATAACGGGCCTCGTTTAGCGGACAACGGTGTGAAGTTGTAAGCCGCCCAAACCCCGACGTAGTTCTCAACATATGGGGCCCTAAAGTTGACGTAAATCGTGTGGATTTTTCTGTCCTGAAAATACACGCGATGCATCCAAGCGGCGCGCTGCACCCGCGATTCTTCTGTGTTGCGCGCCCTGATTACTTTACGTCGCACCGCTACACGTTGGCCGTCGAACCACATTCCAAAGTTTGTGAATGCGCTGCGGCTGCGAGCCAAATCCGGTTGCAAGTCAGGGGCGGTCATCCACTCGGGAAAGGCCATAGTCACTGCCTGCGCAGCGCCGCTGTTGCGCACCTTGAACTTGATAGAAGCCGTGTAGTAGCCACAGTAGATGTCAAGATCAACTTTCTCGTTGAGTACTCGCCAGGCAATATTCCGTTGCGGCATTGAGTAGAGAGTGCCGCCTGCTCCATCCGCGTGTAGTGAGTGCGTGCTGCACAGTGGTAGTAAGAACAACAGGATGCAAGCTGACGAGGGGAGTTTCATTGTAACCGGCCCAGAAAAGACAGCAACGCCTGATTGAATTGCTCCGGCTGTTCCATGCTGGAGAGGTGCCCGGCGCCTTCAATGGTCTGGAGTTGCGCCTGGGGAATGTTGGTGGCCAGAGTTTGCGCGACCGAGGGCGGTGTGATCGCGTCGTCGCTTCCGACTACAACCAGTGTCGGCACACCAATGTTTTGCAACCCGGCGCTGGAATCGGGCCGGTCGCGCAACGCGTGGAGCGCGCCGATGATGCCTTCACGGCTTTGACCTGAAGCGATGTCGATGATTTGCCGGATTGTCTCCGGCTGGGCTGCACGCGTTTTTTCACTGACCATATTGGGCAGCAAGCGATCGATAAATTCATGGGCACTGTGGTTTTGCGCGAACTCGATGTTCGCGTTGCGCTTGGCTTTGGCGGCCTCATCATCGGCTTCGGCGCGCGTGTCGGCCAACACTAATGCGCCGACACGGCGTGGGAACATGCGGGTCAGGGCCAAAGCAATGTAACCGCCCATGGAAAGGCCACACAACGTCACCGGCTCCAGAATATGCAGTTCGTCCAACAGGGCGCGCACGTCGTCCGCCATGCGGCCAATTGATGGGGTCGTTGTCCAGGGGGCGCTGCTGTTAAAGCCGCGCATGCTGGGTGCAATGACGCGGTATTCACTCGCAAGCGCCTCAATCTGCCGACGCCACATTGTATGCGACAGGGGAAAGGCGTGTAACAAAACTACGGCGCGGCCCTGCCCCACATCTTCAAACTCGATCTGGCCGTGTGCGGGAACATCACGTTTCATATCGAGTACACATAACACATATTAAGGGTTCATCACGACTTTGATGCAACCTTCTTTCTTGTTGCGAAAGATGTCGTAGCCACGCGGCGCTTCGTCCAGCGAGATTTTGTGTGTGATGATAAAGCTCGGATCGATTCTGCCGTTCTCGATCAGTTCCATCAACGGCTGCAAGTAGCGGTGCACATGAGTCTGGCCCGTTTTCATCGTCAAGCCCTTGTTGACAAATGCACCAAACGGCAGCTTGTCGAGCAGACCACCGTAAACGCCGGGAACTGAAACCGTGCCGCCCTTGCGACACGCAATAATAGCCTGTCGCAGCACGTTGGGACGTTCCGCTTGCAGGCGAATGGCCTGCTTCGCGTAGTCATACAACATACCCGGCGCCAGGCCGTGCGCTTCGGAACCGACGGCATCCATGCAGGAATCAGGGCCGCGCCCGCCAGTCATCTCTTTCAGCTTGTCCAATAAATCGACATCATCGAAGTTAAGCGTTTCGGCTCCGGCGTCGCGCGCCATCTTCAAGCGTTCTTCCACGTTGTCCATAGCGATGACGCGTTCGGCGCCGAGAATGAACGCACTGCGAATGGCGAACTGACCCACCGGCCCGCAACCCCAGATTGCCACGGTGTCGCCACCCTGAATGTCGCAGTTTTCGGCGGCCATGTAGCCGGTTGGAAAGACATCGGTCAAGAACAGCACCTGTTCGTCGGTGAGTGACTCAGGCACTTTGATCGGGCCGACATCGGCGTAAGGAACACGCGCGTATTCGGCTTGTCCACCGGCGTAACCGCCCAACAAGTGCGAGTAGCCAAAAATACCCGCAGGCGAATAGCCGTACAGCTTTTCAGCCATGCCGGCATTGGGGTTGGAGTTATCGCACAATGCCCACATGGTGCTTTTGCAGAAGAAACAACCGCCACACGCGATGGGAAAGGGCACCACCACGCGGTCGCCGATAGACAAATTTGAAACAGATGAGCCAAGTTCCACAACCTCGCCCATAAACTCGTGTCCAAGCACATCGCCGCGCACCATGGTAGGAATGATGCCGTCAAAGAGATGCAGGTCGGAACCGCAAATTGCCGTGGACGTAATTTTTACGATGGCGTCGCGCGGATTGACGATTCGGGGGTCAGGCACGTCCTCGACGCGCACGTCATGTTTTCCATTCCAGCAGACAGCTCTCATGGTGTTACCTCTCTTTGAAGTGAGTACTCGGACGTTATGATCGGCTCCGGTTTTGCAACACCCGTGCCGCTGTTCTAAACTGACACAACGAGTGTCATTGGACACTCCCGTTTTTATGCATAGTTTTTTATCTCGTGTTCGTCTTTTTGCAATCGTTGCCTGGCTTTCCGGGGTATTCAATTACGCAGCTCTCGCCCAGACTGAGTCACCTCAACAAACAACCAGCAGTCAGCCGGCTACAGGCAGTCAATCCACGGGTGGTAGCCAATCTGCTGGCAGCCAGTCCGCTGGTAGCCAATCTACGGGCGGCCAGTCCAGCAGTAGCCAATCCGCTGACAGTCAGTCCATAAACAGCCAATCTGCTAATAACCAGACTTCCGGCAACCAGAGCACTGGCAACCAGAGCCTTAACACTCAGTCCGGCTCAGCCGGTGCGCAGGCGGGTGCGGCATCCACATCTGATGCTGTTGTCGCGGCTGCCAAGCCTGCGCCTGCACTGCCGTCGCGCGGCACCTACGCCATCACAGGCGACGCCGGGCGCATGACGGTATTCGCCGTCTCGTGTGACGCACAGGAAGTGCTCACCGCGATTGCGGCGCGCGCCAGCCTCAAACTGGTGGTGGATGACAGCGTGTCGCGCAAGCTGACGATCAATATCGTTGATAAGGCGGCGCGTCTGGTAGTGGATGACATCGCCGGTGCTTACGGTCTTTCCGTGGCCGATGTTGAGGGCGTGACCATGATATCAGAAGGAATTCCGCGCTCGCCGAGTTCTTACCTGCTGTCGGACATCGACGCCATTCCCACCAAGTATGTGGACGCGGCCAACGCGCGCAACCTGCTGCCGGTGTTCCTCCAGGACTATGTCAAAGTCAACGCCGAGCAGAACGCGGTCGTGCTGTCGGCGCCGCGCGACGTGCTGCGCAAATTCCGCCAGGACATCGCGCAGTTCGATATTCCCGCGTCGCAAATTTTGGTCGATTTGCTGCTGGTGGAACTGACAAACAGCACCACCGACCAGTTGGGCATTACGCTGGGTTACGCCAATAACAACCTGGGTGTCGTTCTGGCGCCGGGTTCCGGTTCAACCGTGCTGCAAGCGATCGCCAAGCTGCCTGAGGGCTTCTATTTCAACTTGCGCGCGCTGGAGGAACAGGGCAAAGCGCGCGTGCGAGCCAATCCGCGTGTGGCAACAGTTTCGGGCCGCCGCGCTTCGATTTTCGTGGGCCGTCAGCGCTACGTTGCCACACCTATTGAAGGTGGACGCAACTTTATCGATGCCGGTGTGCGCCTGAATATCACGCCTTATACTGGCGGCCAAAAGCAAGTGTTGGTGGATGTTGACGCCGAGGTCTCCACTCTTTCGGCGCTCGACCCGTTCACGCGTTTACCGGAAAAGAGTACTCGCACCGCCAACACAACCGTGCGCGTGAACGATGGGCAAACGATCGTCATCGGCGGCTTACGACAGCAGGAGTCGCGCGATATTCGCACCAAGGTGCCTTTGCTCGGAGATATTCCCTTGCTCGGTTCGCTGTTCCGTGGCCGCGACTCGCGCACGACCGACAGCGAGTTGGTTCTCTTCATCACACCGCGACTGCTTTCCGATACAGGCCACCTGCCGGAAGCAGAAGAACGCGCCTTGCAGGAACGCTTTCTCGCCCCCGGTTTTGGGAGGACTCCATCTCCACTTTCCGACAATCCCAACGCGGCCCTGGGCAACAGCAGCTTTGGCGACAGTCTGTCCAGCGGCAGCCTGTCCGGTGGAGTTACGAAGAACAATGTGAATATATCTTCCCAGCCCGGAACGACAGCGAGTGGCGGAGCAGCCGGCGGCGCACGATGAATTTTCGCTGTTTATGTGGTTTGCTGCTGTTTCTGCTGCCGTTGCTGAGTACGCGGTGCGTCCATGCACAACTCGCCACCTCGTTCTACAACGTAACCGGAATCGAGACCAAAGTGCTGCCCAACGCGGTGCGCATCGTCATTCGCACGGATGGCACGCTCCGTTTCGGCGGCGACCTGAGCGAGTGGATCAGCTTTGAGAATTTTAGCCCCAAGCCGACAACAGCGTTTCGCTTGCGCTTGCCGGGCGCGCGCGCACAATTGCCTGCCTTTGTGAACATCGGCACCTATCCGGTGGAGTCGGCTGTTATCACGCCGGGACGCGTTGACATGGCGTTTCCCTTTTTCCGAGGCGGTGTATCCAGCCAGACCGACCCGCGCGTCGACATCGAACTGCGTTTCTTCGTGCCGGTGCGTGTGCAGCGCTTCGCGGTGGACGATGACGAAGACATTACCTTCTCCAGCGTATTGGGCGCGCTGGAAACAAGCGTAGAACTGGGGCAAGATCGCAGCTCGATCATTATCACCGTTGTGCCGGACCGCACCGACTTCAACGCCCTCGAACGATTGCGGCGTTCACCGCAGGAAGAGCACAATCATCGGCTTTCTATCTCCGGCGCGGGCGAGCCTCCGAGTACTCGTTTTCGGGTGGATGCGTTGCACACGCCGCTGCCGCAGTTGCTGGATGCCGCAGCGCAAGCCATGAATCTGCAATTCATTGATGAAACCGGCGCCAATGGTGCTGATGTATCGCTGTTTCTGCCGTCGGCGACGCCGGAGGAGTTTTTGCGCGCGCTGGGCGCTTACGACCTGGTTGTTTCTCCGGGGCCGGACGCGCGCAGTTTTGCCATAGGTCGCGGGGCATCTCTGCCGCAGGAGCGCATTACTCTGCAAAATCTGGCGCCGGAGCGGGCGCGCCTTCTACTGCCCGACTTTCTGTTGCCGGCCCTGCGCATTGATCGGGCCAACAGCGCCCTGTTGATCGCCGCGACTCCTGCCGTGGTGCAGCGCGTGCGCAGCGACCTGGCAAAGCTCGATTTACCGCGTCCCCAGGTGCGTGTCGAGGCCACAGCGTGGGAATTCGCTTCGCCCCAGGAAATGCGCATGGCTATCAGCGCCGCTTACACCGGCACGCGCCACGGCGCTTCATTTGATACGGCAACGGGTGCTTTCTCGGTGCAGGTCGGGCCGAACGAAGTGCGTGCCTTCCGCTCGCGGATTGAAGCGCTGGTCGCGCGGGGACAGGTGCGCCTGGCCGCAAAGCCCTCGATTGTTGTCGCGTCCGGCGAAACCGGAACTTTGTTCGTGGGCCAGACGCGCTTCGTGCAGGTGTTGCGGCAAAGCGGCGGCGTCACCGAACCGACAGCATTGCGCTTGCAGATTGGCTACACCCTGACCGTAACGCCACGGGCAGGCGCGGCGGAGAATATCACGCTCGATCTCGCGCCGCGCGTCTCCACCGTTGATGAAATCGAAGTTGGCAGCGGTTTACCGACTCTGGGTATCCGTGAAGCGAACTCCGTCGTGCGCGTGCGGCCCGACGATGCTGTTATCGTGGGCGGACTCGATGCGAATCTGGCATTCGAAACAAGCGGACGTAGTTTGCCGTCGCGCATTCCGCTAATCGGGCGATTGTTCCGTTCGCGGCGCAGCAGTCGTTCCCAGACAGCGACGCTCTTGTTGGTCACGGCACGTAAGGTTTAGTTGCAATTATGCGTTTACCCAAATTCCCACAACTCATTCTCCTCACGGCCTGGTTTCTTCTGGGCAATGTCAGCCAATGTTGGGCGCAGGCGCGCTCTTACACCACCATCACCGCCGTTGAGGTGACGCCGCTTTCCAATGGCGTGCAGGTGCGCATCAAGGCCGACGGCATTTTGCAATATCGCGATGCCGACGCCAACGGCTCGCAGATGCACCTGTATTTTCCCAACGCGCGCAACGGCACGGGTAAAAACTTCTTCAACGTGGATCGCTATCCTGTGTCTTACATCCAGCTTTCCACTCCGCAGGGTGCCGCCAGTGGCATCGGCCTGAACTTCGACATTCGCAACCTGGCCACTACATCCGGTTCGGTATCCACGGGCGCCGACGGACAAAGCGTGCTGTTTACGATCCAGAGCGACCGCACAGTCGAAAGCTCCGGGCGCAATAGCGGCAACAGCGAGGCCGCGGGAGCGAGTACTCAGAATTCCGCTGACACGGCAACCGAAGTGCTTTATGAAGACGGCACAGTCTCGATTCGTGCCGTGCGCGCCGACATTCACGAATTGGTGGCGGCCATTGCGCAAAAAAGTGGTTTGTCGGTTTCGGTGGACGACAACGTGCGCCGCACGGTTAGCCTGAACCTGCAACGCATGGAGCCCGCCGCAGCGGTTGGTAGCATCGCGACGGCGACCGGCCTGGCGATTTCGCGCGTCAACAACATCTTCATGATGAGCGAAGGTGTGCCGACTGACCTGGCGACCTACAACTTGTCGGGCACGGCTTCATTTCGCATGCAAAACATTCAGGCAGGCACCGCATCGGGTCTGCTGCCCAACTTCCTGTATTCTTATGTCAAAGTCAACTCCGAGCAGAACGCCGTCGTGGTGACGGCACCGCAGCAGATGCTGGCAAAAATCGGTGCCGACCTGCAAAAAATCGACGTGCCGTCGCCGCAGATTCTCATCGAAGCCATTGCCGTCGAATTATCCGATTCTTCCGACCTGGACGTTGGCCTTCAGGTTGGAAATCCGGACCCGCGCCGCCAGACGTTTACTGACACCTCAACGGGTACAATCGCCTACAACTCGATAGGTCGCCTGTCGGATAAGTTCCAGGTGACGCTGCGTGCGCTGGAACTTCAGGGCAAGGCGCGGGTGCGTGCGCGTCCGCAAATGGCGGTCGTGAACGGACGCACGGCCAACATATTCATCGGTGCGCAGCGGTTTATCCTGACGCAGTTCACACAAAACGGACAAAACCAGAGCCGCATCCAGGCTGTTGACGTGGGTGTAAAGTTGCAGGTTACGCCGCTGACCGGCGGCAACGGCGAAATCACGACGCGCATCCTGCCCGAAGTTTCCAACATCACCGAAGTGGATTTGCTGTCGGGTCTGCCTGTGCTCTCATCTCGCCGCGCCGAAACGACAGTGCGTGTAAAAGATGGAGAAACTATCGCTATCGGAGGCCTGACGCTCGATCAGGAGCAACGCACCAATCGCAAGATTCCGTTCTTCGGCGACTTGCCACTTATCGGCAAGCTGTTCCATGGCACCAAGCGCAGCAGCGTAAAAACCGAACTGGTGGTCTTCATCACGCCGCACATCATCACGCCAGCGGCGGTTTCAGCCGCTCCTTGAGTGCCAGTTAAATAGTCGTGCAAAAGAAAACAGGTGTTCGTAGGGGCGGGGTTTCCCCGCCCGTTTGCCAATGTGCTACACAGGGCGAGAAGACCTCGCCCCTACAAAACGCCGCAAAACTTTTGCTTCACTGCTTAGATGCACAATAGACCTGTTGCAGAAGTGCGCTTCTGTGCAACCATGCCCGTGAGGCAGCGGGCTTGCTGAAGCGAATCAGCCCACTGCCTCACGGGCATGGTTGGGAAAACAGCCGTCGCCAGGACTTATGCAAGAGGTCTAATGAGTACTCAGGAACGAGCCACGCGCGCCCGGCGAACGACTGGCTCAGCAACCACCTCTTCTGAGGTCTGCCAGGAGATTTCGCAGTCGTTGAAGAAGTTGTCCAACGCGGTTTCCCAGGTGGGCAAGAGAACGCCGCGTTCACTGCTGAGAACGGAATACAACGGGCGCGGCGCCGCGTAACAGAACGAAGCAGTCGGGCAACTTTGCACAAGAGCGCTGTCGAGGCCCGCTTTTTCCACGGCTCGTCGCGCCAGGTCGGCCCACGTTACAGCGCCGGAGTTGGCCAGGTGCCACACGCCTTTCTCGTTATCAATCAGCAAATCGAGACAGGCGTGAACCAGGTCGGGCACGTAAGTCGGAGAAATGATTGAATCGCCCGCCGCCGAGAAGATTTCACCACGAGCAACGCTGCGCAGCGCGGCAATGACAAAGTTGTGCTCGTCCCACGGGCCGAAGAACGCGCTGGTGCGTGCCACAAGGGCTTCCGAGTACTCTTGCAGTACTCGCTTCTCGGCTTCGGCCTTGCTTTGACCGTAAACATTCAGCGGATGAACAGGGTCGCTTTCGACATAAGGCCGCCTGGCCCTGCCATCAAACACCAGATCGGACGAGAATGTCAGATAGCGAATGCCACGTTGGGCACATGCTCCGGCTAAAACCGCCGCGCCTTTGGTGTTCTCGCGGAAGCAGGCGATGCAGTCGTTTTCAGCATCGTCGACACGCACGTAGCCTGCGGTATTCACGACAGCCCACGGCTTGACTTCATCGAGCAGGGATGCCACGGATGACTCCAGCGCAACATCCATGTCCTGCCGCGACACCAGTCGATAATCCAGTGCCCGATGATCGCACAAACGGGCAAAAGCGCGACCCAATGTTCCGGTCGCTCCGTTAATGAGAATGGGAGCGGACGGGCGCCTGCGCATACGCGGTTGTAATGGAATGGCCGCCTTGCGCATTTGCGGTCGATGGCGCGGCACTGGCTTATACAGCAAGCGCTCAGAACGGCGCCACCAGCCGGGCGAAGCCAGAACAGGATGATCGAATGGCTTTCCATGTCCATAATGGCTCAGTTGCGTGGCCAGGGCTGTGGCACGCGGCTGTGGCCCGCGCAAATCGAATACGCCCGGCTCGTAATGACCTTCGCAGCGTGTGAGCAGGCAATGCCAATCGTAGGCGCCCAAAAGCGTCCATGCGGTCACGGCACGAATGTCGACGCCGTTGCGCTTGAGCGTCTTGGCGGACTGCCACACTTCATCCAGCCAGCGCATTTGTTCTTCACGGGTGCAGCCGAGATGCGCTTCGGTCACGGCGATGGGAATTCCATAGCGCTGCCACGTTTCCCACAGCAACACCATTGGGCCATCGGCGCCTTCCTTTCCAACACGCACCGCCTCGACATCGGCGTAATCGTGCCTCCCGTTGCCGCCATGCGTGTGCGCCGGATACACCTCTTTGTTTTCGTCCAGGAAGCGTTCGCTGGTGAGGTAATGATTGATGCCCATGATATTGGGTGGGCATGGATTCTCCAGAAACCAATCGAGTTCTTGTTGCGGCAAGCCGAGCCACTGCAAATACTGCCACATCCAGTGACCTTCGCGCACGCGGCCACACAGCAAGTCGAAGGACAGCCAGCGGCGCTCGTTTTCAAAGTCTGCCTGGTAAGCCAACGTTTGCGTGCTGTGTGTCTTGCCCAAGTCTTCGGTTTGCACCAGACGGGCGTGCGGCGTTACCTCGCGAATGGCGCTCATCGCCAGTGCTACGGCGCGACACTGCGTTATGAGCGCTTTGGCGAACGATAGTCCGTCTGTGCCGTGGGGATACCAGTGACCATACTGGCCGCTGAAACGCGCCGTCGTCAGCGGCTCGTTAACCGGAGTGTAGTGATCGACCCAGGGATAGCGCTCGGCCACGGCACGCGCGAATTGGGCGAGGCGTGGAGCGAAGTTCGGATCGACGAGGCTTGTATCGCGCGGGCCGCTGCCGTGATGCACCAGGCCGACAATGGGAGTGATGTTCAACTCGCGCAAGCGTTGCAGCACCTTGTCAGGATACGACCAATCCGCCGATTGCAGACCGTCCGGCGCGGTGCGCTCCCACAAAACCGATACGCGCAAAGCACGCACTCCCAGTTGTGCGAACAAGTCGAAATCCGATAAACGTTCAAGGTGACCGTTATGGTGCAGTTGGTCGAAGTATTCGTCGCCAACGCGGTTAACGGTACATTCGACTCCGCCCCACAGCTCGACTGCTGATGAGTTGCTCATGCTCCCTCCTCCGGGTTGTAAATAAAAAACGCAGGTTGCCGCACAGCATTCGGTGCGAGTACTCGTAAGCAAGACTCCTAACGAAAAGATGATTCATCGTCTCACTCCCCGCCGCGCGAGGTGGCGACGGGAACTTCACCGGCTTCGAGAATGCTCTTAAAACGACGCAGGTCGTCACTGATTTGCTGCGAAGGTTCTTCGCCGAAAAGCCTCGCGACTGCTGCGCCGAGAGCACCGGCGGGAGGCGTATATTGCAATACGACTTTCACTTCCGTGCCACGTCCGCCCGGTGCATCGTGAAAGCGCACCGATCCGGTATTATGCACCTGCGCATCGCGCGCCGAGTGCCACGCGATCATTTCATTGGGACGCTCATCGGTAATGGCGGCATCCCACTCCACTGTTCCCCCACCGGGCGCTCTGGCCACCCAGGTCGAGCGCTTTTCATCGAGTACTCGCACCTCTTGCAAATGATTCATGAAGCGAGGCAAGTTCTCGAAGTTGCGCCAGTAGGAGTAAACTTCTTCGCGCGGTCGGTTAATGGTCACGGCCTGCTGCACCACAATGCCGTGCCTCACCGGAGTGGCCGGCGAAAACTCCTGCGCCGGTGCGTCGCAATCCTGGCCCGATGTGTCGATGCCCATGAGGCCATACATCGGGCAGTGTTTGCTCACGCCGCGATACAGCAGCGCGGCGCCGCCCAGTGCCAGAGCGATTCCACCCGGCGAGCGGCGCGTCAGTCCGTAAGCGGCCAAGACGCCGCCCGCTGCCAGCGAAATCCAACGCTCCACGTTGCTGATGTTGGTTTCGCACGAAGTCTCTTCTTGTGTCGATTCACTTGCCATAACAGATTCCTTTAAAACTCCAACTTCTCGTTCTCTCCCGGCTGATAACGCTGCCCTGTCGTGACGGCCTTCACAAAACCCGCGATATGTACCATCGTGCTGGACGGCGAGTCCCAGTATTCTGCGGCTTCGACTTGCACGCGCAGCATTGCCAAATCCGGGTCGTCCAGGCCGTCCGGGAACCACGCTTTCATGGCCGGAGTCCACAGTTCTGCGGCCTTGGCACGGTCGCGAACCACAGTAGCGCGCCCGGAAACCGACACATAACGATTATCCTCCGGCGACGCATACGACAGGTGAACATGATGCTCGTCTTCAATTTCATCGACCTTGGGTGAACCTGCGCCGGTAAAAAACCACAGGTCGCCATCGAACGGCGCTTCTTGCGTGGCCATGGGACGCCCGCGTAGGCTTCCATCGGACGCCTGGGTCGTCAACATGGCGATGCGAATGTCTTTGATAAGTTCATTCAACTTTGCGACCGCTTCGTCTCGCGTGGTTTCTTGCATATGTTTCCTTTTTGCTGCCTGTCGAGTACTCGACACAGGTGCTCCCGGCCCAAACTCGTTCAGCCTTTTACCAACACGGGAATGCAGCACTTGTGGCAATATACGAAGCATGGCCCAGGGCGAGGGAAACGCCGCCAGCCACCACTCGTAAGCGTTGTTGATGCGCCTGGCGCTCAAGTCGCTGCCGGTACGGGAGCGATCTCACATGGCACTTGCCGCTGCCGCGACATTGAGGGTTTTTGAACACAGGACGCAGCATAAACTCCGGCAAAACGGCGGGGCGATCCGCCTTCACCGTAGCTGGCTGAAGCGACTGTTGTTGCTGTGCCATGTCGCAACTCCCTTACCCGCGAGTGCTCGTGCAGGTCTCATCAAGGCGCGACACAGCGAGCAACCTGTATGTCCGAAACGAGCACACTATGCGGTGGCTGATTTGAATGCGAATCAGAAAAGCAGTGGAAGATACTGGTCACGCCGGCTGTCCAGGTGCATTGTTCCAACACGGCTGGACTAGCAACGTGCGTGCCGCCGTGCGTGCTTCGTGAATGGAACGTGCCCGGTGAATAGAGCACGCACGAAATGCGGATTCGCGCGAGGAATCGGAATGTTCAGGACTTACACAGCAGGCTTGCAAATGCAGAGCAATGTAGGTGCGTAGCACGCTGCGCCGAGAGCGCAACGTCCAAAGCGTAGCGTGCCACGCCCCTACGACGACCGGCTTCCCACGTAAGTCCTGTGTTTACAACTTGCGTGCACCAAGCGCGGTGAGCAGTCCGAGAAAAACGAAAGCTCCGCCCATAAGCCCCCAGATTTTGGTGGCCGATCCGGTGTAGGCTAGAATACACATGATGATGCCCATCAGGCACCACACCAATCCAAGTCCGGTGAAGGTCACTTTCAAATTAGGTCTCGCCTCTTGTTTACAATGATTCGCATCATACCAGAAGTGGCTGGTGCCAGAGAGTAACAGGCTGAGTACTCCAGGGCAAGTGCATTAGGAATTTGGGTTAAACAACCCCGCCCCTGAAGGAGCGGACAATCACTGCTCAATTGTGCGACGTTCCAGCAGCCTACGGTCGTTGAACCATTCGCATGGTTCAGCGCGGCGGTCGATGCCGCTGCCGATGTGTCACTTTTGCTGCGGAGATGTACAGCCCGCTGGAGACTACGAACGCAACCGAGCATTCGTTGCATTTTTTCCTGTTTGTCAGCTTTTACGAAGCCCTGTGCCTCATTTTACGCAGACGCAACGTGCCGGAAACACGACTTGAGTACTCTGTGAATCGAGCGTTGCCGGAATAATGCCCTCTTTCAATTTTAAACTCGGTGTAGAACTCATGAAGATCAGAGTGACGGAAGAAGATTTGCGCACGCAATATATCACGGCCCTGAACAATCCCATCAGCATTGCGTTGCGCCGGGTAACGGGCAAGCTCTGGTATGTCTTCGATGGCACCAGCACCTACTGCACCACGGCCCTGCAACGTCCAGTCAACCTTCCCCGTAAAGTTGCAATGTGGTGGCAGGATTACAAAAATTCGACCAGCCCCTCCCCCATCGAATTCGAACTGGACATCAAGTAGGCAGAGCGCCGGCAAAGTGACATGAAGAAGCAGCCCCTGTACTCGTGGGGCTGCTTCTTCATGTCACTTTCACTCTTCAAGTAGCTCCCCACATTCGAACACGAGAACAATTTTTCAGAATGTACGTGGTGCGCCTCGAAGCCGTGTTACAATGGCTGCGTTCGGTTGCTATTCGCGCTGAGTAAGACTGCGCCTATAATGACGTGCAGAGCACATTGAAAGAATGTGACAGTCATCCAAACTGATAAATGTGCTCAGTGGAATGATTTGCCCTTGTCCCACTGCCGTGGTAGCAGGCACTGTGGCGCATTCACCGATTTACTGCAATGTTTATTGCGTCGGTTAACAATGGAATCTTGGAGGAAAGAATGGCAACTTCAGACGAGAAGTTAAACCCTGCACCAATGGTCGCAATGGCTGCTGAGAGTGATGACGCGGGCGAAGATTGGCCCGACTGCACTGTGACCTGCTCAAAATCGGGTTGTACAAACAAGTGCTCCAAAAAGGCCAGCCCAACACACCAGTCTTATGGTTCGCACTATTGCAGTCAGCATAGCTGATTCGAGTCGGTTTCTGCACGCCGGTTGATAGCCGGACGCACACCTCGCGCACAGTTGAGGTTGCCGCTTGAAGGCGGCATTCCGAGTACTCGTTGATTTATAATTGCACCATGAGCTTCTTCAAGACATGGTTCAATGCGGCCTGCGCCGGGTGGAAGAGCACCTCGCTGCAACACTCTTTCATCCGGCCTCTTCACTTTTCCTCGCCTGCTCATTTCCAGGATGAAGCAACTGGGCAACGGCTTCTCGCTGGCTGCAGAGCGGCGAAACACCTTCATCGTCTCTCTGCTGCCACCCTGCTGACTTGCACTCTTTGCGTCGCGTGGCCCAGTTATGCGCAGGCGCCGCTTCCCGCTGTCTCCACTGCCACCAGGGCCTTGCTAAAAATCGGAGCGGACTCCGAGAAGCAACTGATACCTTCATCCGAGCAGGTGGCGGTCGTGCATAGTCCGGATGCTGCGGCTCCCGGCCTCATTGTGACAATTCAGCCCGGTAAAGATGAGTATCCGGGTGTGACGCTCAAGCCCACGGGTGCGTCCTGGGACTTATCAGCCTTCGGCCACGTTGAGGCGCGTGTCACGAATTTAGGTAGCAAGCCGTTGCCGCTCACTCTGCGCGCGGACGGCGCGGGGCCGTGGCAAAACAACCCCTGGAACGGCAACACCACATACATCGAACCGGGCAAAACCGATACAGCCCAAACAATTTTTGGATACTCTTGGGGCCGTCCTGGCTATCCGGTAAAGCCAGAGGCGATCACGCAGATTCTCTTGTTCGCCGCAAAGTCAGATGTTGTGCAGTCGTTTCGCATCGAATTCGTGCAGGCTGCCGGGCCGGCGGGCGAAAAACCTCCGGTAGATCCCGCATCAGTGCGCACCAAACCTGCGGGCGGCGTCCTGCTCGGAGCGGGAGCGACGATTGACGCAAGACAGATCACGTCCAGCAACGCTCAAACCTCGCTGGTGGGAAGCGCCTTACGAGTGTCGCTGCCTGCCGCGGCAAATGAGCAGTCGGTAGCATTGAAGCCCGCGGTGGGCCGCTGGGATTTGCGCGACTATCTGGAGGTGCGCGTCAAAGTTCTCAACAACGGACAGGCTCCGGTCGCACCGCGCGTGCGCGTGGACAGCAACGGCGGCCCTTCCGATTGGGTGGCGGCTCAGGCTCCACTTGCTCCCGGCACGGCACGCGAAATCGTCGTGCCATTTATCAGGGCGGCAGTCAAGGATTTGAGCAAACCGGAAACTCTGGGCCGTTTCACCAGTGACGCCGTCTCGGGCGTGACCATCGCTACGGACAAAGCGGATGGCGAGCGCGCCCTGCTTGTGCAGTCGATCAAGGCCAGTATGCCGCCTGCGCCCACATTGCCCGCTTGGCTGGGCAAGCGTCCACCGGTTGCGGGTGACTGGGTCAAAACCCTGGACGACGACTTCAACGGCACTGCTCTCGACACGTCCGTATGGAGCGTGTCAGGCGAAAACTATTGGGACAAGACCAGCCACTGGAGTAAGGATAACGTTCTGCTTGGCGGCGGAACCGTGAAACTGCGTTATGAAAAGAAGACGGGTTTCAACAACGATGACCCAACGCAAAAGAAGAGCGACTATCAGTCGGGCTACCTTCATACCTACGACCGCTGGGCGCAACGTTACGGCTACTTCGAAGCCCGCATGAAACTGCCCACGGCTCCCGGTCTGTGGCCTGCCTTCTGGATGATGCCCGATCGCGGTGTGGCGGCTGGCCCCGAGCAGTGGAAACGCCAGAGCACGAGCGACGGCGGCATGGAGTTCGATATTATGGAGCACCTCACACGCTGGGGGGCCACTCGCTACAACATTGCCATGCACTACGATGGTTACGACAAAGATCACAAGCACACAGGCTCCGACGCCGTGTACGTGCAACCCGACAAAGATGGATTTATCACCACCGGCTTGCTGTGGACTCCCGGTTTGGCCATCTACTACGCCAACGGACAGGAGGTTCTGCGCTGGGAGAACCCGCGTATTTCAAGCGTGCCCCAGATGCTGATGTTCACTCTGCCCATGGGAGGTTGGGACAACAGCCCACTTGACGATGCGCAACTTCCGAACGATTTTACAATTGATTACGTGCGTGTCTGGCAGCGCAAAGACCTTGCCTCACCGAGCGACGGAAAGATCGCGCCTCGCTGACCTGACTGAGTAGGAACTTTGTGCTATCGGCTCAACAATGCGGTTACGATGCGGGTCGTTCCAAACCGATGATGGTCGCTCGTTGAACAAGGCCATAGCTTGGTTTCTCCCCTATCTTACGGGAGAAGAAACCTGGCATTGGAAACGGATCAAACCATTTCATGCACAGTCGATGATTGGCCCGCTGTCTGCCTGTACTCACGGCTATCACCAGGCGAAATACAGGAATGCAATTGCGCGCCTGCCAAAGTTGGCAGAGGACGATCGCTCTCACCTGTTGTAGGATACCGCCGGCATTCAGCCCTGGTTGTAATGCGATTAAGATAGTAGAAAGCCTGCTGAAGTGAGTACTCGTATGAACATGATTGCCCCGTTTCCTGAAAGTGAACATTTAAGCCCTGAAGAAAAGGACTATTTATTCGATCTTCTTGGCTATCGCATTATCAAGCAGGCACTAACGCCTGCGCAACTTGCCTGCATCAACGACTGGATCGACCAACAACCACCGCGACAGGTCGGTGAGTGGTTCAACAACGTCGAGGTCCATTCTTATCAGGGGCATGACGGCACCAATTACCAGAACATCATCGAAGGTGGCGAGGTTTTCGAAGAACTGATTGACAACCCGGCATGGATTGAAGATGTGCGTCGCTACATTTGTAATGCATCTCATGGCCTGTCGTTGAACGAAGCCTTTTTGAATGTGCGCGAGCAAGCGGGCTTCATTGGTATTCACGCCGGTGGACACGTGCCCGGTTTTGTCCATACGACACGCCATCATACAGGTTCATGGATGGTGGGCCAAATCAACATCTTAATGGCTTTAACGGATGTCGGCCCAGGCGATGGCGCAACCGTGATCGTACCGGGCAGTCACAAAAGCCATGCTGTGCATCCGGTGCTGGCAAGCAGTGAGCATGTGGCCTATCGCGACGACTTCTTAGCGTCGGATGCGCTCATGACAATGGAAGTCCACCTCAAAGCTGGAGACGCCTTGATGTTTACCGATGGCTTGTGCCACGGCTCATCGGCGCGCACCAACACCGGCGAACGGCGCATCCTCATCTATCGCTACTCGCCGCACATCATCACACCACGATTTAACTACGTTCCATCGGAGCGGTTGCTGGCGCGCCTGACTCCCGTTCGCCGCAAAATTGTTCAACCCATAGCGCCGCGCCTCGCACCGGGACAGGTGCTCAGCAATGCAGACACGCCGCGCCAGTGCTAACCAGCGACTACTTCAGATTGAATGCAATTCCAGTCTTGCTCTCCGTGGAGCGCCTTCTCCGTGTCAATTCCGTTAAAGCATCTCCTGCTTAACGAGACCCTATGATTAACAGCCGGGAACCTGAAAACAGAGTCTCGCATCAACTGGAACTTGTCTCCACCACATTGGAAGACGGTGGACAAGCACGCAGTCAGAATGAGCACGATGAGGACGCCACCCCTTATGCACGAGGAGGCACTCTGCGCGTTGTCGCGGTTTCGCTGCTGGCTATTGTCTTTGGATACGACATCCCGATCATTGATGTGAAGCTGTCCAATACGTTTCTCGGAGCGGCCCACCTGCCACCCGATGCTGTCGGGGCATTGCTGCTCTTGTTGTTGGTTGTTAACCCTTTGCTAAGGCTGGTATCGCAACAACTGAAGTTCTCTCGCAATGAGGTGCTGACCGTTTATATCACATGTCTTTTCTCCACCCTAGTGCCGGGACACGGTGGTAAAAACTTCTTTGTCGGCAGTGGACGGATGGCAGGGACGCACCTATCATCAACTTATGCCAGGATAAAGGCTTATGTAATGCCGCCAGGTCTTGGCTGTGCAGGCAGTCTATGGAATTCGCATGAAGGTTGCGCAAAATGAATCTTGTGTTATCAAGTACTGTTTCTGGATGCGTGCGACCGTTTGGGTATGCTCGTGATGCTCGAAATCTTCGATGAGTGGGAACGCACCGAGGTTCCCGAGGGCAGTGGCCGCTTCTTCCGTGAACGGCACGAAGGTGAGATTGCTGCGGTTGTGCGCCGCGACCGAAATCATCCGTCGGTAATCCTGTGGTCGATTGGCAATGAAATTCCTGAAAGCTTTGCACGTCCTGACATCGGGCAGCATCTGCGCGAATCGGTGCGAAGCCATGATGCGACGCGTCCCGTGACCGCAGGCATTTGTCAGCCGTGGTGGGAGAACGAGAGTTGGCTGGACTGGCCCTCCAGCAGCGATCCCGCCTTCGAGTATCAGGACGTGGCCGGCTACAATTATCAATGGGCCAACTACGAGCCGGATCATGAACGCGTGCCGCAACGTGTAATCGTGGGCGCCGAGACGTTTCCAAAGGACATCTTCGATGGTTGGATGCTGGTGGAGAAGCATCCCTGGGTTATTGGCGACTTCGTGTGGACTGCAGCGGATTATCTGGGCGAGTCCAGCATCGGGCAGACATTCGTCGATACAGACGGCGTCGTTGGCTTCACTTTCCCCTTTCACATGGCCGTTTGTGGAGATCTCGACCTGTTGGGGCGTCGCAAGCCGCAGTCGTATTACCGCGAGGCGATATGGCGATCCGGCGTCTTGCACATGGCGGTGCATCAGCCGCTGCTGCCGGGGCAACGTGAACAAACCGAAGGCTGGTCTGTTCGCTGGGGATGGCCCCTTGTGCAAAGCCACTGGACATGGCCCGGTCATGAGGAAGAGATCTTGAAAGTATCAATCTATTCCTCCTGTGAGCGTGTCCGTCTATTCCTTAACGGCAGGGATCTGGGTGAGAAACCGACGACCCGCAACGAACGTTATCAAGCAGAATTCGAAGTGCCCTATGTTCCGGGCGAGTTGCGTGTTGTGGGCACCATTCACGGCCAGCGCATCGAGCATGTGTTGCGCACGGCAGGTCGAGTAGCAGCACTGCAATTAACTCCAGACCGCACGGTGATTCGTGCCAGCCGCAACGATCTTGCATTCGTGGATATTGGCGTGGTGGACGAAAACGGCATTCCCGTACCCTCTGCAAACAACTCTGTGCGCGTAACCGTGAGCGGCGCCGGAGAACTGGCTGCCATCGGCAATGCCAATCCTGTGGATATAGACAGCTTCCGCGCACCGGAGCGTCGCGCCTGGCGAGGGTGGCTCCAGGCCATTGTTCGCCCAGGCGGCACAGCGGGAGCCATCATATTACGTGCTGAAGCGGAAAGCCTTGTTCCGGTGACGGTTTCAATCACCACCATTTAATATTTAGGTTAAGAGGCGGTATCTTCTTGCCCGGCCTTCTAATTCTCACAAAAGCCAGAGACGCTCCATCAGCAATAGAAAATGCGCTGCACACGACCATGTCGTCTCGCGTTAGGCACAACGGCCTGGTTCAAATTTCTCTTGCTCTGGCGCCTTTTGGGCGTGTATTTCTTCATTTGAATTGTTGTTTTGTGGAATGTGTTTAGATCGTCTTAAGGCCGGGTATAATGGGTTAATTGAATCGATTCAATTGATTATTTTATGGTAACGATCACGGATATTGCAACGAAGGCCGGCGTTTCCCGTGCGACTGTGTCTTATGTGCTCAACGAGCGCAATACCACGGTGCGCATCAGCGATCACACGCGGCAACGGGTGATGGAAACGGCGGCTGAACTTGGTTATCGACGCAACGAACTGGCACGAGCTGTTATCACGGGCAAGAACCGCATGTTGGGGTTCTGGGTCATGCACTCGAATCGCGAGCCGGTCGTTCGCGTGTTGGGTGGAGCGATGAAAGAGGCTGACAGCAACGACTACTTCATTAAGATGCTGGGCCTGGACAATGACACGGTTGACAGCAGAATTGTTGAGCGTTGCATTGAATGGCGGCTCTCGGGCATTATTGCCATTCATGCACCGGCTGCCGCAATGGACGTGCTGTACCCCAAAGTCGTGGATTCAGGAATTCCAATGGTTGTGGTCGATAGCCAGCGTCCGCCACAGGGAAGCACTCACGTTGCGGCTAATGGGGCAGGTGGAGTCCGCTCGGTTGTTGAGTACCTGGTGAAGTTAGGTCATCGCAAGATCGTATTTATTGCCGGAGAGCCGGACGAGGATACGATCTCTCATACATGGGCGCAGGCGTATCTGAACACTATGCAGGAACTTGGCTTGCAGCGCTATCAGAAGGTATTGCACGGCTACTGGCTGCCGGAGCCGACAGAGCACATTACACGCACTTTGCTGCAACAGCCGACACAGGTTGAAGAGCGTCCCACAGCCATTGTTTGCGCCAGCGACAACATGGCGATGGTGGTGGTGCGCACAGCCGGTCAAATGAGCATTCGCGTGCCGCAGGAGCTTTCGGTAACCGGCTTCGATGATTCGACAGTGGCTGCGTTGTATAACCCGCCATTGACAACGGTGGCGCAGCCGTTTGAAGAAATGGGGCGGCTTGCTGTGCGCAGCTTACTCGCCTCCACAGATGTGGAGCAACAATCGGAACTATTGGAGTACTCGCTTGAACAACTGCCGACGCAATTAGTCGTGCGACAGAGTACGGCGGCACCATTCACCGGGCCAGACAAGTAGAAACGCGGTGCCCTTGCGACTTCACTTCGCCATGAGAATGTTTTCTCGGCTCTGATTTATCAGCCATAGATAGCAGAAGGAGAATCGTCATCAAAATGCACAGGAAGCTGTCTCACCTGAAGCACAGTGGTATTGCCAGGAAGGGCTGTTCCCTGACTTGAGATCGAGCACTCATCCAGAGCGCGTTTTATCGCACCTTGTGGCATGGCAAGGTGTCGCTGCCAGTCAGGACCCACCCCGGTGTTGCTTGCCAACACGATCTCGCACTCTATACAACGAACGGGTTTATTTAGAAATGCGCTACTGTAAGTCAGGAACAGAAGAGAAACCTAAGGATAAAATGATCATTCGTTACTTAAACCGCGTTGTTTTTTCCCTCGTTGCACTTCACATCAGCTTTCTGTGTACAACAATCCAGCCCGCGTGCGCTCAGACAATCACGCCCGTTGTGCCGGCGGAGAGTGCGATGGGCCGAGCCGCCGGTTCGTTGCAGCGCGTCTTGCTTTCACCTCTGGAAGCGGATGGCGGCATCAGCAAGGCGGGCTGGAAGATGAATAACCTGACCACCAGGTCGGCTTCGGCAGAAGCAGCGGCCAAAGTGGGGCAGTCGGCGGTGATGTTGCGAGGCGAAGCTGAAGGTGCAGGCAGCAAAGGGGATTTCGGAATACATGGGCAGGTTCCAGGCGATGCCAAAATCTTTGGCATGTGGATTTACCTGCGAGCTAATGCGAATGTTGATAAAGTGGGATTTCAATTCGTCGACGGCGAAGGCGAATCATTTCTATTTCAGGTGCCGGCTAATTGGCAGGGCTGGAAGTGGGTGGAAGCCGATCTGCGCGGTGACGCTCCCACACAAGCCTGGGAGCAAAGCGACAAAAACAAGAAGGTCGATTCGCCGCTTCAAAGCATAAACGTCGCCTGGTTCAGCAAGGCTGCCGGGCAGTCCTCGCTGATTATTGATGCTCTGCTGGCGGCCACAACTCCTATTGATACATTAACCTCGTTGAACGCGCAGCCTGCATGGAGCGCCGAAATATCCGGCGCAGCGTGGGGCGAGACCAACGCTCCACTTGCATTACAGCAGATTGTCCTGACCAACCGCGCAACGCAACCCATCACCGCCAGAATCGAGTACTCGATTCAGCGCGACCCGGCCCTATTTTCGGTGCCGCCTCCTGACCCGCTGTACGGTTCCGACCATGCCCGTGGCGCCAGGAGTTGGACGGAAGCTAACGGCAAAGTGCTGGAAGAAGGCTCACTAAGCGACGGCAGAGACTGGACCAACGCCGCGCTACCCTGGGGTTCGCACCAGGAAGCAACGCAATACATCGACCTGGGACGAGAACGCACCGTTTCGCGCCTGGGCTATGTTGCAGGAGATGCAAACTGGGCCTGGAAAGTTGATTTCAGCGCGTCAGGTGACGGCAAAACCTATGAACCTGTTGCCGGTCTGCAAGATGTCGACACGCATGGTAAGTGGGGCGACACCGTGCTCGCGCCCACGCAGCCGTTTAAGGCGCGCTTTCTTCGGTTGCGCCATCACAACAACGGCCAGAGTGTGAACGCGATCTCCATGCCGTCGACTTTGTCCGTGTATGACGGTGCAGGCGATGAAAAGTGGGAGTTTCCCGTTGTTGGAGAAAATGTCAGCAAAGGAAGCGCTGCGCAGACTGTCCCGAGCCGTTCGTTTGCCACACTCAACATCGCGGGTAAGCAACCTCTGGCACCGGGAGCTTACCTCGTTGCGGTCAGAGTGCAAGATGGTGCTCATACACAGATGTTGTATCGTCACTACATGGTAATGCCGAGCGCGCTCCCTTCGGCGTCCGATCGCTTTGGGCTCAACAGCAGCAACTATTTGTTAGCGCCGCTGCATCGTCGCCTTGGCATAGGTTGGGTGCGCTTTGAGAACATGAAGTGGCCCATGATTTCGCCAGAGCCAAACGTCTATCGTTACGATGGCACCGTCGCGCCGTGGAACGTGCCGCATGACGTAATCGTGAGCGCATATAATGCTCAAGGCATCAAGTTCCTGCCCTTCCTGTTCCAGACTCCCGACTATGCCACTTCAGCACCACCGGCAGCCCGCAACCGTGGAGACAGTTATCCTCCCAAAGACAACACGCAGATGGCCGACTTTGTTTTTCAAACCGTGGCACGTTACGGCTCCAGAAAACATGCGCCTGGAGTACTCAAAACTGCTGACAAGAAGTCGGGCTTAAATCAGATCAACACTTTCGAAATTTGGAACGAGCCCAACCTCACCGATCCCGGTTGGGGCCCGTGGGTCGGCACCACCAAACAATACAACGCGATGTTTCGCGCTGCAGCCGAGGCGGTCAAACGCGCCGATCCTGCGGCCCGTGTCACCAATGGCGGCTTCGCCGGAATCGAAGTTGAAACTTTAAACACTCTGCTGGCACCTTATGATGACGGCAAAAAGCCGCTCGACTTTGTCGATGTGCTGAACGTGCATTATTACAGTGGTCGTATAGCGCCCGAGATCGCAACGAACGATCCCAACGCCGATCGCTCCGGCAACGCTCAGGGCGCACGAACCTTCGAAGACGACCTGCGCCGTCTCATTGCGTGGCGCGATAAGAATAAGCCGGGCACGCCAATCTGGATGACGGAAACCGGTTACGATTCTGCCGGCCCGTTTGGCACCGATGAACAGACCCAGGCGGCCCGCCTACCGCGCGTGATTATGATGGCGCTGGCGGCGGGCATCGAGAAAGTAATCGTTTACCGTGAGATGGGTTCAACACCGAGCATGCACGCTGCGTCCGGCGTCTTGCGCAACGACGAAACTCTTAAGCCTTCGTGGTTCACCTACGCGACATTGATACGTCAACTCAACGGCATCAAAACCGGCGCGCAGCGGCTGCCCTACCCTGATGCCAATATTCGCCTGTATGCCTGGACGCGGGGCACGGAAACAATCCTTTCTGCCTGGGCCGTTGAAGGTGCCGCTAACCTGAGTCTGAACCTGGGCAACAGCACTGTCACCGATGCCTTTGGCCACAGGCGGCAGGTAAATATCGCAGGCAAGTTGCCGCTTTCAATCTACCCGGTTTACATTCAGAAGATTGGTAACGTGGCCGGAATCAGACCTTTGATCGATCAGGCGCAGCGTGCTGAAGCAGCACGAAAACATGAACAGGCCCGTTTGTCGAATTTGCGCGCTTACCTGTTCGACTTCGGCAGCAAGGATAGGGTTGGCACTGTTGATATTGGCGATACACGCACTTTCACCGGCATCCTTGGCACAGATATTTATGACGAAGCAAGAGGCTACGGCTTTTACCCCAAGGCAGCGGGACAGGACAACGTGATGGGCTGGATTAACGACCCTCTGGAGCGCGACTCAACGCGCATGAACCCGGACGATGCCTTCCGTATCCGCGCCAGGCCCGGACATTATCGTCTGCGTATCAACATCACTCCACAGAGCAGCGCGCAACTCACCATTAAAGGCGCTGTGGGTGGCGATAAAGTGTTCCCTATCGCAAAAGACGGCCCGGTTACCACAACCGAAATTGAGGTTGGAAACGAGCCGCTGCTCATTTCGAACAACGGCTACGGCGACATTCGTTGGCTGGAACTCACCCAACAGCCGAATTAAGCAACACCTCAAGCAGTCTCATAAAAAGAAAGCAATGAGAGCCGTTGTCACGGACAGGGTTCGTTTAGATGTTTACGAGACTGCTTCTACCTACATCCGCCAGCATTCTTCGAGTACTCATCGGCACACAGTTCCTTTCCGGAATGTCGTGACACAGGCAGTCCGCACCTTTCATAAACTTGTGTGCTGCTGTCACGCACCATACGGGCTGGTATCCTGTTCGATGTTGCCGCTTAGGTTTTCATCAGGCCAAGTTGCGGGTATTGCATCCGGCTCAGGCTTCATGTGGAAGCCCGGCGTTCTCAGCATTCCGGCAAATCGGGAGAGTTTATGCGATTAGGTGGTCCCATTTTTGAAGATGCGAGTACTCCTGAGCAGTGGGTGCGCGCGGTGAAAAACCTCGGTTATAGAGCCGCCGATTGTCCAATAGGGCCAGACGCGTCCGATGACGAGGTGCAGGCTTATGCCAGAGCGGCTAAAGACGCAGACATCGTGATTGCTGAAGTGGGTGCGTGGAGTAATCCATTAGCCAACGACGAGTCTCAGCGTCGGGAAGCTCTGGAAAAGTGCCGGCGCGGGCTGGACCTGGCCGACCGCATCGGCGCACGCTGCTGTGTCAACATTGCGGGATCGCGCGGCGCTCAGTGGGATGGGCCACATCCGGACAACTTGAATGAAGAAACCTTCGATATGATCGTGGCAACCACGCGCGAGATCATCGATGCGGTGCAGCCCACACGCTCGTTTTATGCCCTGGAGACGATGCCGTGGATTTATCCCGACTCACCGGAAAGTTATCTGCGCCTGATTCAGGCCATCGACCGCCCGCAGTTTTGCGTACACCTCGATCCGGTGAACATGATAAATTCACCGGATCGACTGTTCCACAACTCGGCTTTCCTGCGCGAGTGCTTTCGGCTGCTGGGGCCGCACATTCGCTGCTGTCACGCAAAAGACATCACGCTGCGCGGCCAACTCACGGTGCATCTCGATGAAGTTCGCGCCGGTTTGGGAGCACTCGATTATGCAACGTTTTTACACGAATTAAATGCTCTCGACCCCGACACTCCGCTTATCTTAGAGCACCTGCCTGCGGCGGAAGAGTACCGACTCGCCGCCGACTTCGTGCGCGGCGTCGCTGCGGAACAAGGAATTGCACTGTGAATGCGCCTTGCACGAGTACTCAGACATTGAGGCAGGGAACCCTTCTCAACGCAAGAGCGGAAATTACTGGGGAGAAACAGGCCTGCAGCTCAACGGACAGAGCGGAACTTTCCTAAAGTGCATAGTGCAGGTTCACTTCCCGCCGCGTTTATTTTATACACCAGGAGAGGTCATACGCACAAAAGATAAGGGCGTCCACGTGGCCTCAGTCCTGAGAACTGAGGCAGTATCACGTGAACGCCCTGCGGGAGACGAGGCCCGCACTGATCTATGTAGCAACGGGATTGCCAAGACGATGTACTGAGCGAAACGGAACAGCCGAACCGTGACAAATATTGGACTTACGCTCCGGGTTCTGAGGCGTCGTTGTCTGCTGCTCAGGCAACCAACACTCCGGATTCGTGACAACGGCTCCCATTGCTATTTATGAGATGGCTTGTAATCCGTAACAGAGAAATCTCAAATTCTTTTCGGCATGTGACTGTATAACGCCTCTTATTTGACAAGGCTGCAACGTTCTGCCGATGCCGCAAAATGATACCGAAAACAAAAGCCCCACACGAAAAAGTGCGGGGCTTTTGGAGTATGAAGGGGCCGATATCTATCGGTTACTTGGGGTTCTGGGAAGAGAGAGTTGCAGGCTTGAGTTGGGCGAGGCGCTCAGACCACTTGGGCAACTCGTCGAGGGTTACTGTGAAGTCGCTGTTGTAAACATTAGTGAGGTAGCTCTTATCGACCCGGAAGACGTGCTGATCCCAGTTCATGAACCACGACCAGCCTGCGCCATCGGTGATGCACTTAATCGGATCAGGAGGAGTGCCACACTCGTGGAAGGTCACCAGCTTGCCGGGTTCCGACACCGCACGGGTCTGCTGGAACATGTTCAGGTGCGAGTCGGTCTTCCCGTCGTAGGTGTCGGCGCCGACAATGTCATAGAACTTGCTGCCGGGGTCGAAAGCCTTGGAGGGGCTGCCGTCGTAGCCTAGAACCCAGATCAGGTTGTTGAGCTTGCGCTCCTGAGTGAAGTAGTTGAACATGGTGTGCCAGAGACGCTGGAAGCGTTCGCCGCCGCCCATGTCATACCAGAACCATCCGCCACTGCACTCGTGCATGGGCCGCCAGATGACCGGAACTTTGGCGTCGCGCAGCTTGGTGAGGTGGTCGGCGATGCGCTTGAGGTCGCCCCACATCTGCGTGTGTTCCGGGGTGCCGGGCACGAAGCACTGGTCGATGTCAATCTTCATCTTGCTCTGCTCGTAGCCCTCGCCCTTGGACGGGGCACCCCAGTGCCACATGATGCTCGGAATCACTCCCTTTTTCCACCAGCCGATTACGTCGTTGACGCGCTGTTCGTTCCGATATTCGAAGATAAAGTCCGTGCCCCAGATCGCGGCGTATTTTCCGGTGACCTCGTGGACATATTCATATTCCCTGGTATCACCATGCTGGGCCGCGAGAACCTTCTTGCCCGACTGCTCATGGAGATAGTTCAGGACGACCCGCGCTTCGGGCGAGGCATTGGGACTCACCGGTTCGGCTGCCGAAGTGCTCTGAAGGGGGACGACTGTAGCCAGCCAGACGGCGGCTGCGGAAAGGATCGAGAGAATTTTCATGGGCGATATTGCGACTAATTAACGTGCTTATGACTTAAAGGAATGACTCCAGTTTCACAATCGCACGGTGGCTTGTACAGGCTGGAGAGAAAGTTGGACACTGGGGCAGAGTAAAAGTTGGCCGCAGGAGCCGCCTTTTTACTCATTTTTTAATCGTATTGCTGATTACAACTTTGCTCTTTTTGCGTTCTTTGAGCCCCAGTAATGATGCCGTTAATCTTCAGGTATGGACATGGTGTGTGAGGCGATCCAGCAAGGCACCGGGAAATGACACAAATCCCAGCTTATCGGTCATCAACAACTCCTGCCTGGACAACTGTTTTTAAGTGCGTAGCAGTCACTTTACCACAATGTGAGTACTCGCGGTGGCGCAAACACCAAAGTAGATTATCGAGGAGAAGCCGGCGGGGAGAGACCGGCGGATGTCGAGTGTGCGCGGTGAGTGCTGGCGGTATTCGCACAGGAATCCGAGCGTCAAGGCCAGCGGAATCGTTGGAAGTGGTGTTCGATGGTGCTTCGGTTCCTATGAAACGAAGCGCTGCTTTTAAGCACAAAAGCCGCAATTTCATGCTCAAACTAATGGGCGATGTTGGGATCGAACCAGCGACCTCTTCGGTGTGAACGAAGCGCTCTCTTCGAGCACAAATCTGCTCATGCCACGCTCACGTTAGCCTCTTCCCTGCCCTGCTTCTCTGAAACGAAGCTCTGTTTATTCAGGCTTATTTTGTTCCGGTGCTTTATCAATAACCAGGCGCAGCAATTTCAACCAGTATGTGGTGGCTCAACACGCAAGGCTCGACTGCCGTTTGGTTGTGCGGCCATCGCTGCCGTGACTTGCCCGCGCGCAATGCGCCGTCGTAAGGTGCGAACGAAAACGCCATGCTGCACGGCAGCTTGAGCCACTGGCAGCCAGTCGGCAGAATAGATAACTTTGCCTCCCAACCTCAGCAGATAATCCATGAATTCTCTTTTTGTGATTCCAAGCTCACTTTTTATTCACGGTCGTCGGCTTGAAAGCGCCGACGAATTGAACGAAGGTTAGGCGCTGCTTGACGGTCGAGCCGTTCACCGAATTGTAAAACCGCTCATCGGCTGTCCATAGTTCAATGTGGCGCGCTTCGGCAAAGGCGGCATAGGTCGCATCATAGGCGCGTGGCTGGTTGTATTGCACGGCAATGGCATACGCGCGGTCTTTGGTCGCTATGTCGTAAGTGATCTGAGTACTCAACGCCGCGAGGATCTGGCGCGTGGTCGCGGCTTCGGCCTCAGTCAACGTGCCGAGGTGAACGCGCCGGCGGATCACACTATCGGCTTCGCTCTCAAAGAGCGGTGGGGCGCAAAGTCGCATCCTGCGCTTGACCAGATCGGCCACCAGCGCGACGGCCTGAGTGTGCAGCGGCTCGTCGTTAAGTGCAAAGGCAAGGGCGGCACTGGCATCGAATGCAACGTATGCCTGAGGACTCAACGATCTGTCCTCTCAGCGCGTAACGCTTCAAGGTCACTGGCGGCATCGCTTGCGCGTGCCGCTTGCTCAGGTGTCGCCGCGTCACGCGCTTGCACCAGTGCCAACGCCGCAGCCAATGGATCATCAGGCACTGTGTTGGCAACTGTGTTGGCAACTGTGTTGGCATGTATGGGCGCACCGCTTTCATTGAACAGTTGGCCGCCACCGCGCGATTGCCACCACGTTTCCACATCGGCGCGGCTGATGCGGTAGTGGCCTTTACCACCAGAACTTGCAGCACGCAAACGCCCGGCGCGAATCTCTCGACGCACGGTAATGGGATGCACCCCTACAGCTTGCGCGACTTCGGGAACCGTCAGCGCCAGCCTGCTGTTTGCCGCATGACTGTTGGTGGAAACGTGCAAGTAACCTCGCTTCTTAGTTGCTCTTTGTCTCATTTTGTATCACCTTGAACTATCATACACAGCAGACAGGAACACCGCAAGGGGAAGTGAAGCGAAGTGGCGTGCAGACCGCACGAGTCACCAGGCCCTGAGAATAAGTAGCAAACGAATTACCCGCTCTCTTCCTCTTGCAGTTACAATGAAGCTGACTCAAGAATACTCGTTTCAATTTACACGGGGGTATGGGGTCCAACAAAAGAGAGGTACCCATCTCTCGCGCAAAGAATTTTTCAAATCAAAGGGTTGAGAATTCAAGGTTAATACCACATCCAAGGGGTTTCAGTTAATTATGCAATGCTCCGAATGCAATAAAGCAGGCGTACCAGGCGCATCATACTGTGCGTTTTGTGGCTCGCCTTTACTTGTGCTTGCGCCTCAAATCGCCGCTTCTACTGCGAACCGGGAGCAGTTCGCAGTCTACGGATGGGGCTTAGTGGCCTTGCTTGTTCTTGCTTTCTTGGTGTCTAATGCAACAGACAACACAACTTATCCATCCTCTACTGCAACCACGGGTATTTCATCAACATCTACGCAAGCCGGAATACATCGAATCACCCGATGAAGTACCAGCCGTGCCGTTAGAACCAACGGCTACGCCTATAAGCGATACGGTGCGCGTGTCTTATGAACTCATAGCGCCGGATAAATGGTCAGCGACTTACGAAAACGCTCAAGGTGACACTGAGCAGATTACCAATGGCCAAGGTAATTGGAAGAAGGCTTTTGATGCCCCACGCGGTAGTTTCCTTTATCTATCGGCACAAAACAGCGAGGATTATGGGGGGTATTCACGTTTACATTAACGTGGATGGTCGGCAAGTAAAAAATGCAGACAGTCAAGGCGCATACTGCATTGCCTCAGCATCTTATCAGGTGCGGGAACCATAAACTGGTTACATATTTTCACACAAAAAAACCTGCATTCTAACCATCCACGCAAAGAAGGTACGCAGGTGGCCGTGATAGGTGTGGATAGTTCGCGGTCGCATAGCGCATCATCTGTGCGTTGCCCCAGCGCCCGCCCTCTTCAGTGCGGCCGGTGCTGGCATAGGCTAGGAACTGGCGCAGTTCGGCCAGGCCACAATGCGAGTACTCGCGCTGGCGCAAGAACCAGAGCAACTTATCCAAGAGGAAACGACGGATCGCAAGGGTGCGCGGCGAATGCTGGCGGTATTCGCAATCGAAAAGCCAGTCGCGCATATGCCGTTCCAATTCTGAGACAGGGATGCCAAAAGAAACGCCTGCGGAATTGTTATCTGAAACGTGCGATGTGCTTCGGTTTTTATGAAACGAAGCGCTGTGCCTGAGCACAAAAGCCGCAATTTCATGCTTAGTTTAATGGGCGATGCTGGGATCGAACCAGCGACCTCTTCGGTGTGAACGAAGCGCTCTCCCCCTGAGCTAATCGCCCGACGGACAGGGAGATTATAACCGACCGTTGGTTTCACTACAACTCTCCCGTGTCGCTCACGGATGCGCCTCACTTGATATAATTTTCATGTGGACTCCCGCACTCTTCGTTTACTTGAACTCGACAAAATTTTGAGCCGCCTGGAAGCGGCAACGGCTTGCGAGCTGGGACGTGCTCGAGTGCGCGCCCTCAAGCCGACTTCTGATACGACCGAAGCACGAACGCGCCTCGCTACCACCAGCGAAGCGAAACGATTCCTCGGCGGTAAGAATCCGCCCTTTGGCGGCATCACCGATGTCGCTGTTTTTCTGCGCAATGCCAGTATCGGCTCGGTTCTGGAACCGGCGGCGCTCTCTGCGGTGGCATCCTTTGCCGGTGGCGCGCGGCGTCTGCGTGAATCGATTCTGAGTACTCATCGCGCCGACTTTCCAATTCTGCACGAAATCGCGACGCGCATCACGCCGCGACCCGACATAGAGAAGGCCATCCACGATGCAATTGATGAAGCGACCAAAGACGTTAAAGATGATGCCTCGCTCGACATCTTGCGCGCGCGGCGCAACATTCGCCAGACACAGGCCGGTATCCAGACTCGTCTGCGCTCCATGCTGTCCGACCCCAACATTCAGCCATTGCTGCAAGACGTTTTTGTAACAGTGCGCGATGGTCGTTACTGCTTGCCGGTGCGAGCCGATGCGCGCTCGCGCGTGCCGGGCATCGTGCACGATCGCAGTGGTTCGGGTGCCGCCTTTTTTGTGGAGCCGCAGGCCGTCGTTGAAATGAACAACCGCTTGCGCGAGTTGATGGCCGAAGAGCGCGAAGCTGTGTTGGCGCTGCTCAAACTGCTGACCGAACGTGTGGCCGGTGGCGCGGACGATTTGCGCGAGTCGCTTGAAGCCTGCGCCGATCTGGATTTTGCCTTTGCCAAAGCGCACCTTTCGCATGCGATGAAGGCCGTGGAACCACTGTTGTTGGATGCCTCGGCGCCGCCATCATACGCTCTGCTGCAGTCCTGCCATCCTTTGATTGACGAGTGCGTGGCGAACGATATTTTGCTGGGCGATGCAGCTTCCCCGAGTACTCAGGCTGAAGACGATAACGGCTACGATATTCTGCTCATTACCGGCCCGAACACGGGCGGAAAAACGGTTGTGCTCAAGACGTTGGGCTTGCTGTCCTTGATGGCGGCGTGCGGCCTGCACATTCCGTGTGCGCCGGGCAGTCGCTTGCGTTTGCCGGCACAGGTTTTTGCCGACATCGGCGATGAGCAATCGATTGAACAATCACTGTCGACATTTTCGGGGCACATTAAGCAGATTGTCGGCATCCTCAAGCGCGTGCGTGCCGGCGACCTGGTGCTGCTGGATGAAGCGGGTGCCGGCACCGATCCCGATGAAGGCGCGGCATTGGCCAAGGCTGTTTTGCGCGCCTTGCAGCGTCGTGGCGCGCAGGTTGTGGCGACAACACATTACGGCGAATTGAAGCAATTTGCCTTGAGCGCACGCCGCTTTAAAAACGCCTCCGTCGAGTTCGATGTGAAGACGCTGCGTCCCACGTATCATTTGCGCATCGGCGTTCCGGGAGCCAGCAATGCGTTGGACATTGCGGCGCGACTGGGCATGCCGAACGATTTGGTGACGCGCGCGCGGCGTTACCTGGGTCGCGACCGCCAGGAAGCCGAAGAAGCCGCACAGCGCCTGGAGGAAACACAGCGCGAGTTGACGGAACAGACTGTTAGTGCACAACGCGAGCGCGGTGAAGTTGAACGTTTGCGTGACGAGTACTCGAAGCGCCTGGCACAATTGCAGGACGAGATGCAGCGCGAGCGCGAAGCCCTGCGGCGCGAAGCCGAAAGCGTGGTGCGCCAAACGCAGGAGCAAGCCGACGCCATCTTGCGCGACCTGCGCAGCGCGGCGCGCGAAT
The DNA here is from genome assembly GCA_036388675.1 of Abditibacteriaceae bacterium. Lineage (GTDB taxonomy): Bacteria > Armatimonadota > Abditibacteriia > Abditibacteriales > Abditibacteriaceae > DASVUS01. The sequence continues at coordinate 127,013 of DASVRI010000047.1, read as the reverse complement.
CAAAGCAAACCGAAGAAGCACGCGGCAAACTGCGCTCGTTGCGCGACAACGTCAAAAGCAGCGGGGAGAGGTCTTCGAAATCGTCGTCCACTAAAAACGGTGCGCCCGCGCCGGTGGGAAACTTATTCGCGGACACCGAGAGCAACGTGCAAGATGTGCCGTCGTCCAAGCGAAGCGACACCCGCGCAGCAGACCAAACGCTCTCGGTCGGTGACATCGTGCGCGTAAAATCGCTCAACAAAGAAGGCGAACTGTTATCAGCACCGGATGGTAATCGCGTCGAAGTGCGCATCGGAGCCGTAAAAGTGCAGGTCGCGGTCAGCGACATTGAATCGACCAGGCAAAATGCGCGGCCCGCGGGCGGAGTGGCTTCGATTCGCATTCGCAAGTCGGTTACGGTGCCGGATGAAATTCACCTGATCGGTCGCACGACAGATCAAGCCTTGGACGAACTCGACCGCTACATCGACGACGCCATTCTGGCTGACTCCAAGGAAGTGCGCGTGGTACACGGCAAGGGGACGGGCGCCCTGCGCAACGCGATTCACCGCTGGCTTAAGAGTCACCGCGGTGTCGTGGAGTTCCATATCGCCTCACCTCAGGAAGGAGGCGAAGGCGCCACCGTCGTCACGCTTGCCTCATAACCATCTCCATGAACGAAACGCAGAGTGAAGGTGCGACCGGCAAACAGAGCCGTAACACGCGCTCGTGGCGCACCGACCGAGTACTCGTCGCGCTGATGCTTCTGGCGACGTTGTTCGGGCTTATTTATAACGGTGTCATTCGTCTGGGTTATGGCCCGGATGAAGGGCGCCACATGAACTATGTAAAACTACTGTACAACGAGCACACTCTCCCCTATCAAGAGCCTGATCCAAATAACATCGGTCAGGTGAAGGAGCATGGCGACGCCCATACCTTTCATCCTCCTTTGTATCACCTGTTGTTTGTTCCGTTTTACGCTGTTTTGCGATTGATGCCCGGCGAAAGCGAATGGCACGTCCTGCGCGTTCTGAGCCTGCTGCTTTGTGTTGGCGCGCTGCCTTTATTCTATGAGGTTGCTTTGCGTGCCGGTGGCGGAGATCGGTGGCTGGCGCGATTGGTGACGGCTCAAGTCGCACTGCTGCCGATTTTTGGCATGACGGCAGGCATAATCAATAACGACAGCGCCACCTTGTTTGCGGTTGCCGTGTTTCTCTGGCTGCTGGTTGTGCGCTATGCCACCCACAGCAGTTTCAAGTCGGCAGCGGTACTGGGTGTGTGCATGGGGCTGGGTGGTTTGTGTAAAGCAACGGCTCTGCTTTGTGATGGCGTCGCCTTGCTCGCCTACCTGTGGATTCAAGCGGGGCGTCCCGCTGTGCGCACCCGCGTCATGCGCACTCGCCTTATCGGATGTGTCGCTGTCACCCTTGGCATTGCTTTTCTGCTTGTTCTGCCGTGGCACCTGCGGAGTTTCAATCTTTATGGGACGTGGACACCTCTACCACCGCCCATGCCTTCGCCCGCCCTGCCCGCCCCATCGAACGGTGCGCTTGTAATCATCTTGCACGAGAACTTTCCTTTGCACTTTTGGTGGGCGAACTGGGGTCTCTTCTACACACTGTGGTCACAGCGCGATTGGCTGTTGCAGCGCGCCAGCAGCAGCGTTGCCCTGCAACCGGCGCAACTCGCGATTTATCTATTGTTGCTGTTGTATTCTGTGGCGGCACTTGTTGGAACGTTGGTGGCGCGTCGCAAAACGCAACCTTCGAGTGATTTGGAACTGGCCCAGGACGTTGAAATTGGCGCCGTAACAGATTCGCAATTAGCGCAGCGCATTGCACTGTGGGGCAGCTACGGTGCGTTTATCGCCACATGGTTGACGGTGCTCCAGGTCGCGCTTTTCATGCACTGGGGATGGGCCGAAGGCGGGCGCTATCTTGGGCCGGGACTTGTTGGATTCAGCATCTTTCTGGCGCGAGGATGGCGCGGGCTGGTCGGAACACAACGTTTGAAATGGGTGTTCTTCGGCTGGAGCGCTGCGTTTGTTATGCTCAACCTGACATGCATCGGTTGGATTGTGTTCTACCTGAACCCTACGCATGCGCCTCAGTAACGCTCGAAAACGTATGTACAACGGATTGAAAGTGGTCGTCGTGATGCCGGCATACAACGCGGCACAGACCTTGAGGCAAACACACCAAGAAGTCCTCGCCCAGCAGTGGGTTGATGAAATCATCGTGGTGGACGATGCCAGTCATGATGAAACCGTGGCAATCGCTCACGCTTTGGAGCGCACGCAGGTTCACCTGCACGAGCGCAACAGCGGCTACGGCTCCAATCAGAAAACGTGCTACCGCCTGGCTCTCGAAAGTGGCGCCGACATCGTCGTGATGGTGCATCCCGACTATCAATACACGCCACAACTGCTGCCGGCCATGATTTCAATGGTCGGCAACGGGTTGTACGATTGTGTGCTCGGCTCACGCATTCTCGGTGGTGGAGCGCTCAGAGGTGGCATGCCACTTTGGAAGTATGTCGCAAACCGAGTACTCACTCTGGCAGAAAACTGGCTGCTTGTGGCGAAACTGTCCGAATATCACACCGGCTATCGCGCCTTCTCGCGTCAGGTGCTGCAAACGCTTCCTATTCACCACAACTCGGATGATTTTGTTTTCGACAACCAGATGTTGGCTCAGATTCTGTGGTTTGGCTTTCGCATCGGCGAAGTCAGTTGCCCGACGAAATACTTCGAGGAAGCTTCTTCCATCAACTTCGCGCGCAGTGTTCGCTACGGCTTCGGTTGCCTGGCTACAGGAGCACATTACCGCCTGGCGAAACTTGGTCTGCTTTCAGCCCCGAATTTTTTGAGGAACGATTCTTAGAGGCTTCAGCCAGAACGCGCTGCACAGGAGCGTAACTTCTGCGATGAATTTCGCACGGGCCGTGCTCGGCGAGAGCGCGCAGGTGCTGCGGCGACGGATAGCCTTTGTGCTGCGCGAAGCCATACGAAGGAAACTGTTCCGAGTACTCGATCATCAACCTGTCGCGCGTTTCCTTGGCGATTATTGACGCCGCCGCAATCGAAAACGAACGAGAATCGCCTTTGACAATGGCTTCATACGGCCACGGGCCGGAGCCATACGGCAGGCCGTCAAGCAGCACAAAGTCAACTGAATGAGCACTCGCAGCGCGGCACTGCAAATCGGCCACGGCGTGTTGCATAGCGCGCCACGAGGCTTGGCGAATGTTGATGAGGTCGATGGTCGGCGCATCAACAATTCCCACGCCATATTCAAACGTTGCTGAAATTTGTGTAAATAACTCGGCGCGCAACGCTGCTGTCAGTTGCTTTGAATCGTTGAGCTGCGTAAAACGTTGCGGTTCAAAATCGGGAGGTAAGACGACCGCAGCGGCGACAACCGGCCCAGCCAGCGGCCCACGTCCGGCTTCATCAACGCCGGCAATGCGACTGTGCCCGAGAAGACGCAGCTCGTTTTCGCGCTGCACTGTAGGACGATACGAATGTCGAGCCTTCAACGGAGAACTGGAGATCGTGCTGCGTTGGCGCGTCATAGGCCCTTGTTAATCACCAACGTCATTGCGCGAGTTGCGGTGGCAGAACGCGCGGCAACGTGGTGGCGGTCGGTGCGCGAGGATGTTCGCTCATGTTGTCAATGAGCCCCAGGCGCCGTGGCGGCCAGAAGACGAAGAACGCCTTGCCAATGATATTTTCGCGCGGCACAAGACCCCAGGCATGGCTGTCGTTGGAGTTATCGCGATGGTCGCCCAGCATAAGATACATTCCACTGGGAACCGGATCGGGCTTGTGATTGGAAATGTAGCTTTGATTAGGTGCAGGGTCGCGGTTGCTGATGGCACCATGTCCCTCTTGCATCCACTGCGACGTGGTATTGAAGCCGTAAGCCGGCGTGCTTTCACGCGTGTACAGCTTGCCATCAACGATTTTCATGTCGTAAGAGTAGGTTTGAGTACTCCACTTGACATACGGCTCGTTCAGCAGTTTGCCGTTGCGAAAGTAAGAACGTCCACGCGATTCAATCACGTCGCCCGGCGCGCCCATACAACGCTTGATGAAATCGTCACCCGGTTTAGCATCGGCTTGCGGCGGCGGCTTGAATACAACCACATCACTGGCGTGCGGGTCGCGCATACGATATACGAATTTTGAGACCAGCAGGCGGTCGCCTGTTGGCTGATAGCGCAGCGTGTCTTCCATCGAGCCGGATGGAATGTAGAAAGCTTGCAACAAAAACGGCTGAATGACGAACAGCACTAATCCAATGGCCAGTGCCGCCGAATCCAGCGTTTCGATGATCCATTTCACATTCTCGTTCGTGTCGTCCGGCAGGCTTGCTGCACGCACGCTCATGCCGCCACCCGGCTGATGAGACGCATGGGCCAGAGCACGCTGTCGCGTGCCACCACCGCCCACGGCACGCACGAACTCACGCACTGCCAGAATCGCCACCACAATGGCTATCTTCCACACCCACGAATCGGTATTGAACATGGTGGAACACTGCTCCAATAAGGGCGCGCTACGAGTACTCGTAGCGCGCCCTTACACAACGTTTACACGACTTAGCTCTGCTGCGCTTTGTCTTTGATGCGCAGGGCCTTGCTGCCGACGCGGCCACGCAAGTAATAGAGCTTGGCGCGACGCACTTTACCCTGACGGCGCACTTCGATTTTATCGAGGCGCGGCGAATGAAGCAAAAACATACGCTCAATGCCTACACCCTGCGACACACGGCGCACGGTAAAGGTTTCGCCGACACCGAAACCGGCGCGTGCGGTGCATGTGCCTTCAAACGCCTGCACGCGCTCGCGGTTGCCTTCGACAACACGCACGTTCACGCGCAACGTATCACCGGGGCTGAAGTTCGGCAAGTCACTCTTCAAATGGCGCTCTTCAACGGCGCGAATCAAGTTCTGGTTCATGTTGTTTCCTCCTGCGACGCCACCAAACTTGACGCGCCGCCTCCTCTTGGCTTCCAAATTTTACGACTGTTCTTCGACTTCTTGGCATAACTGCGCTTCGCGTAACTGCGCCAGCAGCTTTGCGTCCTGCGGCGACAGTTGGCTTTGCAAATTGCCCAGCAAATCAGGACGGCGCTGCATTGTGCGGCGCAAGCCTTCTTTGCGTCTCCACTTTTCAATCTCGCCGTGATGGCCGCTCATCAGCACATCCGGCACACGCGCGCCGCGCCACTCCACAGGTCGCGTGTAGTGCGGCGCTTCCAGCAAGCCGTCGCTGAACGAATCGCGCTGGTGCGACTCCTCGTTGCCGAGTACTCCCGGCACCAGGCGCGCTACGGCATCTAGAATTACCAGCGCCGCCGGCTCGCCACCTGTCAGAACGTAATCGCCGATGCTGATTTCGTCCGTCACCAGCAACTCAACGGCGCGCTCATCCAGCCCTTCGTAATGACCGCACAGCAAAGCGATGCGCGAATGAGTACTCAACTCGTGCGCCACTTCCTGATTGAAGGTGCGGCCTTGCGGCGACATCAAAATCACCGGACACGGCGGCTCATGGCGCTGTTCGACGGCACCAGCGTCATAATTTAACACATCTTCGATGGCCTTTGCCACCGGCTCGGCTTTCATCACCATGCCCGCGCCGCCACCATAAGGCGCATCGTCGCAGACATGGTGTTTATCCGTCGTCCAGGCGCGGATGTCGTGTATGCCCACCGACAGAGCGCCGCTTTCCTGCGCCCGCTTCAAAATGCTGCTGCCCAGCGCACTGCTGAAGAAATCGGGGAACAACGTGAAGATGTCGAAACGCATCGGCCTTTCTAACGCGCCGCGCCCATCTTCTGCCACGCCGTCCATATGGTGTAAACGCCGACCACCAGGCAGAAGACGCCGAAAGCCAGGCTGAGTTGCGGCCCTTTCATCTGATTGGCGTATTTGCCGCCCAGCCAACCGCCGATGAGCAACAACACACCGATGACAGCCGCCGCGCGAATGTCGACGTTGCCCTTGATGTAGTATTGATAGACAGCACCGGCACCCAACGGCGGCAGCAAACAGGCGAGGCTGGTGCCCGTCGCTTTGTGCTGTGTGAAGCCCAGCAAATAGACCAGCGCCGGCACGATGACCAGCCCGCCGCCGATGCCGAAAAACCCGGCAGAGATGCCCGCGACAAGTCCGGTCAACAACAACAGAGGAATCGAGTACTCACCCATCAGGTTCCGCTTCGTCTTTTGCATCGGTGCGCAAACCGGGAACATCTCGCACTACGAGTACTCGATTGTCCCAGTCGGTGCTCACGATGAATTCGCTGTGCCCCGGAATCATCGCGTGCGGCGTGACATAAACATCGTGTGCCGGAGTCTCCAACACTTCTTCAATTTCGCCCCAGTCGTCGCCGGCTTCGGTTTGCACCCGCACTCCGAGCAGTTCGTCGATGTAGAACTCGCCTTCGGGCAGCGGTGGACGCATCGAGGGATGAATGAACATCTCCGCGCCAATCATTGCTTCCGCTTCAGCGGTTGAGTCGATCCCGCAGTTGAGAATGAACGAATGCCCACTGCGCTTCGACTGCAATATTTTCAGCAGGCGACGACCGGAGGACGCGGCGATGCAAAGCTGCGCTCCGGCATCGAAGTGGCCCGGCGCCAGTGAAAAGGGTTGCACTTTGAGGCTGGCATGATCCCATCGACCGCTCACGCGACCGACCAGAACATCCCACTCGTTGAGATCGGAAGTCACTACGTTGAACCGTCTCCGGCTTCGGTGCCGTTGCTGCCCGCCTCATCTTCACTGTCGATGACTTCAAGCGGCGTGTCTTCGGTGATGATTTCGACCGCGACGCGCGCGCCGGTTTTGGTGGCGGCGGCTTTCACCACATGACGCAAGGCATTCGCGACGCGGCCTTCACGGCCAATGACACGACCTATATCGTCGGGATGCACACGCACGCCATAGACCGAACCAACGTCATCAAGAAACTCTTCGACTTCAACTTCTTCGGGGTGCGCGACAATGCCCTGCACCAGAAAACCGACCAACTCGATGAGCCGCGCATCATCTTCGCTTGGCTCATCGAAGTCGTCGCCCATGGCCTGAGCCATGATGTCGTCGTCTTGCGCGTACTCGTCCGATGAATCGGCAGCGCCATTGGCGCCATTTTCGAGTTCTTCGGCGCTCATAGCTTGATGCCCTTTTGCTTCAGCAGGCTGGCGACAGTTTCGCTGGGCTGAGCACCCTGTGCGAGCCACTTCCGGGCCTTTTCTTCGTCAATTTCAACGACTGCCGGCTGGCGTGTCGGCAAATAGTGACCGATTGTGTCGATGAAGGCGCCGTCGCGCGGGCTGCGCTGGTCGGCGACGACAACTCGATACGTCGGATTGTTCCTGGCGCCCGTACGGCGCAAACGAATACGAACCATGATTCTCCTTGTCCTTCACCCCTGGGGGCTACCTGACTTTATCAACTCTCAAACATTATCCCATCATTTTGGGATTAAAACCACGCGGCAGGCGCATCGGCCCCCTGGGCATCGCGCCTTTGGGCATCTTGCCCATCTTGCCGCCCGGCATTTTACCATTGGCCATCTGGCTCATCTGGCGCATCATTTTTCGCATATCGCGAAACTGCCCCAGCAGCCGGTTGACTTCCTGAGTACTCGTGCCGCTACCGCTCGCGATGCGACGCTTGCGGCTCCCGTTGATGATCTCCGGGTCGCGGCGTTCCCTGGGCGTCATCGAGCGAATGATCGCTTCGACGCGCGCCATCTGTTTTTCATCGACGGCGGGCATGGCTCCGCCCTGCATCAACTTGTTGCCGCCGGGAATCATGCCCAGGATGCTTTCCAGGCTGCCCATCTTTTTGACTTCCTGCATCTGATTGAGGAAGTCTTCCAGATCGAAGTTGCCCTGCATCAACTTCTCTTCCATCGCGGCAGCATTCTTAACATCGAACTCGCGCTCTGCTTTTTCGATAAGAGTGAGCACGTCGCCCATGCCCAGGATGCGGCCTGCCATGCGGTCGGGATGGAACTCTTCCAGCGCATCCAGCTTTTCGCCGACACCGACGAATTTTACCGGCACACCAGTTACGGCGCGCACGCTGAGAATAGCGCCGCCGCGCGCATCGCCATCCAACTTGGTCAGCACCACGCCCGTTAGCTTAACCGTTTCGTTGAAAGCGCTTGCGGCGTTCACGGCATCCTGTCCCGTCATCGCATCCAGCGCCAACAGCACTTCGTGCGGTTTCACGGCGTCCTGAATGTTGCGCGCTTCCTGCATCATCGCTTCATCGACGTGCAGACGGCCCGCCGTGTCGATGATGACCACATCGTTGCCGTGCTCGCGCGCATACTTAATTCCGGCGAGGGCAATCTGCGGCGGCGGAGCCGTGCCCATTTCAAAGACCGGCACACCAACCTGATTGCCCACGGTTTGCAACTGCAAAATCGCGCCCGGACGATAAATGTCCGTCGCGACGAGCAGCGGCTTTTTGCCCTGGCGCTTGAGATGTGCGCCCAACTTGGCGCAGGTCGTGGTTTTGCCCGTGCCCTGCAAACCGGCCAGCATGATGATCGTCGGCGGGTTGCTTGAGTACTCGATGCGCGCCGTGCGACCGCCCAGCAGTTCGGTCAACTCGTCGCGCACGATGGCGATAACCTGCTGGTCGGGCGACAGCGATTCGAGCACATCGACGCCGACGGCTTTTTCGCGCAGGCGCGCAATGAAATCTTTGACGATCTTGAAGTTGACGTCCGCTTCGAGCAGCGCCAGGCGCACCTCGCGCAACGCGACATCGACATCGGCTTCCGAGACGCGGCCTTTACCGCGCAGCCTGGCAAATGTCTTATTGAGTTTTTCAGAAAGGTTTGACAGCATATTAACGGACTAATTTTATCAGAAAGCCAGGCGGTTGCCATTAGCGTCAGCGACTTAGTTTCTCACAGAGTCGAAGTGATAACAGGTTCCAGAGGCTGGTTGCTGGGGTCGGGATACTCTTTATCGAAATCCACGTAATACATTTCCAGTCGGGGATCACCGGCATGAGTCTGAACAAGAAAATCAATATCCGATCTCTCCGTTGAGAAGAGCTGCCAGTAAATATCATCCCACATGTGCAGCAACGCTCTCATTCCAGAGGGCCAGCTGACCGAACTTAATGAGAAATCCTGCTCCCAGTAAACGCGTTTCAAGTCGTCAAACGACGGCACTTCGTTAAAAATCGGCAGAAATGCTCCCTCAACATGATAGGAATGAACTGCCCACTTCAGGAAGTCATCGCCGCACAGAAGCAATAATTTAGAGTCGACATCAGCACCCATCAAGCTTGTGCCATACCGCTCACGCAAGTGGGGCACAGGGTCTTCCCTGTTTCCGTTCAGGTCAAACGATACACAAAAGGCATCTGCAAAAATGTGCCCCTTCCACAAAGGAGCAGTAGGACGAAAGATATAAAAGAAGTCCGAAACGTCGCTCACGCGGCCATGCAGGAATATCGACGTTCCATTGTTCTGAACACGACGCACCGACTGGGGGTAAACACGAACACCATGAATTTTCATTGCTTAACGACTCCGCAATCATCTCACCACCACTCTATCGAGTACTCGCATCATGAACGAAAACTTTTTACCCCAGAGCGTCATAACAGAGCATCTTATCTGGCGAGGTCACTGCGCCGGTTTGGTTATGGTGACCTCAAACATTTGGCCGGCAAAGTTGCCCAGCCATTGCTTCCCGAATTCTCGGTATCCGTACTGCTTGAGCCAGGTGCTTTCGTATGTAACGCGAATTTTGTAGGTGCCGACTTGGTCGAAGCGATACAGCTTATCCAGGTCGAGTTTGCGCACATAGGGCTGCTCGGGGCTTAGATGGATGGTCTGCACCTGACCTCGGGTGAGCAGTTCATTAAGCAGTTGCGGCTTGGATACAGGCTCTTGCGACATTGAAACCCATCCCTTATCGTATTGCGGCGGAATATACGTCGATTCACCCTGCGGCGTGGTGACATCCACACCCCAGAAGCGTATGCCGCTGTTCTCATCCAGTGGGAATGCGTCCAAGCCCTGATTTCCGTCATCTCCTCGGGCGTACATCGTCATTGCAACCTCAATAACTTTGGGCTGGGTACTGCTGAATCGATAGGAGGATTTAGCCGGAATAACATCGTAAACAAGTTTCCAGATGCTGCCTGCGAAATCGTATTGAAAGTAGTTGCCCAGGGTGGCGCGGAACTGATTTGCACCCGCGTCCGCTCCGCCGGTTTTGTGCCACGGGAACGTCTGGTTCTGCGTGTCCTTAACCTCATGCCATTGGTAAGTCTCATCATCCGCTTGTAAGACGGCCACATGGCCATCCATCTTCTGCCAATCGTCTGAGGCCAACCATCCAATAATTTTCACGAGATTTGGATGATCCGGGTCGACAAAGCAAGTCGCACTGACAGGCATTGGGTTCGCACTAATGTCGCGCCACGTCGCCCCCAAGTCTGGCGATTGCAGAAGATGAACATTGGTCGGCGTGCCGTAGGTCATCGCGAAAATCGTACCGTTGGGATGCAAGAACACCGGGCCAATCATTGTGCTTTGCAGAATAACGCGCCACGTCTGGCCGTCATCCTGTGACAGAAAGAGTTTATTGTTTGAGTTCTGGTTGCCCTGGGCCTGCGGACAGGCTCCGGAACCATTACGATAAAGAAGAAGTCTGGAGTTCTCAGGCTGCGAGGCAAAGGCTCCTACCGGCTCCAAACCTTCGGGAAGAGTCATTTTCGTCCAGACTTTGTCGGCACGACTGGCGCGATACACGCCATCAGAGTTGACTGCAAGAACGTCCTTCGCTCGCAGTAGAACTGAGGTTAAAGGCAAATCCTCTACGGGAATTTCCTTAGCGGAAACGTCTCGATCCGGCGCGTCCTGGCACTTTACAGCGGAACTGAGGGCGTTGAAAGACAAGCCGGCAAGCACAAGATAGATAAAAATGCGACCAATTCTCATTACGGTGTCCTATAACCTGCGCAAGTATCTTTCCGACCAACTCCTGCGGCAGAACTCAACCAACTCTTGCGCTTTCTTTGACCGGCACGCCGGTTTCCTGCGCCACGCTGAGGATGATGCCGCCTTTGCCCGATGGAAGCACGAGCACTAACAAGCTCTCTTCGGGCGGCTTATCTCTGGCCACGTCCCCGCGCCGATTCCGTTATGGTGACTTCAAACTCCTGTCCGCACTGATTGCCCACAAAGGGTTCTTTTCGTTCCAAGAAACCCTGACGCCACAGCCAACTGCTCTCGTAGATTACGCTCACTTTGTACGTGCCGGGCTGGTCGAAGCGAACCATTTTGTCCAAGTCAAGACGGCGCACGTATGGTTCTTCAGGGGCAAGACGCTTGACGCGCAGCGTGCCTCGATCCACTAACTGCTTGAAAAGCTCCTGCTTTGATTGAGGCTGGTCAGAGGATGTTGCCCAGCCCGTGTCATATGCCGGTGGCACATACGAGTACTCGCCATCGGGCGCGATGATGCTAAGGCCCCAGAAGCGCGTGCTACCTCTATCATCTATTGGAAAGAACTCAGTGTCCTGTCCCGTTCCTTCATGTTCTCCGGGAGCCTCTGGATTGAGCACCATTTCCACATCAATGAACTTGCGTTGTGTGGCGGAAAAGCGATAGGCCTTCTTGTCGGGGATGATGTCATACATGAGTTTCGAGCACATGGATGACTCATAGCCACCTCCAAAATAGTTGCTCAGAGTCGCCGAAGACCGCATCAGGCGCACTCCTCGTACGTCCAGGTCGTCCCAGGGAAGTGCCCAATTACCATTCACTGGACGGTAGTGATATTTCTCCATGTACTCAACTGTGGCGTCATACAACTGATTGTTGTCGCTGTCCAATCGTAAGTACATCAAGGGTTCAAGAGGCGAACCAGGGACTTCCGATGCAGTTGCTGAATTCCCTGCATTCAAGCGGCCAAGTACGACAAGCGAGTCCGGGCGATCTGATTCAGTCCAGGAAGCGACATATGTAATCGGTGGGGCAGGGCTGATGTCGCGCCATGTCGCACCTAGGTCGGAGGATTCCAGTATGTGTGCTACGGGGAGAGGTTGTATCGGTCCCACGCCCATTACGTACGGAAGGGTATCATCAACAATTAAATGTCCGTTTGCTTGCAAGAGCACCATTCGAATCATAGGACGCCGCAGAATCTCGCGCCAGGTTCGTCCGTCGTCTTGCGATACATAGAGTTGACCATCGACGTGGTATCTCTTCTCATACGCGCGGGCAGCATCTGCATCCCCGGTATGGTACAGCACGATTTTCGAGTTCTTCGGCTGAACGGCAAATGTGCCGCCCAGTCTCATTCCCTCCGGGAGAGGCAGTTGCGTCCACACTTTTTCAGTGCGGCTGGCGCGAAACATTCCATCGGCGTTTGAGGCAAAAACGTCCTTATCTCGCACCAACACAGAATTGAGAGGCAAATCCTCAACATCAGCGTTCTGCAACGACTGTTCCTCACATTTTGCCGAGCCGATGAAGCCGATAAAGACCGCAACTGCCAGCATAAGAACACGATACGCTTTCATCAATGCCTCCCATAACGTCAGCTAAACATCTCTTCAGCGAATTGCTGCGGGCGAAACTCGATCAAGTCTTCTGCTTTCTCGCCAACGCCGATGAGTTTAACCGGTGCGCCGGTTTCGTTGGCCACACTTAAAATGATGCCGCCTTTGGCTGTGCCGTCCCACTTGGTGAGAATTAAGCCGGTCAGCGGCGCGCTACCGGCGAACGCCTGCGCCTGTGTCAATCCGTTCTGGCCGGTGGAAGCATCGAGTACTAATAGAGTCTCTTCGGGTGGCTTGCCCAGTTCACGTTCCGTGACGCGGGCGATTTTTGCCAGCTCGTTCATCAGGTTCGATTTGGTGTGCAGGCGTCCAGCGGTATCGATGAGCACCACGTCGTGGCCGCGACTCTTGGCGGCTGCAATGGCATCGAAGGCGACGGCTGCCGGATCGGCGCCCTGCTGTGCAGCGATGACCGGGCAATTAGCGCGGCGGCCCCATTCCTGAAGCTGCTCGATGGCGGCAGCGCGAAAAGTGTCGCACGCGGCCATGAGCGGTTTTCGTCCTTGCTTCGTTAATTGATAGGCCAGTTTGCCCACACTGGTTGTTTTTCCTACGCCGTTCACGCCGACAAAGAGCCACACCGTGACGCCATCCTGTGCATATTTCAGGGGGCGGTCGCTGCTGCCCAGCATCGAGGCGACGAGATCTTGCAGCACTTCAATGGCTTCTTCGTCGGTGGGCACTTCACCCCGTTTCGCAGCCTCGCGCAGGCCCTGGATGAGCGCACCCGCCGTCTCAATGGAAACATCGCCCATCACGAGTTGCTCTTCGAGTTCTTCAAGCATCTCTTCATCGAGCGCTCGACCGTGAAAAACCTGCTGCGTGACCTTCTTGAAAAAACCCTTAAGCATGAAAACACCATACAGGACAAACGAAAAAGACGGAGCCGACCTGGCCCCGCCGCACTGAACTGCGCCTTGTCACATCAATTGTCGAAACAGCACTTTTTGAAGCTGAAACGGCGCGCAGTATACTCGTGGCCCCGCTTTGTGTCAAACTGGGCGGCGCCTATCAAAGCCTGCGCACAGGGCAGACTCAAGCCTTGCGGCAGCGTAACTTCTGCGCGCCATGACGGTCTTTAAAAGCACTTTATGAGTACTCGCAACGTGGTCGAGCCGCAACGCGAAGCCGCCACTGCCAAGCGCGGCGACGGCAAACACTTCGCTATATCAACCCTGGCTGTGTTGGCGCTGCTCGCACTCTGTCTTTTGGGAGTGGCCCCAACAGTTCAGCCGACTCTGGCCGACCGCCTCACCCTGCTGGTGCTGGGGCTGGGCGCCGCAATCTGTTTCTGGACGCCCCTTTTACGCTCTTTTGAAGAGCGCGCCGATGGCGCCACTTTCGCCGTGACGCTTGCCATGTTTGTGATCTACGGACTGGCGAAACAGGCCGGGCCGGAGAATGGATGGTCGCTGACAACCGGCTTGCTGCCCGACACGCCACAGACGATCTCCTATGCCGCGCGCATTGCGGTGGCAGGCGCCGTGCTGACCGCGCCGTTGTGGTGGCGCAACCGCAACGCCTGGACACGCGCGCTGCTGGCGGCCATCGCTGTTGTGACGTTGCTGGGAACAGGCATTTTCTGGTTCCTCGGGCGTTTTTACACGGTTGGCGAAACGGAAGTACTTGATCCCACTCCGCTGGTACACCTGCTGATGCAGACTGTGGAGTTCGGTTCGTTGGCTCTTGTATGCAGCGCCGCCTGCGCGCTCACCGGCACGCGACGCTTCGTATTGCGCGTCTTGCCCATCGTGCTACTTGTTCTGTGGACTCGCCATCAATTCTTCCCAGCACCTGTTATTGAGGAGGCCGAATGAACGAGCGCCTCACTACCCGTCCCACTTCGCCGAGTACTCAGGCTGGTGCTGCGGCAACATTCCAGCGCATCGACACCTTGCTGCTCGGTTTCTTGATTCTGGCGATGTGCTCGCAAATTGACCCGTTCACATTGGGGCGTGACACCCTGGCCGAAGGGTTGGGCTACGCCACCAAGACGCTGAAGGTCGCATTGTCGGATATTGCTTTGCTGCTGTGCTTTGTTTGGTTCGTGTTCCGCACCGCTTCACAGCGCGCCTGGCGCAAAGTGTGGTGGCCGCCTCTGCCCTGCTGGGCGCTCATTGTTGCCATGCTGGTTTCGCTGCTGCATTCGCCGCATGTGGTGGATGCCATGGGCGACGCCTTTAACAAAGCCGGCGTGCCCAGAGGCGTGTTCAAGGCTATTGCGGCCAAAGAAAGCAAGGAAGCCATAGCTGAAATTTTGCAGTTCGGCGCCTACTTCATCATTGCGCCGCTGTTGTTTGTCAATCTGATACAAGATCGGCGTAATGGAGTACTCGTCGAGCGGCGACGTTTTGCACTGCATGTTTTTTCATTCGCCGTTTTGCTGAATGTGCTGGCGGCAACTTATCAACTGTTGGCGTTTACCAAAGTCGCGCCGCGCGGCCTGTTTGGTTCGCCCAACATTTACGCCGTGTTCCTGGCCCTTAGCCTGCCCTTTCTGGTCGCGATGGTTTTACGCGAATGGACGAAGGTGCTGCCTCCGCTGCTTGTTACGGGTGTTACGGTACTGCTCGGCTTGTTAACCATTGTGTCGGTGTGGGCCATGCTGGCTATTGTCATTGGAATTCTGGTAGCGGGCATTTTGCAACGATTGCCAGGGCGCACCGTTGCGTTTGTTGCGGCATCGCTGGCGATTGTTTTCCTTGCGTGGAACGCTCAGGGCAAATTGAAGCCGAACCGTTACGAGTCGCTGCGCATTGCCAGCGTGACGCAGGCGGTGAAAAAACAGTACATCGAATGGTATGCCGCTTTGGGCTGGGCCGTTCCCAAAGGTCAGGAACTGCCGCTGGGCGTGGCAAAATTGCACCAGTATGAAACGGGTGTTGGGCCGGGAAATTACCAGCAGAATATCGGGCCGTATTACAGCAGTTTGCCTAACGAGGAAAAGATGCCGCCCGACTCCAACAACCTGTACATGGTGCAAGCCGTGTCGCTTGGAGTACTCGGGTTGGGCGCTTTGCTGTGGGTCATCGGTCATTTCATGGGCCAGGCGTGGCACAGGATGAGCGGAGTTTCAGGCGATTGGCTGCCATTTGGTGTTTTTGCGGCACTTTGCGCGTGGTTAATTGTCAATGTATTCCATGCCGGCATTGTGCGGGGCGGCGGCGTGGTGCTGGCCTTTATCCTGAGTCTGGCGGTGGTTGCAGGGAGCCGCACCCGTGAATTCGTGGAGGAAGTTGATGAAATTCAAGTCGATCAGAAAATTTGATGTGAGCAGCCTCGTGGCGAGCGCCACACTGCTGGCGCTGGGCACCGGCGCGGCTTACGCGGCCAGCGCCAAGGTTTGTTTTGAAGCCGAGGGCGCTGCGTCGATGCAAAAACCGTTGCGCAAAGTTCAGGGCAGCGCAAACAAGCCCTACTCCGGTAAAGGCTACCTGGACATTCCGTGGGATAAGAACGAGTCGAAAGGCATCGGGCAGGCTGTTTACACCTTCAATGTGAAAACACCCGGCGTTTACACGGTTTGGGCGCGCACCTTTTGGGCCAACGGTTGCGGCAATTCGGTGGCCGTTTCCGTGAACGGCGGCCCGGTCAAAATCCTGGGCGAAGACGGCACATACGACAAGTGGCACTGGGTCGGCGGCACGGCCAAGGTGAAGCTGAACGCAGGCGCTAATAAACTAATACTTAAGAATCGCGAAACCGGCGTGAGCGTCGATCAGTTCTTTTTGTCGCAGGACGCAGACTACACCCCGACCGGCATCCGTAAAGTCAGCTCGTAAACTTGGTAGCGCAAAGGGCGGGCAGAACGCAGTGTGGAAGTAGTAGTCATTCCTCCACACTGCGTTCCTCCACACTGCGTTCTGCCCGCCTTTGCGGTTACTGAACTTCTTTTAACAGGTTCGCCATTTCGATGGCGGCCAGCATGGCGTCGGCGCCTTTGTTGCCGGCTTTGCTGCCGGCGCGCTCCAGCGATTGCTCCAGCGTATCGGTGGTGAGTACTCCCATCGTAACCGGCAATCCGCTTTGCAGGCCAACGTTCATGATGCCGCTCGCAGTTTGTGAACACACGTAATCGTAGTGGTCTGTTGCACCTTTGATGACGCAACCGAGACACACAATGCCATCAAAGCGACCGCTCTTGGCCAGAGCTTGCGCGGCCAGAGGAATTTCCCACGCGCCGGGCACGCGTGCGATTTCGACTGACGTTTCGTCGCCACCATGACGGCGCAGTGCATCGAGCGCGCCGTCCAGCAGACGTTCCGTAATCAAGTCGTTGAAGCGCGACACCACAATGCCGATGCGCAGTCCCGTCGCGACCAGGTTTCCTTCGTGAGTTTTCACCGAATTTTCTCCACTTTTAAAAGCCGCGCAATCAGAGACCGCCACGCCTCCTGTGACCACAGGACAGCAGGTCAAATCTCCAAACCTTTACAAGGCGCCGTTTTCCGTATCAACGTTTTGTTCCTCAATTTGCTCGTCAACCGGCTCAATGGCTTCGTTTTCAGCGGCAGCAGCGCTTTTCATCTCACCGAGGATGTGGCCCATTTTATCACGTTTGGTTTCCAGATAGCTGCGATTCTCATCGTGTACGGTGGGATGCAACGCGACACGCTCTACGATTTGCAGGCCATAACCTTCAAGGCCAACGCGCTTGGCCGGGTTGTTGGTCAGCAGCTTCATCTGGCGCACGCCCAGGTCGGTGAGCACTTGCGCGCCGGTGCCGTATTCGCGCAAATCGGAAGCGAAGCCCAGCGCGTGATTGGCCTGCTCGGTATCGGCGCCCTTGTCTTGCAGCGCATAGGCGCGAATCTTGTTGAGAATGCCGATGCCGCGCCCCTCGTGATGGTGAATATAAAGCAACACGCCCCGGCCTTCGTCTACAATGCGGTTCATGGCCGCATGAAGCTGCTCGCCGCAATCGCAGCGCAGCGAGAGCAACGCATCACCTGTTAAACAGCCCGAATGCACACGCACGAGAATCGGTTCATCGCCGACGATTTTGCCGCCTTTCATTTCGCCTTTGACCAGCGCCACATAAGGCGTGCCGTCCAGCAAACTTTCGTAGGCCACCGCAGTAAATTCACCGAGTGCGGTCGGCAGGCGCGCCTCGTCGATGCGCCGCACCAGTTTTTCGTGAGCGCGCCGGTAGCGAATCAACTCTTCTATCGAAATGATTTTTAAATCGTGCTGACGAGCCAGTTCGGTCAATTCCGGCAGATTGGCCGCTTCGCCTTCTTCGTTTAGAATCTCGCAGATGACGGCAGCCGGATACAACTCGGCCAGATGGCACAAGTCGATGGCGGCCTCGGTGTGCCCGGCGCGCACGAGTACTCCACCTTCACGCGCTTGCAGGGGGAAAGTATGGCCGGGCTGTGTCAAATCGCTCGGGCGCGTTTTCGGGTTGATGAGAATTTGCACCGCTTTGGCTCTGTCCGAGGCGGAAATTCCCGTCGTGACGCCAAAGCGCGGGTGCGCATCAACGCTCATGGTAAAGGCCGTGCCATGACGCTCGGTATTGCGCATCGACATCAAGCCCAGGCCCAGTTCTTCGAGACGCTCGCCTTCCATCGGCACGCAGATGAGGCCACGCGCGTTACGCGCCATGAAGTTGATGGCGGGCGCATCCACAAACTCGGCGGCCATGATGAGGTCGCCTTCGTTTTCACGCGAGGCGTCATCAGTCACCAGCACAAACTTGCCGCGCTTGAAGTCTTCCAGCGCTTCTTCGATAGGGGAAAAAGGTGCAGGCATATGATGATTCGAGTACTCAATCGAGCAACGCGTCGGCTTTAGCCAGCAAACGTCGTGCTTGCGCCAGAGTTTCACGTTCTTGCGCTGTAAATTCTTTGCCGGCAGGTCGGTTTTTTCCGCTCTCGTCAACCCAGCGCACAAGCTTTCCCTCTGCAAAGTAGTAGCGATTGCGCGTCTGCTTCACAACTTTGCCGACTTCGCTTTTGTCCTCGACAGCGACATTCAGCGGTTTGTCATAGCGCAATTCTGTGCGCAACACGAAAAACAAACGACCGCCCGCAAAGTAGTATTCTTCCGTCGCGCGACCGGTTTCACCATAGTATTGCGCGACCAGTTTGCGCGCGGCACCATCTTGAAAGTAGGCGACCAGAGTTCCGCCCTCGGTTGAGTAGCCGGACAAATCGGTTTGGATGCGCGTGAAATGTTTGGCATCCCGCTCGATGCGCGCGTAGTCCCGGCGCGCTTTGGCTACTGTTTGCAAAACCGTTTTGCCACGCGACGGGCTGGCCGTAATGGTTAGTGCTACAAGACAGCAGCACACGGCGAGGGGCACAAAGACAAACCGAGTACTCATTTTAGATTTCAATAACCGGATAGCCGCTCGGATGCTGCGCTGTCCATTGCGTGAGGCGCTCGACGTATTTGGCGATGACATCAACTTCCAGGTTGACGTGACGACCTTCGTTCCAGTCGCCCGCCGTGGTGACATCGCGCGTGTGCGGAATCAGCGCCACACTGAAGCGCCGATAAGCGGCATTGGCGACGGTGAGAGACACGCCGTCAATGCAAATCGAACCTTTCTCGACAATGTATTTCATCAGAGCGAAGGGCGGCTCGACCGTAACCCACCAGCCTTCACCTTCGCTGCGAGTACTCATGATCGTCCCCACGCCATCAACGTGTCCCTGTACGATGTGGCCGCCCAGGCGTGCCGAGGCTTTCAGTGCACGCTCCAGATTAACGCGATCACCGACCTGGCGGTCGCCCAAGGTGGTGCGGCGCATGGTTTCTTCAACGGCTTCGATGACAAAGCGACGCGCTTGCAGTTCTACGGCGGTAAGACAGGTGCCGTTAACGCTGATGCTTTCACCCAGAACGGCATCTATCAAGTAGTCGTCGTGTTCGACTCCAACAGAAAAGCGCCGCGCCTCACCGACGTTCTCGATACTTTCAATTGTGCCGAGGCATTCTACCAATCCTGTAAACATATCAATATAATTTCGTGAGATAGCCGCCAATCATGGTGTCGTCGCCAAAGCCCTCCGTCCACACGTCGTGCAGGCGCGGTGCGGCACCGAGTTCTGTAACGCTCCAACTCTCCAGCGCGCTCCGCCCCTGGCCAATGAGCAGCGGCGCAACAAAGAATTGCACTTTATCGACTGTCCCGGACGCCAGGGCAGCACCGGCCACCTGAGCGCCGCCTTCGATCAACACACTGCAAATGCCGTGTTCACCCAGTCGTTTCCACAACTGCGCCAAATCGACGCGGCCATCGCGCGCTTGCGTTTCAATGATCTCGGCACCGCCATCTGCCAGAGCCTGTCGTGTCGCCGGCGGCATCGCTGCGGTTGTCGCCACAAACACACGAGTACTCGATTCACGGCTTTGCAGCACTTTCGCATGCAGCGGCAGCCGTCCGCGAGAATCGAGTATGACACGCGCCGGTTGCTTCCACTGCCCTTCCAGGCGCACGGAGAGTTGCGGATCATCGGCCAGCACGGTTTCAATGCCGACTAATACCGCATCATGCTCATGGCGCATTTGATGAACGCGGCGGCGCGAGGCTTCGCCGGTTATCCATTGCGATTGTCCGCTGCTGGTGGCGATTTTGCCGTCGAGGGACACGGCGCATTTCAGCGTTACCAGAGGTAGCCCCGTCGCGATGTGCTTGAGAAAATCGTCCTGAGCACGCGCGCACTCAGCGACCATGAAATTCTCCACCACTTCAATTCCGGCGGTGCGCAGTTGATCAAAGCCACGCCCATCGACACACGGGTTGGGATCGCGCACGCCGCACACAACGCGTTTGATGCCGGCGGCGATCAGGGCGTCGCTGCACGGTGGCGTGGTGCGCCAGTGTGAGCAAGGCTCCAGTGTGACGTAAGCAGTGGCACCTTCAGCCGTCAATCCGGCGTTCTGCACCGCGCGCAATGCCATCACTTCCGCGTGCGGATTGCCGTCGCCGGGCTGCGTGTGCCCGCCGCCGATGACCACGCCGTCGCGCACCAGAGTGCAACCGACCGAGGGCCGGGGTGAAGTCCAGCCGCGCCCTTTCTGATTCCAGCGCAAAGCCGCGCGCATGCCGTCAGCGTCGCTGTGGACGCGTTCCTGAGTACTCATTCTTCTCGTTTATCGTGTTGTCTTGTCCGTTGTCGGAGCAGGCGATTCTGTAACAGCGGCCTCAGAGTTTAGCGCCGGAGCGCCGGGCGCATCCGCAGCAGCAGGGTTGGTGCTTGAAGTGGTCGATGCCTGCAAGCGTTGGCGTTCTTGCAGTTGTGCCGCTTCGGTGCGCGCCATTTCCGCAAGCCCCTGATAAAAGCGGGCCGTTTGCGCGCGGCGCTCACGTGACAGTTGAATCACGTCGTAAATAAACAGCGCAAAGGCGACCAGCAACAGCGACAGCGCCGCGCACACGGCCGTGAGGAAACGCCGCGCCTGTTCGAGGGTCTGTGGTGAAGAGCGCTCCGGCCACAGCGCGGTTATAGCGTAGCAGAGCGTCCCGAGCACAATCATCCAGATGACGGCGGACAGCAGGCGAAAGCGGAACTGCCGCAATGAGATCACGTTGCCGCTCGGCACAAGTGGAACATTGCCGGTGTCTGCGGAATCTCCTTGCGAGGAGGCGACATTTGCCACGCGCGCATTACGACGGAAGCGGGTGATTTCCAGCACGGCGCCCACGCCGATGGCGAGCATCCCCAGAGCGCACAACATGGCAAACAAATAGCGAGCAGTTGACTCAGACATAAGATTCGTCACTCCGGCAGCGGTGCCGATTAAGCTGCGAGTGTGCATCATGGCTGACGCATCGAGCACCAGTGAACGTGGCACAGCAAGTCGTCAGTGTGCACCATGGCTCCCCGGTTGTAAGTATAGCGCACTGACTCCTCGTCTTTATCGTTTATGAACGGCTCCATCCAGGGCAATTGCATGGCGCAACATTCAACAAACCGCGTGGTCTGATAGAATTGAAGACACAACGGGTAAACTCTCTTGGCCGGAGTCCTGGCTGGTAGGATCTCGCTGCGAGTACTCGCTGTACTGTTTATGTCAGGAATGAGCGACAAAACCGCTGTTGTTCAGCCGAACCAACTTGCTTGCAGTTATCGTCTTGAGGAGAATCGAATGCGCTACTCACTCCGTAACACCTCCGGTGCGCCTGGCCGGTCTGGTATCAAACGCGGCTTCACACTGATCGAAATTCTTATCGTTCTGGTTATTATCGCTATTCTCGCAGCGATTTTGTTTCCCGCTTTTGCGCGTGCTCGCGAAGGGGCGCGGCGTGCTTCGTGCGCCAGCAACTTGAGGCAACTGGGAATGGCGTTTCGCCAATACACTCAGGATAACAACAACAAATATCCTCTGGCTGCGAATTACCAGAACTGGGAAAAAGGTGGCCACTGGGTCGCTGGCCCGCTGACCGGCAGCCCGAACTACACGGCAAACGACAACTATCTGGCCGCTCCGGCGAGCCCTTTTGATTACAAGGATAGACAGGCCAACGTCGAAGGCGGCGCACTTTTCCAATATGTAAAATCGGCCAGTGCCTATGTCTGCCCCTCCACGGAAGATGCTCAGAAAAAGCGCTTGGGATACTCCATGAATTGCGCGGTGGGCGGTGCCAGTGATGTGCGTGTTCGTGAACCGGCAGCGATGGTTCTTTTGGTCGATGAAGGCAAGACGCTCAACGATGGCTTATGGTGGGCGGTTAGAAATACGTCAGCCGGCGTGCCAGTTGACCAGTTGACAAAGGCCCACAACGGTGGCGGTAATCTTCTCTTTATGGATGGGCATGTAAAATTCTACCCGTTCAATTCGTTTGTTCTCGATGAATCGACACTCGGGCAGGACAACAAAACGCGCGTCACAGGAAATCCCCGCTTCCACGATATAGCCCTGGGACGTGCCACGGGCACACAATCTACAACAGACGGATTTTATGAAGGAACATATCGTGGCGTCCCGAACCCGGTCGCCGGCCAATCCAATCGCAGTTCTTGCAAGCCCTGGGAAGATTAAGACCTCCAGGTTAATCCAACATGCGGGCGGGTACTCATTGTTGAGTACTCGCCCGCACTGTTTTGCGGTTTACGCTAAACTTTCATCGTGCAACAAGAATACCAGCAAGACCGAATTCGCAACTTTTCCATCATCGCGCACATCGACCACGGCAAGAGCACTCTGGCCGACCGCATGTTGCAGATGACTAATGCCGTCTCCGAGCGTGACATGAAAGACCAGATGCTCGACTCCATGGACCTGGAGCGCGAGCGCGGCATCACTATCAAAGCCAGTGCCGTGCGCCTCAATTATCGCGCGCAGGACGGCAAAGATTACGTTCTCAACCTTATCGACACTCCGGGTCACGTTGACTTCGGCTATGAAGTTTCGCGTGCTCTGGCGGCCTGTGAGGGCGCACTGCTCATCGTCGATGCCAGCCAGGGCGTCGAGGCGCAAACCGTCGCCAATGCGCATCTCGCCATCATGAGCGATTTGCGCATCATTCCCGTCCTCAATAAGATTGATTTGCCCAATGCCGACCCCGACCGCGTCATCGCCGAAGTCGAGGAAATCGTCGGCCTGCCGGGTGAAGAAGTGCTGCTGGCATCGGGCAAAAGCGGCATCGGTGTCGAAGAGATTTTCGAAGCCATTGTCGAGCGAATTCCGCCGCCCAAAGGCGAAGCCGACGACCCGCTGCGCGCCCTGATTTTTGATTCCACTTTTGATGCGTATCGCGGCATCATCGTCTATGTTCGTGTCATGGAAGGCACGCTGCTCGCCGGGCAGGAAGTGAAGTTGATGGGCAGTGACCATCGCTTCGAGCTGACCGAACTCGGTGTCTTCCGTCCGAAGATGACGCCGGTCGCCAAGTTGTCCGCCGGCGAAACGGGTTATCTCATCGCAGGCATCAAAGACGTGGCCGAAGTGCGCATCGGCGACACGGTAACGAGTACTCAGAACCCGGCGCGCGAAGCCCTGCCCGGCTACCGCGAACCCAAGCCGATGGTATTCTGCGGCCTGTATCCGGTTGAAGCGAATGAATTCTCCGACCTGCGCGACGCGCTTGACAAATTACGCCTCAACGACGCGTCGCTGACCTACGCGGCGGATTCCAGCCCGGCGCTGGGTTTTGGTTTCCGCTGCGGCTTTCTGGGTTTGCTCCACATGGACATCATCCAGGAGCGGCTGGAGCGCGAATATAATCTGACGCTGATTGCCACCGCGCCCAGCGTTGTCTATCGCGTGACGCGTGTAACGGGCGAAGTGTTTGAAATCGACAACCCGGCCAAGATGCCGGCGCCGCACGAAATCGAGCGCATCGAGGAGCCGACGGTTGTTTGCACCATCATTGTGCCGCCCGAATACGTCGGCCCGTGCCTGGAGCTTTGCGAGTCGCGGCGCGGCATTCATAAGGGCATGGAATTCTCATCCAGCGGTGGACGCGTCACGATCACCTATGTGCTGCCGCTGTCGGAAATGATCATGGACTTCTTCGACCAGCTCAAGAGCCGCACGCGAGGTTACGCTTCGCTCGATTATGAGCTGGCGGAGTATGTGCAGGCGCCGCTGGTCAAACTCGACATCATGCTGAACGGCGAAGCGGTGGATGCGCTGTCATTCATTTGCCATCGTGAACAGGCATACAAGCGCGGCAAAGCGATGTGTGAAAAACTTAAAGAGTTGCTGACGCGCCAGATGTTCCAGATTAAGATTCAGGCCGCCATCGGGGCCAAAGTTGTGGCCAGCGAACAACTTTCGGCCATGCGCAAAGACGTGACGGCCAAGTGTTACGGCGGCGACATTTCGCGCAAGCGCAAACTGCTGGAAAAGCAGCGCGAAGGCAAAAAGCGCATGAAGCAGGTCGGCAGCGTAGAAATTCCGCAGGAAGCCTTCTTGAGCGTGCTTCGCGTCAACGAATAGAAAGGCGAGTACTCGTGCAGCGCCTGGCACGGTGCTGGGCGCCTCCACACGTTCTTTTCTTTTGAGGAGGTCAGCAAAACAACATGAGAATCAAGACATCCGCTTTGTCGTTCTTCGCTGTGTTCACATTAGCCAGCGCAGCCTGGAAACTGCACGCTGCGCCACGGACGGCTACGCCACGGAGGGCTACAACGCAGCCGTATGTGGTGCAGCCTTCGGATATTCTTTCTGCGCGCGGCGGCAACATTCGTATCACGCCGATTTTTCACGGCACGGTACAAATTGAGCATCGCGGCAAGGTTATCATCGTTGACCCGTTTAGTCCGGGACGTTACACCAAAAAAGCCGATCTCGTTCTCATCACCCATGGCCATCCCGACCACCTCGATCGCGATGCAATTCTGCGCGTCAGCACACCGCGCACCGTTGTCGTGATGCCGACTCTCGTTTCAGGACAGTTCAGCCCGTGGCCCAACGTGGTGCCAATGAATAACGGCGACGCCTACAACGCGAAAAGGCCCATCGCAACCGACCACGTGCAGTCCAACATTCCCGGCCTGGCCCTGGCCGCAGTCCCGATGTATAACCTGGTGCGCGGCCCGCAGCCGGGACAGAAGTTCCATCCTAAAGGTGCAGGCAACGGTTATGTGTTAACTTTAGGAGGTCGGCGCATCTATGTTGCGGGCGATACCGAAGCCATTCCTGAAATGAAGAGCCTGAGGAACATCGACGTGGCGTTTCTGCCGCTGAACCTGCCGTTCACCATGACGCCGCAGGAAGCGGCTCGGGGCGCGCGGAGCTTCAACCCGAAGGTCGTGTACCCCTACCATTATCGCTATCCCTTCAACCAGGCCAACAGCAATCCGCAGCAGTTTCGCGCGGCGTTGCAGGGCAGCGGCATTCAGGTGCGGCTACGCAACTGGTATCCACAAGACGCCGTACAGCGCGCCACACCGGCTGCCTCCAGGCGTTAGCCTCCAAGCGTTAAGCGAGTACCCGCAAGGAGATATTCATGCAGTTCACGCCGCCACAAATCGAGCATTTTCGCACGCATGGTTACCTGGCCGTCACCCAATTCTGGGACGAGCACGAAGTGCGGGCCATGCAAGCCGAATTGCAACGCCTCAAGTGCGATGGACTGCTGCGCAACGTAGCCACCGATGGCGACGGCAAAACGCACTCGCAAACCAGAATGAATTTGCAATTGTGCCCAATGTATCCGCACAGCGATTTCTTTCGCGCCATGCCGTTTGCACCTAAAGTGGCCCAGGCGGTGCGCCAGCTCATCGGCGACCCGGTGCTGCTGCATCTCGATCAGGTGTTTCTCAAGCCGGGCAAGCACGGCGCCGGCACCAACTGGCACCAGGACAACGCCTACTTCCGCATCAGCGACCCTCTCAAAGGCACGGCGCTGTGGACGGCGGTACACGACGCGGACAAAGAAAACGGCACAATGCGCGTTGTGCCCGGCGCATTTCGCCAGCAACTGGAACATACGCGCGATCCGCAATCCGATCACCACATTCGCTGTTACCCCGACGAGTCGCAGGCGGTAACCATCGAGCTACCGGCTGGCGGAGTGCTGTTTTTCGCTTACGGCACGCCACACGCGACGGGCGCCAACAACACCGATCACGAGCGCGCCGGAGTCGCTCTGCACTTCATCAATGCCCAGGTTACTCAGGAAGCAGTCGGCGGCTTTGAGCCGGGGAAACGCCCCTATCTCACGGGCCCGCAGGCCAACGGCGGCGAGAACGAATATGGTGTGAAAGTAGGCGGCACCTGGGAACAAGAAGTGCAGCGCGTGCTGAAGAGTGAAAGCATTGCTGCGGCGTAGCCAGTGATCGTTCGAGTACTCATCCACGAAGAGCCGTGTATTATATTGTTGTGCTGCTGCGCGCGGCGTTTCTGTGTGTCAAAGTATTGTCGGGAGGAGACAGAGATGAAAATGAACAAGTTAGGTAGGCTCATTCCCGTTTTGGCAGTAGCGATTGCGGGCTTGGGGATTACTGCCTACAATCTGAAAGCACAGCCATCAGACTCAGCACGACAAGCGGAGCAGAATCCGTCTAAAACAAACTCTCGAAGCGTGCTTCTTCGTCAGCGGGGGTTAAAGACGCTCAGCAACTCATCCAAGCACGTCGAATTACACTTTCTCCGCAACGGCTACGACTGCTACATTTCGGGGCGCAGAGATAAAAATGGCGCGTTGCATGATGTAGTCATGCGCTCTTACTTTCTTTACAAACTGCGTAATTCCTGCACTTCCAAGCTTTCCGACGGAGTGTTCCCTGAAGTCTGCTTGGCTAAGTCTATGTCTCCTGACTCAACAGTGCCGAATCAATGGATTCTTGAAGGCGCAATGTATCACATCTTCAAGACAGATGGCACTCAACTTCAAGAAACACCAACCAATGCACAGCAGCCAAAAACCATCATGCTGCTTCCAGTGAAGACTTAAATTGTTTGTCAGTTGGCCGATGAATGTCGCGCTACTTGACAAACAAGCAGCCCAATAAGGCGCTGCACTCGACCGCCTACAGCCTGCGCTCGTTCCTCGCTTCGGTCTCTACACTTCCGGCGGCGGGTAATCTTGGTCGTTAGGCGGCTGCGCGCGGCCTAGTTGGGTGCTGTAGAATAAGAAAGCGGGTGAAAAGATGGAGAACAATTCGAACGAAAAAGTTATGGTCAAGCAGTCAGCCAACCAAGCGGAAGGCCGGCGCTATGTTTATTCACAAGAGCCTAATACTCCCAAAGTTCGGGTTGTGTTGGGAAAAGAACACGAAAGTTGGGAGTTGCGAAACGCTCTTGTTGATTTAGCCTTTTTGGTGCCTTACGATGAATTGAGCGAGATGCAGTGTGTCCTGCATCTCATTATGCGCTACGATTCGGAAGTGCATAACGGTGGGCACGGTCAGTATTTTGCCAATAACGGGACTGAACATCTTGAAGAACTTCTCCAAGCTCTTCGGAAAGTGGGAGCAAATCAACAGCACGAAATATTGAAAGCAGCCAGCCAAACTACGATGCCCAAACGCGCCAAAGGCATTCGCGGAGTTTTAGGTTTCGTGTCTTACGCTCAACAAAATGAACAGTATGACTATGACAAGCAATACTATGCTTGCAAGCCCTCAGCCGATGAATTGGCGATTCAATTTGCCAAAACAAACCTTGACCAATTCGTAAAGCTGGCCTAAAACTCAGCAACAGCCGTCCAACAAGGCGCTGCATCCGACCGCCTACACTTCGCCTCGCTCCTCGGCTCCGCTTCGGCTTTCGGCGGCCGGTGAGATTAATCGACACACGGCTGTTCATGGCATTTCATTTGCCGACGTGCTGCACCATGCCTGCTCGAAATGAAGACTTACACGGCAATGTGCCGGACAAATCGGATGTCGCTCTGCTGTTGATTGATGTTATCAACGACCTGGAATGGGAAGGCGGCGATTCCCTGCTGCCGCACGCTCTGCCGATGGCGCAGCGCATCGCCGAGCTAAAGCAGCGTGCCAAGGCGCTGGATATTCCGGCTATTTACGTCAACGATAACTTCGGTCAATGGCGCTCGGATGTAAAAGCGCTCATCGACCACTGCTTACAGGATGATGTGCGGGGCAAGCCGCTGGTGGAGATGCTAAAACCCGACGAAGACGACTACTTCGTTTTGAAGCCGAAGCACTCGGCCTTTTTCTCAACCACGCTCGACATCCTGCTGGAGTATATTCAGGCAAAAACGCTGATTCTCACTGGCGTGGCAGGCAATATCTGCGTGCTGTTCACGGCCAACGATGCCTACATGCGCGACTTTCACATCATCGCGCCGTGCGATTGCTCTGCATCGAACCGCGTGGAGGACAATGAACATGCACTGCAATTGATTGAGCAGGTGCTTAAAGGCGATGTTCGTCCTTCAACTGAACTCGATTTACAACAGGTGCAACGTGATGCCGCCGCACAGCGCGAGACCGAGAATCCGGTGCCGCAGGCCCAACAGTTCGCAGCTCGACACTCTCATTAAGCTAATCCGACTGGCTACCTATAATTTGCCCGCGGCTGAAGTGGCGGGCTGATGAGGTGAAGCCCCCTGAACGGGGCTGATGATTGTCAAGGAGGCCGCGTCAGCCGGCTTTTCTGTTCTCAGCCCGCACAGCCCAACGTTCACGGGCGGGACACGCTGGGTAGCAAGCCGGGTTAAGTTACATCCTCAACGTCTTTGTCGTCCACTTAGCGGCTCACGCTCTAACGCGCGCAGCCCTGCTACAACCCCACTGTGCCTGGGAACTACTTTTAGAGCCATTTGAAACTGCTGCCGCGCCTCCTCTCGACGATCCAAGGCGCGATAGATTTCACCAAGATGATAGCGCAACTCTGCCTTGGTGCGGTTAACTTCACTTTGTCTCGCTGTTCCCATCAATGCAGCAACTGCGCTCGTCTCGGCGATAGCTTGCTCTTGTTGCAACAGAGCTTCTTTGTAGCGCTGTTGCCGATACAAAGCCCATGCGACCGAGTCACGGACGTTAGCACAACCGAATTGAAAATGCGGCATCTGTTTCTTTAACTCAGGGCGAGACATGTCACGTAATGCTTCTTCGCAACTATCTAAAGCCTGACCCGTAAGAACTGCGCCCAAGCTAAGTTCCCGCTTGTTTCTTGCAGCGTCAGCCAGAATATACCCTGTGTCATTAGCACTCATGGCTTCTCCCAATCTTCGTGTGGCACGGTCATAGGCGCGCGCGGCACCGATGGAACGCCCGGCGCCCGCCAGCAAAGATGTGATGGAAGAACCCTCACGTGTGCCTTGCTGCTGGCTGCAACCGCCGAGAATTAGCGGTATGCACAGGGCAGCACCGCACGACACGAGTACTCGTCGCGAGAGGAAACGTATCACAGGCCCTCCACTTCGTTGCGTTGCAATGCGGCGCATAGGCCGGCTACGGCATCTTCAATCTGGCTGGCGCATGAGCGATAGGCCTCCATGGAGCCGCCGTAAGGATCCATGATGTCGGACAGGGCGCCTTCGTCATCAGGCCATGCCGAGCCGCCATCCACGAGCGATTGCAGGCGCGCGGTGTCTTCAGTTTCCGCTGCTTGACGACGCCCGCTGCGCCACTGTCCCAGCACTCGCACTTTGGCGGCATCAGCCGGATAACGGCCACGTAAAACTTCGGCCTGCGACTGCGTCATGGTGCAGATGAGATCGGCGCGCTTAATATCTTCGTCACGCAACTGGCGGGCGCGGTGCGCGGATAGATCGCAGCCCCATCCTTGCGCCACAGTCACCGCATGGCGCGATGCCGGAGCGCCCTCAGAGGCAAAAGCTCCCGCCGAAACAACGTCGGTCGACTTCAAGGCGTGGGAATCTGCGCCGGCGAGCCTGCTCCATGCCGCAACCGCCAGCGGCGAACGGCATGTGTTGCCCGAACAGACAAACAAAATCGTCATCAACGATAGTCTAATGCATTCGCGAGTACTCGTTTGTGCGTCACGTTTGCAGCGCAGTTAAAACGGCAACTGTAAAGCGCCCTGGCGCAGCACGCGCGGCGCAGCACCGCTACAATCGACGATGGTTGATGGCAGCCCGCCAACGGTTCCACCATCAAGCACGATTTCGACTCGCGCTAATAGTTCCGCTGCCACATCTCCCAGCGACTGTGGATTGGCTGCTTTGCCCGTCGCGCCCGCGAAGTTAGCCGAAGTCGCCACGAGCGGCGCCTGCAACATCTCGCACAGCTCGCGCGCGACGGGATGCGCCGAACGCCGCACCGCAACAGTCGGTTGCCCCTGTGCATTCAAGCCGGTCACGAGCCACGGCAACGCAGGCCGTGCGCGTAACACCAGCGTCAAAGCTCCCGGCCAGTGTTGCTGCATCAACTGCTGGGCGAAGTCGGGGATTTCCTCCACCAGAGTACTCAACAGCGCTTCGTCGGGCACCAGCAACGGCGGCGGTTTGCCTGGCTCGCGGCCCTTGACCGCAAATAAACGCGCAACCGCTGCCGCATCCGTGGCAATGCAGCCCAGCCCGTAAATGGTTTCGGTCGGAAAGACAACAAGGCTGCCGTCGTGAATGCGCTGCAATGTCGCATCATCAATTCTGTTCATTGTTTTAATGTCGCCACCAGGACGCGTTCGATGCCGGCCAGGTCGTGCACGGCTGGCTCGACCTTCCAGCTTTCGCTTTCAAAAATCGTTTGCACGGCGGCGAATTGTCCGGCACCGAGTTCGACCGCGAGAAATCCATCCGGCTTGAGCAACGTGCCGCATTGCGATGCAATCTGGCGATAGCAGTCGAGTCCATCGTCGCCGCCGTCAAGGGCGAGACGTGGCTCCCAGTCGCGGATTTGCGGTTCAAGGGTTTGAATGTCGGCCCTGGAAATATAAGGAGGATTGCTCAGAACACAGTCAAACATTCCGCCGAAACCCTCGCGTCGCAGCGGTGAAGCCCATTTCGCTGTGCGCCCTGCCACGAACTCGATGCGATTCGCCACGTGATTGAGCGCAGCGTTTTCCCGCGCCAGGTCCAGCGCGCCGGGGCTCACATCTGTGGCATAAACGACCGAACCCGGAACGGCATGAGCGATGCTGACGGCGATGCATCCGCTGCCCGTGCCCAGGTCGGCAATGAGCGCGCCGGAGTTGTTTTTCAGGCGCGCTGCGGCGAGTTCCACCAGGATTTCGGTTTCAGGACGAGGAATCAGCGCGCGGCGGTCGCAGCGAAACGGCAGGCCGAAGAATTCGCGCTGCCGTGTCAGGTAGGCCAGCGGTTGGCAGCTACGCAGTTCCATGCACAGGTGGAGCAGTTCGTCGTGATCGCGAGGTGCGAGTACTCGATCCGGCTGCAGCAAGTGTGCGTGCCGCACGCCACAAACATGATCGAGCAGCAGACGCGCTTCCAGGCGAGCGCGCGAAAGCGAAAATCCGCTGTCGATGAGCAAACTGACGCTTTTTTGGTAGGCTTCAGACGTTGTCATACTTCTCCCGACGCCCGAGCCTACTGCGCGTTTTGCAAAGCTTCGGCACGACGCGACTGCGCCAGAGCCATCACCAGGTCGTCGATGCGTCCGGTCATGATCTGGTCGAGGTTGTTGCTTTTGAAGTTGATGCGGTGATCGGTGAGGCGGTTTTCGGGGAAGTTGTAGGTGCGAATCTTGTCGCTGCGGTCGCCGCTTTTGACCTGCGCGCGGCGCGTGACATCGCGTTCGGCAGCCAGTCGCTCGCGCTCGGCTTCATACAAGCGCGAGCGCAGTACTCGCATCGCCTTTTCTTTGTTCTGGCGCAGGCTGCGTTCGTCCTGACACGTCACAACAAGGCCACTCGGCTTGTGAATCAAACGCACTGCCGTTTCGTTTTTCTGCACGCTCTGGCCACCCGCGCCCGAGGAGCGCATAGTTTCCATTTCGATGTCGTTCTCGTTCAGATCGACATCGACTTCTTCGGCTTCGGGCAGCACCGCCACCGAAGCTGCGCTGGTGTGAATGCGGCCTTTTTGTTCGGTGGCCGGAACTCGCTGCACGCGATGCACGCCGCTTTCAGTTTGCAACGCATCCCACGCGCCTTTGCCTTCGACACCGAACACGATTTCCTTGATACC
Organism: Abditibacteriaceae bacterium; assembly: GCA_036388675.1. Taxonomy (GTDB): domain Bacteria; phylum Armatimonadota; class Abditibacteriia; order Abditibacteriales; family Abditibacteriaceae; genus DASVUS01. The sequence continues at coordinate 94,936 of DASVRI010000047.1, read as the reverse complement.
GCCCATTTCGGCTTCAGACACCGAAATCGGTTCGACTTTCCAGCCGCGCGTTTCAGCATAGCGCGAGTACATGCGGAACAAGTCGGCGGCCCACAGCGCGGCTTCCTCGCCGCCGCTGCCCTGCCGAATTTCCACGATCACGTTGCGGTCGGCATCGGTGTCGCGCGGCACCAGCAGCTCTTCGAGTTCCGCGGTCGCGCTAGCCAATTGCGGCTCGATTTCTCGGATTTCGAGCTGCGCCAGCTCGCGCAAGTCGCTGTCTGTCAGTGCGGCGCGCGCATCCTGCAATCGTTGAGTGAGCTGCACCACACGCTGGTATTGGTTCGCCAGTGGTTCGAGACGTGTGCGTTCCTTACCGAGGCGGCCCAGGGCTTCGCCATCAGCAGCGGTCGCCGGGTCGGACATTTGGTCGGTCAGTTCGGTAAAACGTTCAAAGGCGGCTTTGGCTTTTTCCAGCATTTCAGGATGTCTTCTGAGTACTCGCTTGCGAACTCGCTATGTATTCGTCTTCGGCCTGCACCACAACGCGCATGGCGGCGCAGGAAACTTCGAGCTGTGCGTCGTCCGGCTGAAAAGTCGTCAGGCGTTGCAGCCACAAGCCCGGCGTCATTACTTTGATGAACAGGCTGCCCCAGCGCGGATGCGTCGTCAGCTTGATAATCTCGTAGGAAATGCCGGCCACCAACGGCATCAGGGCGAAGCGCATGGCAACTTGTGCGATGCTCGACTCGACGACCGGCAAAAACGAAAAGCAGATCACGCTGACCAAAACGGTCAGCAATGCGAAGCCGGTGCCGCAGCGCGGATGCGGTGTATCAAACGGGCGCGCGCCTTCAGGTGTCAACGGACGCCCATTTTCCACGGCGTACACGACTTTGTGCTCGGCGCCGTGATACTCGAAGATGCGGTGAATATCGGGTTTGCGGCCAATCACCCAAATGTAGGCGACGAACACCGCAATCTTGACCACGCCTTCCACCAGGTTCAAAAGTATCGCGTTGTCCGTTTGCGACTTGAGCGCCTGATAAGCGACAACATTGGGCAGCGCCACGAACAAGCCAAAACCTATGCACAGCGAGCCAAGCACAGTCAAGGCGAACATCCACGCCGGAATAGGCGCCGACTTGGAGGCTGCAAGCGACGGCGCGACCTGGTTTGGTGGCGCGACATCACTGTCGGGATCGTTGGCTGTCACAGGTGAAAGGTCTGGAAGTGTATGGCCCAAACGCGTGCGGCCTCGAAAATTATCAGTGCGAACGGGTGTCCTGCACCGGCGTCGCCGGCATCACCGGTTTTGCGCTGCAACCATTTGCTGAATGAGTACTCGTGGTGGCCGATGGCACACCATCGTGCGATAGTCCAGCAGAAGCTGGTTCAGCGGACGCGTTGGCCGTGTGGGGCGGCGCTTCCGAATCCAACATGGCCTGTTGCGCCGACCAGTTCAGATAACGCATGCCGAGCATCATCATCTCAACCAGGGCGACCGAACCACGCAGCAGCGGCAAGCGCAACCACTTCCAGCGCAGCAAAATCGAATCGAAACGCTCGACACGAGTCTCAATGGAACCATCGGCGCGGCGCACGGCAGCCGCCACGAAGTGAGGTGAGCGCATCAAGACACCTTCAATCAGTGCTTGACCACCCAGATTAAACCCCGTCTTCGAAGGCGGCTGCTCCATGCAAGACCTGCGAACATCTCCATCGGTGCCGTTGAGCACCATTTGTGTTGACGGTGCCGGCAATCTGGCGCTACCGGCCTTCGCGACTACTCAGCGGAACGTGCGACTTTTGGCTTGGCCGCTGCATTGGCCTTGCGAGTCGCGGCACGCTGCGCCTTATCAGCGGCGGTGCGACGCTGATTGAAACGCTCGACGCGTCCTGCCGTGTCAACGATGCGCTGCTTGCCGGTGTAGAACGGGTGGCAGTTGGAGCACAGGTCGATGCGCACGTTGGGCACGGTCGCGCGAGTGTGCACCTCGGAGCCGCACGACGAACAGGTTATTGTCGATTCAACGTAGTTGGGGTGAATTCCGTCTTTCATTGTCTTACTTCCTCGCTACAGATTTGCCTCTGCCATGCTCTTCGAGTACTCACTTGAGCACCTGGCCGCTTCGAGACACTTGGTTTCAATTTGAACGCAGGCAGTATACTGCCGCTCCGCCTATCTGACAAGCACAAAGCGGGCTGCTCTCTTCTCGACGCCGATGGTGTGAACGCGTTGCCTGACACTATCACACTGCGCGTGATACTCACCAGTTGTTCGCTACGAACAGCGACCACGGTGAACGAACCTCAAACTGACATCAAGGGGATGCGCGTTCGAACCAGGCGCCGTTAATTGTTGTGTCGCGCGTGGCGAGCAGTGTCAGGCGCTGCCATCCGGTGCGCTCCGAGGTTCTCAGAACCAGCACGCTAGTTCCGGTTGAAGCCGCTCCGCTGTGAGACGTGGTTGTCCAGCCGTCCGGCACTTTGATCTGGGCGACGCCTGCACCCTGCATACGCAGTGAGGTTGCTGCTGACGGTACAAAAATCCAGCCCGACACGCGTTCTCCCGCCCGAAGTTGCAGCGGCGCGCGCTCGGCCAACTCAGCGGACGTGAGACCCTTCGAAGGCTTCATCAGCGCCCCGCCCAACCACACGGCAAAGCGCGCTTCGCCCCGCGCAAACGGATTGCGCATCCAGGTGGCCGATGTTTGCAGCAGAGAATCCGCTGTGGACACGGCTGTGTAACCGGCACGCGCGGCGACGGACCGGGTGGCGGAAGCTGCGCTTGCAGAAACGCTTGCTTGCGATGTAGTGATGGTGCGTCCGGTCAGGCCAACACGGCGGCGCGTGGTCGTCACGCTTCTCTGTGCCGGTCGCGGCGTGAGACTTAACGGGCCAAATGCTCGTTGCAGGGACGTAGGTCCGTACACACGGTCGAGGTAAACCGACAAGCCTTGCAAGTAACGCAAACCGTCCTGAGTTCCTGAGCGGCTCAGTGTCGCAGACGGCCCTTGCGCCAGGAATAGCCGCAATGAGGGAAGCGCGTTGCGCTCGACGTGGCGCAAGATTTCAGTGCGCATCTTTTGTGCGTCCTCGGCGGGAGACTGCGAGGCCGTTGCGTTGTTGTCGCGCGGAGCAAAGGCGGCTGTGTTGCCGGCGGCCCACATCATGCCCAGGCACTCGCCCAGAGCGCCGTTGCCGAAAGGCTCTAATGGCGGGCGGAATCCGGCGAACGGCGGCAGCGCGATATGCGAGTACTCGTGAATCAACTCGCGCAGCCATTCCGCTTCGCCGCGCGGCTCGGTCATCTTGAAGAGCATGATTTCATCGGGCGCCGAGTCGATCCAGGCCCCGGCGCGCCACGGACGATTGAGCGGCGACGATTGCACCTCGGGCACCAGTCTTTCGCCCCGCCGCAGAGCCGTGTTCAGAGGCAATTGTCGCATGGGCAGCAGCGCAGCCATCGCGGGCTCTTCATCATCCGCCGGCCACCACGCCGAAGTTTCCGCCAACCACACGGTGGTAACACCATCCGCAGCATAGGGGTTGGTGAGTCGCGTCTGCGCCTGAACCAGCGAGGCCACTTTGAGAAACTGCTCGCACAAAATCTCCGCCCGTGGCCGGTCGTCGCGATTGCCGCGTGTCAGATACGGCGAAGCATAGAAGACGCGCACGACCTGGCGCCACAATCCGGCGTTTGGCCCGTCCACTTCGCGGATGTAGCCCAGCGACACGCGATCCATGCGCAATGCAGCCGGCAGAGCCGTCGGTTTCACGGGATTATACAGCGGCGGCGTGCGCCACAGGCGAATGCTGCCGTCGGAGGTGCGTCGCTGTGCAGGAAACAGTTTGCCGCTGGTGACCAACAGTTCACGCGAACGCGCGACTTCAGCCAGCACATCGCGCCCGGAGAGGCGTGCCGTAGCGCTTGGGCGCAAGGCCGGTCGCACCGTCAGGGGCGGCAATTGGAAAGAGATGCGCCGTGGCTGCCACAGGCCGCCATGCGCCTGTGCCGCGATGATTTCCAGTGTGTCATCGGGTGCAACCAGAGGCAGGCCCTCGCGCAGAATGGCATTCAGACGCTGCGTCGCGTCACGCGCCACGATTTCGTTCTGAGTACTCGGCGAGCCGACAGGTGGCCGGCCCGCAAATGATACGGCGCGAGCCAGGGCGGTAATGGCACGATCACGATCGCCCAGAGTGTCTTCGGCGCGGCCCCACCAGAAATGTGCCCGGGCCGCCGTGCCGCGCAGAAAGGCCGCTTTCTCCGCCTCTGCGGGTGAGATAGTGCCTGTATTTCCCAGGCCATCCGGCATTACATCATTACCGCTGACGGCACCGCTGACGGCGTTGCCCGTTACGGTGCGCAACGCTTGGGCCGCTTGCCGAGCCGTGGTCTGCAAAGTTTGCAGCGCATTGACATCACCGGCTGTGAGCTGGATGCGTCCGCGTTCCACACCCGATTCAATGGCCACGATTGTCGGGTCGTTTAGCGCGGTCATCTCCTGGGCCGATGCAGGCTGCGCCCTAAGCACAGATGACGCCAGGGAGGCGGCGAGCGCAGCTAAGAGTACCAGTCGAGTTGTGTTCGGAGTAATGCAGTGTCGGGAATGGGAAAAATAATTCATCGGGTAACCGCTAATGGCACTCCAGAGAATCAAGCACGTCTTGCGCAACGTGCCGGTTTTTGGGTGACAGATCGCTGCCCAGAGCGAAAATTTTGTTGCTCTGGGGGCAATGCCACACGCTTATTGTGCTCTCCTGAGTACTCGTTGGGCGCAGGCGTTCCTGTAACGCAAACTGCAAGCGCCGCCGCAAATCGCGCAGGGAGCCTTTGGCCTGCACAGCGCTGTGGCCGCGTAGCTCGCTTTCCTGCCAGCCGCGCCACAGCAAGAGCTTGTCGCTGATTGTCAGCGTGCGGCGCGCCCAGTCGTGCAGCGATTCATGGCGCAGGATGGTATCGGCCAGCGACCAGCGACCCAGTTGCAAGCGTTCGTCGCGCTGGAACGAGCGCAGCATACCGCCGGCGCGAGGCAGCGCCCATTCAAGTTCGAGGCGCCCCGTCAGCAGTTTGGCGCGCGATAAATCGAACTCTTCGGGAATATCAACGCTGAGGTCGAAAACGCTCCACGTCTGCCAGCCGCCTTTGCCGTGGCAACTCATTGAGGCCAGCACTTCACCGGCCAGGCGCTGCACCTTGTCCGAGCGCTCACGCCCGCGTCCAATGATGTGCGCCACCACGACACGTCCGCAGTCGGGGCATTGCCAGGCCGCGCCCCAACCCTGCCCGATTGGCGCATCGCGCTCGCCGCTCCAGCCGAAATGCACCAGACCGTCTTTGCGCCGCGCCGTGTGCGGACGCGACTTGGACACGATGCGCTTGTCCTCAGCGATGGAGAACTCTTCTTTTTGTTTTTTGAGCTGGCGACCAATGCGCCCCAGGAAGTCATCAACGCTGCGCTCCAGGTCGATGGCTTTGGTCGGCTTTTCCCAGCGCAGTTCCAGGCGCGGGCCATCGACATCGTCAACGCGCAGATGGCCGCTGCGCCGGTCGCCACCAAACAGCGCCAGATTCCAGTCTGCCGGAGTGGTTGCGCTCAGGCCCTGCCACGCCACGAGATGAGTCTCGATGGCGAAGAGCGAAGGCAGACGAACTTCTCTGGTGGAATCGTCAACTTCGGGCGGTGCAGCGGAAGGCGACGGAGCGGAAGAATGCTTTGGCATCGTGAGTTACAGTCGTCGGACTGTTTTGATTATACCACGATGCGCCGGCTGCTCTAAAAGGCAGAGAGACGGCGACGGCGCAGAGCGATGCTTTGCAGCAAGCCGACGCACATCGAAAACGCCAGATACGACGAGCCGCCGTAGGAGAAAAACGGCAGAGGCACACCCGTGATGGGCATGACACGCATCGTCATGCCCAAGTTAACAATGGTGTGAAAACCGATAAGCGCTGTGAATCCGCCGGCGATGAGTACTCCGAAATAGTTATCGCTGGTCATGGCCAGCATGGCCGAGCGCGACAAAAACATCAGATACAAAACCAGCAGCGCCGCCGCGCCCACAAAGCCCAACTCTTCGGCCACTACGGCGAAGATGAAATCCGTCGTTTTCTCCGGCACGTAGCCGGCGCGATTTTGCATTCCCTTGCCCCAACCCTGCCCCGTAATTTGCCCGGCGCCAATCGCGATCTGGCTTTGCTTAATGTGGTAGCCTTCGCGCTTGCCGGTGCGTGAGGTGCCGTCGGTTTGCAGAAACACGGCCAGTCGCTCTTTCTGGTGCGGCTTCAAAACGTTGTAACGCCAGGCTGTGCCGAACATGAGTATTCCGATGAGCAGCGTCAGGCCCAGGTGCGTCAAGCGCGCGCCGCCAAAGAACAACATGCCGAACCAGATCGAAAGCACACTGAGCATGGTGCCGAAGTCGGGCTGCTTCAGGATGAGCAGCAGCAACGGCCCCAGATAGGCCAGCGACCACAGCAGGGTCGAGACCTCACGAATACGCTCCTGGCGACGGCACAAAAACGCGGCCAGTGTCACGATGACAGCGACTTTCGTAAACTCCGACGGCTGCAACAGGAACGGTCCCAGCGTAATCCAGCTTTTGGCGCCGTTGACTTCCTTTCCAATGACGAGCACCAGCAGCAGCGAGGCTAAACTCGCGACATATATCCAGAACTGCATGTGCATCAGAAACTGGAAATCCACCGTTATCAGAAAGGCGATGGAGCACAGCCCCAGAGCGATCCAGATGGCCTGCTTGGTCACGTCGGACGAACGCACCGTGCGCGTGCTGCGCAGCGATTCCAGAGTACTGGATGCTGCCGCGCTACTCCCGGCAGCAGTCGCGCTACTCCCGGCAGCAGTCGCGCTACTCCCGCCGGCAGTTGTGCCCGCTGAGACGGCAGGGCGCGAAGCGAAGGCATCTTCTGCCGGGCGCGTGGCGGATAAAATCGTGAGGCAGCTCCAAACGGAAAGGACAAGCACCAGCGCCAGCATAAGCCAGTCGAGGTCGCGCCAGCTACTGCGCGCAAAAGAGGGAGCGGTTGAAACGGGAACGGTAGTAACTGCCATAAATGTGTCTTGGATGAACGTTGGTCTGGTATGAAAATACGCGATTTATCTTAACGCACGATGTAATGTAAGACACCGCACATTTGGGGAATTCCATGATTTTACAAGCACAGGATCACATCTTGTTCTACGGCGACAGCATCACCGATGCGGGACGCAATGCGCAGCAAAACAATAACGGCGGGTTGGGCGCCGGCTATGCTGCCCTTGTCGCCGCGCAGTTGCAGGCGCGCTACCCCGAACTGAACCTGCGTTTCTCCAATCGCGGCATCAGCGGCAATCGCGTGTATGACCTTGAAAGCCGCCTGCACGACGACGTGATTTCCCGGCAGCCCGGACTGGTTTCGATTCTGATCGGCATCAACGATACGTGGCGCCGTTACGACAGCAACACGCCCTCGCCCATTGAGGAGTTCGAAGCGTCCTACAGGCGCATTGCACAACGCCTTCAGGAAAGCGGCACGTCGCGCCTCGTTATCTGCGAACCGTTTCTGCTGCCCATTCCCGACGACCGCATCGCCTGGCGCGAAGACCTCGATCCGCGCATCGCGGCCTGCCGTCGCATTGCACGCGAGTTCCACGCACTGTATCTGCCGCTTGATGGATTGTTCGCCGCCGCGGCTTGCCGCCAGTCGCTCGATTACTGGCTGCCGGATGGCGTTCACCCCAGCCTTGCCGGACACGCCTTCATCGCCGATGCGTGGATAAAGCTCGTGACAAATAGCTCTGCCTGAGTACTCGATCCGATGCGCTTTGCTGTCATTTCCGACGTGCACAACAATCTTGCCGCTCTGGAAGCGGTGCTGGCCGACCTGCGAACGGTGTCGCCCGACAGCGTCGCCATCGCGGGCGATTTCCTCAATCGTGGCCCGCAGCCGTGCGAGGTTCTGCAGCGGGTGCGCTCTCTGGGTTGGCCCATGCTGCGCGGCAACCATGAAGATTATGTGCTGGCACAATGTAGCGACTTTGCAGAAGGTGATCCGCTGTCGAACCCGATTTGGCAGCCGGCGCGGTGGACGGCGCAACAAATCGGCAAACAGGCGGACGACATCGCGGCTTTGCCGATCGCGATAACCGTTTTCGGCCCGCACGACAGTCGAGTACTCGTGGCGCATGGCCGCCCCGATGTGAACAACGACGGTGTGTTCGGGCGCACCACCGATGACGAACTGCGCCACATGCTGGGGCCGCAGCCGCCCGAGATTTTCATCTGTGCGCACACGCATGTGCCCCTGGTGCGCCATGTCGATAATACGCTGGTGATGAACGTGGGCGCAGTCGGTCTGCCGTTCAATGGTGATCCGCGCGCGCAATATGGCATGGCTACCTGGCGCAACGGACAATGGCACGCCGAACTGCGCGCCGTTGAATACTCGCGACAGCCAACGATTGATGCCTTTAAAACAAATGGCTTCTTCGAAGGTGGCGGGCCATTGTCGCGTGTCATTCTGCGCGAAGTGGAAACAGCCCGGCCACATCTTGGCCCGTGGGTGCGCCACTTCGCCGAAGATGTCCGCGCCGGTCGTCTCAGCGTCGGTGCAGCCGTGGATCGTTATTTTCAAGATGTGGTGGCTTAGCCGAGTACTCGCACTGTGCTGTCGCGGATCATCTCACGGTGCCGGTGTCAGGAAAGCACTGAGACCTAATCGATGTAACAGTAATAACTTGCAGGCGCCCCGGAACTCCAGGCATGAGCGCGGGGTTGAATTCAGTGATGCCTTAGACCCGGGCTCACGCCTGGTGTTCCGGGCAATCACGTGTAGCCTGCAAATCGTTAACTGCTATAGGAAGCAAGGTGCATTGTAAGTTTGGAGAATCATCATGAATACCATCAGTGAAGAGCAATGGCAACAGTACGAGCAAGACGGTTATTTGCGGCTCGGCAAGGTGATGAGCGAAGTTGAACTGCACGATTTGCAAACGCGCATTGACGACATCATGATGGGCCGCGCCGTCATCGATTACAATCGCTTGCTCATGCAGCTTGACAGCGACGATGGGAAATACGAACACGCCGGTACGCAAAGCAAAGGCCACAAAGGCGCCACGCTCAATTACCGCAAGATTCAGGAACTCGAATTAGACCCGTTGTTCCTTGAATTCATGCAGCGCCCCATCTTTCGCGAAATCTGTGAGCGAGTTTACGGGCCGAGCGTGTCAATTGCGGCGTTTCGCGCCATGTTCATGAACAAGCCGGCGCGCAAGGGCACTCTGCTACCGTGGCACCAAGACCGTTGGAACTACCTCGACCGCGACCCGCAGATTACCGTATGGACGGCCCTCGACCCCGCGACCAAAGCCAATGGATGCGTGCAGATCATCCCCGGCAGTCACAAGTTGGGCCTGATCAACCCGGAGCATCCTTCGGGTTTCGTATCGGAGGAACAAGCCCGGCAATACGCTCCGCAAAGCGAGACAATGTATCTTGAACTGGAAGCGAGCGAAGCAATGCTGTTGCACAATTGGCTGCTACATCGCTCTGATACAAACGCCACCGACATCGCGCGTCGCGCCTTTAGCGTCTGTTACATGGATGCACGCACGCAGACTACCAGCGGCGAAGAGTACTCCGTGATCTTCGGTGAAGGCGCGTTGCAGCCGCAGATGACACACTGAGTCGTATCATGTAGTCAAGTTTTACGCACGAGCATCGCAACGGTTCGTCGGGGCGCGGTCTTCGCGCCTCGGGCGAGTCAACCTCGCCCCTACCAATCAGACATTTGGCGTAAGCCCTAGTGCTGTAACCAGGTAATAAGTATGAATGAACTAACCGCGCGTGAGCAAGCGGGCCGACTTTAACCCCGCGCCCGCTTGCTCACGCGCGCGGTTAGGAAGTGACTCAGCGATCCATACATACTATGCGGTTCAAGCACTAGAGGCGATATATCCGGCTGCGTCAGGCAACTGAGATAATGCCTTCGGCACGCATCCATTCGACAAAGCGGCGCAAGCCTTCTTCGACCTGCACTTGAGGTTCGTAGCCCAGCAGCAGGCGGGCTTTGGTGATGTCGGCAAAAGTTTCCAGCGGCTCGGACGGCGGACACGGCACATCTTCAATGATAGCCCGGCGCTCCAGCAAATCTTCGAGTACTCGCACAAAATGCAGGTTCTCGACCGGGTTGCCGCAACCCAGATTGATGATCTCGAACTGCTGTGGACGATCCAGGGCGCGCACCAGTCCATCAACGATGTCATCGATGTATGTCCAATCGCGCTTCATGTGCCCCGCGTTAAATAAGGTTAGCGTCTCACCTTTCAGGATTTTCTGCGTCCACTGCCACGGCATCATGTCGGGGCGGCCATGCGGGCCGTAAACGTTGAAGAAGCGCACAATGGTTGTCGGCAACTCCCACAGATACGCATAAGTGTGAGCGAACAGTTCCATGGCACGCTTGCTGGCCGGATAAGGCGCCAACGGCTGCGTGGCGCAAGCGGTTTCTTTGAAGGGCACCGCTGTATCGCGTCCGTAAACTGAACCTGTTGAAGAAATGACCACGCGCGGCTTGCCGATGTGACGCGCGCCATCGAGCAGGTTGACCGTGCCCTGCACGTTCACTTCGGTGTATTTAAGAGGATGCTGCACGCTGTAGCGCACGGCGGCCATCGCTGCCAGATGCGCAATGGCATCCGGGCCATGATGTTCCAAGAGGTAACGCAGCAACTCGGGGTTGCTCAGGTCGGCGCGGATAAACAAGAATTGCGGATGCGGCAGCAAGTCGGCCAGGTGGCGTTCTTTGTGCGCCAGAGCATAGTACTCGTTGAGGTTATCCACGCCGATGACGGTGTCGCCGCGCGCCAGCAGCGCGAGACTCAAACGACTGCCCACAAAGCCCGCTGCGCCGGTAACAAGAACTTTCATGATGTGTGCTCAGTGTGAATCTCTGTCCGCTATCACTGTCCAATACGGCGCTTTTAGACCGCACAATTGCGCGCGCAGCTTGTCTTGCTAATTTAGCACAACACTGCACGGCTTGAGTACTCGCTATTGCCGGTTTGTGAGGAACGCGCTCAACCACACTGGTGCTCTCTTGTGTCCGGCCAGTGGCTATGCCAGACTACGAGGCGTTTTCGCGATACCAAAAACACATTCAGGAGTGGAATTCATGCCAGCTTCGGTCACACTTAAAGGCAACCCCATCGCATTGAGCGGCGATCTGCCGCAGGTCGGCGACACCGCGCCCGACTTCACGCTAACCGCGAACGATCTCAGCAAAGTTTCGCTGCAAGATTTGAAAGGCAAAGTTGTCATCATTTCGGCTGTGCCCAGCATCGACACTTCAGTTTGCTCCATCGAGACGGCGCGCTTTAACCGCGAATTGGATTCATTGCCTGAGAACGTTGTCGGCGTGACAGTCAGTGTGGACACGCCGTTCGCACAGAAGCGCTGGTGTGGCGCAGAAGGCGTCGAAAAGATGAAGCTGCTCAGCGATTACCGTGGCGCGCAATTCAGCAAAGCCTACGGCATCTACATCGAAGAGCCGTTGGGCGCTGCCGCGCGCTGTGTGTTCATCATCGACAAGGACGGTAAAATCGCCTACTCGCAGCTCGTGCCGGAAATCGGCCAGGAGCCCAATTACGAGGAAGTGCTCGATAAAGCCCAGCAACTCGCTGCTTAACCCTTTTTGAGGTAGAAACACCAACAGCGATAGCACCACAGCGGGGCCACCAAAGCGGGGCACCGCAGCGGTGCTATCGCTTTTCGCTTTGTCAAACACAATAGATGGCGCGGCGCATGATTTGCGAAAGCGCGTGACCAGTTTCGCCAGGAGAATGCACTTATGACAGTCTGGGATTTTCTGCTGTTGCTGTTAGTCGCGGCGATCATCGGCTCCATCGGCCAGGCGATTGCCGGTTACTCCACGCCCGGTTGCGCCATGAGCATTGTCATCGGCTTTGTAGGTGCTTTCATCGGGCGCTGGTTACAGGCACAATTCAAGCTGCCCATGTTCCTGCCCGTCAGGGTTGGCGGCACAACATTTCCGGTTATCTGGTCGGTCATCGGAGCGGTCCTGTTGGTGCTTGTGCTGCGTCTGGTGCTGGGTCGTCGCGGCACCGTAGCGAATTAACAACTCGCTTTAGTTGCCGTCATCCGCCGCATCCTGCCCAGTCGCATCCTGCCCAGTCGCATCCTGCGTTGTCTCTTCTTGAGCAGTCGCTTCTTGCGCGGCAATTTGCTTCAAGTGGTCGTTCACCATGGCACGCAAACGTTCCGGGTCGAACGGTTTAGTTAGCATCGGACGCCCCGCGCGACGCAGAAACTCCTGCGTGGAAGGCGAAACCGTGTCGCCAGTTACGAACATCACGCGTGGCAGCAGATCGGGGCGGATCGTCTGCAAGATTTCAAAGAAGGTCGGGCCACCCACAGCCGGCATGCGCACATCGCTGAGAATGAAATCGAATTCCTGCTCTTGCAGCAACGCGAGTGCCTCCGCGCCGTTGAACGCTGGTGTGATGCGATGTCCGTCCAGGTGCAGAATTTCAGTAATCAACATCACGACCGGCTCTTCGTCATCCACGACTAAAATGCGATAGGCCGGTTCTTCGGCGACGGGTTCGCTCACCGGCTCTTGCGCCTCGACAGGTGTTTCTTCCTCGTCCTCGGCGTCGCTGTCCACATCAATGGCAGGCAACTCCACGATGAAGCGCGCGCCATGGCCCAGCGTGCTTTCAGCCCAGATGCGCCCATTGTGGTTGGAAATGATGCCCAGCGAAATGCTCATGCCGAGGCCGGTTCCCTCGCCTAACTGCTTGGTCGTAAAAAACGGATCGAAGATGCGGCGCAGGTGTTCGGGCGCGATGCCCGGCCCGTTATCGGTAATGATAATGCGCACACCACGCGTGCCGGCAACGGTCGTGACCTGCGTTTGCAGATGAACTTCGCCTTCGCCGCGCCACTCTTGAATCGCCTGGTGTGCGTTGTTGATGACGTTTAGGAACACCTGCTGCAACTGATGCGGATCGCCCCATAATGTCGGCGGCTCATAAGCGTAGTGAGCCGTGATGCGCGTCCCTTGCGCTTGTAGCGGCAGTGTGCGCGCCGCCGCTACGGAACGCAGCACATCGTTGATGTCGAGTCGCGTTTTGCGAGGTTCTTCGCGGCGCGCAAAGGCCAGCAGGTTCTGCACAATGCGTGCAGCGCGCGCGGCTTCGGTGTGAATGACGCCCATCTGGCGGCGCGCCGATTCGCTGAGATTGGCGTCGTCTTGCAGCAACTGCGCGTAACCGACGACAGTCGTGAGTGGGTTGTTGAGTTCATGCGCCACGCCACTGACCAACTCGCCCAGCGCGGCCAGCTTTTCCGATTGCACAAGTTGCTCTTGCAGACGCCGCTGTTCCGTGATGTCGCGCAGGACGCACACGCTGTGCCCTTCATCGCTATCGAGTACTCGTGAGGCGCGAGCGCGGCGGCGGCGGTCGGGGAAACGCAGTGTAAACACCGTTTCGGCAATGATTCGCTCCGGCGAACCAAAGCGAAACTCGCCGTTGCGCACATTCAAACCGCTCGTGTCGGATGGCACGCGCTGTAATGGACGAAGCAATTGATACTCGGGCAAGCGCGCATACAAATCCTCCCGTTTGCTGGATAGAATTTCCTCAATGCTCAGCCCGACCATGGTAGCCAGAGCGCGATTGGCACGCAGGATTACGCCATCTGAGCGCTCAATGCAAACGCCATCTAACATGCCGTCGAAAGTCACTTCCCATTCGCGCTTGGCGTTTTGCAGTTGTTGAAAAAAACGAGCGCTGGCGATGGCCGCCGCTGCATGGCGCACCAGAATGCCGAGCAGCGTGCGCCGGCGCGCATCCAAATGCGGTGCATCCAGACGTGGCGCATCCGGGCGTGGCGCATCCGGGCGTGGCGCATTTGGATGCTCCGGTTGAACGTTGTTTATCGTATGGCTTGTCGCTGTGTCGCGCGTCGCTGTGTCACGTGTTGCTGTATCTTGATGCGCGTACTCGTAGCGCAGTCGCAGGATGCCGATGGTCTCATCTTCGGTTTGCAGCGGCAGGGCGACATCCAACCTTTGAGGCTGCTCGGGCGCGCCATCGAACAACGCCTGTTGCAAGTTGCCGCTTTGCAGCACAGACGCTTCTAGTTCGTGCAGCTCCTGAGGAATCAGAAACGAAGTTTGTTCGGGCAATGATGCGTTGAGACAAAGCCACGCGTCGCACTGGTCTTCGGGGCCGCTCGTCAAGCGACTGGGGATTTCGCGGCGACACACCCAGATCGCTCCGCCCATCGCCCCTGTGGCCTGCATCAAACGCGACAGAATAGCGCGCAAGGCGTCCTCAAGCGACAGCGCCGGCGACAGCGCCAGTTGCGCATCCTGCAGCAACGCGAAATCGGACGCGGAAAGAGCACTCCCAACGGGAGCACTCTCAAGGGGAGCGCCGGAAGTTGTCGAGGCGGATGCGTCGGGGCCGGAAGAGGAATTCATAAACAATGTCGAGTACTCTTAACGGCGTGGGTGGCTTTCTATTGAGTTCCGGTATGAGACTGTGCGTCACGCAGCCAATGGAGCACCAGCCTGTTCCATTCGTCGGCGTGCTCAACATGGGGCAGCAGCAGTGCGTTATCGATGACGTGTAATTCAGCGTTCGCCTTGAGCGCCAGCCATTCAGGAGCAGTTTCCACACCATTGATTTGCGTGTTGCGTCCCCACACCAGCAAAGCCGGCTGTCGCAGACGGCCCCACGCCGGAAGGGCATCGTGCCGCATGGAGCCCGAAGCAAACGAGGCCAGACCATGGCGCGCACCCGGCTGATGCGCATCGTTGTAGTAGCGCGTGACCAGAGCCTCGCTGACTCGCTCTTTATCGAAGTACAACTGGTGCTCGGCAAACGACCGTACAGCGCGGCGTGATGCAAAAATGTTGTGCAGCATCTGCCCGATGATCGGCAACCCAAAGACCCACAAAATGGCCTTGCTTTCGCTTTTTGACTGTTCGGTTTTTTCCGGCACGATGGATGGGCAAACCAACACTAACTGCGAGAACAATTCGGGCGATTGCTGCGCCGCTTCAATTGCGTAGGAGCAGCTATCACTCGAAGCGATGATGGCGCACGGCTCACCGATGACGTTACGCGCAAACGATTGGATCAAGTCCACGTAATCGTCAGGGCGATAAGGGCCTTGTGGCCGGTCGGAGCGGCCCCAGCCCAGCAAATCCAGGGCGTAAACCGTGTGCTGCTCGCGCAGTGCCTCGAAGTTCTTTTCCCACTCCAGCATCGAATTACCGGCACCGATGCCGTGCAGCAACAATACCGGAGAACCCGAACCCGCGACCACATAAGCCGCATCGCCGGAGCGCGTTGGAAAGCGATTGAACGTTCCGGGCAAGCCGCTTTGCAACGGCCCTACACGCGCCGCGATAAAGGCATTAGCCAGCGCCAACGCGCCGAGAGTGGCACCAATGACGGTTGCCGTGGTGCGCAATGCTCCCCACGCAGAGCGCTCGTTTTCGTGGACATCCTGCCGGCAAATAATCTCGTTTTCCATGCGCGTGGTGTTTATGATTTCGCTTCCTGCCCCTCATAGCGGGCGTTCTTTAAGATAGCATACAAAAGGCAAAGCGACTGTGCTCAATCACTTGTGCCTGGTCACTTCGCTTCGCAAACACACCGCGAGTACTCGTTTAGTTCACATCGACTACGGCCTTGACGCAGGTTGAGCGATTGGCCACCACATACTCGAAGGCTTCCGGCGTTTGTTGCAGTGAAAAACGCTTGGAGATGAGCGGCTTCAAATCGACTTTGCCCGAGGCCAGCAAGTTGACGCCGGTGGGAAATGTGTTGTTGTAGCGGAAGATCGGACGCAGCTTGATTTCGCGCACGATCATGTCGTTGATGTTAAGAGTTGCAGTGTCGTCGGGCAGCATTCCGATAAGAACAACCGTCGCGCCGGGGCGCGCACTGGCGATGCAGGCATTCAAAGCGGCAGGATGGCCCGCGCATTCGATTCCGACATCGGCGCCGCGCCCTTCCGTCAACTCACGCGCGGCATGCAACAGTTCTTCGGCTCCACCCTGCACGGTTTGCGTCGCACCGATCTGGCGCGCTACTTCGAGACGTTCCGGCACCATGTCGCTGATGATGACGTTGGCGGCACCGGCGGCTTTGGCGGCCAGCAGGTTCATCAGGCCAATCGGCCCCGCGCCGGTGATAACAACCGTATCGCCCATCCTGATTGGAGCCACGCGGGCGGCGTAGATGCCGGTTGAGAGCGGCTCGATCATGGCGCCTTCATCCAGCGAAACGTTGTCCGGCAGTTTGAAACAGAAATCGGCGGGATGATTCACGTAGTCGCAAAACGAACCGTGGTCGGGTGGTGTAGCGAAAAAGAAGATGTCCGGGCACAGGTTATACTCGCCCTTCTTCATGTAAAAGTGCGACAGCGGAGTGCTCAAGCGCGGCACGCCCGGTTCAATCGCCACACGGTCGCCCGGTTTTAAGTTAGTCACGTTGGCACCGGCTTCAACCACCGTTCCCGAGCATTCGTGGCCCAGCACCATGGGCGATTCCACAATGAAATGACCGATGCGGCCATGCTCCCAGTAGTGAACGTCCGAACCACAGATGCCGACTTTGTTGATTTGAACTTTGACTTCGTTGGGACGAGGCGCGCCAGGCGCCGGAACTTCTTCAACACGCAGATCGTGGACACCGTGCAGAACGGCAGCTTGCATCGTCTCGCTCATAAAATTCTCCACCTTTGACAACAGGGAAACATGTAACAGAACAATCGGAAGTTTACCGAGTACTCACAGCACGCGTTCACGAACGGCTGGCGCGTCGCCATTGATCGAGTGCGACAGCCGCCAGAATCAAAGCACCGATGAAGACCATCTGCAAAAACGGGTCAACGCCGAGCAGATTGGCGCCGTTGCGCAGCACGGCAATCACCAATGCGCCGATCACCGTTCCGGCGATGCAGCCTTCGCCGCCCAGCAGCGAACCACCGCCGATCACAACTGCGGCAATCGCGTCCAGTGGGTAATCCTGTCCGGTGTTGGGTTGCGCCGATGTAAGGCGCGAGATTTCAATCATAGCCGCTAAACCAGTCAGCGCGCCGGCTACGATGTACACAAAGAACAACGTCTTGCGCGCATCAACTCCGGCCAGCAGCGCCGCGTTGGCATTGCCGCCATAAGCGTAAACGGCGCGTCCCACAACGGTGTGGCGCAGTACGAAATGAATCAGCAAAGCTGCGCCAATGATAAGCCACAGAGGAACCGGCAAACCGAGCAAGTTGCCGTTGCCCAACCATTGTATTGCAGGGTCAACCACATCAATTGACACGCCGCCGGAGCGAATGTAAGCCAATCCGCGCGCGATGCCCATAGTGCCCAGCGTCGCGATAAACGGCGGCAAGCGAAAAACGGCAATCAGCAGTGCGTTGAACGCGCCCCACAGCGCGCCCACTACGATGCCGCACAAAATGCCCGCAACGACCGATAAACCGTAACCGCCTTGCTCGCTCGGCAGCATGAGCCACGCTGCGGCCACGCCGCTAAATGCCGCCACGCTGCCCACGCTGAGATCAATGCCCGACGAAATAATTACCATGGTCATGCCGAAGGCAATCAGCATGATGATCGACTGCTGGCGCGCGATGTTGAAGCCGTTTTCCACAGTGAGAAACTGCGGCGAGCGCAAGGCGAAATACAGACATAACACGCCCAGTCCAAACAGCGGAAGCAAGCGACGCAGGGAAGCGGGCAGAGAAGCGCGAGCCATATCAGAAAATTACACGAAACGCAGCCATGTCAATCACTCCGAGTACTCGGATAGCTGCCCCGTCCTCATTGCAACAGCTTTTGGTTGTCGGGCGTGTTCATATTGGCTTTGCTGACCAGCACCACACCCGTATCAACGCGCGGCTGCACGCTCTGGCCATTGGCCTTGTTGACAATCGCTTTCACGCCTTCATAGCCCATTTTGTATGGGTTTTGCACCACGAGCGAATCGATGTCGCCACTTTTTAGCGCTTGCACAAGAACTGGAGCCGAGTCGAAACCGACAATTTTTAGTTTGCCGATCAGGTTGCGATTGCGCACCGCGCTCAGGCTGCCTACCGCCGAGCTTTCGTTCGGGCCAAAGATCGCCACGATGTCGGGGTTGGCGGTCAGCATGTCTTGCGCGGCGTTCATGCTTACGGTGCGGTCGCTCTGGCCATACTGTGAGCGCACCAACTTTATGCCGGGCGCTTTTTTCACCGTGTCCGTGAATCCACGCTCGCGATCTTCGGTTGATTGGGAATTGGCCTGCACCGGCACCATGCCCACTTTGCCTTTGCCGCCGATAATCTCGATCATGCGCTGCGCCGCGAGTACGCCGCCCTTGTAGTTATCGGTGGCGACAAACGAGATGCGATTTTTGGTTTTGGCATCCGAGTCGATGATGGCGACGGGAATCTTCTGGCCTGCCGCTTTGTCAATGGCCTGCACCAGCGCCGTCTGGTCGATGGGCGCCAGCACGATGCCATCTACTTTTTTAGTCACCTGGTCTTCGACAATCGAGACCTGCTGTGTCACGCCCTGCCCTTCCGATTGCGGCCCGTTCCAGATAATCTGCGCGTTCATTTCGCGTCCGGCATCTTCGGCACCGCGCTTCACCGATTGCCAGAAAGCGTGCGACAAACCTTTGGGAATCACCGCGATGCGCAGTTGTTTCGCGTTGGCGGGGTTCATCGCGGCATCCGGCTCGGGAACTGTTACATCACGCGACGCGGTGTTACCTGTGGACGAACTATTGGCGCCCGGCGAACTGCAACCGCCAAGAGCGAGTACTCCAAACGCGACAAAGCCTGCCAGAGCGGCACCGGAAACGATTTTCACGGAAGTCTCCTTCAGGAAAGAGGGAATTGCTGCGACGCTATTATAACAGCTACGCCGGTGGGCTAAACTGCTGGCGCATGACACAACAGCCGCCACACATTTCACTATACGATCCGGCGTCGGCCCCAGCGACACAGGCCCTGCTGCGCGAGATCGGCGCGATTCCCAACCGCACGATGGGGCAGAATTTTCTCATCAGCGGCGGCGTTCTCGACCGCATCGTGGCAACTGCCGCTGTTTCCGAGCAGGACAGCATCCTCGAAGTGGGGCCTGGTCTGGGTTCGTTGACGTGCCGTTTGGTGCGCGCGGCGGGGCAAGTCGCGGCCATCGAGAAAGATCGTCAGTTCATCGGCTTGCTGGCGCGTCACCTTCCCGCCGCCAACCTGCGCGTACTCGAAGGCGATGCACTGCACGTTCCCTGGAGCGATTTGGAGTTGCCCGAGCAGGGCGTCAAAGTGGTGGCGAACCTGCCGTACTTTATTTCTAAACCGATGCTGCGCCGCTTGCTTGAAGAGTGGCGCGCGCATTTCACATCGCTGACCATTCTGGTGCAACGCGAAGTGGCCGACCGCATCGTGGCGCAACCCGCGACACCGGCTTACGGCCCCATGGCGATCATGTCACAGTTGTATGGCGAGCCGGTGCGCGCCTTCGATGTGAAACCGGGATCGTTTCTGCCGCCGCCCAATGTCACGTCGTCTGTGGTGCACATTCGCGTACTCGAAACGCCACGCATCGCCTTGCGCAACGAGCGTTTTTTCTGGCGTGTAGTCAATGCGGCATTCGGACAGCGGCGCAAGCAACTGGCGAACACTCTACGTGCGGTCATCGCCGACAAAGATGCACTGGCCGTGGCCCTCAACGAAGGCGGCATTGACCCACAACGACGCGGCGAAACCTTGTCTCTCGAAGAATTCGCCCGGCTCAGCGATCTCCTGAGTACTCGCACGGCATAGCTTCCAACCACAACATGCTCATTTGCCGCTCCGCCGCCAAAGTCAATTTAACACTCGATGTGCTGTCGCGCCGTGCCGATGGCTACCACGAACTGAGCAGCATCGTGCACACCATTGGCCTGTGGGACACGCTGCGCTGCGAGCCGACAGAAAGCGGCACATTCGAGCTGCGCTGCAATCGCCCTGAACTCGAAACCACGGAGAACCTCGTCCTCAAAGCCGCTTGCCGCTGGCTGGATGCAGCGCGTGGAAATGGGCTCCCGATGTGGAGCGGCACGCGCATCACACTGGAAAAGCAAATTCCCAGCGGTGCCGGTCTGGGCGGCGGTAGCGGCAACGCAGCCGCGACACTGCTGGCCCTGACAAAGTTATACGGTGCAACTCTCGACCGTGAAACGCTGCACAAAACCGCCGCCTCCCTGGGTGCCGATGTGCCGCTTTTTCTGCACGGCGGCTGCGTGCTGATGGAAGGAATCGGCGAGCGCCTGTCTCCTTTGCCGCCGATTGAAGGCTGGTTACTCGTGGTGCAACCTGAACGGCTTCTGAGTACTCCACAGGTTTATGCAGAGTGGGACGCTCTTGGCTCGCCGTCCGGCAACACGACACCGCACCTGCTCCATGCTCTTCAAAACAGCACACAGCGCTCAGTCGCAGTGGAGGAACTGGCGAACCTCTTGCATACTACCATGCTCGGTAACGATCTCAGCGCAGCGGCGCAGCGTTGCGGCGTGGATGTGGAATTCATTACCAGACAACTGCGGCAGTGTGGAGCATTGGCGGCAGGGATGACGGGCAGCGGCTCGGCTGTGTTTGGTTTGTTTGCACAAGAGGCGAAGGCCATCGCGGCTCAGGCGCATATGCAGCATCCTGTGCAACTGGCGCACGAGAAAATGTCTTCCGGTAATCCAGCGCGGGACGAAGCAGACATCAATTATTGGCACTTCATGGCCGTTGCGCCTTTTTGCCGATACGGAGTGGAGTTAATGGTTGCGTAATAGCCTTGCGGAATAGTCCTCATGAACGAGACGTCAAACTCGCTACCAACCTCTTCAGCGCCGGAACGGGACACGCCAATAGCCGGTGTACCGCTGCACGACCTTGGTCATATTCAACAGCACAAAATCACAGCGCATGAGTGGTCGTTAGGGCTACAGGCCACTTCACACCTGAGTGATCGTACCTCGTCGTCGGCACTCCGCACGCCTCATCTGCCCTCCAGCGGTACGGCTGCCAGGCGTCCGGGGCCCAATCCCGATCCACTTCTTACATCTGCCGAGGAAATTTTAATCGCTTCCGAGCACAAATTGCCCGGCGGTGTGGCTCATGCGCGCCTGGTTTGCGAAGTGGCCGCTGCTGTGGGTGTTGAGATCGGTTTGCGTGCGGATCACTATACGGTTCTCGCCTGCGCCGGGTTGTTACACGACATTGGCTGCTGCGAATGGCCGGCGCAACTGCTGTCCAAACCCGGTCGCTGGAATGCGGGCGATGTGCTGCGAGCGCAACGACATCCGGTTTCCGGTGCCTCGCTCATTGCGGAACTGGCCGCTCTCAAGGAGGCCGGTGTGTGGGTGCGCCAGCACCACGAGCGAACCGACGGCAGCGGCTATCCCGATTCGCTGCGACGCGAGCACACTTCGCCCGAAGGCCGCTTGCTGGCTGTGGTCGAAGTCTTTGCCGCCTGCGTGACGCCACGGCCTTTTCGCCGCCCGCTTTCGCCGCGCGCCACGGTGGCACGTCTCAAAGGAGCACAAGAATCGAGCGGCGCTTTCGCACCCGACGTGCCAAACGTAAAAGAAAATACCAGTGAGCGTGTCGGCGCCGGGCTCGATCCGATTTTTGTGGAAGCGACCTTAGCCGCGTTGCATCGTGCCGCGTCCGGGCAACCTTTGGAAAACATGGAGATCTGGCCCGCAGAAGGGTTGGCTTTCGACTCACCGATTCTGCGGCGCGCCCTGTGCGAGACCTTCAGCGCGATTACCGACTGCCTGCTGCATCAATACGAGTCGGTGGCGGGATGGCCGGCGGCACAGCGATTGCGCCAGCAGTTGAACGCGAACTTTGCCGCACACTCTTTGCCGGTGCGCTTTGCTGCGAAGAATTTGCAGTTCGACCATGCCGATCAGATGAGCGCCGTCGAGATTTCCGCCCTTGCCTTGCGCACCATGACCCTGCAAGCCGAGTTGCTCGATTCATTGCTGGAGGTACCGTGCGCCATGAGACTGCGCTACACGGCACACTCCAGTCTGACACTGTGGGGGCAGGAACTGGCCGAGCGCTACGGTCTGCTTGATGGACTGGCGCTCCATAGCGAAGGCACGCGCCCCGCTGTGCACGATTAGCAGCGCCGTTTTGTGGACATTCCATTGGCAGAAAGCGTGCTGCTCTTCAAGTGCTCTTTGGCAAACGGAAAATAGGTGAGTACTCAGACCAGCTTCATGAAAATGCGGCGAAGAATAGAGGCAGGGACACTATGATATCGGGAGACAGCGGAGCCTACTTAGGCTTGTTATCGTTCTTATCATTCGGTTTCAGCGTGATTGCCGCCGTTCTGGCGATCGATATGTACACGCTGCTACGCACAGGAGAACTGGGCAAAACGTGGCGTGTGCTCATAATCGCCAGTGTCATGTTCGCTCTGGCGCAGGTCATTCGTTTGGCCGAACTGCTCAACTGGCGCATGGCCGATTATGGCCTGTCGCAGATTGTCGAACTGGTGTTTGTGCTGGCTCTGGCCTACGCGTTCTTCTTGCAGCGGCAAACCTTTACGCAGGCCGCCGCACTGCGCGGCCAAAAGCATCGCGGTCTGCGCGGCCAACTTGCGCTTTTAAGGGCCGAACCTGCCGAGGACGCCGCTTCAATCAGTGCCAGGTCACCATCGAAGGCACCAGGAGAGGCACAGGGCAGGTCGAAAGCACAGGACGCAGAAACCATCTCCGAGGACGACACTTTGTTGCCTCTTGAAGATGACGACGATTCCGAGATCGAGTGGAGCCACAGCGCGCCACGCAAATCTCGCATGGCCGCTTCCGCTTCTTTATCAGCGCGTCCTGAGTAAACTTATGATTTCGAGTACTCAGCAGCGCACCACAGGCGCACTTCGCCAAAGATAAGAATGGAGATGACGGCATGAACTACAGCCAGGATAGCGAGGAAACTCTCGACTATCAACAAAAGGTGTTGCAGAACCAAGAGCGCATCCTTGTCAATCAAAAGCAGATCAAGGCCGGACAGCGCCAACTCGGCGTTCAGCAAAACAAACTCGATGTCGAAGTCATCGGCAACCAGCAGATGATTATGCAAAACCAGCAAGAGACGCTGGCCGCTTTGCAGCAAATCAAGGTTCAGCAGAAACAAATGCGCAGCAACCAGGCGCGCCTCGACCTCTTCTTCTCGACGCTGGAAACCATCATTGCCAATCAGGAAACGATTCAGGCCAACCAGCATAAGATCATGGAAAACCAGATGACCATCATCAACAAGATTGAGGATGTGACCTGATAAAGAGTCAACCGGCGCTGCCGTCGGTGTCGTTTTGATGTGAGCTATGTTGCGCGGTTGTTACACCACGCGGTTGTTACGCCACGCAGCAGAGTAATTACGATGGCTTTCGCCCGGCTACGCGCTATGAGGTTGGAGACGCGGCGCGTTTCGCAGCGCGCTTCGCGGCGAGAAGCTGATGGCACTGCGCAGCGCTTTCGCTGACAAAGGTTTCCATGTTTGCCTGGCTGGGTGTAAAGTCGATGGGCACCTCGAACTCGTGCAGTGCTTCACTGGTGGACGGCCCGATGGAAGCAACCAGCAGGCGAGAAAAACCGGCGCGCAACTCTTCTTCCATGCCCTTGCGATAGGCCAGTTTAAACAGGTGCCACACCTGCGTTCCGTTGGTGAAAAGCGCTACATCATGGCGTCCTTCCACGATGTCGTCAATGGCAACCAGGAGAGGCCCAATTTCTTCCGGCAGCGCCCAGTGATAAAGCGGCACGCGTGTTACGTCCGCGCCGCGAGCCTTCAGCGCTTTGACAAAAGGGCGGCTGGGCAAACCATATTCTTGCAGCGCAAGACGAGCGCCTTTCAAAAAAAACTGGTCGGCGTGAGCGTCCAGTGCCGTCAACGTCGCGCGCCATGTGTGGGGCGGCGGCACGCTCAACGAAACGGATAAACCCAGTTCGGCCACGGCAATTCCTACATTCGGTGCGCGCGTCACGATCTGAGCGCGGGACATGGCTTTGATCCACCGTTTGCGTGCGGCGTGGTTATCGAGCGCTGCGGCCAGTGTTCGCACGCCGCTGCCGGTCAGAAAAATCACTATGTCGAACGTGCCTTCGAGTAACGCGTCACAAAAGAGCTTGATGTGCGAAGTGTCTTGCAGCGGCACCTCGCGCATCGCAAAGGCCAGTGTGGCCTTGCCGTGAGCGGTTTCGATCAGCATTTTCATCTCGGAGGCGCGGCGGCTTTCAAAGGCGAGAACGCGTAAGCCGGCGAAATCGAGATTCTCAGTTTCCTGCGCCGTGCTCAAAGGAGAATGTCCGCCCTTTCGGTGCTATGATGTCCACCTGGCCTGTCCGCGACGTGACGAGTACTCGCTGCAGGAGAAGCGTGATCGGCGCTGCAGTGGCACGGCGTTCAGTTGAAAAACTGACTTTGTCACCGAACGCGGATGTGGAGAATGGCGTTGATCGAGTTCCGGGGCACTGAACGGCGCTCGTGCCACACAACAAAGCATAAACAGGCTGCGTCACATCTGGGTTGCGCTTTTGTTAAATTCTGGTTTCTTACTCCGCACTGGTTTCCGGGCCGAGAGCTTCTGTGCGTGCCCCAGCGCGGGTTTCGGTGCGTGCCGCAAGCGAGACAATATCTTACAATGCTTGACAGGGCTATTTTTGCACGATGTTAACTCCACACGAGGCACAAGAAGTCATACTGCGCACGGTTCACACGCTTCAATCTGAGATGGTGTCGCATGAGCACGCAGCGGGCCGCACGCTGGCGCAGGACATCATCTCGACAGTTGAACTACCGCCGTTCGACAACTCCGCCATGGATGGCTACGCGGTGCGCGCCGCCGATGTGGACGGCGCTTCGCAAGCGAGCCCTGTTGTGCTTCAAGTGCTGGAAACGACTGCGGCGGGAGCCGCGCCCGAGTACTCGGTTGAAGCCGGCACCTGCTCCAAGATTATGACAGGTGCTCCACTGCCCGCCGGAGCCGATGCTGTTATCATGCGCGAGGACACGCGCGGCACAAAAGACGGCCAGGTCGCGATTCTTACAACGGCCCGGACAGGCCAGCACATACGCCGCGCCGGGTCGGATGTGGCACGTGGAGAAGTCGTGCTGCGCGCCGGCAGTGTCGTTCGCGCCGCAGAGTGGGGTATGTTGGCCAGCCTGGGTTGCGCACACATTGAGGCGCATCGACAGCCGCGCGTTGCTGTCTTAATAACCGGCGATGAACTCGTTGCAGTCGATGCCGAGTTAAAGCCGGGGCAAATTCGCGATTCAAACTCGTTCACACTGCGCGGCCTGGTAGAGAACTGCGGAGCCATCGTCTCCCAATACCGTCACATGCCGGATGACGCCGCGGCTTTGCAGGACGCTCTTCGCTCGTGCGCCGCGCACTGCGATGCCATTGTCACTTCCGGAGGTGTTTCCATGGGCGACTTCGATCCCGTGCGCGATGTGCTGCATGACACCGCGCACGTTCACTTCTGGAAGGTGTCGATGAAACCGGGAAAACCCGTGCTGTTTGCAACCCTGCAAGACAACGAGTACTCGGTTCCGGTTTTTGGCTTGCCGGGGAATCCGGTGTCGGTCATGGTTTCGTTCGAGCAGTTCGTGCGCCCTGCCCTGCTCCAAATGCAAGGCCGCCGCGCCCGCCGTCGTGTGACATTGCCGGTGCGCCTGCAAAGCGCGTTAAACTCTCCGGCGGGTCGCACCGAATTTGCGCGCGCGCTTGTTGTTCCCGATGCCGATGAGCCGAACTCGTGGCGCGCGATTTTGCCCGGCGATCAGGGCAGTGGGCGTCTGTCCACGATGACGCAAGCCAATGCACTGCTCCATGTTCCCGCTGATGTCACGCATGTGGAAGCGGGATCTTTCTTGCAGGCACAAATGACGGATTGGCCTGAAATCGCCGCTGAATAGTTGCAAGCGAGAAGTCGCCACTAAAGAGTCGCCGCCGAAGAGTCGCAGGCGACAAGCTGCATAACGGAGAAAAGAATGTCACTGGGAACGCCGGAACTTGTTGTTATCTTTGTCTTGATTTTGTTGCTCTTTGGTCCGAATCGCCTGCCGGAACTGGCGCGTGGGCTGGGAAAAGGAATGCGCGAGTTCCGCAAGGTGACCAGCGAGTTTCAGAATCAGTTAAGCGCACTCGGCGAGCACGACGAAGAGCCACGCCGTGCGCCACACGACCGCGCCAACGACAACTCTAATTATCAATCAACTTCGTATGACAGCAACAAACTCGACAGCACCTACAACTACGATCATAGTGACGACAGCGATGTGACATCAACCGAAGGCGTTGACTCGTATGCACCGCACACAGAAGAAAACGGTGCAGTGCAAGGTTCCGCAACTCACGTTTCTAATGGCTCGCCGCGTCTTGATGCCGCTGCGCACCACGGGGCTACGCCTCACGAGACTGCGCCTCACGGGGCTGCGCCGCAGGCTGCCTCGATGCCGGACGATACACCTTCAACAAACGAACCGAAACCTCAGGTTTAGGCGCGCCCTGTGCGTATCGCAACGGACTTCAAGGCACATTGGGCGATGGATGATCTGTGTGGAAATCGACAAGCACATGCAGAAGAGCCCTGCATCGAGTACTCGATGCAGGGCTCTTCTTTGCAACGGAGGGAGAGAGATTCGAACTCTCGCACGCAGTTACCCACGTCTACAGGTTTAGCAAACCCGCCCCTTCAGCCACTTGGGTATCCCTCCAGGCTGTTTGAAATTATAGCGAGTACTCGGATCGGGCGCAACGCCGCCGAGTGCAATTTTTTCCGTTCCGACGTTGCACAGGCTCCCCGGATTTTGTATCATATCTGTTCGCGCGACACACAAAAAGGTCGTTTTCGGGCTCATAGCTCAGTTGGTTAGAGCGCCACACTGATAATGTGGAGGTCCCTAGTTCGAATCTAGGTGGGCCCATTCTTTTATACCTGGCTGGAGCATGGAAGTGCGGTTTTCACGCTCCATAACAGCGTCACAGTTGCATCCCCACGCTCTCCCTTCGTTCCTCAACCTCTGCATTTCGCCTGAAATGCGAAGCTGCGTCATGCGCGCCACTGCCTCACGAACAGAGCAGTGCTGCCAGGCAAGAAATCACCTCAAGCAGTCTCGTAAATAGCAATTGAATCGTTGAAACAAATCCGGAGCGTGAGCGACGGGCTTGCCTGTAGAAACAAGCCCATCGCTCACGCTCCGGAATCGTTCAGATACTCGTGATAGGGCTTCCAGGACATTGTCAAGGTTCTCTGGCAAGTGAACTGAGACGCCGACTTTTTCTTGATCATCACTACTCTTCACAACCTGCGTTGCGGCACCAGCACCGGCAATATTCTACAGGAAATTTCGAGGAACAGGCCCATGTCCGTGCGACTTATAGCGGTTGGGATTGTCCGAGCCATTCCCGCTCTGTCGAATCATAGACACAAACAGGAACTCGGTATGGAGAATTTAACTCGTGCATCGGCTCCTCAAACAGTCCGTCAAACAGCAGAAGATAGCACCGCCGCCCCAGTGTCGCCGCGCAGCGAACGAGGTGTGACGCCGCGCGTTATTGTTTTATCGTTGATACTGGCCGTTGTGTTCGGCTATGCCCTGCCTGTCATCGATTACAAGCTGAACAACACTTTTCTGGGCGGGGCGCACCTGCCGCCCGGTGCAGTCGGGGTTCTGCTGGCCTTAGTTGTTGTGGTCAACCCGCTGCTGCGCCTGCTGTCGCACAAGTGGCGTCTGTCGCGCAACGAAGCGCTCACGGTTTATATCACATGTCTGTTTTCTTCCCTCGTGCCGGGTCACGGTTCCGAAAACTTCATTATTCCCAACCTCATTGCTCCCTACTATTTCGCCACGCCGGAAAACGGGTGGCTTAACTTTTTGTCGGGCGTAAAACCGTGGCTTACGCCATCGTTAACGTCTGATGGCGTGGTCAACCGCACCGTTGTCGAGAGTTGGTATGTCGGGTTGAGCGGAGATCAGATCATTCCCTGGGCTGCCTGGACGCTGCCGTTGATCTTCTGGATCAGTTTTGTGTTGCTGTCCTACGTCATGCTGGGCTGCCTCAGCGTGATGCTGCGCGCGCAGTGGGCCGAGCATGAGGCGCTCTCCTTTCCGTTGCTGCGTCTGCCTCTGACCATGACTGAAGATCTCGACCGCCCGGATAAGTATGGAGTACTCGGACGCTTCTTTCGCAACCCGATGATGTGGGTCGGTTTTGGTCTGGCCGTTTTTATCCAGGGGTTGCGCGGCTTAAATTTGTATTTCCCGGAAGTGCCAACGTTTCCATTGGAAATCAACACCGGGCCTTTATTTTCGAATGCGCCGTGGAACCAGATCGGCTGGGTGCCGGTGAACGTTTATCCGGTAATTGTTGGTGTCACTTATTTACTCACATCGGAAATATCGTTTTCGCTGTGGGCTTTCTTTTGGTTTTTCAAGTTGCAATATATCATCGCCTATTCGCTGGGCTTCCCGGCGGGCACTCTCCCCGGCGCCGATGGATTGCCGGACAAGGTGTTTACCGGCTATCAAATGGGCGGCGCGTATCTGGCCTATGTGGCCATTGTGCTGTGGACGGCACGACGCCATCTCACGCACGTCGCACGCCGCGCTTTTGGCCGAGAGCCCGTCACAGACAGCGAGAAAACAGAAGTGCTTTCCTATCCGCTTGCGTTCTGGGGCTTTGTCGGTGCGTTTTTGCTGATGATCGGTGCCAGTTGCGTGGCTGGCGTGCGCGTTGATGTCGCCCTGGCGCTGTGGATTTCTTACATCGTGTTTGCGATTGGCCTGACGCGCGTGGCTGTGGAAGGCGGCATGCTGGCTTTGCAGCATCACACGTCGCCACTGGCGGCGATTGCAAAACTGATTAACAGCGGGCCGAGCCAGTGGCTTACTCTCGAAAGTGGCGTTGCACCGGCCTCTTTTATGCAGGCCGGCATGGTGAATCACATGCGCGGTTTTATCATGCCGAGCTTTGTGCACAGCTTCAAACTGGCGCACGACCATAAAATCGCGGCCAAGCCCCTGCTGGCTCTCATCAGCGTTGTGATTATCGTGTCGGTTATCATCAGTTGGCTAACGGTTGTGCATTTAGGGTACGATAACGGCGGCTTAACGTTGGGACACACCTGGTGGGCCCAGAACGGCTCGAAGATGCCGGCGTCGTCGGTTGATAATGCACTGAAATCGACAAGTGGTTCTGCACCGACCAGTTGGCTCTGGATGGCGGTTGGCGCAGCCCTGACTTACGGCATGATGCTGGCGCGCAGCCGCTTCACCTTCTTTCCATTCCACCCCATCGGTTACATGATGGCCTTAACCTACTCGACAGCGACGTTCTGGAGTTCGATTTTTCTTGGTTGGCTGTCGAAAGTGCTGATCACACGATTCGGCGGCAACGACACCTATCGCAAAGCAATGCCGCTGTTTCTCGGACTGGCACTGGGCGATGTGACAATGATTATCGTATGGCTTGCTGTCGATGGTTGGCAGGGCCGCACCGGACATTTGTTGCTACCGGGCTGATTTACCTTCGCTAATATAACTTGACGTTATAGACGTCTGCTATACAATCAAGCGCAAGAGAGAGCACGCGGGATTGCTGGAGACGATACATCCCGCGCGTTCCCGCTTGCGCTTGGTGAATTGCAGTTAGTAGCTTGCAGAGGACACAGAACCTCAAGCGTAAGCGCGGGGCTAAGGCACCACGGAGTTCAGCCCCGCGCTCACGCCTGGGGTTCCGGGGCAATCATGTGTAGTCTGCAAGTCGTTAACTGCTACAGCCTGCCATCCTCTAGGCGCTACTCAACAACGAGTACTCGCTGCTCACTACCGATTGCTGATAGCCAACAAACAGACGTTGACGAATGTGATTTCTACTCCCAGCCGAAACGCTTCATTAGATCTTCCAGATCCGAAACGCCGCGCGAGCTTTTCGAGCCGAAGCCTTCCAGCGAAGATTTCCTTTCATCGGCAGCCACTTTGGGCATCGGCTTCACGGCGCGGCGCAAGTCGAGTTCGGCGTCGCATTCGATGGTTTCGCAAAACAGCGATTGCCGCGCCTCGAAATTCCATTCTTCCAGCACTTGCACCGTTAGTTCAAGACGCGGCTGCACGCGATCAACGCGTTTCAATAATCGTATTTCCACCACGCGGTTGTCGTTGACACGCAACCCGGCACAAACGGCATCCTGCGCGATTTTTAAACCGCCATCAAGGTCGCGACGATGCGGCGTCTCGAAGAAGAACTCGCCGTATATCGCGACGTAGCCGTTTTGCGCGTCATCAAGAATGCCATCCGGCAAACGGCCATTGACCAGCAACGTGTGAAACGCACGCGCAATGGAAGTCTTCCAGTGCTTGGCTTCAGCGCTGAGCACACGCCGTGTCACGCCGCCAACATCGGCATCGCGATATTGGTTATTCACGCTGGGCGGCAGCGGCAACAGGAATCGAATGCGAGTACTCATTTGCGATGTGATAAATTGGCTCGCGCCCAGGCGCTTTGTTTGACAAGAACATGATGGCCGCGCACCAAGCGGCGGATTTGCTCGGCGCCGCCTACAAGCCGCTCCTGGTTGAAGAGAGCCGCCTTGGGTTTAGCAAAGGAGAACTCGCGCTCGCTCGTCAGTTGCCAAGCCCCTTTAGCAGAAAACTTGACCCAATCTCTGACAGCAACTGGAAGATGACTCTGCGGTTCTACATACAGCGAGGTCTTGGTAGTGAAGTTGGTCATTTTTACGTCAGCGGGTAGCTTAAGAAGTTGGTCTTCCCTGGTAAAGACAGTAACCCCACGCTCTTGCCACATCCCTGCATGTGATGCAGTGAACTCGGCGAAATAATTCGCTCTCGAACGCCCCAGCAACTGTGGTAAATTTGCAAATGACTTCATCATCTCCCACATTCCTCTATGGGAGGTGATGTCAAGAGAATAGCGATTTGGTTGCCCAAGATGTGAGAAATCGAGAGCTATGTACTCCGTTCCATTGGGTAGCAGCAAAACTCGTACGTCTCGGCTTCCGGGCACGCGGCTCTCGTGATACCAGCCTTGCTGAACGTCGAACCACTCATCAATGCGGCCCCATTGCGAAAGTCGCGCAGAATTGTTCTCCATGCTGTAAGAGCGAGTCTTGCCATGCAAGTGAAAAAATGGCATTCGTCGCATTGCTTCAATTGTTTGGGCGAACACCGCATTGCCATTATGCGTCGCATCCCGTTTTTCGGTTTGTCGAGTATTCGCAAACATGATACCCGCCGCAGCGACTATCAGCGCCACCATTGCGAACCTTAATTGACGCTTTTTTAACTGCTCCGGTTTTGCGGACGCCATGTTGTGTACCGCATAGTTCGGAATCGTCGCCAGACAACGACCCTTCAATGAATCGGGCGCGGGCGGCGACGGTAACTGCCTCAACATTTTTTCAAGCTTTTGAGTTCGCATGGTGTGCCTCCTTCTTGTAAATCGCTTTCCGTGTTTTCCATCATCAATGCTCGCATCCGCTGCAGCCCTTGGTGCAGACGCGACTTGACCGTACCCAGTGGGACATCCAGCGCAAGGGCGACTTCGCGGTATTTCAAGCCTTGAATGTAAAAGAGCACAATAGCTTCACGGTATGCTGCGGGCAGCTGCTGCAAAGCCGTTTGCACTTCTTGCTGCGTGGCTTGTGTTTCGAGCAGTTGAGCCGGGCCCGGCGAATAATCGGTCAGCGACTCGGCCCAGTTTTCGGGCGGCGCGTTTTCGCGGGCAGGTTCGTCGTTGCTGTTTTTCCAGCGATGCCAAACGCGCACGCCGATTGTGTAAAGCCAGGTGCGCAACGCCGCACGTCCCGAAAACGAATCGAGCGATTTCCAGGCCTGCACAAACGTTTCCTGCGTCAACTCCGCCGCGATTTGCTCGTTGTTGCACAGATGCCACAACTGGCGATAAACCGATTGATAGTGCCGCGATACAATGTCTTCAAAGGCCGCGCGGTCGCCGCTTTTTAATTGCCGAATACGCCGTGCGTCATCTCCGATCATCTGTGTTCCCCGACGGCAAAATTGGTGTCATCTTCATTAGTGCCGCGTTTCGCGCTTTTTGTTCGCGGCATCAGAGAATTCGTAGGGGCAAGGTTCTCCCGCCCGTTCGCGCTGCAAACCAGATCATGCCGCAAAGTTGCAAGTGGGGCGGGAGAACCCCGCCCCTACAAATTGATTCGCTTGTCCTTATTTTTGCAAAACCGCGCCCCGGAAGTTGCGCGTCGTGGTAAGTTAGTTTACGAGTACTCAGAATCGGGTACGCGATTTGACTGCAGGAAATTTCATCATGCTCAGCCTCTCAACGCGGTTGCAGAACCGTACTTATTTTCGATTTAGGCGCCGCGAAACCGATCCGGAAGATGTCGGGTTTCGCAACCTGTGGCGCTTCATGGCCTACATGAAACCGTATCGCACACTGATCATCGTGGCGGGCGTCGCGGGCATGTTGCGCATGATAACTCCGATGTTCATGCCCTACTACGTCGGCCATGTCATGGATAACGTACTCAAAGCCGGCGGGTCGCGCAGCGAACGCTTGCACCTCCTGTGGAACCTGACGTTTATCTTT
The DNA here is from genome assembly GCA_036388675.1 of Abditibacteriaceae bacterium. Lineage (GTDB taxonomy): Bacteria > Armatimonadota > Abditibacteriia > Abditibacteriales > Abditibacteriaceae > DASVUS01. Next base: position 62,277 of record DASVRI010000047.1, on the reverse strand, counting down.
TTGGGACTGTTGGTGATGCACGCCGTCGCCACGCTGGGGCGCGTTTATTGGGGCAACGTCGTGGCGGCCAACACCGAACGCGACGTGCGCCACCATTTGTTCAATCACGTGCAGCGACTGTCGCTCGAATTCCACATGCAGCGACCGACCGGAACCATCGTGTCGCGCGTGATGGGCGATGTTTCGTCGGCGCAGCAATCGTTCGACTATCTATTTATTCAAGGTTCGCAAAACCTGTTGCAGGCCGTCGTCGTGATCGCATATCTCGTTTACACCGACTGGCAGTGGGCGCTGGTTTCCCTTGCGACCATTCCATTTTTTGTTTTCACCACGCGCATGATGCGAACGCGTGTCCGCAAAGCGTCGCGGCAGGTCATGGAAACCGGCTCGCGCATTCACGGTCACATGCAGGAACGCATTGCGATGATCCGCGAAGTGCAAAGTTTCAACGCCCAGGACCGCGAGCATCGTCGCATTCAGGGACAGGTTCATGTTCTGCGCGGCTATACCATGCGCCGCTTTTTCCTCGCCTCGTTGATGACGATGAGCAGCGAAATCACGCGCACCCTGGGGCTGTTGGTCGTCATCGTTTTCGGCGCCTATCGAGTACTCGACGGCACCGCCACGCCGGGAGACGTGACCTCGTTTTTTCTCTACATCGGCCTTTTGCTATCACCGATGGAGTTCTTCGCCAACTTATATACAAACCTGACACAAAGCGCCGTCGCCGCCGACCGCATCTTTGAATTTCTCGACACGCGCTCGCCGATTCAGGACGCACCCAACGCGCGCGACTTGCAGATAAACGGGCCACCCCCGGTTGTGTTCGAGGACGTGAAATTTGCTTATCCCGACGCGCCGGATGTTCCCGTACTCAAAGGAATTTCGATTGAAGCGCGCCCTGGAGATCGCGTGGTTCTGGTGGGCGGCAGCGGTTCGGGCAAGTCGTCCACGATGAACTTGCTGATGCGCTTTTATGACGTAACCGACGGCGCGATTCGCATTAATGGCCAAGATTTGCGCCTGATAACAACACACAGTTTGCGCGACCACATCGGCATCGTGCCGCAGCAGCCGATTTTGTTTCGTGGCACGCTACGCGACAATATCCTCTATGGGCGGCGCGGCGCGAGCGACGAAGAGTTGCACGCAGCCGCGCGTCAGGCGAACGCCGAAAAGTTCATCCTCGACTTTCCCAACGGCTACGATACGCTCATCGGCGAACGCGGCGCAAGACTTTCCGGCGGACAAGCGCAGCGCATCGCCATCGCACGCGCGTTTCTGAAAAACCCGGACATTCTCATCATGGACGAAGCGACCTCCAATCTCGATGCGACGAGTGAAACTCTTGTACTCGATGCCTTAGACAGACTGGCCGAAGGCCGCACCACATTTATTATCGCGCACCGCCTGAGCGTGGCGCGCACCGCGAACTTGATTATCGTGATGAACAAAGGCGAAATCGTCGAGCGCGGCACGCACGAAGAACTGCTCGCGCTGCAAGGCCACTACGCCGATTTGTGGAACCAACAGATGCTGGGCCTCGCGCGTGAAGAAGTTATGATTCACGACAATTTGTAGTGTCGTGGGGCTTTCCACGCAGGTGCTTGCTGCCTCATCAAACAATCACGTCGGGCGCGACAAAAGCGGCAATAACCGAGTGCTCGAAGTTCCCGTTTTAGGTTTCAAACAAGTTGATTGGCCCCGCACCATTGGAGCCGTTGCTGCCGTTGTGACCGTTCTTGCCGTTGTGCGGCGGCAGTTGTGCGACGCTTTTTGGCTTGAAGAAATACTGGGTTTCGCCTGCCGTGCGGATGCCGGGCAACGCCTTCACCTTGATGATGATCGGATACTGCCGCGTCACGTTGCCCATGATGAGCGCGTGGTGGCGGCGCAGTTTCTTCACAAAAGCCGACATTGTTTCCTGATCGGTCATGGCGCTTTTGCCGATGTGACGCACGTCGTCATCGAAAGGCAGATGCGCCAGAAACAAATTGTCGGTCTGGCGCAGCACGGTTTCATCCAGACCACCGACCATGTTGGTGATGAAGAAACACGTAATGCCTAAATGTCGGCTGCGTGTGACGACATCCGTCACGGTGTTTTTAGAAACGTAAAGGTGAGCTTCTTCGAATAAAACGAATGGGAAGCGCGCCGTATGGTTCTTGATTTCGGCTTCGCACATTTCTTTGATGAGATCGAGAATCGCTTGCGCAAAACCATAACGCGCCAATGGCGACAGCGCCGAAACGTCGATCACCAACGCGCCGCCTTCGCGCACTTTCGAGTACTCGCTTTTCAGGTTAATGGCGTCTTCCGAGCGGCTGGCGAAAATGCCCGTATTGCGCACCGCTTCCAAGCGTGAACGAATCGCCGCATTAGAGACTTCATTGGTCGCGATCTCGTTGTTTTCGGCCATCTCAACTAAATGGTCAAGCGTGAGAAACGGGGCTTTACGACCATTGTCCCCTAACTGGCGCATCTGCTCGAACAAGCCGAAAAGGCGGTTTTCGAGATGCATCGCCGAAACTTCGGGCAAGCCGTACTTCGACAGCATCGTAATCAGCGGCTGGATGCCGAACTGCTGCAAACCGATTTTTAAGTTCTCGCCGGCTTTGAGATGAACGATGCCGCGCTGCAAAACCACGCCATCACTCTGCATCTCGTGGCGCGGAAGATGAATGTATTCCTTGTTGATATCGAACACTATGCAGGGCGCGCCGCGCTTGATCAACTCGATGAGGATGACTTTGGAAAGATGACTTTTGCCGGAACCTTTCACTCCTGTCACGATGTTGATCTTCTCCATGCCCTGGCCTTCCACCAGGAACGGCTCGCCGCGCAGTGTTTCGCCCAGTTCCAGCGGGTTGCCCAGGTTCTCAACACAGTTGGCGAAGAGTTCGCGGTCGCGCGTGCGTGTTACTTCCACGTCGCGGTGCGGAATCCAGCCGTCCCACTGATCCCATTTCGCGCGCTGCCCGCGACCAATCACGAGTTTGCGAATTTTGGCAATGGCAATTTTGAGGTTTCGCTCCTGTGACAATCCCATGCCGGGTAGTTGCAAGTTGTCCTGCACACTTTGCACAATTTCGATGGCGCGCTCAACGCCGTCTTGCGAATCGACGTGATCGAGCACCAGGCGCAATTGTTCCTGCACCAGCGCCGGATACGTCACCATGCGGAACTCGATGATCTGGCAGATGAGGCCCTGACCGCTGCCGTCGCGCTCTTGCACGCACAGCGTTTCGCCCACGCGCAAGTTGTCCTCGCGTGGGTCGAAGATCAGTTCCATAATGTCGCCGCGCACTTGGTAGACTTCGATGCTCATGGTGTAATGTGGTGCTGCGATGCAACCTCAGTCGTGAAATCGAGTACTCGAACAATATTGCGTTAACGATAATTCATTCGTGCAGCAGGCGCGTACACAATCTCAGCGTGTTGCCGTCCGGGTCGTGTAACTGCATTTCGCGGTTGCCCCATTCCTGATCCTGCGGCGGTTCATCGACCACAACGCCACGCTCCTGCATCTGCGCGTACCAGGCACCCACGTCGGGCACATAAAAGTAAGCCAGCCCGCCCGGCTGACAATCGCCGGCGTGCTGGCTGAGGTAAAACGATTGTCCCTCGCGCGAAAGCTGCATGAACACAGGGAAGTCGGGCCCGAAGCGGTGCTCCCAGTCAATGGTAAAACCCAGGCCGTCCACATAAAAGCTGCGACTGCGCTCGTAGTCTGTAATGCGCAGCGCCGGAAAAACAGTTTGTACGGCTTGCATTGAGTCTCCTGTTAAGCAGCGGCGTTTTCCATTAGCTTCAATCACATCAGCTTCAGCGAAATGTCTTCCGGGTGCGGCTGCTGCCAGAACTCGCTGCGCTCTTTCTTGTTGCGGCGCGATAAACGCCACTCATTTAGCTTTTCATGAAATGAGTGAAGACGCAGTGCAAAAAAAGCGTGTGCGCCGATTGCCCAGCAATAAGGCCAAACGTCCCACGCGTCTTCTTCGCGGCGCGCCTGTGCTTTGAGTGTAGTCAGGCGAGTACTCGATGAGTTCTCGTAACTGATGTCTTCATACAGAGCAAGACGCTCTTGCAGTGACGCAACCTGTTCGTTGAGACGCTGAGTCTCATCCCATAATTCATCAATGAGAACGGCCTGTTGGCTTCGTGACATGAACTCTCCTCGTTGAACGTTCGATTACTGGTTGTCGAACATTGAAACGGCTTCGCTGGTAACTGACAAAAATTTCTATACGACGGCGGAATACGAATACTGGCGTCCGCCTTCCGGGACGATAGTGGCTTCGCGTCGCACCAGGTGCAACTGATACAGGCGTGCGATGCGATTATTGCACGCCGTGGCCGAATCGAGGCCCAACATGCCGGCCAGTTCGCGCACTGTGATCTGTCCCTTGTCCATCACGGCTTTGAGCGTCTCAACCAGGTGGCCCGGCAATGTTCCGACAACACGCCACGGCGAGCTTTTTGCGTCGCGACCAGGGAATGTCGCTGTCTTGGTGGCGCTGCCCTTAGCCGAGCGCGACAGCACCAGAGCCGCCACTTCGCGCCGGTTGAGCGCCACTTCCAGGTTTTCCAGCAGTGCTTCGCCCAGTTCGTCTTCGCGCACTTCCAACACCAGGTGGCGGTCGGGATACTCTTTGGCAGCCATGCGCGAGTAGATCGTGCCCAGTGCTTCGTCGGCGAACGAGTAGTCCATCATTTCCACGCCGTCGAAGTCGATTACGAGTACTCCACCCGGCGGCAGTTCGCGCAGACGCCCGTCCAGCGCTTCTTGAACGCGGCGTCCCTGTGGCCGCATCGCAAGCATCGCACCGAACTCTCCCAAAGATTGCTTGATCGTCTTATTCATTTGCGGCTCCTCATGCATACCAATTCCAGCATTTTTCTCAATTATTTCACTCACGTCAGTGAAATGGTTACTCCAATTATGAAATGAGTTCCCCGCTTTGTCAAGAGGCTGCGCCGAACAGGAGGTTATTGCGCGTACTCATCCGGCGTGCGGAAGAGCGCAACATTGAATTTATGCGGCACCGTCTTTGCAAACTCAACCCGAGATTCGCTGCTTTGGCAGCGCGCAATTTATTGGTGAGGAGAACTCCCGTGCCACGTTTAGAAGGCGAAAAATCAGGCGGAAAGACCTGGCTGTTAGCAGCCATTGTTGCTCTGGCAGTTGCAGGGGCGCTGTGGTATGCGCTTCGCGGCAACAATTCCGATGCAGGAACAGATGCAACTGATACCACGACCACTACGACAACGGAAACGTCGAACGCAACCGATCAAGGAGCCGGTAATACAACATCAGGCGGAACGTCCTCCGACGCCTCGTCCGGCGCCGGCAACGCGACCGGCGGCAGCACAACCGCTCCCGATGCCATGAGTACTCCCGGTGCCGGTAGTTCGGCTTCCAGCCCGACGCCCGGCGCAGCAACAAGCGGAAGTGCAGCCGGCGGAGCAAGCGGTAGCGCAACCGGCGGCGCCACAATGAACGCGCCGAGCACTGCTCCGGGCGCCACAACCACACCCGGAGCGACTGGGACAGCCGGTGGCACTGCAAGCGGCACAACGTCGCCTTCGGGCACCGGCACGACGGGTGCAACCGGGATGGGAACTGGCGGCGCCAGTGGCAGCACAGGCGCGTCCGGCACAACGGGTGCCGGCGGAGCGGGAACGCCAGGAGCGGGAACTTCGGGCATTGGAACTTCGGGAACCGGCACCACCGGCACCGCGAGTGGGGCTACAACGCCCGGAGCGGGAACCGGCGGAGGTGGCGCTAATGCACCGGCTGGCGCGCCACGCGGTTATTAACCTACAAAGTGATTGAAAGCCAACTTGAGTTGTTGGATGTCAAAGGAGTGAGGAAATGCGTAAGGGCAAGAGCATTATTGGCTTGAAAGTACTGAGCCAAAGTGACGGAGCAGATTTAGGAAATGTCAAAGATTTGATTTTCGACCACGAGACGGATGAGTTGTTGGCGCTCCTGATCTCGGACAAAGAATTGTTTGGCTTGATCGACGCGCAGATTGTGCCCTGGAGCCAGGTTCGTAACATTGGCCCTGATGCTATTGTCGTTCCCAGCGCTGAGTCGAAGATTCGCGCTCACGATGATGCGCGTGTCAGCGACATCATGGATCGCCAGACCGCGCTGTCTGGTACACGTATCTTCTCCACCGAAGGACAGAATCTTGGCACCCTAGCCGATATGTATGTTGATGAGGAAACAGGTCGTGTGATTGGTTACGAAATCTCCACCGGCTTCATCTCCGACACCATGAGCGGCAAGCGCTATCTGCCGGCGCACGGCGACCTGGCCATTGGTGAAGATGTCGCACTGGTGCCGCCTGAAGCCGCCGCCGAACTTGAGGCGCAGGCGCAAAACGAGCCCGGCGGCTTGAAAGCGACCGCATCCAGCGTCGGAGAAAAAGTCAGCGGCGTCTATAGCACAGCAAAAGACAAAGTCACCGATGTTTACGGCAACATCGCAACGGCTTCAGTAGAAAAGCAGAAAGAGTTTGTGGTCGGAAAAACAGCGTCGCGCGACGTTGTTATTCCCGCGGACAAGGCCACGATGGCAGCGCCTTCGTCCTTCGGCAATGTCAGCAGTAACGCAGCCAGCACCCATGTGAGCGATGCGACAATGTCGCCCACCCTGGCCGACCCGACCACGCCTCCATCCAGCACATTGGCTTCATCCAGCGAACTGGCTCCCTCGACCGGCGTATCCACCACGAGTGGCTTGCCTGCAACGAGTGGCCTGTCAACATCCAGCAGCATGGGAACATCCAGCATGGGGATACCCGGTGAGATGGCAACGAGCAGTGCTCCAGTCGAACCGGTGGCTCACGACATCTCATCAACCGGCGACTCGGTCAACGGCGAAGTGCTGGTGCGTAATGGCGAAGTCATCACGCGCGAACATGCCGACCGTGCCGAAGCTGCCGGAGTACTCGGACAGCTTGTCCTTGCAGCGGGGGGCGGAGTAGCCAGCGGTGCTATCTCCAGTGGTTCCACCACGGCCAGCGGCCATGCGGCAGGTCTGCAAGACCGCGCCGAAGAAGCCGCCATTGGCCGTCCTGCCGGGCGTGAGGTCGTGGCTCCTAACGGCACCACTATCGTGGCACCCGGCATGGTCATCACGCGCGAGATTCTCGACCAGGCGCGACTTTATGGTAAAGAGCGCGAAGTGATTGCGGCAGCCGGCATTGGTGCCGCCTCGGCTGGTGTGGGCACCGTAACGGAACACGCCGCGGGCGTTTGGGACACCATCAAGCAGAAAGCGGCTGAACTCACCGGCGCAGCGCAAGACAAGAAGGCCGAATACAACACGCAGGCCGAACAGAATCGCATCAACAATGCGCTGGGCCGTCCGGTGACGCGCGTTATTCTAGATCAGTCGGACAACGTAATTCTCAACACCGGCGATCTTATAACGCACGCCGCCATCGAGCACGCGCGCACCGCCGGAGCACTCGAAATTCTGTTGGATTCGGTGTACACCGCCGACCCGGAAATCACGCCCGAAATGCTGCGCGCTCGCGAACCGGGACAAGACGCTTTGCCGACGCAGGCTCAGCCCACCGGCGGCCCGATTACGGCAACTGTGGCACCCGGCGCTTCAGGCAATGCCGTGCAGGATTCACCGTCTCAACCTGTTCCAGGCCAGGGCGGCAACGTGTAAAAGCCTCGCAAAGGAAACCTCATGAGTGAGAAAGATCACAGCCCCGGCAGCGAATCACCGCCCGAACCGGGACAAACCGGACAGTCCTCACAGTTGCCGGTTGAAAGCGGCGCAGCCGAAGAAACCGAAGGCCAGTCGAACCAGCCTGTAGGTCAAAGCACCGAAATGCCTGCTGAAGGCTAACGCCTCTCAAGAGGCTAGCGCTTCGGAAGACTCACTGTGTAAAACACGAACGTGTAAAAACAAGAAGACGAGTACTCAACCCGAGTACTCGTCTTCTTGTTTTATCTGTCACTTTATTAGCCGGGAAACGGCTCAGAATGGAAGGCCGAAACGACGCTTCTTCCTGGTGACTTTCTCTTTGACGGCATCTTTTACAACTTGCTCGGCGGCGCTGTCATCACTGGCACCGGCATTGTTGTCCGAATCGTCGGCAGTTTGCACCGGAGTGTCGTCATCGTCAGCGTTGGTCGTGGAAGCCCTGGAAGCTCCGCTTTGAGAAGCCCCACTTTTAGAAGCTCCGGCGTTGGTCGCGCCGCCCATCGATGCTTGCATGACTTTGGTCATCGCTTGCTGGCGTGCATCGTCATACTCTTTGGCCGAAAGCTGCTTGAAACCTGCCGGAACGGTGAACAACGCGTCGTCGAGTTTGGCTTCCGACAGCGCCGTCATTTCCTGCGTCATGACTTCCTTGGTGCCGGCTTCATCATAAATTTTCATCTTCACGATCAAGCCTTTGTAAGCGGCTTGCCAGGCAGCAATATCGCCCTTCTGCTCCGAGGTGACGCTGCAGCTATCTGAAGCATGCACGTAGCTTCGCCAATCGCCCGGCTTGTCGCCGCAATTAAAATCCGGGAGTTGGTAATCAGTGACCCAGATTTCCATTTTGGAGCTATTGTCGCCATTGCCGGCGCAGCCCGACGTTTGATAGCGCGTTGAAATCATGTAGTGGCGCGCCTTACGACCGGCAACGGTTTCTTCGCCCAGGCCCTTGACCGAAACGGTCATGGTGACTTTGCCCGTCGTGGGCTTTGCGTTCGAGGCCTTCGCCGGGGCAGCTTTCGCGCCCGCACTCACTGTGGTGCTGCTCGACCCGTCCAGGGACGAAACTGTGTAAATCTTCAGCGCCTCGTCAAGGCGAATGCTCTGGCGCTTTTCGCACAAAGTGAGGGTGACTTCCTGCCACTTGTAGGCGCCAATCTGCTGCGACATTTCAACGCGTTGCGCGCTTTTTTTGATCCATGTCGTGGTGGAATTAAGCGGCGCTCCAGCAGAAGCAGTGGTTGCGCCGGTTACGCCGGGCATTCTCATGGTCTGCGTGTATTTGACATCGCTGTGTGCAGCGCCCGCGCTCATAACGCATGTTGCAGCGATCGCCATGAATTTACAAAATGACTGTGTGTTCGACATCCGTCTTCTCCTTGGTGTAATCGGCGCGCGGACACCTCTGCACACAGGGTGCAGATTGTCGTCGGGCCTCCATTATTCTACCTTGTTTTTGGAAATTTTTTAAATTGTTTAGAGACTGTGCGGAACAGTGATTTCGAACTCATCGGAAACGGCGATGTTGCTGGCATCGCGGCTTTCGATGCGGAAACGACGCACGCCCGGCGCAATGCGCAGGCGATGAAAAACCGGCGCGTAGTTCTCCACCATAGCATCGTCGAGGATTTCGCCGGTGGCTTCAATGGTGCGAATTTCGCGCAGCCAGTAAGCAATGGAACCGGGTGCATCTTCAAAGGATAATGTCGTGAGCACCTGATTGCGCGGACAGGCAAACGTGGCGATCACGCGCGACGCGTCAACCGGCTGCACACCACGAACCAATGGGTCGGGAAAGTGCAACGCCGCAAACACAGAGGGCGCCTGCTCGGGAGTCCACAGGCCCGGCTGCGAGACGGTCTCATAAATCTGGCGCAGCGTCTTTTGCGCGTCGCGTAGCGCGGCTTCGACGGCCCCCGGCTCATCATTTTCCAGCGCCTGGAGCAAAGCGTCGCGCCGGCTGCGCAGTAAAGTCGCGGTTTCTGCGGGCAGTGCCGCCGCAATTTCGGAGTTCTTTCGCAAGGCCCCGGCGACTTGCGACAATCGAGTGATGGCAGCGCCGGGTGACACGGGAATAACTGTTGGTTCGTCGATCATGAGTACTCACTTCGGGAATTATCGCTACTATTATGACGTTTTTGGCCCTGCCGGGAAAGACTGGAGTGATTGCAGGGCAATCGCATTAGGAATTCTGGTTAAACAAACTCGCCCGCAAGGAGCAGGCTCAGGAGAGAAGACCGCTGAAGCGGCCTGAACTCCGACCTCAACCCCGAGCAGCAGCCTCGTTCTGCGCCGACGGCAACCCCGTTCAGGGGCTTTTTCTGCATCAGCCCGCTCCTTACGGGACGGGTGAATTGCCTATCCGATTTATAATGCAATTGCCCTGGTAGTGATTGCCGCACAGCACATAGCATAGCAACTTGACTGTAAAGTTCGTGTCCAAACGTTTTTACATCATATGAAACTCTCAAGCCGATTTAACCATTTCGTGGCCCTGACCGCCGCATTGATGATGTCCTTGAGCTGTGTTGCAGCGTGCGCGGCTGTAACGGTGCGCGACGCCAGGGGCAAACTGCATCGTCCGCTGGAGGCGAAAGGCAAAAGGGCCAGTGCGCTGGTTTTCGTGGCGCACGATTGCCCAATTTCCAATTCGTATGCACCGGAAATAAACCGGCTGCACACGGAGTATGCCAAACGCGGCATTAACTTCTACGTTGTCTATGTTGATGCGAAGATGACGGCTGCGGCTGCCCAACACCACGCGCGCGAGTTCGGGTTCAAAAGCCCAGTTTTGCTGGACACCAAACACACGCTGGCAAAGGCGACCGGCGCAACCGTAACACCCGAAGCGGTCGTGGTATTGCCGGGTGGCAAACTTCTCTATCGCGGGCGAGTTGACAACAAGCACGTCGCCTATGGCAAAACGCGCCGTGCAGCGACCAAACACGACCTGCGCGATGTGCTCGAACTTATACTCGCAGGCAAGCCGCCCAGACAACCGATTGTCACGACAGCCGTCGGATGCTTCATTTCCGGCAACTGAGTACTCGCATCAAGGCACGGCGTGTTGACGCCTCTCTTCATGAAAAACTTCAAGATACCTGTTTTCATTGCCGCATTTCTCTCAGCCAGCGTCTGCACTGCGTTGTGGCGCGGTAACGTCACCGGCCCATTTTCCAGTTCAGCCGATGCGCCTGCCCAAAGCACCGAGGCCGCTTACGTTCCATTGCCAAAGGGCAGTGTCACTTTCAACAAACACATCGCACCGATTGTTTTCAGCAATTGTTCCCCATGCCATCGCAGCGGCGAGGTTGCGCCGTTTGCGCTGCTCAACTACGAAGACACCAGGAAGCGCGCAAAGCAAATCGCCCTGGTTACGCGAAGCCGCTACATGCCGCCGTGGAAAGCCGATGAAGGCCGCGAAAAGTTCCACGATGCACGTCGTCTTTCAAATCAGGAAATCGGTCTCATCGAGCAATGGGCGCGTGACGGTGCGCCACAGGGCGACGCTAAAGATTTGCCCGCGACGCCGAAATTCGCCACCGGCTGGGCCCTGGGCGAACCGGATGCCGTCTTCCAGCCGGATACTGAGTACTCGTTAGCCGCCGAAGGTGATGATGTTTATCGCTGTTTTGTCCTGCCCACGAACTATGCGGAAGATCGCTATCTTTCGGCATTTGAAATTCGCTCCGGTAATCGCAAGATTGTGCATCACGTCATCGCCTACCTGGATACGCAGGGCCGCGCCCGCAAGTTGGACGAAGCCGATGCCGGGCCGGGCTACACTTCGTTTGGCGGCATCGGCTTCAATCCGTCGGGGGCGCTGGGAGGCTGGGCGCCGGGCATATCGCCGCAGCGTTTACCGCAGGGCGTCGGAATCTTGTTGCCCAAAGGCGCCGACATCATATTGCAGGTGCATTATCACAAAAGCGGCAAGCCTGAAATCGACCGCACCAAACTCGGGGCTTACTTCTCGAAGGAGCCGGTCGATAAGCAGTTGCGCGTAGCGCCGATTGCCAATCTGGGAATTCGCATTCCTGCCGGCAACAAGAATTACCAGGCACGCGCGTCCATGACGGCTCCTGCCGATATTTCTGTTTTACAGGTCACGCCGCATATGCACTTGCTCGGGCACGATATGACCGTAACCGCTACCCTGCCCGACAAAACGCAGCAGAAATTGGTGCGCGTTCCCGAATGGGACTTCAACTGGCAAACGACTTATACACTGCGCCAGCCGATTCAATTACCAGCGGGTTCACGCGTCGATGTGGAGGCGCATTACGATAATTCAGAGGACAACATCGTCAACCCCAACACGCCGCCTAAAGAAGTGACGTGGGGCGAGCAAACCACCGACGAAATGCTCATCGCCTTTATTCATTACACGGTCGATGCGGAGCATCTCACGCGGGGCAGGACGGCACAGGGCGCAGACAATCAATCGCGCATGGAGCAGCTACGCCAGATGTTCGACAAGAACGGCGATGGAGTACTCGACGACGCAGAGCGAGCAGCGGCAGCGCAGTGGCTCAACGAGCGCCGCAACAGACGCGATTAAATCAGGACTTACGCACCCAGAACCCGGAGCGTGAGCGACGGGCTTGTTTCAGGCCACGCAAGCCCCTCACTCGCAGCCCCCAGCACACAAGTCGTTGTCTGACCCAAGCAACCAACGCTCCGAGTTCTGGAAACTCTTCGATTTGCGTAAGCCCTATAAATCAAGACTTACGCAAACTATCTGACTGGTAGGGGCGAGGTTGCCTCGCCCAGTGCGGCCTCGCCCAGGGCGCGAAGACCGCGCCCCTACAAACCATTGCGATGCTCGTGCGTAAGTCCAATAAATATCGAAAACTGCAACTCGACCACCACCATAGCAAGGTGATTGTTCTTGCTTTGTCCACGTTGCTGCGGCATCGAACAAGTATGCGCTGAAGCGATGACGACTTAGTCGTCATTTTCATCTTCAGTCGCGGGCCGCCCTGACAACGTGTTGGGCGAATCGAGGTGCGCTCCGGGATAAACGCCAACGCCCAGGCGCTCCACCAATTCACTGCCCAGCCAGCCGGTCACGCCGCTTAGTGCAGCCGCCGTAAAGGATAAGGTCAGGGCTGGTGTCGTAGGATGCTGCGGCTCTTTGCGACGCAAGAACCAACTCGCGGTAAACAATCCCAGGGCGGCCACGTTGCCCAGGCCATGCGCGGCACCGACGCGCTTGGCACGCGTGCCTTGAGGAATCGCCAGCCAGTCGATTGTGCCGAATGGCGCGGCGACGAGGCCGCCGAGAATACCGGCACCAATGAGCAAATAGGCGGCTTCGGCGAATTTGCGCTTCTTGTTTTCCTTTTTCTTGGCGAGCGCCAGCAGGTCGAAAATAGCGGCTGTCGAGAGCAAGCCCAGTGGAAAAACAATCAGAATGATGTGCGCCGGATGTCCCAGAAACTTCGCTTTACTTTCCATGCTTGCCGTCCTTGTCGGTTTCATCTTTTGCGCGCTGCAACCGGCTTTGCAACAGTGCCATGACAGCCGCTTCTTCGGGCTGTAACTGGTGCAGCGATTCGCTCAGTTCCTGCACTGTGATTTGCTGTAAGGTTTCGATCATCGAGCCATCGAGATAAGAATCGAGCACCGCCGGATGCACGTAGCATTTACGACACACAGCGGGCGTGTTACCCAACCGCTCCGAGACATTTTCAATGGCCGCGACAACGTTTTTCTTGGCCTGCGTTTCGGAATCGAAGGATTGGAACTCTTGCAGCGCCAGCGATGCCAGCACCGTGCCGGCCCATGTGCGAAAGTCCTTCGCCGTAAAATCCTGGCCGCTGATTTCCTTCAAGTACTCGTTTACATCCGACGAGCCAATGGAGTGGCGTGTGCCGTTCTCATCGACCCATTGAAAGAGTTCCTGGCCGGGCAAATCTTGCAGCTTTTCCATGATGCGCGCCAGTCGGCGATCCTGCAAGTCAATGGTGTGGTGAACGCCACTTTTGCCTTTGAACTCAAACGTAATATGGCTACCTTCAACATCGACATGACGGTTGCGCAGCGTTGTGAGTCCGTAGCTCTTGTTGGTTTTCGAGTATTCTTCGTTGCCGACGCGAATTAGGGTCTTTTCGAGCAACTGCACCACCGTTGCGAGTACTCGCTCGCGCGATAATCCCGGTTTGGCCAGGTCGGTTTTGGTGCGTTCGCGAATCTTGGGCAGCGCTTCGCCAAAAGCCAACATACGCGCGTATTTAGTTTCGTCGCGCACTTCGCGCCAGCGCGGGTGATAGCGATACTGCTTGCGACCCCGGTCATCGATGCCAGTTGCCTGCAAATGGCCGTTGGCCAGTGGGCAAATCCAGACATCTTTATACGCCGGTGGAATGGCGAGCGAGCGAATGCGCGTCAGAGTTTTTTCATCGCGCACAGTTTCACCATCAGGATTGACGTAAGTGAAATTTTTGCCCGCGCGCTTGCGACGAATGCCGGGCATCTCATCCGAAACGTAACGCAAACCGGCGGCTTTAGCCGATTCCACAGGATCAGCGATAATCGCGGGCAACTCCGGCACAGGAGCAACAGAGGAAGTGCGTTCAATGGATTGTGCGGCCTCAAGAAGAGCCGGCTTCCGGCGCGTGCGGCGACTTGTAGTCATAGAACCTCATGCCCTTACAGGGCAAAAGAGATTCCAAGTACCCGGTAATGAGTGCGAGGGATTGATGCATAATTTCAGCGGCGTGGAAGGCGGAGCCTGAAAGCATTCGTTGCAGCGACTGCCTGTTCTGCGGTTAGGACGTTTGAGGCGCTAAGTAGTTGAACAGAATTATTTTAGACTTTCGAGACGTATCGACAAACCGCAAGCGGGAGCGCGGGCTATCGAATCAAGCCCGCGCGCTCCCGCTTGCGGTTGGTGCAGAGTCGCATTGGATTGCATTGGATTGTGTGAAGGTCATTCCCGCGAAGGCGGGAATCCAGAAGGCTTTCTTCACACTGGATTCCCGCATTCGCGGGAATGACGAAGGTCTCATCTATTTGTGTGCAGCCACTTATGTAAAAGCACCTGTGAGTATCCATCCAACAAAACAAAGTAGGGCTGTGTAGCCTGCACCTGCTATTATCACAATTGCCGTGTAGTACTTCGATTGAAACAATTTTTGCAGGCCGCACAGAGCACCTCCCACACAAAGTATCCAAACACCTGTGGGCATTTTCTGATGGAACACTTTGCCGCAGGCAGTATCCATGAGGGCGCAGGTAAATTGTACGAGTAAAACGACCCCCAACAAGGCCAGGAATGAGTTTGGCTGTCGCATTCTTTGCATTATCTCTTTCGACTGATGATCAGCAGTCCTATCGAGTACTCGCAACATCGCGCGATGCAGCTCAACTCAACAATACTACCGAGCCGCCACATTCATCATTTGGTTGTCACAGTTTGCGCCCGTGTGATCTTTGGTGCCATGTGAATTCTAACTCTGGCTGAGGCGTTTTTGTTCTTCGCCGACCAGCATTTCGTGCGCTTCGCGCAACACGGCGGGAATGCGCTCTTTGAAGGGATTGTTTTGCAGTACCGTCGCGAGTACTTGTTCGTCGAAGTCGCCGGCTTTATCACCGGGAAACCAGTGGCTGGCATTGCCCAGCAGGTTGTAACGCATCTTGCCCCACTCCACCAGGTCAAGCGATTTGGCGTATGTCCACAAACGTAAAATCTCGCGCACGTTGACTTCGCCCGGAATCTCCGTCGATTCCGGCAAGCCTTTGAACCAGTTTCCATACCAGTCGCTGCCGCAGGTCTTATCGATTTCGGCGCGCAGGCGCTTTTCAATTGGCGCAATGGTTTGCTCGATGTTGTCGTAATACTCAAGAGCACCGATGTGTTCATCGAAGTCGGTGGGGCGCGACGCACCGATGCTGAGCGTGTGCACCTGCGGGCGCGCCAGGCAATACAAGTCGTTGAACTGAATCGGTGTTAGCGGCTGGCACAACTCGACCATTTTTTGCGGTGGGTCATACAGCTTGCCGCCTTTGTCGCTGGGCGAAATGATAAAAACACCCATGTCCTGCCGCGTTGCTTCCTCAATCGAGGGCCAGTTCAAGTTGTTCACGTAATACCAGTGCAGGTTCACGTAATCGAACTCGCCGGTCGCGCAGGCTTTGGTGATGGCCGCTTCGGGTCCATGCGTTGAGAAACCCACAAAGCGAACGCGGCCTTCTTTTTGAAGATTGCGCACCACGTCCATGCAGCCGCCGGGACGCAGCACCTGTTCGACAATCTCCGCCGTATTGACGCCGTGGAAAGCCAGCAAATCAACGTAATCCAACTTCAGGTTCTGCATCGACTTGTTGAACGTTTCGAGGAATGCTTTCGGGTCGCCGTCGCCGGGATTGACTTTGGTTTGCACGATCATCTTCTCGCGCGGTAGTTGCGGCAGCACCCAGCCGAGCTGCATTTCGCTGGAGCCATAACCACGCGCCGTCTCAATGTGATTGATGCCCAATTCCAATGCACGATGAATCGTCGCCGCGAGGTTATCCTGCGCATCTTGCGGGATGTCTTCGGGCACGGCGTCGCCCCACTTGTGCTGATAGCGCATGCCACCGCACGACAGAACCGGCATTTGCAACTCGGTGCGTCCAAAGCGACGATATTTCATAGGAGTCCTTTTTTCTTACGTGTGCAGGATTGTGCCAACAAATCAACTGTTCTGCAAAAACTCGTGCGCGGCGGCCAAATCCTGCGGCGTGTCGATGGCGATGTTCACCACATCATCCACCACGAGCACGCGAATGCGCACACCGTTTTCCAGTGCGCGCAGTTGTTCCAGTTTTTCGGTTTCTTCCAACGATGTGGGCGGCATCTGCGCCATTTGCAACAGCCAGTCGGCGGAGTAGGCGTAAACACCCACATGCCGTAAGTGTCGAGTACTGGGAACGTCCTGTGCATCGCGCTGCAACGGAATCGGCAGGCGAGAAAAGTAGAGAGCATCGCCGTTTTGCGCCAGCACAACTTTGACGACGTTCGGGTCGTTGAGCTGCGCTGCATCACGAATCGGTGTTGCCAGTGTGGCCATTTGCAAACGGCTGTCGGCGCGCAGAGCGCCAATCAGCGCATCAATGTGACGCGGATTGATGAACGGCTCGTCACCCTGCACGTTGACTACAATCAGACGCCCGGCGGGCACCTCGTTCGAGTACTCGCGTAGAACTTGCGCGATGCGATCCGTGCCGGTTTCGCATTCGCCGGTCATCAGCGCGCGAACATCACTCTCGGGAAAAGCAGCGGCAATTGCCTGTGCAATGCGCTCGTCATCTGTTGCCACGAGAATTGGTTGCTGCGCCGAAGTTTGCAATGCAGCGCGCGCGACATGCTCGATGACCGGCTTGCCATTCAACAGTGCCAGCGGCTTGCCGGGGAAGCGCGTCGAACCATAACGCGCCGGAATGACGACAAGCGCGGTGGTGTTCTCCGTATCTCGCGGCGTCTGGTCATCGTGCAGCTTTTGCAGAGTACTCGTTGTCGAAAAACCTTCACGCAACGGCACAATGTGAACTTCGCCGCCCAGGGCGCGCACGGTGGCCGCTTCAGGCAAGTCATCGGGCTGGTAATCGCCGCCTTTGACATGTACAGTGGGTTGCACGGCCTCAATGAGAGCGACCGGCGTGTTTTCGGGGAAAATGCAAACTGCACCGACATCACTCAGCGCCGCCAGCACAAAGGCACGCGCCTGCTCATCGTTCACCGGGCGCGTGGGACCTTTGAGGGCGCGCACTGAGGCATCGGAGTTCAGGCCCACCACGAGGTAATCGCCCAGAGCACGCGCTTCATGCAGCAACTGCACATGGCCGGCGTGCAAAACGTCGAAGCAGCCATTAGTAAATACGACGCGCTCACCACGCGCCCGCCTGTCGCGACACAAAGCAGCCAGTGCATCGCGTGTCATCAGTTTCCGATTTTGCGGGGCGGCGTCTGGAGACATGGCGTCTGGAGTCATTGAGTACTCGGCAAAGGTTCTTCGGCCACGCGCAGCACTTCTTCGGGAGTAACGGCGACAACGCCCGTGTGGCGCACGCTGGCTGCACCGGCCAAATTACCGAGTTCACTCGCCTGGCCGAAGTTCGCACCGCCCGCGAGGCCAATCGTGGTACCGGCCAGAAATGTGTCCCCTGCCCCAGTACCGTCGAAGACTTCGACTTCATGGTTGCGCAAGAAATGCGACGGCTTTCCTTCCTCGAAGAGCCGAGCACCGCGCGACGAGAATGTAATCACCAGCGAGCGAACTTCAAGCTGCTGGCGCAGGGCTTCGCCGGCGGATTCGACGACATCCTCGGAGTCGAGGCGCACACCCGCCGCTTCACTCGCCTCATATTGGTTGAGAGATACAAAATCAGCCCCACGGAAGTATGCGAGATTAGGTGGTTTCGGCCCGCCTGCAACGCGCAACCCAAGCTTCAGTGCTTCCTGTATCGTGGAGCCGAGAACACCACTGGTGGCCAAGCCTTTGTCATAATCAGAAATGCAAAGCGCAGTGGCCCCTGCTAAAGATGTGTGGAGATGCCCTCGTAGAGCTTCTATCACACTGCGCTGAAAAGGCGCCTCGCTTTCGCGGTCTACACGCACCATCTGTTGATGCTGTTGCTGACTCTGCGCCACAATGCGGGTTTTCAGGATGGTGGGACGCGTGTCGTCACGCAGTAGGCCACTGACATCAGCTCCGGCCTCTTCCAGTTCGCGCCCGAGTTCCTCTCCGGCCCAATCGTTTCCCACGACACCGACCACACGCACGCGCGCACCCATTTTTAGCAGGTTCATCGCGACGTTGGCTCCAGCGCCCGGAGCTGTGCGACGCTCGCGCAGACGCACAACTGGCACAGGTGCTTCCGGGCTGATGCGCGTTGTGGTGCCGATAATCCATTCATCTAGCATCAGGTCGCCCACCAGAACTATGGTGCGCCCATTTGCCGCTGCAAAGATGGAGGAAGCCGCGCGCACATCCAGCATTGGGGCCGCGCTGGAACCGGACACACCGTTTGAGGATGTGCCATCGTGTGTCGCCGGTTGCGTTTGATTAGCCTTGTTACTGATCGTCAGATGTCATCCCTTCGCTTTGGAAGCCTTCAGTCTGGAAGCAGCCTTCGCTTGCAAGTCGTTCATTGACGGCGGCACACAGCAGCGGAATCATCAACTCGTGGTGGCCCGTAATCGCGATGCCGCGCCCGCTGCCGTCCGACAGTTCATTGGCACGCCGCACCGGATTCCATGTGCTGCGATACTGCTGGATAAAATCGAAATTCACTCCGGTAAAATCGCGCACATCGTAGCCCAGGTTACGACACACAGCCAGCGATTTCTCAATGATCGTCGGCAGCAGCACGCTGGAGCCGATGTTGATCAGCACACCACCGCTCAGGTCTTTGACGGCGTGCGCGAAAATCTTGAAATCGTTATAAGTGGCCGCACCCGTCGCCGCACCATCCATTGAAGGCTGCGGATGCGGGATGTCGCTGCCAATGGCTACGTGAACTGTTATCGGCACACCGTATTTTACTCCGTTAGCCAGCAAACTGTAATCGGTGTGCGGCGCACTCCCCGCCTTTTGTTCCTGCAACAGCGACCTGCCCAGTGTCTCACCAAACCCTGCACTGCTCTGCTGTGCCTGCTGCGCCGCGCCGTTGATGAACTCGCCGGTTTCGCGCGCCATGCCGAACAGGCCACTCTTGATTCCGGCACCGACATCTTCACTGGTAACGCCAAAGCGCGCCACTTCCGTGTCGTGTACCGCACCGGCGCCATTGGTCGCCAGCGCATCGAGCACACCGCGCCGCATCCAATCGATGAGAAGCGGCGACAAGCCCACTTTAATAACGTGCGCGCCCATGGTCACGAGTACTGGTCTCTGGTTGCGCTTGGCTTCAACGATGGCATTCACGACAGCGCGCAGCTCGCGCCCGGCCAGAATATCGGGCAGTGAATCGAAGAAGTCGGCGAAGCCCGCGCCCCGTTCGAGTACTCGACCGAACTCGCCCAGCGCGACTTTGTTTTCGCGCTCGCGCACCGAATAAGTGCGAACCTGCGACAGGTCGAGTTGAGGGAATTTTTGGGTGGAAATAGCGTCTACACTCCGATCAGTTCACGCGCCGATTCGACGACTTTTTGCGGCTCCAGCAGCTTGAGGCATTTGCGTTCGTCGCGCCCACTCCACTTGCATTGCGACAGCAGGCAGGGCGCGCACTCGACCGGCTGGCGCGCAATGCGATATGGCACGCCACGCGGGCCGGCAGTGCGCCAATCGGTGGGGCCGAAAATACCGACAACCGATGTGCCCATGGCCGCCGCCAGGTGCATCATGCCCGAATCAACGCCGACAAACAAGCGTGCGTGTCCGCAAATCGCCGCCAGAGACGGCAAATCGGCCATCCCGCCCAGATCGACAACGTGATTCTTTGCCTGGCGCATGATGGATGGCGTCGGTGTCGCGCCCAGCAACACGACCGGCAGGCGAAGCGCCAGTTCGTCCAGAGCACGCGCCCAATGTGTCGCGGGCCACTCACGGATGGCGCTGTCGCGGCGCCGCACGCCCAACTGCGGCGCGGCAACAATGAAAGGACCATCGATTTTGTGCTGCTTGAGCAAACGCAGCGCAGCCGAACTATGAGATGGCGTCACTTGCAACAGGCCACGATAATCAGAGCCGCGTGCGCTGCAACCAACCGAACGCACCATCTCAAGATACGTTTCGATTGTCGCCGGGCCTTCATCGAGTACTCGATGTGTCAGCAGCGCTTCCATTTTCGCACTGCCCAGGCCTACACGTGTGGCAGCGCCGCTCGACCAGGCCAGCATCACCGAAGTGCGTGATGAAGAAAACGCCAGAGCCATGTCGAAATGACGCTGGCGCAGTTGCAGCATCAACGCAGTTTGCTTGGAAATTCCGCCTTTGGGCCGCAGCAGAATCTCGTCCACAAAGGGCGAGTCATCCATCAGCGCCGCCAGCGAAGGCCGCATCACCGCCGTGATACGTGCGCCGGGGAATCCTTCACGCAGCGCGTACAAGGCCGGCAAGGTAAAAAGCAGGCTGCTGAGATCGTTGAGGTGAAATGTCACGATGCGCCGCACCGGCACGGAAAGCGTCGCGTTGCAGGGCAGCGAAATCGCCAGTTCCGACGAAAGGACACCCACCGCCGTGTTGGACGATTTAATGTGCTGCCGTCTGTCTGACGATTCTTTCATAAAATTGAGTCAACGACTGTCACTGAGATAAGAAAGTACTTTACCTTTAGATGAACGGCAGCCTACAAATATGACATTGATTATCAGACCTGGCGGCGCAACTTGGCGCGCGCTCCCCTTTCGCTGTCGTAAACGCGCTTGATGCCGTCACCCATCGCTTTTTCAATGATGCGAATATCGCGCACCAGGCGCATCAAGCCACCCGGTTCAACGGACGCGGCCTGATCGCTGCCCCACATGGCGCGGTCGAGTGTGATGTGGCGTTCCACGAAAGCGGCACCCAGGGCGACGGCGGCATAAGTCGATTGCAAACCAACTTCATGCCCCGAATAACCAACAGGGCAAGCGAATTTCTGGCGCAGCGTTTCAATCATGCGCAGATTCAATTCTTCGGCTTTGCAGGGATAGCTGCTCGTGCTGTGAGCCAGCAGCAGGTTATCGCGGCCCAGCATCTCAACGGCGGCTTCAATCTCGTCCATGGTTGACATGCCTGTCGAGAGAATAAGCGGCTTGCCGCTTGCTTTCAAACGCCGAAGCAGACCCGTGTCGGTGACGGAGGCGGAAGCAATTTTGTAGCACACGGGATTGAACTGCTCGGTAAAATCAACCGACGGCTCGTCCCACGGCGAAACGAACCAGTCGATGTTGCGCTCGCGGCAGTACCGGTCGATTTCCGAGTACTCATCGTGGCCAAATTCCACTCGATAGCGATATTCCATGTAGGTCATGGTGCCCCATGGCGTGTCGCGCACCACATCGCGCTGCTCGGGCGGGACGCACTCTTCAGGCGTGCGCTTCTGGAATTTCACCGCATCGCAGCCGGCCACCACAGCGGTATCAATCAACTTCCGCGCGATGTCCATGTCGCCGTTATGATTAACGCCGATCTCCGCTATGATGTAGGTTGGATTGCCCGCACCCACCGCTTTCGCACCGATATTCACACTTTGTGCCACACTCTTACTCCTCGAAGTCGCCGCGCTTGATGGTGGCGGCCTTTTGTCCAATCATGTCCGCCAGTTCGCGTAGCGCACCGTAACCGCCGGGTTTCGATAACACAATGCGCGCCTGGCCCAGCACATCGGGATGCGCGTCCGCCACGACAACCGGACAGCCGACTAGTTGCAAGCACGTCAGGTCATTTACATCGTTGCCGACGTAGATCACATCAGCCGGATCAATGTCACGTTCGCGCAGCCAGTCGCGCAAAAAGGCTCCCTTTTCTGCTACATTGTGCACGCATTCCAGGCCCAATTTGCGACAGCGCGCTGCAACTATGGGGTTGCGCTCGGTCGATAGCACCATCATCGGCAGGCCAAGCTCTTTTAAACGCGCCAGGCCCCAGCCATCGCCACGATGGCAGACGGCGCCTTCTTGCCCGTCTTCCCACACGAGTACTCGATTATCGGTAAAAACGCCGTCAAAGTCGAAAACGAGCGCGCCAATGCGCGACGGCAGATTCTCGGCACGACGCTCCTGCAAAACGCGACGCATGGCGTGTTCGGCCAGCACCCAATCGTGCGGTTCGTCGATCTCCAGGCTGCGTTCTGCGGGTGTAACGTGCAGCGCCGTCTTGCCGAAAAAGCGATGTCGTGCCTGTTTGAAACCCGTAGCGCGCATCACATAAACTGCACCGGTTTCGAGAAACTGTGCTTCACGATCCTGGCGACGTGGCCGCACGCGCTTGTCGTGATTTACACCGACTGCGTCTTCATGCTGCGCACTCTGCTTCCACAAGAACCCGTGAAAAGGCGCAACTGTAAGTGCCGAGTCAGCATTCTCGCGTTGCAGCGCCTCAACTGTGCCGTCAATGTCCCCGCCTTGCGTCAGCGGCGAAGTGCATTGTAAGAAGACCAGCAACTCGGGCGCGAATACTTCGTTTGCAGCCAGGTGCTCCAGAGCGTGCAACAAACCGCTCTCTGAAGACGCCGTATCAGTACTCAATTCGTCAGGCCGCATGATGACTTCGGCACCATAGCGCCGCGCCACTTCGGCAATGCGCAGGTCGTCAGTGGAAACAAAGACGCGATGGACGTGACGAGCTTCTTGCGCCGCCTCAATCGTCCAACTCAGAAGCGGCTGGCCACAAAGCGACTTGATATTTTTGCCAGGAATGCCTTTTGAGCCGCCGCGTGCCGGTATGATGGCTATGTTTTGCTGAGTGTGTTGTGGTTCCATGGGCATCGCCGCGTTGCATTCCACCCGCCTTGCGCTTGCCGGTTCCCAGCAGGTCAATGCGCTGGAAGTTTATCCGGCTTTGCTCTTTGTGCGCTACATGATCATAAATCGTGCAAAGAAGCTCCCACGGCACGCAATCAGCAGCAGAGTAGCTGAAGCTGCAAAATCAATAAGGACATTGCCATGCCACACACCTATAATGAGCCATCTGTTGGCTCCACACATGATACAGGAATGTCGCACATCGTGGAACGCAATATTCAGGCGCTTCTCGCCCGGCGAAAAGAAGAGGAAAGGCAAAAGAGCCTCGAAGAGCGCATCGCCGATAACATCACGCGATTTACCGGCAGCATGGCTTTCGTTTATATTCACCTGCTGGGGTTCGCAACGTGGATTATCATCAACCTGGGCTGGACTCCTCTGCCGCAATTTGACAAATCGTTTGTAATATTAGCCATGTTCGCTTCGGTCGAGGCGATTTTCCTTTCAACGTTTGTTCTTATCAGCCAGAACCGCATGCAGGCTCAAGCCGACCGGCGTGCCGACCTCGATTTGCACGTCAGCCTGTTGGCCGAGCACGAGATTACACGTCTCATCAAACTGGTGGCGTCTATGGCCGATCACATGGGCATTCAAGAATCGCAAGACCCTGAACTCCTGGAGCTTGCGCAAGACGTTCTGCCCGAAAGGGTCATGGACGAGATGGAAGGCAGAGAAGAAAAATTCAGTAAGAAAGGAACTGCTGCCTAGAAAGATCAGTTTGTGGTGAGGCTTTGCCTTGGCTTGCCTCTGCATCGGCTTGTCTTGCAGCTTGTGAGTGACGTGGCTCTGTGCCATAATTAAACGGCACGCACGGCTGTTTTCCGACTTATCATGTTGCATATCATGACCGTCCATTGGCAGGACGACCAATGGATCGACGTTCAGCTCAAGTATCTGCACAACCACATTGAGCAACCTTTCAAAGTCTACGCCTACCTCAACGACTTGCCGCGCGATCATCGCGACAAGTTCTTCTACTCTTCGACTGAACCGATTGTTTCTCACGCCATCAAGCTGAATCTGCTCGCGGAAATCGCCCATTTTCACGCCGACGGCCCCGACGACTGGTTGATGTTCATCGACGGAGACGCCTTTCCCATCGGAGACATCGTCGCATTTGGGCGCGACAAGTTAAGCACCTATCCCCTGCTTGCAATCCAACGCAAAGAGAACAATGGCGATATGCAGCCACATCCTTCTTTTTGCTTAACGACCATGAAGTTCTGGAGAGAAATCGGCGGCGACTGGAAAAAAGGCCACAAGTGGCTCAACCCGCAGGGCCGCTTGAAATCGGATGTGGGCGGCAATTTGCTGGGAATTCTCGCAGAGAAAAACCTCGACTGGTATCCGATGCTGCGCAGCAACAAGCGAAACCTGCATCCGTTGTTCTACGGCGTTTACGAACACCTTGTTTATCACCACGGCGCCGGTTTTCGTGAACCTCTGTGCCGTGTTGATAAACGCACCCGCATCGGCAGCCTGGGGCGGCGCATCTCCAAAGGGTTTCAGAAGTTGCCGCACGGCACACTGGCCAAGAACGTCCGTTACAAACTCGACCCCGTGCTGCGCGTGAAAGAACAGAACAACCAGGTCAGCCAGCAAGTATGGGACATGATCGAAAGCGATCCCTGCTTTTACAACTACTTCCTACAGGCCGATTAACAGCCAGGACTAACAGCCGAGTACTCACTCGCCTCGAAATCATGAAGTGCCGTTGAGTGCCAGTCGTTGCAACGGCGATAAGCTACTTTCGCCGGCCAGATGGCGGAACGGCAGGTTTTTCGCGTAACGTTTGCTCAGCTTAAAAGCCGTCGGCGCGAAATACTGGAAGAAAGCCATCAGGCGTGGTTTCTCGCTGCGGCTGCCGTAATGAAAGCAACTGCTCGTATCGGCGAAAATGCTGGTGCCTGCGTCGCCCGTCATCGAGTACTCGGTTGCCTCACCCATGACTTTGCCGATTTGTTCATCGCTCAACTTCTTGATGTTGGCATAACCGTAAACGTAACCTAATTTCTCGCGCAGGCGGCGAGAATTTTCGGCATCAATCAAAGTCAGCGGGCCGGTGCTCTGATCGACATCATTGGCATACACGAAAATCTTCATCTGCGTCACGGCGTCCCAATCGCAGTGATGTAACTGGCTGTTGGCCAACTCGCCGCCACGGTGCAGCGAATACCACACATCGACATCGGACAGCAGCGGTGCCGCGCCCAGATAGTTGCCGATGGCGGCGAGCACATCTTCACGCAAAGCGAAGCGCAGGTATGGCGAATCCAAAGTCAGTTCTTTGCCGGGCAACAGACGGTTGCGAAGCTGCGATTTCTTCGGGCCCATCAGCTCATCTTCCGAATAACCGGCGATGCGCCGGCGAACGTCTTCGACCACGCCGTCAATTTCCGCAAAAGTGCCCGGCGCCATGCTGACAAAGCCACGTTCGCGCGGAATTTCAAAACCGGCCTTATCCGAGTACTCGTGTGCCAACCGCTCGTGAGTGGCGACTGTGCCGCGCATAAGGGCGCGCCGCGACGATTCATACATGCTGCGGCGCGAATCGTTGCCCATGATGAAATGACGATGAATCAACTTGCGTGGCGTAATTTCTAAGCTGCACATGGTTTTATCCCTTGTTGAATCTCAATGTTCTCACTGAGTACTCGACACAAAACGATTAAACATCGTAACCGTAACTCTTCATGTCAAGGTCAAGCAGTTCGCCGACGCGCCGGTTGCTTTCACGGTAGCGGTCGCCCGCCATCTCTTTGATTTTCGCTTTCATCCTGGCGTCCATCGACTTTTTCATGGATTGCGGCAATAGCCCGTCCACGCGCCGAATCCAGCGGTCGACGCGGCGTTTGACGCCGGTGCTTCGCACCAGCACCGTCGGATTGATGCTGTCATAGGCCGCGATAAAGTTAAGACGCTGCTTCATCGCGACCTGGGTGCCTGTCAACGCTTGATGAATATGCTCGTCATAGGGCAGGTTTTCCACTTCGCGCGCGCCGGCAAAGCGAATGATCGGCAACACGAAATCGCGTGGCTCTCTGGTGAATTGCTCATACAGTAACACAAGAACGTTGTCTCGTCCGAACAACTCAAAGTAGTACTCAATCAGGCCGTGATACTTGAAGTAATCGAAGTGGAATTGGGGCACACGCATCGAGACACGCTCGCGGTAGAACGGAGGGTCGAGGTAATCCTCCAGTGACGCCGTGCCGCCGACGCGAACATACTGTTTGTAGCCGGAAAAGATCATGCTCTTTTGTTCGCGTATGCCGATGACCACGCGGCCATCCGGGAACACCTCGTGCAAGCGGTCGGCGATTTCGCGCGAATTGTAGCCGGCCACATGCGGGTTTCCCGACAGGCTCTCCAGGGACAGAACCGGCACCATGCCGCGATTGCGCGTTTCGGCAATGCCCGGCCCAAAATGTTCGCGGCAGCCTGCGGCATCAAAGTGAAACGGCGGCGGCAAGATCAACAGACGCGGAATGTCCTGATTGCGGCTGAACGGCTGCACAAAGCCGACCTCGGCGTCGTCGAACAAGAATTTTTGCAGCCACGTGGTGCCCGTTTTGTGATAACCGATGTGCAGCAGCGGGCCGGAAAATGGAGTCGAGGTAGCCATAGAAAAGTGAGCAACTGAGTACTCAGGTGATGCCGCGCAAAACTGCGAGCAGGCGCGTGTTCTCAGCACTCCACAGACATCAGTCGCTTCGAGTGAATTGTGTAGCGCACGTCTTTGTTGAGAATTTCCTGCACCGTACGCATTTTTGGCCCGATTCCCACTTCGGTGAAACCGGCGAATTTATCCAGTTTGCCGGAAACGTTGTCATGGCTTCTGCTGTGTGAACGCACGCCTTCGCGCCAGCGTTGATACGTGGCCTGCACGCCCAGCCCCAGGGATGGTGCGTCTGAAGGCGCAATGTTTTCCGCCGCGCGCCAGATGACGCTGTCTAGTTTCTCAAAGGCGTCGTGTTCAAAATTGTCAATCAGCGAGCGTGCAACATCATTGACTCCGCTCTGCGCCTGCGTCGCACCAGACGATTGAGTACTCGTTTGCGGCGCGCTCAGGATGTTTTGCAGCGCGGCGAGCACTTCGTCTTCACTATTGCAGCGCACGCCGAACAGGTTGGGCAGCATCAAATCATAGCGCTCATCGCGCTCGCTTTTGTAATTGATGACCGGCACATCACAAAAGTGCGATTCGATGGCTGTAGTGCAACCGTCGTGAATTAGCGCTTTGCCGGCCAACAGCCACGGCCCCACACTGCCCTCGTGAACGACGTGGACATTCTTGCTCGCTTCGAAAATCGACTTGTAGTAGTTGACGTTTTCCGAAGGATGCGGTCGAATCACAAAGTTAAGATGCGGCATTTCGATGCTGAGGCGCATCACCAGCTTCACGAAGTTGATGAGCGTGCGCGACGTGTGCGCCCAATGGTGAATGTGATCCAGGCGCGCCGAACCTTCCGCCGGGTCGCCGTAGAAAAAGCGGCTGCTGAACGACACGCGAGAGCCGTTGCGATTGTTCACAAACGAAAAGTTGGTGTTAATCAGCACATAGTCGCCGTAAGTGTTTTTCAGGCGCTGCACATCGGAATTGTAGAAAGCGCGGTGCGTGGGCTTGTAAAGATCGAAGCGCGGATGCCCTGTGGTTTGAATGTTGTCTTTGCAGGGTGGGTTGAGCGAACGGTAGAAGTCGCGCTGGTAATCGCCCCAGGTGCAGGCGAATTCGTTGGCGTCCAGTGAGCAGACATCGAGGCGTCGCAAGAGCCACTGCTTCCAGCGATCTTCCTCGCCCGCCATGACGGCGCCTTCCTCGTCGAGGTGCATCAAACGAAAGCCGCGCTCGCGCAATGTGTCGAGCCGGTTGTGCATCTTCAGCGAAGCGTCCGACTGCTTTTCGCGCGACGGACGAATGTTCTTGCCGACGTAGAGGCCGTTGCGCATGGTTTCGGCGGCACGATATAGCGCGTCATACTGCCCGATGAAGATGCGCGCATCCTCACGCGCACTTTTCACCGCTTGAAAAAGGCGGAAATCAAGTTCGCGGTTCAGAATCTCCATTGGAAACAGGAGATTGACTTTTTTCCGCATGCTGCTGCTCCATTCTGTTCCAACGCTCTCGGGTCGTAGGAAGCGCGTATAGTGTAGTTAATCGCGTCCGAGCGCACAATTGAGAGCGCATGGCGCTTACCGCCGCGACGGCAGGGCAGCGACGATGTCGAGATACAACTTTTCCAGACGTGCGATGCGCACCTCTTCCGTAAAGTGTTCCATCACTAATTTGTAGCCGTTGTCAGCCATGCGGCGCGCCTCCAGCGGGTTCAGGAGCAAGTCAACAACCGCATCGACAAAGGCCGGCAGGTCGTTGGGCGGCACCAGGTAGCCGGTCTCACCATTGCGCACCAATTCGGAGTTGCCGCCAATGTTGGTGCAAACGACCGGCTTTTTCATGCACAGCGATTCTCGCATCGCGCCGGTTAATCCCTCGCCACGATTACTGACATTCACCGAAACGTCCATTGCGGCCAACATGCGCGGCACATCGCTGCGAAAACCGGCCAGCACCACTTTATCGGCGATGCCCAGTGCCTGGAGATGCTCCGGCAACTCTTCCGAGGCGCCGCGTCCCACCACGAGAAACCGCACGTCCGGCACGCGTTGCGCGATCTGCGCCGCAGCTTCGAAAAACAGGGGATGCGCCTTCTTGCCGTCGAAGTTCGCCACGATGCCGACAACCGGCACCGCATCGGGAATGTCCAACTCACGACGCACCGGAAGCGGATCGATACTCGGGTCAAAGGCATCGGCGGGAACTCCGCCGTAAATAACGTGCACTTTCGACGGCTCGACACCGCCTTCGATAACGACCTGGCGCACCGCTTCCGCCACGCAGACAACAGCCTTCACGCGACGGTCGTTAAGCATTGCGCGCGTGTAATCGTCGATTGGGTAGCAGTTGCCGCGCTGCACGACAATCGCCGGGCTTTGCGCATCGGGCGCGAAAGTGGACAGCGCGAAACGCATCGCGCGCGGCTTGTGTACGTGCACAATTTGGAAGTCGTTGTCCCGGACGAACTTCAGAAAGCGACGGCGGTCGCCCAGCAGTTTGCTGAAAAGCGCTTCCATGCGAAACGTCTGGTACGGAACGCCATACTGTTCGAGGTCGGCATAATTGCGCTCGCCTTCGCCGCGCCGGAAATCGTGCCAGTTGAAAGCACACGCTACATGGTGGCCGCGCGCCAGCATGCCGCCTGCCATGCGCGCCATCTGCACCGCGCCGCCGCCGGCCACGCCGGTATGCGTTGCAAGATGCAGCACACGCAGCGGCCTGGGTGCCGATGCAGGCATCGTCTCGCTCTTTGTTCCGTCTGTTATGGAGGCCTGGCTGCTCAACAATTGCATAGTGCGAGTACTCGTTCGTGGTTCAAATCCCTTCACGCTAAGGCAAGGCCGATGCGCACTCTTGCTGCGCGGAATGTAGTGGACGATTAGAGAGCAAGGCGTCAAAGACATCCCACCAGTCGGCTGCTGATTGATCGACCATGTAGCGACTGCGCACATAAACATGGCCCGCTGCGGCGTGTTGTCGGCGCAGTTCCGCGTTTTGCAGATAAGTGCGCAAGCTTTCAGACCAATTACCGAGCATGCAATGGCGGTCGAACTCTTCGTAACTGGGAATTGCGTCGGCCACAACAGCCACGCCTAAAAGCAGCGACAACGTGAGACGATTGTTCGATTTGCAGCGCGTATATGGATTGATATTAATCGGCAGAATACAAATGTCGTGCTGAGCAAAACGGGCGCAGAACGCTTCGTAACTTTGCCATTCCATGTAGCGCGTTGGCAGCTTGAGTGGGCGGATGCTTTCTTCGTAAATCTCGCGCGAGTTGCTGATGACTGTGAGGCGCAGCGGAAACTCTCTGGCCAGTGTTTCGAGAACCTCCGTCACCCGTAAAATGTCGCGCATGCCAGCCGGTGCGCGGTTTGAACTCGCTTTGCCATACCACACCAGTTCCGTGTACTCGCTTCGGGGTTTTGCTGCCGTGCGAGCGAACAAAGACGGCAATGCAATACGTTGCGCGTTTGAGATGGCCTCAACGGGAGCTAGCCCATCACGCACCACGACGGCAGGGCAACTGAGGTGGCGCGCCAGTTCTTCGCTGGGCACCGTCACGACATCGGCAATTTCCAACATGCGAGCAACTTCGCGCACCTGCTGCTCATATTTCTCGCCGAGCGACGTGTCCGGCGAGTAGTACAAATAGTTGTCGCACAAGTCGAAGACGATCTTGGTGCCTTGAGCTTGCAGCCTGCGCGCGAGTTGAACGTGCTCGTCATCGAACAGCTTTTGTAGCACCACAACCTTGTATTGATGCTCATGACCCGGCTGGAATAGCTCGACGGGAAGCCCGGCTTTTTGCAACGCCGCCAACGGGTGCAAACAGCGCACGCGCGAGCCGGCAACACGCAGTTTGTTCCGTTCGGGCTTCCAGCCAACAACCGCACTACTCATCAAGAAACCTTTGCTGTTTGCTTATCAAGAGCAACACGCTCATCCAGGAGCAACCTGCTCATCAAGAGCAACACGCAGCCATATTCACTATCAACTATCACCGGCTGCCGACCGCTTGGGGTTGGGCCGAATAGTGGAAGCGGTCGGAGAGCGTATAGCTTTCCATCAGGCGCGCCACTTCTGATTCGGGCAACGACTGCCAGCGATTACGCCGATCCTGATCGATTTCGGCAGCCGCGCGCTCGACACCGGCGCGGCTCAATTCACAAAAGTCGGCCAGTTCCGTCAGATATTTGAATGGCTCGTCTTGAATATCTTCAAAGCGAATTTCGCGATAGCGCTCGCCCAATGTCGCCATTTCACAGCCCTGCTCGACATACTTCACTGCTACATAAAAGCAACGATCCAAATCGCCCATCTGCTCCACAAACGGGCGACCCTCCCGTTTGCTGCGCTTACGCATTTCGCGGCTTTGCAAACTCAGAGCAATGTCTAACGGGTGCCGCACGATGTGCAGCACTTTCGCGTCGGGAAACAATTCCATCCAGATCGGGGTGAACAAGGTCGTGCGCGGATCTTTCCAGCCCCACGCAATGTCGCGCCCCAGCGCCATTAACGGACCGTAACGCCAGCCGCCGAACTTGTGATAGAAACGCAACGAGAAGCCGCGTGGCCCCTTAACATGATTCTCAAGGTATCGGCGACAGTGCTCGCGGCCCTCTGTCGTTGCGATATGATCCAGAAACGGTTGAGGCTCATACCAGGTGGCACCGACACTTTTCAGGTAGTCGTTTTGTATTCTGTAGAAGAAGTAGGATTCATCGTGCAAAGGCATGCGATGCGCGCCGAGGAACAAGCCCATGTCGATGAGCGCATGAGCGGTTGCACTGGTGCCCGAACGATGCGCGCCGATAAGTATGACAGGCGGCCTCATGCCAAAATCCCTTGCAAAACGCAGTTTCTACCCATACAAAACGCTCCCAAAGTGCAGTTTATCAAGCGGCTTCCTTGTTGCGCCTCCTGGTTCCAGGAGCGAATTTGTGCAACCGGCGACGAGTACTCGCTGCGAGCAATCTCCACGCCTCGGCGTAACTATCCTTCCCGGCTACAGTTCAATGGAAACGAGTTCGCCGGAATGCACAGTGTATTTAATGCGAGTCTTTGTCACTGTCTGCACGCGCTCCAGTCTTTCGTCGAGATCAACGCCCTCGAAGCCATAGAACTTACCCATTCTTTCACGACCCGGCTCTCGGGAGCGGCGCAGCAAATTCTGCTTGACGCGGCGTCCATAACTGCGTAAACCCTCGCGCAACGCGAACTTGCCGGGTGTGTACGCAGAAGTGGCCACATCCATCGAAGCGACGACTTCATCTAAAACCGTGCCCAGTCGCTGGAAGGCATCGCTGCGCAGGTTTTCAAGCAGGGCGCAGGCCAGGCCGGGCACTGGGGGCGACACCGCCGCATCGACCGACGAATTGACAGCGCGTTTATTTTTTAATGACGCATGCACTTCATCCATAACCGCTTCATCGGAGGTGCAACGCGCTCCAAAGACGTTCGGCAAATACAGGTCGTGCGCCGTGTCCTCCACCGATTTGTAATTGATGACGTGAACCCCGCCAAAATGCGCTTCCAATCCTGTTGTACAGCCATCGTGAATCATGGCGCGGCAGGCAAAGAGCCATGGCCCGACGCTGCCTTCGCGCGTCACATGCACATTGGGCACGCCGTCGAATGCGGCCCGATAGAAGTTCTGATTCTCCGACGGGTGTGGGCGCAGCACAATGTTGATGTGTGGAAACTCTACACTCAAGCGATTGGTTAGCCGAACAAAATTGGTGAGCGTGAACGAAAGGTGGCGCCAGCGGTCGAAAAAGTCGAGACGCTTCTGCGGATCATCGGCACGATAGCCCCAGCGTTCCGAAAAGATGCGCGGCGGCCCGGAATGGTGATTGACCTGCGAGAAGTTGGTGTTGATTAAGACGAAATCGCCGTAGCGCTCGCGCAGTTTCTGAGCGTCCGTGGCGTAATAATCACGAAACGCCGGCTTGTAAAGATCGAAGCGCGGATGCCCTGTGCTGTGAATATTGCCGGCACACGGCGGATCGAGCGACAGATAATAGTCGCGCTGAAAATCGCCCCAGGTGCAAACATAATCGTCCGGCTGCAATTGCGTCGGATCAAAGCGGCGACTCAGTTCGGCTTTCCACTGTTCTGTCTCGCCATAATGAACGGCGCCTTCCTCGTCCAGGTGAACGCACTTGTAGCCCTGATTTTTCAGGTTGTGATAGCGATTCCACGTCAGGTTGGGTGGCAGGCCCCACAGGTTTTTTCCGACATAAACGCCACCTTGAATAGCGTGCGCCAGGCTGTAAATAACGCGCGATTGCCCGATCCAGATTCGCCGGTCGGCGCGTGCGCTAAGACACGCGAAGAAGAGACGGAAATCCAGCTCGCGATTGATGGTTTCGACCGGAAACAGAAGGTTGATCTTTTCGGACATGAACAATGACTTCAGGCGAAATGCGGCTGAGAGCAGGTACTCAATAAGTATATCCTCTCTGTCGTGGCCTGCCGCGCCTCATCTCTGGCCCACGAGATCAACTAATGCCTGAGACGCCCGTTCCGCGGCGCGTCCATCGACGTGATGATAAACATGATCGCGCATGTGCATACGCTGCGCTTCATGCTGCTGCGGATTTTGCAGCGTATCAGAAATGGCGTGAGGCAATTTCTGTTTATCCGTGACGACCTGACCGCAACTTTGTATCTCATCCCACTCGCCGCGTGTGAGATGATAGCCACTACTCGCCAGATGATTGGCAAAAACCAGAGGCCGATTAAAAATCAGGAACTCTTCGGCAGCCGAGGAGAAGTCCGTCACCAGAACATCGGCAGCCGCCATGACGTGCTGCAATTCGACATTTGCTTCGCCCAGGAAAAGCGTGCCCTCGCGTTGCAGCGAGTACTCGTGCAGGGCATTCCACATTGCGCTATCGCCGGTGCCGCTTTCTACAGCGCGTGCAATGAGAGGATGTGGTTTGATGATCAAGTTACATTCGCCGGGCACGGCTTCACAAATGTCGCGGCCCCATTCGAAGAAAGAACTCAACGCGCCGTGCGTCGGCGCATACAACACGGTCGGACGCAGCGGCAAGCCCAGAGTTTGCAGCATCGCATCGCGCGTGACTTCGCCGCGTGCAATGCGGTCGCTGCGCGGCAGTCCGATAAGTCTCCAACGCGTTTTACCGAGCACTCCCAGG
Organism: Abditibacteriaceae bacterium; assembly: GCA_036388675.1. Lineage (GTDB taxonomy): Bacteria > Armatimonadota > Abditibacteriia > Abditibacteriales > Abditibacteriaceae > DASVUS01. Next base: position 28,330 of record DASVRI010000047.1, on the reverse strand, counting down.
CGTTCAAAGCGTTGCTTATCGCGCTCACCAACAAAAAGCAGCAAGTCGTAGTTGGCCATAAACGGTTTGAACTTGTTGTGCTTGCTGGAAATGCCGTGAAACATCTGCACTTGTTTAACATGCGGCAACGCACCACCCTGACGCCAGGCGCCGAGGCCACTACGCCGGATGTAATGCGGAAAGTTCGCCGTCGTGACAATGACATCCGGCTGTTCACGGCGCGCGATTTCGGCCAGTTGAACGTGGTCTTCTCGTTGCGAGAGAGTTGTCTTGCTTTCGCCGCGCGTGCGCCGCAGGCTCCACTTGCTGCCCGCTTCGAACATGAGTACTCGTGCCTGCGGCCACATCTGCCGAGCATCGTTGAAGGTGGTTTCGCGGTCGGTGCAAAGCGCGCCGCCCGTGAGGTCATGCACCGGTTTTACCCAGGTTAAGCCCTGCATGTTGGCGGCGTAATAGGCAACTTTCACGCGCGAAATTATATCACTTTAGGTAAGTCGCTTGATTCTGAACCGCAGAGAACACAGAGGGGCAGAGGTTTTTACGGGTAATCAATAAGGCTCTCGATTTACTTTCCGGACTTACGCACTCCGGGTTCTGGAAACGCTGCTATTTTCGTAAGTCTGAACTTTATCGAAAGCCATTGCTATCATCGGCATCATCTTGCCCTCTGCGCTCTCCATGTTCTCTGCGGTTTAAACCAGTTCTCGAATCGCCTCTGCCGCACGTTTGGCGCAGTGGCCATCCAGGTTTTCAAACACATAGTCACGCAAAGCGCGCCGCGCCGTAGCCTCGTTTTCAGGTTGTGCCAGACTCATCGCTACGGCCTCGGGCACAGCACCAACTTGCGTGACAACCAGACCGCAGCCGAAGATACCGTGCCAATCGCCTTTGTCGCGTTGCGCGCGGTCGCGGCCCGTCGCACCGGCCAGGTGGTCGGCAAATATGAGCGGACGGTCGAACACCAGATACTCTTCAGCAACCGATGAATAATCGGTCACGAGCAAGTCGGAAGCGGCCATGGCGGGCATGACATCCGGCTCGAAGGGCAACCATAATCCACCGCGACGCGCGAGGTGTTGCGTCACAGCCGCAATCGCTTCGGCACCGCTTTTATCCGAGGCAATGGTCGTCAGCAAACTGGGATGCGGCTTCACGATTAAATTACATTCCGACGGCACCGCTGCACAGATTTGCAGTCCCCACTTGTAAAACGAACTCAGCGCGCCGTGTGTCGGTGCATAGAGCACAGTCGGTCGATTTTGCAGCCCCAGCTCGGCACGTGCCTGTTGGCGCGTGAGTTCGCCACGCAGCACGCGGTCGGCTTTGGGATGGCCAATCAAGGCGTGTTTAACCTTGTCGAGTACTCCCATGGCGGCGAATTTATCGCGCTCGCGGCGGCCCGGCAGCAGCAGCAAATCGTATTCTGCCATCCACGGATTGAACTTTACATTCTTGCTCGAAACGCCGTGAAACGCTTGAACCTGCTTAACATGCGGAAAGCTCGACAAGCCTTGCGCAAGAGCGCCGCGCACATCGCGCCTGATGGCGTGACGATGATTGCTGGTCGTGATGATGACATCCGGCTTCAGGCGACGCGCCACATGCGCCAGCCGCAGCCGCACCGCCTTGCGTTTAAGCGAAAGTTGCCCGCCGCCCGCAGCCCGCCCGATAGTCAGCTTGGTAGGTGTATGTAGAACTTCGAAGGGCAGGGATGAATCGAAGTCGTGTACATGACGCGCCGTTTCGGGCAGTTCGCTGCAAAACGCGCCGCCGGTTTCCTGCCAGATGGGTTGCACCCAGAGCAGGTCGCGCAGGTTCTGCGTGTAATAAACCGCGCGCATCTTACCGCGACGCCGGGGCCAGTGCCGACCTGGCCGCTTCGAATTCTTCCGGCGTGTCGATGTCGAAAAACAAGGCGTCGCCAATCGGAACGGCGCGCACTGGCACAGCGCTCAACATGCGCCGATAAGCGGTTGTCGGCCAGGTCTGTCGCGTGCCGTCTGACAGCAGTGCTTCAATTTCGCGCAGAAAAGTCTTCGCATCGCCAACGCGTGACACGCCCAGGAATGCGGCGCACTGTGGCGACGGCGCGGCGTCGATGTCTTTGCCCATTTCAAGTACTCGACTCGTCTCATCATAGAGCACGCGATAGGTATCGTCATCGAATTCGGGCAAGTGCTTGACGAGCAACTGCGGTGAGGTGGCGTTTGTATCGAATTCGTCGAATACGCCGTCGGCCAGCACCAGGTCGCCGTTGATGAGCAGCGTGTCGTCACGCACCCAGTCGCGCAACTGCCACAGCGTCACGATAGAGTTCGTAGTCGCATACTCCGGGTTAAAGACGCATTGCACCTGGGTGTTTGCAGTGTTTGCTCGTGCATGTGCTTCCACCAGGTCATGGCCGCAGCCGGTTCCCAAAACGATGCGATAGCCGCGCGCGCCGACCTGGCGCAGCAGACGGCTGAGAATCGTTTCGTGTGAACTCAGGCGCAGTAGGCATTTTGGCTGACGCGCACCTTCGGCGGATTCGGGGAAAAAGCGGCGCGCGCTGCCGGCACAAAGAATCAAAGCATTCATTCTTGAAGAAGTTTCGTCACAGCACAACGTGGCCATGGCCGCTGACGTGTCCATTGGCGTGGGTTTGCATGGCGCCGTTGACCGGTACGGGCACTTTACGATTCAGCATGGCGCGCACTTCATCGAGCACCATCGGCACTTCGAGAGCATTCATCGGAGCGCGCACCAGGCCGGTGAGGTCACTCGCGTCGAGTACTCGAATCGGTTGGCCGTCCGGCTTCTGCACCGGCCCTGTGCGCTCGACACTGGTGGGGCCAAAAAGCGCCACAATCGGTGCGCCCACAGCGGCCATGATGTGCATCGGTCCGGTATCTGCCGTCACCACAACACAACATCGTTCACCCACGGCGGCGACTTGCAGCAGATTGATGCGTCCGACCGCCGCCAGCACGCGCCCGCGCCAGGCACCGCCGGGTCGCACGGCTTCATGCCCCGCATCGACCACGGAAGATGCACTGCCGGAATTGCGCCCCAATCTAACGCCGTTTACCAAAGCGTCAACCTCGACACGAGTACTGGCAAGCACACCTTTAGCCGCTTCAATGGCCGCGAGTTCGGTTTCGAATTGCTCAAACAGCGGAGCATCGGCTGGCGCACCGAACACGACAACGCGGGTTGCGGCATCTTCGCGCAACAAAGTGTCGACGACTTGCGCAAAGCGTTCCGGTGCCCAGCGCTTGATCGCGTGAGCCGCACCCAGGTTAATTCCGACCAATTTGTGACGCGAATTGATTCCGGCGCGCCCCAGAAATTCGTCGGCGAAGCGACGGTGTATCGCGGTCACCGGCACCCGTGGGAAAAAGCGTTCAACAGCATCGGGCGCGATGTCAAGACCGGAGGCGCGGCGCAGATAGGCTAGTCGCGCGTGCAGCGCCTCGGGTTCGGGCACCTGTTCCGTGCTGCTCCAACGCGAAATACGGCGCGCGCTTTCGCCCGAAACGCGGCGCGCCGCGCGGCTGGCACCGAGAAACAAACCGGCTTTGGAAATGCCCTGCAAATCGAGCGCAACGTCAAAACCGGCGAAGCGCGTGCGCCACAAAGCCTTGGCCAGCGAAGGCCAACGCGTGCGACTGTCGTCCCACAACAAAATGTCGGCCAGGCCGGGCAAACCCTGCACAACAGAAGCCGACTTCGCCTGCACCGCCCACGTAATTTCCGCGTCGGGGTAGCGCTCGCGCAGAGCTTCCACCACCGGCGAAGCCAGAACGCAATCGCCAATGCTCGACAGGCGTATGATGAGTATCCGATGGGGCTGCGATGTACTGCCGTGACGCATACTCTCAAGTTAACTCATTCCGCCGCGTCCTGCATCAGGGCATCATCATGGCTGATGCTCCAGCGAGTACTCACTTCGATTTACAAATTGGTACAATCGACACGCTTTCCATCACGCCAGGCCTCGACAACGGAACACAAAAATCGCTCGACCCGGGCCAGGCAATGGCGCTGATCGAATTTCTCTTCGAGCAGCGCTCGCCCCTGCTCTGCCATTCGCGCCGTCAATTTTTCATCTTGATAAATGCGCCGCATCGCCTGAGCCAGCGCCGCGACATCTTCCGGCGAGATCAGCATTCCGGTTTCTCCGTCGCGCACCAGTTCCGGCATGCCGGCCACGTTCGTGGCGATAACCGGACGGCGCAGCGCCATCGCCTCCATGACCGCGATTGATAAGCCTTCCTTGGAAGACGGCAAAGCAACGATGTCGCACGCAGCCATCACTTCGGCGACATCGCCGCGAAAGCCGAGAAAATGCACACGCTCCGCCATGCCGAGACCGCGCGCCTGGATTTCGAGCGATTCGCGCAGGACGCCTTCACCGGCAAAGATGGCATCCACCGGCCCGACCTGCGGCTCGATTTCGTGCAAAGCCTGCAACAAGAAACGGTGCCCCTTGCGCTCAATCAAACTGGCGATGACACCGACTGTCAGCGCGTTGGGCGGCAACCCCAGGCGCGTCTTGGCCTGTGCCGCATCGAGTACTCGATTGTGCTTTTCCAGGTCGATGCCGTAATAAAGCACCGGCACTTTGTTGGCGGGGACGCCTTGTACCAGCAAATGCGCCTTGACGCCGTGCGCCACCGCCACCAGGTAATGCGCCCACTGAAACCACGTCTTGCTGTCAGCGCCATGGACGTGCGCCACGACCGGAACACCGCACAAACGACCGGCGATGCTACCGTTCCAACTGGCGGTCGTGAGATGGGTATGAACCAGGTCAACGCGCTCACGCTTGATGAGGCGGCATAGCTTAAAAACGGTGCGCGGATCAACTTTGCCGCGCGTGTGCCAGGCATACAACTCGACATCGCGTTTTTCCAGTTCGTGACGCAACGGCGTGTCGCGCTTGGTGACGACCAGAACGCGGTGGCCTTTGTCGCGTAGGCTCGATACCAGGCGCAAGAAATATTCTTCAGCGCCGCCCAATCGCGATGGCGTTATGTATTGCAAAATTGTCAGAGACTATCAGTCCTTTTGCGTTACGCCACAGGCAACAGCGAATGCGCTTCAAATTCGAGGCTTTGCAGTGAGTACTCGAAAGGCTGTTCCCTGAAACGATAATACCCTGCACAAGCGATCATCGCTGCATTATCGGTGCAGAGAATCTTGTCCGGCACAACAAAATCGACGCCTGCATTTTGTGCCACACCCTGTAGCGCACCGCGCAAAGCACCATTGGCCGCAACGCCGCCGCACAAACCCAGTGTCGCGACGGGGTGCTCATGCAAGGCACGCGTTACAACGCCACACAACTGATTGATGGCCGCGCCCTGAAAGCTGGACGCCACATCGGCCACACGCTGCGGCTGCCTGGCAATAGCTTGCGCACCGGCGGTTTTCAAACCGGAATAAGAAAAATCGAAAGACGGTTCCAGATTCGACACGCCAAAACTGATGGCGTGCGGGTCGCCGTCGCGCGCCACACGTTCCAGCATCGGGCCGCCGGGCATCGGCAGACCAAGCGCGCGCGCCACTTTATCGAAGGCTTCACCAACGGCATCATCGCGCGTGCGTCCCAGTCGCGTGTAATCGCCGAAACCGCGCATCAGCACCAGGTCGCTGTGCCCGCCACTCACGACAAGGCACAGCATGGGGAACTCCAAGTCGGGCTTTTCCAACAGCGTCGAGAGAATGTGGCCTTCGATGTGATTGACGCCCAGGCACGGAATGTCGTGAGCAAACGACAGCGCCTTAGCCGCCGCGACGCCAACCAGCAACGCACCAACCAGTCCCGGCCCGTGCGTTACGGCAACCAGGTCAATGTCGTGCCAGGTAATGCCCGCTTTGCGCTCGGCGGCAAACAAGAGCGGATTAAGAATTTCGAGGTGCTTGCGCGAGGCGATTTCCGGCACCACGCCGCCAAACAGTTGATGCGCCTCCACCTGCGACGCGATCAGGTTGACGACAATCTCGCGTCCGTCGCGCAGCAGCGCCACGCTGGTTTCATCACAGCTTGTTTCAATGCCGAGTGTTAGCATAATTTCTTTGTTCTAATCATCTGTTGCAGGTGGCGCGTCCTCGGCCACCGAAGTGTCATGGCGCATTATCACAGCGTCTTCTGCATCGGCGTAGTAGTGGCGGCGCAGACCGACTTCTGTAAACCCGCATCGCTTGTATAACCGTTGCGCCGTTGCGTTGGAAGCGCGCACTTCCAGGAATACTTTGTGCGCTCCACGCTCGCGACAAAAATTCAGAAGCGATTGTAGTATCTTTTCGCCCAAGCCCTGACCGCGCGCTGCCGCATCAACCGCGAGAGTCGCGATTTCGCCTTCATCTCCCACCGTGTAAGCCACACCGAATGCGAGTACTCGCTCGTTATTTTCAGCGACAACGACATATGTCTTGTCGTCGGCGAAGCACTGCTCGAACGAAGCAGGCGACCACGGCTGCGAAAAAGCGGCGCCATCAATCTCTAAGATAACCGGCAAATCGTTCTGCACGGCGCGGCGGAGCACAATAGTCATTGATAACAATTGCCGGTTTCAACCACGTCACAGGTTGCGCTCAGCGTCCCAGGTTGCGCTCAGCGGCGGACGGCATCACATACAGCGGCTGCAATTCCAGTGGGTTCGCCGACAGGCCACACGCAATTTGCGCCGCTCCAAGCCGCCCCACTGCAACAGCTAGCGCTTCAATGGAAGCATTGAGCATAACATGAGAGCGGTTGTGCCGATGGAGAGCGGCACCGACATCATCACTGCCATCGCCAATGAGCACCAGTGAACCGGCGCGACCACGCTCGTGCGCTACGCCCGAAAACAACTCCGCTACGGCGTCCGGTGCGTCCGCCCATTCGGGTTGCAGCACTTGCGCCGCTGTTGCCTCGAAGGGTGCATCGAACGTGAGGCGACGACATCCGAAGATTTTGCCATAAACCTCGCCCGCACGACAGCGACCCGTCACCAGCAAGGCAAATTCCTCCGGCAGATGCGGCATCGAGCCGTTGGCTGAACTTTGGGCTACATCCATTTGCTCTGCATGTTGCCCCGGTGCCTCACGACACGCCACATGCGCCATGGCGTCGAAAGTCGGCACGCCGGCCAGTTGCCAACCGCGCACCTGCGCGAGTGTCTTGCACGTCGAGAGCGCGATGCGCAAACTCGTCCAACTACCCGGCCCGATTCCCACGGCTATGGCCTGCACGTCGTCCAGCGTCCAGTTCGCACGTTGCAGAGTACTCGCGATGCCGCCTATGATGCTGCGCGACAACTGGCGCGGCTCGCGCGAACCGAGCACCGCCAGCGGCACAGGCGGCGTGTTTCCTTCGATTTGCAGGGCCGCAATGCCGACTTGCGCGCCACTGGTTTCCACAGACAGAATATTCATGAAGTTAAGATTTCGATGCGGCGCTCGTTTTCTTCTGCTCCCGGTGCAAAACTCACCGCCGCTTTGGGCGACGGCAGCCAGTCGGCGATGCGCTCAGGCCACTCAACGATCTTGACAGCGTCTTCGCGTTCCAGCAAATCCATGACGCCCGCGTCGCGAATGGCGTCGTAACAGAGGCTTTCCAGGCGATAAGCATCCAGATGCAATAGCGGCACCGGGCCGTCATGCTCGATGATAAGCACAAAGGTCGGTGACACCACGGACGAATCAAGGCCCAGCGCGCGCGCCACGCCCTGCACAAAAGTCGTCTTGCCCGCTCCGAGCGCGCCACTGAGCGTCACCAGGTCGCCGGCGCGCAGAATTTGCCCCAATTGTTCACCCAGCGCACGCGTCTCGTCGGCGCTTTTTGCTAAAAAACTTTCTCTTGTTCTCATGTGTTGGCCAAAAGGTGGCAGGACATAGCAGCGGCGAGTACTCGTGAAAGTACCTGCGGTGCAATTTCATTGGTGAGCAGTTTAGCGCACAGTTTGACACTGCGGCACACGCCTCTCATGATGAGCCGGAACACCCAAACGGCAAAAGGTTTGCCAGAAACCACTCCGTTTAGGCGAGAGGCTTTTTAGTGAGACGCTTGAGCGACCGTATTTCCTGCCGTTTCTGCAAGCGAGGCGTCGCAAGCAACGATTGAGCGTGGAAAAAAGTCGCGCCATTGGCACTGCAAGAGCCGTAGCATTACCGCACATTCTATCGATCCGACATACGACCGGGAGGCCGCATTATGTTTCCGACGTTCCACACCTCTTCACAGAAATCATTTGGGCTGATACTGGCGGCGGCCATTGCCGTCAACAGTTTGTCACCTGCGCATGCCGTGGTGCAATCCGACGGCGCAGCCGTGACCGTGACACCGGGCGGCAACGTCGTTCCCGGTGGACTGCGCGTCGCCGTTGTTTCGGCAACCGACACCGCGGGCGATGTTCTCACCGCGCAACGCGCACTGGTCGCGGCCAACATGGCTGTGGCCCGCACGCGCGGCTACATAACCGTGCCGCAAGCCGAGGTCGTGCGCGCTCTCAGCACGCAAAGCAAGAAGGGCGGCCTCGATAATCGCGGCCCCAACCAACAACGCGGCGCCACCGACCGCAACGCGCCGTTCGGTGAATCGGCGGAAGGCGATACCCGCCTGCCTGTCGATTCCATGGATTATAAGTCGTTGCGCAAGAGTGCCAATGCGCAGCGCGCCCTCTCGGTCTTTGTGACTCGCGAGGCCAGCGATGCCAACGGCTCCACGGTCAGTGCGGTCGTTGAGCTGTATGACACCAAGAGTGGCGGCCTTGTCGGTCGCGGTCAAAGCACTTTCACCTCAACCGTAAGCGCAGCCGAAACAGCTGCAGGCGATGTTGCGGCCCCCGCTCCCGCACCTGCCGCAACAAAGGCAGACGAGGAGCCGATTGTCAACGGCAGGGCCAGAACGACTGCCACCAGTGCCGAACTGGCTCAGGTGCGCGCGCTGGGTGGGGCCATTTATCGCGCGGTTGCTGAACTGAATCGTCCCGCCGAGACACGCGGCGTCGTCATCTCCATCCCGGACCCGTATCGCGCCCGCATCTCAATGGGTGAGCGCAGCGGCCTGCGCAACGGCGCCCGTCTTGAATACCTGGTCAATGGAGAGCCCGTTGCCTATGGCACTGTGACCAACGCCGGCCTGGGCGAATCGGTTGCGACCGTTGCTCCCGAATCGGCTTTTCCCAATGTGTTCGTCAACATGGAAGTGCGCAACATCAGCAACCCGGTCTCAGCACGCACATGGCAGCGCTCCGACAAATCCGACGAGAAGGCATTCCGCCGCTTTGAGAACGAGTTCACAGCGGGCCTGGTTGTCGCCGGTCTGCTGTATGTAACGGGCGTCTTCGACAAAATTCACGACATTCACGATTAAGCTGAGTGTGGCTCCATAAAGCCGTCTCAGAAATGCTGGAAACCCTGCACCGCGATGGCCACTGTGCCGTCGGGGTGCAGGGTTTTTACCGGCTGTTCTTCCGCCGCAACGCAACGCCCGATTGCTGTAACCGGCGTCGCCGTAGCGGCCTGCACCGCAGCGATGACACTATCAACCTTTGCGGCAGGCGCACACCACAACAATTCATAATCTTCGCCACCGGCCAGCGCCCAATCAAGCACATCAACACCGAGCGCCGTAGCAGCGGCGCGACACGGCGGCGAGATCGGCAGCTTCGCCGTTTCAATCTCAATCGAAATTTGCGATGCACGCGCGATATGTGCCGCGTCACCGGCCAGCCCATCGGATAAGTCCATACCGGCAGTGAGTACTCGCGAGGCATCTGCGAACACAGCCGGTGCCGACACAGCCGGTGACGACACAGTCGATGCTTGCAGCGCCAATGCTTGCACCGCCTCCACTTCACGCAAGCGTGCGACTGGCTTATGGTGGCGCGCCAACAAATAGGCGCGCGTAGCTTCGGGCACAGTGCAATCTGGATTTTGGAGCAGTGCCAGTCCCGCTGCCGAGTCGCCCAAAGTTCCCGTTACCAGCACGATATTGCCCACCTGTGCGTCACTGCGCGTGATGGGACGTGGCTCGCTAAAAGCAAGCGGCGCTTCGCCAACAAGGGTGATACTCAGCACCGTGGCCAGCGGTGAACGCGCCGTATCGCCGCCGCAGATAGTAAGGCCATACAATGCAGCCGCCTCTTCCAGGCCGGTGTAGAGTTCTTCGACCCAGGCGAGTTCGTCACGAGTACTCAGCGCCAGCGACACAAAGGCCGCAACAGGCCGCCCGCCCATTGCCGCGATGTCGGAAACATTAACCGAAACAGCCTTAAATCCCAGGTCGCGTGCTGAAGTCCAGTCGCGGCGAAAGTGAATTTCTTCGACGAGACAATCACAGGTCACCAGGGGCGCCTGCAACGCATCAAGCAGCGCGGCATCATCGCCGATGGCTAATTTCACGCCGCCACGCCGGGCCAGTTGAGTGCTCAGGCGACCGATCAGTCCGAATTCGCCCAGTTCACGAAGGTTCATGGGAAGTGCCGCCATTTTCAGCCGCTTCGACCAATGCGCGTGTGGCCACCGTCATGGCCGCTTCATCGCCCGCACCAGACACAGCCGACACAACACACCACATGACGGCACCGGCCTGTCGAGTACTCGCAATGTTGGAGGCATCAACGCCGCCGATAGCTGCAACCGGCAAAGATGTTGCGCCAATGACCTTACGTAGAGTGTGCAAACCGATGGGCGGGCCTGCATCGGCTTTGGTCATCGTGGCGAAAACCGCGCCGGCCCCGATATAATCGGCGCCCAGGGCGGCGGCCTGGCGAGCTTCACCGACATCGCCGCAGGACACGCCGATTATTTGGTGCGAACCCAGCAACCGGCGCGCCGCAGCGGGCGGCATGTCGTCCGGCCCCAGATGAACGCCATCGGCGTCGCAGGCCAGAGCGAGATCGACGCGGTCGTTGATAATCATCAGCGCGTTGTATTGCCGCGTTAACCGCCGCAGTTCACGGGCAATCGGCAGTAGTTGTGCCAGAGAGGTACTCTTGTCGCGTAGTTGAATGATGCGCGCACCGCCGCGCAGGGCCGCGCGAGCAATTTGCAGGTGGCGACTGGGCGGTGCATTATCGTAGATCTCGCAGTTGGCGCCCGCATTTTGCACAAGGCGCGCGGTGCTCTGCTCCTGCGTGATAACGTAGAGGCCGCTGAGGCGCCTCGAAAGTGCATACGGCGGCAAGTTTGAAAGAATGCATGAACTCGACATCGAGTACTCATTATGGCGCGGCAGTCGCAAGGGCGGCAACCGCAGGGGCGGCAACCGCAGTGCCCGCAATGAGGATGTGCTGTTCAACGCGATAGTGGATGCAGCACATTTCGCACCAGCAGTGAATCTAAATTCGCACCAATAGCGAATCCTAAATATGTGGAGGCCGGAGCAGCAATGATCAATGTGAGTGGATGGCGACACGAACCGGGACAAATCATCTCTGACGTTGCGGCGCGCCTTTTGAAGTGGATGGAGCACGCCAACCTTGGCTCGACCATGACCGTCGATGAAGTCGCCGACGAAGTGCGCATCGGCCTGTGCGAGATGATGGATGGGCAAAGCTGCGTTGTTCTGGCGCGGCAGGCGCCTGAAGACGAGTTAACCCTGATCTCCGCCGCCGATGCGGGCTTTCAGTCGCTGCTGCGCGATTTCGAGCCGCCGCGTTTTGCCTCGCGTGCCCTGTTGGCCGTTTTACCCGTTGAACCGTTTTTCTTGGTCGATGCGCCGCCTCCGGTGCAAGTGTTGATCGGTGAACTCTGGGATTCGATTCGCGACACGGCCTCGCTGGCGCGCAGCAACAACATACCGGAGCCGCGGGAAGAAAGCCCCGACGACGAGGAAGAGCTGCGTCCGATCAGCCCACTGGTAAGCGGCGACGGGCCCAGTCTCGTCATACCGCTGCGCAATACATCCAGCGAAAGACCCGATGGTGGCAGCGGCGACAGCAGCAGTTCCTTATCGGGATTAGCCTTGTTGTGGATTGCTTCGCCCGACGGCACCATCTCGAATGCCATGAAACCGGCGCTGCACGCAGCCGCGATTCAGGCCGGCGGCTGGCTGGCCGGAGCGATGCGCATGGAACGCGTCGGCGCTTCCTACCGCAATTTGGGCGCCGTGTTCGCCAACGCTATCGACGCAAAAGATGCGAATCGAACCGGCCACTCGAAAGCCGTTTCTTATTATGCGGCGACGGTTGCGCGTGGCATGGGGTTATCGGAACACGATGTCGAACGCGTGGAGTTTGCCGGCCTGTTGCACGACATCGGCAAGATTTCGGTGCCCGACTCGATTTTGAAAAAAGAAACGCCGCTCACCTTGGATGAACTGGACATTATTCGCAATGCCACTGTCGTGGGCGCCGAGTGGTTACGCGAAGTCGATGGTTTGCAGGAGATCGCTTTGATGGTGCGCCACCAGGGCGAGCGCTACGATGGCGGCGGCTATCCCGACGGACTTAATGGCGAAGCGATTCCGCTTGGAGCGCGCATTCTGGCGGTCGCTCTGCGCTTTTCGGCCATGACCAAGCCGCGCGCGCATCGCCGTGCCATGTCGGTCGTGGGCGGTGCTCTCGAAGCGCTGGCTCAAGAAGCCGGGGCGTCGCTTGACCCGCGCGTCGTGAACGCCTTTTTAGCCACAATGGGACGCACTCTGTAACCCGGTCGTTGAGGCGCATCGTTGGAGCCATAGTCTGTCAGCGCCATTGTGCAGACAGCATCCGAGTACTCGCCGGACGTTTGTCTCATTGACGTGTGTCGCATTGCAGAGAAAAACGCAAGAAGTCGAAAAATAAATTCGGAGACACCTTTCCTGAGGATTCATGGAAAACGCACTGATTCGTATATTGCCGGCGTGCCTGGTTGACTCGTTGCCCGAAGGCTGGGATGCGGGTACTCCGGGCTTTGTCATTGAAGTTACCGCAGCGGTGCGCCAATCATCGGATATTTTGCCCGCGATCAATGTCACCGAGCCGGACGTTTTGCTGCTGGATGCCGATTACGCTGAGCTTGATGCTTTCAGCATGACGCAGCAAGCGCTGGCGGCGTGTCCCGGCCTGGCGGTTGTCATTGTGTCGCGTGATGCCGCGCCCGACCGTCTGCGGCGCGCCATGCTGGCCGGTGCCGAAGAATACCTGATAAAGCCGCTGGGCGGGCGCGAAATGGGTGAGGCCATCATGGCTGTGACCTCACACCGCACCCTGCGCCAGGTGCAGCGTGCCGCGCCGGTTGAAGATACGCCCGCGCAGGAAGGCATCATCGTCGGTGTCGTGGCCGGCAAAGGCGGATTAGGCAAAACAACGATCGCGGCTAATCTCGCCATGCTGGTGGCCAAATCGCCGGGACGCACTGCGGGGCTGGTGGGCCTTGAATCGGGAGATGGCGGCGTTCTGTTATCGCTTCAGCCCAAGCTGGGACTGCTCGATCTGGCCGGCACCAATGCGGTCGATGGTCAAAGTGCCAACTACTCGCCCGAGTGGATCAAGCAGTTCGCCACGGCGCATAAAAGTGGTCTGCAATACTGGACGTGGCAAGGCAGCGGCACGCAGCCCGGCGCAACAATTCCCGAAGATTTTTTCGAACAGTTTTTTGCCGCGTTGCGCCATACGTTCTCCGTGACAGTTATCGATTTCCCATTGCTGTCCGCAGATGAAGCCGCGCACGTCCTGCCTCTGCTCGACACGATTGTTGTCGTTTCGTCGTCGTCCGACTTGCTGGCCTTGCGGTCGGCGCGCACGTTTTTAGACATCATTCCCGGCGAGATGAATGAGCGCGTTCATCTCATCATCAACCGCGCCGACGAAACCGATATGATTTCACGTGAGGATTTTGAACAGAACCTCAACCGCAAAGTCACCGGCGTTATCAACAACGAGTCGCGCCTCGCAGCAGAAGCCATCAACATGGGCGCGCCGGTCGTTTTGATGCAGCCGCAAAGTGAAATCGCCACCGACTTGCTGGAACTGGCGCAAACCCTTTTTCAACTCCCCGTGCGCGACGAAAGCGAACCACGCCGCAAACGATTCCGCCTGTTTGGATAGTCGGCTCCGGCTAGGCCGTATTTCCGCCTCATTGTGTTTCCGCCTCCATGTGTCGAGTACTCACATGGATGTGGCGTCACATCTTCCGCAGCCGCACCTACGTCATCTCTATTTTTAAACCCATCGTTGTGGAGAGGTTTCTCCATATCAAACACCATACTCAAGGTGGAAAACAAAAGAAGAAATTGCACGATGCGGCTCGCATTTATTTCGCGATCTTACACAAAGTGCTGAATGGACAAAACGGTGCGCGATTGGAAGCAAGCCGTTTCTTGTTTGACAGGGAGTAGAAACTTGTTCACCCCACAATGGCAGAGATGGGATTATCATCACAGCAAAAATCATAGTTGTTTGAACCATCTAAGGAGAAACTCGATGAACATGCCGAATCATTTCCAGCGGAGCACTCGGCAAAACGGCGGCGATGCGCCGGCGCAGGAACTTATCGCGCTGCAAGCATCGACGCGACACACTCCGTTGGAGCGGCACATGCTACAGGAATATGTAGTGCAGCCATATCTCGTACAGCGTCCGGTTCAGCCGTCCGCAACACAACACCTCTCGACGCAACAGGCACGCCGCGCAGCGCTTTATGTGCTGGCGGCCTGGCTCATCAGCGCTGGTTTTTCACCGGCTGCCCGAAGCGACACCCGACCGGCTTCAGCAGGAACTGTCGCCACCAACGCCACCGGCAAAGACACGCTACGGCGGTCGCCCCTGGCACAACCCATCGCCACAAACCACGGCAACATGCTGACCGGGCTGCGCTGGCAACAGTATTCGCGCATCGCAATGCAGACGAATCGCAACAAGGCATTGCTCCCCGTATCCGCGATGCCCGTGTTCAAGCCGCAAGGCGCACGGCCTGCTGTGAATAAGCGCTACCTTGCAGGCAACAAGACATTGAAAGTCCCGGCCTTTTCGCGGGCACAGGCAACACAGCCGGCGCCGTTCAGCAGGACAACGGCGGCGAACGCTGCCGCGGGAAGAATGACAACGGTTCGTGGTATCGGCGTAGCACCGCTTGGTGTGCGTTCGCTGTCACAGCCTGTGGCCGTGCAGCCCGACGCAACGCGAGTGCGTGTTTCGCGGCCTGCTGCCACCCCGTGGCTTGTCAAAGTCGCAACAGCCACCCCTGCGGCGGCCACCCCTGCGGCGAGTACTCGTCCGGCGGGAGGCCCGACACGCGCTGTCCTGTTACCCGGCACCACGCTGCCCAGCGCATCGCGTGTGAAAGTACCCGGTCGTGGCCTGTTGCCGCCCGCAATGCTGATTTCACCGCCGCCGTTCACAGCGCAGCTCCCCCTTTCAGCGAAGCTCCCGCTTTCGTCACAAATGCCGCAATCGGCCCAGTTTTCGGCGCAGTTGCCACAACTCGCTCACCTTTCGCTCTATGATAAGACGAACCCGACCGCTCAACTTGGCTGGCGCGATGCCAAGGGCGCACCGATGCGCAAAGTCATCACGGTCTCGTCGCTCAAAAAGCTCCCTCCGGCGACGCAGCCGTTGCCGGTGTGGATGCGCGGCGCAACCATCAACGTCGATCAGGTGACACCAAGCCTGCCGCCCACATCCCGCAATGGCCGCCGCTTGGCTCAAAATCCGGCGGCATCGCCGCTGCGCCAGCCGTCACGGCCCGTCACGAACTCCGATCGTTTGCCAAATCAAATCGAAGTTTCGGTCGGCACCTTCGTCGTGCTGTTGACGACCAGCGACCTCGATACGGTTGCGGTCGCCGAACCTGGCATTTCCGATGTGGCAGTTGTTAATTCTCGTTCTGTGTTGGTCAACGGAAAAACGCCGGGCATCACCAGCCTCGTCATCGTTGACCGCCAGCGCATTCGCCAATACCAGGTGCGCGTGGTTGCGGCACCCGGAACGCTGCCGCGCGACATCGCGTCGCAAATTGGCTTGCCCGGGGTTGGTGTGCGCCAGGTGCGCGATGCCGTCGTTTTGGAAGGTGAAGTCGAAAACGCCGAGGAAATGCGCCGCGCCGTTGAGATTGCGGGCGTTTTCTCCACCAAGGTTATCAACCAGTTGTCGGTGCGCGGCGCGCCTTCGAGCGCCGCGGCCACTGAAACTCAAATCGAGCGCGCCATCGATTTACCAAATGTGAGGGCTCGTCTCGTCGGCACGGAGGCGGTATTGCTGCAAGGCACTGTCGAACGCCCGGTACAGCGTCAGCAGGCCGAGATTATCGCCACAGCGTTCGGCAAGCGCGTCGTGAACCTGATTGAACTGCCGCCTCTGAGTGTGGAACAAGTGCAGCAGGCATTGGGTGGCGCGACACGTCTCAACAGCCCCACCGACAGCACCGAGCAAAACAGCAACGCCACGAATACACAGGGCACGCTCAACCCCACCATCAGTGCGCGCCAGAGTGGAGACCAGATAATTCTGGAAGGAACCGCGGGCGATCAGGCACAGGTCGAACAGGCCATTGTCATTGCAGCGCGCACCGGGTTTCAGGTCATCAATCGCGTGCAAATCTCGGCCACGCAGGTAACCGAAGCCAGCTTCCGCCGCCAGATTGAGGAAGCCGTCAACCTTCCCGGAGTGAGAGTTTCGGGCAATGAGCGTCTGGTCATTTTACAGGGCACGGTGGCCGATACAAACGACTCGATCCGGGCCGAGCACATCGCGCGCGCTTACAGCGGCGAAGTGCAAAATCTGCTGCAAACGCGCAACCCTATTGCGGTTAATATTGACGTTTCCATTGTAGAAATTAACCGTGATGACGCTCGCAACCTGGGCGTACAGGTCGGTTCGGTTGCGCTGTTATCGGAAAGTGTAACTCCGGCGACACCTACCACCACGACAACGGGCCCCGGCGGCACGCCTGTCATCGTTCCCGGCACGCCCGGCTCGATACAGCGAACAATTGATCCCACTTTGCTGCCCGGCCAGTTCCTGGGCGGCAATGGTTTTGTCGGCGGGCAAAGCTTGCGCAATCTGAACCCGTTCCGTGTGCGTCTCGATGCGCTTTATCAAACGGGTGCGGCCCGTTTGCTGTCAAATCCACGCACCACGGTCAACACGGGCCGGTTGGCATCGTTCCAGGTCGGCGGACAGGTTCCTGTGCCCTCGCTGAGTACTGTGGGAGCCAACGGCACGACGACGGGCATCGAGTTCAAGGACTTTGGAATTCTCGTCAACGTAATGCCAAGCGCCACAACAGATGGCGTCGTCACGATGCGTCTCGCTACCGAGGTTTCACAGCCCGACTTCAGCAACGGTGTGACGCCGCCCGGCGGGGGCAGCCCGATTCCGGGCTTCTCGCGTCGCTCGACAGTGACCGAAGTGACTGTGCCGCCCAACGGTACCGTTGCTTTGAGCGGCCTGATTCAGAACAACATCACGCGCACGGTCAGTCGCATACCTGTTCTGAGCCGCATTCCCATTCTTGGCTCTTTGTTTCAAAGCAAGCGTTTTCAACGCAACGAAACCGAGTTGATTATTTTCGTCACGCCGCGCGTGCTGCCCAACCCGCTGCTCAACAATCTGACAGCTCCGGTCACGATTACATCCGCTCTCGATAACCCCGGAACGCCAGCGTTTGGAACTGCCGCGACACGCGATGCGGGACGCAGCAGCCGGGGTGGAGCCAATGCCAACACCGGAGGCGGTGCGGGCAACACTGGAGGCGCGCAGTAACAGAACTTCTGCGATTTGATGCGGCACAGGCAGCCATTGCCGGATGCAGCAATCAATTCACACCTCACTACGATCACAGCAGAAGCTGCTTGCAAAGGATAAAGAGCAATGCCAAGAAACAATAAACCTATAGTTATCGGCGCAGCGGTGTTAGGCGCGCTCGCCATCGGCTTGACACTGATGATGTTGTTGGGACGTGTCGGCGGAGGTGCTCCGGCAGCGGCCACCGGCACCGGGGATCCTGCCGCACAGGCCGCGGCTGCACGCACCACGCGTCTTGTCGCCGCACGCGACATTCCGCCGCGCACCGTCATCACACCCGACATGGTGCGCGAAGAAGAAACCGACGAAGCGGCTGATCCCGCCGTGTTAAAAACCGCCGGCGAATTGCAGGCAGGACGCATCACGACGCGTCCCATCCTGCGTGGAGAACCAATCGTCAGCAGCGCCATGATTAACACCATTGCGCGCGTTGTGCCGGCCAACTTCGCGGTGCCAACCGGATTACGCGCTGTCGCCATCTGGGTTGACCCGCGACAAACGGCGGCTGGTCTGGTGGACGTGGGAGATCGCGTTGATGTCATCGCCAGCCAGAAATTGACGGCTACCAAGCAAGCCACCGAGTCTTTCGATCAAGTGATAGTCGGCGCCACCGAGTACACGACGGGCCGCACCATCGCACAGGATCTGGAAGTGTTGGCTGTTGATAGCTCCATCGAGCGCGCCGCCGTACCGACTCCCGCCCCGGCAGGCGCTCAGCCGGGGGCGCCCGGTGCAGCGGCGCCGCCGCCTCCACCACCGCCGGCTCCTGCGGGCCAGGTCATCCGCTGGCGTGTTATTCTGGCTGCGCCACCCGTCGTGGCAGCCGCTCTGGTGGCCGCCAACGAGGCGGGCAACCTGCACGTCACCATTCGCAACCCGAACTCGCGCGAACGCTTCCCCATTCCCGAAACACGCCAGTATCCGACGCGCTTTGTCAACGTGCCAAAGCGGCAGGGCGCAAGCGGCAGTGGTGGAGCCGGTAGCCCCAGCCGTGGGGGCGGCGGTTCGAATGCGGGCGAACGTGTTATCAATAATCCGTTCGTCGGCCCGATCACGCTTCCCAGCCCGACGACACCAGGTGGTAGCGGCGGAGCCGGATTCAGCGCACCTCCGCCCGCTACTGCCGTTGGTAGCGTGCCTCCGGCAGCGGCCGGCTCCGAAGTCACCGTGATTCGCGGCACAGAAAAAACGCGCGTTATCGTGCCTCCACGCTAAACCGTCGAGCCACAAAGCAAAGAGGCGAGTACTTCGAGTACTCGCCTCTTTGCTTTGCCTGTTTGCTATAATTGCCGCGTGAGTTCCAATTCGCGGACGCCGCCTTCCCGCCCCGCTTCCGGTCGCCCCATGCCAGATGTTTCGCGTGATGAGAGCGATGTTTCCCCGCCCAACGACGTAACGACATCCACCTCACGCTCGCGCGTGCAACCGCTGCAAGCGGCGGCGGTGCTGGCGGCGGCGGTGCTGCTGGCCCGCTTTATCGGGCTGTTGCAACGCGTGGTATTGAACGGTTTGCTGCCCGCAGAAGCCAACGACGCCTACACCGCCGCGTTTCGCCTGCCGGACATCGTCAATTATCTCGTGGCAGGCGGCGCCATGTCGGTGACGTTTATTCCCATCTTCACCCAGCTCAAGCGTGGTGGGCATCGCGGTAGCGGGCATCGCGATGGTGGGGATCGCGGTGGCGAGCATCGTGGCGACAGCAGCGCGAACGATGCGTGGCACTTCTTCTCTACGGTCGCCACTCTCATGAGCACCGCGCTCTTGATTCTCATTGTGCTGGGCATGATATGGTCGCACGCGCTGGTCAGTTGGCTGCTGCCCGGATTCACCGAGCCGGAAAAAGCCGAGACGCTGAGCCTGACCGTGAGCATGACGCGCATTTTGCTGCCGGCGCAGTTCTTCTTTTACCTGGGCGGCATGATCGTGGGCGTCCTCAACGCGCACAAGCGCTTCGGAGCATCCGGCCTTACGGGAGCCGTGTATAACGGTGTCGCGATTCTGGTGGGCCTGTTGCTATGGTATCTGACTGGGCAGCAATATCCGCAAACCTTCGCCTGGGGCATCCTCATCGGTGCCTTTTGCGGTAACTTCATGTTGCCGTTGCTGGCGGCGCGCTCCGGCCCGCGCGACGAACGTTTGCGCTTCACGCCCCGCTTCAACTGGCGACAGCCCGCCGTTAAACGTTTCTTTGTCAATGCATTGCCGATTATGCTCGGTGTGTCGCTACCCGTCGTTGATCAGTGGGTCATTGCTTATTTTGGGTCGTGGCTGCATCCGGGCAGCCTGCGCAATCTTGATACGGGAAACCGCTTCATGCTGGCACCGCTGGGAGTACTCGCTCAGGCGGCCAGCGTGGCGGCATTCCCCTACCTCGCTTCGAACACAGCCGCCGAAGATTGGACGCGCTTTTCCAATTTTCTGCGCAGCGGCCTGCGCCGCTTGCTTTTTCTGGCCCTGCCGCTTTCGACGCTGCTCATTCTGCTGGCGCAGCCCATCATGGAACTTTTCGCTTTTGGAGAATTCCAGGCCGATCATCAGGCGGTGCATGAAACATCAGTCGCATTTGCATTTTACTGCGTCGGCCTGTTTGCGTGGGCCGGACAGCAGTTTGTGGCGCGCGGTTTCTACGCCATGCAAGACACGCGCACGCCGACCATCATCGGCAGCTTGTTGACCGTCTTCTTTTTTGTTCCCATTTGCGTGCTGGCCATCCACTCATCGCAGCCGGTGCTGGGGCTGGCGCTGGCTACCAGTATCGGAGCGGCGGCTCATTTTTGCGGTATCTGGGTCGCGCTCGACATTCGAATGCGGCAACGCCGTTATAACGCGCCGTTGCGCAGCGAACGAGTACTGAGTTCCCTGTTGCGCACGGCTACCGCCTGCCTGGTGATGGGATTGGCCGGAATGCTGGCCAATGCTTTCGCGCAGAGTTTCCTGGGCGACGACCGCATCAACCATTTTCTGCACATCGTCATCGTGACGGTTGTGGCGACACTCGCGTTTGCCGTTTCAGCGCACATTTTTCGTGTGCCGGAATGGGAATGGCTGCGCGATAAAATCTTGCACCGCCGCAAAGCGGCTTCGCGTCCAGCGGGCTAGTGTCTGCTAGCGCACATAATGGGCACCGAATTTGCGTCGATTGTCGAGTACTCATAAGGAGGCAACACCATGAGTTCAACTGAAGACAAGACACGCGGCACAGCCAATGACGTAGTGGGCAACGTGAAGCAGGCCGTCGGACGTGCGACCGATAACGAGCAAATGGAAGCGGACGGCGCAGCGCAGGAGACCAAAGGCGATGCGCAGAAAGCTCTGGGAAATGCCAAGGACGCTGTCGGTAACGCGATGGAAAACATCGGCAATGCCGTCAAAGGCTCGGGACACTAAAACAATCTGCAACAAGTCGAAGGGCGCAGCGTGTATGCTGCGCCCTTTTTATTTGCCTGATTATGTGGGCTGCACGCGCACAGCGGAGGCTTTGATGTAGCCTTCTTCGCAAAGCAGAGCGATGCCGCCACCATCCAGAGGCCGCTCCGCATCTTCCGCCTTGAACAGCTCCTGTCCATCGACCCAAGCCACAATGCGGTTGCCGCTCACCTGCAAGAGGAAGTGGTAATCGACATCCAACTCCCACGGGAACGGCACCTGTGCGAGTACTCGATCTCCATCCAACGCTTTGATGAGGCGCGCCATTCCATCGTTGCACAGCATCAGCGCGTAGAAGCGCTTCATTCCCTGCACACGCGCCGCCAAACCAAACGACCGGGCCAGATGCGCCGAGAGCGCTGCACTCACGGAGTAGTCCATCCACTCGCGCGTGCCGTGAATGAGCAAACCGCGCCCTTCGTTTTGCTTTACGCGAAGCTCGCCACCCGCCCCGCTTTCCACAGCGCTGGCGCCATTGACCCACGATTGCCGCGCAACATGCCCACACGACGTAAACGTTGTGTCCGGTGCGCCCTCCCATGTCAGGTAGTGCAGATAAACAGTGCCATCGACGCGCTTTTCGGAGCTGATTTCAAGGCCCACTTCGGCGATGGGCAAACCCTCGATGCCTAACGTGGCGCCGTCCAACTTCCACGACAACTCCTGAATACTCGATGGCTCCAGCGATGGCTCCAGCGATGGCTCCAGCGATGGCTCCAGCGATGGCTCCAGCGATGGCTCCAGCGATGGCTCCAGCGATGGCTCCAGCGATGGCTCCAGCGATGGCTCCAGCGATGGCTCCAGCGAGGTGCCCGGCCCGAAGAAATATTGCAGCTTGCCGCTTTCGTTGTAGGCGCGGATGTATAACCGACACGTCACAGCCTGCACATTTCCCCGGCAAGGCGAAACCGCCGCGCGCACCGTTTGCCCCGCGTACAACGTAGGAGAAGCGAGCAGGCTGTAACCTCCCGTCGATTTCAGCGCGTCTTCGCCGGGGAAGGTCGCCGTTGCCACGCGGGCCGGACGTGCCGTTGCCACACCACGAAGGTGCAACGCGAGCTTGCGCGCCCCACCCTGCTCCACGTTTTCCACTGTGACGGTGCCTTTGCTCTCGCTGCTGTTTTCAGGTTGAAAACCCTGCACCGAACCCGGCAGTGAAAAGTGAAAGAGCGCACCATTTCCGGGCAACACTTCCTCTTGACCGTGCAGTGCCCGCCCGCTGTTCACGATATGATAGGCCTCGGTGAGGGCATTGGTCACGGCGCGCCCACCATCGGCGGTCGGTAATAACATACGGTCGGCGACAGGGCCGCGCCAATCGGGGCCATCTTCGAGCGCCGCCAACCCACCACGAATGCCCAGCAAACAACCGACGTTGCCGCTGTTGCAATCGGTGTCCCAACCGCAGGTGTTTACAATCATGAGGGACTTTTGAAAGTCGCCGTCACCATGTAGCAGCGCATGAATAATCAGCGCATGATTGGGCACCATGTGACAGCCGCCGCCATATTTATCGTAGCCATACTTGGCGGCGATTTTCTCGCGCGTGTTGCGCCAGTCGCTGTCTTGTGCGTGCCACTCGCGCAGGTCGCTGATGAGCCGGTAAATAATGGAATCCTGGGGAATGACGGAAGCGCCGGCATCTATCAACTTATTGATGTCGCGTTCGACAAAGGCCTGCGCTTCCATCGCAGCTACGACCTGTGCGCCGTAAATTGCCTCGCCATCGTGGCTTACACTGGCGAAACGCCGCGCCAGGTCGGCGGCCAGTTCCGGATCGCCCGGCGCGATGAGTCCGCAGCCGTCGATAAAAATTTGCGCCCCAATCTGCTCGGCCACGACGCGACCATTGGTTTGAATGGAGCCGCTTTGTGGCGCGGGAATGCCGTGCTTCAAACGTAGAAAAGCGGTATGCTCGGTCGAGACGCCCATGCCGCCCCACCACAGAATGGCGCGGTTCTCGATGATGTAATTGAGCCACGTCTGGCCGATCTGTTCGGGCGTGATGTCGCGGCTGTTGCCGTAATCGGGCAAGGCGCGCAGAAAAGTGAAGGTGCCGGAAATGTCGTCATCCGTCACGACGAGCGGCGCATTCAGCTTTTCGTGAACATAGTAGTTGATCTCGCCAAGTTCGGCGGAAATACGCTCGTAGCTCCATTGTTCGAAGGGCCGTCCGAGGTAAACACCGATAATTTTGCCGAGCACGCCGGCATAGACACGCTCTTCGTAATCGTGAAGAAGGGGCATTCGCTGTTCTCCGCTTTGGGTGGGGTCGAACAGCGATTATACAAAAATAGAGGTGCGCCGCGCGCTGAAATCGTGTTGCGTCACAAGGCGCGCCACAGCATCCGAGATTTTGGCGCCTCCCGGCACACCGGGTTCGATCTCATTGGCGTAGTCCGAGTACTCGTTGCAAATCAGACGCAGGTCGAGAACCGGCAATCCACGACTAATAGCGCAACGCAAAATGACATCGTTGAAGTGACACAACCCCGCAACCGCGACTTTCTGTTGCATCGGCTCGTCGAAGCGCGGGTCGTAGATGGTGCAAACCGCGGTCGGCAAGTTGTGCTTCAACAGCGCATCCAGCATTTTGCGATAACCGGCTTCAAATTGCGCCGCGACATCGGCCAGGCGGCACATGGATTCAGCAACCGAAACCACGCTCTGCACCAGAATGCCGGCTTGCATCAGCGCATCGTTGCCGCCGACGCTGACCACGAGATGCGACGCGTCGCGCGGCAGCGACGCCAGTTGCGTGGAAACACCTTGCGTCGTATCGCCATCAACCGCCAGCAGCGTGGCCTTCCAGTCGTGCGGCAATCGCTGGCGCAACTGCTGGACGACATCCGGCCCGCTGCCGACATAAACCTTGTTATCGAAAATCGAATCTCCGAGGAGAACAACGTGGGACATAAGGTCGAGTACTCGCTTCCGGGCAACGTCAACTCCGGCCCACGTTTGCAAAATCGCGTCCAAGCG
Organism: Abditibacteriaceae bacterium; assembly: GCA_036388675.1. Taxonomy (GTDB): domain Bacteria; phylum Armatimonadota; class Abditibacteriia; order Abditibacteriales; family Abditibacteriaceae; genus DASVUS01. Next base: position 4,226 of record DASVRI010000047.1, on the reverse strand, counting down.
CGCGACACTACGAACGTGTTACGGCGCGGCGCGGTTACACCTTCAGATTACGCCTTCAGGTTATGCCTTTAATTGCGCATCTAATAGTTGCGGCGCATGGGCCAGCGCGTCGTCAATTCTCGCGGTCTCTTTGCCTCCGGCCTGCGCGAAGTCGGGACGCCCGCCCCCGCCGCCGCCGGTGATCTTTGCCAACTCGCGCACCAGGTTGCCCGCGTGCGCGCCCTTCTCCACCGCGCTTTTGGCGGCTTTGACGGCCCACAGCACTTTGCCGTCGGATTCGGCGGCCAACACCACAACTCCGTTTAACTTATCGCTCAGGCGGTCGGCCAGTTCACGCAGCGCATTGGAGTTGATGCCTTGCGGCGCACGCGACACGGCGAGCGGCAAGCCGTTGATCGAAGTCGTGTTTTTCAGCAGTTCATCGACCGAGGCCGAGGCCATTTTCTGCTGCGCCGCTTCGATCTGCTTTTCCAGTTCGCGCACGCGTCCGCGCAGTTTCTCCGCCGCACCCGCAATGTTTTCCGGCGGCGCTCCGAGCACTCGGGCCGCTTCGCGCACGCGCTCGTTTTGTTCACGGTCGTAGCGTAGCGCGGCCTCGCCGGTGAGAGCTTCAATGCGACGCAGGTTGGCACCCACACCGCCTTCACTCACGATGCGGCACAGGCCCGCCGCCGAGGTCACCGGCAAGTGCGTGCCGCCGCAAAGTTCCAGGCTGAAGTCGCCCATGCGCACCGTGCGCACGGTATCGCCATACTTCTCGCCAAAGAGCGCCATCGCGCCCATCGAGCGCGCCTCGTGCAAATTGGTGTAACGAATCTCAACCGGGTCGCTTTGCAGGATGTGTTCGTTCAGCGTGTCTTCAATTTGCGACATCTGTTGCGGCGCAATCGGCGAAAAATGCACGAAGTCGAACCTCAGACGATCCGGCTCCACCAGCGAGCCGCGCTGCTCGACGTGCTTGCCCAGATGTTGGCGCAACGCGGCGTGCAGCAAATGAGTACTCGAATGCGCCCGTTCAATGGCGCGGCGTCGCGGCGCATCGACAACGGCGCGCACCTGCATTCCTTCGCGCGGCTCGCCTCGCGTGACTTGCACCGTATGCACCGAAGCCTTGCCCTGCTTTTGCGTGTTCAGCACGCGCGCCGCAAAACCTTCACCGACTAACTGGCCGGTGTCGCCAATCTGGCCGCCGCTTTCGGCATAGAACGGCGTGCGGTCGAGCACGATTTGTGAGGTGTCTTGTCCGGGCAGCACACCGATAACGGTGGCATCATCGGCCAGTTGATCGTAGCCGGTGAAATCGGTTTCCAGGTTGCCGAAGGCGCGCTGCTCGTATTCGCCAACGCCGGAGCCGCTGACGCGCGAATGCCGCTCGGCTGCGACGTGATAGCCTTCTTCGTCGATGGAGAGATTGCTTTCGAGCGCAATCTCTTCAGTCAACTCGCGCGGGAAACCGTAAGTTTCGTACAGGCGAAACACTTCGTCGCCGGGCAACTGCGTTTCGTTCTTCCGCTTCAACGATGTAAGCAGGTCTTCCAGGCGACCCATGCCGGCATCCAGAGTGCTCTCAAAGCGTTCTTCTTCGCGGCGAATGAGGTCGGTTATCAGTTCCTCGCGCTGGCGCAGTTCGGGATAAATGTCGCCATAACCCTGCGCCACAATCGGCACGATGCGATGCAGGAACGGCTGCTGATAATGGAGTTGGCGACCTGTCAGGAAGGCGCGACGAATAAAGCGTCGCATCACGTAATCGCGCCCGTTGTTGCCGGGAGTCATGCCATCGCCCGCCATGAAGACAGCGGCACGCAGGTGGTCGGCGATAACTTTCAGTGCTTTTGTAGTGCGATCAGCCGGATCGAGTTGCGGCGTACTCAGCGAGTACTCGAGACGGCCCGCTTTGCCGCACTGCGCAATGGCGTTGATGATAGGCGCGAACAGGTCGGTGTGGTGGATGGTGTCAACGCCCTGCAACACCGCCGCCGTGCGTTCGAGTCCCATGCCCGTATCAATGCCGGGCGCCGGCAAGGGCAGCAGCGTGCCGTCCTCCTGCTGGTTATATTGCTGAAAGACGAGGTTCCACAACTCGCCGTAACGGTCGCCATCGCCGCCGGGACGATCCATTTCCGGGTCGCCCGTATCGTATTTGGCGCCGCGATCGAAAAAGATTTCGCTGTCGGGGCCGCAGGGGCCGGTGCGACCGACTGGGCCCCACCAGTTATCTTTCTTGCCGAAGCGCAGAATGCGGTCATCGCTGAGGCCGACATCTTTTTTCCAGAACTCGGGCGCTTCCTCGTCTTCAAAATAGACGCTGACATAGAGCAACTTCGGGTCGATGTTGAGTACTCGCGTGACAAACTCCCAGCCCCACACGATGGCTTCGCGCTTGAAGTAATCGCCAAAAGAGAAGTTGCCCAGCATCTCAAAAAACGAGGCGTGGCGCCATGTGACACCGACTTGCTCGATGTCATCGGCGCGACAACACTTCTGGCAACTTGTCAGGCGCCTGGCGGGCGGCTCTTCCTCGCCCTTGAAATAGGGCACGAGCGGCTGCATCCCGGCGCTGGTGAGCAGCGTCGTCGGGTCGGTGGGAATCAGGCTGCTGCTGGGCACAACCAGCGAGTCTTTGTCGTGGAAGAATTGGAGATATTTCTGGCGCAGTTCATTTCCGGTCATGCCCGAAAGTATACAGAATGCAGAGCCACACCGAACAGCCGACAACGCAACATGGCCCGGCACATCGTTCACTTCTGATGCAGCCGGTGTTTGTTTCGATGCAGCCGGTGTTTGTTTCGATGCAGGCGGTGTCTGAGCGTCGCTACGCTTCGCGGTCGAGCGGGCTCTTGACGGCCAGACCGGGCCGATTGAGAACGTGAGTGTAGATCATGGTGGTGTTTACATCTTTGTGCCCCAGCAGTTCCTGCACGGTGCGGATGTCGTAGCCCGCTTCCAATACATGGGTTGCAAACGAGTGGCGCAAGGTATGGCAACTGCCGCGCTTGGCAATACCGACCTGTAGAATCGCCTTCTTCACGGCTCGTTGCAACGAGTCTTCAGCGATGTGATGGCGTCGCGTCTTGCCGGTGCGGGGATCTGTAGAACGACGCTGTGCGGGAAAGACATACTGCCACGGCCACTCCCAGGCCGCACGCGGGTATTTACGCGCGAGGGCTGTAGGCATATAAACTTCGCCATAGCCGGCTGCCAGGTCTTGCCGGTGCAGGCATCGCGCGACTTCCAACTGGTGTCGCAGCGGCTCCATAAGGGAAGACGGCAGCATTGTGATGCGGTCTTTATCACCCTTGCCTTCTCGAACTGTGATCTGCCTTGTCTCCAGATCAATATCCTTAACGCGCAAGCGCACGCACTCCATGAGTCGCAATCCTGAGCCATAGAGCAGGCTTGCCATGAGATGCGGTGTGCTGCTCATCTGCTCCAGCACGGCCTTGACCTCATTTGGCGTAAAGACCGTTGGCAGACGCGCCGGTCGCTGCGCACGCTGGACATGGTTGATCTCAGGCAGTTCGATGTGTAGCACTTCACGATAAAGGAAGAGCAGCGCATTGAAAGCCACGTTTTGCGTCGAAGCGGCAACACCGTCGTGCACCGCCAGGTGAGACAGGTAAGCCCGAATCTCGGGCACTCCCATATTGATGGGGTGACGCTTACCATGGAAATAAATGAAGCGGCGAATAGTGCTAATATAGGTGTGTTCCGAGCGCAGACTCATGTGCCGCAACCGCATAGTTTGGCGCACTGCATCGAGAAGATCGGCAATTGTAGTCATCTGCACAGTCACGCTATTACATCCTCCATTGCGGTACTTTTACCCTGAGCGCCGAATTATACCGCAACTTGCGGTATAATCACTAGTTGTGCGCCGAACTTGCGCGCGGTGAAAGCGCACAGCATTTTGGCTTTCACAAACTGATACTCGCCGGCACGGAAGCCTGTCGCATCACTTTCCGGCGCGGCTTGGTAGGTTCCGAGTACTCAGATGTCACTCATCTGCACAACCAGTCGCTGCACCGGACTGCCCGCAGCATCGGCTTTTCGGGTGAGTGATACTCTCCATGCTGCGGGCAGCCGGTGAGCTTGGCGTTGTGGTGCTAATTCACCTGTTGTAAAGCAGGCTGCGTGTTGCGAGTACTCGCTGCGCTGTGTTCGTGAAGTGCGGCTCGTTGCAAGGCCAGCAACTCGTCACTACGCAGCGGGGGCACCACAACCAG
>DASVRI010000046.1:0-7080 GCA_036388675.1 Abditibacteriaceae bacterium | reverse complement strand
GCTATGGGCGAGCACAGCTATGGGCGAGCACAGCTATGGGCGAGCACAGCTATGGGCGAGCACAGCTATGGGCGAGCACAGCTATGGGCGAGCACAGCCGATGGACAAAAAAGAACTGGCACGCAAAGCGAAGTCGAAAGGTGTCGGGCCGACAAAAAGCGGCACGGCGGCGCATCATATGCTGCTTTGCACCGGCGCGAATTGTTTTCCCGAAGTCGGCGCGAAAACGCTGCGCGCGCTGGGCAAACAATGCAAGGCGTTGCGCGAAGACGGCATTTCGGTGTATGTGACGGAAGTCAAATGTCTGCGCCTGTGCCGCATGGGGCCAATTGCGGTGGTTTATCCCGAAGGCATTTGGTATTGCGGCGTCACGCCGGAAAACGGCGCGCTGATTTTAAGCGAGCATCTGGCCGGCGGCGAGGTCGTCGAGGAACTGGCCTTCCTCAAAGACCCGCTGCGAACTACCAAACGCTGACGCCCCGACTTTGGCCCGCTGCAATTCTCCAATTCAGAAATTAACAGAAAAGTGACCATCATCTCATCATGCAAACAGCAAAACGACTGGAACTGATTCCGCCCTACCTTTTCGCCGAAATTGCACGCAAGCGCCGCGCCAAGATCGAACAGGGCGTGGACGTGGTGTCGCTGGGCATCGGCGACCCGGACATTCCCACACCCGACCCCATCATCGAAGAGGCCGTGCGCAGCCTGCGCGATGCCAACGATCCCGACCGTCACCGCTACGGCGGCGATATGCCCGTCGCCGATTACCCGCAGGCGGTTGCCGAGTACTACAAAACGCGCTTCGGCGTCGATCTCGACCCTAAAACCGAAGTGCTGACAACCATCGGCTCCAAGGATGGAATCGCGCATATTCCGTGGGCGTTTATTGAAAAAGGCGATGTGGCCCTGGTGCCCGAGCCGGGCTATCCGGTTTATAACATCGGCACCTTGCTGGCCGGTGGAGAAAGCTTCATGCTGCCGCTGCGCGCCGACAATGGCTGGCTGCCCGACTTGCAATCAATTCCATCTGACGTTGCCCGGCGCGCCAAAATTTTGTGGCTGAACTACCCGAACAACCCGACAGCCGCGACTGCGACGCTCGACTTCTTCCGCGAAGCCGTCGAGTTTGCGCGTGCCAACGACATCCTGATTTGTCACGACGCGCCTTATGCCGAAATCGCTTACGACGGCTATCGCGCGCCTTCAATTTTGGAAGTGGAAGGCGCTAAAGACGTGGCGATTGAATTCAACTCGCTGTCCAAGCACTTCAACATGACGGGATGGCGCATAGGGATGGCCGTCGGTAACGCTAAAGCCGTGGCGGCGCTGGGACTCATCAAAGATAACGTCGATTCGGGCGTGCTGCGCGCGGTGCAGTTCGCCGGGGCCAAGGCCCTGCGCGACCTTCCCGAGTATGGCGCAAAGATCAGCCAGGAAATCTACAAGCCGCGCATGGACAGGGTTGTGAGTACTCTGAACAAAATCGGCTGGAATTTGCAGGCGCCCAAAGCGACGTTTTATATCTGGGCGCCGGTGCCCGATGGTTTCGATGGCAGCAGCGCCAAATTCGCCGAGCACCTCCTGGAAACCGCCGGTGTCGTGGTCACGCCGGGGCGCGGTTACGGGCAAGCGGGCGAAGGCTATTTCCGCATCTCGCTCACCTACCCCGATGCGCGCCTCGACGAAGCCATGCAGCGCATCGAAAAGGCTTTGAGGTAGCACAAACATCCTCACTCGTTGATGACGGCGCCATAACGCCGTAGGCGCCATAACGCCGTAGCAAGGTAACGCTCCATCATCGCTGGAAACAAGACGATGATGAAACGCTTGCTCTACATGTGTCCAGTGCAGGAACCGCGTAGTATTCCGGAATGGATAACGAACCCGGAGTGTTGGTTGCTTGGGAAGCAGACAACGACTTGTCTGCTGGGGGCTGAGAGCGACGGGCTAATGAACCACAGAGACTAGCCCGTCGCTCACGCTCCAGGTTCGTGACAGCGGGCACTCTGTTCGGGACAGTACCCATATTTACGACCGCTTAGAATACCAGGTCGGCGTCATGCTGTGACACGAAGTCATCTTGTGCAGGAAGTCATGTGTCGCACAGCGCCGTGATTCTCGGTTTAGAAGCAGAATGAGTACTCAACACAAGCGCCTCATCACTCGTTATGGCGTGGCGTTGCTGGCGGTCTGTGTCGCGGTGGCCCTCACACGGGCGGTGCCACTGGTTGCCAGCCGAACGCCGTTCCTGCTATTTTTTGCCGCAGTTGCCGTATCCGCCTGGTTTGGCGGCTTCGGGCCGGGATTATGCGCCACCGTCCTTGCGGTCGCGACAGTCAACTACCTGTTTATCGCGCCGCGTGGTCATTTTTCGTTCTCCTTCCCCGATGTTTTGCTGGGCAGCGTGTTTTTCGGCGTCTCGGCGCTGATTAGTTACCTGACAGCAACGCAACGCGCGTCCAGCGAAGCGCTCCAGGCCAGTGAGCAGCAGTTCGAACTGGCTTTGGATGCTGCCGGCATGGGCGACTGGCAGTGGGACATCCCAACCGACGTGTTGCACTTATCGCCGCGCATCAAGGAAATTTGCGGCCTGCCACCGGACTCTAAAATCACGTTTGTCGATTTTGCCGACATCATTCACGCCGACGACCGCCAGCGCGTGCGCAGCGAAGTCGAAGAAGCCATTGGTGCCCACACGCCCTATGACTTTGAGTACCGCATCGTGCGCACGGACGGCAGCATTCGCTGGCTTGCAGTGCGGGGGCGCGCCGTGTACGACGCTAGTGGTGCTCCGCAGGCCATGGCCGGTGTGGCGATGGACGCCACGGCTCGCCGGCAGCGCGAGGAAGAACGCCGAGTACTCGAAGAACGCTTTCGCCTGATGGCCGACAGCGCGCCGGTCAAAATCTGGGTGTGCGACGCGAATAACCATGGCACCTGGTTCAATAAGCGCTGGCTGGAATTTACAGGTCGCAGCATGGAACAGGAACTCGGCACGGGCTGGACACAATCGCTGCATCCCGACGATTTCCAGGAAGCGGTGCAGACTTGCGGCGCAGCCATCGAGCGCCGCGAGCCTTTCACCATGGAGTTTCGCATGCGGCGCCACGACGGGCAGTATCGCTGGGTCGTGGATAGCGGCGTGCCGCTGTATGGCGTTGACGGCACGTTCACCGGCTACATCGGTTCGGCTGTCGATATTACCACCCGCAAGGAAGCCGAAGTCGAGCGGCAGCAGGCGCTTTTAGCTGAGCAGGAGGCCCGTGCCGAAGCCGAGCGCATCAACCGCATGAAAGACGAGTTCATGGCGACGTTGTCGCACGAACTGCGCACGCCGCTGAACGCGATTATGGGCTGGTCGCACCTCATCAGCAGCGGGCATCTCGGCCCGGAAGAGGCGCGGCAAGGCATCGAAACCATCGAGCGCAACGCACGCCTTCAAACGCATCTCATCGAAGACCTGCTGGACATGAGCCGCATTGTATCGGGCAAGATTCGCCTCGATGTGCAGCGCGTTGATCTCGCCTCGGTGGTCGAAGCCGCTATCGAATCGGTGCAGCCCGCTGCCGAAGCCAAGGGTATTCGTCTGCAGAAAGTTCTCGATCCGCTGCCCGGCCCCATTTCCGGTGACCCGGGGCGTTTACAGCAGGTTCTGTGGAATCTGCTGATGAACGCGGTGAAGTTCACGCCGCAAGACGGACGCGTGCAAATTGTGTTGGAACACATCAACTCACACGTCGAGATCACGGTCAGCGACAACGGCCAGGGCATACGGCCCGAGTTTTTGCCGCACGTATTCGACCGCTTCCGCCAGGAAGACGCTTCTACGACGCGGCGCCATGGCGGACTTGGACTGGGACTTGGCATCGCGAAAAACCTGGTTGAATTGCACGGCGGCACCATCCGCGCCAGGAGTCCCGGTGAAGGTCGCGGTGCGACGTTCATCGTGACCTTGCCGCTCAGCGTGGCGCGCGAAGCGCCGAGGATGGAAGAAAAGCGGAAACCACGTGCCCCGCACGAGCAGGGCGACTTCCGTGTGCCGGATTTGCGCGGGCTCAAAGTGCTGGTGGTGGATGATGAAGCGGATGCCCGCGACCTGATCAAACGATTGCTGGAGGAATGCGGTGTAAGCGTTATCTCAGCCGGCACGGCGGCACAGGCGTTGCAGTATTTGCAACAGGAAAAACCCGCTGTGTTGCTGAGCGACATTGGAATGCCGGGCGAAGACGGCTATGCCTTGATTGCGCAGGTGCGCGCCCTGCCCGCGCAACAGGGTGGCAGCGTTCCCGCGATTGCCTTAACAGCCTTTGCCCGCACCGAAGACCGCCGCCGCACGCTGTTAGCCGGCTTCCAGATGCACCTGGCAAAACCGGTCGAGCCCGCCGAACTGGTAACCGCGGTGGCCAATGTGGCGGGTTTCATCGGACGCTCCACTGTACGTGACGACGGCAGCGCAACGGCTAATGCGTAAAGTGAAATCAGAAAGTGAAATCGAAAAGTGAAACGACGGCCTGCACTGAGTACTCAATCACTGAATATTCAGTAGAGCCGACAAAAGAAGAACGACATGAACCCGACCACAGAACAAGTCATTGAATTTCTTAATCATCCCGAGCTAAATTTCGGCACGGAGGAAGACCTGCTTTTGCTGGCCGATCCGGACTCGCTGCACCAGGAAGTCGCGCGCCTGTTGCAAGAGCCTCATGCCTTCCTCGAAAACAACCAGGCCGAAACGCTGCGCAGCCGTCTGAACGATGCCGACTGGCCGCGCATCGCCGAGGAGTTTCGCAACCGCGTCGACATTGCCGCGCGTTTCTTCGACCCGGACGCGCAAACGCATCATCAGTAAAATCAGAATTAAACCGCAGAGGACGCGGAGGGCGCAGAGTTAAAAGTGGTGCTCTGGTTGTTGCGCGTTGCACGAGTACTCGCCAGCCGCAGCGACAACCTCTCTTCCTCTGCGCGCTTTGCGGTGAACTTCTAAAGACCTTTTACATAAGTCTTGGCGACGGCTTTTTTGCCAATCGCGACTTTTCCCACCCGCGACTGTGAGGAAGCGGGCTTGCTGAAGCGAATCCGTCCTCCTCCCTCTGTGCCCTCCGCGTCCTCTGCGGTTCAGTTGTTAACTCGCCACGGCTTCGAGCGCGACGCGGAACTGCGTGTTGTATAAGTTCGCGTACAGCTTGCAACGCTGGAGCAGTTCGGTGTGCGGGCCGACATCGACAATTTTGCCCGCACGCATCACGGCGATACGGTCGCTGCCCAGGATTGTGGAAAGACGGTGCGCGATCACGATGTTGGTGCGGCCTTTCATCAACTCGGCCAACGCGTCTTGAATCAGTGCTTCGCTTTCGCTGTCGAGGGCGCTGGTTGCTTCGTCCAGAATGAGGATGCGCGGGTTGGAAAGAAAGGCGCGCGCGATGGCGATGCGTTGCTTCTGGCCGCCGCTTAAACGCGCGCCGCGTTCGCCCAACATGGTGTCGTAACCTTCGGGCAAATCGTTGATAAAGTCGTGCGCGTAGGCCGCCTGCGCTGCGGCGATCATTTCGTCCTGGCAGGCATCGGGACGGCCATACATCAGGTTGTCGCGCACCGTGCCGGAAAAGAGCAAAGTTTCCTGCGCCACAACGCCAATCTGCGAGCGCAGAGAACGCAGCTTCACATCGCGCACATCAATGTCGTCCACGAGTACTCGTCCATCTTGCGGGTCGTAGAAACGGGGAATCATCTGCACCAGCGTGCTCTTGCCCGCGCCGCTGGAACCGACCAGCGCCACCACTTCGCCGGGACGCACATCGAGTGTTATGTCGCGCAGCACGGGACGTTCGGCCTCGTAGCCGAAACTCATTTTCTCAAACGTGATGCGACCTTTGAGGCGCGGCAAGCGCTGCGCGTTGGTTTTCTCCTGCACATCGGGTTGGATATCGAAAACTTCGAAAACACGATCAATGGCCGCCAGTGAGTTTTGCAGCACCGTATTCATTTCACTGATGCGGTTCATCGGCATGTAAAGTTCGCGCAGCAGCAGAATAAACGCGGGCACTGTGCCGGGCGTGGTTTGTCCGTTGAGTACTCGGTAGCCGCCATACCAGAGGATCATCAGCGTCGCCATTTGCGTGAGCCACTGCGTCAGCGATTGTGACAACGCGCTCACTTTCACGCTGCGCATCGTGAGATCATACAGCCCGCGCGCACCATGAAAAAACGATTTGCTTTCGCGGCGTTCGGCGGCAAAGCTTTTCACGACCTGAATGCCCGCGACGCGTTCCTGAATATCGCCGGAGAACTCTTCCAGCGCTTCCTGCACTTCTTTGGTGGTGCGTTTGGCGGCGCGTCCGTAAGTCTTCATCGCGCCCAGGTAAAACGGAAATACGGCCAGGCTGGCCCACGCCAACGGCCTGTCCATGCTGAACAAAAGACACAGATAAAAAATGCACGTCACCAGGTCCATCCAGATGGCGGTCATGGCCGAACCGACGAAGTTTTGCGCCAGAGCGATGTCGGACATCAGCCGCGACACAATGCCGCCGGATTGGTGCGTTTGAAAAAACGAGTGACTCAGCCGCGTGATGTGCTGATAAAGGTCGGTGCGTAAATCGAGGATGACACGGTGCCCGGCCAACTGCGCCAGATAAGAGCGCAAATAAAAGCTGACGCCCCAGAAGGCATACATCACGATGAGCGTGATCATCAACAGGTTGAGTTGGCCCCACGGCGTGCCCGCCCACGCCGGCAAATGCGTGCCCAGCCAATTGAGATATTGCAGCGTGCCGCGATAGGAAAAATCGGCCTTGTCGTGCGCGGCTTGAAAACTGGGCACCAGGCGGTCGATGACAAAGCGCTGTGCAATCGCGATGGACGCCGGAAGAACGAACTTAAAAATGCCGCAAAACACGGCAAAACCAATCAGACCGGAGTATGGACGCACGTAAGCGATGAAGCGCCACAGCGAAGAGCGCGTAGCAGCAGGGGATGGTGAGGAAGGATTCAAAAGAGGAGGTGCGCTTTTACGGAGCATACTTCTCTATATCCCGATGCGCACCGCAAATGCAAGCCGCACCAATGAGAGTAGCCGCG
>DASVRI010000045.1:0-194699 GCA_036388675.1 Abditibacteriaceae bacterium | reverse complement strand
TCTTAGTAGTTACCCATGCTTACACTATTGGGTGCAAACGTGGTGGCAATCGTTTGCGAATCTCATTTTCAGAAAAGAAAGCCGAGAATTTGTTACGGCTACTCTATGATTTAGCGCTAAATCAGCAAATCTTGTCACGCTAGCTCGATATAATAGTCAAAGAGATGGCTTGGAGTGAACGGGAACATATGAGCCGAAAGAGGCAAGAATTTGTGCCACCTGATAGAGCGAGACGACAGGAAAATGTTGCCGAACACCAAAGCGTACGCGAGTCCTTGGAGATGAGCCCGCGATACTTTCAAGCACTCTTCGATCACTCGCTGGACGTTATCCTCCTCGCCGATGACCAGGGCCTTTACGTGGACGCGAACCCGGCTGCGTGCGAGTTCACAGGGTACAGCCGCGAGGAACTATTAAGGCTGACGGTGTGGAACCTGACACCTGAGTCCAAGCGTGAGGTCGGCCCTGAATCGTGGCAGCAGTTCCTTAGTGTGGGCAAGCTCAGTGGGGAGTACACGATTCTGTGCAAGGACGGGGCGGAGCGGGAAACTGAATTCCGCGCAGTCGCCAATGTGGTACCGGGTATACATTTGACGGCCATCCGCGACATCACCGAGCGCCGACAGACAGAGGCGGCGTTGCGCGAGAGCGAAGAACGGTTTGCTAAAGCTTTTCATGCCAGCCCCATTCCCATCGCTATTACCACTGTTGCCGAAGGACGCTTCGTGGATGTGAATGATAGCTTGCTACGCCTCTACGGTTATCACCGTGATGAAGTCATCGGTCACACCACCGTAGAACTGAAGCTGTCGGAGAATGCCGGCGACCGTCATGAATTACTGCAGAAGCTGCATGATCACGGGACTCTGCACAACGTGAAACACGCCTTTCGGACGAAATCGGGTGAGCTACGTCAGGGCAATACCTCAATGGAATCGGTCACCCTCAATGGCGAGCCTTGCATTTTAGCTTTGACCATTGATACAACAGAACATATCCGGGCCGAAGAGACATTGCAGCAAGAGCGCGACTTCATCTCCGCGGTCATCGATACTGTGGGCAATTTGGTAGTGGTACTCGATCGGCAGGGGCGTGTCGTCCGCTTCAACCGGGCCTGCGAGCACCTCACCGGCTACTCCTTAGATGAGGTTAAAGGCAGGAATGTCATGGATATAATCCTGGCACCGGAGGAGGAGGCGACGGTTAAAGACGTTCTCCAGGACATCTGCTCCGGGCGATTTCCCAATACTCATGAAAACTACTGGATTGCCAGGGACGGGAGCCGCCGGCTAATCGCGTGGGCCAACACCGCCCTTCTTGATGAGGCGGACGCAGTGGAGTACATAATCTGCACCGGTGTGGACATCACAGAACGCCGTAGTTGGGAGCAAGAATTGGCTGCTTCGCGCGAGCAACTTCGTGGGCTGGCGGCCCGACAGGACGCTGTGCTGGAGGCGGAACGAACGCACATCGCCCGTGAGATTCACGATCAGATGGGACAGGCGCTCAGCGGCCTGAAGATGGACCTGAGTTGGTTGAGTGACCAACTTTCCGTGGTAAGCGAAGAGGAGATACATCGTAAAATGGCCGCCATGTCGAAGCTCATAGATACCACCATCCATTCAGTCCGTGAGATAGCCACGAAACTGCGTCCGGCGATGTTGGATGATCTCGGTCTGGAGCCGGCTATTGAATGGGAGACACAACGCTTCGAGGAGCGAACGGGCATTACCTGCGCTTTCACCGCGCAGGCAGGTAATGTGACCCTGAGCCGAGAGCAGGCCACGGCGGCGTTCCGCATTCTGCAAGAAGCTCTCACTAATGTCGCCCGCCATGCCAGCGCGACTCACGTTGATGTGCGACTGCGACAGCAGGACAATGACCTCATTCTGGAAATCATCGATAATGGTCGAGGCATCACGCAAAGACGGATTGCCGATGTCCGGTCGCTGGGATTTCTGGGCATGCAAGAGCGTGCTCATCAGTTGGGCGGCGAAATTCGATTCACGGGCCAAGGTCTTCACGATCGAGGAACCACAATCACCCTGTGCCTTCCGTTGCAGAATTAAGAAGGTCACGGGGGCCTGGAAGCATCTATGAAAATTCTCATTGCCGACGATCATACCGTTGTGCGGGAAGGATTGATGCATATTCTGCTTAAGGAGTGGCCCACAGCGGAGTTTGGCGAGGCGATTTGCGCTTCGGACGTGATGCAACTGCTCCACCTGAAAACATGGGATGTCGTTATCCTGGACATTAATATGCCCGGACAAAGCGGGCTGGAGTTACTCCAGGACATCAAACAGGATTATCCCAAACTCCCGGTGCTGATCTTAACGATGCACCCCGAAGAGCAGTATGCGATGCGCGCCATCAAGTTAGGCGCCGCCGGCTATCTCCTCAAAGATAGTGCCGGAGCAGAGCTCATCCTCGCACTGCACAAATTAGTCGCAGGTGGTCGTTACATTAGTTCCACTCTCGCGGAGCGCATGGCCAATGCCCTGGCCGATGATAATAATGACCGTCCATGCCACGAACTTCTGTCGGACCGTGAATTAGTGGTGCTATGCGGCATTGCGTCCGGCAAAACAGTGACTGAAATCGCTGTGGATCTCTCGCTCAGCGTCAAAACCGTCAGCTCCTATCGCGCCCGCCTGCTCCAAAAAATGGCGATGCGCACCAACGCCCAGCTCATGCATTACGCCATTAGCAACCAACTCGTCACTGACATAAAACTTCACCGCTGACCGGATGAAGTGCCAGAATATCTTTCCTAACTCGTTGCGCTAAAAGTCTCCCTCACCGCTACTTTGTAGGTGTTTGTCCTACACGACGCAGGACAAACACGGTCACAGGTATGCGCATTACACTCGCTCAAAAATAGGCTGGCGCTGACAGACTTTTGCCTTCCATACCCCTATCCTTTGATTAAAGCCTTTCCAAAAAGCCCCATTGCGGGCGTGGGGCAGTCAAACCGTGACTTTTTTCATAGTATCTGAAAGTCTTAAGGACACGGAGAGGGAGCTGATGAATATCGCGTTGAAAGTTCTGATCGTAGATGACTCGATCGTCATTCGCGAGCGGTTGGTCGAACTGATGAGTGGGATCGAAACCGTGGCGATTGTCGGCCAGGCGAGCGGCGTGAATGAGGCTCTTGAAATGAATCATGCGTTGCGCCCCGACGTGATAATCCTAGACATCCACCTGCCGGACGGCAACGGCTTTGATGTGCTGCGGGCGCTGCGAGAACAAGAGCGGCAGCAGAGGAATAAGGAACTGGTGGTGATCATCCTCACCAACTATGCTCAGACTCCGTACCGAGAGCAGGCGGCGCAGTGCGGCGCGCAATACTTCTTCGATAAGTCACTGGAGTTCAGAAAAGTTCGTGAGGTGCTAGAGAACATGCTGGCGTTGGGCCTTGCCACTATAGCGCCAATCACCCAAAGGCCAGACGTAATCAGGAGATTCCAGAAATGCCACACCTAAATACAGCACCTGAAATGGAAGTAGGAGAACATCAGCGGGTTGAGATAACGCGCTTAGCCAGCGAGGAGCAGTACCATGCCCTGGCCGACGCCATGCCACAGATTGTATGGACGGCCCAACCCGATGGTAGGCTGGATTATTACAACCAGCGTTGGTTCGACTACACCGGCACAACGCTGGATGAAACGGAGGGCCGTGGCTGGGAGATGCTGCTTCATCCGGATGATTTTGGGAAGTTCAACGATAACTGGACGGAATCGCTGCGGACAGGCGATACCTTTGAAACGGAATATCGTTTTAAGCGGGCCGCCGATGGCGTTTATCGCTGGCACTTGGCGCGAGCCGTGCCAGTGTATGATGCCGATGGGCAAATCCTCAAGTGGGTCGGCACCTGCACTGACATCGAGGAAAAAAAGAAGGAAGCCGAAGCGTTTGCAGCTCGAGCCGCGATTGTCGAAGCCGCCGACGACGCCATCATCGGCGAGGATTTGGAAGGCGTCATCGTCACCTGGAACGGTGGAGCGCGAAGGTTATACGGCTACTCGGCGGAAGAAGCCATTGGCCGCTCAGCAGCGATGCTGATTCCATCGGAAATGCCGGACGAACTGTCGCACATCCTGAAAACCATCCGGGGCGGCGAAACGATGGAGCACCACGAAACCGTGCGCGTTCGCAAAGACGGCAAGCGGCTTGATGTTTCTTTCACTCTTTCGCCAATCAAAGATGGCCAGGGCAAAATTACAGGAATCGCTGGAATCGCCCGCGACATCACCGAAGCCAAGCAATCAGAGGCTGAATTATTGCGTTCCAATGCCGAGTTGGAGCAGTTCGCTTATGTCGCCTCGCACGATTTGCAGGAGCCGTTGCGCGCGATGGCCGGCACAGTGCAAGTACTCCAACGCCGCTATCAGGGCCAGCTTGATGCCCGCGCCGATGAAATCATCAACCATGCCGTTGCCGCCGTCACGCGCATGCAAACTCTGGTCAGCGACCTGCTGGCGTTTTCACGATTGAACCGCCACGGCGATGCGTTCGCTCCCACCGACTTTGCCGGAGTACTGCGGGATGTGATGGCCAATCTCGAAGTCGCCATAGCCGAGAGTGGTGCAACCATAACCCACGATGATTTGCCGGAAGTGATGGCCGACGCCTCTCAACTGCGCCAGTTGTTGCAAAACCTGCTCAGCAACTCTATCAAGTTTCGTGGCGATCAACCTCTCAAAATCCATGTGAGTGCCCAGCGCGAGGAGAATACGTGGAAGTTCTCGGTGCGTGATAACGGGCCGGGTATCGAACCGCAGTACTTCGAGCGCATCTTTGTCATTTTTCAACGGCTGGTCACGCGGGACGAATATCCTGGTACGGGCATTGGCCTGGCGGTCTGTAAAAAGATTGTCGAACGTCACGGCGGACGAATCTGGCTTGACTCAGATATAGAGAGCGGCACGACGTTTCATTTTACAATCGTTGATTCGTCACTCATGGCTAAGGATTATTCATGAACACAGTAACAAGCGGCAGACCCATTGAGATCCTGTTGGTCGAGGATAGTGCGACCGACGTGATGCTGGCGGAAGAAGCGCTCGCCGAAGCCAAGGTGCGCAACAACCTGAGCGTAGTGAAAGATGGCGTGGAGGCGATGGCTTTCCTGCACAAAGAGCGAGAGTACTCCGAGGTTCCTCGTCCCGACTTGATATTGCTGGACTTGAACATGCCACGCAAAGACGGGCGCGAAGTCTTGGCTGAGGTCAAAGCCGATGAGAAGCTGAAACAGATTCCGGTAGTTATTCTCACCACATCCAAAGCGGAACAGGACGTACTCAATGCTTACGGCCTGCACGCGAACTGTTACATCAGTAAGCCGGTGGACTTCGATCAATTCGCCAATGTGGTGCAGGCTATCGAACAATTTTGGTTCACCATAGTACTCCTGCCAACAACCGGCACCACTAAAACGAGAGGGAATTCATGAATGCAATTACAACCGGCAGACCGATTGAGATATTGCTGGTCGAGGATAGTGCCACGGATGTAATGTTGGCCGAGGAGGCGCTGGAATTTGCCAAAGTGCGCAACAACTTGAGCGTGGTGAAAGATGGCGTTGAAGCCATGGCCTTCCTGCGCAAGGAGCGGGAATACTCTGCGGTTCCTCGTCCCGACCTGATATTGCTGGACTTGAACATGCCACGCAAAGAGGGACGCGAAGTCCTTGCCGAAGCCAAAGCCGATGAAGACCTTAAGAATATCCCGGTGGTTGTGTTGACTACCTCACAAGCCCAGGAAGATGTACTCGCTTCTTACGAACTCCATGCGAATTGCTACATCAGTAAGCCGGTGGACTTCGATCAGTTCGCCAACGTAGTACGGGCTATAGACCAGTTCTGGTTTACAGTCGTCACTCTGCCGACGGACAGCGGCGCTAATGGGCAATAACAATGAGTAAAAAGACCGAAGGTAGCTCGCTTCAAATCCTGCTGGTGGAAGACAACTCTACCGATGCACTCCTAATAGAGGAATTTCTGCTTGAAGTGGGCGCGCCGGGATTCGCGTCGACCTGTGTTTCACGGCTGGACGGGGCGCTGGCGTCTCTGCGCGACCATCGCTTCGACCTGGTGCTTTTAGACCTTGGTCTTCCCGACAGCCAGGGGCTTGAAACCTTTGCACAAATGCAGCTCGAGTACCCAACGGTTCCCATTCTCATCTTGTCAGGACTGGAAGATGAAGGACTCGCCGTCCGCGCGGTGAAAGACGGAGCACAGGACTTCCTGGTCAAAGGGAAGATCAACAGCACGATGCTGTCCCGCACCATCCGCTACGCCATCGAGCGCAAGATCTCCGAACAAAGGTTGAAGGCTTCGGAAGTCGGCTACCGGCGACTCTTTGAAACGACTCAGGACGGCATCTTCATCCTCGACGCCGAGTCCGGCAAAATCACTGACGCCAATCCTTTTCTAGAAAAGTTGCTGGGGTATACCCTTACCGATTTTATCGGCAAACGATTGTGGGAGATCGCTCCTTTTCGCGATAAGAAGGCCAATCAAGCAGCCTTCGCCACGTTGAAGGAAGATGGCTATATTGTTTACTCGGACCTACCCCTCGCCACCAAAAGTGGACGGTTTATAGACGTGGAATTTGTCAGCAACGTTTATACGGTGAGCGACCGTCAAGTTATTCAATGTAACATCCGCGATATCACCGAACGTAAGCTGGCGGAGGAGGAACTGCGCGCGAGCGAACAGAGGTTCCAAAACATTGTGGCGAATACGCCGGGCATGGTGTATCAGTTTGCCATGCTGCCTGACGATTCAATTGAGTGGCCTTTTGTTGGTCAGGGCTTTCAGGAGATCTTCGAAATAGAGCCGGGAGTACTGCAGAGTAACCCCTGCTGGCCGATAGATCAGGTGCATCCTGATGACCGCAGCGAATTCGACCGCAGCGTGTTAGCCTCGAAGGAAACGCTGCTGCCACGAAGTTGGGAAGGACGCATTCGTTTGGCCTCGGGAACGACAAAATGGATTCAAATCAATTCGCGTCCTCAGCACCTGCCTTCCGGCGGCACGCTATGGAATGGGCTGATTATGGACATCACGGCTCGCAAAGAGGCCGAAGAAGAGCGCGACCGTTTCTTCACACTGTCACTCGACATGCTGGCTGTCATCGACAGCGACGGCTATTTTAAGCGGTTGAACCCGGCCTTTGAAGCCGCACTTGGCATTACCAACGCCGAACTGATGGCCGTGCCGTTTATGGAATTCGTGCATCCCGACGACCACGCTATCACAGCACATGGAGCGGCGCGGCTCGAAATCGGCCTTGCGGTCACGGACTTTGAAAACCGCTATCGTTGCCGCGATGGTTCTTATAAATGGCTGCGCTGGACTGTCGTGCCGTATGAAGAGCTATGGTACTGTGTGGCTCATGATGTGACAGGTGACAAAGAAGCAGCGGCGGCCTTAAGGGAGAGCGAAGAACGCTTCCGCCAGATGGCTGAAAGCGTTGACGAAGTCTTCTGGCTGTTTGATCCTGTGCAAGGAAAGCTACTCTACGTCAGTCCGGCCTATGAGAAAGTATGGGAGCGCACCTCTCAGAGCTTGCTGGATCACTCGATGAGCTTCATAGATACCGTTCACCCGGATGATCGCCAACGCATACTGGCCGCACTTGAACATCAAGGCGAGCCCAATGGCTACAGTGAGGAACACCGCATTGTGCGTCCAGACGGCTCGGTGCGCTGGGTATGGGCGCGCACTTTTCCCATCTACAACGAACAGGGCGAGCTTTACCGCATCGCGGGCATAGCCCAGGACATCGACGTCCGCAAAGAGGCGGAAGCCGCCTTGTCCGAAGCCAATAATGTCCTGGAATTACGCGTTGAAGAGCGCACGGCGGAATTGCAGCAAGCTAATACGGAAACGCGCGCGCAGGCGCGTCAACAGGAAGCCGTGGCCGAACTGGGGCAACTGGCTTTAACCAATGTTGACATGGACACTTTGTTGACCATTGCCACCGCTCTCGTAACGGTGACCCTGGGCGTAGAGTTCAGCGCAGTTCTTGAACTGAGACCAGGCGGCGACACCATGCGTATTCGCGCCGCCACCGGTTTCAAAACGGACATCATCAATCACGTGGTGTCTGGCCGCGCTGATTCGCAAGCAGGTTATGCGCTGCTGTCACATCTACCCGTGGCAGTGACGAATTTGCGGTCTGAAACCCGCTTTAAACCTTCATCTTTCTTGTTGGATGAGGGCATTGTCAGCAGCACTACGGTCATCGTGGGCAGTTCCAAACAACCCTTTGGAACTCTAGGGGCACACACGCTGCAGCAACGCAACTTCACCCAGGACGACATTCACTTCCTCCAGGCTATGGCGAACGTGGCGGCGGCGGCGCTGGAGCAGCGGCGCACCGAAGAAGCTCTTTATAAGAACCATGAGTTTCTGCAAGCCGTTCTGGAAAACACTGCAGAAGGCATTGTGGCCTGTGATGCCGACGGGCAATTGACTTTCTTCAATCGTGCCACCCGAGAATTTCATGGCTTACCCCTTGAACCGCTGCCGTCCGACCGGTGGTCACAGCATTACTCTCTATTTATGGCTGATGGCGTCACTCCGATGCGACAGGCAGACGTGCCTCTCTTTAAGGCGCTTCGCGGGGAGCATGTGCGCAACACGGAGATGGTGATTGCACCTCACGAAGGCAGTACTCGCCTGGTAACAAACAATGGTGAGCCGCTCTTTGACGCTGCCGGTGGGAAGCTTGGTGCTGTGGTGGTGATGCACGACATCACCGAGCGCAGGCAGGCCGAAGTCGAGTTGCAACGTGCCAAAGAAGAAGCCGACGCCGCTAACGCCGCCAAAAGTGAGTTCCTTTCGCGCATGAGCCACGAGCTGCGTACTCCCCTCAACGCGATTCTGGGCTTTGGGCAGATTATGGAGATGCAGGAACTTACTCCATTGCAAAGCGAGAGCACAGGGCACATCCTCAAAGGTGGGCGGCACCTGCTGGAACTGATCAATGAAGTGTTGAATATTGCTCGCATCGAAGCCGGGCACACGGACCTTTCTACCGAACCTGTTCCCATTCATGAGGTCATCCGCGAGTCTCTGGAACTGATGCACCCGTTGGCGACTCAACACGGTGTCCGGATAGACGGTGCGGAAGCGATGTCATGTGATAGCTACGTCATGGCTGACCGCCAGAGGCTCAAGCAAGTACTCATTAATCTGTTATCCAATGCCGTTAAGTACAACCGCAATGGTGGGAGCGTTTCGATCATCTGTGAGAAAGCCGCATCAGGCAGGCTCAGAATTCGAGTGAACGATACCGGACCGGGCATCTCTGCTGAAGACTTGAAGAAACTCTTTGTGCCCTTCGAGCGCCTGAATGCCGCAAAGTCCGGGATCGAGGGAACCGGGCTTGGCTTAGCGCTTTCCCGGCGGCTGACGGAAGCCATGAATGGAACTCTGAGTGTAGAAAGTGTGGAAGGACAAGGCAGTACTTTTACCATTGATCTGCCGTTGACAGAATGTCTATCGGAGAAAACAGAGGCAGTACTGGAGAACAAGCCTCAAGTCCATGAAACAGGGGCAGAGGCCGGTACCTTTAACGTGCTTTCGATTGAGGACAATTCATCCAACTTCCGACTTATTGAGGCTATCCTGCAACACCGCCCGGCAATCAAACTGGAAGGAGTCACGCAGGGAAGTGTAGGTCTCGATCTGGCCCGCCAGCATCATTTCGACCTGATCCTGTTGGACTTGCATCTGCCGGATATTACTGGCTACGAAGTACTCTGCCGGCTGCGCGAGTACTCTGAAACGCGTGACATCCCCGTTGTGGTCATCAGCGCTGATGCGACCGCGACGCAAATCAAACGCGTGCTGGATGCCGGAGCGAATTTCTACCTCACCAAACCACTTAACGTTAAAGAAATTCTACAAACTGTAGACACGATATTAAAGGAACAAGCCGCATGAGCATATCTGAACTCTCTCTCAAGGACGCGAGAATTCTCATCGTAGATGATGAGCCGGCCAATGTCCGCTATTTGGAGGTCATTCTCCAGCAGGCGGGCTACAAGAATATCCAAGTTACGACCGATGCTCGTGAGGCACTGCCCCGCTTCAATGAATTTCAGCCCGACATTGTCATGCTGGACCTGAACATGCCTCATCTCGATGGCTTTGCGGTTATGGAGCAAATGCAAGCACAAATCGCCGACGACAGCTATCTGCCGTTTCTTGTTCTTACAGCAGACGCTACGTCGCAGGTCAAGCGAAAGGCACTGGGCGCGGGAGCTAAAGACTTCATAGCCAAGCCTCTGGACGCGACGGAGGTCATTCTGCGTACCAATAACCTGCTTCAAACCAGATTTCAGAACGTGGTATTAGAGCAGAAAGTACAGGCACGCACGGTCAAGTTGGAAGAGGCTCAGCTTGAAACCTTGCAGCGTCTGGCGATAGCCGCAGAATACCGCGATGACGACACCGGTTTGCATACACGACGCGTCGGAGTTATCTCGGGCCACCTCGCGCGGTGTCTCGACTTGCCAAAACACCAGGTGGATTTAATTGAGCAAACATCTCCACTGCATGACGTCGGTAAAATCGGCATCTCCGACACAATTCTACTCAAGCCTGGAAAGCTGACCGAAGAGGAATTTGCCACCATGAAGCATCACGCTGCTATCGGCGGCAAAATTTTGTCGGGAAGTAGCTCGCCCTGGCTGCAAATGGCGGGCGAAATTGCGCTCAGTCATCATGAGCGATGGAACGGGAAAGGTTATCCGGGCGGGCTTGAAGGTGAGGCAATCCCTTTAGTTGGACGTATTGTCGCAGTGGCCGACGTGTTTGACGCTCTCACCCATGAGCGTCCCTATAAAAGGGCTTGGCCGATTGGAGAAGCCCTTGCCGAGATTGAGCGGCAGGGGGGCCATCAGTTTGACCCACGCCTGACCATCGCTTTTTTGAAGCTGCCACATGATGAATTACTATCCTGACATTAAGAGTGACCTTTGTTTATCTTTGGAACAGTTGTTTGAAACCGTTCTCATGGCAAAAGACAATCGCTAGTTCAATGCAGCGCGACAGAATCCCGCAGTGGCGAACCTATGGGTGTCATCCCAAAAGGTTGAAAAATCAAAAAGGTTCTGTCCTTACGCAGACACCATCTCTCAGTAGTGTGCGCTAGAGCATGCATTATTTCTAATCAGTGGAATAGTTCATGCATCTATGTGATGCTCGAAGATAGTCTATGAGAACACCATTCCGCTACTGCTAAAGTTTGGCCCGTTGTTGACGAATAACCATTATGAGCAATCAACCATCTGACATCAATTCTTCCCATTCTTCCTCTGAAGGAGCACCAACGGAGCAAGGAGCACCCTTGGAGCAAGGGGCACCGTCAGACACCAAGCTGCAAGCGCATAGCTCAGACTTGGCATCCTACCGGCTGGCCGCCATTGTGGAGTCCGCTGATGACGCTATCATCAGCAAAACGCTTAATGGCATCATCACGAGCTGGAACAAAGGAGCCGAGCGGGTCTTCGGCTACACCGAAGACGAGATGGTTGGCCAGCCTGTGCTACGCTTGATTCCACCTGATCATCAGAATGAAGAACCGGAGATCCTGGCGCGACTCAGACGAGGCCAGAAGATCGAGCATTACGAGACGGTGCGAGCTCACAAAGACGGCCATCTGCTCGATATCTCCCTGACAGTGTCACCTATCAGAGCCGCAGACGGCACCATCATCGGGGCTTCTAAGATCGCACGCGACATCAGCGACCGCAAGGCCGCCGAAGCACGGTTGCAGAGCGCCTTGGCCGAGGCGGAAGAAGCGAAAAGACAAGCCGAGGAGGCCAATCGCCTCAAAGACGAGTTCCTGACCACCATCTCGCACGAGTTGCGCACGCCGCTCACAGCTGTGATGGGCTGGATATCCATGCTGCGTAGCGGGCGGCTGGATGAAGTTGCCGCCTATAAAGCACTGGAGACGATCGATCGTAATGTCAAGGCACAAGCACAGCTGATTGAGGATTTGCTGGATATCTCCCGCATTGTCACGGGAAAGATGCGCATTGACACCAAGCCGCTCAATCTCTCTTCGATCATCCACATGGCTGTGGATAGTATCATGCCGGCTGCGCAAGCCAAAGGCATTCGCCTTCAAGTCATCATCGATCCCAGCACGGGCTCTGTACTGGGCGACCGTGATCGTCTGCAACAGGTTATCTGGAATTTGTTGTCCAACGCAGTCAAGTTCACACCTGCTGGTGGACGAGTCCAAATTCAAATGGAGCCATCTGAATCCCACGTTGAAGTCACCATAAGCGACAACGGCATTGGTGTTGATCCAGAATTCCTGCCTCGCATCTTTGAGCGTTTCAGTCAAGAAGATAGTTCCAATACACGCAGCTATGGCGGCTTAGGAATGGGGCTGTCCATCGTTAAGTACATCACAGAGCTGCATGGTGGGACGGCTAAGGCATTCAGTGAGGGGACAGCAAAGGGCACCACCTTTACCGTTGCACTGCCCCTGGCACAGGAGAGGGCCTCCGTGTCTCAGTCACAGCCAAGTGGAACAGGAACGCAGCGCGAGAGCCTGCCGTCTGCTCCTGTAGAGTTAGTCGGGCTGAGGATATTGGTCGTTGATGATGAGATCGACACCTGCGAGATGATCCAAGCTGCCTTTGAACAGTGTGGCTCTAGCGTTAAGACTGCCACTTCGGCGGCTGGGGCGCTGGCGCACATGGATGAGTGGCGTCCAGATATGTTGATTTCCGATATCAACATGCCGCATGTAGATGGCTACCAACTCATTCAGCAAATCCGCGAACGCGAGCTGCAAAGTGAAGCCAGAATGCCCGCCGTAGCCCTGACAGCGCTGGCTCGTATAGAAGACCGGGTGAAAGCACTTGGTGCCGGTTATCAGATGCACGTACCCAAACCTGTTGAGTTGTCCGAGTTATATGCTGTGGTTACGAGTCTCGCGAGTATTGTCAAGGACAGTGCATCCACCTAATGGCACTTGAGGGTACAAGGTTCAACTTTTCCGGTTCTCGTCGTGCCTCAGAAATTGCAGCTTCCGACAATTCAGTGACTTGCTTGTTTAACGGCGTCACGTCGCTTTGAGAAGAGAGTACCGCACCGAGTCGGGAGAAATATAGCCCTAGCCGCTTAGAGCGGTCTCATCTTCAGTAGGCTGTAGGTTGAGATCCTTCTCTTTCAGGATGAGCTTGACCACTCGGACGAGCTCCATGATGTCAAACGGCTTTGTCCAGTAGAAGTCGGCTCCAGCTTCGATGCCGTTCATCGTATCATCCATGGAGTCTTTAGCTGTGAGCACAACCACAGGAATGTCAGCCGTGGCCTCGTTCTCCTTGAGCCTTCTCAAAACCTCTAAGCCATGCAGTTCAGGCATCATCACATCCAAGACGATCACGTCAGGGTGCCTATCCTCTGCGGCCATGATGTAATGCAGGGCCTCACGGCCAGTGCTGGCTGTTTTAACTTGATAGCCGTGTTGTTCCAATGCGACTTGCACAAACCGGGTAATCTCCGGTTCGTCGTCAACGACCAAGATTCTGCTCAATGGTCGACGCTCCTCTGTCTCCATCACCATCTCCTGTTACAAAGTGTCAGACATGTGCTGATAATCGTCCCAACCAGCATTCACCGATTTTAAACTCTTCCCTGATGAGAAAAGCCCTTCATGCAAAAATCCCCTGATGAGGAAGCGCTCGCAGGCTTAGCGGGTGCGTATGCCCTGGCGGCACCTAATGAGGGCACCCACTCCGATGTGTTCACAACTCGTTTTCTTTGGCCCATGCTGAGCCAACTCAATTTGTGCACCAGATCAATAAGGGCCAAGCACAGTGACCGGTCAAGTTACAATTCACCAAGCAGCCTACGCGGTATATTGCTGAAGAAGAGAATCAAGTGATTGGAGCAGACTAGTCTTATCAACACACTGGACGCAGCCCAGTTCAGAGGCGCGATCCTGCCATCCGAAGCTCCAGCAGTGGTTAGAGACAGCCACAATGGGAATATGGAGTGTGTCCGCATGCCCCTTGATCTGTTCAATGGCACCAAAGCCGTCAAGGTGTGGCATGTTCAGGTCCATCAGGATCAGGTCCGGCTTTTCTCGTTCTGCTAAAGCAAGCGCTGACCGCCCATCGGCTGCTGTGATGACACGACAACCACGCACCGTGCGCAACCTCATCGAGAGCATCACGCGTAGATCATCTTCATCTTCAACAATCAGGATAGTCTTGGGTGAGTTGTTCATGCCTGCCATATCACCTTTACAGAACTCATAGTTACGACTGCGGCTCATGCCATAGGATATAGCTGCCGATGGCGGAAGCCGCTGTGCATATTCCGCGCCTTCGTTTGCCGGTTTAACAGCACATAACGTCCTCTATGTTACATGAAACTACAGCACGAAATGCTGTACTCGGCGAACTACCGTGCTCCCACACTTTCCGCGAGAACTGTTGCACTACAAGCTACTATCGGGACGATCAGAGTGCCCTCTAGTTAGTATTGTTCATGGAATCTGCAACGCTTCGCCTAATTCTGTTGCAGCGGGTTGAATACAGAACGTTATCATACGGAAAAACAGACACATTCAAAAGGGCGGCGTGAGCTACTTCTTGCTCTCAAGCCGAAGCCGCTACGGTTTAACAAGAAATATAAGGAACGTATCTAGCTATTGTACCGTGTGCTATACAATATGAAGCAATTAAAAAATGCAATGGATAAAAAATCGAACACCAACGAAGTGCGACAAGTGGGAAGGCAGCTTTCGTTTGCGCTTTACAGTGCCGCAAATCGCATCATTCGGCTGCACACACCCTTTCTGGAACCCTTGGGTCTGACCTATCCGCAGTTTCTGGTCATGCTGGCTCTCTATGAGAGCAAGCCTCGCACTGTCGGTGAGTTAGGACTGGAACTCGGTATGGACACTGGCACTTTGACGCCTCTCTTGAAGCGCCTTCAAAGTGCGGGTCTGGTAACGCGCACCCGTGACGAGAAAGACGAACGCCGCGTACTGATCGACCTCACGCAAGCAGGCGAAGCACTCCGCGAAACGGCAGTCGCCATCCCTGAGAAGATCGAGACGGCCTGTCGTCTCACTCATGAAGACCTGGTTGAACTGCGCAACACCTTGAACGGGTTAGGCATACCTCGTCAAGCCACTGAGTAACAACAAATTGTATATGTAAATTTCCACGACTTAGATTCACGAACCTCCATTCACGGAGTTAGATTTCATCATGTCAAACACAACACAATCACCAAACACGCTCATGGAATTGCCGTATGAGCCGTCACATACTTTGTCTTTTGAAGAGACCGTCCGCGAGCGCCGCTCCTTCCGCTCCTTTTTGCCCACTCCCGTTCCTGACGCTCAGATTCTGCAGGTTCTGGAAGATGCGCAGCGTTCTCCCTCGAACTGCAACACGCAGCCCTGGAAGACCCACATCGTCTCAGGCGCCAAGATCCAAGAGTTAGGGCGCATACTAACCGAGCAAAACGAAGCGGAGAATTTCACGCCGGATTTCAGCTTCGATATGGAGTGCTTTTACGGCGCCTATGGTGAACGCCGAATCGAACACGGCAAAACTTTTTATGAGGCGATGGGTGTGGCGCGTGGCGACAAAATCGCGCGACATAAAGCTGCTGCAAAAAATTACACCTTCTACGGTGCGCCTCATGTCGCTCTGCTCTTCATGCCTTCCTTTGGCGACAATGTGCGCGTAGGCGGCGACATCGGTATGTACGGCCAGACATTCTTGTTGTCGCTGACAGCGCGCGGCTTAGGCGGCATTCCGCAGACTGCCATCGGCTTTTTTGCGCAGACCATCCGCGAATACTTGGGTATTTCCGACGATTTCAAGTTGATGTTCGCCATCGCCTTCGGCTATCCCGATTTCAGCGCCCCAGTGAATAGCGTTAAGATGGGCCGTGTTCCCGTCTCCCAGAGCGTGACTTTTCACGAGTAAAAGCATTCACATCAGAAAAGGGAAACTTATCATGAAAAATACAAAACACTTAAGCATCGGCATTTTAGGTGTGGGTTCCATTGGCAAGACTTTGGCGCGCAAACTGGCACAGGCTGGACATCACGTGAAGGTGGCCAACTCGCGTGGCCCAGAAACCATCGAGGCCGACACGTTAGAGTTCGGCGCGCGTGCCGTCGAAGCCGCCGAAGCTGTGAAAGACGTTGATGTTGTCATTCTCTCCATCCCCTTCGGTCGCATTCTGGATGTCGCGCCCCTCGTCGCGGGTCTACCCGCCGAGACTGTGATCATTGACACGGGGAACTACTATCCATTTCGTGACACCACGATTGAACCCATCGAAGCGGGGCAGGTCGAGAGCGTGTGGGTGGCCGAGCAGTTGGGCCGTCCCATCGCCAAAGCGTGGAATTCCATTGTTGCTGATTCTTTCGCCAGAAAGGGCACGACAAAAGGAACTCCGAATCGCGTTGCTTTACCCGTCGCGGCCGACCGGGAAACGGATGGCCAAGTGGCAATGGCCCTGGTTGAGGACACCGGGTTTGACGGTTTCGATGCGGGCGCCCTGGCCGACTCGTGGCGACAGCAACCTGGATCGCCGAGCTATTGCACCGACCTCACCGCCCAAGAGTTGCCCTCGGCGCTGGCATCAGCCGAGGCCGCGCGTTTACCAAAGCGGCGCGATTTGGCCATAGAAGCCATCCAAGAACGAGCCGGAGATAGCACCACCAATCTCGATGCGGACTATCTGGTTCGCCTGACCCGTGCCTTGTTTATGTAAAAGCCGCCAGGTGTTTGAGTACTCGCAAATCGCGACAGAGAACCGCGACAGCTAACAAACAATCACTTTTAAGAAATTAAGAAATCATGGATACCTCACCGAAAAAACCAACGGTCTTAGTTCTCGGCTCGTCGGGGCAAATCGGCCAGTCCGTAGTCAAAGAACTGGAGCAATCCTCAGACGTGAATCTTCGCCTGAGTTCCCGGCGCCCAGAGGAAGTGGAGCGGCTGCGCGGGGAGGGAAAAGAGGCCGTGTATTTGGATCTGGATGATCCGCAGACCTTCCCCCTGGCTCTGGCCGGTGTAGATCGACTCTTCTTGCTGACCGGCTACACGGTAGCGATGGTGACGCAAAGCAAAACCATCGTGGATGCCGCCAGAAAAGCAGGAGTGAAACATATCGTCCATGTCGGTGTTTTCGCCGAATGGGACTGCACCGATCCTCATTTTGCCTGGCATCTGCTCATCGAGGGTTACATCAAGGCCAGCGGCATCGCCTGGACTCACCTCCACCCCAACGTGTTCATGGATAATCTGCTGAACTTCACTGCTCCCAGAGCGGATCTTCTCACGCTCTACTGGAAGAACCGAAGCGTAGGCTGGATCGCGGCGAGCGACATCGCGGCGGTGGCGGCGGCAGTTTTGAATCAGGGGCCAGAGAAGCACCATGATCGTGATTACTGGTTGAGCACGGAAGTGCTGGGCGGCTCAGAAGTCGCGGCAATTTTGAGCGAGGTCACTGGCCGTAATATTGGCTACAATCCTCAGGGGCCGGAGGAATTTAAGGCGCTCATCTCGTCTTTAGGCGATCAGGTGGAACCTTGGTATGCAGCGGGTGGAGTGGATTTTATGAGACAGGTGAGCGATGGCCGCATGGGTTACATAGGGACGATCCGTGACGACATTCCCTACGTGCTTGGAAGGCCGGGCACAACTTTGCGGGAGTGGGCCAGCGCACACAAAGAAGAGTTCATCAAGCTGGCTTCAACGGACGCTACCCCTGGCTAAAAGCCATCAGTGGCTTTGATCCCGTTCGGATGATTTGATTCTGCCTTAAAAAGACGGCCTTGTGTAAAACTCACAGGAGGGCTTTCAAGAGTTGGATAAGATCCCTCCTCCCCTAACACATCCCTGCCAGTGACTTTATCGTAGTAGAGATAAACCAATGTTTTTTCATCATCGTGTATTTCCCCGGCACAGACCAGCCTTGCGGCCGGTAGTCAGGTCAACTGTACAGCAACTCGGTGCTCTGCTGTCCGCGTTAACGGCCCTTGCCTGCTGCGCCAAAGCTCAGGAGCCATCTGCGACTTCAGTCCCGCCAGCGACAGCCACACTGCGCGTTTCAGCGCTACGCCAGCCGATGTACGGCTTTGGCGGCTCGCAGACCTTCCATGGTGATGCCCTCGCGGACTATGCAGGGCGCGAGCGGGTCTACGAGGCGCTGTTTGGCGAATTGAAGCTCGACATTTTCCGCCTGCGCAATTATCACGAATATGAGGGGCAGCAAGAGAAGTTCGAGAAGATCACGCGCGAGTTTGCCACTGCCGCCCAGCGCTGGAGCGATCCTGCCAAGCGCGGCGACAAAGGGCCGGTGCGCCTGCTGTTTACTTCCTGGTCGCCGCCAGCTCGCCTGAAAAGCAACAACAGCGTGCGCGGCCTCACTCCGGGAGACAAAGCTCACGCACACGCCACCTTAAAGCGTCTACCCAATGAAAAATATGCTTACAACGACTTTGCTGACTGGTGGCTAGCCAGCGTGGAGAAGTTCAAGGCGCTTTCCGGTGATTATCCCGATTACATCACCATCCAAAACGAGTTAGATTGGGCCGTTTCGTATGATGGCTGCGAATTCATGCCTACGGAAGGAACTAACAAAGATGGAGTTCACTTTGCCGGTTATGACCAGGCGCTCTTCGCCGTCGCCGATCGTCTTAAGGCTGCGCTCGGCGCCCAGAGCCCGAAGATACTGGGGCCAGAAACATTCACGATTCGCTTAACGAGTGATATGGTCGGCGCTCCTGGTGCGCCCAACACACCGCGCGCTGTGCTCTGGGCCGACCCCACGACCGCATCTGGACAATCCGTTTTAGATCGGCTGTTTGGCGTTTCCTATCACATCTACGGCAGCAACGCCGACCCGTCTAAGCCTCAATACGAGCGGTTCCACACAGCCCTACAGGCCGTGGCCAACACCTACCGCCCTCTCCACAAGCCGATGTTCCAGACCGAGTTCCTGGAGGGCCAGACATTGACCGAACTGGCGGAAATGATCCATGACACCTTAGCCATTGGAGAAGCCAGTTCCTATTTTGTGTGGATCAGCGGACGCACCGCACGAGAATCCGGAGAAGGTCTGGTGTACTACAACCCGGAAGACCAGAGCATCGAACGGCGTGAGCGTTTCTACGCCATGAAGCATTTTTCGGCGTTTATGGGCGAGGGCTGGAATCGCGTGGATGCCAGCAGCAGCGATCCTGCCGTGCTACTCTCCGCTTACGTAAAGCCAAAAAGTCGCGATTTGGTGGCCGTGCTTATCAATCCCACCGATAAGGAGCGGCGTGTGGTCGTGGCTCCGGAGGGCAATGCCTATAAAAGCGTGAGCGCCACTATCTACCGCACAGTTCAAGGCGAGTCTGGTGAGCGTTGGCGCCAACTGCCGCTGCCCGCCGACAATGTGGTCACGCTGCCGGCGCGCTCAGTCGCGACTGTCAAGTATGCGGCGCCAGCTACTCTCGCGCAGGATAAGGTGGCAGTGAACGTGCCGCCACTCAAGAACGCATTCAAAGGCAAGTTCCTCATTGGCGCGGTGCTGGGCACCGAGGCGCTGCGAGGCAATGCGGCGGACAAAGTCGCGCTGGCGACAACGCATTTCAGCGCGATCACAGCGGCCAACGCTATGAAGCCGGACGCGCTGCAACCGCTCGAAGGCCAGTTCACCTTCGCCACTGCCGACCGTCTTGTGGAGATCGCGCAGCAAAGCGGCGCTACGCCCATCGGCCATACTCTGGTCTGGCATAATCAGACGCCGAAGTGGTTTTTCGAGGGCAAGGATGGTCAGCCGCTCAGCCGCGAAGTGGCTCTACAGCGCCTGCGAACGCACATCAAGACGGTGGTTGGACACTACAAGGGGCGCGTTAAGGAGTGGGATGTGGTCAACGAAGCCATCCCCGACGGCCCCGGCGTGCTGCGGGAGACGCCGTGGCTCAAGGCTATCGGCGAGGACTATATTGCCGAAGCGTTCCGCGCCGCGCACGAAGCCGACCCGGATGCCATTCTCATCTACAATGACTACAACATCGAACGTGCTTACAAGCGCCCCAAAGCCATGCAATTGCTGAAGTCGCTGCTCAACCAGAAAGTACCGATCCACGCCGTCGGGATTCAAGCGCACTGGCGAATGCCCGATCTTAAGCTGGCCGAAGTGGAAGAGTCCATCAAGCAGTTTGCCGCGCTGGGCTTGAAGGTGATGGTCACCGAGATGGACATCGGCGTGCTGCCCAGCAGGACGCAAGGCGCCGATATTACGGCGGTGGAGACGATGACGCCGGAGCAGGCAGCCGTGATGAACCCCTACACCGCCGGGCTACCCAATGAAGTGGCGCAGCAGCAAGCCGAGCTTTATCGGCAAGCCTTCGAGATGTTCCTGCGCCACAAGGATAAAATCGGGCGTGTGAGCCTCTGGGGCACAGATGACGACAGTTCGTGGCTGAACAACTTCCCGATCAGAGGAAGGACGGACTATGCTTTGATCTTTGACCGGCAAGGCAAGCCCAAACCTGCGTTCTTCGCCATCAGGGACGTTGCGCTGGCACAGGATGTAAAAGCACCGGCCACCGGCACAACCACAACCACGCCTGCCACGGCCACCGGCACACCGCGACTTTATCGTGGCAATGCCTCGGTTCCGTCAGCGCGTGGCGATGCCAACTCCATGGCCGCGCACGAGCAACTCGTGGTCAAGGCAAAGGCCGGCGGCATCGACCTCTACTTTCTAGGCGACTCCATCACGCGCCGCTGGGGCACCAGCGATGCGCAATGGTCGAAAAATCTGGAGAACTGGAAGCAGAACTTCTACGGCTGGAATGCCGGCAACTTCGGCTGGGGTGCCGACGGCATCCAGAACATGTTATGGCGCATCCAAAACGGCGAACTGGACGGAGTTAACCCCAAAGTCATTGTCATCCTCGCCGGCACGAACAACGTGGGCAAGACGCCGGACGGCGGTGCGAAAGTGGCCGACATCGTCAAGGGGATTCGCGCGTTGGTTGACACCTGCCGGCAGAAGGCACCAAAGGCCAAGATCATCGTGACCGGCATCACCCCACGCACTGACGGCCTGGCCATCACCGAAGAGATTAGGAAGATCAACGACCAAATCGCCAGGTTCGCCGATGGGCAAAACATCTTTTACCTGAACATCAACGACAAGCTCAGCAATCCTGAGGGAACGCCCAAAGAAGGCATGACCATTGATGGCTTGCACCTGTCGGTCACGGGATACCAGGTGTGGGCAGATGCGCTGAAGCCTTTGCTGACCCAGTTGCTGGGGCCGCCAGCTGCAACCGACCATGCCCCGCCTCCCACAGGCGATCCGAGTGCTGCTAGTCCCGCTCCGGGTTCGTGAAAAACTGCACCGGGAATGTCTGCGCTATCGGGCGAGCCGCACTGCCGTCCATACCATGGAAGAGTGGGACATGCCCCGTATACAAAGAATGAGTGGTGTAGCAGCTGGTATTAATGCACTCGTCGGAGTAGCAACCTTGCTGGTTGCACTCCTTCTCATCGGCCCAGAGGTGCTTGCTGATCGCACACGCTTTATCGCGCTGGCTCTAAATAATCCTACTCCAACCATCATCCAAGACCTTCTGAAGTTCGTCGCTGCGGCTGCGACTCTGATGCTCATTGTGGTTTTGTTTCAACGACTGCGAACCGCAAGACCATTGATCATTGGCATTGCTTTCCTGTTCGGCGTTCTTGCTGTGCTGTGCCTTCTTGCGAATGCGATTCTCAGCTTGCTTGCCGTGAGTAAAGCTCAGGCTGGCGACCCCTCGGGCGCACAATTGAATACGATCATCGGTCTACTTGCCATGGCCATAGGAATGACAAATGGCATCTGGTATCTGCTGGTGCACTGGGTAGCCTTGCAAAGCGGGAGATTACCAAAGAACTTGAGTTTGCTTGGGATTGTTATTGGTGCCCTAAGTCTTGTTCCAATCTTGGGGCTGTTCGGTTTGATCCTCATCATCGTCTGGTCGTTGTGGCTTTGTCGTTTCTTGCTTCATGAGCAATCTGCACCTGCTCCAACCGCTATGACACATGGATGAGACAAGACGGATGAGGAGGCATAACGTCTTTTACTCTGTGCAAGGGACCGTTTACGCCGCCAAAAACATGGGTAGCAGCGGCTCCAAGTGCTGCCATTTCGACATCCGTGAGGTCGCTGGAATAGCATGTTGAGGACATATCTTCAACATACTAAAATGACCATCCACCGAGTTTCCGTACACCGTCTATGCAAAGTACATGATGAAGCTGGTGAACCAGTGCCCTGCGCGAGCCTGCCGCCTCCTACCATCAGTGCGTACGCACTCGGTCGAGCATCGCTTTATAGAAAGTGTAAAGCGAAGTCGCTCACCTCTTAAAGCCGCTTCCCGGACCTCGTTTGCAGATTGATGCCAAGTTCCTCGCGGCCATCCCGGGAAAGCGTAAAAGCTATTGGCACGTCCAAAATTTGAACATCGCCCATATTTAATCAAGCCTCAAACACCGCATCTCAGCGGCAAGGTGGAGCGGTCGCACCGCATTGATCAAGAGGAGTTTTACCAGCTTCGCGGAGGCGTCACGAATAAGGATGCAGAATGCCGCTTTAGAGGGCGACAGCCCCTATGAGCAACTACGCGACAGAGTTGGTCTTTCTGACTAAACTTGACCTTCAGCATAATCTTCAACTGTCAACTCTCTTTGCCACCCGTATAGGGTGTTTCAGAATGTAGAGAGTGTTTCAAATCGCACTCCGTTGTGCGGACGATTGAGAACATAAAAACTTGGAGATGAGCTATGACGCAGGAATCCATGTTCAGGACGTCTACTGCAGCACTGTTCGTTTCCGCTTTACTGATTTCCATATATCACCGCCATAAAGCAGATATGATTGGTGGGAGGGTGTCGTGGCAAGAGGAAGGCTTGCTCACTGTTGTCCTGTTGCGAGTGTGTGGCCTTGCTGCTTGGTTGTCTGTTCTCACTTACCTGCTCAATCCGCACTGGATGCAGTGGTCCAGTCTGCACTTGCCATCTTGGTTGCGCTGGTGTGGGGTACCACTTGGTGTAGTGACCTTGCCCTTAATCTACTGGGTGTTCATTAGCATTGGCCACAACATCACTCCGACTGTGACAACCAGAAAAGATCATCAGCTTGTCACCACAGGCGCCTATCGCTGGGTACGACATCCCCTTTATTCTGTAGGTTCTTTGTTCTTCGTGGCGCTCAACTTACTGGTGGCCAACTGGTTTGTGGGTATAGCGTGTTTCCTTGGTCTAATCATGATACTGGTTCGTTTACCGAAGGAAGAAGCCATTCTGATCAAGCGCTTTGGTGATGAGTACCGTGCATACAGGAAGTGCATAGGACGATTGCTGCCACGCATCAGCTCTCCACCATAGCTCTCCACCACGAGTTGAGGTCGTTTAATCAACGAGACACAGAGACGGCAAGCATCATCTTCTACATACTCGTTGTGTGCTGCGTCGATGTTAGGTCTGATAACGTCCTTTAGCACACGTAAAGGAAGCTGTGTCCGCTGATATAAAGATCGTAACTTTCAATTCTGTTCAAGCTGTAAACTGATTTTTGTGTCTTCCTCAGTAGAATGCGGACTGATGATGTGTCAGATAAGGAATATCCCGATGGACCCAGACATTCGGCTCCTTTGTGAGCAGTTCCCTCGTGCGTCGCAATACCACCCCGAGTGGGTCTTAGCCAATGCCAGCGGGGGCGCCAATTCGCTCTGGCTCACCGAATGGCTTACAACGGTATTGGACTTACAGCCCGGCATGCGAGTACTCGACCTTGGCTGTGGGCGAGCATCATCGTCAATCTTTTTGCACCGCGAGTTCGGTGTGCAGGTCTGGGCAACCGATCTATGGTTCAGTGCATCCGAAAACATTCAGCGCATCCGAGATGCTGGCGCCGAGGATGGCGTGTTTCCACTGCATGCTGATGCCCGTTCACTGCCCTTTGCTCGAGACTTCTTTGACGCTGTTGTCTGTGTTGACTCCTATTATTACTTTGGAACTGACGACCTGTACCTGAACTATCTTGCTCAGTTTGTAAAGCCGGGCGGAGCACTTGGTATTGTGGGAGCCGGACTGGTGCAGGAGATCGACGGCCACGTTCCAGATCATCTTCAGGAGTGGTGGACTCAGGACCTCTGGGGCTTCCATTCGGCAGGTTGGTGGCGGCGGCACTGGGAGCGCACTGGCATCATGGACATAGTCGTGGCTGACAGCATGCCAGATGGTTGGCGATTCTGGCTGGACTGGCATCATGCAGTGGCTCCTGACAATGCAACCGAGATCAAGGCCATAGAAGCCGATGAGGGTCGGTATCTTGGCTACATTCGTCTCGTTGGTCACCGCCGAGGTGAGGCAAAGTTGGAAGAATACTGTTGGCCAGACACCATGCGCTCCCTTCCCGCTCAGTACACGCAAAAGCTTTTGCTGCGGAGTCAAACCTCGTGACTTTCAAGCAGGAACGTCCTTGTGCAAGCGTTGCAGCCGAAATCGTTCGAGGGTTCGTGAAGTTAACAGCACATAAAGGACGTCACGTCTACTACTAATAAGGGTACACGTCCTGTACAGTGTTGGCTGAAGGGGCAGTATTTTATATCATAACGTCCTTTCTGATATACAATTCCATGGCTGATCTGGAACGCGGAAATGCTTCAGCACAGTAGAGCACTGCTGCGAACCCGGTATAGGCTCCACAGTCGCCGTGTTGCACGCGCCCTGCGCCACAGAACTTACAGGTAGTTTCAAAACCTGTTGAGGGTAATCAAGGCACAAGCGAGATGGAAAAGCCACGATAGACAGTGAAGTGATGTTCCCACCGCACCAGCAAACGGCGATAGTTTCCAAACCAGGCGAATGTGCGCTCAACCTTCCACCTTCGCTTGTAGCGCCGCAGCTTACGTCCGTCCTGTGTTTTGGGCTTTTTGCGGTTGCGCCGATGCGGGCAGATTATCTCAATGCCGCGCTCTTGCAACCGAAAACGCAGCGGGTCGCTGTCATAACCACGATCCAGAATCAATCTCTTAACCTTTGTCAACAAGCCGCACGGCATTTCTTGCAACGCCGGCAACGCCGGTTCCAGCAATTTTACCTCCGCTGGCGATGCGCTCTCCAGCGTGGATGCCAGAGGAACTCCTTTGCCATCGACCACCACCATCCAAATGGTTCGCTTCGTCCAACTCCGCAATGAAGCTGTGCCAGACTTTAAGCCACACGCCTTGCTCTTCCCAATCGCGCAAGCGCCGCCAACACGTTGATGGCGAAGGATACCGCGGCGGCAGGTCGCGCCAACGCGCACCGGTCTTCAACACCCACAAAATGCCCTCAACAACAGCACGATTATCGGCAGGAGAACGACCGCCTTTGGCACTCGGCTTTGGCACTCGGCTTTGGCTTGGGAAGCAGCGGCTCAATCTTGAGCCATTGCTTTTCGCTTAACAATGATTCAATTTGTCGCATCTCAAGTTAAAACAACTTGAGGTTTTGAAACCACCTCTAGTCTCTGAATAAGCTGCAGGGCGCCACTGCGCGTCAGAGCAGAAGTCCCTTTGACGTGGTGGGCGTTGATGAAGAGCGGCTCCTCCGCCTTCAGGTTTTCCATGCTGCCATAACGGGTGATGAGGTAGTTCCCGTTTCTTGCCCTTTCCCAGCACTTCGCACATGCCCGCGCTAAAGTTGAGGTCACCGTTTGTGAGGCTACAAGCTTCCGACACCCGCGCTCCCGTGTCGAGCAGAAACAAGAGAAAGGCAATATTGCGGTGCGGAGACTGCGACCGTGCGGCAGCTTCCAAGAGCGCGATGACCTGAGCATCGGTAAAAACATGGATTGGCGGGGTAGGGTCAGGCGGCCTTTGGATGCCCTCCATCAGCGCCTCTGACACGACACCCTGCTGCACGAACCATTTGAAGAGTCCCTGTAGATAGGTATAGTAGTAGCGCACTGTGCGCTGGCTAACGGGCTTCTTTAGGTTCTCTTGCCCCCAGCGTCCGCCGGGGTCACGGTGCCCTTTCTGCAGGTAGATCAGGAACTGCCGCAGGTCGGACACGGTGCAGACGCTTTTCTCGTTTCGATGGAGAAACCACAGCAGTTTGGCAACTGCGTCCTTCTTGCCCCGGACGGTGACTACGGACTGGCCGACGCACTCACAGTCCTCAAGATAGTGGGCCGCGTAGTACTCGATCTGGGCCACCGAGATACCAATTGCAGCGGGAAAACCAGGTGGAATTTGCGACGAAATTGGGTCGGATTTGGCCGGGGAAAGGGCGACTGGTTTCAAAAAGTCAAACGCTGTATTCTGCATTTTGATCTCCAGATTCTAAAACGTGGAGACAAGCAGTGCAGCTTCGCAAAGCAGAAAAAGCCTTGTAGAATAAGGGGAAATGCGGTTTTTGGGCGTTTGGGGTAAAGTAATTATCGGGATGGCCGGATTTGAACCGACGACCTCTTGACCCCCAGTCAAGCGATTGAGGATCGCCTAAAAGCCGAGTATTTATGCGGGGTTTTGCCTGCTTTGACAGACCTGAATCGCGACAGTAAGAGCTACTGCCGCACGGACAGAAGTATACAAGAATCAGGTGATGCGAGCATTGTACATGGTGCGAGTATGGTGAACGTCGCAAGTGCCATATTACAAAATCTTGGTAGCGTTCTACACCGTCGTCACTGCTGCTTTCCCAGCAATAAGAGAATGGCCTGTAAGGGTGGGTGAGCGTAGAAGTCATGCCAAAGCCCTATTGAGGCAGATGAGAGCGCAAGCCAGATGAACCATAGCCGTGAACACCTTGGCAGAACGTTCGTAGCGCACTACCAAGCGGCGGAAGTTCTGTAGCCAAGCATCGGTTCGTTCTATGATCCAGCGATGCTTGTAGCGCCGCAACTTGCGCCCATCTTGATGTGTGGCACGGCAGTTGTTCTTGCGGGCAGGGCTGATCGGCTCGACACCCCTCTCCACCAACTGTTCCCGCACCGTGTTGCTGCCATAGTCCCTATCTGCAATCAGGCGTTGGGGCTGACCTTGCAACTGTGCTTGGTCAAGTTGTTCAAGCGTGGGTTCAAGCAACTTGACTTCGGCTGTAGACGCCGCCTTCATGTAAATTCCGAGCGGAGTACCTTTGCCATCGGCACCGCCCGAAGGATACTCGCCATGAGCTTTATAAAGGAAGGGACAAAACTGAGCTGCATTACCTGGCTTTAGACAGTGCGATTAATCTACATCGGGTGCTGGCATGGCAGGCGGGACTCAGGCCACAACGACAGCGAAGGTCGTGCTTGCGCAGCTTGTTTAGTCGATCAACGCGAGTCAGGCGGAGGAAAAGTGTCGAATCTGAACGAACAAAGGAGCTCGTAAGCATCTCGGGTGAGCACTGCCCTGTGTCACATAGCCTCTGCAATGGGCGAGCAAGTTGAATAATCCTGCTCTGCGACTGACATTCGTCCGAGTTCGGCGGCGGGTAAGCTTGATAGTTATGGCGCTGCGCCCGGCTTCATTGCATTTGCTACATCCGTTGATTTTGCAGTGACCTCTGAAAAGTTTCATCACGTTTATTAAGGATGCTACTATGACTTTTACCTCGACTCCAATTCCCGTTGGCGTGTATGAGAACACTGCCATGTTAGAACGGATTGATAAAACTATCCGCAGGATCTGGCCTCAAGGTGGCTCACCCAAACCCGAGACTGTCAAGCAACTGTCCGTATACCTTAGCCCCATCTCGGATACGCTCGATCATGCGGCAGGAAAAGTTGTCTATGATGTGAGAAAGCGCCTTTTAGGGCGTTTGCCCAACTATTCCCCTCGCCTCTATGAAGCGATGCTGAGCGAGGCGGCAAAATTGCTTAACCGTTGCGAGGCTTACCGACGTGAGGCTGATATAGCAGCAGGGCAAGCTATTCAGGACGCCTACGCATTCGTGTTAAAAGAAGCGCTACTGCACAATCGGCAGTTACTCCTCGACAAATCTACAACAGCAGCAAACACGGCTCGTTCAACGAATTATCATCAGGCGGCACAAGCCTTTGGCGAAAGTGCCGAACCACTGGCTCAGGGAAATCAAAAACTGGCTGATGCGGATAGCACTTTTATTGCCTCTGTAACCGAGATCGAGGAAAAGCGCACATCACTCTCCAGAGACGCATTGGAAATTGAACGTGAGTTTCAAAACGTCCTCCGAATGCAACAGCAGATGTTTGGCAGCGCCCTCAACAATGTTAATCGTTACGAACGTCTACTGCGGCTGTTTCTGGAGGATTTGGATGAGGCCTACGAGCGTCTAATAGCTGCTACCTTGGGCATGGCCTACTCACATAGCACTGGCCCTTTGGCGGGATGGCTGGCTCAAGCTGATAACAAACTTCCTGTGTCAAAGAAGAGCGGGCCTGATAACAAACCCATCTACGAGTTCAACTTTGATGACCTTATCAGTTGGACTCGAAAAGCGATGCGACAAGTCGACCTATTAAGCCTGCAAGACCGAGAGGTCGTCATCCCAGTTATAATCGGCGGCAAACTACCCACAAATATCGCAAGTTACCGAGGCGAAAGCGCCATTGCAGTAAAATTGCTGAATTTTGAAGGGCAGCGATTTTACAAACCTGCTGAAATCCTTGCGAATCCGGCACTTGAATACGATGCTTCACCTGCACTCGTGAAGGCAACACGCGAAAACTTAGAAAACGGGAAAGGCAAGGGCGAAATCCGTTTCACTATGCCTATAGACAGTATTTTAGGTCATCTGAATACATATTCTCACCGACTGATCGGTGTTGGGGTGGGTTACCTTTGCCCAGAGGATAATCTCGAGAATGAAGTTGAGCAGACCCGGCGTTTCAGAATTCGTATCAATAGACAACCCAATTTTTATTATCTCGAAAATGAAGAGGGGCAACCGCTTCGTAAGCCAGACGGAACCCAAGTAAGAGTGGGCGAGCCTGTTCGTGACATTTTTTTACGCTCGGTTGGCATGGTAAAACCAGACGGTTCTTTCATGGAAGCAGCAGGGCCAGAACTTGCTTACGATTCACCGTTTGGCGAATGGAAAATTACGGTGGATGAACTTGGAACTTACGGAGCAGGAGTTTTTGAGCGTGATGCAGCGAACATTACAGGTTTGGTTCTTTATTTACGCCTCATACTGGGTGTGAACTGAATGGTTTAACGTTACAAGTTCTATAACCATGAACAAATACATTCTCGGTGACAATGGCGAGCGGGTTCCCTCTTACGGAGGGAAAGACCCCAAACCTGACCGACCCGAAAAAGAACCTGACATCATACAGGTAACGCCTGTGCAGCCAGATCCTATTCCTACCAGAGCCCCAGCAACTGGTGGCCCGCGTTTGATTCCCGATTTACAGTTTGGCAACCCTTCTTCAAGCTCCTCAAACGCAGGCTCCGCGAACAGTTCGCCACGAGGGAAATACTCGTTGTTCGGAAATGATAGATTAAACTTGGGAGACGGAGCGTTCAGCAAAGATTTGGTTGATGCACGACGGGAAGACAGGAAGAAGATACAAAAAGCGGAGGAGCAACTCCGCGATGAAGAAAAGCAGACACGCAATATAGAGGCAGCAGCAGAAGCAATTGGTGCAGATCCAGCAGAAAAAACTGCAAGAATAGTTGAGAGAATTATTCGGGGTTTAAATGGCCCAAGTGAGATCGAATCAAGAACAGATCGTGAATATAATGCAAGGCGGCTCGTAGAGATCATCATAGAGCAAGAGCAGCGGTTAGGATTGTAAAAGACTACGGGAACGCTCAGACTCACTAGCGGCTATTGTCGCCCTGTTGGAGCTATTGTAGGCATGTTATGGACAATGGGCACTCGGGTGTGCCGGCATGCCAGGACAAAAGCCGTATGTCGCCAGCATCTCAATGGGATAACAAGTCGGTAGGACTATAAGGTCGTGGCTCCATCAGGAATCTACACAGGAAGGCTTCTACTCCGAGGCTCCTACCCCGAGGCTTTTACCCCGTAGTGAGAGGCATCCTATCCAATGGACTGTAAAGCCGATGCTGTGCCTCGACATCCGTTTGTGCCAGTGCACAGTAGGTCCGGGTCATCTTCAGATCCGTATGCCCCAGCATGGCTTGGACACTGAATATGTGGGCACCGTTCTTGAGTGTCTGCACCGCAAAGGAACGACGAAAAGCATGGGGTGAGCAGGAAGCCCGGATGCCGCACTTCTTCTTTAGACGCTTCATGAGCTGTTGCAAACCGGGCAGGGTCAGCGGCTCATGGGTTTTTGCACTTGAAAAGAGCGGTATATTTTCAAGCATATTGTCACGTGAGAGAATTACATCCTCAGGCGCCACACTCTCAAAATTGTTACCGCCCCCGGTAGAGCCTCTGTATTGTTGAAGATACTCCCAGAGTGCTTCTGCTGTTCTCTTTCCAAAGTAGACCGTGCGGTATTTGTTGCCTTTACCAAGCACCTGGCAGCAGCCATTGGTCAGATCAATGTCGCTGCACTTGATTGAGACCAGTTCGCTGGCACGGCATCCCGTATCGAGCAGGAGAGAGAGAATGGCGACGTTCCTCTTCGGTTCTGAGCTGGTCTGTCCAGCATAAAATAGGGATTCGATCTGCGCTGGCGAGAGCGGGGTTTTCGTTTCTTGTTGCACCTGCGGCTTTGGTATCGCGGTAAATGGTGTCTCTTGGAGAACACCTTGAGCAACCAGCCAAGTGAAAAGTGAACGCAGGCACAGGTAGTAGTCCTTAACCGTAATGGGGCGCACAGGGCGCGTAAGTTGTCTATTGCCAAAACGTCCGCCCTGTTCCTCATGTCCATGCATCAGGTAGTGGAAGAACGCGCGCAGTTCGCGTGCACCGCACTCCGTATGGCCGCGCGCCTGCAAGAACCAGATCAGATTGCGCAGGAACACGCGGCGTGTTTCGATGGTGCACGGTGAATAGAGTCGCAGTTCGCAATCAGAGAGATAGTGCTCCATCAGGGTGTTCAGTTCGACAACCGGAACTCCTGAAGAGACAACGCGAACTTCTGACACTGGATAGTGTAAGGCTTGACAACATGACGCTTGATGATAGTGATTAATCGATTGTGGACTGACTCCTGCTTGCCAAGGATTTTGAAAGGTGGTCAGTGGAGCGATAGAAGTGCCGGCAGAACCATTGAAGTGCCCTGGTATTGTTGTAGTTTGAGATATGGGACTCGCATTCATAGGGGATCATTAGTGGTGATTCGCCCCTACATTATACTTAATGTATAATGTTGTCAAGCATTAAGTAAACATATGCTATGATAAGGCCTAATAGGGTTAGCCTCTACTGAAATTCTGTTTCACCCTTTATGATAGTTCATGAAAGCGAATCAAGACATTATGCCCCACGATACTATAGATTCTGATATTGTTACTCCGGCGCAGGCAGCCAAGATCAAAGGCGTGTCCAGGACAGCAATTTACAATGCACTGGCTGATGGCCGGCTTCAGGGTGTGCGTGTTCTGGGTCGCATCGGTGTCGACCGAAGTGCGCTTAAGGCCTGGCAGCCACAGGCTCGTGTAGGTCGTCCACAAGGCAAGCCGATGAACGAAGAACAGAAAGCCACTATTGCAAAGGCACAGAAGAAACGCTGGGCCCAACGCAAAGCGCATCAAACGCATTGAGCGCCAAGCACAATTCGGGTGAGGCAGGGTACTCACAAGGTCTATCAACGCTTAGATCTCATAAGCAGGTCTCTTTTAGAATGTTGATGTTATGGACGAAAGCTTCGAGCGAATACTGCTGACGTGCGATGTGCGCTAACTCGCACGAGAAAAACAGATCGAGCAGTTTTGTCATCTCGGTTTCAGTATGGCGTTGCTGCAAATTGTGTAAGCGCGCCAGGGCTGAGTTAAAAACGGCGGGTGGTGTGGCATTGGGAAAATGCCGCGCGTATGCCTGGCAGTAAATCTTAATGAATCCCTCCATCGCTGGGGGAAGTGCCGCCATATCTCGTATGTCAAAGAGTTGTTCTTGGCTCAGTAAGTAGCCTAGCGCAACCTCGCCGTTTGTCTTAACCGCACCCACATCACTTTGTGGAAAGAGGCTTGTTGTCGCGGTTTCTTTTATTCCAATTTCTTTTGTATCAGTTTCTTTTGTCCTGTTCGCTTTTGCAGCCAGTGGGTGTTCGCTTTTGCGATCTTCTCTTTTGAAAACCGAACACGATGAAGTGCTTTCCTTGGCGTCTAGTTCGTCCGCAAGTTCGCTTTTTACATGTCCTGCATTATCAGGCCTTTTACCTGCTGCACTGGCATCGGCCGGA
The DNA here is from genome assembly GCA_036388675.1 of Abditibacteriaceae bacterium. Classification (GTDB taxonomy): domain Bacteria; phylum Armatimonadota; class Abditibacteriia; order Abditibacteriales; family Abditibacteriaceae; genus DASVUS01. Next base: position 162,363 of record DASVRI010000045.1, on the reverse strand, counting down.
CTCGTGCCTACTGCACCCGCTTCTGATGTCCTCATGTGCTGGAACAGAAGCGGGTGCAGGGCATAGTAGATGCGCCCGCGAGCCTGGCGGCGTTGCTGCGGTGTAAGGAGCGGTTTTCCTGCTTTGTCCCGGACATCAACAAGACACTGCTTAATGAGAGAATCCAGGGCTTTGCTCAAGGCTTCGCTGTTCCGGCCCGTCTTTTTCATCAACTGCGCTCGCGTGATCCAGTCGCTTGTTTTTCGATTTCCTGTAGCCTTATCTTTCCAACCGAGAGTTTGGCGAACGATGACACAGAGCAAACGCCACTCGGTGTCTTTGAGAGCGGGCATGAGATCATTCAGCAAGTAATTGGGAAACGGCGTGGTATTTATCGCGCTGTTCACCGTTGAGGTATTTATCGTTGAGTTGGCAGGAAAAATGACTGCCGTTGGGGGAGAGTGTTGCAGCGTTATAGGGCGTTGCATCTGCTTCATGCGCTTAGAATTTAGAAGTGCTTGTGGAAGTTATAGGAAAGCCTTACCCGATATGGCTAGCGCCGGTATATGGGCTCTTCGTAGTCTCCAATAATAGCTGCCGCCAGATAAGCGGATGGGTTGCGTGCATGGCGAAAGGGCAGCCAGTTCAACTGCTTTTCAATGCGCTCGGTCTCAAAGTGGGTGAGCAAGTATTCGATCTGGTCGGGAGCCACACCCGCGTTTTGAAGTCGCCGCCGCAAATCTTTGAAGTATGGCTGCTCGTTGGCAGGTAAAGGCGCTTTCCTTTGCTGGGATGATTCAGCTTCTTCATTTGGTTCCTGTAGGGGTGTCCCCTGTGGGTCTACTCCCTGTTGGTTCGAGACTTGGCTTTCCTCTGGCAGTTCCCAGCCATTGAGCTGTGCAATCTCCCGTTCGACTTCTTCGCGTGTTCGGGCGTAGCGCCGGCGCGAGTACTCGATGACTTGCTCTCGTGGTGTGGCTTTCAGAGGTGCAGGCTTCTGTTGTCCTATTGGAGGCTGTTCAATGACCGGTATGAACTTGCTCTTGAGGGCGTAGGCTTCCTGGCCGTTGCCGTGGGTGATGGCTAGGACGAGCGGTTCCTGCTCAAAGCGCACCTGAGTCAGACGCTGCATCCGGCTGCGTGCCTTGCTTTGCGACACGCGCATGGCAGATGCCAGTTGCATAAGCGTCGGCGAACAGTCGCCGTTGGGTGTCAGGAACGACAGCAGTGTGAAGAAGCTTTTGAGTTCTTCAGGTGCAAGGGCCGCCAGCAGTCCCGAGGTGCGAAAGGCTTTGGTCAGCTTGATAAAGGCACCGGGGCGGAAGTGGCCGTCCGGTGTCATGTCCAGCCGCTCCAGAACGATAGAAAGCGCGGGCTGTGATTCCTGTTCCAGTGATTGATGTGAGGCCATAGGCATAGAAATTTAGAAATGAAGATGAAAAAAAAACACAAGTAACTCGAAGGAGCGTTTAGGCAACCCTATTTGCGAGGTGATAAATCTCCCTTATGCTGAAGGAGCTGATTTGGTCTGAAGGTGCGGCAGCGTAAGTCGCGGAGCACTGTCTCGGCGCTGCTGACCCGCTTGCGGATGCGGAAGCCGTGGAAGGCCGCGATCTCCTTATGGGACGCGGCTTTTGGCGTTACGGGAAGACTCAAAAGAGGATTGGTGACTGTATTTGCCTCATTAGTGAGAACAACAGAAACAATATTGCTAAAGCGATGATAGGCACTAAAGCGTCTTCGGCCAGCGAGGCAGTCGTAAAGCGCCAATTTTTTGGCAGCATATGATAACGTTTACGGCCTGGATAAAGAAGTGGGATGCCGCTTTTGGTGCAGGCATCAGCCGCTAAGTGGCTGACGTAGCCAAGTAGGAGGGTGGCCCAAGCTGCCCAATGCCATAGAAATGCCAGAGGGAGCATCAATGCAGCGAAGACTGACAATCCAATTAGCGAGTGCGTGGCACCACGATGTCCCCAGTCACGCGAGAGGATAACGGCAATTGGAGCAAGCGGCTGGATACGCGCGATGCTCAAGTGTGTGGCCAGAGCATGGCGGGCGTCCAAGTCCGGTATTAACGCGCCCAGTGCGGCGCACGCCACAAGCGGTGCGAGGGTGTCAGGTGTCAGCGTGTGAGGAATGGCAGCGAGCAGCCATAAACTACTGATGCCAATAAGAGCATGGGTTCGTCCCATCATACGACTCCTTTCACATCCAAACCTTTTGTCAGTGCTTATTAGTAAGGGTTGGTGCATTATGGGTTAATGGGTTCGAGGATTTTTGGATCGTCACTTGCGTACTACGCCTAAAAACGTCGCTTGTGAAGTGTCGGCACAGCTTGAGGCGAATTTTCATGAAGTCCGTGGCAGTAAGCTGCGGAAGAAGGCGGGGTTGATGTACCACAGCAGCCCGGATTTGCCACGCTTGCACTTCACACCCAGTTCATAACGAAATAGCAGATCGAGTAGACGTTCGCCATCTATCAAACAAATAGGCAATAGATCACTTTCCTGAGCCGACATTTGAGCGCTGGCGGGAAAGGTTGATGTCGTGATGAGCAGTCCTTGCTGCGCCCCCTGGCGGGTCATGGCGCCACGCAGCTCATCGACAAACCGTCGTGAAACGGGTCGCCGGTATTGCTTGACTTGAACGAGGGTGAGTATTGGCGAAAAGGAAGAGGATTGAGCACTGAGATCGAAACCACCGTGACTGTTGCGGCCTTTATGTGAGCGGCGCTGTGGCATTATTCGACGCATGACATGAACTTCTTCATAGCCAAGAGCCTGAAGCAGGTGAGCCATGTACATCTCGAACTGTGGCACGTTGAGTGACAGGAGTTTGTCGTGCAACTTCTCACGGACACGCTGCTTTTGCTGAGTCTCCGGTTGGATGCGCCGGCAGTAGGGTGTTTCGCTCCGGACAGAGCTATTTCCAGACTCATAGATTTCAAGCGTGTGAGTGCGTTTTGTAACTTTGTGCAGACTTCGCGCACTTGATCGGCTTAATCTTATTCGACTTACACTCATTCGACTTACACGCGGTCGGTTTACACTCATTCGACCTCACTTTCTCCCAGAGCAGGGAAGTCTTCCGTTGACCACTGGCCGGGCTTAATGTGTGCGTATTCGGAGCGCAGGATACCTTCATCGTCATAGGCTTCTCCGGGCAAACATCCGTTGCAGCCACATAGTGCGCATACATAGCGTGTTGGATAAGTGCCGTCACACGAAACCAACTCACAGGGTTCGATGCGACGATTCAGGTGTATGGACAGGGCTGCGGCTAGTGCGCAAACCAGCGCGAAAGAGGGACTACTCTGGCCGTTGATGAGCCGGTTGAGAGCGGATTTGGAGACACCTGCATCTTCCGCCAGGCGTGTTTCGCCTTTGAAGGCATAGCGGGTGGTGTGCGACATGACGGCGCGCAGACGATTATGGGGTTTGCGACTGTGCAATCCTGCATTGTTTGGCTTTTCGATAGGTGTGCTATCGGTGTGAGGGGGTGCATAAGGCATGGATACGGCTTACGGCTAGATGACCGCGTTGGAAAGATGTTACGGGTTGCGCGCTGACTCGCACTATCTTTCGTTCGTTGGTGTTTTCAGCATGAACTCGGACGTCGCTTATCGCAAAAGGCGTTGCGAGAAAGCGAACATGAACCGAACATAACAACAGTATCACGCTTGCATTAAAAAATCATGAATTCATTATGAAGAAGTTCTGAAGAAGTTGTGAACCGTTATCGATGGCCATTGATTACCACTGTCCCATGAAGTGAATTCCACTGTGAACCTGTCAAATCACGGATTGTCCCATGGAGCCTGGACTCATACAAGCGCTTGACATTTGGTGTGAGTACGCTACATTGCGTACGCTTTCGAGCACCTCATCTATGCGTAACGTGTAGAAGCGAAAGCTACGGTGACGACGATTGCGCAGCGGCAACAGTCGTCCCACCCCGGCAAAGCTATTTGAATTCTGGTGTCAGGACGCTACTGTAGAGCAAGAAATGTTTGGATTTTGTTCGATGTAGAATTGAACAATCCCCCGACATTTAGTGCTCTATCCGTAGATCCGCCGCCTATGTGCCCGTTGCATTTTCATCCGTCACCTATGTGCTCATCGCATCCGTGTGAGGACATGATTAAAAACAAGAACACGGTTGTAAGTGCTGCTCTCGCCGGTTCGCTGCAAGAGGATCACCCGGAAATCGGAAACCAGCCGGACTTTCGCTCCGAGCACATTGAGCGCTTCCAGCAGCTTTATCAGCAGCACTTCGGCGTGTGGGTGAGCGAAGTCGAAGCTGAGCGACTGCTCACTGCCCTGGTTGTTCTGGTTCGCTACCGTCATTTTCGCTACCGTCCTTCTTTGCCGGCAGATGCATCGCTCCGCTGAACAGCCATTCCGGGTTCTAAAGCTTACGCCCATCTCTCCTCTTATCTATGTAGTTTTTACCTCAGGCCTTTTATCCCTGAGGGATTTTACCCCTGTAATCTCTGTTCGTACGTTACATTCAATGCGTTACATTCAATATGCCCGCCGCTCCAGCGACGAGAACTCCCACAAACAACTGCAAAGCATCCAGGGTCAGGAATCTGATCTGGTTCGGCTTGTGAACGACCTGAGCTTGAATGTGGTGGAGAAACTGGAAGAAAGCCGCACCGCCAAAGCACCGGGACGGCCCGTCTTCAACTACATGATCGGACAGATCAAGCGAAAGAAAGCCGATGCCATCCTCTGCTGGCACATCGACCGTTTGAGCCGTAACGAACTGGATTCCGGCACCGTGCGCTGGCTCTTGCGCCAGGGTGTCATCAAAGAAATTAGGACACCGCACAAGGTCTATCTGCCGGACGACAGCGCCTTCATCACCGCTATCGAGAGCGCCCAAAGCGAGCAGTACTCGATTGACCTGCGCGTGCGCGTGGTGCGTGGCATGAAGCAGAAGTGCGGCAAAGGTGAAGTGCCCTTCCGTGTGCCGCAAGGTTATCTTAACGACCGGCTGAATCGCACAACCCATGTTGATCCTGAGCGCTTCCCGCTGATCCAAAAAGCATTTAAGGTGGTGGCCGAGGGAACTAAGAGCGTGGCGGATGTGCATCGCCTGTTACATGAGGAGTGGGGCTTTCAAAAGAAGGCATACGGCAACAGCCCGACGCACATTTTATCGCTCAATGCCTTGCACAACCTGCTCTCCAACACGTTCTATGTCGGTTACTTCACCTGGCAGGGTCAGGTGTATCATCATGGATTGCCCAAAGCGGTCAGCAGCGCCGACTTCGAGAAAGTGCAGAAGATCCTCAAAAGTCGCAGCCGCTGGAAGAGTAGTAGAACAAGCCGATGGAAAAAAGACAAACGTCGGCGACTTAACCAGGCGAGAGAAACGGAGGAAAGTGCTATTGAGGGAAATTCTGTGGAGCAAAAGCCGCATCAGTTTCCCTATCGAGGTCTGATACTGTGCGCGACGTGTGGCTTTCCCGTGACCGCCGAAATGTCGAAGGGGCACATTTACTACCACTGCAACAACCGTCTGAAGACCTGCACTAAGAAGGGCGTGCGGCAGGAGGAAGTGGAGCGGCATCTGAGCCTGTTATTGGATCAGATCAGCGTGCCACCAGAGTTCCAGCAACTGGCGCTGGAATCCGCAAGAGAGGAACAGGCGAAGGAGGAGCAACAACGGCAGGACATACGCCAAGCACTGGTTAAGGCGGTCGCTGATCTCAAGCGGCAGAAGGATGCATTGCTCGGGCTGTACTTACAGGGCCATCTTAGCGAGGACGAATATGCAGGCAAGAAGAAGGAGCTGACGGAGCAAGAAACGCAGTTGGCCAGCCAGCAGGAGCCGGAAATCGACAGTGAAGAAAATAAAAAGGCCATAGAACAGGCCATATACCTTGCCACGCATGGCAAACGCTTGTTCCTCAGCGGTGATGCGGAAATCAGGCGCTTCCTCGCTCTGCAAGTTGCCGACGAGTTGATGCTCAACAACGGCCACTTCAGCGTGCGGCTCAACCCGTTGTTTGCGTGCCGGGTTCGTGACAATTCACTATTTGCCGGTTTATTCTCGCCGCCGCAGGACTCAAGGTTCGATACTTTCTCGAAACATCCCAAGATCGAAGGGGGGAGTGTCGAACCGCATTTTATCAGCTCTGAAAGCTGAAAATGAGCGGCTTATTTGTGTGTTATGAAGTTTGGTAGACCCTACTATGTGTGAATCGAAGAATGATGCGCAAACGCAACGCGTTCCATAACTTCAAACACTCATAGAGCTTGGTGACGTAGAATGGTATCAACAGAAAACATGGGGCAAATGAGCAATGAATACATCACCGGGGGAAGCACCTCATACCGATACGTCGTCTCCCTCAGGGGATGAATCAAGAGAAAACGCAATTGGAGAGTTGGGACACGTTTTGAAACGCTTGAAGGAAGCAAAGAAGGTTATGGCGCGAGATTGGACACAAATGACACCTAGGGAACGTTCAGCGCACAGCAAGCACGTAAAAGAGATTGAGCAGCAGAAACAATCGTTGCTGGACACCATTGAGATGAGTCGCGCCGAGTAAGGGATTGCACTCTTAACTATGCACCAGTGTTAGGATACTCAGCTATTTAACCGATCCAAACGAATGAGCCGCCATTGCGTGCCTCTGCGCTATTATTGGTCACGTCGGCATCGCTGAACGTTAACAGCGGATTGTTCGCCACGTCTGTTAGTGATGTTCCGATATAAGAAAGCTTCACACTGTCAGCTTGAGAGACAGCTCCCGCCACAACAAGCGTGATACTAAGGCCGTCGGGGGCTAACACGACACTCTCGACGGCATGAGACTGCCCTCCTGCCATCACAATCCATTCGTTCGCCAGTCCTGCAGATGTCACTTTCTCTGAAACATTCACGGTCATACGTGATACAACATCATTAACGGTGCTGCCAGTAACAGTCGGAGGAATGGAATCATCGAGTCCATACAGAAGCGGCGCCCAGCGGTTTGCTGCGTCCTGCATGTGCGCTGTAGTGGAGAAGTGTAGGCCACCGGTGACACGGGTTGGGTTGTCGAAGTTTGGTCCCACAATGAGGTGCGGGTTAGTCGCTGCTTCATCAATGATGGCCTGGTGAATCGCGTCGACATTGCTTTGCGTCGTGGAAGGCGCATCATCCCACTTGTGAATAAGTGCGGCTACAACCGGCACACCTAGATCCGCCCACACCGCCTCCACAAAAGTGTGCAGCCTTGATTTGTAAGCGGTATAGCCGGTGAAGCCATTAATGACTGCATCGGACTCGCCCTGATGAAACAGAATAGCTTTTACGCCGCCCACTTGCTGCGCTCGGTACACCATTGAGCCATACAGTGTTGCGCGGTCCTGGTGGTCTGCGCCGGGCAGCCAAGATGAAATTGCTGTGGCACCTTTAGGACACGGCACCCAGCCCACCGGCACATTGCGATTGCCCATGTACAGAGTGGCTAAGAGGGGCCAATAAGTGCCCGTTGCGCTTGGATCACCCGAAATGGTGTCGACTTGGTTAGTCGCACTGTCAATGGCATCGTTGCCCTCATGCCAGATATAGTCGTTGCCGAATACGCCTGACTTGAGAGAAGCATGAGAGTAGGAGTTCAGGGTCGCGCCACCCTGCCCACTGGCATTGCTTTGACCGGCAATCACAAAAACATCGCCCACACTTACACTCGCCGCACTGATGCTCTGCGCCGTATCCGCTTTGACCCGTACTGCCAGTGTATTTGTCCCGACACTTTGATTCGTCAAAGTCCCGCTGAAGTTGCCCGAACCGTCAACGGCCAAGTCTGTCCACATCCCGCTGCTGCCCCAACGCCCTTCGACTGGCTGTGCATTTGTAACCTGACCACTAATGCTAATGTTAGCGAAATTGTTGGAGTTACGTTGGTACACACGATACGCTTGTGGCATGGTCAGAACTAGCGGGTAGAGCGGGTTGACGGGCATTGCACCCGCACCCGGCCACGCAATAAAGTTGTCCACCGTACTCTGCGCTGAATTTATGGTGCTGCGGCTCTGCGAAAGGATGCCGTGAACCGTTGATGTGGCAAGCTGAGTTGCAGTGGAAGTGGAGATGGTAAAATTTCCCATTGTGGCTGTGATATAGGCTCCATTAGCCACAACATTGAGCGAGAATAGAGTCCCCGGTGGAATTCCCGGTGGATTGGCAAAGGTGACAAGTGTTTCTACGCCAGCGATTTTCTTATAAATACGAAATCCATTTCCTGCATTCTGAAAAACAACACGCCAGTAGTTGCTGTCGTCCACGTAACGGATGACGAGACCCAAGTCACGGTTGCCGGTGTCCGGGCCGGTAAAATCGGCTTGAATGCTGACGTCGGACCAACCGCTTTCCACTGTGATCATGCAGGGCAGAGAGGTGTTGCCCAAGGTGCTTGCTTTATTGTTGCGGATTTCAAAAGAGTTCAGGCGCGGTATCCAACCTGCGCCGCTATCCATCGTATGGGCGGTGATGGCAACCCCGTTAGTGTCGTTAAATCGATCCGCAATGTAAGGCATTTAGGTCCTCATGTGAATTTACTGGTAAGCATGTTTAGATAGGGATTCTCTCCTGATTCATGGTTTGCTAGCTCATCGCAGCACCGTCGAAATGCTGAGCGATACAAAGGCAACTGTTGATACGCTCTCGACATTGAAAGCCAGAACATCTCCGGCGTTAATCGTCGTCGCCCAGTCAGAGACAGTGCCGCTGCTATTCTTCTGGGTAGAGGATAATGTCGGCCTGCTGGCACCCGTGATGGTATTTGCTGCAGTGGGTGGGTAATTGGCATAGGTCTCTTTCCACATATCAATCACAATGGAGCCGTTGACATCTGCAAGCAGGGTCCACCCTGTGATGGTGCAGTCGAAAGGAACAGTCAGGTACCCCTTGATACCGGGGGTGATAGGACTCCCGCCGCCATCCATAGTGAGGCCAAGAGTTTTTGTGATCGCACCAGCCCTCTTCAACGTTCCGTCCGCATTGTGCTCAACAGAGAGGAAGTCATTCAGTACTTCTCCCCATGTCCCATCATCTTGTCCGGGTATTGGTAGTCTGCTCATGACTTACCTCCGTAACTACCAGATGAATAGTTGTTGGTGAACTTCACCCGCTTTGGAGTAGGAGACTGCACGGTTTTCTGGCCACTTGGACTTAGAAGAGCTTGTTTAATGCTGGCAATACCTGCTACAGCTAATACAGCAGCTCCCAGGTACTGGAGGAATTCTTTTCGAGAGAGTTCTTGCTGCAGTAGATTGTTGATCGTTTCTTGCTGCTGAGTAGGATCTTGAGGCATCGCTTACAATTATTTATTGATGCTAATTACGTCGGGAGATGTCTTGCAGCCTGCGTTTTGCAGTCGTGCTGCGGGGGACCGGGGAAAGCGTGGCAGGAGTTGGCGGCGAAGGTCGCGGTGAAAGGGCGTTGCTAATACAGATCCATATTACAGCGACTTGGTACAGCAACACAATAGGCAGGGCCATTATAGTCTGGTTGATCGGATCGGGGGTGGGAGTGAGGATCGCGGCCAGTATGTAGCTCACCAACAGAACAACGCCCTGCATTCGCATCAGGCGGCTGAAGCGAAGCGGAACGACCTTGTTGATGATAACGAGAATCAGGGGGAGCTGAAACACCAGGGCAAAGCCGAAGAGGTAGCGGGTAGCAAAAGAGAAGTAAGCGTCAGCCGAGATCAGCGACTGGATATTGCCTGTAGTAAAACCATTCAAGAACTTGAGGGCGGCGGGCAGGCTGACGAGGTAAGCGAACAAGAGACCGAGCGCTGTAAGGAAACACGACGCCACGGTCATCGTGTAAATCTTACTGGAGAGGCGAAGGGGGAGTGCGGGTTGCACAAAGCGCAGCACGTTGTAGGTAATGATCGGCAGAGATACCGCCAGGCCAAAAAAGAAGGAAAGCTGGATCAGAAAAGCGAAACCACCGGCAGGCGTCGTGTAGAACACCGATTGCTGCAGCGGTGAGAGCAGGAGCTTTAGGAGAATGTCTTTGAGGTAGAAGCCAAGAGATGAGCCGAGTACAAAAGCAACCATCACAAAGAAGGCGCGCAGGCGCAGTTCGCTCAGGTGCTCTCCAAAAGTCAGCCGTGGGGTTTCCAACCCAGGCATTCTTGCTATGGATATTTCCGATCCCGGCATGGAGCGACTTTAGGATTTCTTCTTTTCCTTGGGTTCTCCCTTTACCTTGATGTCCTCGGTAAAGCCCCGGCGTAGTTCCTTGATGGCCTCTCCGACACCTCGGGAAAGTTCGGGAAGCTTTTTGCCTCCGAAGAGGAGGAGTGCGATGACTAAGACAACGATCAGTTCTTCAATGCCAATTCCAAACATAGAGTGGTGTTATGTATATGTGTGCACTCATGGTATCATTGGGGCAAACCATAAACAAGAACCAAAACCTAAACAGAATAGATGAAAATCGACAGAGTAGAGAAAACAGCAGTGAGGTGGTTAGGCCGTGGTGTGTTGCTCGTAATGTGTGTCCTGATTTTACCAATCTCGCTTTTTGCCAGTCCCTACGGTAGTGGCGCTTACGGTGGCGGTGGCTACCAGACGGGAGTAATACCTGCTACAGCGAACCCGACGCCCAGCAGTTCACCCTTAAGCAGTTCAACACCAATGAGTAGCGCTGCACCGTCAACTTCAGTTCCGGTTGTCTCAGGCTCTTCAGCTCCGTCATCTCAGGCGCCGTCCGGCACTGCGCAGGGCAGCGTTACATCTTCTTCTGGAGCCCAACCTACAAAGACGCCATTCCCAGGCGTCTCCGCCGGCCCATCGCCATCGGTTGAGAGCACGAGTCCGACACCTGTATCGACTCCTGTGTCTGTTGTAACTCCTTCATCGCCAACACCGGAGCCAGGGGTGTCGAATAGCACAAGCGATGCACAAGGCTCCCGTGGTGAGCAAAATCAGAACTGGCGTCTCAGAATTGGTGTGGCACTCGTCCTTGCCTCAGCCTGTCTTATTGTCATTACTTGGCATAGTAGGAGAAGAAAGAGAGTTTGAAGGGAAATATGGCCATCGCCTTACTGGTCTGCTCACAATGATTTCAAAAATGACGGAGTCGGGTAGTGGATAGTCCTACGGACACAAAATTGGAGTTATATGAGCAATGGATACACCACGCGAGGAAACGTCACTGGGGGAAGCACCTAATGCCGATACATCGTCTCCTTCAGGAGATGAAGCAAGAGAGCTTGCACTGGAAGAACTGGAGCATGTTTCGAATCGCCTTAGAGAAGCAAAGAAAGTCCTAGCGCGAGATTGGGAGCAGATGACACCCCGACAACGTTCGGCGCACAGCAAGTTCGTGAAAGAGATCGAGCTACAGAAGCAGTCGTTGCTCGATACCATTGAGATGAGCCGCGCTGGATAACGATCATTCCCTGTTCGATCCAACTAGCCAATTTGATTATGTTGTGTTGTCATAAATTGTGTCAAAAGCTGTATAATCATAGGGATAAATTGATTGTGCAAGGGTTCTAACTTCTCCAGTGAACGTCACTATCTGCAAAGAGATGCGCATGGCAATGGCGCATCATTTACCACATCACGATGGCAAGTGTCGCCAACTTCATGGCCACACTTATGTTGTACGTGTTTATGTCACAGGCCCCGTGCAGGAAGTGGACAAGGACAATCCACAAAGTGGTATGGTTGTAGATTTTGGCATAGTCAAGGATTTCTTGAAGTCCATTGAGGCACGAATGGATCACCAGTTTGGCAATGACACCATAGATCCCTATCCAACGGCGGAACGCCTTGCTTTGGCGATCGCGACAATGGTGAATAATGAACTACAGCCTTGCTTGCCAATCGGTGCACATGTGAACCGGGTGCGGGTTTACGAGGAATACGTGGCGCCTCAAGCTTTTGCCGAAGTCCAATTGTGAACGTATTTCTATGGATCTACATGGAGTTAAGAGAGCTATTGTCCTGCTTAGTGGGGGAGTTGATTCGACCACAGCCTTAGCCATATCACAGAGCCAAGGTTATGAGACTCATGCCCTTACATTTCGCTATGGACAACGGCATGAGTTCGAGATCGAAGCGGCGCGGCGCATTGCGTTGCAGGCGGGCATCGCGCAGCACGTCGTTGCGCAAATCGATCTAAGGGCTTTTGGTGGCTCGGCGTTGACCGATGATATTGCCGTGCCCAAAAGCCGCTCGCTTGAAGAAATGGGCGAGGGCATTCCCGTTACTTACGTCCCAGCGCGCAACACCATTTTCCTCTCGTTTGCTCTTGCTTGGGCTGAAGTGCTAGGTGCGTTCGACATCTTCATCGGAGTCAACGCCCTTGATTACAGCGGCTATCCTGACTGCCGGCCCGAATACATCAAAGCGTTTCAGGCGATGGCGAACCTGGCGACCAAAGCCGGTGTGGAAGAGCAGGGCAAGCTCACGATTCACACTCCGCTTATTCAACTTACTAAAGCACAGATTATTCAGTGTGGGTTGGAACTGGGCGTGGATTACAGCCTCACCAGCACTTGCTATGGGCCGTCACCAGATGGCGAGGCGTGCGGTCAGTGTGATGCGTGTTTGCTCCGGCTCAAAGGGTTTCAGGAAAACGGGATGGAAGACCCGGCGCATTACCAAGTTAAGGCGGCACAGTCGTGAGTTACGCCGTCAAGGAAATCTACTACACCATTCAAGGCGAGGGCGTCCACACTGGACGTCCCGCTATTTTTTGTCGCTTTGCGGGCTGCAATTTGTGGACGGGACGGGAAGAAGACAGGGCGCAGGCGACCTGCCGGTTTTGCGATACAGATTTTGTCGGCACCGATGGCCCAGGCGGAGGCAAGTTCTCATCCGCTGCAGAGTTGGCGCAGGCCGTGAGAGCGAAGTGGCCGATTCAAGCCCCAGCATCAAGTCGTGCTTTTGTGGTTTGCACGGGCGGCGAACCGCTTCTGCAACTTGATGAATCGTTGGTTCAGGCATTTCACAGTTGTGACATTGAGGTCGCTATTGAGACTAATGGGACTCGGTTGCCGCCGGCGAGCGTGAACTGGATTTGTGTCAGCCCCAAAATTGGCGCAGCGTTGGTGCTGCGTGCTGGCAACGAGTTGAAATTGGTCTATCCGCAGGTCGGGGGCGAACCGGAGCAGTTCGAGCAGTTAAAGTTTGAGAATTTCTATCTGCAGCCTATGGATGGGCGAGAACAGGAACACAACACCCAGCTGGCGATGCGCTACTGCTTGGAACACCCACAGTGGCGATTGAGCCTACAAACTCATAAGTTCCTGAATATTCCATGAGCCATTTAGTTTTTTGTGAAAAGGCTCACCTTATGTATTTCAAGGCGCGTTTAAAATTGATTCCGAGATTGGCCTTTTTATGCTCACTTCTAAGTTTGCCCTTCCATTGATTCCCGGTTGCTTCGTGACGGTCAAGAGCAGCGCGCTTGGAACCGGCAAACTGGTGAGTGTGGGGAAGGGCAGTGCGATCGTCGAATGGTTTGTCTCGGTCGCGCGTCACTGTGAGAAGCCGTTTCTCCAGGAATTTCCCCTTGACGAAGTGTCGCGCATCGGCGTGTCTCCGCAAACGCGATGCTACGTCAGTGATGCCGATGGCACCAACTGGCGCATGGGGCGCGTTCGGGGCGCCTTTCACAGTGGGGAAGAGCAGACGGGCGTGATGTGCGAGGTTCACATTGGCGGTGGCGGTGCCTGTTACGTCCCCGAAGAGCGGGTTTACGCCCGCTGTTACGCTTCACCCGCCGACCCGATGGAGACTCTGATTCATCGTGTCCAGGAAACGCCCTTTTTCTACGAACGGCGAGCGTCCTTCTTTGCCACGCTGATTGCCCAACGCGCGGCGGCTCACGGCTTAACGGGGCTGCTTTCTGCGCGCGTGTTGCTTCTACCGCATCAAGCTCAAATCGTGCGTCGCGTTCTCGAAGACCCGGTGCAACGCTACCTATTGGCCGATGAAGTGGGCTTGGGTAAAACCATCGAAGCCGGCGTTATCATTCGCCAACTACGCCTGGATGAGCCGAAAACATCTATCTTAGTTGTAGTGCCGCCGGCCTTGAGAGCGCAGTGGCAGCGCGAACTCGAAGAGAAATTGTGCCTCAAGGTGGATGGGCGGCGCTTGCAGTTGGTCACGACTGAGGAGGTCGTTGACCACGCGGATGATGCCGATTTTGGCTTGGTCGTGATGGACGAAGCGCATCACATCGCCGCCGCGCGCCGTATGCAACCGGCTTTGTGGGAGCGATGCCTGTCGCTGGCGCATCGGGCGCCGCGTGTTTTGTTGCTGTCGGCGACTCCCGCGCTCAATCACGAAGAAGACTTTTTAGCGATGCTGCACTTGTTGGAGCCGGCCAGTTATCGTCTGGACGAACTCGGCGCTTTTCATCGCTTGGTCGCCGACCGGCAGCCTATCGGACAGTTTCTGCTTTCGTTTAATCCCGGTCTGCGGCGCTATCCTGCAAGGCACGCCATCGAACGCTTACGCGAACTGTTTCCCGACGATGCCACGATTGTTGCTGGTGCCGATGAACTTGAAGCCTGTCGCGATGCCGACGAATGGCCGCAAGAGCGCGTGGATGAATTAGTGGGCGCTTTGCGTTTGCGGATTTGTGAAACCTATCGCATTCATCGCCGGATGCTACGGACGGCGCGCTCCAGTGCGGAACTGCCCGTCGAAGTACTTGCACCCCGCGCGCAGGAAGACGGCCCGCGCCTGGTCGCCGAATATGACTTCGATGCTCGTCAGGAAGCGGCATATCGCGCCTTCACCAATTGGCGCGAAGCCGCCGCCGCTGCGTTATGGACAATGGACGAAGCCGGGCGCGACATCCAAACGCCGCTTTTGGCCGAGGTGTGTGCCGTGTTAGCACAACTCTCCGCAACTTGGCTCGATTTGCTGGCGGCGGCGGTGCGGTGCCGTCTCCACGCCACAAAAATAGACGAACAGGAGTGCCGTGCGGAAGAGAAGTGCTTGGGTGCGGCAGTGGCGCAGACCCTGCGCGCCGCTCCACTTTTCCGCGACGAAGAAGCCTACCTGCAATCTCTGCTGCACGTTTGCGAGGGCACCGGCTATGAAGACGCTATCGAAACGCTTGCCGGAGTACTCCGGCAGGTCCAGCGAAACCGTCCTCAGAAGGTCGTGGTGTTCACTTCACATTCCGAAGCTGCACGGCAAATCGCTTTGCGGATCGCCGGTTGGCCGGGTGTCGGCATAGTGCGCGCCCACGTTCAAGGCGATGCCGGTGCCGATGTTAATTTGTTGGCGTTTGGCTCCACTGAAGGGGCGCAAACACTGGTGTGCGACCGCAGCGGCGAAGAGGGTTTGAACTTCCAGTTCGCCGATTTGATTGTACATTTCGATTTGCCGTGGGAGCCGAACCGTTTGGAGCAGCGTATCGGGCGGCTCGACCGCATTGGCCATGCCGAAGCCGTTCGTTCGCGCGTTTTCGTGGGTTACGACGGCTCGAATGAGGGCGAGCCGTCATTGCACGAAGCGTGGTTTGCCCTTTTGCGTGATGGCTTTGATTTGTGGAACCAGTCCGTCGCCGATTTGCAGTTCTATGTGGATGCCAAAATGCCGGCTATCAAGCGCGCGGCGCTGCTGGAAGGCGCGCCCGGCTTACGTGCGCTGCTCGAAACGCTGAAAGCCGAAATCGAAAGCGAACGGCAAAGCGTGCGAGAACAAGCGGCTCTCGACCAGATCGAAGCCTTCGAGCGTAACGACGCCGACTTCTTTCCGGCCTTGCAAAAGTGTGATGCCCAGGCGCTCGTTTTCCGCGAAGCGTTTGAAGATTGGGTTGTGGAGGCGCTGCATTTCCGCCGTCACGCCGAGGCTGGTGTCGTACGCTACAGTTCGACCGAAAGTACTTTGGTGCCGCTTGAATGGGCGGAAAAGCTCATCACAGCGCAGAACGCCGCGACAGCGATTGGCGGGCGCAGTACTTTTGCGCGCTCGCTGGCTTGTGCCGAGCCACCCAAGCAACTTTTGCGCTTGGGCGCGCCGATGGTGGATTTACTGCATCGTTTGTTGCGCTGGGACGACCGGGGCAAAGCCTACGCCATTTGGCGCGCGACTCCCGACTGGACTTCACCGGACGAAGGTTTCTTCTTCCGCTTCGATTATATCATCGAGACGGATGCACGCTCGTTGCGCGCGCTTTTGGAAGAGCAGGGCTTAACGGCGGGCGCTCTGGCTGAAGCCGAACGCGCCTTGCTGCGCCGCGCCGACGCTTGGTTTCCACCGCGCCGCGTGCCGCTCCGCTTAGACAGCGATTCTCACATCGTCACCGATAAAGACGAGGCAGGGCCTCTTCTCAAGCGGCCTTACGAAAAAGCCTCAGTACATGGCCGCGACTATAATCTTGATGCTGAACGTTTGTGGGCACTGGATGCCGTACTCTCGCCCGACCGGTGGCCGTCGCTGTGCCGAGCGACACGCAATAAATCGGAAAAACTCATCCGCAACGCGCCGGGGCTTTTGCAACTTAGTCGTGATGGGGCGACCAAAGCGCGCCATGATATGGAGCGACACCTCGAAGGCGCGCAGCGTGCGTTGCTATGTCGCGCGCAATTTGTGCGGGGCGGAGATTTAGTCGAAGCGGCTTTGCAACGTGAGCGGGCGCAATTTGAGGCGGTCATCGCCGGCATCCTGAAGCCGCGCCTGACGCTCGATTCTGTCGGTTTCACTGTTCTGTCGAACCGCAACCCGTTCGCGGGAAGGGAGTAGGTAGAAGCGATGCTGCTGGAAGGTAACGAACTGCGAGACGATTTTCAACGCTTGCGTGAAGTGTTGGCAGCGGGACACTTGCCCGATGCGGCCTCCTTTGCCGTGCCGTGTTATGGGCGTCTGACCTCGGCACTTTCCAGTTCGGCTTCTTCGCCTTACGACTTAGCAGTTCTCTTACGCCATGTATTGCGCCACGAAGCGGAGCGGCAAGGCGGCCATGCTCAAACGCTCAGCGTGCCAGCCAGCGAGCGTTGGCTGCCCGTCGCCGAGTGGGGAAAGTTCGGTATGCAAGCATCCAGCAGCTTCGGAAAATTGACTCTCACGGCGCGGCGATGGTCGCCGTCCTGGAGAGAGGAGGAATCTGTCGAATCCCTTTCACCCGAAGTGGCAGCGTTCGCCGAAGCGCCGCGCCGCAACTTAGAAGCTGTTGAAGGCGACCCGTTCTTAACCGTCCTGGGCCATAACACCTATCGTTGTGCCGGACAAAAGCAAGCAGTGCGAGCCGTCCTGACGATGTCGCCGGGTGCCACGCTGATTGTGAATTTGCCAACCGGTTCGGGCAAAAGCCTCTGCGCGCATATTTTGGGAAAGATGCCGTTCTTAGGAGAAGATGATGGTGGGTTGACTGTCGTAGTCGTGCCAACAACGGCTCTGTGCCTTGACCAGGAACGCGCTCTCAAAGACATCGTGCCATCACCGACAGCGTATTTTGGCGGCATGAATGAAGCGAAAAGACGCGAACTGTGGGGTCGCATTGCTGCTGGGACGCAGCGTATTGTTTTCACCTCACCGGAAAGCGTGATGGGCAGTTTACGGCCCGCGATTTATGCGGCCCTGCGGCGCGGCGCTTTGCGGGCTTTGGTGGTGGACGAGGCGCATATAGTCGAACAGTGGGGCAACGGCTTTCGTTCGGCTTTTCAAGAACTGGCTGGGTTGCGGCGAGCTTTGCTGCGTGAGGCGCAATCGTGTGGAGTCGCCGCGCCGCGCACCGTCCTGCTTTCTGCCACGCTCACAGAATCCTCGCTATCCACATTGGAAACATTGTTTGGGGCGCCGGAGCCGCCCAAGATGGTATCAGCAGTGCAATTGCGGCCTGAGCCATCGTTGTGGCTGGTGCCGTGCCGCGCCAAGTGGCTCCGAGACGCTCATGCGCTTCAGGAATCGCGCGTGCTGGAAGCTCTTCATCATCTGCCGCGCCCGCTCATTCTCTACACCACAAAAGTCGAATCGGCTACGAATTGGGAAGTGCGCTTGAAGGCCGCTGGATTCAAGCGATTGGCGTGCATGACAGGTGACACTCCCGCCGATAAGCGCGAGCGTATAGTCACGGACTGGGCACAGGCGAAAGTCGATGTGGTGGTGGCGACTTCGGCATTCGGTTTGGGGATCGACCAAAGCGATGTGCGCGCGGTCGTTCATTCCTGTGTGCCTGAAACCGTTGACCGCCTTTATCAAGAGATAGGTCGTGGTGGGCGTGACGGCAACGCTTCGATTTCTCTGGTGGTTTATACGCAGGCGGACAACGCCTACAAGGGCAATGATAAAGACGATTTATCGCTTGGCGCCAGCATGAACTTAGAGCCAGTCATTAGTGTGTCGCGTGGTTTGGAGCGGTGGAGCAGAATGTTCGCAACCAAGACTGCTTTGGGCGGCGACCGTTTTCGTGTGAGGTTGGACGTTTCACCTGGTTTGAGCATCGAAGACATTGACATGGTGAGCGGGCGCAATGAGGATTGGAACGCGCGCACGCTCACCTTACTGTCGCGCGCCGGGATGCTGGCGTTAGATGATGAAGTGCCGCCTGTTGTGGAGAATTCATCACCGCAAGTGGGTGAAACAAATCGCGACCAATGCACGCCGACCCGCGTGGTTCACATTCTTGACCACGACCATCTCAGCGAAAAGCGTTGGGGAGAAGTCGTCGAACCGGCGCGCGAACGCACGGAAAAAGCGCAGCGACGGCAATGGGCGCTGATGCGCGAACTCTTGGCGCAGAAAACTTGCGCGTCGCGAGTCTTGGCGCGCGCTTATCAAATCGAGAATCTTGGTAAAGCCTTGCAAGCGCCCGTTGCGCCAAGTTGCGGCGGTTGCGGCTGGTGCCGACAGCATAACGCCGCGCCGTTCTCGCACACAGCGCCGCCTACGCGGTTGCCCTGGCCGGTTTATCTTCCTGTCGGGCCACGCCTGACGACCTATTTGAAGGGACGAAGTTTACTGGCGATTTTTACGGCAGCGAATGCCTCTGCCCGCGAGCAAAAACAGAACGCTCGCAAGTTGCTTCGTTGGATGATAGGGCAGGGCATTGCAAGCATCGTTGCGCCACCAGAGATGTTGCATGAGTTCCGCGATAAGGAAGCCGCCGCTTTGCAGGCAAAGCCGATTTTTACGGCAGAGATTTACCGCTCGCGTGATTTGCCGCGTGTGCCAACACTGCTGTTTCATCAGATTGGTGAGCCATTATCACATTTGGATTCGTGGCTGCGTCACTCAATCCACGACGGCAGTTATGAACCGCTGATTTTAGTGCTGCCCGATAACGCAGCGCCGCCTGACCATCGTGACAGGCGCTTGATGGATGTCGCGGTATTTCCGCACTTGCGTTATGTGGAGTGGGCGCAACGCGAAGCTCAGTAAGGGTTGAACTGCTATGAGTGTTTTACGAACTGTGGAAGCCGTTCCCTCGCGCGTGACTGGCGTCGGGCGTTACTTAGCGATTCGAGCCAACGGCGAAGAGCGCGCCAAAGTCGAAGCCATGTTGTCACCGCCGCGCTTGGGCGGCAAGGGCAACATGATTAAGGAAGTTATTGGCGAATGTCTTAGCATGAGCCTCCTGGAAATAACGGGCGAGAGCGGCGACAAGTTGGCGCTATCGCCTGCTGCATCCGAAACATTGAAGCGCACCCAAGTTTCAGCGGAGACAATGCGCGAACTGCTCGGGAGCTTGTTGCTCACGCCGGATAACGACCGTAATCATGACTTGTGCCGGTTACTGGCGTGGTTCTTGGCACAAGACAGCACCACATTGAGCGGTGGCCGTGAGATGCGTGACAAGCGGGACGCCTTGAGTAGAGAATTAGATATTCAAGTTGGAAGCACTTGGTTTGGATTGACGAACAAAGAGCAACTCGACAACTTTGGTTACTGGGCAGTGTATTTGGGTTTCGCCTGGCAGTGCAGCACGATGGCTGATAAGTCTGAGCGATTGTTGCCCGACCCGACCAGTTACATCTTTACTTCATTGCCTACGCTATTTGGCGAGGCAGCGGAGATGAGTTTGCCTGGGTTTCTGGAAAGTCTGGCGCAAAAGTGTCCTGTATTCGAGGGCGGCGCTTTCTACGGAGAAATCAAGCATCATTTGAAGACTCGTGAAGAAGAGTATTTACCATCATCAATAGCGCTGGCTTTGTTACGCTTGCGCTATCGTGGCGTTGTGGATTTGGAGCGCCGAGCCGATGCGCCGGGCCGATTGATGACAAGCCCGGCAGAGCGTTATACGCATATTGTGTGGAAGCGGCCCGGCAAAATCCGAGGCCGTAAGAAGGGCTAAAAGAAGCAGAAATTATGAGCTTTTCAGGTTACGTTTGCTGGGAAAATGAACTGCTGCCGTTGGTGATGAACCCGGATGCGTTCCAGATGGATAGCCACGTCTTTCTGGCGACGCACGACCCCATGCTCGTCCAACGTGTCGAGCGCAGCGGAGCCTTAGCCGGCAGAGCTGGCGCCGCCTTGACGCAGGAGCAGTTTCGAGATGCCTTCCTCACCCAAGGCGGCAATTACCTTCTTTCGGCTGTGCTGGGTTATACCGGGTCGGGTAAATCACATTTGGTGCGGTGGCTATGGCTCAACATACCGCGCACTCCCGACCGACACATCGTTCTCATTCCACGTCATGGCAACAACCTCAAGCGTGTCATTGAGCAAATTCTGCATGGGCTTGAAGGCGACCAGTTCGACCGCTACCGCCAGCGGTTGCAGCGCGCAACGGACAAGCTCACCACACCGGCGGGCAATCGCGAGTTATTTTTGAATTATCTTTGCGTGGCGATTGGCTCCGAAGGGCCGCACGCGAAGAATTTGCCTGAAGACCGCGACGAGCGAGAGGAACGAGAATATCTCATCGAGTGCTTACCGGCGCTCTTCCTCGACAACACCTTTCGCCGTCACTTGCTGCCAGAAGGCGGCATCATTGACGATTTGGTGAACCACGCCATCGGTGACAGCCGACTGAAAGCGATGGAGTCAAGGCGCGAATTCTCTTCTCGTGACATCGCGGTTCACGAATGGAAAATCAATCCTAGTAGCCTCACCCTGGATGCGCGCGACATCTATGGCGATCTGTTGCAGCGCGCGGATTTGCGCGAGCAAGCAGTAAAATGGATTAATACCAACCTCGATTGGGTTTTCGGCCGAATGCTGGACATTGGCAGCGAAGATTTGACTTCGCTGCTGGGCGATGTGCGAGCCATTTTATATGAGCAGAAAAAAGAACTTGTGTTGCTCATCGAAGACCTGTCGAACTTGCAGGGCATTGACAATTCGCTGCTTGAAGCCCTTCTGGTAAGGCCCAATCAGGAGCCGCCGTTGTGCGGGTTGCGCGCGGCTATCGCAGTCACGACGGGCTATTATGGTGGCTTGCCCGAAAATGTGCGCGACCGCGTGGAGTTGGCGGTGAGTCTCGATGTGCCGCGTGATGGCGGCCAAATCTCTGCCGATGAAGTAGCGCGTTTCGCTTCCCGGTATCTCAATGCGGTGCGGCTTTATCTCGACCAAGACCGTTTGGCGCAGTGGCATCAGGAAACACTTGCGAGTACTCAAAGCGGCACGACTGCGCCCTTATTGCCCAGTGGCTGTGCGCCCTGCCCCTACCGTGAACGCTGCCATAGCGGTTTTTCGGCTGTCACAAACAAAAAAGTAGAATTCCCGCTTGGCCTTTATCCTTTCACACCGAATGCCTTGAAGCGGATGTATGACCGCATCGCGCAAGGGGAGTACGAACATTTCAACCCGCGCGCTCTTATTAAAGACGTGCTCAGGCGCACCTTAGAAGATGCGGCCACAGAACTTGGTGAGGGTGCCTTTCCCGACCCGGCAACACATTCCCGCTTTGGGCGCGGCCAGATGGACGCCAAGCTTCAAGAGCAGCTTCGCGCTTCGGTGCCTTCTGGTCAGTTCGACCGGGTTTACAAATTCCAGGATTTGTGGGGCGACTCCAGTCAGTGGCCCGGCGACCCCGCCGTCATCATTGAAGCTTTCAAGATTCCGCTTTCAAAAACGCCGTCACCGCCGCTTCCGGCACCTCCCGACACAAAGAAGGAGGACGTTAAGTCGTCTTCTCCTGAAATACCTACGCCTGCGCCAAAGGATGAAGTTCCGGCATCCGTCCAGCACGATTTGAAGGAGTTAGACGATTGGGTAAATGGAGTCAAATTGACTCCGACACTCGCTCAAAACTTGCGTGAGCATCTCTTCGCGGCTATTGATTCGGCGATTGACTGGGATGGCGAAATGCTGGTGCGCTCTTACTATGCGGGTGCATCGAAAGCCTTTCAAAAAACCAGTATTTTCATCGAGCGCCAACCGACACGACGCGGGCAATCAATGGTGCAAGTGGATTTGCCATTTGAGGGCGACTTCATCGGAACTGCCCTCGCACTGCGCGGCGTGTTGCTCTTTGCTCATTACGGCCATTGGGACTTTGAGAATGGCCTCGATCATATGGCGCGTTATGCCGAACTTATTGACCGGGCAGCCGGCGAAGTCTTGCGCCAATTGCGCCAGGCACCTAATGAAGAAAGCGAGTGGAACCCTGTTCCGGCTGTCGTGGAACTGCTAGCTATTGGCGCGGCGTTGAACGGAAGGCCACTGCCTTCCCATACCGAAGATGAAGCCGAAGTAGATGCGCTGTTTCTTAACTGGGCCGAAGAATCTGTCCCTAACGAGCCTGGACGTAGCGCGGCATGGAAGGAATTGCTGAACGCTTACAAGCAAACCGGCGATAAGTTAGTGGATATTTTGAAATCGCGCGCTGGATTGACCAAAGGCGGCATGATGGCGTTGCAACTGGTGGACACCGCTCTGTTTGCACCCACTTTGAAGCGGGTGCGTTCGACGTGGAAGTTAAGTGCGCCCATTCCCGAATCCGATAAGGCGCGCGATGATTACAAGCCGATATTGAAGCTGCGCCGGTTAGTCGAAGAAAAGTTGGCAACCTCCATTGAGGAGGAGACCATACGGCTGCAAAACTGGCGAAAGAGCGTAAGTTCCTACATCGAGCCAGAGACATCGGCCTCCGACTTAGTAAAAGCAATTCAACGCTTAGATGGGTCGGCTGCTGCACAGGGCGTGAAACCCGGCGCCCAGTGGAACGCCGTTGCCGCGCCGTTACTGGAATTTCAAAACGCACGCTTCGACGCCTATTGGCGTGCGCTTGCAGTCTTGGATAGCGAAGAAGCAAAAATAGGCATCGCACGATTGCCCTTTGTGGGGCGTACTGACTTCGCTACTCCCATCACGCGTTCCTCTGCCTTTTTCAGCGCCGCCAGCAACTATCTCGATGCGCTCTCCAGTCGGGTGCAAATGAATTTAGAGCTTCTTGGCGGTAACACCGAATTAGACAAACTGCAAACTTTCATTTCGAGTGGGTTGGACGAGTTGTGTGGGATGGTCGAAAGCATCACAGCATCGAATGGCCCCGTAGCATTAGGTGGGGGTGACGCTGATGAGTCCTGAAACTATTACTTTGCTTGCGCGCTGCCAAATCCTGGAAGAGCAGTTAGGGTGCTTGGATACAGCTAAAAAGTTCAAGGACTCGGCGGAAGGCTTTGGATCACGCAAGACGAATATCGAAGAGGCTATCGCGCGTTTGAAGCCGCTCTGGACGCAGTTGGAAGTTTTGCGACGGCATGGCATCACTGTTGAAGTGCCGACCGAGGCGTGGAGCTTGCGCAACAGTCTGACCAAAGCCCGCGATGACTATCAGAACGATGTGAACTCCATCACGAAATCGAGTGCCCTGCCGCTTGGCTTATTGAACAATCTGGCAGCGAAACTTCAGACCAGCCTCAAAACCGCTTGGGAAACTTACGCGGACGCCAACATGGTGCGCGTTGACACTAACTTGCTGCAAAATCTCGAAGGCGTGCCCAGTTTGCGGGCGCAAATCGCGGGCGTGAGAGCGTTGAAGTCCAACTTAGAAGTAAAGCGGCTGCGCGTGCCCGAGTCGGACGATGACATTGCCGCGTTTCATACGGCAGCATCGAACCTAGAAGACAAGTGGAAAGCGCTACAAAGTCAGGATGTGCCTGCTGCGGTGCTGGAGTTTTTGCAGTTGGCGGGCGCGGGCGGCGCATCGTTGGACTTGTTGACAGAGGAAGTCCGCGACTGGCTGCGCGCGCAGAAACTGGAGCCGTCGTTTCAAGTCGTGAGCATCGGCTAAAGCGGTCAGGAAAGACTTCTTATGTGGTCAACAGAAACCGAAAAACTCGCCCTGAAATTGTTGGAGCGCCTTGAAGCCCGTGAACATGAACTGGTCACATGGGGTTTTTTGGACGGCGGTTTCACCGGCGAGGAAGTCGAGGAACTGGCGCAGGAAATCATTGATGCTAGCGATCTATTTCTTCCGCCGGAAGACCTCATCGCCACTTTGCAAGACCGCGCACTGCTGTTCGATTTCAATTTTGAAGGCCGTCATCTCTACCGTTCGCGCTTCGCCGAGGCGGTGCGATTGTTTGCGCGCTTGCGGCAGATTTTTCAGCCAAGTGCGTGGAACATTTCGCCGCCGCTTGTGGCCGATTACCGCTTAGCTGTCCGGCCTCGCCATTATCCCAAGCGTGATGTTCCACCAGCAGAGGTGGAGTCCGCTGTCATTACCGCTATCGCACCGCGGCCCCTATACGCACTGGAGACGGGCGCAATCAAAGCGTTAACACAACGCAGTGGCAACCCGATTCTGCTTTCGCGCTTTCAAGTCCAAGCAGCCGTTCGTCTTCTATCTCCCAACTGGGACAACCGTTCGCAAGGCACCATTGTTTGCGCGGGGACAGGAACCGGCAAAACTATCGCGTTCTATCTGCCAGCGCTAATGCACATCGCGCGCTTGATGGAAAAAGAAGAGTATTGGACGCAAGCGGTCGCTCTCTATCCACGTAACGAACTGCTTAAAGACCAGTTCACCGAAGCCTATGGCCAGGCGCGGCGACTGGATGCGGTGGTGAAAAAAGCGAAGGGCCGTAAGATTCGTATCGGCGCCTATTTCGGTCCAACACCTTATAAAGCCGAGGTGCAAAGCGTCGAGTGGGCGTGGGGCGAGAAGAGCAAGATAAGCGGCGGCTACATTTGCCCCTTCTTACGCTGTCCATGTCCGGGGTGTGACGGCGAAATGATGTGGCGTTTGGAAGACATCCGCGCCGGGCGTGAACGGTTGCGCTGCACCCAAAGTACTTGTACAGGGGCAACTGCCGAAGATGAAGTACTCCTGACACGCCAGCGCCTTCAAAAAGAGCCGCCGGACATCCTCTTTACCACAACCGAGATGCTCAACCGCTCGATGAGTTCGACATGGCTACGCCCCTTGTTTGGTATTGACCGCCCACGAGAACGCGCGCCGCAGTTCGTGTTGCTGGATGAAGTTCACACCTACGGCGGCGTACATGGCGCGCAGGTCGCGTTGCTGCTGCGGCGCTACCGTCACGAAATCAAGCATCCTCTACATTTTGTGGGTCTATCGGCGACCCTGGCCGACCCGCAAAGCTTTTTTTCCGACCTAACGGGTTTATCATTTGGCGCCATTCTACCGGTGATGCCCGGAGATGACATGGAGGAGGAAGGCAAAGAATATCAACTTGTGCTGCGCGGCGATCCGGTATCGGGAACGAGTCTGCTTTCGACCAGCATCCAAGCCGCCATGCTGTTGGCGCGCATTTTAGACCCATTGGCGAGGGGTGATGCAGGGCCAACGGGAGATTTGTTCGGAAGCAAAGTGTTCGTATTCACCGACGACCTCGACGTGACCAACCGGCTTTACCACAACCTACTCGATGCTGAAGGACGCGACAGTTGGGGACGAGTTAAAGGCAGTAAGGAACCTTTGGCGGCGCTGCGAGCATCAAACGCCAACGAACCAGGCGCGCGCTTGCGCGACGGGCAGAACTGGAAACTATGCGAGGAAATTGGCCATGCTCTGCAAGCGCCGAATCACCGTCTGGAAGTCGGGCGTACCAGTTCACAAGATGCCGGCGTGGATGGTGGCAAAAGCGTTGTGGTCGCTACGGCTTCGCTCGAAGTAGGTTACAACGACCCACGTGTTGGCGCCGTGATGCAGCACAAGGCGCCGCGCGACGCTGCGTCATTTTTGCAGCGTAAAGGCCGCGCGGGACGCCAGCGCATCACACGGCCCTGGACGGTCGTTGTACTGTCCGATTATGGCCGCGACCGCATTGCTTATCAGGGCTATGACCAACTTTTCGACCCGGTACTCGATAAGCCGTCGCTGCCTGTAGATAACCGCTATGTGCTGCGGATCCAGGCGGTTTACGCTTTCATGGACTGGATGGTTTCTCAGTCGCCCAAGTACTTGCGAAGCAATGTGTGGAGCGATTTCACAAAACCTGCGCGCGCTGATGATGAATGGGGCCAGAAGCGTCAGGCTTGGCAAGCTCAATTCATTCGCCAGTTATTGGAAACCGGCCAAAAGCGAGACGACCTCGCCAATCATCTGCGGCGGGCGCTTCGCATCAGCGAAGATGATGTTAAGGCGCTTTTCTGGGAGCCGCCGCGTGCGCTCATGACGGCAGTTTTGCCGACGCTGTGGCGACGCTTGATAACGGGTTGGCGACGACTCCGATTTGAAACGGGCGAGAATGAATTTGACTTAATGGCACAAAATGCGCCGTTGCCTGATTTCGTTACGGAAAATCTCTTTTCCGACCTGAGCGTACCTGAAGTGCGAGTCCTCGCACCGCGCGGCGTAGGTCGGAATACTGCACACCTCCCGCCGCCTGAACCAGAAGAAAACTGGATGTCGCTCACTCCAGCCTTGCGCGCGCTGGCGCCGGGACGTGCAACGCGCCGATTCGCTGTGCGGCACATCGCAGATAGCCACTGGGTTGAGCCACCTTCACTGACCGAAACGCAGCAGCAAATGCCGGTCGGCAAAATCTGCTGTCGTCACGAAGAAGCCGGAACATTTCAAACCGTTATCAGCGGCGAGGTGGCCGACGTGCGCTGTGTGCGACCTTTGGAAGTTCTGCTGCAACTGGTGCCGGAGAACGTGCGGAACACCTCGAATGCGTTTTTGCAGTGGCGCAGCCAGTTTTTGCCGCCAGCGCGTGGCGAAGTCGCGGACGTGCCACAAGGATCGACCTTTGGTGAGTGGGTGGGCGGCGTGACTTTTTTCACTCACAATCAGCGCAACCCGCTGCGCGTGCGCCGCTTTGCCGTCGCTTCTGATGCGGCTCTTCGCCTTAAAAATGGTGATGAGGCTTATCTTCACATCGCGTTTACTGATGAGCACAGTGAACCGGCGGCTCTGGGCTTTGAGCAGGAAGTGGATGGAGTACTCTTTCGCTGCCATTTTTCCGACGAACTGTTGGAGAATGTCAAAGCGGGGTCACTGCCTGCTCTGCGCGCGGCGTTCTTCCGCGACTTGGTTGAAACCGATGCCACGCTGTTGCAACTCACCAACTCATTTCGATTGAGTTGGCTCAGTCAGGTTTTTCTGTCTATTATGCTGGCGAAGGCGATGGTTTCGCAGAAACCACTAGCGCAAGCCGCCGAATACTACCGAAACGGCGACCCAAATAAAGTCTGGCTGCCCACTATCGAACGCGCTTTAGATGTCATATTCGGCGTGCTGGCCGTTGCTGAAGATGAAGACGGGCGCACCGACCGCGATGACGAAGACGTGCAGCCCGCTCATGCCGAGCGCAAGCCGCGCCTCTATGCTTCGCTGCGAGAGTTGGCTCAAGAAGCAACGGTGCGCGAGCGGCTCTTGGATTTAGCGCGCGTCCTGTGGGAAGCGCCGCAAGACTTCGGTTCCGACAAGTGGAATGAATGGCTGCGGCGGCGCCTTAAAGCGACTTTGGGCGGCGCGCTGCTGCAAGCGTGCTACGCGCTCACGCCGCAGTTTCAAACCGGGGATTTGTTGCTCGACTTGGAAAGTGGCGCGCCGTCGCCCGAAGCGCCGCATCCCTGGAATGCAGAAGAAGATGGGATTTGGATTTCCGAAGATGTGATGGGCGGCGCTGGCGTTGTTGAAG
This sequence comes from Abditibacteriaceae bacterium, assembly GCA_036388675.1. GTDB lineage: Bacteria > Armatimonadota > Abditibacteriia > Abditibacteriales > Abditibacteriaceae > DASVUS01. Next base: position 134,399 of record DASVRI010000045.1, on the reverse strand, counting down.
AAATCATGCGGCAATACATCGAAGACCCGCGCCGTTTTTTCCTGCTGGTCGAAACCGCGCTTGGCCCATCGGATTTTGAAATCGTGGACGCGCAACTCTCGCGCATTGTCGAACTTTCGCAAGTTGATGGCGATGTGCAAAGCACTTTTGATGAAGTACGAACGGCGCAGGGCAACAGTGAACTCTCACAGGCGCGCCGCGCTCTAATGGGAGTACTCTCGGAGCGCAATGTCCTGTTGACGCATCCAGTGATGACCTCGCTCAATGCCCGCGTTCTGCGCGCCGGCAGCGGTGCCTCCAGCGATGAGCTTTTGGCGGCTTTGCTGCGCCGTTGGAACGAGGAAGAAAATAAGTTGGGCCTTGAAATTGACGCACGTATTTTTGCTTATCTCGCGGCAGTGGGTGATGAATTCAAACCTCTTCTGGGAAGCGTGTTGTCGGAAGTTGGTGGTGAGGATAACGCGCATCTGAAGCAGCGTTATTCGCTGCTTTATGGTTTGCTCTGGCCGCGTGGTGCGGTGCTGCGCGAGCGCACCTTTGAGTCTTACAACCCTTATGCGACTATTCCCAAAGGCGATGCTTCTCTGTTGATGGAAATTCTCCGTGCCAGGAGGCAGCCCGTTTCGCTCGAAGACACCGACTGGCGCGAGCGTGCCGCTGCCACCCTTGCCGAGAACGGCTTGGTGCAGGTTGTCACCGATTCGCAGGGCCAAGAAGCGTTGCGCGCAGCGATTTTGGAACTCGTCAGTCAACCTATCGAAGTTGGCTTTTTGCGACTTTATCCGCACCTGGCGCGCCTTGAAAGCACTTTGGACGGCTTCTCTGCGACACTCCATTTGCAGGAGGCGATTCAATGATGGCTGCTTCTTCCTTTGGCGAACGGGAGCTTCGCAGTCGTGGTGGCGAACGCCATTTACGCGAATTGCTGCAATCGATTCTCGGTGCCGAACTCTTGCGGCCTAGTGGTGTGCTGTGGCTGGTGTCGCCGTGGATTTCGGATATTCCCGTTCTCGACAACACAACCGGCGGTTTTCAGACTCTCGTGCCGCGTTGGGAGCGCGCTTCGATTCGTCTTTCACAAGTGCTGACATCGTTGGCCGAGCGCCGCACGCAAATCTACATCGCCACGCGCCCCGACTCACACAACACTGCGTTTCTTGCTGCGATGGAAGAAGCGCGCCATCATGCCCCCGACCGCATCTTTGTTCGTATGGCCGACAAGCTCCATGAAAAGGGCTTACTCGGCGATGGTTATTATCTGAGCGGCTCCTTCAATTTCACTTTCGGCGGCATCCAGATTAACGAGGAAGTTGCTCACTTTTACAGCGACCCCGCTAAAGTCGCCGAGGCGTATGTCGCCTTCGCAGAGCGTTGGGAGGCAGACTAGGACGCGGTGCATTAGAGATTGCTGCCGCGCCTTCTGCTGCAAAGCAGAGTGTTGCATTGACTCGATTTAAAGGAACCTCATGAACATGTTAGAAACAACACAATCCCAGGTTGGCTCCTTATCTGTAGAGCCAACAGATTGGCTTGCTTGGCTTGCAGATGCACCATTATTTGTTGATTCTGAGCAAATTGGAGCCTTCTATGACGCAGTGGTAAGGCCTGAAAATACAACTGGCAAAATCACTTTACAACTCAACAATGCCACTGCGAATAAAATCAGCGGCAAGGTCGCTGGAGAGGTTGGATTTTCATTGGGTAAGATTTTTCCATATCTTGGCCTTCCAGACCTCCAGGCCAAAGTAAGCACTGAGGGCGCTGGTGAGCGGACTAAATCCAGTCAGGAAACAGAAACTATCGAGATACATCCAATTTCAACTCCACAGCGCCAACTTGTACAAATGGCTCTGCATTACGCCGTAAACTTAAATGAACGTCTGTTCGTAATCGATGGCTTACAGGATGCCATATGGCGTGCACCAGAAACTATTCTGGCGCTGCCACGTGCTCTCGTGTTCATCAATCTGCCAAGTCTCGCAGAGGCGAAGGAAAAAAGAATTGTGGAAACAAAGCTGATTCCTATGGCAGCAGAGTTCAGCGATGGTGAGGTTGTTCTCATTCACAAAAATTTGCTATCTGGTGATGGACGAACTGTACCTCCAGCACATCCAGACTTCAAGCCCAGCAAGTCTGCCGACATTATCCATGCGGAGCGTCAGGAATACTGGAGATGGTTCAGTACGAACTTCAGTCCAGAAACCTCAATGCTGGCAGTTGAGGAGGCATCCAAAGGTAGGGGCAAGATGCGCTGGATTGCCTACAGAATACCTATTAACGAAGAAGGCGATACGCTACATTTACACATATCTACGGCAGGAAGGTACGATACAGGTTCATTCGCCTATAACTTTATTTCGCGTGGATATGCGCATGGCATACGATTAGTAGGTAGCCTTAAATCTGGTCCAGATATGAATGTTCTAGCCATATTCGAGAGATAAGGTTACAAAGTAGGGCGTCCAACCGGAGGGAAACCCTGAACGATTTCGTGAGACCAGAAGATATTGTCAGCACATTTTTTGGCCCCGGTAATGGATTCCATCTCCATCACATCAAAACACGCGACCACCCCATTGCCAACTGCGCGCGTCTTTGGATAGAACAAGGCCAACAAACAGGCGAAATAAGTGAACCTATGCCCATTGTGCTGCCGTGCAAAGGAGCGGCAGGCACGCGATGGTATGGTATCGCCTTCAACGCGGCGCAGGGGCGAGATTTGCGCGAGCAGTTAATGGCCTTCGCTGGCCCAACGCTTTCAACACTTCGTGGTGAAACGCAACGTCTCGACCCAAATGACCCGTTAGAATCCGCTCTGCTGCAAGCGACGAACGGGGAAGTCATCGCATTAACGTTCGACGCTGGGGGCGACAAAGATGCAGGACGCCGGCTGTGCGATGCTTTGGTACTAATGGCACGCGTCCGGCAAGGCATTGAAGTGCGCGAATCGGAGCTTGTCCTTTCGACAGGCCGAGTACTCCGTCGCTTTTACATGGCGTTAGCGGCGGGTGACCGGACGGCGGCGGAAAACGAAATCGCTTACCTGCGTCGTCACCGCCGCTTCGACGCACTCAACCTTCTCTTTCTTGAAGTGCAACTGCGCGCTGATTTAGGACTGTGGCGCGAAATTCTCGACCTGCCGCACTTCACACGCTTGGTGCAGGCGCGCCGACCTTTGGCGGTTACACGCGCACTGCTGCGCGCGCTCTATCAAGTGCATTTGGCGCCCTTCGAGGAGCAAGGCGACATCGAGGGCATCGGCCACGCATTTCGGGAGCAGGTCTGGCCACGTGCCGGGCAACTCTTCGCCGCTCGTGCCGGCATGACAACGCCGGAAGTCCTCAAATCGTTCTTACTTCAGGCCGTCGCGCTGGAGACACCGCAACCCGAACTGCGTGACGAGATAATGAACGCTGGCGCAGAGCCGACGCTAACGACTAGCGACCACACGTTTATGGATCGTCTGGCGGCGCTCCTGCCTCCAACAATTGCGGCGTCGCCCACCGACTTGATGGCTGCCGCACACGATGCGCTGTGGGCTGACGATTACGACCGTGCCTGGCAACTCGCTGCTCAGGCTGCACCTTCATTGCGCCGGGCCAAAGTACTTTTGCAGTGCGCGCACGAACTTCGCGCCAATGTCGTTGAGCGAGCGGCAGTGGACGCTGTGGAAAGCTTGGACGAGGCGGAGCGGACGCTTCTTCTCACGTCCAAAACCGCCGCCGATTTCTGGCAGACGCTGGTTGGTAAATCGCAATCGTCGGAAGCGCACGTCGAAAATACTGTGGCAGTGCCTACACTGCCCAGTAATTGGCTGGAATGGCTCGATAAAATTCACGACCTCGATTGCAGCGACTATCGCTTGATTCAACTTGCCGCGCAAGGCGCGGATGAATGGTCGCTTGACGACTTCTTGAATGATGTAGATGCCATCGAAGCGTTCGTCCCAAAACTGGATGCAGCAACACAGAATCCGATTGTCACCAAACGCCTACAAGAAGGCATCCCGCATCTACTGCGCTTCTTCGGACGCGACGAGGAGTATCCGCGTCCAGCCCTGCATTCGATCTATGCGGCCTTGCGCTCAAATCTGGCACTGTATAATGTGACGGCGGCGAGTGCCGAATGGTCGGCCTATACCGAATGGTGCCGCGCCGGGCTGGACTTAGGGCTTTCGCCGGCTGAATACAGCGACCTCTTGGAAGAAACAGCTCATTTTTGGACCGATAGATTAGCGCCCTCGAATCTCGACTCCGCGTTGGATTTGCTCGACGCTCTTATTATCCATCCCAGTCACGATGTTGCGCGGTGCCGTAACTTAGCGCAGTCGGTTCTATCTCAGTTACCAATTTGGGCAAATCGCCTTGAAGCTGAAACCTGGCGCTTTGCACGGCAATTGGCGCAGGACTTCGATCTATTACCTTTGCTCGAAGGCGTAGAGTTGCCTGTCGCTGTACGAGAGGACGGCGAAGCGCCCCAAGACGCTGACCCATTGGCATCACTGGCAAACAGGAAAATCGCCATCTACACCCTGAGCGAAACCGCAGCTATTCGCGCTCGCGCCCTTATCGCGGCGCGCTGCCCTTCTTGTGAAGTCACGCTCAATCATGACAAGGCTGGCACAACTGCTTTGCAGCATTTAGCTCAAGGATCTGACATATTCGTGATGGTCACGGCCAGTGCCAAGCACGCTGCGACCGATTTCATCGAAGCCCACCGCGCCGATAAAAGTACTTTGCTACGCGTACATGCCAAGGGTTCATCCAGCATTTTGCGGGCTTTGAGCGCCTTTGGCATGGCCGTTACAAATATCCAAGTATGATTTGGGGATGATTATCCGGCCCGAGTGGGTCAAAATGGTAACAACATGAGTGCGCTTAACTCGGAACAGAACACGCAACAAGCTTCAGCGAAGACGATCGGCCAGCGGCTTAAAGAGCTTCGTCGGCAGAATGGCTGGGAGCAAAAGGAACTCTCGCTGCAATCAGGCGTGCCGTTGCAAACCATCAAAGATATTGAGCGAGGCAAAACAATCACGCCTCGCTCAAAAACCCTCAAGCCATTAGCAGGTGCGCTAAAAGTGACTACCGGTTTTTTGGTTTCCGGCCAGGGGCCACCAGAACAATAAAGAATGATTGTACCCCAAGTATGATTTAGGTATGATTTGAGTATGGATAAAAGTAAGGGTGAAAAGAACTGAAAGCCGCGCTTATCGTGACCTGCACCAAAACCAAGAAGTTGGCTTCTTGCGAACGCATGGCTTTTGGTTCTTTGCCACTGGGAACTGCCGAGAGCGTGGCGGCAGAATGGCTCGTGCGGGCAGGGAAGGCCAAACAGCACGGAGCCGCGCATCGGCTTTATGGCGGTGCAGGTTGGTCGCAATCTCTGCGAGCATGGCAGGTCGTTAAGGCGCAAAAGGGTGAGTTGTTCATCGCCTCGGCGGGATTCGGCCTTTTAAGAAGTGATGAAATCGTGCCGCCATACGCGGCCACTTTTTCGCCGGAAGATGACCGAATCGCTGGGACGCTGAGTGGCTACGACTCGACAGGTGAGGCACATCGGGCTTGGTGGGCGGCCATCAACAAAGTACGCCTGAATACGGCTAAACCGCTTTGCCAGTCGCTGCGTGGTTTCGATTGTGTAGTAGCGGCATTGAGCGCCCATTATTTTCGGGCCGTGCGTGATGATTTGACGGCATTGGCCGAAAAGATGGGGCCAAAGAAACTTTTTGTTGTGGCAACGGGTGTGGCCGAAGCCGAAGTTCCAGAAGTTTTGTGGGCTTGCTTTTTGTCAATCGGTGTGACTGTTGAGGGCTTGCTGAATGGCCCGCGCGCCACGCTCAATCAACGAGCGTTGGTTTGGCTGCTCGAAGAAATTGTGCCGCGTAGTGGTTGGGAACGCGCGGCCGTCGAGAAAGAAATCAGGCGGCGTTTGCAGAATTTGCGCCCGGTGGAGCAGAATCTGAAGCAACGCTTGAGCGACGACCAAATTCAAAAGTGGATTCGGCAGCAATGGCAAAAAGAGCCAAAGTTGGGACGCACCGAGTTGTTGCGGCGATTGCGTAACGCCGGCTACTCGTGTGAGCAAAAGCGATTTAGTGAGATAGTGGCTGGAATGGAGAAAGAGAATGCTGGTCAAGTCGAATTGGATCTGAAACGATGAAGTTTATTTTCGCTGATAGCCAGGATTACATAGACCCTGGATTTGATTTTATCAATGAGGCTTATAGCGTCGAACGTCGAGTGCAGCACGACGACAGATATCCGCACGAGTTTTTCGAGTATGCGCCTTACGACGGGATGCTGGTTTCGCGCGCTACAGTCGGCGACAGCATGATTAAAGGCAAATACACCACCTCACAAAGCCTGCGCTTTCGGCGCGACGGCGCACGCGAATTTCTGCGCTACTGGCCCGAAAAAGTTGGGGGCACTCTCTTTGGCGATTGCGGCGCGTTCTCATATGTCAAAGAAGAAAAGCCGCCTTACAGCGTGCCGGAGATGGTGGACTATTACGCCGCTTGTGGCTTTACGCACGCTGTTTCGATTGACCATGTGGTTTTAGGCTACAACGAAAGTTTCGATGGCCCATCGCTTTTCGGCGGCTGCGCCGATCCGACGCAGCACCAGGCTGTGCCCGAAGATTGGAAATACCGTTACCACCTCACTCTGCAATTAGCCGAAGAGTTTTTGCGCTACTGTGAAGCGAATCGCGCGCCCTTTGAGCCGCTTGGCATCGCTCAGGGCTGGAGTCCGCTTTCCTACCAGGAAGCCGTGCGCCGCCTGGTGGACATGGGCTATAGCTATGTGGCGCTGGGCGGCTTAGTGCCGCTGATGGCGCCGCAGATTCGGCGAGTACTCGATGCCGTGCGCGAAGTCGCGCCGGATGTTCGCATCCATCTTTTCGGCTTCACCAAAGCCGACGATTTGCATCACTTTGTGCCTTACAATCTGGCGAGTTTCGATTCGACCTCGCCGCTCCTGCGCGCCTTTAAGGACGAGAAAAAGAATTACTTCGCCGGAGGTCGTTGGTATACGGCGATTCGCCTGCCCAACGCCGATGACAATAACCGCTTCAAGAAAGACATTTTAGCGGGCGTCAAGGCTCAAAAAGGATTGCGCGCCCTCGAACAAAAAGCCATGTCGTCGCTGCGCGCCTACGCCGACAACCTCATCGGCATCGAAGAGGCTCTGAAACCGATTATTGAATACGGCATAGAGTTTCACGGCAAGAAAGTTCCGGCGGCGGCCTACCGCGAAACGCTGCAAGCACGGCCCTGGGATGCGTGTTCGTGCAAAGTCTGCCGCGAATCGGGTGTTGAAGTTATCATCTTTCGGGGCTCCAACCGCAATCGAAGGCGCGGCTTCCACAACCTCTGGACTTTTTATCACCATCTGCTGGCGCTGCGCCCGTCCTCGAACGGCAGCACAATTCATTCGACTGATGTCGCAAGGACACTGCAAAATGCCTTCTAAAATCTCAACCTTTGAATCACTTCGCATTACTCAACCATCGGGACGGCACGTCTTTTCGTTCGCCACCACTGCCGCCGACTTGTTGGAAATCGCTGATATTCCTCGTATCCGGCGCGGTGAAGACAAAGCCCTCGAAGGCTATCAACGCCCGGAAGTTGTCTCGCACATCGCCGAGATTCGCCGCTACTTGGAATCGAGCGACGCGATTTTGCCGAATACCATTGTGGTTGCGTTTTCCGATGTGGTCGAGTTTGAAGCGCACGGCCATCGGCGCGGCCCCGGTCGCTATGGCCGGCTTTCGGTTCCCAAGCCGCGCGAAGGTGAAGCTAAACCCGGCTTCGTGGTGGACGGCCAGCAACGCTTAGCTGCGGCTTCGAGTTGCCAGCACACGGATTTTCCGCTTTTCGTGACGGCCTTTATCGCGCCCGACGCAGCGGAACAGCGCAAGCAGTTTGTCTTGGTCAACCGCACCAAGCCGTTGCCGCAGGGCATGATTTTCGAGTTGCTGGCCGAAATCAAAGGTCATCTGCCCCAACAACTTGCTAAGCAACGTTTGGCTGCAGCCCTCACAGGCCGCCTCAACTACGCACCAGGCGTCCTGCAAGGCAAAATCAAAACTCCGACGTGTCCCGGTGGTGTCATCAAAGACAACTCGATGCGCCGCGCCATCAGCAGCAGCCTTAGCGATGGTGCTCTCTTCCAACTTGCCAAAAGCGAACCTCGTCACGGCAGGGAATCCGGTTGGAGAAACGAAGACGAGTTGCACGACGCCATGCAGCAAATGGTGGCAACGTATTGGGAGGGTGTGGCGTTGGCATTTCCTGAAGCGTGGCGTCTGCCGCCTAAACTCTCCCGCCTAACGCACGGCGTCGGTGTAGTCGCTCTGGGCTATGTGATGGATCATCTTTACGCCCGCCGGCTCAAGGGTGACGATTGGAACATAGAATCTATCGCCAGTGAACTCAAGACTTTGGAACCATATTGTGCTTGGACAAGCGGTTCATGGAAATTTGCGCCGGGTGACGAGCGCGGTTGGAACGTACTGCAGAACACTGACCGAGATGTGCGCTTATTAACGGCTTTCCTGTGCCGCTTGGTAGAAGAGAAATCCTAGTCTCACACTAAAGGTTTTCTTCACACGTAGAACTGCGGAAGTATCTGAGAGAAGAAGGGTCGCGATGATACAACCAAGCAGATGCTGATGGAAAATGCAATCAGGAAAGCCTTTTAATTAGCATGTATAACTCTTTACACAGAAAAGACCCGTGCTCTTTGGCTTTTGACAACCAAAAAGACACGGGTCGGGATTGGAGATACTGCCCTGGGGCGGTATCTTGATATACATCGTTGATGCGGGCCTTCATCCGAAGGCGACATCGTCAATTTGCGAGTTCATCGTTGAACTCGCCACTGAAGTTCTCTTCGTCTTCAAGTTCCATTTCCTCCTCGGGTAAGGGAGCAAGTAGTTCCTCGTGAGGCAGTTGCTGCAGCAGTTGCAGCAAGCACATCGCTTCGCCCCGTGTCAGATCATTTATCTGTTCTTTGCCGAAGCGCTGCTCGGCCAGATACAGCACGTCGTGCTCGATCAAACCACGCCGAGATGCCACGGTGCGAATCAAGCTCCACTGTGTTGATGAAGACGGCTCTTGAGCCGAAGGCCGCTCCTGTGTGGAGGGGCGTCGTTGAGAAGAGTTACCTTGAGCAGTGGAAACATTCTGTAGCGAGGAACTGTGTCCCACTATCTGGCCGCCGAACATGTGTTGAGCTTGCTGTAGAACACCACCAGTTACAGCCTTGGCGCGCAACTCTTCGTGACTGAATTGTTCCGTTCCTGCATCATCACTCTGATCAACTTCTGCGGGATGAGCAGTTGCTGTAGCCGGTGGAACTGCCACAGTTGCAACGCTGCCCCGACGTGCTGCAATACCGGCCAACTTGTAGTCGTTAGCCTGATCGTCAGGAAATCCTCTTCGTGGAAAGACGGCGCTTGCCAGTGCATTTGGCGGTGCATCGTCTCTGCGTGAAGCAGCATTTGCCCCATTAACTACTGAATTGTCAGGGCTCCATAAGTACTCAGGATTGGCTGCAATGGGCGTAGCTGCGGCATGAAAGCTTTGCAGCGTGATGCTGTGGGTTGTGCCATTGCTGTGGACTAAGCCGTTACCGTACCCGGTGCCGTTACCATCGGTTGTTCTGTCACCAGCGATAACGGGCTGCGTGCCGCGCCTTGCCTTGGGCTTTCCACTCACCATGCGAATGCCATGCTCCAACAGCTTGCCGGCCAGCACTTCCATGCCATACCTCTCGTCAGGCTGCAAGGCTTGTGCAGCCTGCGTCAAAGCGTTTGTAAGACCGTAGAGGGTATCCTGCTGGCTGCTCGGTTCCTGCAGCAGTGCCTGTTGGACGCTGTTGCCGAAGGCATCGCTTAGGTGCCAGTTGTCACGAATGGTTTCAAGGGCACCGTCCATATCCTCGATGCGCTCGTTGACCGAATGTGCCATTCGTTCCAGCAGGCCGGCGCCGGTTGTCAGGGCTTCACCCATTGCCCGTTCCAGGCTGTTGCTCAAGCGGTAACTCGAAATCGCGATGTGCCGCTGGTGTAGCAGGCTCTTGCCTTTGACCAGCCGGATCAGCCCGTTGGAACAGACCAGACGCCACACCATCGCATCGACGGTGACGGCTCGTTTTCCGACCTCGCTGTTGGAGATGTGTAGGCCTACCATTACGCGGTCATCCTTCACAATCTCACGGCTAAGCGTCGGATCAACTAGACGCAGATGCAGCGATTCATCGGTGAGGGCGAACCACTTCACCTGAAATCGCCTTTCAAGCAATGGTTCCAAACGCTGTAGAAAAAAGCTGTTATCCAGCTTTTCATAACGGTCGCTCAGCACCCCGCGCAGTGAGTCATCCTTGGTTCTCATCAGCCAGTAACTTTGAGAGGAACGGCTCTGAGAAGAGTGGCTGCTGCTGTTTGGGTTGCTACCGTTTGCACCAGTGACTGCTCCATTCGCCTCTGCTTGCTGATCCTGCTGAGGACGCTTGATCCAGTAGTTGAACTGCTCATCCTGTAGGGGAGGGGGACAGCGCCGGAAGTAAGCAGTAGGGATGCTAAGCCGTCCGCACATCTGGGCTGTGGCCCAGGAGGTAGGGGACAGGACATTAGCGTAGTCACCCACAATCGCTTCGGGTAGGATGATTTTGCCTTCGTGCAGCGAAAGCTCATCACGATGCACCAGCGCATCCCACTTGCCCTGATCGTCAGTTGCAATTAGGTCTTGAACCTCAGACAGGCTCATCTCGTGGGAATGGCTGGTGCCGTCGCTACTCATGAGAGCGGTTGCGGCTTTGGTTGCTGGACCGTTCGCGGCTAGGCCGTTAGTCTGTGTGTTACCATTGCTGTTCAACATCTCGATGTTGTTCATGGCATTTCTCCTTCTATGTTGTCAAAGAGCAGGAATTGTCACCTCCATTTGGTTGGTGACGCTCTTCACACAGTCACAGTAGCGAGAATGCACGAGGGAACTCAAACACCGTTGCATTGGCGCAATGAGTGATACGCTCGATGAGCAATTCACTTAGAAGAGCCACTTTCCCATCAAGTGGATGGTTTGCGTCAGTGCGGGCGGTTCTGGTGATTTGACTCACGGGAACAGACTGGGCTGTCAAGGGTCCCTATTTACAGCATTTGCAATTTTAGGTGCTTCGGTAGCCACCATTAAAGTCTAATGTTGGGACATAAAAAGAGCCTCGATTCAAGGCTCTTTTTCGATGAAAGCACAATATCATGCTCCCTTGTGTTACGTGTTGTTTTGGTCCTTACAGGTGTTGACTGCATTCATTACTCTGATCCACGCATCTGCGTATTCCATTGTCTCGAATGATATACCCAGCCGTTCCTCTAAGGCCAATCGTACTCCGTGAAAATTCGCTTCACCTTTCAGTAAAACGGCTTCCAGGATGGAGCTCTCAGCAATTTTTGGCATTTGCATCTTAGGGGAATGAAATGGATTCCCCGGCTCACAGCACTTACGATACATTTGCTGAAGAACGGCAATACGCTCGTCCTGTGGACATTGGATTATTACGGGGACCATTGAGGGACGATGTGGGGCGCTGATTCTCTTAAAAAGACTGGGCATGACAAGCTCCTGTGTCGCAAGAAGGAATATTTTGGTGGTTCCTTGCAACGCAGAAAGCGACAATTGCTTTTACTAATCTATAATCTGGATCCAATCTATAATCTGAATCCTATTTGTATCTACGACTCTGAGTAATATCCTAAGACGGGAAACGCAAATAGAGGATTTCAGAAGTCATCAAACAGTATTTGAATATTCTGTCGGCTTCTGTGTTACAAGGAAAAGGGAGGGAGCAAAGGAAAAGGGCGAGAGCAAAGTTAAAGGGCGAGAGCAAAGTTAAAGGGCGAGAGTGTCGCCATTTAATCATAAAATTAAGATAATGTCAATAGAGATAGGCGTTATTTGCTATTCGATAGGTTTTTAAGCCTCTGTTAAAGGGAGGCACTATTGCTGAATACGAGACGCTCGAAGCGAGAATTCTAGTGGGGTAAACTGCTGTGCCACAGTTTCACTGTGAAAGTGAGTTGCAACTTTGTGATCTGGTAATGCTGACGTGAAAGACAATGAGTTCTTCTTTAGCTACCCAACTCCTTAGCCCACCCTCTTGTGAACTGCCCAATGGAGCAGATCTACAAGCAGGGCACTTTCGCATCAAAGAGACTCTTGCCCGCGGTGGTTACGGCATTGTCTATTTGGCGACCGATACCCATGCGAAACGGTCGGTGGTCATCAAAGAATTTTACCCTCCTGGCTGCCGGCGCTCCGGATTGTCCGTGCAGTTATCAAGTTCATCCAGTGTCACGGAGTATGAGGACGCTAAAAAAGGTTTCGTCCAGGAAATTCACCTGCTGAGCCGCTTTCGTTTCCCTCACATCGTTACTCTTTACGCCTCGTTTGAAGAGAACAATACGATTTACTGCGTGATGGAATATTTATCCGGTGAAACGCTCGCAAAGAAAGTAGATGCAAAAGGGGCGATACAGGAGCAGGAAGTTTTGACACTAGGCTTGCAGATCGGTAAAGCGCTCGATGCTATGCATCGTGCCGATGTCCTCCATCTGGATGTAACTGGTTCCAACATCATGCTCACCGAGGACGGTCAGGCGGTTCTTATCGATTTTGGTTCAGCGCGTGAAATTGTGACGACGAAGTCTCTAAATACGCGGACACTCGTAGGTACTCATTTACAGAATCCACCTGGGACGCCTGGATTCGCGTCCATGAAACAGTATGCCCCTCATGATACGCTGAGTCCCTCTGATGATATTTACCAGTTCGGGGCAACGCTTTACTACCTGCTTACGGGCAAAATACCTATAGAGTCTACTGCGCGTGATAAAGGCTCGCATCTAAAGCCTCCCCATTCCCTTAACCGTAAAGTTAGTCGTGCTTTTAGCGAAGTGGTAATGCAGGCATTACACATGGACGAAAGCCAGCGACCTGCTTCGATGGCTATATTTATTCGGTTACTGGAAAGTGTGCAAGGCTCTGGCAGCTCAGTATCAGTCCAAAATCCAATAGGTCAGCCGGCCACAGCTGCAACTCCTGCCCTCTTTCCAGGCGCGCAGGTTTTTTCCTCGCTGGCGCAGGTTGCCCACGGCTATCTTGCACAGATTAATTTGCAACAAGCCACCTCATTTGCGACTGCTTTCTGGCCCTTTATACTCGGTGCTGTCGGAATGACAAGCCTTTTGTTGTTTCTCCTCCTGCAATCTGTAAATCAATCACAGCCACAAGTGGAAACCATTCCCACAAACAGTGCTCCCAGCCACCCAGTAACGATTGTTAAAAGCCCAGCAGAAGACCAAGAAACGTCCGGAGCCTCAGCCCCCAACCTGATTATCCGTTCGCCCGCGAGTGCGGTGAGGACTCCATCTGAGGAGCACAGGGTGACACGCAGTCCCCATAAGAACCTCAAATTGCGAACCAGTACTCCGAATCCTGTAAAAGAACCTTCAATAAACAGAAAGAATAGGATAGTGGCGAGTCTTTCTAATCCACAAATATACAATGGTGGTCAGCGTGCAAAAGGGCGTCGGAGAATACCCTCTGCACATTCTTCGGATGCGCTCCAGAGAAAGAAACGGGCCCGGCAAGTACACATTTCGGAACCGGACATCACACAAGTGAGAACCAGAGCGATCGTGCCGGAACCTCAGACCGAGAGACGCAACCGAATCTATGTCCGGAGGACGGAACCGCGACGAGAGCAGCCAAGAAGACGGGTCAGTATCTCCAGGGGTTTTGAGCCTGACCGGCCACCTCCCGTCGAGACCGGTAATTTCGAGGGTTTTGAGCCTGATCGGCCACCTGTAGAGTAGGCAAACCGCCAGTGCCTCATTCTGTCTGGTGGAGGTTCTCATTACTAGAAACACGTCTGTAAGGAGAAAATGTAATGAAGTTCAGAACTTTAACATTGGCTGCACTGGCTTTATGCCTTGTCATTATTCCCAAGGTGCAGGCAGCACCTGATCCCGGTGCACGCGAGCGTGCCATTGATCTGGTCAAAAAAGCTGTAGTGGCCTACCGCAAGGGAGACCCTAAATCGGCTATTGCTTACTGCCAGGCCGCTGTGGCGGAAGATGAAGAGTATGCAGTTGCTTATCTCTGGATAGGAGCGGCACGTAGCAAACTGAGGCAAAGGTTACTTGCACAGACCGCCTATGAGGCGGTTGTCCTCTTGGAACCCAACGGTAGCGCTGATGCTAAAAACGCCATCAGCTGGCTTAGATCATACAGCACGTCGCGTCCGACCACACAGGGAACTCCCGGCGGTCGTCTAATGCAAAGGATTGAACGACGCCTTGTTGATCGCAAGACTGTTGAGGGCAGGTGGGAGCAAGGGCAAAATGTTGTTATTGCAGGGCGCGCCTTTGATGATGTCGGGTTACTCGACTCATATCAGTTGTTAGGGAGTCATTTCCAAAACAAGGTCGTTTTTATAAACCGCTGTGATCGTTTAGAAGCGTGGATCGGCAAGCGAATTGGTTCAGGGGGAGGGGCCCATCAATTTCAGGTACTAGGGGATGGCAAAGTTCTCTATACATCACCCCCTCTGGGTGTAAATGATGCCGCAATCAAAATCAATGTCCCCATCAAAGGCTATCGCAGCATTACGCTCACCGCCCAAGGTGACGAACTGAGCCAGCGGGACAGATCTGTTGTCTGGGCAAATCCTACCTTCGTGAAGTACTTTTGATGAGCATCGCCGCTTCGCACAGTATTCCCATGGAAGACTTATGCGTTTTACTTTCTCAAGAGTAAGCCAGTCCTTTCCATCTGGAATGGTACGCGCCATATTGAGCGCAGGACTCCTGTCTGTTGCACCTCACAAAAAGTCGTGAACCAAAAAAGGCTGCTCCCTTGTTGTTCGACCAGCGAGAGAAGATTCTTAAGTCTTTTTTCGCTGGTCGTTACTACCAAGGTTTTGAATTCATCGCAGCCAAAAATCTCTTTAAACAGCCCACTTTCCAAATAACGTTGATGCAGCAGCAACTTGCCAATGAACTGTTGTGAGGAGGTGTGCCCCAGATCGACTTCCAAGAAATAATTGTGATGACAGTCGATTTTATTTTGACTGAGGCGCACGAAAGCGTCGGGTTTAAATATCTCTTTATGGTGTCGCTGGCTCCCGACTGCATGAACGACATACTCGTGACGACATAAGGATTCGGGCAGCCATTCCAGATCGATGATCGGCAAAGGGGTAACAGCTTTTTTGAAAGCCAGGTAAACGTTAACGATTTCCAGGGTATGCTCGATGAACGTAGGGGTGCGCGAACGACGCTGTTCTTTAGCAACATCCGCTAATGGCATGTCCACTGCTTTGGCCACAATCGGCACCGCAGACTTACCAATGGAGTAAATTGCTTGCGCGCCAAACGGGGCAGCGGGCAAATAATACCGCGTGACAAAACCGAAATCAAAGAGCTGTCTCAACCGCGCATTACACCGCTGGGGCGAGCCGAAGTAGAGAGTCTGTATCTGGCTGCGCGACATCAACCGGTGTTGAAACAGATCC
Source organism: Abditibacteriaceae bacterium (assembly GCA_036388675.1). GTDB lineage: Bacteria > Armatimonadota > Abditibacteriia > Abditibacteriales > Abditibacteriaceae > DASVUS01. The sequence goes on along the minus strand of DASVRI010000045.1, from coordinate 118,824 downwards.
GTTAGCAGTTTTCGGTCTCGCTCTTCCAAACGCATCCCGGCCTGCGGCTGTGGTTCAAAACGACTACGAGCCATCAGTGTCCTCATCATTCTTCACGGGGATAGGGGCTGCTGGTGACGACTTGCCTGGCTTGAAGGTCGCAGTTTTAACATGCTGGATCACATACGCCGGCTGAGTCGGTGGTGGGGCGGCCTTCGTGGATGTCTTGCTGCTGGCGGCTACAGCATTCGCAATAGCCGGATTTGTTGCCAATGCTTTTATTTGTTGATGCCTCTCGGCCAATTCCTGTTCTACCTCACTTCTCGGGCGAGCGTATGTCTCACGCGAAATGCGTTTGATCGCCTCTAAGTCTGAGGCGATCACAGCGGGATCGGGGCAGTGCAAAGTCTTCATGCGGATACTCGGATTCCCGCGCCTGACTAGAAACGCCTCACCCACGTCCTGTGATATCAACGCTTTGCGAACATCTTCCTTGGAGCCGGAGCCGGTGATTTCCTTGGCGAGTTCCGCTGCATCGGTCGCACCGGTCTGAAAATACACCTGGGAATGAACGTTATTACGCAATACGTTACGCAAGGTGGGTGACAGTTGGGTCAGATTCTGATGAGAGAGGCACAGGCCCACACCGAAGCGTCGCCCTTCGGCCACGATTTCCTGGAAGCGGTCACTGGCCATCATTTCGAATTCATCACAAAAAAGTTGGACTGGCACACGATCTTCTTCCGGCTGATCGACCCGCGACATAACAGCGTTTTGTAAAGCACTGATCAAAAGTCCTCCGGTGAGGTGTGCTGCCTGGTGCAATCGGTCAATCGCAAGTGACACTAAGACTACCATGCCGGGTTCATTGTCCCACAGTGAGCGGAAGGAAACCGAATCCTTCTGGCCGAACATCAGACGCAGTTGGGGAATGGCGAGCAGTGGGGTCACTTTGTTAAGCACGGCCATGGACCACGCAAGTTTATTGGCTTCAGAAAGTTGGTCGTAGCGTTCAAAGAAGTTCTTGACATGAGTGTCATCAACTTGGTCCAACACCTGGGTGCGGAATCCAGCGTTGGTGAGCAATGGCTCGATCTCGAGCAGTGACCAACCCGCTTCCGCTAATGCGATAAGCGAGTTGCGCAGTGTCTCCTCAAGTTGGACACCCCATGAGTCGGATTGGAGCTTTATAATCTCCAAAAGCTGCATGGCTCGATTATATGAGTCGCCTGCGCCAGAAAGGGGGTTGAAACCAACCACATCTTCGTTGTGTCGCAAGTCGATGAGTAGCAATCTTTTGCCCAACTCATCTACCGGCACTGCATCAGCCAGTCGTAGGAGAACGCGGTCCACAAGATCACCGCGCAAGTCGATGACACAAAATGCCCTCTTGTTGTTGATGTCTGATTCAATAAGGTGAAGCAGCATATTCGTCTTGCCGGTGCCGGTCGCGCCCAGAACATACAAGTGCCGTTTGCGCGCCTGTGGGGTGAGTGCCACGATGCCGTTTTGTAACAAGGCTTGAGCAACAGCATCGTCCGCGTCATCATGGGCAGCGATCACATGCCCGATCACCACATGGCCCGGCGGAGGCACAACTGGCGGCTCAGGCAATGGCAGTTTTTCGCTCCTGGTGCGCCACCCCCGCACCATACTATTGAATATGGTGATGAGAAGATTTTCAATAAAGCGAATCAACATATAATCAGGTGAAATGCCGACTAGATTAAGCTCACAGTGGCCCTCATGGGGCAAGAGAGCTTGCTCGGGGTATTGCTCGGGGGAAAAACTGGCTTCTCCGTGGGATCGGCAACGAAGATTCGAGAAAAGTTGCCGTCTATGTTACTGTACTTCTTGGTTTTTGGGGAGTGAGCCAAAAACCGCGTGACCTGTCACTAGTTTTTATTTTGTGTGGGAACTATGCTATGAGGCTCTGCCTGTCCTGTCGCCAACTATCGTCTGATCGTGACCTTTCCGGTCCTTCCTTATTCTGTCCGCATTGCTCCAAGAGTTTTGGTGTGAAGCGATGCCACAGTTGCAAAAAAAAGCCGAGCAGCCCGTTGGATGCCACTTACTGTGTGCATTGCGGCACTGATAGCTTGACGGAAGCCACTCCGTACCTCCAATTCGGTTGGTTAGCCAAGTTATTCCTCTTGGGGTGCGCTTACTTTCTTGTTCGTTGCCTCTGGCCTCACCTCGCATCCACTTCTGCATGGGGTCCACTTCTTTTGTCATCGCTTACCGCTATAATCGATCGGGTAATTTTCTGGCTCATTCTGTTTAGCCTCTGGTATTTGATTCTGTGTCTCGTGCCCGGAACCGAGCCGCTACGCAAGGTAATGATAGAGGTTCTACGCGGCACATGGCATTTTACTTTTCGTGCTCTGGCGACAGTGCTTAAATGGACGTCACAGATGCTTTTAGGCATGGTTGCAAACAGTAAGGTGAAGTGATGCAGTGCCCGAAAAGAATCAAAAGGACAGCAAGCCCGTTTCGGGGCACAGCCGCCTCAGGGGAAGTGGGACATGATGAATGGAGAAAACCATTATTTCGTGGGACAACGCTACCGGCTCCGCGTCGGTGAACACCCTGAGGCGGCCAGAATTGAAATTTGTAATTCCGCAACTCTAGAACTTTATGTCTGGGCCGGCTAAAGCGCTCTATACCGCGAATGAGTGCTTCAGGATTGGTACTGTCAGTAATTGAGCGAGCTAGTGTCGCCACTCATATAAAAATGGCAGGAAATCTTAGATGTGGAAGAGTCGCAATAGAGTATTCGGAGGATGAAAACGAAGCGGGGACTTGCAGCACCGACACCCGCCGTATTCGATTGAACTTGGAGCTAGCAAAAAAGCCCTTTCAGTGCCTCGAATGCACCATTACTCACGAAATGGTGCATTTGATAGAGAGGTGCCATTTTGATAGAGAGGTGCCATAATGAGGTATTTGTTGCACTCTTAGACGAACACTTACCCCAGTGCAGACTGACATAGTCAGTCGTTGAACGAAGCACCGCTCGGGGATGAGAAATGGTAGTCCGTAATAGGAGAATTTTGCCTGACGGGGCATTTAGAGACTAGGGTGAGATTTTCCAGTTGGATGAAGCATGCGCATTAGATCATTTTCACGGTTTACAGGATGCGCCAGGAGATTACAATAATCCCGTGCCAGAGAAAACTTATTACGAAATTCTTGACCTTGACACGTCGGCAACTTCAAATGAGGTAAAGGAAAGCTTTCGCCTGCAAGCAGCAGCCTGGCACCCTGATAAACACATTGGAAGTAATAAAAAATTTGCAGAAGATAAAATGAAGCTTCTTAATGAAGCTTATGGTGTTCTTGGCAATTCCGACAAACGTAAAGAATATGATAGGAAATTGGCCCAACAACGAAACCATCACTCTAAAGAGAGAGACGAGGTAAAGCAGGCTCGTTCAGATAAACCAGATAAGAATGCTGCACCTTCTGCACAAAAAGTTTCTGATCAAGAAAATGTGAAACGGCAGGCTCCTGAGCCATCAGAAGCTGAATCTTCTGCACGTCAAAAAGGTGAGGACTACTTCAAAGACCCGGAGGAATATAGGCGTATCTTGCGTCAAAAAGTGGAAGCGCGAGTAAAGGCAGCTCGGCAGGAACAAGAGGAGCGGGTACGCGCTGCACGTCAAAGATGCGAAGCAGCCCGTGATGCCACCTGGCAGAAACATATGGGACGAGGGGGTGCATCTACGAAATCCTCTCAGGCAATGCATACTCCATTGACACAAGACCGCCCCAAACACCAATTAATAAGCATTTCGTTCAGTCCTATAGTGGAAATGGCACTCCTCTTTACAGGTGTTGTAGTTGGTACTACGATTGGGGCCAACATTGATGTATGGATGTATTATGTGAATAGCTCTCCCAACACTCAGTTCACCGAGAAATTACTCCTTGCACTAACATTTATAATCTTTGCAGGCCTTTCATTTTTCCTAACTAGGAGAATTCTCGGAGGGGCGTCCGTTAATATTGCTGCGGCATCAGTAATTTTTGCGCCATTTCTTATCTTCTTCATATGCCCGTCGGGAACGGTGAAACAAATACTTATACGTAGCTTCTGTTTCAGTAGCATTTGTGGATCATTCTTGGGGCTAGCCATAGTTAGTACTATCATAGAATTTCTTTCACCCGCCCGTACTCCTATACCATCGGCGCAGTCTGAATGATACTCTGTTCAATGAATCCCTCATCGACTCACCTAGAGTATCAGCAAATCATGACTACTATTCACCCAATGATCTCATCAGGAACTTGGCGGCATTAAGCCATAGGACGAAATGCCAGTAAAATGAGATCTCCTGAAAACAAGTTCAACATTTGGTTGGCCGGGCTTATCTGACTACATACTCAATGTATTCGCTTAACTCATGAATGCCAGAACAAGAGCAGTTCAGCCCTAACCTGAAGAGTGATTAAGGTGAACTTGGAGCGATTTGTGGCGCTTGAATCGCACTCAAGAGGTGAGGGTATATCCCCACCTCTTTGTTGTTTCTATGGTGTTATTGCTGGCCAGTCATCTAATCCGCCCTCTTAGATTGTCTGCTGGACTGAATTGTCGTGCTTGCTCAGCAATATCCGCCCGTGCTAAAGACAGATAGCGCTGCGTCATGCGCAGGTCGGTGTGTCCAAGCATTGCTTGAAGCGAAAAGATATTGGCGCCGTTGCGCAGCCAGGAAACCGCGAACGTCCGGCGCAAGACATGGGGTGAGCAGGCTCTGGATATGCCGGCTGCCTTCCCCAGCCGTTCCACCAGTTGGCGAAGCCCCGAACGGGTAAGTGGGCGCAGAGCTTGCCCGGACTTATCAGCTATAAAAAGGGGATTTTCGGGGTTGTTCGTGTGCTTGTCTGAATGCAAGTGTGAGTCGGTGCAGTGACGCAAGTAGAGGCGCAGAGCGTTTCCCGTCGTGAGGCCGAAATGGACAGTGCGGATCTTGTTTCCTTTGCCGGTTACGACACAGTGGCGGGCGCGAAGATCGACGTCTTTGATCTTGAGCGCGATCAATTCCGAACTGCGAATCCCTGTATCGAGCAGCAGAAGGACAATGGCTTCGTCGCGCTGCGGGTGCTGTGAGTGTTTGGCGGCTTTGAGGAGCCCTTTCACTTGATCGGGTGTAAGTGGCTGCTTTTCTTCAGCGCGAACAGCTGGTTTTGGAATGGCTGCCATAGGTGAAGAGGGGAGGATTCCTTCCGTAACCAGCCACTTGAAGAAGGTGCTTAGGCAGACCCAGTAATCCTTAACGGTTTCGGGTCGAACCGAAGCCTTGAGCTGCTTATTGCTCCAGCGTCCGCCTTTTTCTTCGTGACCGTGCCTCAGGTAGTGGAAGAACCGCCTCAGTTCGCGGGTGTCGCAATCCGTAAACCCACGATGCTCCAGAAACCAGAGCAGATTCTTCAGGAAGACGCGTCGTGTTTCGACGGTGCGGGGTGACTGCAGGCGGTATTCGCAGTCCAAAAACCACTCCTCACAGGCTCTGTGCAGTTCTGCAGTCGGCAGCGAAGAGGGTATACTTGAAGCTGTTGCTGCGGGTTGTGCAGGGTGAGATGACAGGGTAGAGGGGACTTTTGAAGTCCCGACAGTAAGCGCTTGTCGAGGCATTTTTGACTCCGAAAATAGGAATTTTCAGGCTGCCAAAAACGCAAAAAGCCCTTGTAGAATAAGGGCTTTTTAGAAAACGAAGTCGGGATGGCCGGATTTGAACCGACGACCTCTTGACCCCCAGTCAAGCGCTCTACCAAGCTGAGCCACATCCCGTAAACATCAAACTGACTTTTCTATCTTACAGTGTTTTTTGAGTCGAGGCAAGCGCCCTTTAGCGAAGGTGCCTCCGGCTCTGGAGGAGTATTCGTAACGTGGCGATCAAGGTTTTGGCGGTAAGTGGAAGTATGCGCCCACAGTCGCAGGGGCGTGGCGCGCTGCAACTGATTCTGGAAGCGGCGCAGGAGCGCGGGGCACAGACACGTATGCTCGACCTGTGCGAAATTGATTTGCCCATGTTCCGTCCCGGTGCGAGTACTCAGAGTGACAGCGTGCTTCAGGCGCTCGAAGCCGTGCAGTGGGCCGATGTTTTTATCCTGGGCACGCCCGATTATCACGGTTCGATGTCGGGTGCGATGAAAAACTTTCTCGATTATCACTGGCGCGAATTCGCCGGGAAACTTTTCGCATATCTTTGCACTTCGCATGAAAAAGGTCTTACGGCCATGGAGCAGATGCGCACCGCCGTGCGCCAATGCTACGGCTGGAGCCTGCCGTATGGCGTTTCTTTTGACGGCAAGGACGCTTTCTTAGCGGATGGACAACTGCAAAACGAGCAACTTGCAGCCCGTCTCCAAATGACGGCGCGCGATCTGGTGACCTACGGAACTGTTATTCGCGACCAGTTCGAGCGCGATCTGCACAGTGACGAAAACCAAACCTTTGCCGCTCGTTACCGCAAGTCGTTACCGCAAGTGAGCTAAACAGCAAGTAAGTGCGGCATCAGACAGGAACAAGTATCTCGGGAGGCGTCATGGACGAAGACATTCCGGGCATTCATCATGTCACGGCGATTTGTAGTGATGCGCAGGGTAACATCGACTTCTACTGCAATTTACTCGGGCTGCGGCTGGTTAAGCTGACGGTGAACTTCGATGATCCCGGCGCCTATCATCTCTATTACGGCGATGAACTGGGACGTCCCGGTTCTGTTCTCACGTTCTTTGCCTGGCCCGGTGCGCGACAGGGACGCAAAGGAACCGGTCAGGTCAATGTTACCGCGTTCTCTGTTCCTGCCGATGCGCTTTCCACCTGGCAGAGGCGCTTACAAGAACACGGCGTTGCAACCGAGCAGACCACACGCTTTGGCGAAAGTGTGCTGAGTTTCCAGGACGCCGACGGAATGCAACTGGAACTCGTGGCTTCAGCCGTTGATGAGCGTGAGCCGTGGCAGGCTTCACCGGTTCCACCCGAGTACTCGATCCGTGGTTTTCACAGCGTTGCGATGTGCGAAGAAGGCTATGAGCGCACGGCACAGTTGCTTACCCATACCATGGGCTTTCGTCTTGCGACGCAGGAAGACAATCGCTTTCGTTATGAAACGGGCGACGGCAGCCCCGGCACGTTGCTCGATGTGCTGTGCCAGCCCGATGCACAACGGGGCCAGGTTGCCGTGGGCAATGTTCATCATGTGGCGTGGCGCGTACCGGACGATGCGTCTCAGGCGATGTGGCACGCCGAAATTGCGCGCCTGGGCTACAACGTGTCGCCCGTGATGGACAGGACATATTTTCATTCCATCTACTTTCGCGAACCGGGCGGAGTGCTCTTTGAACTTGCTACTGATAATCCGGGTTTCACCGTTGATGAAGCGGTTGCGGAACTGGGAACACAGTTGAAATTACCGCCGCCACTGGAGCCGCATCGCGCACGCATCGAGACGGTTCTGCTGCCAGTAAAACTGCCGCACTCGACATCATGAGTACTCACGATTTAAGTTTTGTGCATCGCTTCGTGCCGGCGCAAAATGGTGACCGGCGCACGCTGCTACTGCTGCACGGCACAGGCGGAACCGAAGACGACTTGCTCGACATTGGTCGCGCTTTGCTACCGACGGCGGCGCTGCTCAGTCCGCGCGGCAAGGTGCTCGAAAACGGCATGCCTCGTTTTTTCCGGCGATTGCGCGAAGGCGTCTTCGATGTTGAAGACTTGAAGGCGCGCACCCACGAACTGGTCGATTTCGTCACTGCCGCAGGCATAGCTTACGAGATTGATGCGCAAAAGATTTTTGCCGCCGGCTATTCCAACGGTGCTAACATTGCGGGCAGCACATTGTTGCTGGCGCCCGGTGTGCTGCGAGGCGCGGTGCTTCTGCGCTCGATGGTGCCGCTCGTCCCAGAGCAAGACCCCGATTTATCGAGTACTCGTGTGTGGATGGGCGCCGGTCGGCGCGACCCGATTGTGCCGGCAGAAAATACGCAGCGCCTGGCGCAGATGCTGCAACGTCTCGGTGCTGAAGTTTCGTTGCGCTGGCACGCCGGTGGACACGAGTTGGCCCGCGATGAAATCGAAGATGCCGCCACATGGCTGGGGCAGAACTTCGTTTAGAAACAACTTCGTTTAGCAAATCCGTAGATATATCACGATGCAATTTGACATGGCGCAACTCGCGCCGCGCGACCGCTATAAGTTGTTGGTGAGCACAGTCGTGCCGCGCCCGATTGCGCTGGTGACTTCTGTTGATGAAGCGGGCCGTGTCAACGCGGCACCGTTTTCGTTTTTCAATGTGCTGGGTAGCGACCCGCCGTTGCTTGTGCTGGGCATCGGCGACCGCAGCCGCGATACGCCCAAAGACAGCGCGCATAACATTCGGTGCAGTGGTGAATTCGTGGTTAATTTGGTCGATGAAAGCATCGCCGAGAGCATGAACATCTGTGCCGTCGACTTTCCGCCGGAGATCAGTGAAATCGAAGCCGCCGGTTTGAGTACTCAGGTTTCAGTGCAAGTGAAAGTGCCGCGCATTGCGCAGTCGCCGGTGAGCTTTGAATGTCGCGAAGTGCAAACTATGGAGATCGGGCGCAACCGCGTCATCTTTGGCGAAGTGCTGCAAATGCACATTCGCGACGACCTGGTGGATGCCGAGAAGTTGTATGTACATACAGAAAATTTGCGCGCCGTGGGGCGAATGCACGGTGCAGGATGGTACACTCACACGACTGAGATTTTTCAGATCCCGCGCCTGTCGTATGAAGAATGGCTGGAGCGCCACGGCACCGATTCGTAGCGCGGGAAAGGCAGTGGCGCACGATGTTCATTGCGGTTGAGCGATTATTCAACACGCATCATGCAAAAAGGAGATGAATTGTCATGGCTACCAAAGCCCCTACCAAGACTGAGAACAATGCCCTGGCCCGCACTGCGCGGCACGCTATCGCCAAAAGCACGCTCGACATTTCCGAATTGAATATCGCCTGCAACGGCGGCGTAGTCGAGCTGTACGGACAGATTAAAACACCTCGTGAATACGCCGGCACGCTCGATACGCGAAAAGAGTTCGAAAAGCTCAAGGCTATGATCATGACCGTGCGTGGTGTGCGTGAAGTGAATGGAACGCGTGTCCGTATATTCAACTGAATGCTATGTAGAGGTAGAGTTAATGGGCGGGAAGAAACATTCTTCCCGCCCATTTTGTGCCCGAAGGAAGGAACCACGACGCACTTAGAGGTTCTTAGCACCCCGGGCGAGTCGTAGGCGCTCGTCCAGACAGTGAGTACTCGAGCCAGAGAAAAGTCGCTTCGGGAGGCTACATGAAAACTCGTCGTCTTGGCACGCAGGGCCTGGTTGTTTCAGCGCAGGGTTTGGGCTGCATGGGCATGTCCGACTTCTATGGTGATCGCGATGAAGCTGAATCCCTCGCCACCATTCACTACGCACTGGAACTGGGCGTCAATTTCCTTGATACAGCCGATATGTATGGCCCGTTCACCAACGAGCAGCTTGTCGGCAAAGCGTTGCAGGGCAGGCGCGACGGCGTTGTGCTCGCGACGAAGTTCGGCATTCAGCGCAGCAATGATCCGGCGTTTCGCGGCATCAATGGCCGCCCCGAATATGTAAAGCAAGCGTGCGACGCTTCGCTGCAACGGCTGGGCGTCCGTCACATCGACCTGTATTATCAGCATCGCGTGGACCAGAGCATACCCATTGAAGAAACCGTGGGCGCCATGAGCGAACTGGTGCAAGCCGGCAAGGTGCGTTTTCTGGGTTTATCCGAGGCCGGGCCGAGCACGCTGCGACGCGCCCATGCGGTTCACCCGATTACTGCCGTGCAAACCGAGTACTCGTTATGGAGCCGCGACCCCGACGACGACGTGCTGCCCGTCGTGCGTGAACTGGGCATCGGCTTTGTGGCATACAGCCCGCTGGGGCGCGGCTTTCTGACAGGCCAGATCCAAAGCTTTGATGACCTGGACGCCGATGATTACCGTCGTCAGTCGCCGCGTTTTCAAGGCGAGAACTTCAACAAGAACTTGCAGCTTGTGCAGCACATCGGTGAAATGGCACGCGAAAAAGGCATCACTGCGGCGCAGTTGGCGCTGGCATGGGTGCTGGCGCAGGGTGAGGACATCGTGCCGATTCCCGGCACCAAGCGACGCAAGTATCTGCAAGAAAACATCGCGGCCACTGAGGTGGAACTGACAGCAGCAGATCTATCACGCATCAACGAACTGATGCCGCAGGGCGCGGCCAGTGGCGGGCGCTATCCCGAAGAAATGATGAAGCTCGTCAATGCCTGACGCACAAATTCCAACTCCTCAACAGAAACCAACATGCCCCAACCGACCACGGAACGCGAAGCGAGTACTCAGGAAGCCAGTGCTCAGGAAGCGAATGCTCAAGCGACCGCTCTTGAAATTTCACCGTCGGAAACGGCCTCGCCGCAATCGGCGTGGGCTCCGCTGCGGCATGCCACGTTTCGCGCTTTGTGGATTGCGGCTTTGTTTTCCAACGTGGGGTCGTGGATGCACGATGTCGGTGCCGGTTGGCTAATGACAACTCTGGCGCCCAGCCCGCAGATGGTGGCGCTGGTGCAGGCTGCCGGCGGCTTGCCCATGCTGTTGCTCTCGCTGCCCGCCGGTGCTCTGGCCGATGTGGTGGATCGTCGTCGTCAACTCATTGCTGCTCAGGCGTGGATGCTCTGCGTCGCCGGAACTCTCGCCGTTCTTACATATTTGCACATCATGTCGCCGTGGATTTTGTTGCTGTTCACGTTTTGCATGGGCGTGGGCGGTGCATTAACGGCACCGGCATGGATGTCGAGCATTCCCGAAATGGTGCCGCGCAGCGATTTGCGCTCGGCGGTAACTCTGGGCGGCGTCGCGATGCACGGAGCACGCGCCATTGGCCCGGCGCTGGGCGGCTTAATTATCAGTCGCGGCGGGCCGCAAGCCACTTTTGCCTTGAATGCACTTTCTTTCATGGGAGTGCTCATCGTTTTTTATCGATGGAAACGCGAGACGCAGGAAAGTGTGCTCCCTTCGGAGCATGTAATGGGCGCGGTGCGTGCCGGTTGGCGTTATGTGCGGCACGATTCGGCGCTGCAAACGATCGTGGCGCGCACTGTGATTTTTATTTCGTGCGCGGCGGCGCAGTGGGGCTTATTACCGCTCTTGGCACGGCGCGAGGCTGGTCTCAGCGCGGCGCAGTATGGCATTTTGCTGGGCTGCGGCGGCATCGGCGCGGTTGCGGGCGCGACGCTGTTGCCGCGTTTGCGTGCGCGCTACTCCAACGATGTCGTGCTGGCAGCTACTATTGCCTTGTATGGTTTGGCTTCACTGGGGCTGGCGCTCACGCGCCAGTTCGTGCCGATGTGCTGCATTATGCTGGCTGGTGGCATCGCGTGGATTACGGTCATGTCCACCTTCAATGCGGCAGCCATTACCGTTGTACCCGACTGGGTGCGCTCGCGCGCGGCGGCGCTGCAAATGATCGCCTTTCAGGGCGGCATGGCCCTGGGCGCGGCGTTCTGGGGCGCGGTGGCACAGCGCAGCAGCATTCAAACCGCGTTGTTGTGGGCCAGTGTCGGTCAGTTCATCGGCATTGTGGCTGCGCTACGTCTTCGCCTGTCCGGAGAAGCGCCGGATCTTTCGCCATCGCAGCACTGGCCAAGCCCGCATGTTGCGGAGTTTTACACAGGCATTGAAGACAGCCGTTATCAGCCGGTATTGGTGACTGTTGAATACTGCATTGCGCCTGAACGCTCCGGCGAGTTCGCAGCCGCGATGCAAAAGGTGGGGCGCTCGCGACGTCGTGACGGAGCCTTGCGCTGGGGGCTATTTCGCGACCTGGCGGAGCCGGGTCGTTATGTGGAATCGTTCATGGTTGAGTCGTGGGCCGAGCATCTGCGCCAGCACGAACGCGTGACGCAGGTCGACCGTGAACTTGAAGAGCAAGCCTACACTTTTCACATCGGAACGGAGCGCCCGCGTGTGTCGCACCTCATCGCCGATTGCGATGCGGGCGGCTGCGGCCCGCGCCTCTCTTCTTCCGACGCTTCTAAAACTTGAAGTTCCACGCGTCATCCGCATACTTGCCGCCGGCCAGAGCAGCCATGCGCTCGCGCGGCCAGCTTTCGAGTACTCGATGTGCCTGCCATGTTTCCTGTAGCACGCGCTTGATGCTTTCTCTCGTTGCGCCGATGTTAGTCACAAAATCGTGATGCGAACGCGTGTTGCGATATTGAGGTTGCTTGGACGGCATATTGAGTACTCGTTCGATGAGCGATAAATCGAAGTCGAGCAAAAACGTGCCGTGAAAGAGCAGTGTGCGTCGCCGCCGACGCTGTGCATTGCCGGAAAACTTCAGACCGCCAATCGCTAAATCGGTAAAACCCTCACTGCTTACAGGCGCGCCGAGAAGTTGAGTTAACACCTCGCGGTGACGCTGCATGATGAAACCATTGGTATCGCTGAGATTGGATAGCGGCCCGCTTTGTGGAATCGGCATCACAAGGGCATAGTTAAGGCAGCCCGGCCCTTGCAGCACCGTTCCACCGCCACTACAACGCCGCAGAATCGGGATGTCGAGTACTCGGCACGCTTCCCGATCGGCCTCGCGCGATGCACCGTCGGTGTAGCCCAGCGTCACAAAATGGCGCGGCGATTCCCAGAAGCGCAAAACCGCTGCGCCGCTTTCTTCCTCGCTCCAATCGAGCAGAGCTTCGTCGCACGCCAGGTTCTCTTGCGGTGTTTCGAACGACAGGTCAAGCAGCTTCATTTGGCTTCAGGGAAAGGGCATCGCCGTATTCTAAGTGATGCTTAGATGTGTCTCGTCTGCACGACGCGGGCCAAGCGACACCAGAGAAAATTTGAGGCAGAATGCTGCCGGACGCCATCACAAAAGCACCGAGCCTACGGCGGCTCATCTCTATCGCAACTTACGCAGACGGAAATTTTTACGAACCCGGAGCGTGAGCAACGGGCCTGCGTGGCCTGAAACAAGCCCGTCGCTCACGCTCCGGGTTCGTGGTGCGTAAGTCGTATCTATTTCATGTTAAGTAACGCGATCTCGCCGCGTTGCAGGTAGGTGTTGAAGCGTGCATCGGCTTCGCGGCGTGGGCCCAGCGCGGCAATTGAAAGCAACAGATAGAATAGGCTGGAAACGATGACATAAGTAATCAGCGTTTGACGGTGCCACACTAATGCGCCATGCAGCAATGGCCGTAGCTTCAACGGTGCGAACCAGCGCCACTTGATGAGCCAGCCGATGTAAAGCATAAAGGTAAGAAGAGCGCCAAAGCCGGCGAAAAATTGTGCTGGAGCGCCAATCGTGATGGGCGGCTCGCCGGCAGATGAACCAAACGGCAACACCCACACGGTTGCATCTGTAATCCATGCAACAAGGGCGGCCATCCAGCAACCAATAGCAATGATTCCCAGCGCCAAAATGCACAGTGTCAGCGCCAGCGGCAGGTAATCTCGCGTCAGGTGGCGCGCCGATTCGCCCTCGTAGCGTGCCGGTGCTGGCGCGAAAAGCTCTGCACGCTGTTGCCACATACGCCATAATGTTATGCCCCAGGGAATGAGCGCACTACCTATCAATGGCGCCAGAGCAAAGATAAAGACACAGATGATTGCTGCAAATATTTGCTTTTGCGATTGGGCCACTGTGCTCCCAGACAGGGCTCCAATCGCGATGCGCAGTCCCACCACGGCAGAGATGGCTGCAATAGCCGCACCCGCAAGAGTGCTCAACAGCACGTCATATCGCTGCAATGGCGCCGGTTGTGAAAACAGCGTCACCATCCATACAAAGCAACACAGCGATACCAGTGAAACGATTTGAAGGAGGGAAACCTGTGCCGGGACCAACAAGCTGATGATTTGCGATCTAAGCGTTGAGGGAACGCCGAACCATTCGCCGCCGAGAAGAGAAGCGCTGTAATTTCGGCTCGCGTTTTGAAAGCGCTGGCCATAGACGGTGAGTCGCATGACTTCCGCTGCGATGTCTGCGCGTCCGTGTGCGCGGGCGTAGGTGGCGAAGTTTTGTGCGCTTCGGCGGCCACGTAGACGGCCCCAGGCGGCGGTGCTCATGCCGCTTGGTCTCTGGTTGTTACGCACTTGCCGTTTGGGGTTGCCCATCCACATGATGGCCTGGCAGGCACGACCTACCAGGCCGGCAATGATGATGTTGCGTCCCTGCATCATGGGCTGGCACATGCGCGCGAAATCGGAGCGCACTGCGATGGCACGGGCGTGTTCGCCGCGCTGCTCGGCTTTCCACATTTGCCACGAAATCAGACGCGCCACATCACGGTATTTTGCGTAGTGCGGCAGTGTGACGGCACTGGAAAAGCCAAGTTTCTCTTCCCACAGCAGCGGGCGCACTTTCTCGTAGGCCGCGATGGTTGAAATCGTTTCGTCGTAGGAATGATCGTCAAAACGCGGCTTGCGCGACGCCTTGCTGAGTACTCGATAAGCGTCCTCGTCACGGTACGCAGCCATGTAGAAATAGATCAACGCCCAATCGTAATACGAGTTATCGGGTTCCAGTTGCCGGCCTCGTTGCACGACGGAAATCGCCCGCTGCAATTCCTGTGGCGTGAAATTCGGCGGCGTGGTCGACTTTTCCGGTGATGGTGTCGCGTAAGGCGGCGGGTTTGGATTGCTGAGATCACCGGCCAAGCGGTCGTGCCGCATCCAGCCGAGCGAACGCTTCAGCCGCACCGCGATCAGTAATTTGTCATTGGGAAATCGGCGCAGCAACGCGTCAATGGCCTGTGTGCCTGCTTTGCTGTTGCCCTGATGCGCCTTCATCAGCAGGATGTCGAGATCGTTGGGATACTGTTGGGCCAGTTTCTCCGGTGAGAACGCCTCATCTTCAAAGCGCGGCGTCCACGGATATTGCTGCAAGCCGAGCGAGCTGCCCTTTGTCTGCACGGAGAAGAGCAGACGCAGTTGCGGCACACAAAGCACCACGAACCAAATCGCCGCGAAAAGTGCAATGCCAAACCAGCGCTTGTGCAGCCAGCGAAAGAGGAACATGCATCAGATTGTAAGCGAAAAACGCGATGTAGGTGTGGTTGTGCGCTGCGAGCAATCAGATGTGAATGGTGCGCCCATCGACAGCAAGCGCGGCTTCGTGCAGCGCTTCACTGAGCGTGGGATGCGCGTGGCAGGTGCGCGCGATGTCTTCGCTGCTCGCGCCAAATTCGATTGCGGCCACGGCTTCGGCGATTAAGTCCCCAGCGCGCGGGCCGATGATATGCACTCCGAGTACTCGATCTGTTTTGGCATCAGCGAGAATTTTGACGCGGCCTTCGGTGTGGCCAATCGCCCTGGCGCGACCATTGGCCCGAAATGGAAAAACGCCCTTGCGATATTCAATGCCGGCTTCCTGCAACTGCTCTTCGCTTTTGCCCACCGTTGCGACTTCCGGCTCGGTATACATGATGCCGGGGATAGTGTCGTAGTTGACATGGGCGTAGCCCGTCACAAGTTTTTCAACGCAGGCGGCGCCTTCTTCACTCGCTTTGTGCGCCAGCATCGGCCCGGCGATTACATCGCCAATGGCATAGATACCCGGCACATTCGTGGCGAAACTTTCGTCCACAGCAACGCGCCCGCGCTCGTCTAGCTGAACGCCGACGGATTCAAGCCCCAGGCCATCAGTATTCGGCACGCGACCAACCGATAGGAGCACACGATCAGCCCGCAACGGCTCCGCACCTTCAACTTCGACAACGGCTTCGTTGCCCTGCGCGCGCGCACTCAGAACTTTCGCGCCAAGACGAAATTCCAAACCCTGCTTCTGCAAAATTTTGAAGGCTTCGTCAGCGATTTCCTTATCCATGCCGGGCAAGATGCGCGGCAGATATTCCAGAACCGTGACTTTCGCGCCGAGCCGCTTCCACACCGAGCCGAGTTCGAGCCCGATGTAACCGGCCCCAATGACAACCAGGTGCTGCGGCACTTGCGGATAAGAAAGCGCATCTGTGCTGGTTCCGATGACGTTGCCATCTATTTCAACGCCGCGCAACTGCGCCGTCTTGCTGCCCGTCGCGATGACAATGTTCTTCGCTTCGAGTTCGGCGCTTTGTTCGCCTTCGACGAGTACTCGATTGGGAGCGGTAATGCGTCCCGTGCCTTTGTAGCGCGTGATCTTGTTCTTCTTGATGAGATAATCGAGACCAGTGGTATTGGCCCGCACAACGGCGTCTTTGCGTTTCAGCATCGCGGCCAGATCGAACGTCACATCGCCCACGAGGATGCCGTGCGCTTTGAGATCGTGCTGCGTTTCGAGCAGGCGTTCGCTCGATTCGAGCAGTGCCTTGCTGGGAATACATCCGACGCGCACGCACGTGCCACCAAGCTGCGCTTCGCGTTCGACAAGTCCGACATTGAGGCCAAGCTGCGCCGCGCGAATCGCTGCGGGATACCCGCCCGGCCCACCACCGATAACGACCAAGTCATGTTGATTCATATTTTGACAGGATGCACAGGATGAGCAGGATAAGAACAGATCGTGTCGCTCGTTTGAGCTACTGCTTTCTCAATCTATCCTGATTATCCTGTGCATCCTGTTAAATTTCTAAACTTCAATGAGCATACGCGCCGGATTTTCGATGCAGTCTTTGATGCGCACCAGAAACGTCACGGCTTCACGGCCATCGACAACGCGGTGATCGTAAGTAAGTGCAACATACATCATCGGTGCAATGACGACTTGCCCGCTGCGCGCAATGGGACGTTCCTGAATGGAGTGCATTCCCAGGATGCCGCTTTGTGGCGGGTTGATGATGGGAGTGCTCATCAACGAACCGTAGATGCCGCCATTCGTGATGGTGAAGGTGCCGCCCTGCAACTCGTCGGGCGAGAGTTTGTTTTCCTTGGCGCGCCCGGCAAATTCCGCAATAGCCTTTTCAACTTCGGCAAAACTCAAGCGCTCGGCGCGACGGATGACGGGCACAACCAAACCTTTGCCGCTACCAATCGCCACACCGATGTCGTAGTAGTTCTTGTAAACAATGTCCCTGCCGCGAATCTCGGCGTTGATGCCGGGCGTTTGCTTGAGCGCGTCGATAACCGCTTTTACGAAGAACGACATAAAGCCCAGCTTGATGCCGTATTTCTTGGTGAACGCGTCCTGATAATCTTTGCGCATCTGCATGACATTAGTCATGTCGATTTCGTTGAAAGTCGTGAGCAACGCTGCGTTCTGCTGCGCTTCAACCAGGCGTTGCGCGACGTGGCGGCGCAACATACTCATCGGCACAACTTCTTCATCGTTCGATGGGGTGGATGCTGCTTGCTGAGTACTCGGTTGTGGCGCAGGCGCGGCTGCAGCTTTTGCTACAGGTGCCGGTTGGCGTGTTTCCTGCGGTGCTTTGCCGTCGGGCTGCGCTGGTGCGGTGCGTTCGATCTGCGACGGCTCAACCGTGCCTTCTTTGGTTGGCGCCTGCGCCTGGCCGTTTTGCGCGGTGTCTGCGGCGTGGCGCATGACATCTTCTTTGAGGACTCGCCCGCCGGGTCCGCTGGCCTGCACGTCCTGCGGACTCAAGTTCTGCTCGGCCAGCAGGCGTTGCGCGGCGGGCATGACGCGGGCTTCCTGTTCGGGCTGTTCCTGCGCCGCAATAGCCGGGTTCTCTTTGGAATCGTGTGGCTGCTGCGCGTGCTGGTCGCCCTGATCGTCTTCTTTGGCGGGCTGCTGCGTGCTGGTTTCTGCTTGCAGGGCAACCGTTTGCGCCGGTGGCTGCGTTGCGCCGTTTTGCGCGGTTGCTTTTTCCGATGCGGCACCGGCTGAAGTGCCGGCTTCTTCCAGCAGCGCGATGGTTTCGCCGACCTGAGCAGTTTCGCCGGTTTGCTTGACGATTTTACCGAGAACTCCCGCAGAAGGCGCCGGCAGTTCGACGGTGGTCTTGGCCGAATCGAGCATCACGATTGTTTCATCCGCCGCGACACTATCGCCTTCTTTTTTCAGCCACTCGCCGATTTCGACTTCGTTAATCGACTCACCTACGCGCGGCACCTTTAATTCGATTGCCATAGATTCCTCACACACCAAACCTTACACGCCAAACGCTTCGTTGAGCAGCTTTTCCTGCTCTTTCTTGTGGCTGCTGGATGAACCCGTCGCCGGGCTGGCCGAAGCCGGACGCGTGACATGAGAAAACGGAAAACGCCCGAATAACTCGTAGCCCAGCGAGACGCGCATGTGACGCCACGCGCCCATGTTGAGCGGCTCTTCCTGCACCCAGAAAACAGGCGTGCCATCTTCATAAATGGAGAGCGCCTTTTCCAGCACCTCGGGCGCCAGCGGATATAACTGCTCGATGCGCAGAATCGCCACGTCATCGCGCTTCAGGTCTTCTCGCTTCTTATCCAGTTCGTAGTAGATTTTACCGCTACACAAGAGTACTCGCTTGATGTCTTTGCCGCTGCGCCCCGTGTTGTCGGGAATAATGCGCTGGAAAGTGCCTTTTTCGAACTCGTCCAGCGTGGACACAGCTTCCAGATGGCGCAGCAAGCTCTTGGGCGACATCACGATAAGCGGCTTGCGCCAGCGACGAATCACCTGGCGACGCAACAAGTGGAAAATCTGCGCCGGCGTGGTCGGATACGCCACCTGAATGTTGTCTTCGGCGGCTAACGCCATGAAGCGCTCGAGGCGCGCATGCGAATGCTCCGGACCCTGTCCCTCGAAGCCGTGCGGCAGCAGCAGCACCAAGCCGCTGAGATGATGCCACTTGTCTTCGGCGCTGGCCAGGAACTGGTCGATGTAAACCTGGGCGCAGTTCACAAAGTCGCCGAACTGCGCTTCCCAGAGCACAAGACCGCCCAGGCAATCGAGGCTGTAGCCATACTCGAAGCCCATCACGCCGTTTTCCGACAGCGGTGAATTGTAAATCTCGACGGGAGCCTGCTGCACGCCCAATTTCTCACCCACATGATACAGCGGAACATAGCGATGATCGTCTTCAACATCGTGCAGCACGGCGTGGCGTTGGCTGAACGTACCACGCTCCACATCTTGTCCGGTCATGCGAATGCGCACCGGGCTGCCGGGTTCTGTTGAAAGGCTGGCAAAAGCCAGTGCCTCGGCAGCCGCCCAATCGAGTGGCTGGTCGCCACGACCCATCGCGGCACGCGCCGCCAGCAAACGCTGCACTTTTGGGTTGGCCTTGAAGTCGGGCGGCAAAACCGTGAGCGCTTCGATAAGTTCTTTGATGCGCTCGCGGGGCACGCCGGTATCGCAATCTTCGACACCCGCTTCGGGGCCGCCGATGTAACCGCCCCACGCACCACGCAACTTATCGGGCGGGCGGTAATCTTCGCTGCGTGCTTCGGCCAGTTCGGTTTCGAGTTCCTGGCGGCGATTCTCCGCGATTTGGTCGGCTTCTTCGCGGCTGATTTCGTTCAGCTTCAGCAGATGCTCAAGATAACCTTCGCGCACCGGCTGACGATTGGCAATCGCGCGATACAATTTGGGCTGTGTGAAACTCGGCTCGTCGCTTTCGTTGTGCCCCAGCTTGCGATAGGCATACATGTCGATGACGACATCGCGCTGCCATGTGCGACGAAAGTCCATCGCTAATTGAACCACTTGCGCGACGGCTTCCGGGTCTTCGCCGTTAACATGGAAGATGGGGCTTTGCAGCATCTTCGCCACGTCGGTCGCATAAGGGCTGGAGCGTCCTTCTTCGGGCGAAGTGGTAAAGCCGATCTGGTTGTTCACCACAATGTGCAGCGTGCCGCCTACGGTGTAGCCGGGAAGCTGGCTCATATTGAGCGTCTCCTGGACTACGCCTTCGCCCGCGAAAGCCGCATCGCCGTGAATGAGGATGCACAGCCCGCGCTCGCGCTTCAGGTCGCCGGCACGGTCGCCTTTGGCGCGCAGGCGGCCCATGGCCACCGGGTTCACATATTCCAGATGGCTGGGATTGAAACACAGCGCCAGATGCACCGATTTACCGGATGCCGTGACCCAATCGTTGACGTAACCCAGGTGATACTTCACATCGCCGCCGCCCAACTGCAGGTCGGGGTCTTTGTCTTCGAACTCGCGGAAGATGACGCTCGGACGCTTGCCGATGATGTTGGCCAGCACATTCAAGCGTCCACGATGCGCCATGCCCATCACGACTTCGTCGATGCCGTCGGCGCCGGCTTTTTCAATCGCCAGGTCGAGCAGGGGAATCAAAGATTCCGAGCCTTCCAGTGAAAAACTTTTGGCGCCGATGAATTTGCGGCGGATGAATTCTTCAAACGCCACCGCATCGGTCAACCGTGTCAGAATGCGAATCTGCTCTTCGCGCGACAGTTGCAGGCGGTTCTGAGTACTCTCCATGCGGTCTTGCAGCCAGTTGCGCACATCGAGATCATCAATGTGCATGAACTGCACGCCGATGGAGCGGCAGTAGGTATTGCGCAGGCGGTCGAGAATTTCTTTAAGCGTTAGCTGCTCACCGTCGCCCATTGTCTCGCACGAAAAGAGACGATACATGTCGGCGTCTGAAAAACCGTAAAAGCTGGACTCAAGTTCGGCTGGCACCGGGCGCGGAATGCCCAGCGGATCGAGACGAGCCGCCATGTGGCCGCGCACGCGGTAAGCGCGAATGAGCTGATTCACGCGATCTTGCAGCGCCTTGGCTTCAAAGCGCGCCACGGTCTGCATTTCCCGATCACTGCCTGCAAGGTCTTGCACGTGGCCATTAGCGCTGCCATTAGCCGTGGCACTGCCGTTTTGGTGAGTTCCATTAGTCCCAGCCGGATTAAACAGGCTCGATGGCTGGAAAGAAGGGCCAAAGCCGCTGTGACCGTTTTGTGTGCCGTTGCGGGCGTGACCGTTGCCGATGTGGCCGTTGCCGGTGGGGCCATTCTGTGAGTAGCCGTTCTGCGCACTGTCCTGAACATTCGTCTGAGTACTCGATGGCGCTTCTACGTCAGCTTCCAGAGACGCGAAGTAGCGGCGCCACTCTTCGGGAACCGCCGACGGGTCGCTGAGATAAGTGGCGTACAGGCCTTCCACAAAAGCCAGATTTAAACTGCTGGGCAACGAACCAATGTCACTCATAAAAAGGCCGGCCTCACCGGCTAAACGGACGTGAACTTCAAGTCAACTTCAAAAGTGTACTAAAATGCCTAGCTTTGCATTTTTGCCAGGCGCCGGCACGCCAAAATAGCCAGAAAAGCGAGGCCTGACATTCGGGCGCAAAGCTGATGCCGCTCCATCACTGCAAACTACAAAGCGAGTACTCAGAAACTGCTGCACTGCGCAACAAACCATCCCATAATCATCAATGAAAGGACGGCTAAGTGTCCGTGAAGGTTCATCTGTTTGCGCCTTGAATCTCTGGGAGAGATACGCGCGGCAGCAACACACGAAGTGGTGATACGTGCCGAGCGGTCCAACCGTGTCACATCAACGCGTCAAGCCATTGAGTAAGTTGGCCTTATTAAGCCCGTTGCAGGTATCAGAGGCAAAAGCAAAGCGTGCCGTCACATTTCTGTGGCGGCACGCTTTGGAATCAATAAGCCTACGGATTACCGATTTGCTAGTGGCACTGGGTTGATGACTTCTCCAAATCCTCCAACCACACGCGAGCCACCTGGATTGAAGATAGAGCTGAATGCGAAATTAGTTCCGATCTGCAACGAGAACGAGTCGCCACGAGTGACATATGTGGGGAACTGGTCAACTGTAGTCAAAACGAAACCAACTTCGTCAAAGCCATTGAAAGTGCCGAAACCAAAGATGCGTCCGGTATTGCCGAAAGCCTGGACGGCTGTGATGCGTGTCGAGCGAAACGTGAGTCTGCTCACCGGATCTCTGAAGACGACCTCGCCGGAAAGGTTATTGCTGTTGTAGGCCGTAAAGGTCGTGTTGGCCCTTTTACGCACTTTGCGCTGCCCCTCTAGCGAACCGTTTCCGGTAATGGCGGAGTTGAAGGTGCTGGGAGGCGGCAAAATGGTAACTGTAACCGTGGCGACGTTGCTCACTTCACCGTTGGCATCAATAGCGGTGTAGGAAAAAGTCTCGGTTCCGCTAAAGGTGAACGCTGGTGTGTAGGTGATGTTGCCATCGTTATCGATGGTGACTCCACCCTGGTTGCCTGCCGACACGCTATTGACGCTGAGTGCGGTTCCATCCGGGTCAAAATCGTTGCCCAACACATTGAGGCTTATGTTGGTCTCGGTTTGCGTCACGGTAAAAAAGTCGTTGGCGGCAACCGGAGGAACGGCTTGCGCGACAGTCGATGTTGCAGCAAGTGCTGCAAGGGCCATGGGGACGAGAACAACAGCTGAAAACCTAAACTTCTGCTTCTGCATGAAAACTCCTAT
This sequence comes from Abditibacteriaceae bacterium, assembly GCA_036388675.1. Classification (GTDB taxonomy): domain Bacteria; phylum Armatimonadota; class Abditibacteriia; order Abditibacteriales; family Abditibacteriaceae; genus DASVUS01. The sequence continues at coordinate 96,495 of DASVRI010000045.1, read as the reverse complement.
CTAAACATCTGTATATTTCGAAAGCAGCATGTTGATGCTTACTATTCGCTACGTATATGGACCCAAACTCAGACAATTGTTGCACTCATAATGGAGCGCCCTTAACAGCCGCCAACTGCTCTACTGCAAGAGTGGAATCGGACTATAGGATGAGCAAAAGGAGTGCCGCCCAGTGCGACGACAAGAAGATTTTTGGCTTCAGGACACAAAATGAACGAGTTAGATATCTGTGAGACAAATTACCGTGTCGCCCCGAACCGGAAGGGCCAGTCTCTGTGACTGAGGCGTCACTTGAGGCGTTAACTCAGGCGTCCTGATCGGGCAGTTGTTGTGTTGCGCTGTGCAGCGAAGAGGCATTGGGCGAGGGCGAGCTTTGCCCTGGCGGACCTTGCCCCGGCGGGCTTTGCGCCGGGGCTGCAAGCGAAGATGGCCCTTTTCTCACGCTCCTGAACAGCGCGATGAAACTCACCATCGTGATGACGGCACCGATGCCGATGCGACTGCCGCCATAAGTAATGATGGAATAGATAAAGAGGACGGTATGCACAATGCCATAGGCCGCCAGCAGCAGCGAGACTTTGGTATTGGTTTGGAGCCGTGCGCCGGCATGGAGCCAGTGCAACAAAACGATGGCCAGGGCGCAGATTACCACCGTCCAGTTGGGAACGATGATACCCAGCAGCGTGATATAGCCGCTCCAACCCGTTACAATCGACGAAACGGAAAGCCCGAAGAGAGAAGCGGTTCCCACGGCGCCCCAGGGCATAAAAGCGGCCACGAAAATAGCCGCGCACCAACCCCAAAGGTCAACCGGCGAGTTCGCATTCATGGCGTCTATTATCGCACGCTCCCGAAGTCGCTGCACAGCAGAAGTCGCTGCACAGCACAGACGGGGTCGCGCTGTGAAACACTCATTCCGGGTAACGGGGCACAAACGTTCGTCGATGAAATTGCCGTCGCGTCGTTCCAGGCGTGTTGGTCAAATTGGTGCCACGAACACAGGTTTGAATTGTAGATGGAAGAAAAATGTCAAAAGCGCGCCTGCTGGTCGGGTGAGGGCCCCCAGTGAAGACTTTGGAGAAACAAGTCCCTTGAAGATTGATAAAACACATTTGCGCCAGGCTCGCATCCTTATTGTAGATGACGAAGAGTTGAACGTGCTCCTTCTGGAGCGCTACCTCCAGCGCTTCGGCTACTCCAACTTTCGCAGTGTTCTTGACTCGCGCGACGTGCTCCACGAGTACTCGGAATATCAGCCGGACTTGATTCTGCTTGATCTCATGATGCCTCATGTTGATGGCTTTGAAGTCATGGCGCAACTTGAATCCGTCGTGCCGCAGGACGTTAATCTGCCGATTCTGGTGTTGACGGCCAACGTCGCACCAGCGATTAAAGAAAGAGCGCTGGCGGGTGGCGCCAAAGACTTTTTGCACAAGCCCTTTGAAGCCTCCGAATTGCTGCTGCGCATGGACAATTTGCTGGAAACACATTTCTTGCATTTACAGATGCAGAACCAGAATCATGTGCTGGAGCAAAAGGTTCGCGAGCGCACGCAGGAATTGGAGCACGCTCAAATTGAAGTGCTGCATCGTCTGGCCCGTGCCGCGGAACTGCGCGATGATGATACCGGGCAGCACACGCAGCGTGTCGGGCAAAGTGCCGCGCTGATGGCGCGCGCATTGGGCTTAAGCGAACAAGAAGTTAACTGTGTGAGACAGGCCGCCCCGCTGCACGACGTCGGCAAAATCGGCGTTTCCGATTTGATTTTGCTCAAGCCGGGAAAGCTGACACCGCAGGAATTCGAAATTATAAAAAGTCACACCGAACTAGGTGCAGCGATTTTGTCCGGCGGTAACTCCAACCTGGTGCAAGTGGCTGAAACGATTGCCCTCACGCACCACGAACGCTGGGACGGCGGCGGCTACCCGCGTGGTTTGAGTGGTGAAGAAATCCCGTTGTTCGGGCGCATTGTCGCCGTGGCCGATGTGTTTGATGCACTGACTCATGCGCGACCCTACAAGCAAGCGTGGTCTGCGCAGACGGCGCTTGCCGAAATTGAACAGCAAAGTGGCAAGCAATTCGACCCGAAAGTTGTTGAGGTTTTTCGCGCCATAGTTCTAAGCGGCGCTCTTCGTGATGCAGCGAATGATTCCAGCACCCACGCCCAGGACAGCATTCCCTGGGACAAGTGGTACGCAACGCATTCTCAAGCTGTGGCATAGGCCGAAGTGTGATCTGGAAAATTTCAGGGGTAATGCGGTGCAGCAGGCGAACCCGCACCGGGGGCACACGCCCGCCGTGTGCAAAGTATGAGCCACAGGCCAATCGCTTTGAGGCTTACACACAACCGGAGACGCACCGTGCCTTGCGAGCAGATTTACATTAGAGCCAAGTAAATGATGAGGCGTATCGCGTCCGTCACTTCCAAGACTTACGCAGCGGGCTTGCAAATGCAGGGCAATGTAGGGGCGTAGCACGCTACGCCCCTACAACGAGCGGCTTCCGCGGGAGTCCTGACTTCTTCAAACACAAGATCATTCTGATTGGTGATGTCACCTTGGTGAAGTCGCACGTCTGGGCGATGATTACCATCCCCTCCCATTAGCATTATGGCCGGGCTGGAAATCCACGGGCACGCCATAGCCACCTTGCTGCAAAATGCCTTTGTGCGTCAGGCTTCCTCGTGCGCTAACGATCTGGAGTTGGGGTTGGTGGCGGTCATTGCCTATGTAATTGCTACAGCTTGCCCTCTGCCTTTCATAATTCCGCTTGCAGCGTTGTTGCTGCTGGTTTATTTTGTGGCCAATGTCCGGCTGTTCTCCGCTGCAGAGACCAATGTGATTCTGGTGTCGCCGCTGATTGCCACAATTCTCGTTACACTGTGCGCCGTCACTGAACGAGGTCGACGTGAAGAGCGTGAACGCAAGCGCGTGCGCAGTACACTGGATCAATATGTAAGCCCATAGCTCCCAGCCAGCGGCGCGCCGTTTACTTTGAGCTGCTGTGTGATGCCGCCAAACGCTGAAACGGCTTTGAAGTGGAGACTGCCGACGATTCACTGTTCGCGGTTTTCTCCAGTTTGCTGATGCCGTGCAGTTTGCTGCTGCCGTGCAGAGGGCGTGTCACGCCGAAATGCCATGCGAATTTCCGCTGCCTTCCGACAAATTCCGGGTGTCTAAAGCCGGTGACACGGAGCTATCGCCCAGTCGTGCAGCTCTTTTGAGCAGCACTGACACAAAAGAGATCGCCGAAGATAATAATGAGGGGCGCACCACCCGGCGCGAGTACTCGACAGCAAACCAGAGGAGAATTGACCGACCGATGAATGCACAAAACACGTCGCACACATCCAGCACTTTCCGCTACTGTTTCAACACCAGCACGATTCGTGGACAGAAACTGACCCTGCCCGAAATCATCGACCTGGTGGCACGCGCCGGCTACGACGCCATCGAGCCATGGATCAGTGAAATTGATGCTTATGTCGAAGCCGGCGGCACGCTATACGACCTCAAAAGCCGCATCGAAAACAGTGGCCTTACGGTGGAAAGCGCCATCGGTTTTTTCGAGTGGATTGTTGACGACGAGACAAAACGCGCGAAAGCATTAGAAACAGCCGCACGCGACATGGACTTGCTGGCGCAGATCGGCGGCAAGCGCATTGCGGCGCCGCCTATGGGTGCAACAAACGTTTCGAATTTGCATCTTTTGCAAGCGGCAGAGCGTTATCGTGCCCTGCTCGAAATCGGCGACAAGACCGGTGTGGTGCCGCAGGTGGAAGTCTGGGGTTTTTCGCAGAGCCTCAACCGCTTAGGCGAGGCCGCGCTGATCGCCATTGAAAGCGGCCACCCCGATGCCTGCATCCTGGCCGATGTGTATCATCTGTATAAAGGCGGTTCGCCGGTTGAAGGTCTGAAACTGGTGCGTGGCGCGGCCATGCATGTTTTCCATGTCAACGATTATCCGGCCATTGCACCCGCACAGATCAAAGACGAAGACCGTGTTTACCCCGGCGACGGTACGGCTCCCTTAACGCCCATTTTTAGCTCTCTGCATGAGATCGGCTTCGCGGGTTATCTTTCCCTCGAACTCTTCAATGCCAGTTACTGGCAGCAAGATGCTGCAACAGTTGTTGAAACCGGATTGCAAAAAATGCGTGCCGCCGTTGAACAAAGTTCTCAATAAACCGGCGCACAAGTGATCGGGTTGGGCTAACCACAACCGCGAGCGACTTTACCTTGATTCAGTCCGCTTCTTAGCAGGATATTGCCCAATCGTTAATACGATCCCGAGTACTCGGCGGCGTATTTGGCTTTAAGCACCACATTTTTGACAGTCTCGTGCTGTTTGTGGCAATTTTGGCACGCAGCAGGCACTAAGTAGCACCACATGGCGACATAGCCTCAATCGAAAGGAAAGCGGCAGACGCCGTGGCATGAAGGTTTTTGAACCGGCAGTAGCCGACCGGGCGCAATTTGGCATCTCGTTGTGGCAGCATTGGGCACTTCTCGCCTGCATGTTCCTGACTACAGGCGCGGGTGGCTTTGTGCAGCCTTTTGTTTCGCTGTATCTCGAAGCGGCGGGTTTGAAGCAGGGGCAGATTGGCCTTGTGCTGGGTTGCAGTATGGCCACAGCGCTAATTATTCAACCTTTGTTGGGGCATCTTTCCGACCGCATCGATGCACGTCGCCCGCTGATGTTCGCCGCTGGAGTGCTGTCCGCCGTTGCTTACAGTTGCTACAACTCGGCTCAGGGCATCATCGTGTTTACGCTGCTCACGATGCTGGCCGTGAACGGTTTTCAGTATCTTAATGCCGGTGGTGCCGTGGTCGTGGCGCGCATGGCGCATGGCCCCGGGCAGAGCGGTGCGGCACAAACCGGCACGGCTTACGCGAGCTATCGCGTGTGGGGCTCCGTCGGTTTTATCGTGGTGACATTGCTGTGCGGTGCGTTCATGCACAGTCGTTTTTCCGGCGTTTCGCAGTTCGGGCGCGCCGAATTGCAAGGAATCTTCAAGTTTGGCCCACTGTTGTTTCTTGGTGCCGGTCTTGCCTCTTGCCTGCTTCCCGACCGCAAAACCTCGCTTGAAGAAAAGCGAGTACTCGAAAAATCCCGTGAGAGTCTGCCCGTCAATTTGCGATGGTTCCTGGCCGCCATATTCTGTTACATGTTTTCCGTTTCAGGTGCCTTTTCTTACCTCAGCCTATACATGAAATCGCTGGGCGCGATGCCGCTGACGATTACCTGCACCTGGGCTGCCGGAGTGGTTTGCGAAGTTCTGATGATGATGCGCATCGGGCGCCTGACCGATAGGTTTGGCCGTCGCCCGGCGCTGATCGTCGCCTTTCTAGCCTTGCCTGTGCGCATGCTGCTCTATATTCCGGCGCCGTCTCCACTGTGGATTTTGATGGTGCAACTGATGGAAGGCTTGGGCTTTGGCATTATGGGCGCAACGATCATCGCTTTTGTAAATGATTCGGCGCACGACGCAAGGCGCGGCATTGCGCAGGCACGCCTGAGCGCAGTTAGTGGGTTGGCCCTGGCTCTGGGGCCGGTAATCGGCGGCGTTCTGGTGCAGCGCCTCGGCATGAGTTGGTTGTTTGCAGCGATGGCAGGCGTCGGGGCGGTGGGAGCCGTTATCGTTTTAACTCGCGTGCGCGAGTCGCACCCAATGCCCGAGCCTCTGCAACACCGGCACGCCGCTTTGCAGCCGGCGTTACGCCTTCTGGCCGAGCCTCCACATGCTTGAACTAAGGTGAAAATAGATACAAGCATTCTCATAAATAGCAGTGAAGCCGTCGTCACGAACAGGTGCCCGTTGTCACCAACCCGGAGCGTAAGTGACGGGCTTATTATCTATCAGTCAAGCCCATCGCTCGCAGCCCCCCAGCAGACAAGTCGTTGTCTGCTTCTGGGGCAACCAACACTCCGGGTTCGTGCAGATGTTTACAAGACTGCTTCGCGTAAATACCAAAACAAAAGGCGCATCTCAGTTGACTGAGATGCGCCTTTTGTTTTATTGTGTTCAGGTTGATTAAACGACGCCACCAGAGCTGTGGCCTGTGCTGCCGGTTCCGCCCACTGAGCCCGCGTTATCGTCGACATCGACAACTTCACGGCGCACCGTATCCTGAACCGTCTGTTGTTCTGTAACGGCGTGCTTACGAATTTCGATTTCTTCGGCAACGTGCGCTTGCTTATCGACGCTGACGGTTTCTTCCATCACCGGAACGCGAATTACGTCATCGGCATCGAGTACCTGTTCGCCGGCCTGCAGCGGCCTATCGACAGCGTGACGTGTCACGGTAACTTCTTCGTGTGCCAGTTGCACGGGAACATTGACTTGTTCTTCGACAACGTGTTTGCTGACCGCAACTTCTCCGGCTTGTTGCACGCCTTTGTTAACATTGAGGGTTTCTTCCACTACAGGCACGCGCAACGTATCTGCATTGGTTTCTGTGGCATTTGTGTTGTTCATGTCGTCTCTCATGTCACTCCGTGTTGTATCAACCGCTGGTGTTGTAACACCCATTGCCGGTGTTGTAACACCAGTTGCCGGTGTTGCCGCATACACATCGGTTCGGTCACTGTCTGCGTAGCCCGTGCCCACAGTGTTGTGAGTATCGGCTGTTGTTCCTGGTGTTGAAGTGGCACTGTAACCAGTGCCGACGTCGCCGGTAACTCCAGGTGTGGTGTCGTAAGTACTCGGTGTCACTTGCGGATTGGCAGTGGCGCTGTAACCGCCGCTGTAATCACCACTGGTATTGCTGCTGGCATCTCTGTCGGTATCGCTGCTGGTATCGCTGCCGATTCCACTTACGGTGTTGTCGTTATCGACAGAGTCAACCGCTGCGACACCGGCGCCGCTCGCCAGTGCGCCTGCAACGGCACCCACGACGGCACCCACCGGGCCACCGGCCAGTGCGCCAACAACCGCACCGCCGACGCCGCCTAAGACTGCGCCTTTTCCGGCATCGCCGGATGGATTGTCATCAATCCCATGTTGTACATTGTCATCAGCCATTCGAATTCATCCTCCTGAATCATACTGCGTAAATTTACAAAGGTTGCGAAACCAAGTTACAGTTAATATGCAAGTCACGGTTAAAGGGAGCGACAATGTAACGTTTTGCCTTTAACACGACGGCTGCTCGCTGATGAATTGCACATCCGGCACCGAGAAGCAGAGCGTACGTGCGTGAGCGCACATACAACCAGGAAATAGACTACTAAGACCCGGACAAGGTCGTGTTACGTTGACGGCGTTGATGTTGGCTTAGAATGCGCTAACATCGGTGCAATTACCGATTGGAAGAAAATGCAGAGAACACCTCTCCACGATTGCTCCACGTTGAGGCGAGCGGCGCAGCAGCAACAGCGCTCAACGGCGGCAGCGCTCAACAGCGACAGCGCGCAGTTCTGTTGCGGGTTCAGGCTGATGGAAGCGCTTTACGAGTACTCGTTATAAGTCTATGCAAAGGAAAAACGCCGCAAAGCAGCAGATCATACGCGACTTGATGGCAGAGCAAGTCGATGCACAAACGGCAGAGCGCCTGGCCGACGAAGTGCCGGAGGTGTGTGGCCGCCAGCTACGCTACCTCGATTATCAGGACGATCAGGAAGACCGTACTGCGACTCTGATCGCTTCTATTGAAGGCGATTGGCCGGAGCCGTCAAAATCATACTGGGCCAATGTCGCCCGACAATACAACGTGGATGCTGCGCCGTCACAACAAAACGCTGCGCCGTTGCAAGCACAGAATCCAACCGAATTGCACAGCGCGCAAACCGCAGCACCAAGTGGGCAAAACACAGAGCATAATCAATCTGCCGAAGCGGATGCAGCGGTGGCGAAGTTGCTGAGCGCGCTGGAAACCATTGCAACGATGCAGCATGCTCATCGCGCCGGCACGATTTCGCCCTGTCCGGTTTGCGTCGCGTGGGACGCTCTCAAAGAGTGGTCGCACCGTCAGGGTGTGAAAGAACAAACCTCCGGTGAAGATTCGCTTTAAACGTTACCACTTTAGCAAGCGGCGTTCACAACAAGCCGCGTTCGCGTAACGAGTACTCGCAAAGCAGCATGGCCAGCGCGCAGGGGCCGGTTTTCACGGCGCCGCGTCGTGCCAGGTCGAGCGCGGTTTCAATCGGCTCCACTTGTATCTGGATGTCCTCGGTTTCTTCTGAATGCTGTTCCTCGCTCATCTCGACACCCAGCGCCAGATAAACGTGACATTTCTCATTGGTTATTGAACCCGAAGTATAAAAACAGGTGATGTATTGCACTTCTTCGCAAGTCGCGCCGATCTCTTCTTGCATTTCCTTGCGCACGATCTCTTCCAGAGTGGCATCTCCCGTGTCGTGGCTGCCGCCCGCCGTCACTTCCAGGCACCAATCATCGACTGGATAGCGGTATTGACGAATCAGAATCATTTTGCCGTCGCGCGTGATCGGCACCACGATGACCGCATCTGATCGTTCCATGTAGGTGTAGGTAGTTTCTGCACCGTCATGGATGCGCAGACGATCTTCACGAAGCTTAAACATCGGGTTTTGGTAGGGATGGTTGGAATTTAAGACCTGCCAGCCGAGTTTGCTGCCGACCGGTTTTTCGGAATCGCTCATGAGTTCTCCTCGGGAGTGTCATCGAAACTAAGATCAATAATTGCAGGTGCAGGCGACAGACTATCGACGATGGTGCGTCCCAGATTATGCCACTGCCGGCAAGCATCCAGGACAACGCTGTCGGCTGTTACAACAATGTCATGTGTTTGCGACAAAAGCGCGTCCGGGTTCGTGACGACTTCAATTTGCCAGCGCCAACTACGCGCAGCGGCCAGGCGTAACAGCTCCTCCTTCAAACGTCCGCTGTTGGAAACCGGGCTATCAAGATACCAGATGCCGAGTGCAACGCCGCGCGCTTCCATCGCCTGCCCAATGATTTCGATGGCAGGCAGCGTTTCTTCGACTCGTCGAAAGGTGCCGTGCATGCTGGCCAGGTCGCGATAGCAGCCATCGCGCCCCGCGAAGATTAACCCACCTGACAAGGCCACTTCCACTGTCGTGAGAATGTTGTAACCGTCCAGGGCCAAAGTTTGGCCGCGCAATGCACTATCGAGTACTCGATGCTTGCTGCGGCGCTCCCGCGCTTGATCGGAACAGGCGCAACGCATCACGGCCAGGCGCTGCCGTTGTGCCAGTTGATAGCGGTCTCCTACCAGAGCCAATGCCGACTTCGCCGCGTAGTTGCGGCCCTGTAGCCATGAAAAGTCGGCCACGGCATTGCACAATCGCGGCAACATAACTGGCGCGAAAAGCAGCTTATCTTCCGGATGAGTTCCGCGATGCTGCCGTTTGTCAGGCATGTTATTCGTGACCTGTTTCAACGTGTGTCAATATCAAATGTTACGCCAGGCGCACAGGTGATCTAATCGGTTTTGTCGCTGGCTTGTGAGATAGTTTCGTGAGATAAATTTTCTATGTGCACGAACGTACAGAGTCGCCCAATATCGGTGTCTCGATTTGCACTGTGCTTTGCCCTGCTGATAATGCCTATAATAACACTGAGACGTGCCAGGTGCGTGAACTGGCACGGCTTTTTGAGGGCTGTGCCTCACCAACACATTGCAGAACATTAAGTTTTAATGAGGGCCTTGTTGCGAGTACTCAGAACACGATTTTACCCTGTGCTTGCACTTTTTTGTGTGGGGCTGTTTACAAGCGGCTGCTCATCGCAACGAAACTCCAATAACCAGACGACACGCACTTCTGACGGCAAGATTCTCATTAACTTCTGGAACGGTTTTACCGGCCCCGACGGACGCGCCATGGAGAAAATGGTGGCGCGTTTTCAAAAGCAGAACCCCGATGTCGCGGTGCGCATGCAGATCATTCCGTGGGGCACTTACTACGATAAGCTCACGCTCTCTCTGGCTTACGGCGGCGCGCCCGACCTCTTTGTGATGCACGCCGGACGACTGCCGGAATTTGCCACTTTCGACACGTTACAGCCTCTGGAAAAACTGTATGCTACGGCTCAACCGCCAGTGCAGGAAAGCGACTTTGCACCGGTGCCGTGGCGTGCCACTTTCTACAACAAACATCAATATGCGTTGCCGTTGGATGTGCATCCCATCGGGCTTTATTACAACACGAAGTTGTTCAAAGAAGCCGGCATTGTAGACGCGCAAGGGAAGCCAGAACCGCCGCACACATTCGACGAATTTTTGAATGCCGCGCGTCGCATGACCAAAGACACCAATGGCGATGGCCGCACCGACCAGTGGGGTTTTGTCTTTACCTGGCAGCGCACGAATTGGCTCACTATCGCGGGGCAGTTTGGCGCGAGCATTCTATCGCCCGATGGCAAAACGAGTACTCTCGATTCGCCGCCGAATTTAAAAGCGTTGCAATTGATGCACGACTTGATTTACAAATACAAGGTCGCGCCTAAACCCGAAGGTGTCGATGCGTGGCTGGCATTTCGTCAGGGGAAAGTCGGCATGGCGCTTGAAGGCATTTACATGCTGGCTTCGTTGGAAGAGCAAAAAGGCTTGCCCTTCGCCGGTGCGCCCGTGCCGCAATTCGGGCCAATGAAAGCGGCCTGGGGCGGCTCGCATCTGTTGTGTCAGCCCAAAGGAATTTCGCCGCAACAATCGGAGGCGGCGTGGCGCTTGATGCGTTTCTTGTCGGACGACAGTCTCATCTGGGCCAGAGCCGGACAGGTTCCGGCACGCCTGGATATTCGTCGCTCGCCGCAATTCACTTCGTTGCCGGTGCAGGCACAATTCGCTACGCAACTGCCGTTCGTGCAATACGAACCGCTGCATCCGAAAAGCAACGCCATCTTTCCCTTGATTGAACCAGGTATAGAAGCCGTATTGCTCGATATTGCGACACCTGAAGCGGCCATGCGCGATGCTTCACGGCGCGTCAATCAGGTGCTGGAACGACCATGAGTACTCGTGCTTTGCCGGAGGCTATACAAGCCCCGCCGTCGCGACGCAGCGATGGCATCAGCGGCTTTCTCTTTGCGTTGCCGCATCTCCTGCTCTTTGCAACTTTTGTTCTGGTGCCGGTGCTCTATGGTCTTTACATCTCGCTGCACCGCTGGCACGTTCTGGCGAAAGAGCATCCTCTGATTGGGCTGGGCAACTACGGCGCGGCGCTTTCCGATGACATCTTCTGGATTGCTTTGCGCAACACGATTTACTTTGTGGTGCTGATTGTGCCGCTGGGCAACCTGGTTTCGCTGCTGCTGGCTCTGGGCCTGGCCAGTGTGCAGCGGTTGGGAACGTTCTACAAAATTGTTTATTACCTGCCGGTTGTAATCTCGATTGCTGTGGTCGCTGTGCTGTGGCGCTGGATGTATAACACTGAAATCGGGCTTATCAATTTGTATCTGGGAACAGTGGTCGGTTGGCTGCGCAGCATTGGTTTGCCGCTGGCACCTTTCGAGCCGCTGCCGTGGCTTTCCAACCCTTCGTGGGTGATGCCCTCCATTGCACTTCTTACTGTGTGGTGGACGGCGGGCGGTAACATGGTGCTATATCTCGCGGGCCTGAGCAACATCAGCGACGATTACTACGAAGCCGCTTCCATCGATGGCGCTAACGCGTGGCAGCGTTTCTGGGCTATTACGTGGCCGCTGCTGCGACCGACGACTTTGTTTTGCCTCGTGTTTTCGGTGCTGGGCGCGTTTCAGGTCTTTGGGCAAAGTTATGTTCTGTTCACTTCGATTCAGGGCGGGCCACAATCGGGGCCGGCGCGTTCAGGGTTGACGCTGGCGCTTTACATGTATTTGCAAGGCTTTCGTCAATACGAAATCGGCTACGGTGCGGCTATCGCCTATCTGTTGTTCGCCATCGTCCTCGTATTAACAATCCTGCAATTCCGCCTGCTTTCTAACCGCGATGATGCAACGGCCAAGGCATAAACATCATGAGAACACTTCTGCGACGCTCACAAATTTGGCTGCACATACCCATGTTTCTGCTGGCGGTCTTATTCTTAGCACCGCTATTGTGGATGATCTCAACGGCTTTCAAAGCACCGGAAGACATCATCGGCGGGCTGGGCACCATGCAGTGGCTGCCACGTCCCGCGACAACCGAGAACTTTCGCACAGTGATGGGCCGTGCTGAAGAGTTCCCCATCTGGCGCTGGACATTCAACAGCGTGTTCGTTTCGCTTGCCGTTACGCTGTTAGTACTCACTGTCGATGCTTTGGCGGCATTTGCCTACTCGCGCTTAAAGTGGCGGGGGCGCGACCAAATCTTTGCCTTGCTCGTGGCAACGATGCTGGTGCCGGGCCAAGTGCTGCTGATTCCCAGCTATTTGTTGATCCGTCGTCTAGGGTTATTCGACACTTACGGCGCGTTGATTTTTCCGGCAGCGGCAGGCGCCTTTGGTGTGTTCCTGCTGCGACAATTTTTCCTTACTATCCCGGTAGAACTGGAAGAGGCCGCACGCCTTGACGGATGTGGCCCGTTAGGCATTTTGCGACACGTGATATTACCATTATCGAAACCGGCACTGGCGACTTTAGGTATCTTCACGTTCATGGGCACCTGGAATGCTTTTGAAGGCCCGTTGCTTTTCACCGATACATTGACGATGCGCACCTTGCCCGTCGGCATCACTATCTTTCAGGGTCGCTACAACATCGAATATGGCCCGCTGATGGCCGCCGCTGCACTGGCCGCAATTCCTGTCACCATTGCGTTTCTAATATTTCAGCGACACATCATTAAGGGGATCTCCCTGACAGGATTAGCCGGACGTTAACGCCTAATCTAAAAACGAGTACTCATCGGGTGGCTGTAAAACTGCATGACCGCGACAAGAGAATCGTTGAAAATGGTTAGTAGAAACGCAATTATTAAACAAAAATAGTTGCAAGTATTTTTACCAACACACTTGACGTTTCAAATTCTCAGGTGTATATTGTCTCTCTGTCTGCCCAACAAAAGAAGCACACTCGAACATGAGCAGACAAGGACAACACTTCCAATGACCGCGCCGATTACATTTCAAAACGACAAAAGCATACAGGGACAGGCCATCGCGTTATGGTTTAGTTCGCCGTGCTTGCTCGCGTCCGTAATCGGCGCCGCTTCGGACGCCATGCGCGCCAGCTTTAGCGGCCAGCATCGCTATCAACCCACGTTTAACGAGCTCGGCTCGAAGCGTGATGAACAGCGGAATAGCCGTCGCGCCACCACCTTCTCCACAGAGAGACTTGAGTCATTGGGAGTACTGCTCACGTAGCACGAGTACTCAGCAATTCCTTAAGCCCGCTGTCGAGATGGTATCGACAGCGGGCTTTTTGTTTCTCTGAGAAGGTGTAGTAGATGCTAGTAAAATCACAACTTTATTAACCGGGAGTGTGGCGCAGTGGATAGCGCGCAACCTTGCGAAGGTTGAGGCCGAAGGTTCAAATCCTTCCATTCCCATGTCGTGCAGGAACTAGCGGCGAATGTCCGCCCGGAGGGCACCTGGATTTCAAATCAGAAATCATCGCGGGTTCGAGTCCCACCCTGTCCTGGGCGTAAAGTCGTGCAGCAAAACGGGAGTGTGGTCCAGTGGTCACGACAGCGGACTGTCGCTCCGCAAACGAGGGTTCAATTCCCTTCACTCCCGCTAAACAGATGAAGGAGGTAACGCAACAATCGGGGACGTGGTGTAGCGGTCAGCACGCGAGGCTGTGGCCCTTGCAGGAGAGGTTCGAATCCTCTCGTTCCCTGTGTTGTGACAATCTGGGAGTGTGGTGTAATGGCGATCATGGTGGACTTTCGATCCGCAGATGGGGGTTCGATTCCCCTCGCTCCTATGCAGAAATTGCCTTGTGGTCTAACGGTAAGGATCCGCCCAGAGGGCACCCGGCCTTTGACTCTTCAAGTTTTGGTTCGAACCCAGGCGAGGCAATGCCGGACAACTGGGAAGGTAGCAGCGTGAGGACGCCAATCGGTTTTGAACACCGACATGCCGGGTGAAAGCCTGTGGGTTCGACTCCTATGCCTTCCGTGCAGAATCTGGCTGTGCAGAATCTGGAGAGTTGCGCGAGCGGTAAGCGGACATCCTGCTAAGGTGATGCCCTCGTAAGAGGCGAAGGTTCGAATCCTTCACTCTCCGTATAGTTACAAGTAATAAGACGATTAATTTAACCGGGCTGGTAGTGATTGTGGTCAACACGTCTATTTGAAGAGTAGAAGAACTCCGTTCGAATCGGAGTCAGCCCATCGAGTACTCGTGAGTGCTCACAGTCGGGGATGTAACTCAACGGGATAGAGTATCTGCCTTTTAAGCAGAGGGTTGTGGGTTCGAGTCCCACCGTCCCCAGTAAAACTGAATAGGGGTGTAGCTCAATGGTGAGAGCAGTTGCCTGATACGCAACCGGTTGAAGGTTCGATTCCTTCTACCCCTATCAGTCCGATGTTGTAAGTCGGTCAGTATTCAGGGCGAGGTGCAACGGGTGCATACCTGATTTGGGATGAGGTGAGCCGGTTCAATTCCTGCCGCCCTGACGGGATGAGTACTCATTCGAGTACTCACATTTAGTGGGGTGATGTAGCGGTAACATGCCTGCCTGTTAAGCAGGTCTCGCGGGTTCGAGCCCCGCCCCTACTGCTCGTAGAAAAGGAGGTAACTGGGAGCGTCGTTCAACGGACAGGATTTCGCGCTTCGAACGCGACGATAGAGGTTCAATTCCTCTCGCTCCTATGTAGGAAAAGTAAACGTGCGTGTAGTCCAACGGCAGAGACAACCGCCTCAAAAGCGGCATAGTGAAGGTTCGAGTCCTTCCACGCACAGTGCCGTAAACGTCGTTACGGGAGCGTAGTTCAGTGGAAGAACAGTGGCTTCCAGACCCACTTGCAGGGGTTCGATTCCTCTCGCTCCTGGTGTCGTGAAAAGTTGTTTGCCTGTGTAGCTCCGCCCAGGGGGCACCCGGGTAGAGGCGGCGGTCTTAGAAACCGCAGGTTGAGAGTTCGAATCTCTCCTCAGGCATGGCCTTCGGGCATGGTCGAAAGGCTGACGTAAAGCGGGTGCGTAACTCAACTGGTAGAGAACCGGACTCTTACTCCGGCGGTTGAAGGTTCAAGTCCTTCCGCTCCCACCAACGCATGACGTCTGCGGCGCAAGAGCCATCTCTTCGCGTTCCGCGATGGGCGCTGCGTTTACGGTTATGCGGTTCAATTCCGTATAAGCGACCACATTACAAGTGGATCACCCGACGGAGGTGACGGCTCCTGCCTGGTGGTGTGTTTCATTCACGGCGAGAGATCAATGTGAAGAAAGCGAGGCGGCTGCTTTGCGAAACGACAGCGTAGCGTTGCTTCCCGCAGCCTAATCGGAAACGCACGCCGGGCAGGACGCTCACCCGCAAAGGTGAAAACAAAGGAGGTGCCGTGATGAGCTTTGGTTGGAACTACCTGATGGGCCGGCGTGAATACAAGAGCGGCGCCGTCACCATCTACGAATACGAGCGCGGCCTGCTGTACAAGAACGGCAAGCTGTTGCGAGTACTCGAAGCAGGTCGCTATCGTTTGTGGCATTGGAATCACGCGCGCATTGAAGTAGTGGACGTGCGTCGCCAGAGCGCGCAGATCGCGAACCAGAAGTTGTTGACGAGCGATCAGGTGACTGTGACCATCAACATCGTGGCCGACTATGAAATCGCCGACGTGGCGCTGGCAACGCACCGCGTAGCAAACCACCAGTCGCAGCTTTACGAAGATGTGCAGTTGGCGGCGCGCAACATTGTGGGCTCAGTGACTGTGGACGATTTGTTGGAGAAGCGTTTGGAGATCAACGCGCAACTTCAGGAAGCGGTTGTCGCGAGTGCCGCCAGCTACGGCGTGCGAGTACTCACGGTTGGTGTGAAGGACGTAATTCTCGCACCGAAAGTGCGCGACTTGCTGATGAAGGAAGTCGAGGCTAAGCGCGTAGCGCAGGCAATGTTGATTGGTGCGCGTGAGGAAGTCGCCGCTATGCGCGCCCTGGTAAACGCGGCTCGACTGGCTGCCGATAATCCGGCGCTGCTGCGACTGCGCGAGTTGGAAGTGGCGCGTGCCTTCTCCGCGAACGGCGGCAACACCGTCGTGATGGGCTTGAGCGAAAACGCCGCATTGCTCAAGGGCAACGGTGCCAAGGCGCAGGCCAACGGCGATGCGTCAGATGAAGATGTGAACGAAGAATAAACGCCGGTGAGGCAATGCGATCTCTCATCGCCTCACCGGCAAATTGGGGAACTCGTCCAAAGGGAAGACGACGCTCTTGCAAGGCGTAGATAGCGGTTCGATTCCGCTGTTCTCCATCCTGTCCTTTCAATTTTGTCGCCGTGATGTAACGGCCAACATGCAACAGTGCCAATGTTGAAATACCGGTTCAACTCCGGTCGGCGACTTTGACATTTTGTCTTGCGGATGCTCCGGCGAGCGAGTGGGTTTCATAAGCCCGCTCCGGTGAGTTCAACTCTCACATCCGCAATTCCGAGTACTCGGAAATCAATGGGAGCGCGGCGACGTTGGAGGGTCGCACTTGCCTGTAGAGCAAGAGCCTCGTGCCACAGAGAGTTCTAATCTCTCCGCTCCCACCAAGTCGCCTGATGTAGTTCAGGCGCTAAGCGACGCAACGGCAAGCGGGCCGGAGCGCATGGGTTACCACTTGACTGTTAATCAAGCGCTCGCAAGAGCACAGGATTTTTATGCCACATTTTGCCTGCTTGAATCTTTGACAATTTGGTCAAGAAATGACGGTGTAGCGGAGTGGTCAAACGCAGCAGGCCGCAAGGCTTCTCCCTGTCCACCCTTTGCCCTGTGTCCTGGACACGGGCCGTAGGTTCAGGGTTATCTCTAGAGGGTGTTATGAACTTCTGTAGACTTGGAGTATGTCACGTAAAGCATACCCGAGCGATGTAACCGATGAAGAATGGCACTTTGTCGCACCTTACCTGACCCTGATGACAGAAGATGCACCTCAGCGCCAGCACGACATGAGAGAAGTCTTCAACGCTCTGCGCTGGATGGTGAGGAGCGGCTCGCCCTGGAGGTATTTACCCGGTGACTTCCCGCGCTGGGAAGTGGTCTATCAGCAGACACAGCGCTGGTTAGCAGCAGACTGCTTCCAAGCCATGGTGCACGATCTTCGTTTGGCTCTGCGCGTGCTCAACCAGCGAGAACCAGCACCCACTGCTGCCATTTACGACAGCCGCACGCTGTCTTCAACACCAGAGAGTGGAGCACGAGCCGGCTACAACGGCCACAAGAAGATCAAAGGCTCCAAAGTGCACGTGGCGGTGGATACGCTGGGACACCTCCTAGCACTGACGGTCACACCGGCTAACCAAGATGACCGCACGCAAGTCGAAGCTCTGAGCGAGCAGTTGCAGCAAGCAACGGGAGAGAACGTGCAGATCGCCTATGTGGATCAGGGCTACAGCGGTGAAGATGCAGCTAAGCAGGCCGGCAGGCATGGCATTGACCTGTTTGTGGTGAAGCTCGAAGAAGCCAAACGTGGCTTTGTGCTGCTGCCCAAGAGGTGGGTTGTCCAACGCAGCTTCGCCTGGGCCACACGCTTCCGGCGTTTGGTCAAAGACTATGAGAGATTACCGGCAACAGTCGCGGGAATGCACCTCTTGGCCTTTGCTTGCATCATGCTCAAGCAGGCCTTCTCTCTCATTCAACTGCTACAAAGTGCATAACACCCTCTAGAGGACCCTACCCAGCTACAGTTTTCTATTGCCAACAGTGTCGTGATGCGCAGGCCAGATGGGAAGAGTGGCGGAAAGAGGAAGAACAGAGAAGATTGATGTTGTCGGGCAATCAAAATTCAAGCAATACAAGAACTTTTTCGCAAGAATAGCCCAGCTCACAGAAAGCTATATCGAGGCTGTAACGCTTTTGCGTCAGCAATCAGACGGACTGTTGATGATGCACTAAGTTCGCTTGGCGAGGGCTATTCTCTGGAGGCCCACACATGGGGTAGAATCATTTACGGGAATTGTTCACTTTCTGCACTGCCCACAACTTAATGCGTTTGTCATCACTTCCACTGGCCAGTTTTCTGCCGTCCGGCGAGAAAGAAAGCGCACCAACGTCATTCTGGTGTCCAGTAAATCGATGAATTGGCCCGTTTGATCCCAAACGCCAAACTCGCACGACGCGATCCACACCTCCACTGGCTAGCAACTTACCATCCACTGAAAAAGCAACTGCATTTATGCCGGTTAGAGTTATTACACCGTGTGACCCTTGCCTCTGCACCCTAAAAGAATCGTGTAACGTGTGCAACAATTTGCCGGATTGTGCATCCCATATGCGAATAGTGTTAGCGAGGTCCCCAGCAGCTATCAAACTGCCCTTGGCAGCAAACGCAACGCAAAGTATGGTCTCTCCTTGACTGCTCAGGGACTTGATCCACTTACCAGTTCGAGTAGACCAAAGCTGTAGGTTTGCATCAAAACTTCCAACAACTATTTCTCCATCTGGCGAGAACGCGACTGATCTGGCAGCGGTATTCAGTTCTTTCCTCTCTTCTAATTTCCTGACGATCTTGCCTGAGCGCACACTGCGAATCTGTAAAGTTCGATTGAATCCACCACTAACCATCAAATCGCCACGTTGAGATACGGCAACTGGCACTTCATAATCAGTGTTAATGATAGCGAATGCTTGGTGCAGCAATGCCCCGGAACGTGGGTTCCAACTCGAAACGAACAAACGTCTTCCATCGTTGCTTCCACTTAATACCATGGAGGTCCTATTTGGGAATACGACAGACTCTATCGAGTTGTAAGGAACCCTTGCGGACCTTAGCAACTTACCGGAACTTGCGTCCCAAAGCCGCGCCGTTTTGGATGCCTTATTATCAGGGGTTTCCGTGTCACTCAGCCCGTACACTCCAGCAGCACTGAGCAACACACGACCATCAGGCGAAAAGGCGAGCGCCTTTACTGCCTATCCGTGATTCATGGTTACCAAGCAATGAGACTGTATGTCAGCAGCATGACACGACAAAGCCCTGAACATCACTGTAGCAAAAACTGTTAGGCTGATCTTACGCATCAGATATAGACCTCAGAATGGATGTAAGGGGTTGTGAAATGCACCCGATCAAGTATGCCCATTTATCAACAGGAATGCTTAGGGTCCGCTACACAGCCAGTCTGCCACCGTGTTTTGGGCCGGGGATCAGGTATTTCAGGTGGTCCCGTTCAGCGTCCGAGAGGTCGCTTTCATAGGCGGTTTTTGGCATACTGAAAGCCTACTCCCACCTTTTGAAACAGGCTCGAAGAAGCCAAGCGACCAAAACCCGACTAGAGCCTTGCGAGTACTCGTTATGAGCGCAGCCGCTCAATCTCTGTTACATCAAGATTGCTGAAGAACTCGATCTCGTTGCGCTCACTGCTTTGCACCGTTTGATAATGCGGCAAGTAGCCGGTAGGCACGAGATTGAAGCGGCTAAACGTGCCCATGATGTTTGAAGTGCGGCGGCGCAGGTAGCAAATGAGAAGCGGCTGCGTGTAGTCGAATTGGCTGAGCAAGCGCACGGCCTGAAAGAGTTGCGACAAAGACACCTTGAAGAACGGTGGATCGCAGACAATGAGACCAAACGTTTGCTGCAAAGGCGCCGGACGATACAGATCGTAATGCTGAAATCCGGCCACGGAACTGAAGCGATCATCCGTGTCGAGAATGGTTGTAGAAACGCCTCGCTCAACTAGAGCCTGACCCAGCAGCGGCGCGCAAAGGCAGCAAGGATTGGGAAAGTTGCGAACAAACTCTGCCAGGTGCTCTCGCGTCGCGACATCAAAGAAGTATTGCTCTTGTTCGTGCAGTTCATACATCTTGATTGATTCCAATGCGCTGTGCTTTGTGAGAGTGTGTCCTCTATTGTCGAACAAAATACCGGCGATTCTGCCTGGAGATTGTGGCGAAGTGCCATAAAATTTCCAGCCGGCTTTCATCTGATTGCGTGCAGGCTGCTGTATTCTTCACCACAACTGCTGTAAAGCAGTGCTTTACAGCAGTTGTGGTGAAGTGATTGGTAAGGAGTATAGCGCTTTGCAAAGTGTGGCAAATCGGAAAGTGAGAAGGCGTCGTTTTTTGTTCTCTGTTGTCGCGTTGGTAAAATCGCGGCGAACGAACTTAACCTGGTGCTTGCTGGGCGTTTTTGTGCCAGTCGTTATTTTCGGTCAACTGAGTACTCAAATACGCGGCGCCGGTGGATTGTGGTGGGATACTTCAATCTTGAATTCATTGCATCGTTATGCCACACCGCAGCTTGACTCACTGGTTGCGTGGGCCACTGTCACGGGAGGTGTATTGGCCTTACCTGCAATTGGAATTGCTGCTGTGGGAATCAGGTTGTTGCGACAACCTGCTGAAGCCGCATTCTTCATCGTTTCAATGGGTGGAGCCTGGAGTCTCAACGTTGTGAGCAAAGCACTATTTGGCCGGGCGCGTCCAGCGTTGTGGATGTCGCCGGTGCCGGAATTCGATTACAGCTTTCCCAGCGGTCATGCGATGTGCAGCATGGCAATAGCTGCCGCACTGATTGCACTTGCCTGGCCGACACGCCTGCGCGTGCCTTTTCTTTTTTGTGGCATCGTTGGCGTTTTCTGTGTTGGTCTCTCGCGTTTATATCTTGGCGTTCATTATCCTTCGGACATCATTGGAGGATGGTGTGCTGCCCTGCTATGGGTAACCGGGGTTTACTTCATTCTCTTGAGAGGTGCTGTTAAGGTAGACCGAGCCAAACCTTCAACGACTTGATCGAATGCGGAAACAAGCTTCAACAGTAGAAGCTAACACTTTGGCACTGCATACAAAAAGTCGGGTTATGATAGCGGAGTATTGGGGAGGTTTGTTGCAGTTGCTGAAAAGCGGCACTTTCCACAAAACGCGCTGAAAGGTGCCTTTTTGTTTTTAGCTCTTGGCAATGCAGGAAGCGGGCACACTGCGCACGGCTCCCGGAACTTGAGAAGTCTCGCTATCGGCGCTGGCGCAGGCCGCAAAACAGAGTTCGAGGCTCTTCAGGTTTTGGCGCGCTGAATTGGCCGGTTCGCGCTCATCTTCGATGGCACACAGCAACTCGCTCATGGTGCCCCAGAAGCCATCCGGGAACCATGAACCTTCAAGCGGCACATGTGTGCGTCTGGCTGCGGTGAATAACTCAAGCTCCTGCGCACTTAAATCGGCACCCGTGGAGTGCAGTGTTCCTTTGCTGCCGACAAGGTTAGTGCGATCAATGGTGCCAAATTGCATGTCGGCATTGAAGATAAAAGTGGCCTGCGCGCCGTCAATTGCGCTGCCCTGGGATGAAATGATTTCCGCTGCCGCCGACATCATTAAACGACGCCTGGCCGGCGCAGGCGGTGCGGCGCGCCAGCTTATTTTTACGCCGCGCCCGGTTATCCGGCGGCTTTAGAGGGGTGCGACTTATGGCGCGCTGCGGAAGTGTTCTGTTGTTGATGGCTTGCAGCAGTCGATGGCTCGCTGCCAGTCATGGCTGCTGCGAGCAGAAGTGGCGCTGCGTTTTGTTTATCATGCGCATGAGAGATTGACTGTTGTTAAGACCAACCGCTTCATGGAGCGACACCCAGCGCACAGCGCGCGATTCGGAACTGACCTGTGGCACGCTTGCGTCATCGGCTTGCAGCAGAAAACGCACATCGAAATGCCAGTGCTCGGGCGTGCTCCAGTACTCGGGAATAAGATGCACATCGATGTCGAAGATGTCGTTATCAACAGGCGTGACAATCAACCCTGTTTCTTCCTTTGCTTCGCGCAAAGCAACCGCGAGCACGTTGGCTTCGCCGTCGCAGTGTCCGCCCGGCTGCACCCATTTGCCCAGTTTGGCGTGATGCACCAAAACCGTGCGTGAGCCTGCTTCATTGACAATCCACGCCGAGCCGGTGACATGACCCCAATGTGGTGCGGCCCCGGCCAGGTCACGCCCGAAAACCTCACCGGCGCCCGGAGGGGCGTTTTCCAGAAAGCGTGTCAGGCGCACCTGCATTTGTGCTTCCTGTTCGTCGAAGGGTTGATAACGGTGAAGAAGTTCCTGTAAAAACATGGTTGTTCAGTGTTGCACGAGATGTGGTAAACGTCTATATCTTCAGGCGATGGTCGTGGCGATTGGCAAAAGTGAAGCAATGAGCGCAACAACGTGACTGCAATTCTGTCGAATGTTCGACATTCACCTCGTTGAACTTACCTGCGCGAAATCGTGTTCGCCTGCCAAATTTGTCAGGTGCATGGTGTTGCTCATATGCTACTGTTGCTCATACGCTATTCATGATCAGATACCCGGTTGTTATCTTTGGCGGCCTTGTGCTGAGCGGCGGCATTGCGTTATATGCGCAACCCGCCGCAAAGCCGGGCTACGTGCCCATTCATCCAAAGCGAGTGGCCAGTGGTGCCGTACGAAATCCATCGCGCACGGTTTCGCAGGCGGCACTTGATAAATCTGCTGCGAGGCCGTTCGGTGCGAAACCGTTCGGTGCGAAACCGTTCGGCGCGGGGCCTGCCGGCAGGAGTTCAGTACCTCCCACTTTCGAGCGCGATGTATTGCCGGTCGTGCAAAAATACTGCGTGTCGTGCCACGTCAGCCCCGACCCGACTGCCGATCTCGATCTCGCTAAATACAAAACTGTGGCTTCGGTGCTGAAGAACAAGGCCATCTGGCAGCGCGTGGTGCAGAACGTTCATTCCTCACATATGCCGCCGGCCAAGATGCCGCAGCCAACACGCGCGCAACGTGAACGCCTGGTGCAATGTATCGAAACTATCCTGTACCAGGACGAAGCGAAATCGACCGTTCCGGCGCGTGTCACACTGCGGCGCCTGAACCGCGAAGAATACAACAACACGATTCGCGATTTGCTGGGAATCGATTTCAAGCCCGCTGCCGATTTCCCGTCTGACGACATTGGTTATGGTTTCGATAACATCGGCGATGTGCTGTCGATTTCTCCGCTGTTGATGGAGAAGTATCTTAATGCAGCCGAGAAAATCGCGATGCAGGCTGTAGTGGCAACGGATGCCAACATTCGCACCGCACGCTTCGACGCGCAGCGTTTAACGCCCGAAAAAGACGCGGCCTTCACCGACGACGGCAGCCGTTTGCTGTTTTCGACTGCCGAAGTTGGTGTCGATTACAACTTTCCCGAGGCCGGCGAGTACTCGCTACAGACCCGCGCCTATGCGCAGCAAGCCGGGGACGAAGCGGCCAAGATGGAACTCAAACTCGATGCACAGTCGTTGAAGGTTTTTGATGTCGCGGCGGTCGAAGGCGCTCCCGAAAACTATGAACACAGGCTTCGTGTGGCGGCAGGGAAGCATCGCGTAACCGTTACCTTCACCAACGACTTTTATGAGGAAGAGCGTCCTGAAGGGCAGCGCGACCGCAACCTGATCATCGAAGCGCTCGCCATCGAAGGGCCGCGATTAGTAAATCCGCCACTCACGCCTGCGCACTTGAAAATCATGCCGCGCCCGGTAACGGCTGCCACTGCCCCCGAGGAGCGTTCTCGTTATGCGCGCGAGATTATGAGCAAGCTGGCTCACCGTGCTTATCGCCGCCCGGTGACGCGCGATGAAGTGGAACGATTAGCCCGCTACATTGACCTGGCGCAAAAAGATGGCGATAGTTTCGAGCGCGGCGTGCAAATCGCGATTCAAGCGATGCTGGTGTCGCCGCACTTTTTGTTCCGCATCGAGCGCGACACGGTGCCAGTTAAGGCGCAAAGTAGCTCTAAGGCTCAATTAGCAGCGCGCAAGCTAAACGACTTTGAACTGGCTTCGCGGTTGTCGTATTTTTTGTGGAGCAGTATGCCGGACGATTCGCTCTTGTGGTGGGCCGAGCAAGGCAAATTAAGCGAGCCTCAACACTTGCTGCACCAGGTGCGGCGCATGCTCAAAGACCCTAAAGCGGGCGCGCTGGCGACCAACTTCGCCATGCAGTGGCTGGAGTTGCGCCGCCTTAACGACTTCATGCCCGACCCGGAACTGTTTCCCGGTTTCACGCCGGAACTGCGCCTCGCCATGCAAACTGAAACGGTGAAATTCTGCGAAGAAATTATCCGCCAGGATCGCAGCGTCATCGACTTTCTGGATGCGAAATTCACTTACGTAAACGAGCCGCTAGCCAAACATTACGGCATTCCCAACGTGAAAGGCCCCGCATGGAAGCGCGTTGTGTTCACCGGCGAGCAGGCACGCCAGCGCGGCGGTTTACTGACGCAGGCGAGCATCCTCACCGTGACATCGAACCCAACACGCACTTCGCCGGTCAAGCGCGGCAAGTGGGTGCTGGAACAGGTTCTGGGCGCGGCACCACCGCCACCGCCGCCGGACGTGCCGGACCTGAGCGAAGACAAGAAAATCGTCAATGGCGCGACAATGCGCCAGCGTATGGAGCAGCATCGCAAAGATCCCGGTTGCGCTTCGTGTCACGCGCGCATGGACCCGATTGGTTTTGGGCTGGAAAATTACGATGCCATCGGCGCCTGGCGCACCAGGGAAGGCCAGTTTCCGGTTGATGCCAGCGGTGAACTGGCGGGCGGCTACAAGTTCAACGGCGCTGCCGAACTGAAGGCTGTACTTAAGAGCCGCAAAGACGAGTTCGCGCGCTGCCTGGCTGAAAAGATGCTGACCTATTCTCTGGGACGTGGACTTGAACGCAGCGACAAATCAACCATTGACAGGATCACCAAAACGGTGGCGGCCAATGATTATCGTTTTTCGACGTTGATCCTGGCGGTAGTGCAAAGCGAACCATTTCGCAACAAGCGCATGGAAGTTGTAAAGAAGTAACGAGTACTCGCTTTGCGCACTGTTGATACGAATTGTGCTGTGGCGGGTAAGCTGTATGGGGTAGCACCCGGTGAACTGTTGCATTGGAGTTTCCGAATGAGTTTTGAAGCGATACCACGACGTAAATTTTTACGCGGGCTTGGCACAGCCATGGCGTTGCCGCTATTAGAAGGCATGGCGCCATTGGCCTCAGCGGCGCAGGCGGCCACAAGTGCGGCTGCCGTGCGCGCCGCCAAAGCCGTGCCGGCGGCGCGTCTCAACCGCATGGTGTTCATATTCGTGCCCAACGGCATGCACATGGCCGATTGGAAGCCCGCAACAGAAGGCGCCAACTACGCGTTGCCCTACATTCTGGAACCGCTGAAGAATTTACGCAACGACTTCTCGGTGCTGAGTGGTCTGGCGCAAAATAATGCGAGTGCCCTGGGCGACGGTGGCGGCGATCATGCGCGTTCGAGCGCGACCTGGCTGACCGGCGTGCATCCGCGCAAGACATCCGGCGTCGACATCAAAGCCGGGGTTTCGGTCGATCAACTCGCGGCGCGACACGTCGGGCAATTTACGCGTTTTCCTTCGTTGGAAATCGGCATTGAGCGCGGCGCCCAGGCCGGCGACTGCGATTCGGGTTATAGTTGCGCCTATCCATCGAGCGTTTCATGGCGCAGCGAATCGACGCCGGTGGCCAAAGAAGTTAATCCTCGTTTTGTCTTCGAGCGCCTTTTCGGCAACGGCGAAAACCCCGAAGAAGCCGAAAGCCGTCACCATCGCCAGCGCTATAACAAGAGCATTCTCGACTTTGTGAGCGAAGACGCCCGCTCCTTAAAAAAGCAACTCGGCGCGCACGATAATCGCAAACTGGATGAGTATCTCGAAGGCGTGCGTGAAATCGAGCAGCGCCTGAGCAAGACCGAAGAAGCCAGTTCGCTGCAAGTCGATTTGCGCAAGCAGCCGGGCGGCATTCCCAAGGATGTTGGTGAACACATCCGCCTGATGAGCGACATGATGGTGCTGGCGTTCCAGGCCGACCTGACACGCATCTCCACCTTCATGTTCGCCAACGATGGCAGCAACCGTTCTTATCGCAACATCGGCATCTCCGATGGCCATCATCAAGTGTCGCATCACCAGGGCGACAAGGAAAAGCACGAGAAAATTCGTCGCATCAATCATTTCCACGTTGAGCAACTGGCTTATTTGCTGGAGAAGATGAAAAGCATCCGCGAAGGCGACTCCAACATGCTGGATAACTCGATGATTGTGTATGGCGCGGGCATCAGCGACGGTGACCGTCACAACCACGACGACTTGCCGCTTCTTCTGGCGGGTCGCGGTGCCGGAGCGCTCAAGCCGGGACAGCACCACGTCTTTCCCGATGGAACTCCGATGAGCAACCTGTTTCTGTCGATGCTCGACCGCATGAACGTGCCCGCCGAAAAGTTCGGCGACAGCACCGGTCGTCTGGAGCGTTTGATTTAGGCCAAAATCTGTGAGATGAAACGTCCTGCCGCGCATCAAGCCGGCAGGACGTTTTGCTGCACGAAATTCTCAATTCTCCCGAGTACTCATTCTTCATTCGCCACTATAATCAACCTTACACACCTCTCTGGACTGCACAGAATTTAGAATTAACCCATAGCTTCATCAGTGAGTACTCGATGACAAAGCATGGAGTCGCTTTGGCGCTTCTACTGTTTTATGGAACATCCTTTGCAACTTGCAGGCGAACGTTGATTGAAGGGTTTCCCAGGCTTCAGTTTGACAGAGGAACTTTTTGTCATGACTCCGCGAGAACTCAGCGAAGAACTGCGCAACGACTCCAGCCCCGATCTTCAGCGGCGGCGCTGGGTCATCGGCTTATCTCTGGTGGGCACGGCCATGGCTCAAATTGTGTCGCTTTACCAAACCGGCATTGTGCGTCGCCTGCCCGATCCGCCATGGGCGATTTTTGATTCGACAAAAGTCGATGCTTCCGATTACGCTTACAAACGCCTACAAACGCCCGATGCGTTTATGATGCTGGCCAGTTATGCCGTTACTGCATGGCTGGCAGGCGCGGGCGGAAAGAATCGCGCGATGCAAACTCCGCTGCTGCCTGTTGCACTTGGTTTAAAAACGGTGCTTGATACCGTCACGGCTGTAGAACTGGGACGCGAGGAATGGAAAGAGAATAAAGCCCTTTGCGCCTACTGTCAGGTTGCCACAATTTGCTCTGTGATTTCGGTTGCCCTCACCGCTCCTGAAGCCGTGCGCGCTGCAAAGAGCCTGTTCGCTTCCCGGGCAAAGTAACGGAAGAAATCTGCAAGTCCAGTGAGTTCTCACTCTTTACGAGTACTCGAAGGAACACATATGCTGTCGAGTTCTGCAACCGATCGGGTGCTGGCGCTGGTGTTAGCCGGAGGGCAAGGTGGAAGACTGCGCCCGCTCACCACGCGGCGCGCCAAGCCTGCGCTGCCTTTTGCCGGTGTTTATCGTTTGATTGATTTCGCCTTGTCGCACCTGGTGCATTCGCGTGTGCGCGATGTGTGGGTGGTTGAGCAATTCGAATCGCATTCCATCAACGATCATTTGCTCAACGGACGCCCCTGGGATCTCGACCGCAATCGTGGCGGCCTGCGAGTTTTTGCACCACACGTCAAAGGCGATTCGGACGATGATGGTTTCCACCAGGGCAACGCCGATGCAATCTGGCGCAATGCACGCTACATTCGTGAGTTCGCGCCTGAACTGCTTGTCGTAATGAGCGCCGACCATATTTATCAACTTGATGTGCGCCCCGTACTTGAAGCGCACCGCGATACCGGCGCGGCAGTCACGATGGTGACAACACAGGTGCCGGTTGAAACTGCGGGACGCTACGGTACTTTGAAAACCGATTCAAATGGCCGTGTTACCTTCTGGGACTACAAACCGGATGAGCCGCAAACGGGAACGGTCACGACTGAAGTCTTCATCTACACCACGGATATTCTGCTCGATGTTTTGGAGCACCTGGCGAACCAGGCCAAGCAGGACGGTGAAGACGGCAAGGGTGAAGGCACTTTGAAGGATTTCGGCCACGAGTTGCTGCCTGAGTTGGTGCAGCAAGGCAACGCCTGGGCCTGGCCCATGAACGGCTACTGGCGCGATGTCGGCACGCTGCAAAGCTACTGGGAAGGGCACATGGATTTGCTGCGCCCCGATTCACCTTTGCAATTAGACGACCCGAACTGGCCGATTCTCACCACAGGAACGATGCGAGTTCCAGCCCGCGTGCGAGGCGGCGCGCAAGTCGAAAATTCTTTACTTTCGCCGGGATGCATTGTAGAAGGCACAGTTATCAACTCGGTGTTGTGTCCCGGAACAGTTGTTGAAGCAGGCGCCGTAGTGCGCGACAGCATCGTGTTGGAAAACGCGCGGGTTCAAAGCGGTGCGGCTGTATCACGCGCCATCGTAGATGAAGGCATGTTAGCTCAGGGCAACCATGACGGCCAGGATGATGTCATCGTCGTGTCGCGCGAAGAAACATAAAGAAGGTTATTCATCACTCGCCGCAGTGCCGAACACTCTTTTTTCGATACTGCTTAACGACCTCACTGAATATGTCCTCGCCTTCTTCTGTTTTATGCCGGATGCCGTACCATTCACTGCCTGGCCGGACATGAACTCTCAGCAACTTGTGTCTTGGGTAAAGCACTGCGTTGACTCATCGTAGATGTCTTCGTGAAGCAACACTTTCGAGTACTCGAAGCCATCTCCTAAACATCTGAACGACCCCGGATCATGAGCGACGGGCTTGTTTCAAGCTATGCAAGCCCGTCGTTCATGATCCGGGGTCGTAGAACAGTGACACTTAATTTTGTCCGCCTACTTAACGGTTTATGGTTATTGCGATTAAGGTCTTTCCGGAAATTGCGGGGCTTCGTCTCGGATGTCGAACCAATTCGCCTTGTCAGCAACAAAGATATGCGCCGTCGGTTTGCTTTCAATAGGTGTATCCAGAGTGCCGATGCGAACACGGATGGTCTCTGGCATGGCGTCTCGCTTGCTGAAGAGTGGAGAGCCACACTGTCCGCAAAAAACGCGATAGACGCCGGGCGACGACTCATACTCCACAAGACTCTGATTGCCGCTCACGATAGAGAATTGCTCCGTTTGAACGGGTGCCGCGGCGAGAAAAGCTGTTCCGTTCGCTTTGCGGCAACGGGAGCAGTGGCAAAACACTATATCTCCCGGTTCTCCTTCAATTTCATAATTAACCGTCCCGCATAAACAACTCCCTTTATACATGCTCTGTCTCCTCCGATTGATGCCGCAAGTGCATTCATGCTGCTTTGGCAGTGTATCGATTTACTGCGCAAGGCTCATGGTGATTCCACATCTTTGTTCATGACATAAAAGCAAGTATCTTAGAAACACGCACAGCAGAAAGGCAAAGTGTATGTGTTCTGCCTTGATCGGAGCCGCAAAACCTGGCTGCTGATAACAGCGATGGCGATTTCCATTGCCGGAGGTAGTCTCGCCAATATGAGTGACTTGGTATCATAGAAGAATAGATCAAGTACATTCAAGCAGACGACCATTGCTGTAGACGCAACTTTGCTTCGGTCGTGACACCAAGAAATAGAAGAACCGCGCCAATTTTTTGAACGATTCTTCTTTCTTACTCAGAGGTCTTTAGTCAAAGTGCAGTTTAGACGTAGCAGACTTTGAAAGAATAGCGATCAAGCGAGCTGGTGCCTTGCCGGCACAGGCACAATGTGTGAAGCAAGAGCGAAGAACATCATGAAAGGCAATATATGAAAAAGCAAGCACTTTGTGGGGCGATTGCACTTGGGTGCCTGACGACTGCCGTTACCGGAGCGCTGGTACTGGCGGCTCCCGGCAACATTCACCTGGAAGCGGAAGAGGCTCAGATGCTTGGGCCCGCCGTAGCGAGTACTCGCAAGGGCTTTAGCGGCACGGGCTATGTCAGCGGGTTTCAAAAAGACGGCGACCGCATCATGTGGAGCATTCCCCATGCGGAAGCTGGAATCTATGAAGTCAAAATTCGCTACAGTGCACCAGGCGAAAAAGGCTACGAGCTTGTGGTGAACGGCTCCAAGATGAGCGGCATGTTCGCAGCCACGGGCGATGCGTTTGCGACGCGTAGCGCGGGCAAGGTAGAACTGCGACAGGGGCCAAATACCATCGGCATTGAGAAAGGCTGGGGCTACTATGATATTGACTCTATCGACATTGTCCCGGCGACCGTCGATGCAACTCTCAATAAGCCGCCCAAAACTCTGGTTGACCCCCGGGCGACTGCCAAAACGCGCGCTCTGCACAGCTATTTCGTCGATTTGTATGGCGAGAAGATGCTCTCCGGCCAGTATGAAGATGCTGAAAATAATTACGTTCGCAGCGTAGCGGGACAGACACCTGCAATCCTGGGCGGCGACTTCATGGACTATTCGCCTTCGCGCGTTGCTCACGGCACCAAACCTGAGGGCACAACCGAGCGCCTTATCCAGAAAGCGCGCGAAGGCCAGATTATCAGTCTGTCGTGGCACTGGAATGCGCCCAAGGATTTAATCGACAAGGAAATTGTCAACGAGAACGGGCAAAAAACCGATGCGCGCTGGTATCGCGGCTTCTACACGAACGCGACAACCTTCGATGTGCAGCGTGCCCTGGCTAATCCGCAATCGGAAGATTACAAGCTGTTGTTGCGCGACATCGATGCGATTGCAGTGCAGCTTAAAAAATTCGCCGATGCGGACATTACCGTGTTGTGGCGCCCGCTGCACGAGGCTGAAGGCCGCTGGTTCTGGTGGGGAGCCAAAGGGCCGGAGCCGCTGGTGCAATTGTGGCGGCTGATGTTCGACCGCCTGACCAATCATCATCAGTTGCACAACCTGATCTGGGTTTACACCATCGGCAACAAACCGGAGTGGTATCCGGGCGATAACTATGTCGATATAGTGGGTATCGATGCGTATCCGTCCGATCCGTTCGATCCGCTGAGCAACACATGGGAAGAACTGAAACAGCGCTTCGACGGCAAGAAGTTGATGGCGTTGACCGAGATCGGAAAAGTTCCCGATGTGCAGAAGATGTGGCGCTATGGTGTGCGCTGGTCTCACTTCGTATCGTGGACGGGAGATCTTGGGCCGCAGAAAATTTCGAAAGAAGATCTTGCTCGCATTTATAAAAGCGATGTTGTTCTAAATCGCGAGGAGCTTAAACCCATCATGATGGCCAGCGCCCAGACAGTAGCTCCTGCCACCGCTCCATTGGCGACAAATGCATTGCCGGCGAATGCCGCATCCTATCTGCGCGTGGCCAATGAAGTCGAGAACAATCTGCAACAGCACGTTCTGACCAAGTGGTTTCCGGCAGCGATCGATCGCGAGCACGGCGGCTTCTTCCAGAATTTTGCTGAAGACTGGACACGCCAGGAAACAACCGAAAAGTCCATTGTTTATCAAGCGCGTCTCACCTGGATGGCCGCGCAGGAGGCGATGCGCTCGCCGCAAACACAGAGCGCCTATCGCGAGTACTCGCGCCACGGTTTGAAATATCTGAACGACGTGATGTGGGACAAGCAGCACGGTGGTTTCTTCTGGGTCGTTGACGCCAACAATCAACCGGCTACTGCACGCGGACGGGAAAAGCATGTTTACGGCATTTCCTTCGCTATCTACGCGGCTACCGCCAACTACAAGGCCACGCGCGACGCACAGGCGCTGAATCTGGCGCAGCGCGCCTTCCAGTGGCTGGATGCTCACGCGCACGACGCCCGCAATGGCGGCTATTACGAGGCGCTCACTGCGGCGGGACAGCCGATTCTGGTGCCGCCCGTCACGCCATCGGGTTCGGCAACGCCAAGCGACGCTATTGGCACACGTTATGGCTACAAGTCGATGAACAGTCATATTCACCTGCTGGAAGCGTTCACCGCGTTGTATGAACTGTGGCCGGACAGGAAACTGCGCACGCGGTTACAGGAAACGTTCGATATTGTGCGCGATAAAATCGTGGTTGAGCAGGCGGGTGCGATGAACCTGTTCTTTACGCCGGATTGGCGCGCCGTTCCCGATCACGACTCGTTCGGCCACGATGTTGAAACCGCCTACTTGCTGGTGGAAGCGTCGGCTGCACTGGGCAAACCGCAAGATGCGCGCACCTGGGCCACGGCGCGGCGCCTGGTCGATCATGCGCTGGAATTCGGGTGGGACGCGGAAAACGGCGGTTTCTATGACACCGGCAGTGCTTTTGGGCAGCCCGTAAACACCGAGAAAATTTGGTGGACGCAGGCGGAAGGCCTCAACGCCTTGCTACTGATGCACGAACGTTTCGGGCGGCAAACGCCACGCTACTGGCAGTCGTTCTTGCAGCAGTGGAATTTCATCACCGCACACCAGATTGATGCGGTGCGTGGCGGCTGGTATCCGAGCGTTACACACACAGGGGCTCCGCCAGAGGGCCGCGCCAAAAGCGATGCCTGGACCGAAGCCTATCATCAGGGTCGCGCTCTGATAAACGTGTCTCGAACTCTGCGCTTGCTGGCTTCTCCTGGCCATGCACATTGACGCGTCCTGTGTGTCTCTTCTTCTCTACCCAGTAAAATGGGCTGCTGAGAGACACATCGTCATTGGAGAGTTGTTTTGCGTGCGCAGGCAGCGCACGAGTACTCGCACAAACAAGCACAACGCGCCCATGCAAAGCGCCAGGAAGATAATGCAGGAGATGAAAGCGCCCATGTCGTTAATATGGCAAACGCCTCATTTCCTCGTGTTAAATTTTCTTGACTTTGCATGGGCTTCTTCACGACAGACTTCGTATTTGGTTCGGAATAATTGTGGCGCGCACGGAGGTTGTGGGCGTCTGATTCCTTTGCCGGGCAGGAATCTTCTCGGTGAAGAGGGGTTTAGATGAAAGTAATTGGCGGCTGGTTGCTGATACTGGCGGTTGCCGGTGCATTGTTCTGGAGTGGCATGACCACTTCAAGCCGGGCGCAAAATATCACGTCGCTTGATGCGGTCGCACCGGAACTGGTCGGTGGCCCGTGGTTGAACACTCCAGATAAGCAGCCGGTTTCACTGTCCTCACGGCGCGGCAAAGTGACTGTCGTGCAGTTCTGGGCTTTTGATAGCTCCGGTTGCCAGGCTAACTTGCCGTCCTATGCGCGTTTGCAAAAGAAGTTCGAGAAGCAAGGCGTGACAATAATTGGCATCCACACACCGCAGTCCGATTCCGAGCGTGACCCAAAAAATGTGGCGCGTTGCGTCCAAGAGCTTGGCATCACGTACCCGATTCTTATCGACTCTGCGAGTGATAACTGGCGGCGCTGGAATCAGCAGGACTGGCCGACAATTTACCTCATCGATAAAAACGGTCACCTCCGCTACCGCTGGATTGGTGAACTGGAACATAACCGTGCCGGTGGCCAAGCAAGTGGCGAAGCAAAAATCACGCGTCTGGTTGAGGGGTTGCTCAAGGAAGAGGGCACTCCTGCAAGTTCCACGGTAACTACAAGCAAAGGAAAGAAAATGGAAAAAATCGTCAAGACCGAAGAAGAGTGGAAGCAGTCGCTCTCTCCAGAGCAATTCACTGTGCTGCGCAAAAAGGGCACGGAGCGCGCTTTCAGTGGCGATTACCAGAACCACGATAAGGGCATTTATCGCTGCGCCGGATGCGGTTTAGAATTGTTTTCGTCCGATGCAAAGTTCAATTCCGGCACAGGCTGGCCTTCGTTTTATAAGCCGCTCGATCCCGATCATGTGCATGAAGAAACCGATGTCAGCTACGGAATGCGGCGCACTGAAGTGCTCTGCGCCCGTTGCGATGGCCATCTGGGTCACGTTTTCGAGGACGGCCCGCAGCCCACTGGCCTGCGCTACTGCATGAACTCCGTTTCGCTTAAGTTCGAAAAGCAGCCTTGAGGCTGCTGCCTTGAGGCTGCTGCCTTGAGGCTGCTGCCTTGAGACAGTTTGCGATGTGCAACCCGGCGCGGCACGGCTTCGGCGGCACGGCTCCATACGAAGCCGTGCCGCATTTTTATGACAGCCCCATTTATGAAACCTGGTTCAACGCTTTCGGGAAGTGGAAACCTTTGCCACCGGGCCTGATAAGCAACTCGGCGATGGTGGTGGCGCGAAATTGTTCTTTGATGAGAGCCGCCATGTCATCCAGCCCCAGTGGACAGTCGCGAATATGCTCGATTGGATCAACGGCCTGGATAACTTCATAAACCGAGATCTCGTGTGCCGCTTTGGCGGCCTGTCTGCGGGTGTTGACGAGTTCCGTGCCTAACTCGCACGAAAGTAAATCACAATAGGAGATGCGAATTTGAAACGTCACCCGTCACTGCGCAACTTGTCGGTCGATCATCATCATGCGCTGGTGCAGGCGCATCGTCTGCAAGGCGCCACTGCCGACCCGCAAACGCAGCAGGCCACCTTCGACGACTTCGTGCGCTTCTGGCGCGAGCACGCCAACCCGCATTTCCGTGAGGAAGAAGAAGCCTTGCTGCCTTTCTTCGCGCAATTCGGCGATGTCAGTCAGGAACCGATTCGCCAGATGCAGCGCGAGCATATTCTGATGCGGCGCGACGTGGCCGCGCTAATCAAGTCGAGGACTGGGGATGCGAGTACTCGCAGTAGCGCGATGCAGGCGCTGGGCCGGCAACTGGAAGCGCATGTGCGGCTTGAAGAACGCGTCGTGTTCCCGTTGATTGAAGAGACACTGCCGGATGAGGCGCTTGACCGACTGCCCACAGCACTGGCCGCATGGCGCCATGAAGCGGGTCTCGCGCCTCACATCGAATAAGAGAATCGATGCAGAAGAACGTAGGGAAAACGAGTACCCGCACAAGATGTTTAGCGAACATGCAACAACTTTTTCCGCCGCGTCAGCCCGCGCTGAGAGGCGCCCGCCATGGTGGAGAGCTTTCGCACGGGTGCGCCGAACGAAGACCTGTTGCTATCTATATGCGCAGCAACTTCAGGCGCGCAGCCGTGCCGGGGTGGATCTGCGGCGGGCGGCCTGGATGGATTTTTTCCGCCGCTTCTGCTGGGCCTCGATAAACAGATGACCGGAAACTTCATACTGGGATTTGTCGCTTTGTCGGTGTTCGCTTTGTCGGTGTTCGCTTTGCTGTGCTGGATCGTCTGCCGCACGGTGCGTGCAGGTATTGTGGAACAACCGTCAACGGCTTGAGACGGCACAACAGGTGGAAATGCTGCACACGAAATCGGTTGCTATTCTGGCTGGTGGACAAAGCCGGCGCATGGGACGTGACAAAGCGCAACTGCGCTGGGGCGAAGCTTCGTGGCTGGAACATACGGCGCGCGTGGCGCTGGAGGTTGTGTCGCACCTGGCCGTTATTGGCCGCAGCCGTCCTGTTGACTGGCCGCTGGGAAACATCGCTTTCCTGGAAGATGCCGTTCCAGATAGTGGGCCCATGGGAGGATTGCTGGCGGCTTTGCGCTGGGCCAGCGAATTGCCGCAAGAGTGTCAAGTACTCGCCCTGGCCTGCGATACGCCGAATTTAAAATCGGGCGCAGTAGAATGGGTCTTTGAGCAAGCTTCGCAACGGCAACTGCAACATGGCCTCATTGTGCGCAACGGCGGGCGCGTCGAGCCTTTATTTTCGATTTACACGGTGCGCTGCCTCACCCTTCTGGAGCAGCGTTTAGCTTCAGACGAGGACTCGCCGGGCCGCTTCTCGCTTCGCGCCTTTATTGAAGCTGCCGATTTCGAATACGTCGATGCACCCGCCACAATCGCTGCAATGCTGCACAATTTCAACACTCCCGACGATGTCAGGGCGTTTGGCAGCGAAGGAAACACCTGTGAAGGAAGCCAAAAATGAAGATTCGTTGGACGCAAAATAGCGTTCGCTTTCGCATCACGCCCCCGGAGCTTGCTGCCATTGAGCGCGGCGAATCCATCAGTGAAACGCTGCAACTGCCGGGCGGTGTCGCGTGGAGCGCCGCGATAACACCTGCGACCGCTAATACATCGCTCCGTTTCGAATCGGGCGCGCTCTGCTTATCGCTAGGCGAAGCCGATCGGCAAAGGCTATCGACACCGGAAAACGAAGGCGTCTATTTTCAAGAGCAGGGCGAACCCGCATTGCGCTACTTCATCGAGAAAGATTTCCCCTGCGCCCATCCGCGCGCCGCTGATGCGCTGGAACCCCCAACCGAAACATTCATGCCACCAGCCGGCTTTGAAGAACGCAAGCAACAGTGATGCAATCGTCTTAAAGCAATTTTCAGAGCACTGAGTAGGGGCGCAACGCGTTGCGCCCTTACGCAAACACATCCAGACATCCGCACTGAAACGTGTTTTAATGCCACTGCATCACGTTGTGAGTTGACCTTGCGCGGCTTGTGGGCGCCGGTTCTTCGCCGCCAATTTACGCACGTGGTCTAACAATTTTACGACTTGATAGCCCGAAGCGCGCGCAGCTTCCTGCAACTGCGTGACAATCTCCTGGCGGCTTTGCAGCGATTCTTCTGCGGGTTGCTCGATGGCTGTCGCGGTGAAGAGCCACCACAACAGTTCATCCCAACCTTCCTGATTGAACCACACCACATTGTCGTAGCGATTGACACCGATGAAGCGCTGTACATCGCGATCTGAAATCAAAAGCGTGAGGAATTCGAAGAGCGAAGCTCCATCGTTGGCAGCGAAGCCGCGCCCGTTGGCCACCAGGATTTTGATGAGGCCGACGCTACGCTGTGCCGAGTACTCGTCGAATGCAAGGCCGGTCAGGGTGTCGCCCAGTGCGTCGGCCAGCAGCCATTCATCGAGCCAACTACGGCCACGCGCATCGACATTGTGTTCACCGACGATGCGTCCCAGGTCGTGAACCAGAGCCCAGCCAAGCAATGTCGCGATTGTTTGCGGTTTCCACTGCGACGATAAATAGGTTTCCGTTGCACCTGTTGCAAGCGACGGCAGTTGCGAAATGCTTTGTAACCGTGCCTGCACGACATCGACGTAATCAGCCGTTACGTCCCGGTGCGCAACGCCGTTTTCCTGAGCGCTGAAGCTGCGAATAGCCGCCACGAGTACTCGCAAACGTTCTTCGAGTTCCTGCAACGCTTCATCGTTCAAAGTGATGGGAGCGAAACTTTGCGCTGCATTGACCGCAGCATCTGCTGTGTCGGCAGCATCTGCTGTGTCGGCAGCATTTACTGTGTCGGCAGCATCTGCTGTGACAACGTCATCGCTTGTTGCCGTTTTTTCTCGAGTACTCGGAACAGCATCTGTGGACGATGTAGCGGCTGTGGTCAGTGGCGCGTCAGTAAGGCTTTCTATCGCGGCAATGCCGCCTTCCACCACAATATCCGGTGTGATGCCTAACAATTGCTTCCACAACTCGGCATCAGCCACGGCACGGAATGGAACCAGAACCGGTTGCACCCACAATTCGCGCACGGCTCGTTCAACGCTGGGCACGCCGCGCCCGTTGAGCAGCGCCGCGACCTGCGCGTAACGTCCCGTCGTGTCGCGCACCTCACGGAAGTCGAGGAAAACATGATATTCGTAAGGCTTCAGTTGTGCGAACAAACCTTTCTCGCACAACTCGGCGTTGTTGCGGATATATTCCAGGCCTGAGGTGTTGTCACGGAAGATGGCAAAGTATTCCGCGTTTTCGGTCAGCCCCAGGCTCTCACCGAGTACTCGTTGCACAATGCCGCCTGAACTTTTGTCCACCACACCGACCGAAGAACGCACCCAACCGGCGGCATCAGCGTATTTGTTGTTGTAAATTACGAGAGCGCGTTCGTTGCCGCTGCGGTTTGAATAGGCATAAACGTCTTCGTTCACGCTGCCATCGGAAGTCCAGAAGTCGTACAGCACGAAATCGGTGACTTCGGCAAAGATGTGGCGGCGATGCAATAGCGGAAAGATTTCGCGTTGGTGGCGCTGCACTAAATACTCGTCCGGTTTTTCGTCCCAGTAGGCGCGCGGATATTCCATGCCGTATTTTTCGGCATAGCCTTCGACCTGGCCGTGGCCAAACATCGGTAAGCCGGGCAAAGTCGCCATCATGGTGCAGATGCCGAAATACTTATCGCCTTTGCCGAACTGCTCGACAGCCGTATCTTCGTCGGGGTTGTTCATGAAGTTGACGAAGCGCTTTAAAATCTCCGGCTCGAATTGCAGCGTGTTCTTTAAAACGGTGCGATATTTGACGTTTTCTTCAGCGCGCAGCATATTCATGAAAGCGCTGTTATACACGCGGTGCATGCCCAGCGTGCGCACGAAGTAGCCTTCCATCATCCAGAACGCTTCGGCCAGCAGCAGCGTATCGGGCACTTCGCGCGCCACACGCTCCACGACTTCGCGCCAAAATTCTTCAGGGAAAGCGGCGTTGAATTGCTCGGCTGTCAGGCCGTGTTCGGCGCGCGAAGGAATGTCGCCGCCGGTGCCGGGTTCAGGAAACCACAGGCGCTGGTAGTGCCGCTTGGCCAGTGTCATCGCAGCGTCGAAGCGGATAATGGGGAACTGCCGCGCTACGTGCAAGATGGTTTGAATGACGGCTTCGCGCACTTCAGCTTGCAGATAATCGAGCTGCGCCGTGTCGTTCCACGGCATGCTGGTGCCGTCGTTGCCATGATAAATATAACTTTCGCTGCCCGTCCAGTGATCGACGCGCTTGAAAACCACCGCCGCATCCGACTTCGAATAATAGTGGTCTTCCAGGTAAATGCCAACGCGATCATCGTTTGACAGATTAACTCCGCCAAAAGTGTAAGTGGGAAAAGGGCTGTGCGGCAGCGAAAGAAACCAGTTCGGATGCTCGACGACCCAGCGCGAATCAAGCGCCATGTGATTAGGCACCATGTCCGACGCCATGCGAATGCCGCGAGTCCCGGCGCGCTCGCGCAAGTCGTGCATTGCCGCATCGCCGCCCAGGTCTTGTGCGATGTCGTAGGCGTAAAGCGAGTACGCGGAAGCAACCGCATCAGGGTTGCCGCACATCTGTTTGACGCGCTGCGAGGCGCGACTGCGCTCCCACAAGCCGATGAGCCACAAGCCGGTGAAACCGCGTTGCGCCAGCATATCAAGTTCTTCATCCGGCACCTGATCGAGGCGGCGAATCTCGCGTCCGTATTGTTTCGACAACTGGTCGAGCCAGACATAAGTATTTTTCGCCAGCAGCACGACTTGCGGCATCCAGTCGAGGTCGGCGCTGAAGCGTTCCGGTTCGTCAAGGCCAACTGTTGCACCGGCACCACGCGCATAGGTCGGCACGATGGATGGACCTGGCCCGAAGAAAACCGGTTTCTCTTCTTCTTTGATGAAGTCGAGGCTCGATAGCAAACGCTGAAAGAACTCTTCGGCCAGTTCGCTCCAACTGCGCAGCAGCCATTCAAGTTGCGCCATGAGCGAGTCGGGGTGTAGCAGCGCCGGGGCGCGCAACATGTCGATCAGGTTCTGGTTGTTGGGGCCAAAACGCGGCTGCGTATCGAAGAACTCGCGCAACTGCGTCATGATGGGGCGATAAGCCGTATCACTCAAGTTGCTGTCGTCGAACAGCTCGCTGTAAGGCTTCAATGCCGGGTTGAGGTTGCTCAGCCACAGCATCAGCATCTCTTCGAGTGCAATGTGGCGATTCGAGACGCCCTGCGTTCTGCCCTGCAAGTACTCGATAGCGCTGCTTTGCGCCTGATAAACCGCAACCGGCGGAAAATCTTCCGTGAAGCGCACCAGCGCGGTATCTACGGCGTCACGCCCGACTTTTGCATCCAGCCATTCCAGCGCTTTGGCCAGGGCGCGCGGGTTCTTTTCTTCGCGATAGCGCGCCGCGACATAATGCAAAATTTCGTCGAGCAAGCCCATGGCGTTGATTTGCCCGGCTTTAATAGCTTGCTCGGGATTTTGCGCCAGGTCGCGTTTGGCATTCATTTTGGCGGCGAAGAGTCGTGCCGCTCCAAAGTTAGCGAAGATGACGTTGCCATTGGTGGCAAAAAGCGCCTGATCGAAGTCGTAGCGGTCGCGCGCCTCACGAGAAACGTGAAACTCGCGCCAGGCGTTGTCGCAGCGAGCATTGTCGAGATGGAAAAGATTCATTGCGGAACTCGGTGGCTGTATGGGTATCGGGCAAGATGCTTGCCCCTACTGAGATAATACATGAGTTAAAATCGTCTTTGCCACTTTCTGCCTGAAGGAAACTCCATGAAGATTGTATTTGTGGCGTCCGAATGCGCGCCATTTGCTAAAACCGGCGGTCTGGGCGATGTTGTCGCCGGGCTTTCGAAATCTCTCGTGCGCCTGGGCCACGAAGTCCGCATCATCATTCCGCTCTATGCTTCGGTTGACCGCGCCCGCTTCAACCTGGCGCCGCTGAGTGCAAGCTGCGTG
Organism: Abditibacteriaceae bacterium; assembly: GCA_036388675.1. GTDB lineage: Bacteria > Armatimonadota > Abditibacteriia > Abditibacteriales > Abditibacteriaceae > DASVUS01. The sequence continues at coordinate 56,335 of DASVRI010000045.1, read as the reverse complement.
CACATGGGCAACGGCGAAGAGAACTGGGTCGGCGTGCAAACTGCCTTGCTTGATAACGAAGTGCCGGTGTGGTTTGTAGAGTATGACCGATTCTTCGGACGCGCCGGCCTGTATCACGAAGCCAGCGGCGAGTACTCGGATAACGCTTTTCGCTTTGCACTGCTCTCCAAGGCGGCAATGCAGATTTGTAAAGACCAGAACTTCATCCCGCACATCATGCACCTGCACGATTGGATGACGGCGCTGGTCGCTGCGTTTCTTAAAACATGGGATCGCGTTCTATCGCCCTTATCGCACACCGCCAGCGTGCTGACGATTCACAACATCGGCTATCAGGGAATCTTTCACCCCGGTGCGCTGGGCTACATCGGCATTGGTGCGGAGTATTTCAACCCCCATGTCCTGGAAGATAACGGGCGCATCAACCTGCTGAAAGCCGGCATTCACTTCGCCGATGCGCTAACCACAGTTTCTCCGACACATGCCTATGAACTGCTCGGCCCGATTGGCGGCCAGGGACTGGCGCCGTACCTGAACAACCGGCGCGGCGACCTCACAGGCATTCTCAACGGCGTTGATTACGAGCACTGGGACCCTTCGGTCGATTCTTACGTGCCGGCGCGCTATACGCCGTCCGATCTTAGCGGCAAAGCCATCTGCAAAGCGGCCTTGCAAGAACGGTTCGGCCTTGAAGTGAACATGAAAGTGCCGCTCTTTGGCATCGTATCCCGCTTTGCTTCGCAAAAAGGCTTCGACCTCTTGCGCCAGGCGCTGCCCTGGTCACTCGATAATATGGCGATGCAACTCGTCGTCCTGGGCACCGGCGACCCGGAAACCGAAAACTTCTTCTCCGGCCTGGCGGCGCGTTATCCCGGACAGGTGGGAGCTTATATCGGCTTTTCCAACGAGATGAGCCACCTCATCGAAGCCGGCAGCGACTTCTTCCTCATGCCATCCATTTACGAGCCGTGCGGCCTGAACCAGAGCTACTCGATGCGCTACGGCACCTTGCCCATCGTGCGCGCTACGGGTGGCCTGGACGATACGGTGCATAACTACGACGAAGCGACCGGCGCCGGAACCGGCTTCAAGTTCTGGGACATCGATCCGTATGCGTTGTATTACTGCATCGGCTGGGCCGTTGCGACGTGGTATGACCGTCCCCACCATATTCAACAATTGCGACAGCAGGCGATGGGCCAGGATTTCAATTGGCTCGACGCAGCGCGGCATTATGAATTCGTTTACGAACACGCCTTGAAGAACCGCCTGTCACACGCCGTTTAATACGCACGGGATGTAGCGCACAGACAGTGTCGCATTGTTGGGTGCTTCTTTGCGCCGCAGTTGAAGAAGTTGTTGACGCTGCCGCCGTTAGGCCGCTAGCCAATCTTGGCAAGGTTATTCCGCACGGGTGAAGGTGCGAAGCCGCAAAGATATTGCAAGCGCCCTCACAACTCAACGGGCAGAAAGTGGATGCCGTAATCGGTGCCGATTTGTGCCAGACGCTCCGGTGACGCTTGCTCATTGGCAAATACTTCGGCAGTGGCGCGGAAGAATTGATCGAAGCCGCCCGGCGTGTTAAGGGTTAGCATGAGGCCCGGTGTGTCACTGATGACGCGAAAAGTATGCGGCACACAACGTGGCGCCCACACCGCATCACCGGCGTTGGCATGAATGCGCGCTGTGCCCAACTGGAATTCGTAGCAGCCGCTTTCGATCAGGAAGAGTTCATCTTCGCGTTCGTGCATGTGCAACGGCGGCCCGGAACACGATGGCGTTTCGTGCAGACTGCTGCAAAGTGTTCCGGCTGTATCACCTGATTCAAGTTGGAATCGACAAGCACCAAACGCCTGCAAAAGCCCGGCACCGCTCTTTTGCTCCGTCACACGAATAATCTTAGGCCTGGCTCCGCCTTTCGATTGCCTGACAAACGGCGTATCCGGTGCGACAAACTCGATATTGTGTGCCGCAGCAATGCCTGCCGGTGCCTGCTTTCCGCTGCCGACGGCCAGTGCTTCAGCGCAGCAACGCAAAAACTGCTCGACCCCATTGCCCAGTGCAACAACTTGCAAAATACTCGTTTGGCTATCGAGGTTGCGAAAAGTGTGGGGCACATCGCGCGGGCCGTAAATCATGTCGCCCGTTTCCACTTGGTGCTTGGCTCCATCGAGGATGAACTCGAAGCACCCTTGTCGAACGAAAAAAACTTCATCTTCGTTGCGGTGAACGTGATACGGTGCGCCTTCGTGTGGCCTAATTTCCAGTTCCAGCAGAGCGAGTACTCCACCCGTATCACGAGAGCCGATGCGCACGCGAGCTTGCTGTCCCAGAACTTCGATACATTCGCCGGCAGCGCGCCGTGCCAGCTTCGGGGAGGTTTTCTGCTGTGACGTGGCAGCGATGCTGCCTGGAGCATCAACAGAGAGAAAAGAGGGGTGCATGAATGCGTCCATAAAATAAAAGAATTTTACAACCGACAAACAAATGCAGCACACCGTCGCGAGTACTCAACACCCCAAGCAGTCTCATAAATAGCCGTGAAGCCGTTGTTACGAACAGGGTGCCCATTGTCACGAACCCGGAGCGTGAGCGACGGGCTTACATGAGCTGAAACAAGCCCATCGCTCACAGCCCCCAGCAGACAAGTCGTTGTCTGCTGGGGCAACCAACACTCCGCGTTGGTTCAGATGTTTTAGGACTTACGCAAAATATCTGATAGGTAAGGGCGAGGTTGACTCGCCCGCTCTACCGCGTGCAACACGGCCTCATCCAGGGCGCGAAGACCGCGCTCCTACGAATCATTGCGAGGCTCTTGCGTAAGCCCAATGTTTATGAAACTGCTTCTACAAAATTGATGATTACACCGGCAATGCCGCAAGGGGTACACATTCTTGCGGCATTGCCGTGAAGTGAGGAGAAAACCTGAACAATCAATACGGGTTGCCGTAAGCGTTCACATAACGCTGCGAGCTGCCGCCCCATTCATACATGGCGTTCATCTTTTTGTAGTGGCTTTCCCACATCATCTTCTGCGACCACTGGAACATCTGCTGCCGCATTGCCAACTTGCGGCTGAGACTGGCATACGTCGCACCCGAACGCCGAGTACTCGAACGGCGGCCTGTGGCACGCCCCGCACTGTTGCGCGGTGTGGAAGCAACACGAGTTGGTGAGGTGCGTTCAATCACGGCAGCCGTTTGCGCGGCCTGCGCCTCCTGGCGTTGCACCTCCTGGCGTTGCACCAGCAGCAGTTTTTGAGCTTGCAGGCGATTGTTGCGCACACTGGCCGCCAACCCCGACACGCTCTTTGTCCAGACGGTTTTGAGTCCCTGTTTTTGCCCCGCCGAGAACCCGTTCCATCCGTAGCGCAGGCTGGCCCAGGCCAGCGGCGATTCGTGCATGCGCGCCTGCGTGGCCGCGTTCCACGTCGGATACTTAGCCGTGACCCACTGGCGCAGCGACGATTTCTCTGCGCTTGTGAGCGTTACGCCGCCCGGAATCTGGCTCATTGAAAAGGCTTGCATTTCGACCCAGGCGTCACGCACCAGGTCGGACAGCGGTGCGACACCGGGTTTGGCACTCGCGCGCGGCGGATTCACTTCGTCATAGATTTGCGTGATGGCGCGCAGCGATGGTTCTGCGCTCGTGCGGCGCGCGGTTTTTTGCCATTCGCCCAGCAGCCACAGGCGCATGGCGTCGGCGCTGGGGCCGGGCTGGCGCTGGCCGAAAGCATAGAGCGCGCTCATCGTGCCCGCGATGCGCTTGGCATCGGCGCGGCGCCACACTTCCAGCAGGTAATCGCGCGAGTGGTTCTGCAAGCGCGCGTTCTGAGTACTCGATAGCGGCTTGCCAAACATCCACGCCGTCATTTGCGCCCAGCGCGATACCAGTCCTTCTGTCAACGCGGGCTGACCGGCGCGCAATACTTTGCCTCCGGCGCGCACATCCGGCGCGAGAAAGGCCCAGCCCAGCGCGGCGCCGTCTTTATCAAGCGCCCAGATGCCGACCAGCGCGCGCCCCGGCATTTGTCCCAGCATAAGGCGCAAATCGGTGCCGTCGCTTTTTCCCAATTCGGTAAAGTTGGTTTCGTAACCGATGCTTAAAAGTTCCGAGGCGACATCAGCAGTCAATTGATCGGCGCCCTCACGCGAGTAATATGGCGGCTGCCACGCCAGCACTTCAGGCTGAATAATTTGCGCGCGCCACGGCAGTTTCTTGTTGACTTCTTTAAGCAAAATCTGCATCTGACCGCTGAACTGCGAGCGCAAGTTGGCATCGAGTACTCGTGATGCGCCTTGCAATTTCACGCCAGTCAGCAGCGAACGCGGCGCGGGCTTCATCGCAATGTTTTCGGTCGGTGCCGCTGCAACCTGCTGCGCTGTTGTCAGCAAGGCAATGCCGCCGAGCAGCCATTGTTGCAGAGAACGGCGCGCGCAGAAATTACGGCGAGAGGGTAAGAATTGTTTCATGAGAGTTCTCCTGTTTATGGTTGCATCTGCACATCAAAGCGGCGCACACCACTGCGGCCCAGCGAAGCCAGGTTGCCGCCGTTCGACTCAAAGTCAACCTGCACGCTGCTGGATGGCTCGCCACCGAACAGCTTGTTGACACGAATGGGCAGCGCTTCGCCGTCATCGAGCAGGCGAGCGGTCAGGGTGTAGCGTCCCAGCGGAACATCGTTGAGGTAGTTTTCGCTGGCGCCGTTGGGAAAGCGAAACACCAGGGTGCGGCCTTTGACGCCGCCCAGCAGTGGCCCTTGCGGCGTGAGCTTGATTTCAATGGTGCCACCCTGTCCCATGCCGGAGTACACGGTGCGCAAATGGCCGCCGTAGTAGTTTTCGCCAAATTTGGGGCTGGTGTCGGCATCTTTGCCGGGGCCATAAGTGCGCAACGTCAGATGGTCAATGCCGCCGGTCGTGGAATTGAACTGGTCGAACTCGCCATCGACGGGATGCAGCGGCAGCACGTAAGTGGCTCCGTTGTAAGTGACTTTGCAGTCGGCGTTCACGATTTCACAGATGCCGATGGACAAGGGAATTTCATACAGCCCTTGCGCGTTGGTCTTGCCTTTGACATCGGTGCGAAAGCCACCGGCGGCGCTAACCCACAAAATAATGTTGGCGCCGACAATCGGTTTGCCGTCGGCGAATTTGGCGTAGCCGCGCGCAAAGCCGGGCTTGCGGGCCAGAGCCGGGAAAGTTGGATTGGGCGGTGGAGCGATGCCTTTCATCGCATCGTTGGTATCTTTGACCAACACAACATTAGCGCCGCCCACAGCCGGAGGCGGAGCGCTCTGGTGCGGTGCTTTGAACTCGATGGGCATAACGCCCAGTGCGAGGCGGCTTTCACCTTGAATCCACACGCCGACCAGCGACTGCTGCCGTTGAGTACTCGTGGCCCAGAAGTAACTTATCTGGTCGGTTAAAGAAAGCGCGACACGGCTCTCTTCCAGGCCGTATTCTTTGGTGAACGGATTGGTGCCGCGAATCTGGTTATTATCGATTTGCTTCACGGTGTAACCGGCGCTGGTCAACGCCGATTCAACAGCAGTGCGCGTAAAACGGGCACGTTCCGGCTTGAAGGAGCCGCCGCTCCACATGAAGACTTCGGCCTCACCTTGTCCGCTGCCCAGCTTGAGGTCATCTGCGAGCGCGTTCAGCAGACCCGCGAAGTTGTCGGAGAGGCCGCTCATGCGCGTTGGCCCTTGCGGCAGCTTGATGCCGCTTAATGGCGTCGCGCTTGATCCGCCGGATGCCACAGTTTGTGCGGCAGGTGTCGCCTGATCCTCATCTGTTGACGCGGCTTCTTCGGTGCTCGAACCCTGTTCGGTGTTCGAAGCCTGAGTACTCGGATCGTCGCTCGTTGCGGGCGCGGAGTTACCTGAGGGCAACATTTCCGTCCAGGCCAGCAATAAGGCTTCGTCGGTGGGCACCCAGTAGCCGATCATGGCTTTCCTGGTTGGCGTGGAGCGGATAGCCGTGACAAGAATGAGCGGAGCCGCTTCCTTGTCCACGGTTTCTTCGTATTCCCAGCCGGCTTTTTTCAGGCTGTTGCTGACCTGTGATTTTATCTGCGGCACGCGCGACTTTTTGTAGCCGTTGCCCGCCCAGGCGATGATTTCGTTCTGGCCTTGCTTTACGTGTGAACCGGCGCTCTGTATGATATTCTTCAACGCCTGCGAGATTTCGGCGGGAACATCTTTGGCCTTGACGCGCATCGCGCCCGAGGGCAAAGCGACCCCCGCCAGGCGGGAGCCTGTAGCCGCTTCAAACTCCTGCGCCTGTGCAACAGGCATTCTTTCAATGGTGGTTGTCAACGTCAGGCCGGCGCCCAGCCATATCGCCGCGCGCAATGTGGATACGGTCTTTGCAAAAGCCGATTGCCGGATGGAGCGAGTACTCAATCGGCGTGCATGTTGTGTTGCCTGGTTCTGTAGCAGTGGAATACTCATCACGGTTCCTTGTGAAAGGGTTTGCTGCATCGACACCTCTATTCTAAGCATCAACGCTGACAAAACTCTGACGCCAAAGGCGCAAATGCGAATTTTTCTCGTTTCAGAGTGGCATCAAGGTCGTGAAAACAGCACAAGATCAAAGGGAGCGAGTACTCGCTCCCTTTGATCTCAGCCTCTTGTCCGTGCCGGCATGTTTGGCGCTGAAAACTTTGGCGCCTAGCGATAAAGTGTCAGGTTGAGCGAGCCCCAGTTTCCGTGCTGTGCCACTGCGCCATTGGCTTGCGCGCCGCCGGGGCGGAATGTCATGACGGTTTCGCCGCGCGCTTCTTTAGGTTCCAGGCCGAAGGGCTGATTGGCATAGGGGCCGGTTTCTTTGATGCGCAGCGGTGCGCCACCGCCGCCCTGGAGCAACCGCGCCTGCAAGCGGTATTGCCCCAGTGGAATATTGTTGACGTAAAACAGGCCGGCGGTGCTGCTTGTTACGGGACGGCGCAGCACGAAGACGCGGCCTTTGCTGCCATCGAGCAGCGTCCCTTCGGGCGTGAGAGTCAGTTCGATTTCCGAGCCATCGGGCAGGCTGTAATCGTCGGCGAAGATAGGACGCGGATCAGCGACCGAGTAGCTCACCGAGAATGTGCCACCGTAATAGTTGCCGCTGTAATGCGGTTGCTCGCTGGCCTTGTCGCGGTCGGCGATGCCGTAGTGCAGCAGCACCCAGTTCTCAACCAAGCCGTTGGCGGTCGCGAAGCTGCTGGCCTCTCCATCGGCGGGATGCAGTCCCAGAGCGGCACGGCCCTCGCCCCAATCGACGGTGTAACCGGCGCAGTAGAAATGAGCGGCGCCCCACGGCACCTGAACTTCGTAATAACCCCTAGCATCGGTCTTGGCCGATGCGCCGGAATAGAAACCGCCCGCCGATGTGGAGCGCGCACCGATAACAGCACCCTGCAGCGGCTTGCCTTTCAGGTCTTTGACATAGCCGCGCACGAAGCCCGCCTTGGGTGCCAGCGTAGGAAAGGACGGCAGCGACGGCATGGCCGTTTTCATCACGTTCACATAGTTCTTCGTGCCCGTGATAGAGAACGTAGTCGCGCCCGCTGCCGGTTGCGAAGGCACCCCCGGTGTCGTTCTGGTGCTGTGTGTGGTGGGTTCGTCGCTGGCCGTAGCGTCACGGCTCACATCATCGGCAGCAACAGCACCGTCGGACTTGTCGTTGTTGGAAGCGGCGGCATCATCCGTTACGGCATCATCGGTTGCAGCGGGCAGCATTTCCGTCCAGGCAAGGATCAGGGCGTCGTCCGAAGGAACCCAGAAGCCGATCAGGGCTTTGCGTGTTGGCGTGGTGCGCAGAACCGAAACCAGAGTCATCGGGCCGGCGCTGGCATCGCCTTTGGTTTCTTCATAAGTCCAACCCGCCTGCTGCAAGTTAGTCGATACTCTCGACTTGATTTGCGGCACGCGCGCCTTTTTGTAGTTGCCGCCCGTCCAGGCCAGAACTTCGGTTTGGCCCTGCTTCACTTTCGTGCCGGCGGCTTTCATTAGCGCTTTAAAGGCATCGGTGATTTCAACGGGCACATGATTGCTCTTCACGCGCACCGCGTTCGCGGCAAGAGTGACACCAGCCAGGCGCGACGTGGAAGCCGGTTCAGTTTCCTGCGCCTGAGCGGGCATGGTGCGCGCGGCGGTCGCAACCATGATCCCAGCCCATAGTAATGCGTTGCGAAATGATCTGATCGTCTTCATTGCCAACTTCTCCTTTCTTTGCCACTTACGATGGCTTCTTGAAGTCAATGAGGCTGCTCGCGTCGCGGCCCATTTGCAACAGCGGCTTGCCGTCGCGCGTCACCACTTTCCAAGTGTAGGTTTTGACTTTGCGCTCCGTGGCTTTCATCGGGCGCTTGTAGTTGTTCTTGGAAACGCGGTTGTCCATCACCTGATAGCGGCCCGAGGTTGGGCGCAGCGTGATGCTGCCCGTATTGGGATTGGCGCTGGCAGTGCCTTCTTCCCAGGTGAGCGCCTGCATTTCCCAGCCGTAGGAGTTGGTCTTGATGTAGTTGAAAAACTTGTAAGTTCCATTCGGGTAAAACGTGTAGGTCTGCGAACCGCCATTGCCACTGCCCATGTAAGCGCCGGTGCTTTTGTCCCAGTAGGTGGTGCCGGAGATGGAAGTGAAGCCCCATTTGCCCAGCAACTGCGTCGGCACGGCGTGCTTCTGGACAGACTGCTTCGATGCCGGAGCCGCGTGCGCCGCGTCGAGTACTGGATGCGCGATGCAAGCGGCGAATGTCAGGGCGAGTGTTGGAAGAATAAACTTTTTCATGGTTGTTTCCTGTGTCGAAATTCTTTCGTGCGTTGTTGCCGAAAAGCGCGTCTGCGTTTAACAACACCACTATTGTAAAAGCCAACGATGAAAAAACTCTGACAATGAGAGGCTTAAAACGTATTTTTCTCGCAGGTATAGCGCGTAACAACTTAGAGGCTTCATCGAAGATCTAGCCTTCAACTCGTTAACCGTTATAATGGCGCAAACTGCGAGGGCAAAAACCAGAGCGGCTCGGAGAATTTTCTCCGAGCCGCTCTTACTTGTTTGCTTTTACGGTGTTACAGGCACTTCAAACTTCGACTTGTAACGTCCTTCGACGAAGATGAACTTGGACGGCACGAACGATTTGTCCACCGCGATCTTGTAGCGCACTTTGGTTTCGCACTTGGGCGGAACCGTCATGGTGCGGCCAATTTCTTCAGGGCGGTCGCCGCCAACGCGATAGACAAGGTTGTTGTCTTCTTTGACGATGCCATCGGCGTCTTGAACGCTGAGTTCGCAGTTCTGGTAGTTGATATAGCCCAAGCCTTTTTTCATGTTGCGGAAAGTGGCGAACACTTCAATCGAGCCATCGCGCCCGCGACGCCAGCCATCGAAACGCAAGTCCCAGTCGTCGCCAAAGGGCTGGAAATCGGTGCCACCTTTGATGCCGTTGGGAGATGTGGTGTCCACTGGATTGGGCAACGTGGCACCGGAGATGTTCCATTCGCCGTAGCCGTTCCAGGTCGAAGCCGCCATCTTCTTCAGTTGGGCCATGCCACCGCCCACGTTGAAAACATAGCGCAGGGGAATGGAGGCACCAGCCGCAATCGTCAGCGAAGCGTTGGTCGATTCCGTGGCGTCCTTGCGGTAATAACCGGGATCGTTGCCGATGCCGACGCCGTCCACGTCAACCAGCGCGAAATCGTAGGCGTTGGCCGAAAGACTTGCCTCACTTTTGGCAGGGTTGCGGAATACGAAGGTCGCCTCAACTTTATCGGCACCGCGCCCTTGCTTGATGCTTTCCAACTGGACGTCGAACTTAGCAATCGGCTGGAAGTCGCCGAAGCTGCCTGCCCCACTGCCGGAATTGCCGCTGTTGTTAGTGCCGCCAGTTGTTGTTCCTCCGTTGGTAGCGCCGCCATTCGTCGAACCGGAATTGTTTCCTGAACCATTTGTGTTGCCGGAAGATGTATTGCCCGAAGAGGAGCCGTTTCCATTTCCATTACCTGAAGTGCTGGTGGGAACCGGTGTCGGAGTACTCGTTGGTGTGCCACTTGGTGTTCCCGGTGTGGAAGGCACGCGACTGCGCTTGCGTTTGCCGCTCCACAGGTTGGGCTTGGTTTCCACTGCCTGTTGACTGGTAGCGGTGAACGAGTTGCCATCGGCGGAAAGCGTCAACGTCACTTTGGCCACGAAGCCGGTGTAAGACGCCGTGCCTTCGATGGTGCCGGGCGTTGCTCCCGCGCGCAATTCCAGCCGTTCGCCTTCGCGCTCGCCGCCGTATTCGGTGGGCTGCATCAGGCGACCGCGCAAAACGCCGTCTTGCAGTTCCAACTTGACGCGGCCATAAGTTGTGTCCCATTCATCAACCCAGGTCGAGATGTCATCGTTGGATGGCGTCGCAGGCGTTGGTGTGGGCGAGGTCGTATCCGGCGTGCTGCCTGGTTCCTGAGTACTCGGATCCAGTTCCGGCAACAGTTCATCGGTTGTGACCAGCGTATCGGCGGCGCCTACGGTGGCCAGCGGGAAGTTGGCGGTTTCTCCGGCGCGAATCCAGCGATTCACCTTCATGTCGAAGACTTTGCCCTGACGGATGCGCCCGTTGCGATTCCACGTCACGACTTCCATCTTCTCGATTTTCCAGTCGGCGGCCAGAGTTGTGGCCAGCGCTTCGCTGAAAGTGCGCTTGCTTTCTTCTGTCGCGCTCTCGATGCCACCGGCGAACTTTTGCAGCAGTTCGCCGCGCGCCTCGGCGCTTTCGTCATCGCTTTCCATTAGCGAAATCGCCAGGTTCAACATCCCCGAACTCTTGGGAATCGTGACGCGGCCATAAACCTGACCCAGAGCCGGACTTTCGCCGGTGTCCACATCCGCGAACACTTTGCTCATCCACGATTGCTGTCCGCCGGGCAGCGGGTTCAGCGCGGTGAGAATGAACGGCTCATCGGAGTTGGAGCCTCTGTCCCACTTGCTTTCCTTGATGCAGGCCAGCTTATCCAGATTCACTGCGAACTCGTAATCGGTGTCGGTTTCGGCGGTCTTGTAGATAGTGCCGTCCACGCGATAGTTGCCGTTTTCGCCGCCGTTGAGCGCGATGCTAAATGGCGTGCCGGAATCCGGAATCGCTGCGAGTTGCTCAGGCATCCACACAATTTTGTTGGTGGCGATATGATCGGCGTGTCCACCCACAACGCTGAGCAGCACTTCCTTGATGCCCGTGACGGCACCTGTTACGGCGTTCACGAAATCGTTGCCGATAGCCTTGAACAGTTCCTTGCCGCTGGCCGCATCGTTGACGAGTTGCATTTCGCTGGGCACCGTGCTGAACGGCCCGACGGTATAGGCGTTGTCGTCGCCCGCCTCGAAATCGTTGTAAGCGAGTACTGGATTGGCGCCCGGAATGTAATCGAGCTTGAAGGTTTGACCCGCAGCTTTCAGACGAATATCGGCATCGGTTCCAGCTGTCAGCTCGTCGGCGGTTTTGATTTTGACGCGCAGAAACCATTCTTCGGCGCCGCCTGTGTTTTCCGGCGGGTACGGCCCAGCCGATAAAAAGGTGAAGGGGAATTGGCCGTAGTTTTCATATTGCGAGAAACGCTGCGCATCCGAAGCCGGAGTGGTTTTGACCTTGTTCCAGAAGTCGCCGGCGCGGGCTTTAATCATGGCCTTTTCGAGGGTTTTAAGCCACTGCTCCGATTGGCGCTCGGCCAGCGCATAGGTCTTGTCAAATGCCTCCAAACCAGTGAGTTCGATGCCGCGCTGCTTGACCGATTCGTTCGCCACCCATTTGTTATCGAGCGCGATTCCGGCGGGCGTATAAACCATGATGCTCGATGGCAGCTTCACACCGCCAACGGTTGGCTGCATCGGCGTTCCGGCCTTGACGCGACGGTAGGCTTCCGCCGCTTCGGTGTTGGCAAAAGGCGACAACGGGTCGCTGGCGATTTCCATGATTTCGCGCACGCCGGGCTGTCCCCAGATGCTGTCTTTGGGAACCCACTTGCCGTGACTTTTTACACCCAACTGATGATCGTGCTCGTAAGCGCCGGTATAAAGCGGGTCACTGGTGCGGCTGGCTTTGGAGTACTCGAAGTAGGTCTTTTCGCGGCGCTCTTTCTTATCGACCCACGCCGAGTGCGCATAAAAATCCTGCATCGCATGCAGCGAAACGCCGACAATGTTTTGCGCCGCATAAATATCGTTGTGCTCTTTGGCCCACATCAAACCGGCGAAAGCGCCCGAAGCATAACGCCGCCACATGGCGTTGACTTTGTCGGTCGAGAACAAGTCATCGAAATGACACTTCTCCAGCTCGGCCTGAATCGCGCGCGAGGCTTTGTAGCGATCCAAATGACCCTGTCCCCACCAGATCGGGTTGTACAGGTAGGAATCAATGTAGTCGGCGTGCCAGGCGATGGCTTCGGCGGCGCTGTCCTGCTCGCGCTTGTCGTTGTTTTCATCCTCGTCGTCCTTGGTCGGGTTGGAAGAAAAACCAACGGCTTTGGCGGCCTCGCGCGTGATTTTCTCGTGATACCAGGGGTGCCCGAGGACGGGGTCTTCGCCCGAAAAGGCGTGCGCAGTTTGCGAAGTTGCGGCAGACGCAGCCAACATCGCCGCGAAAATGGAAAGAATCCGTTTCATGCTGTCTCCCAAAAAGGTTGTTGCACGAAATATTCTAAGATGGCGGTCTTAAAAATCTCTGACAGCAGCGCCCCGAAATCAAAAGTTTCGCTGTTTCAGATTTGTTTTCCTCAAGACGCAGAAAAGCGAGCAGTGAGCAATCTCACTGCTCGCTTTTCGAGTTACTAATCGAGTACTCGATAGAGGTGCCATTACTTCACGGCGTCCTTCTCTCAACCAAATTTGCGGACATTGAGTCGTAGATGACATCGGTAATGGAGCCGTTCTGAATTCGCTGAACTGCCTCATCAATAACGTGCAAAGGCACAAGAAACCATTCCTTTGGTCGCACGGCCGTGCCGAAACGGTCGTCAATTGTGAGGTCGAGTTGGGCGGGTGCAAAAATGCGGTGGAACAATGCTTCCAGCTTGGTGCGGTTGACGGACGCTAACTTGTAAGTCGCTACCACTTCGACATCGGCGAGCAAGTAGGTCGCCTGGTGCGCAGCGTTGGCGATGCGTGCCTCGACGTTGCCGCCTGTCACGCCGATTTTGTGAATCAGTTCGCGGTGTTCCACGATGAACGGATGAGACGACAGGCTGCGCAGCACATAGATCGTGCCGCTGGCAATGTCGTCTTCTTCCCACTCGCCGCTGAAAAGGTTGGGGCCGGAAACGTCCACCAACCGCCGTCCAGAATCATCTTTGTAGAGCGCGCGTTGCAACGAACGGCGCAGCAGGTTGCTCTGAGTGCCGTTGGAGTAGATCACACGCAATCGGGCGTCGTTTTCGCCGTTGGGCGCTTTGATGGTTTCGCCGACATCGGCGACATAAGCCATCTGGCCGCCGACGATAAAAAAGTCGCCTGCGGCAATACTTGTCGCCTCTGGCGCAGAACTTGTGTGCTGTCCGTAAATCCGCGACTCCAGCAGGCCCGCTTGCAGGTCGCTTTGCGCTTTGTCGAAAAGAGGCTTGAACAAGTCGAAGTCTTCGCAGCGCGCGCGTTGAGCGATTTCTTCCGCCGCCTGCCGTTCTTCGCGCGAAGCGACGTGTTTGAGTACTCGAATGTCGCTGTCGCCCGCAATGCCGCCGAGTTCGGCGAGAAGTTCATCGTCCGAGAGTGATTGCAGCGCTTCAATGTCGGGGCCGCTTTCATTGAGTAACCCTTGATGGTCGAGTGCTGTCAGCAACTCGCGCGCATCCGGCAAAGAGCGCAGGCGGTCGAGCCGAACCGCATATAAGCGCTCGAAGATGTCGCGTTCTTCACCGTGACCGGGAACTTTGCCGTGCGTTTGTACCCAACGTTGAATGTCTTCAAAGCCTGCGATCATGCGCTCGTCGCGCGGTGAACGGCCTTCTGTTTTGGGCGTAGGCGCAAATTCGCTGAGTTCAGCCGCCAGAGCGTCCAGATCAAAGTCGTTCATAACGGCCCTCCGCCTTGAACTTCATGAACGCGGCTGCGCCTTCGGCTAAACGCTTTTCGTAAGGGTCTTGCGCGTTAATATCGGGGATGCGATTCCGTTCGCGCTTGAACCGCGCCGCGCGCACTGCCAGGTCGCGTGCCTCGTCCGGCTCAATTTTCAATCGCTTGGCCGCAATGCTCGCCTGCACCTGTCGCAAGGTTTTTTCGTCCATCGCTTTGGCCAGAACTGAATAAGCCGCGTCGAAAGGATTGATGCGGTCAATCAGGTCGATCTCCAAGTCGCGCACATCCATGCAGTATTTGCGAACACCTTCCAGCAGTGAAAGGTTGGCTTTTTCGCCGGTGCCGCTACCACTGGCTTCTTTAGCCTTTTGCGTGATTGTCATGGCGGCGATGGCGTGCTGGCGAATCGCTTCCTGATCTTGCTCGGTGAGTTCGGGATAGCGGTCGCGCACGATTTTGCCCATGCGCAACTGCGTCAATTCTTCGGGAACCGTATTCTCCTGGTCGAACAAGCCTTTTTCCAGCGCGGGTTTGTCCTGGATAAACGCCGTAATCACTTCGTTCAAATCTTCGCGGCAAATGCGGGTCGCTTCTTCGCTGGACGGCGTGACCAAGCCGCCGATTTCGATATGAACCTGGCCGGTACGGTCGTTGTAGCCGACGTTGGGTTTGCCTGCGCCGTAACCGTCTTCATACCTAAAGCCTTCTTTGGGCCCCATGTTTTTCGGTGTGAACTCGAAACGCGGCGCTAAAACCTGCTCCATCAGCAAGCTGGCGGCGATGGCCTTCAAGGTATCGTTGATGGCTTCGGCGACGGCGCTTTCCTCTGCGTCCGGTTCGGCGATGAGGTTGGTAAAGCGCGCTCGCTCTTTGCCCGGCGCGTCGCGGGTGGCGCGGCCAATGATTTGAATGATTTCGGTCAGGCTGCTGCGGTAGCCGATGGTGAGCGCGTGTTCGCACCAAATCCAGTCGAAGCCTTCTTTGGCCATGCCCAGCGCGATGATAATATCCACATGGTCGCGGTTGTCTTTGTGAGCCGGGTCTTTGAGCGAAGACAAAACCTTCGACCTTTGCGCCGGGTCGGAATCGTCCACTAAATCGGCGACTTTGAGTACTCGACCTAACGTGTTCGATTGGATCAGGTGAAATCCGGTCGCGGGATCAATGCCTTTCCAATCGCCCAGCGCGTCCAGCGCGACTTCCACTTCTTTGTGCTTGTCTTTCAGGCTTTCGCGCGAGTTCACATTCGGAATATGAACAATGGTTTTGGAACTCGGGTCGAGAACCTTGATGATGGCGTCCACATACTTTCCTGTGTAGAAAAAGTAGCCGATGTCGAGCGCTTTCAAGTACTCGTAACCGTTCAACTGTTCGTAGTAGGTGTAAGTCACGGTTTCAAAGCGCGCTTCATCGGTGGGTGTTAAGACGGCTTCGGCGTCGCCGCGAAAATAGGAGCCGGTCATGGCCACGATGTGCGTTTGGTCGCGCGCGATGAACTGCCCCAACTGGCTGCCCAGACGGTTATCGGGATTGGCGCTCACATGATGAAATTCGTCAATCGCCAGCAAGCGATTATCGAACGCTTCGACTCCCAATTCATCAACCGCGAAACGGAACGTGGCGTGTGTGCAAACGAGTACTCGATCTTCGCTCGCTAAAAACTCTCCGACCGCTTTGACTTTCGACTTCGCCACTCTGGGTTCGTCAATGCCGGGCGCGTTGCACAGGTTCCATTGCGGCTCCACGTTCCAATCGGCCCAGAAGCCGCTTTGGGATAACTTCTCGTCGGCGAAGCTGCCGCCAATGGAGCGCTCCGGCACCACGATAATCGCTTGTTTGAGATTTTGATTTGCGAGTTTGTCGAGCGCGATAAACATGAGCGCCCGCGACTTGCCGGAAGCGGGCGGCGACTTGATGAGCAAATACGGCTCGCCGCGACGCGCATAAGCGCGCTCCTGCATCGGTCGCATTCCCAGTTCGTTGGCGCGAGTACTCGCGCCGGTGCGCGCCGTCGTGATAGATACAGAGGGAATTGTGTGTTCGTTGGTTGGGTTATTGTTATCGGGTTGGTCGTTCATGGTTTGTAGTTTACTTGCGGAAGCTGAAGCATCCGGCAGGGAGGCTAAAGCCGGTCGTCCGTTGGACGAAAGGAAGCACGAGGCGTGTACTTCGTCCGAAGAACGACCAGCCGAAGGCTCCTCTGCCGGATGCTTCAGCTTCCGCAATAATGCTTCATCTTCCGGCTATTCGGCCACTGCCTCATCCGCTTCTTCCCATTCGCTCCACTGAGTTCCTTCCTGATGATGCTCTTTCTGATTTTGAACATATTTAACCACGCGCGTGAGATGCGAGCGGCTCAGGCTAAACGCGGCGTAGTTTTGCTGCCAGTCGAAAGCGCCGTCGAAGCCGAGCGTTTCGTTGGCAAAGCGTGACGACACGCCTTTGACCGCTTGCGCCAAACGCGAAACTGCCAGCGTGGACGGCATTTGAACAACCAGATGAACATGATCGGGCATTCCCTGTATCGCCAGCACGGTGCACTTCAAGCGTTCGGCCTCGTAATGGATGCAGCGATGAACGCGCCGTTCGATGTCGGCAGGCGTCAGCAACGGCGTGCGCCCGCGCGTGGCCCAGACAAGGTGAGCATAGAAGTGAACTTTGCTGCGCCGCTTGCGATGTTGCTGTTCCATGATTTGAGTGTGCCGCAAATAATGCCGGAAGCTCAAGCATCCGACAGAGGAGCCTGACGGCTGGCCGTCCCTCGGACAGAAGATGGCGCAGATGCTTTCTCATCGTGCAAAGCACGACCGGCTTTAACCTTGCTGCCGATAACCGGAAGCTGAAGCATTTGGCAGAGGAGCCTTTGACTGGCCGTCCTTTGGACGGGAAATGGCCCAGCGCAAGGCACATACTTCGTCCGCAGGACGACCGGCTGAAAGCCCTACTGCCGGATGCTTCAGCTTCCGGCTACTTTACGACTTTCGCTTTCGGCTGGTCTTTGGTCATTTGTGTATACATTTCAAACAGTTTTTCCAGCCGCTCGGTATCGTTTTTGAAGCGGCGGCCAATGTAAATGCGTTCGAGGGTTTCATCGTTGCGCTCGTGCGCCCGCCGCAAGTCTTCGGGCATATTCTGCGGATCGTAAAGCTCGGCGATGGTAGTCGGAAAGTGCTTCTCGCGCGCCAGCAAAATCTCTTCGGCGCAGCGCGTTAAGGCCGCGCGGTCGCCTTCCAGCAGAGTCGGCACCGGAAACGTGTTCCAGCCCAGAGTGTTCGAGTATCGAAAATCCGTCTTCATCTTTCCGCACACCGTCGCAATCCAAACGAGATGAAGGCGCGAGGCGATAAGCGCAAGGTTCCAAAGCGGCGCATCGTAGAGTGCGAAACAAAGGTTAGTAACTGTAGAATGATTGTTAATCAACCCGCCTGGAAGATATTCCCTGTTTTCAGAAGAAACACAAGGCATCGCAATAGCGTGATTCTTTCCGATATTTGTTTCGCGCATTTGGTGCGAACGTTTAGCCAGGTCATTTGCACCTGTATCAGGACTTGCTAATCGCATGGCGCGCACTGCTTCTATTCGTTTGCGAATCGGTTCAATTTTCAATGCGTCTTCAAGATGGTCGTCATCAATCCACAAACAATAGCGCGACAAGCCACGAATAAATTCGGCTGATCCATAAATCTGCCGAATAAACCGCTCCTGTTGCTCTTTTGCCAAACCCAGAGCCTTTACTTCGCACGCAGAAAGCAGTAAGTTCCCGCCGTCAACAGGTTTATTACCAAAACTCATTTCCGCGAGGCCACTCAATGGCTTGGCCGCTTTTTCAACAATGACGTTGGAGCCAGCAACCAAATACGCGTTGATATTCTCAGTTTCTTTCGCAACCGTTTCTCCATTCTCACCAACGGAAAACAAATGCCGCACTTTGCCCGCATGAATGGAAATGCCGACAATTACGACGGTGACGCCCGCGTTATGACTTGCCAGATTAGCCCATTTGAAACTTGTATGCGCAAACGATATTTCGTGTCCCGTCCCGAAAATCAGCGGCCACAAAATCGGCACTTGCTGTCCCTGACAAATCGAATTGGTGGACACAAAAGCGGTGACGGAATTGGATTGTGTGCCGTAATCGGCGGCTTTCATAAACCAGCCCGCCACGTAATCCAGCGACTTCCACGCACCCGTGCGATTTCCAAAGATTTGCTTTAAGTCGTCCTTTTGTTCCGGGGTTTGCCACGTCGAACCTTTATACGGCGGATTGCCGCAAATATACGTTTCGCCGCCTTCGTTTTCAAAATCAATTTCGGCTTGTTGCAGTGGAGTACTGAACAAATCGGTGCCGGAGATCTTGACTCCGGTTGCCGTCGGTTCACAAACGCTTGTCCAGTTCAGCCGCAGGGCGTTGCCGCGCACAATCCAGTTCATGGCATTGAGCGGCAGAAATTCCGCCAGCGCCAGCTTTTCGCCGCGATACAACACGTCGCACTGATAATCGGTGATGATGAGCGCCAGTCGCGCAATTTCCGCCGCGAAGTCACGGATTTCGATGCCTCGAAAATTGGTGAGCGGAATATCCGAAGCGCGATCCGCTTCGCCGCGCCGCCGGTTAATCTCAGCCTCGATTTTCCGCATTTCCTTGTAGGCGATGACCAGAAAGTTTCCCGAACCGCACGCCGGATCGAAAACGCGAATGCGCGCCATGCGCCGTCGCAGGTTCAGCAAGGTGCGCGCGTTGTCTCCGGCGGCTTCCAACTGCGCGCGTAAATCATCGAGAAACAGTGGATTGAGGACTTTGAGAATATTCGGCACGCTGGTGTAGTGCATTCCCAGCGCGCCGCGCTCTTCGTCGTCGGCCACCGCCTGAATCATCGAACCGAAAATATCGGGATTGATGTCGCGCCAGTTCAGTTCTCCGGCGCGCAGCAGATACGAGCGCGCGATGCGCGAGAAACGCGGCACTTCCAGGCTGCCCGAAAACAGCCCGCCGTTGACATAAGGAAACGCCTCGGCCCACGAGCGCAAGTTCGCCGTTTGCTTCGCTTCGCGGCTCAGGTTCATGGCGCGAAACAATTCGCCGACAACTTCGTGGACGTTTGTGCCGTCGCTTTGCGTCATCTGCTCAAGGGTTTTGGTGAAGAGTCCAACACCATTAAAAATATGGGTGTCTTCGGCGAAAAAGCAGAAGATGAGCCGCGCCATGAAATGGTTCATGTCGGGCCGCTTCGCTTCGGTCGCCCAATCGGGATTTTCCTTGAGCAACTCGACGTAGAGCTTGTTCAGCCGCCCCGTCGCGCGAATATCAATCGGGTTATCTTTTATTTCCGCAACGGTGGAAATTCCGGCCAGCGGAAGGAAGAAACCGAAGTGGCCCGGTAAATCGGCATAAGCCGTGGCGAGCGGTTCGCCCGAAGCCATTTCTTCGGCTTCGAGCCATTCGCCATCGGTGGCCAGAATGAACTTGGCTTTGCCTGTCGCCGTTTTCGGGCTTTGGCGCAGTGCTTCGAGTGTTTCGAGTACTCGACCACGCTCGCACACCGCGAGATGAATGTTGTTGCGCTGCAACACGCCGCCGGTCACATCGGAAGCGTTCGATTGGCCGTTGCGCAGCCGCTTGAGGGTGGTCTCCTTGTTTCCGAACGCTTCTAAAAAGGCGAACGGAAACTCGGCGGGGTCGAAAGGTTTCTGGAACAGGTCGGATACGGCATCGGCGATTTCAACAGCGTTCATAGAAAGTGGTGTAATATCGCCTGGAAGTTTACGAAATTCGATAGGCAGCAGAACGGAATCGTAACCAGCGCCGCTGTGGGAAACAAATGAGCACTCACCGGGCAAAGCAAAGCCCGCCGAAATATTTCTCATTTGGTGATTCATTTCGGCGGGCTTTGCTGTATGGAGTACTCGATAGGCGGTGCTGTTACTTCACGGCCCACTCCAGCGTTGTTTTCGAGCGTGGTTCGGTCAGCGTCAGTTTTTGGGGTGTGAAACCCGCCGCCGGTTTGAAACGATAGCGCACGCGAGCTTCGCCACCCTGAATGATGACGAGGTGTTGCGTGATCTCAACCGCCTTGTCGCCGTTGGTGCGATAGATCGCGTAGTCGTGGTGAATCGGCTTGTCTGTGTTGCCGAACAGTTCGGCTGTCAACGAGGACGATGTGTATTCCAGCGTGTTGTAGATGTCGCTTTTCTCCGCCACGTTCTTGAAGGTGAAGAAGGCTTCATAAGCACCATCGCGTGCTTTGCGGAAGCCATCGAAGCGCACGTCCAGGTTCTCGCCACACGCCTGGAAATCAGCGCTGCCGAACTTCAGGTTGAGTTTGGATAAATCCGCCTGCGGCTTGCTCCTGGCCCACGTCACCTTCGAGATGTCGACCGTGCGCGACTCGGAGTATTGTTCCCACATTGAAAGTGTGCGCAATGGTGCCACGCTTTCGGGCACACGGAACAGGAAGCGCACCTTCATCTCGGCGCCGGGAGCCATTTCCTTGTTGCCCGCAATGTTTGTCAGCGCGCCTGATGGTGGATACATGCCGTAATCGTAGAAGACGCCGATGCCATCTGCATCCGTCACAGCCATGCGAATAACTGAACCGTTGAAGAGCTGCACTTGGTCGGATCGGTTGCGAATGGTGCAGAAGACTTCAAGGTTTTCTTCGGTCGCTCCGGTTTGCACATCATCGACACGAACTTCAAAGATCTTCAGCGGGTTGTAACCGCCACCGATGGTGCCGCCCGGCAGAGATGGTGACTTTGTGCCGCCACTGTTTGAGCCGCTATTTGTTGAGCCGTTGCCGGTATTGTCGTTGTCGCCGCCGGAACCCGTGTCGGGAGTACTCGGGGAGGGCGTTTCCGGCCCTGGTTTTACGCGCGTGCCGCTCCACGCGTTAGAAGACGTGCCCGAACTGTTAGTGCCGGTAAACGACTCAATATCCGAGCTTATTTGCATCGTGATTTGCATCACGATGCCGGCGTAAGAGGCCGTTCCCACCAGCGAACCCACGGTCGTTCCGCGACGCAATTCCAGGCGTTCGCCTTCTTTGGCGCCTTGCATCAGGCGTCCACGCAACACATCACCTTGCAGTTCGAGCTTGACGCGACCATAGGTGGTGTCCCACTCGTCGACCCAAACTCCCAGGTTGTAAGGCACCGGAGCCGGTGTGGGCTCAGGAGTGGGAGTCGGGACAGGTGTCGCAGGTAGCCGGGGAGTCGGTGTCGGTTTGGGAGTCGGAAATGTGCGCGTCACCTGATAGCGCAGCACGTAGCGCGTATCGGAAGTTTTGATTTCCCAATCGATCGTCTCGTTGACAGGCCCCTGGACGTTAAAAGAAAAGATATGTGCCGCGCCCAGTGCGTCGTCGGGGTTGAGTCCATCGAAATCGCCACGAGCCGTGCTACGAATCAGCTCCCATGTCTTGTCGACTTTATCAAGGAGATAAGAGCCGGTGATGCGACCTTTGGTGCCATAAGAAATACGGTTGGTCAGGTCTAAACTTTTGATCCAATCGCCGCGCTTGTTCCAGTCTTTGGTTTCGTCTTGTTCGTAGGCGTGAAGGCCGCCGATGATCTGCCCATCTCTGGGCAGCATGTTGTCGAAGAGGACGCCCTCGTCACCGTAGGTGCGTGTCTGGCCCGCGGTGATTTTGATGGGCCGCGTCACCATCGCTTTTGCCGGTGAGCCGCCCATGTTCTGCGCCCACACGTAGTCGTCTTTACCGGAAGCATAGAACGCACTGGCGACCGCACTCAAAACGTAAAACTCGTCGTTGCCGGCGAGATCGTTGATGTCGTAACACGTCACCTGTTGCAACGCGACGCGCACGCGCGTATCAGCCACCGGCGCTGGCGGCGCGGACGGCTGTGCAACGGCGCGGCTTAAGCACAAAGCCAACAGCGTCGCGCCGAGCAGCAGAATACGAGTCGTCGGGGCTGCGGGAAAAATGCATTTCATGATACGGAGATACCTTGATGAGTAATCGACTGCAGGGGCGTAGAATTCTACGCCCCTGCAGTCGAGCTTTACGTTTGCAGCGCCCGATTACTTCGCGGCATCCTTCCACGTTGATAAAACTGCTTCCAGTTCGCGATCGGAGGTGTTTTCCAGTTTCAGCTTCCACGTTCCGGCAACCGTCGACTTGTCGAAGAATATCGAGCGAAACCACGAGCTGGCTTCGGGTGTTTTTGCCAGGCTTTTGCCGACGACGGTGGCTTTGTCGTCCACAAGCGTGGCGGAAACCAGCGCGTCGGCCATAAAGGTCAGCCCGAAATTGTTGGCCGCTTCCACCGGAATTTCGACTTCAATGGTTTGCTTCGGCGCGAGCATTACGGCTTTGGCGAAATCGGGCTTGTATACGTTCTTCGTCGTTGCGGTGTCGGCCACAAGCTGCGCCTGAGCCAAAGGCTGCGGTTGGTAAGCCGCCTTGATCAAGCGGGGCGCGGAATTGCCGTTCATATTCTGATCTGCCTTCAGGTTCTGGTAAGTCGGCAGTTCGGGTGCTTCGGGCGCTTCCGGGTTGTGATTGCCTTTGGGGCCAATGGCCAGGCGCGGTTTGACGAAGGCGGAGAAATCAGCCGTTCCAGTCAATTCGGTATGGATGCGCGGCGAAACTGCGTGGTCTTTGATCTTCCAGAACGCCGACGGCACGGACACGCAGCCATCGTTCGAGACGACTTCTTTGCACATCGTCGGCAGCGGATTTCCCGCCAGGACGGAGAATTTCACGCCTTTGCGATTGACATTGACCTTGTTGAATTCCGCCGCGACATCCTGGCGCAGTTGGCGCACGGCTTCGACGGTTTTGCCCAGGAACTCGAACGTCGCGCTCATTACATCGCCGCACGGGCTGCCCATGTTCGGCGTGCCGAGCTGAACCAGATGCACGATTTGCGGGCGGCCATCGGGCGACGGCGCGGGCATGAACTGATGGATGTAATGCCGCGAGATCAGCCCGCCCATCGAGTGGGCCACGATATCGACGTGCCACGCGTTGCGCTCTTCCTGCGCGTATTTGATGTATTTTCCAAGCTGCTGCGAGTTTTCAAAGATGGAATTGGTGGGGTCGGTGGAAAGAAACTCGCCGCCCGTATTCATCACGCCTTTTTCCGGCTTTTCTCCCACCGGAAACGCCTTCCAGTCGTAAGAGTGGGTCGTCGTCAAGATGTTCTGCCATGTTTCCCACGCCTTCCAGTTGCTCCACAATCCGTGAACCAGAACAAGCGGCTTGGGCGCGACTTTCAGGTTTTTGGTCAATTCGTCCGTCTTTTTGCTGTTTTCCAGCAGCTCGGCTTTGATGCGCTGCACGAGGCGCGGGCGACCGTCATCAAACCAGGCGTAGCCGCTCGAATCCCACACCATCTCGACTTCGCGTTGCTCGCCGCCTTTGAGAGTAACGGAAAACTCGCCGCCTTTGAGTACTCCATCCGGGCGCGCGCCGTCCCACTTGTCGCCCTTGAAGGTTTCCTTGAGCTTCACGTCGCCCGATTTGGTTTCGCCCGAAACGTTGACGACTTTCGCTTTGATTTTGACCAGGTTGCCGTCAATGGTTCCCCTCTGCTCGGTGACTTCCTTCCAATCGTTCCAGTTCGGGAATTTCATGTCCTCGAACTTCAAATCGAGCAGGCGCAGCGGCGCGCCGCCTTTTTGCAGATTCCACGTGATCGTCTCCGTCACATCCACGAACTTGTGCGAGTAGCTTCCGCTCAGGCGATTCGGGTCGGACGGGTTGATGCGATTCTTGCCGTCGCTGGTGAGCGAGTTGCCGTCAATGGTCGTTTCGGTCGGCGGCAGGGTGAAAGTTTTTCCTTCTTTGGGCGTGCATTGACCGCTGAAGGATGAGCTTTGCAAGCCAGTTGTTTTGCCTTTTATCTCCGGCAAGCCGACGCTCACGGAGTAAGTTCCGTCAGCGTTGATGCCGACGTTGACATTCGCTTCCAGATTGCTGGCGTTGCCGCTCGTTTCGGTTTTCGACATGAATTCACCCTTCATGTCCCGCCATGTTTTGCCGCGGTCGCAGGAATTGCTTTCCGTGCTGCTGGTTGTTTCGATGGAGGAAAAAGTGTGCGAGATGTTGGCTTTGCCGATGCTCGAACCGTTCTTTTCGGGCGCTTCCATGACCGCGACCTGCGCCTTGTAATCGTATTTCATCTCCCAGTCGCGCTTGTCTTCGCCTCTGCCGGAAACGCGCTTGACGGTTTTGTTGTCCGTCTTCGACTGCGTGCGCGTGTAGGTAATCACGCCCGTCCACGCACCCGAACGCTCCGGTGCCGCAGCTTTGCTCGCCGCAGCTTTAGATGGCTGCTTGCTCGACTGTTGCTTCGAGGGACGGCGAGTTTGCGCGAAAGAGCTGAAACTCATGCCGCTTAAAATGCCCGCGCCGAAAACGATGAAACATAATGTCCTGAAAAGTTTGTCTGATGCTGGTTTTTGCATGATTCTCTCTGAAACTATTGTGCGCCCCGTAGAGTAAGGCCACCCGGCGTTTCACGGGACGGAAATAAAGGAGTGAGTACTCGAATGATATAGGTGCCTGGCGCGCCAGGCCCCTACACAACTTACTTTTGCAGCAAGGCCGCAACATCGTTCCATTCGCGGGCCTGTGCGAGTTGCGCTGCGGTTTTGCCGCTACTATCGGCCAGGCCGGCGTTGGCGCCCTTGTCAATCAAGGACTGCACGATGCTCTTGGCGGAATTCATCGGCAGGTCGCCCGCCGCCGCCGAGAAACCCTGCGTGGCCTGCGCCAGCAGCGGCTGCAAACGGGAGTCGCCCATCAGCGAGGAAACGGCATTAACATCGCCCGAAGCAGCGGCGTTGAGGAACTGCGTCCACTGCGCGTTCTGGCCGCCGGCGAGTTGCGACATAGCAGAGAAGACTTGCTCGTTGGAACCTTTGACGGCACCAATTAGATTTGTCCACCCGCTTGCATCTAACTGGCCGCTGCCCAGCAGATTTTGCAAACCGAAAGTGCCGTTCGCTTTGATGTCGCCCTGCAACGCGGTACCGATGATGGCGTTCCACCCGGACTTGCCGCTGAGGTTGAAAGCGCCGCCGTGGAGCAAACCTTTGAGGTTGTTACCCAGCAAACCATCAATCGAGCCGCCGCCCAGAAGCTGATTGGCGAAACCGGCCTTGTGGCCGAGTGCGCCCATGCCACCGCTTGTCACGGCTCCAGCGGCTAAGCCGCCGATCATTTTGCTGAAGCCGCCGAAGCGACTTTTCTTCGCTTTAGGCGCACCGTTGGTCGTCGCACCGATTGTCGTAGCGAGGTGCAGCGCGGTTTGTCCGGCTTTGTTGGTGGCGTTGGGGTCGGCACCCAGATCAAGCAGCTTTTGCACGAGGTCGGTCTTGCCGCCCTGAGAGGCCAGCATGAGCGCCGTCAGGCCGTCCTTACCGCGCGCATTGGGATTGGCGCCTGCGGCGAGAGCAGCCATCGCTTCCTCCACGTTGCCGTTGCTGACGGCTTTGAGCAAAGCGCCGTCGAGCTTGAGATCGTTCTTTACCATCGGCGGCGCGACAGTCGTTGTCTGAGTACTCGTTGTGTCCGGATCAACGGCTTGCGGCACAATGGCGTCTTGTGCGAAGACCGGAGTGGCGCACAGAATAACACCGGCGATCACGGTGCTGCGCTGCACGGTGCTGCGCTGCACGGTGAGCAACCCTGTGTGCAAAGTGCCGGAAGAAAATTTTTTCATGGCTGTCTCCTCGTTACGTGTTTAACGAGGTACAGCTTAATGCCTGAGGCTGAAAAAACTCTGACGCCACAAGCTTAAAATTGGGGAATTCGTTTTCAGAGTTTCTTGTTGCACCGCATGAGTACTCAGGCAGGAGAACCATCGGGCAGCAAAGTTTGCGTCAGGGCAACGGCTTCATCCAGTGGCATCTGCCTTCCCTGTTGCCAGAGGCGTTCTTTTGCCTGGGGTGAAAGCGCAGCTTCCAGGCGCAGGCGGTAGGGCTCAAACAAGTCGCTCAAGCACGGAAGCATGATGTAAGAAGCGCTTTCACTCAGCGCCTGCGACGCACCATACAATATGGCTGCGCTCTCGAACCGATCCAGCGCCACGGCGAGGTTGCCGCAGATGTAGAGCATGCTGGCCACTTCCCAGCGCGTGGAAATCGAGTGAAAGTTTGCCGCGATGTGCGGTAGAATGCTGCGAGCGTGTTCGACTTCTCCCAACTCCAAAAGCGTGATGGCGGTCGTGCCCAGCGCAAATGACCTGGGGTACAGCCCAACGCTTTCATCCGCCGCCTCCAGAGCGCGGTAGCATTGCGCCCGGCACTCTTCGATGCTCTGGGTCATAAGAAGAGAAAATGCCCTGGTTCCTTCGCACATCGTGGCCAGACGGCGCTCTCCCACGGCATTGCACAGATTGAGGCACTCGTCGAAGTGAGCTACCGCTTCCAGAGGGCATCTGGTGTTGTGACAACCCCAGGCCGCGGTCACCAGACTGCTGATGAGGCGCGCCGTATCGCCTGTTTCTCGGGCAATGGTCATGGCCGCTTCGCCGTAAAGGCGTGTGTCTTCACTGCGACCGCGCACGATGAAGACCTTACCCAGGTAATCCAGTGCCCATGCTTCGCCGCGTTTATCGCTCAGGGCGCGATAAAGTTCCAGGCCCTGTTCAAGCAGCGCCTGCGCCCGCAGATAATCGCCGCAGTAGAACAGCATGACGCCGCCGCAACACAGCAGGCGGGCATGAAAAGTGGGCTCGATTTCGCCCCTGGTCTGGAGCGCACGCTCAACCCATTCATAACCTTCGGAATGACGCGCGCGAGCCTCCCAGAAACCTCCCAGGGCTCCGGCCAGGCGCGCTGCGTCGTTGGCACATTGTGGCTCGTTGCACTCCAGTGCAAAGCGCAGAGCAGCGCGAAAGTTTCCGTTCTCCGCCGCCAGTTCTTCGCTGCGTTGCGCCAGTGCAACGGGGTCAAGTGCATTTTCCACCAGGTGGGTATAAAAGGCATAATGGCGCGCTTGAAGCTCGGCACGTTGCTCGTGGCTCAATTGAGCATCGCCCCATTCGCGCAGCATTTCGAGCAGGCGATAGCGCGTGCCGGACGCACTGTGAAGGGTCGAGATCAGTGAACTGGCACGCAGTTGTTCCAGGAAATCGAGGACATCCCACTCTTCGCACACGCCCGGCGCGCAGATGGTTTCCGCCGCTTCCAGCGTCCAACCGCCGCGAAACACCGACAGGCGCGCGAAGAAATCGCGCAGGTGCGGCTCCAGCAAATCAGTGCTCCACTCGATGGTGGCGCGCAACGTGCGGTGGCGTGGTGCCAGTCCCAGTTCGCGTCCCTGCAAAAAGTCGAAGCGCTGCTCCAAACGCTCCACGATCTGCGCGGGAGAGAGTACTCGTGCGCGCGCCGCAGCCAACTCCAGCGCCAGAGGAATGCCGTCCAAACGCCGGCACAGCGCGCCAATGGCCGCACTGTTGGCCGGCGTGAGGGGCAAGCCCGCGCGGTCGCAAAACAGGGCCGCGCTCGGGTATTCGCCCAGTTCGTCGGGCAGGGCGTTTTCCAGCGGCGTCGGCAGCGGCATGACGGAAAACTCGCGCTCGCCGGGCAAGTGCAACAGAGCGCGCGATGTCACCATGAAAGTTGTCTGCGGCAGGCGTTCGCGCAACTCCTGCAAGTGCGCCGCGCCGCTTTGCGACAATTGTTCGAGGTTGTCGAGCAGCACAACGCACTTTTGGCCGCGCAGTGCACCGGCGATTTGTTCCAGTGGCGGCACATCCGGCGAAGCCACAATGCCCAGTGCATCGCGGACGGTCGAAAACAGCAGCGAGGCATCCCACAACGAAGCCAGCGGCACGAAGTAGATGCCGCCCTGCCATTCGCCCGGCAGGCGGCGCAGGGTTTCAATCGCCAGGCGTGTTTTTCCCGAGCCGCCTGCGCCTGTCAACGTCACCAGCGTTTCGCCTTTGAACAGCCATTTGCCGAGCAGTTCCATTTCGGCTTCGCGCCCGAAAAAGCGCGTCCAGGGCGGCGGCAGGCTGCCACCGGATACGGTGCTTTCGCTCGCCTGAGTACTCGTTACTGAAGTTCCGGCTGAAGAAGCAGCTTCTACGGCTGGTGCCGGAAGCGGCAAAGCTGCCGATAATTCGCTTTCTTTTTCGCGACGCAGTTTGCGTGCGAGTTGGCGCGCCGCATCGGGCACGAGTTCGTTTTCGCGTCGCGCCCACTTTTGCCAGTCTTCGTAAACGCGCAACGCCGCGTGGAGATCGCCCGCTCCATATTGAGCGCGCATCAAGGCGTTGAAATACTGCGTGTCGTTGCCAAAGACCGAAGCCGCGCGCCGCGCTAAGGAACGAACGGACGGCCAGTCGGCAGCGCTTTCCAATTCCTGAAGCCGGGCATCGAAGGCGCCGCGCGCTTTCTCTGCATACTCGCTGCACAGAAGGTGGAAATACTCTTCATCGAAACCGGGCAGCAGGGGGCCATTGAATAGCTCCACGGCACGCGCGAAGTTGCCGTCGCGCAGTGCGGCATCAAATTCGGCGACATCGGTGGTAAACGCGCCCGCTGCCAGACGGACGAAGTTGCGATCGGCGCAGACGAGGTCGTCGCCCAATTCGCGCCGCAGCGATGACAGCGCCGCCGACAGGCTGTTGCGTCCCGCTTCGGGCGCCGCATCCGGCCAGAGCAGGGCGCACAGTTCCTCGCGCCGCTGCGGCCCTCTGGACAAAGCTAAAAACGCCAACAGTGCTGCTGTTTTGTGGGTGCGAAATCGCTCAATGATACGACCCGCTTCATCCCGCGCCCGAAAGGCGCCGAAACACTCGAGAGACCAACGTTTTGACATGCTACGAGAAGAATTCCGGAAAGAATTACAAAAAATGCTTACCCAATGGCGAAATCGGCTCCAGCCTGCAAGCGCAAATTCTGCCACTATTCTACCTCATAATGGAGAATTACTGTTCTTTTTCTTGCGCCTAATTGCTGCTGTGATCGAGAAGCAGCGTGCCCTACTGTCCCTGACGGCGTAACCGATCCAGAGTGCTGCGCACTGCTTCAAGACGTTGCCCGGCCTCGCTGTAACGTCCCTGAGCCGTGAGGCGCTGGTAGGCTTCCAGGTCATCTGCTGCACGATTGATAAGTTGTTGCCGGTTGGCTGCTGCACCTGCCGGCGGCTGCACGCCTGTTGGCGGCTGTACGCCTGCTGGCACACTTGTGCCGGGCTGTGCAGAAGCCGGTGGCGTCTGCGTGGCGCCCGTTATGCCGCTTTGCGTCATGCCGCTTTGCGTAACGCCTTCCCCGGTGATGCCCTGTCCATCTTCATCTGTTGGCGTGGCGTCACCGCTCAGCAACTTTGTCAGGGCTTCCCGGAAGTCGGTGCCATAGGCGATGCGCTCCTGCGTGCCGAGCACGACGAGACGCAATTCCGGCATCCCGCTCTGGTTCGCCTGCAAGAAGATCGGTTGGACATACAACAGGCCGCGTCCCAGGGGAATTGCCAGCAGGTTGCCGCGCAGCACCGTCGAGCCTTGCTGATTCCACAGCGTGATGCGCTCCGAGAGATACGAATTCTGATTGATGCGCGCCCTGAATTGCTCCGGGCCGGTCACCTGCTTGGCTTTGGGGAAATCATAGGACAACAGAGTGCCATGGCCCTGCGTGTTGCTGCGACCGGCCATCCAGCCGATCATGTTCTTACGGTTAGATGGGGTGAACGGCAGAATTTGCACAAATTCTTCGCCGGTTTTTTCACCCGGCAACGATATCAACACATAATAGGGGTCGAGTGGCTCCGACACTGTGTTCTGAGTACTCGTCTGCGCGCCAAAGTTGGGGCCTTGCCCTTGGCCTTGCCCCTGGCCCGGAGCGAGGCCTGGCGGCAGCATGGCCGGGAGCGACGGGGCAGTGCCCTCACCGGCTACGCTCCACACGTCTTCGCGCCCGAAGAAAAGGCGCACATCCTGCATGTGATAAAGGCCATATACATCGGCCTGCGTGCGAAACAGCAACTCGGGATAACGAACGTGCTCCAGCAATCCGGCGGGCATCTCCCCGGCATCGCGGAACAGGCTCGGAAATGCGCCGCGATAAGCTTGTATGATCGGGTCTTGCGTGTCGAAGACGTAATAGTTCGCGGTGCCGTTGTAGGCGTCCACCACGACTTTGACGCTGTTGCGCATGTAATTCGTCCACTGATTACCGGCTTGATAATGGCGCGAGTAAGGGTAGTAGATGGACGAGGTGTAGGCGTCCATAATCCAGTACAGTCGCCCATCGTTGCCCACGACGACGTAAGGATCGTTATCGTAGGTGAGGAACGGCGCGATGCGTTGCACCCGCTCCTGAATGTTGCGATACATGAGTACTCGACTGTCGGGCGTGATGTCGTTGGAGAACGGAATCTTCGACAAATCGCCCAGCGCCCACGACAATAGCCAGCGCCGCGCGAAGCCGCCCAGTGTCACGCCGCCGGTACCTTCATATGTCGTATAGGCGTTGGTTTCGCCTTGCGGAAAATCAAATTCTTTCTGCCGCGTCTTGACGTAAACGTGCGTGTCGGTTTTCTGCCCGAAGTAAATCTCAGGACGCGTCAGCTTTATTTCCGGCACTGTGGAGCGCACCGGCACGTTGGAAAGCAAGAAGCGCGGACGGCCTTCCGGCGTAAAGCCATCAGCAGTATTCATGGTGACGCCGTAGCCGTGGGTGTATACAAGGCGGTCGTTGACCCAGTTGCGCGAAGCGGGCGGCAAGCGGTCGACATCGAGTTCGCGCGCTGCGATCATAACCTGGCGCAGGCGACCGTTGATGCGATAGCGGTCGACATCGACATCGGGAAAGTCGTAATAAGTGCGCAGCACCTGCACCTGGCGCAGCGTCGATTGCAGCGCTTGCCAGTCCCACAGGCGAATGTTGTCGAGCGCGGTGCGATTCTGGGTAAGGTCGAATGCTGCAACGCCGTTTTCCGCCGGAAATGCGCGTGCTTCCATGCGGTCGAGACCAAAGGCGCGGCGCGTGCCCTCGATGTTATGTTTGATGTAGGGCGACTGGCGCTCCAACTCGTTTGGCCGCACCACGAAACTGGTAACGTAATTCGTCACCAGCGACAGCCCGATGTAAGTGACCAGAGGAATGGCAAGTGCCAGCGCCACGATGCGGGGCCGTCGCCACAGCAGAGCATTCAAAATGGCCAGAGTCGCGGCGCCCAGCAGAGTAAACGCCACAAGGAGCAGACCCGGCAACAAGATGTTGGCTTGCGTGTAACCGGCGCCGGTGAAGATTTCCTGATCGCGCCATAGTTGCGAAAAACGTCCCAAGTAGAAGCGCCATGCGTAAACAACCAGCACAGCGGCCAGCGCCAGCGAGCAAGCGAGTGAAGCCGTGCGCAACGCCTCGTCTTTAATGATGCGCGGCATGCGCGACGTAAAGGCGAACACGCCGAACAGCAGCGTCGCAATGAAGATGATGATGGCAAGCCCGGTCAACCACGAAGCGAGTACTTGATGAACCGGCCAGGAAAAAAGAAAAAAGCCCAGTGGCTTGTTCAAAAGCGGATCGGGGTTGCCGCTGCTGCGACCATTGAAATACAGCGCGAACAAATCCCAGCGCGACATCATGGAAAGACCGACCAACAAACCCCAGAAAATGGGCAAGCCCCACGCTACGGGCCTGATAAAACGATCAGGCTCCATTTCCAGCGGCTGATTGTCGAAGCGCATCACCGACCCGCCAAGTTCGTAGCCGGCAAAAGCGCGCTCCAAAGCCCAGAAGGCACCGCGCAAGATGAGAAACGTCAGGGCGAAGAAACCGGCGAAGAGGCCCCACTTCAGCCCGAATGAATACCAGTAAACCGCAGCGTAGCCCAGCGAATCGAACCACAATCCATCAACATAAACCTGTGCCAGTCGCGGCGCTAAAATAAAGAGCAGCACCACAAGGCCAACAGCCCAGGGCCATTTACGAGAACCAATCATGCTATTCATCTTAACGCATCGGGCGAGAGTCATAGCGCAATGCCCAAGCGCTACGCCCAGGCTGCGACCTCAGTTGCAATCTGCATGATCTGTCTGGCAAGTTGAGCCTTTGTCTTCTGCGACGCAGCAGTGCATACTGCATGGCTGGTGCAACGCCGGCGGCGGCACAGCGGTGACACAATGGATAGCCGGCAATTTCAAGGAGCAAAAATCTTTTGTCGAGTCTCAAAATAAATTTACCTGCCGTATCAGTCCTCGCTTTGATGGCCGGACTGACAACAATTGCCTCACGCGAATTGCCCGCGCAGTCGCGCACCGGCAACATGCCTCGCGCTGTGAAGCCAGCGTCACGCGCTGTGAAGCCAGCATCAAAAGCGGGACTGTCGCGCACGGCACAACCTCCGGTTCACAGCCTGACTTTTCATTACGATAACGCGCGTCTGGGCTGGAACAATCGCGAGACAAAGTTAACGCCTACTTCCGTGCGCCCCGAAAGTTTCGGCAAACTGTGGGACCAGCCGCTCGATGGGTTTGTCAACGGTTCGCCGTTGCAGGTGTCGGGCATCGCAGTCGGTGGCCGGAAGCGCGATGTGGTGTATGCCGCAACCGAGCGCAACAGCGTTTACGCGCTGGACGCCGCAACGGGAAAAGTCCTGTGGAGCCGTCGACAAATGGCGCCGCCTATCACAGCCATGGAGTTCTCCGGTGAGTGGCGCACCAACATTGTGCATGGCGTGCTGAGTACTCCGGTGATCGATTTAGCCGGCGGCACGATTTACGTTTGCGGCATTCACGCGCCGGGTTTGCGCCAGCAGTTCGTGGTGTGGGCGCTGGATATTCGCACCGGCAAGACACGGCCCGGTTGGCCGGTGGTAGTGCGCGGCTCCTATCGCGGTACGCCTTTTGTGCCCGGTCAGGTGATGCAGCGCGGCGCACTGTCGTTGGTGAATGGTTGGGTTTACGTGCCTTTTGGCGGGCGCGGTGATACGCCGCCGTGGCGCGGCTGGGTGATGGGCATTAACACGCGCCGCCCGGCTACGCCGCAACGCACGTTTTGCACGTCTCCATTTTCGGATGGCGCCGGCGTGTGGAGCGCCGCCGGTGTCGCGGCAGATCGCAACGGCGACCTGTTCCTCGTGACGGGCAACGGCGACTTCGACTTGTTCCGTGGCGGCCACAACCTGGGACAGACCGTGCTGCGCCTACGCCCTCGCGGACAACAGTTGCAATTCTCCAGACAGCGCCCCGATTATTACACTCCGCCCAACTACAAGCACCTGGACGACCAGGACGAAGACATGGGCGGCGCTACGGCCATTGTGCTGCCCGATCAACGCGCAACGCGCACGCCGCGTTTGTTATTTACCGGAGGCAAAGACGGTCTGGGTTATCTGCTCAACCGCGACCGTCTGGGTGGAATCGGCGGCGAGTTGCAAAAGCAGCGTTTCTACGGCGATCCGAAAGCGATTTACCACGAAGGTGTTCGCGCCACGCCCGCATACTTCGACGCCGGCAGCAAAGGACGTTTTGTTTTCTTAGCCGGTGATGAAACCGGGCCGCAGAATCAGAACGGCATTGTGGCGCTGCGCCTGACAACAAACGGTGCCAACGGCCCGGCGCGCGTGCAACAAGTGTGGACCATCAAGCAGCATGTGGAACGTCCCACTTCGCCGGTTGTGACCAGCCAGGGCAGCCGCAACGGTATTGTGTGGACAGTTGAAACGCGCGATGAACCGAATCCGGTGCTACGTGCCTATGATGCTTTATCGGGCCGCGAGTTGTACCACTCGGATATGGGGCCGGAAACTGATCGTCTGATTGGCGCGCGGCGCTTCGTCAGCCCAACTGTTGTCAACGGACGCGTCTTCATCGGGGCGCGCGGCGTGTTCGCTTACGGTTTGGTCAAACGCGTCGCAACAGCGACGGCTACAACGCCGACATCGGCTGTGACGGCACCGGCTGTGACGGCACCGGCTGTGACAGCAGCGGCTGTGGCGCCGACGTCCGACACAACTCTGGCGGCGAATGTTGCTCCGGAGGCTGGAACATCAGCAACCGCGACAGCGACAGCAACACCAACGCCTACCCCTGAGCCGATGAACTTTTTGCAGGGAACCGTAGTCTCGTTACGTGGCAACATTTTGGTAATTCGCCCTTCGCTGCGGCCCAGGCAAGAGCGTGTCGCGTTCGACGAACGCACCGAAATTGTTTCCAATAGCCGCACCGATAAGAGCAAACTAAAGCCGGGGCAGCGCATCAGTGTCGCCGGCTCTTACGACGAAAAAGAAGGTTTTTCGGTGCGCTGGATCGAGTACTCGGAACAGCCTATTTCGTATCTCCAAGAAAAGTCGCAAGGGTTGACCATCGAGCCAGGTCAAGGTTGGGCTTCGGGCCGGGGAACTCTCAAAAGTGTTGAGCCTTTCGTCTTCGCCGATGACAAAGGCCAGGAATTTACTTCCCCACTCGACAGGCTGCGCGGCGTGTGGCAACTCAAAGTGGGAGACCGCAACACGCTGCTGATCGGTACGCGCGTCAACATTGTCGGCAAAGCCGCCCCGGATGGAGTCATTGCCGCCAAAACAATTCAACCCGAGCGCAGCATTTCGCCAACGGGCACGATGTTTGGGCGCATCCTTTCGGTCAAAGGGCGCACGCTGCAAATTCGTCCGCGCTATACATCGGATACGTTGAAAGTGACGCTCACTCCCAACGCGCGCCTCATGCGCCAGATTACCGTTGAGCCGGAATCTATCAAAGTGGGACAGGCCGTCACTTTCTGGGCGGAGCAACGCAATCGTCCGACGGATCGCCAACCTTCGACCGACCTCAAGGCGCTGGCTTTGCTGCTGGGCCCGCTCCGCTATCCTGCGGCCACAGGTGACGATGCGCCGCGCTACTTTTCCGGTAAGCTGCAATCGCTACGTCCGGTGCGGCTCCAATTAGCCAAAGAAGGAAGCGTCAGGGTATTGCCCACCGCACAAATGGTGATTGCTCGCCTGACGGCACTCTCACAGCGCGGCCTCAAAACTGGTGACGACTCGATGTTTGTGCTTTCGCGCCGCCCCGACGGTTCATTTGATGCTTCGACTGTAATCGTCGATGCGCCGCCGTGGGTTGGTTACGGGGGTTAAGTAACGAGCATGCGATAGCGAGTACTCGCTATCGCATGCAATCGGTGCGACACAGATAAACAGCCCGCCAGGAATTTCCTGGCGGGCTGTTTATTCTCTATGAGAATTGAAGATAGGTTAGTTGGCTGGCTTAACGTTAGCAGCGCGCAGACCCTTGGCTTCTTTGCTGATCTCGAAGGTGACCTTCTGGCCTTCCTGGAGAGAGCGATAACCATCGGCCTCAATTGCGCTGTGATGCACGAAGACATCTTCGCCACCATTTTCCTGCTCGATGAAGCCGAAGCCCTTCGAGTCGTTAAACCACTTCACGGTACCGTTAATCATGTGACCAAATCCTTTATTGTCGGACGAGGGCGTCTGGCCAGCGGACAAAGGGGATAACCGCGATGCAGCGACTCTACGCACAAATACAACAATATTTTGTAATCAGCCCTTGCGGGCCTCGCTAATGATAGAACATATTTGCGAACTTGTCAAATTTTTATTTTTCTTTCGGCAATGAGTGTTCTCCTGCGCCATCTACTTCTTGCGGCATTGGAGTAAATTGCCTGCTCCTGCTACATCATAAATCGAGTACTCTCCGTCGAGTGCTCTTCGTAACGCACCTGGAAAGTAACAGCTCCGTGCGATGATATTGTGGAGCGGTCTCTGTATGCAGTTATGATCGGTTATGCAATGAGTTCATGGCACAGGACAGGATGTAGCTCGTTCTATCCAATTGCTTTCTTGAAGTTATGAATTACAGTGTTCGGAGAACCGGGAGTTTCTTGAACTATCAACTCGCCCTCCATATCGCCAAAAGATACGAACCCCTTCCTGATGTAATCCTCAGGGCTAAAGGTGAGAACATATTGACGTAGCTTTGCATTGTATTTGGTTCTTAAATAGTAGCTCAAGACGCCTGTGTGAAGGGCTCCTCCAGAGCGAGGATTTGGATATGAATGAGACAATCTTCCAAAGTGCGCCTTGATGTTCTGTCCCCACCATTTTGGCACTGTGCCTTTTGGCACTGTGCCTTGCTGTCCCACAAAGACCATAACCCTCACTGTTCGATCTGATCCTTTGGTGCGGAGTCTTTTTTCTACTTTGATCCGTTCAACAACTGGCCGGAACTTCTCGGCCTCTAATCGTTCGCGCTGATGCAGGAATAACCCTGTGCCAATCAAAAGCAGCACAGGGATTAACATCAAATACCCTGTTCGTCTGCTGTTGGAATGTGCCATTCACTTTTACTCCGTAGAAGCGTTGCCGTGATTACACACTGCGCTTCTCACGTCGGGGGCGTGCTTCTCACGCTGCGGGCGCGCCTGCCGACTGTTACCATGATCGAGGCAAATTTTGAAACACATTCTTCCTTGTTTTGAGTTATTATAGGGGGCGTTCAACAAAAAGGAGCTATCCAATATGGGTTCGGCGTTATCGCGTCGGGAGTTTCTCAAAGGGTCTGCCGCCGTTGCTTTAGGCGGTTCTTTGCTCGGTGAAAGTTTCTTGTTGGAGTCGGCCTCGGCTGCACCTCGAACGCCGCCGCGAACATTTGGCTCGCGTGCCGGTCGTCGCGCGCCTTCGTGCATTGTGGTTGGTTCAGGATTGGCCGGTTTAGCGGCGGCCTACAAGCTGCGGCAAGCCGGTTGGGAAGTGACCGTTCTCGAAGCCAGCAATCGCATCGGAGGCCGCGTATTCAGCCATCGCATGCCGCAGAACCCTGCGCTTGTTTGCGAACTCGGTGCCGAGTGGGTAGGTGAGCACCACCACCGCTTGCGCGCACTTTGCCGCAGTTTTAACATTGGCCTGCAAGACCATCGTTTCAACGAAGACTTGCTGCGCAATGGTCGCGTCACCGCCGCGGATGACTGGGATTTGTCACCGGCTGCATTGAAAGCTTACGAGCGATTTGAAAAAGCATACAGCTCAAAATCTCCACGTCAACTGGCGCGCCTCGACCGCTACGACTGGTGGACGTGGCTGCGCAAAATGGGTTATTCCGAAGACGACCTGCGATTGACCGACCTCATCGACAGCACCGACTTTGGCGAGTCCATCCGCCACGTATCGGCCCTGGTTGCGACTGAAGAGTATTTCCGCTCCAACGAAACGTCTGAATGCGACTACAAAATTGTGGGCGGTAATTCGCGCCTCTGTTTGGAAATGGCGCGGCGCATCGGTATGTCGTCGATTCATCTCAAGATGCCGGTTCAAGAAATCAATCAACGTGGCTCGCAGGTTTATGTTCGTTCCGGCGAGCGCCGTTGGAACGCCGATGCGTGCATCTGCACTGTGCCGACGCGCACCTTGAACAAAATCCAGTTCGACCCGCCGTTGCCCGCCGCACAATCGCTGGCTGCCGATCAGCTTCAATATGCGCGCATTGTTAAAAGCTCTGTTCTCTATAGCGAAAGGTTCTGGAAGCGCGAAGATTACGCGCTGATTAGCGATCTCACATCGCATTACTATTTTCACAGCACCAAGAACCAGAAGGGCAAAGAAGGCATTCTCACCAGCTACACCATTGGCGATAAAGCCGATGTGCTGGCCGCTCAAGGCGACCTGCGTCGTCGTGAACTCATAACGCGCGACCTGGTAGCGGTAAATCCGCGTGCGCCGCAGTTGGCACGCGCTATCGCTTCGTATGCGTGGCAGCGCGACCCCTACACGCAAGGCTCCTATGCGGTTTACCGGCCAGGCCAGTGGACGACACTGCGTCCACGTTTGCACCAACCGCACAGGCGAGTACTCTTCGCGGGCGAACATCTTTCGGAAGACTGGCAGGGCTTCATGGAAGGCGCTGTGCTCACCGGCGAAGCCGCTGCAAAGCAACTGACCGGCAAGTAAACGCAGGAGTTTAGTGATGGGCCTACCAACCGCGACCGTGAGGGAGCGGGCTGACCTCGTAACGCAATAGCCCGCTCTCTCACGGCCCCGGTTGGTCCATGCAACTTACTCAGCGGAACCATTTCTGGAAGCGTTGCTGCGCCTGTTGCCTTTCTTCTTCCTGGCCAATGTAATCGAAGTGCCCGCCGCTGAGGATAAATATTTCATGTTCGCCGCTTAGCGCATTCGCGACGGCAAATTGCCCCGGCGGCGGCACAGCCGGATCGAAGAGCGCGGGCACACACAAAGTTGGAGTTGTTATGTGCTGGGCCGCAACAGCCGCATCGTAGTAACGCAGCATATGGATAATGCCGGGTTGCTGCGCGTGAAGCTCGCGCACCGCTTCTCCGCTGCCCACACACGGACATTGCAAGCGCAAAGGATGATGACCAAAAGTCGGCACCACAAGGTGCGCGCGACGAAAGCGCTCATCCCACGGCAGCATCAGCGCGCCCAACCCACCACCGAAACTTTCGCCCGAATAAGAGAGACTCGTCGCAACAGCGGGATACAACTCGATGAGAACAGTTGCCGCCGCCCACAGTGACGCCACGCAGGCGCGCAAAAGATAGGTGTCGCGTGACGCAATGCCGAACACGACGTGTTGCGCTGCGTTATTTGGCAGGTTGGGCGCTGCCGATAAATCGAAGCCGGGCGCGCACGGAAAAATATAAGCGGCATCGTCGAGAGGCAAGGGCCACTGCGGCGCAGCCCGCCCACCATAACCATGGCCCACGACAAAGCCGCGCCGAATACATGATGCATCCGTGGGCGCGAGCACCCAGGCTCCGACGCGCATTCCTCCGAGCGTATTGTAGCGCACGATATTCATCGTCCATCCGGCGCCGGGAGATGCGGCAGGTTCTGTTTTAAGTTGCAGCGGCACGGCAGAAGACTCGGCGAATGTCGCGCGCCAGAACTCATCGAAGTCGTGGGGAATGTCGGATGGCGGACGAATTTGTTGCAGTTGCGCCTGGCTATAACCGTAAGTCGGGTCGAAAGGGAAGTCATGAGCAAACATGGATGGAAGTATATTGTTCCACTGTGCCATGAGTTACAAGAGCTATAAGAAGCTGTTTTGGCAGTGCGTGGCATACGCTGTTTTCGCAGCGCCGCTTTGAGTACTCGCTCTCGATAAGGTCGCAGCATCGGTTTATACTGCGACCTTATGCAAACTCTTCCCCTGCTTCAAGCTGGCGGTGCCCGCACATGGGTGGCGCCTGAAATCAATCAGATCAATCGCCTGCCCGCCAGAGCAACTTCTTACACCTTCCCCGATGCCGCGAGCGCACGGACACAAGATCGCCAGGCATCACCCTGGTTTAAGCTGCTCAACGGCACGTGGAATTTTCAACTGGCGCCTTGCCCGGAAGCCATTCCCGAGGCGTTTATCCAACCGGAATTTGACACCTCGCAGGAAGGCTGGAGCACATTGCCGGTGCCCAGCAACTGGACAATGCACGGCTTCGATAAGCCGCACTACACCAATGTCCAGATGCCGTTTCCGCAAGAGCCGCCGCACGTGCCCCATGACAACCCGACCGGTCTCTATCGCACGCAGTTCGATGTTCCCGCCGCATGGAACGGACGCCGCATTGTGCTGCACTTCGGCGGTGCGGAAAGCGTGCTTTATGTTTATGTGAACGGTCAGCCCGTCGGCATGAGCAAAGACACGCGGCTGCCCTCGGAATTTGACATCACGCCCTTTGTGCAGGCGGACCAGACCAACACATTAGCGGCAGTTGTGGTGAAGTGGTCGGATGCAAGTTTTGTTGAAGATCAGGACCAGTGGTGGATGGGCGGCATCTATCGCGATGTTTATCTTTACGCTACGGCGCCCACGTACATTCAGGATGTTTTCTGCCGTCCTGAACTGCAAGACGACTTCACACGCGGGCGCTTGAAGGTGGCAACAAAAGTTGGCTTTCCCGGCCAGTCGGAAGTCGGCTGGAGTGTTCAGGTGCAACTCTTCGATGCCAGGGGCAAAGCCGCGTGGAAGAAGCCGTTGCAGGCGCCGGTGGAAACTCGTGCGCGCGACTACAACAAGCCACGATTGCAGGCGCTGTTGGAAGGCGAAGTCAACGCGCCGAAGCTGTGGTCTTCTGAAGAACCGAATCTTTATACCTGCGTTGTCTCGCTGCGCAACCCGGCGGGCGAAGAAGTGGAAGCCACGAGTACTCGCATCGGCTTTCGGCGGGTCGAAGTGCAAAACAACGAGCTGCTGATCAACGGCAGGCCGGTGCTCATTAAAGGCGTCAACCGCCACGAGCACGACGACACAACCGGCAAAGCATTGACGCGCGAATCGATGCTGGCCGACATTCGCTTGATGAAGCAGTTCAACTTCAACGCGGTACGCACCTCACACTATCCCGACGATGCGTTGTGGTATGAGCTGTGCGATGAATATGGCCTTTATCTCATTGACGAGGCGGATGTTGAATCGCACGCTTATCCGCACGAAGTGGCGCACGACCCGCGCTATGCGAGCGCTTTCCTGGAACGCGGCCTGCGCATGGTGGAGCGCGATAAAAATCATCCGAGTGTCATTCTGTGGTCGTTGGGCAACGAGAGCGGCTACGGCCCCAACCACGACGCAATGGCGGGCTGGATTCGCAAATACGATCCAAGCCGTCCGCTGCATTACGAAAGCGCCATCTCCGGTTGGTGGCACGCCGACAGGACGCCGGGCACAGCCGCCAGCGACATCATATGCCCGATGTATTCTTCAATTGACTCCATCATCAGGTGGGCAGAGAATAACCAGCGCCAGGACAAACGTCGTCCCTTAATTCTTTGCGAGTACTCGCACGCCATGGGCAACAGCAACGGTTGCCTGGGCGAATACTTCGATGCTTTTGAAAACCATCACGGTTTGCAGGGCGGCTTCATCTGGGAATGGGTGGATCATGGCATCAAGCAAGTCGATAAAGAAGGCCGCGCCTACTGGGCCTATGGCGGCGACTTCGGCGACCAGCCCAACGATTTTAACTTCGTCTGCGATGGCCTTATCTGGCCCGACCGCACACCGCATCCGGGCATGTTCGAGTTCAAGAAACTGGCGCAGCCGGTGGGAATTGCAGCGGGAAATTTGAAGAACGGCAAGCTGCGCGTAACGAATAAGCAAGATTTCACCACGCTGGCCTGGCTGCGCGGCAGTTGGGAACTGACCGTCGATGGCGAAGTTGTGCAGCGCGGCAAACTGCCGGCGTTTAAAACTGCACCGGGCGCAACAGAAGACGTAACACTGTCCATCAAACCCCCACAATTACAACCGGGCCAGGAATGTTTCTTGAATGTGCGTTTCGTCACCGCCAAAGACACGCCGTGGGCGCAAGCCGGTCATGAAGTGGCGTGGGAACAGTTGGCATGGCCGGCCAAAGCTAAAGCGGCACCGAAGAAGAAGCTGGCCAAAACGAGCGAGTTCGCTCTGGAAGAAGACGCCGAGCGCATCGTGGTGCGCGGCAGCGAGTTGGAAGTTGTTGCCGACAGGCAACGTGGTGTAATGACCTCGTTGCGCTGGCGCGGCGAGGAGATGCTGGTGCAGGGGCCACAACTCAACGTGTGGCGCGCTACAACCGATAACGATGGCATTCGCGGCTGGTCAGGCCAGGAGCACAAACCAATGGGTCGTTGGCTGGCCGCCGGTCTCAATGAACTGACACTTTCGACTCAATCGGTAGCAGCACAAACCAGCCGTAATGGAACAATCACGCTCAGCATTCACCAAATCGGCACAGTGAAAGGCGGGCGCTTCGAGCATCGTCACGAGTACTCATTTCTGCCCGGCGGCGACATTCTCGTAGAGAACACTGTCGTCGCCGACAAAACGCTGCCCGACTTGCCGCGCATCGGCGTGACGTTGAGCCTTGCGCCGGCGTTTGAACATCTCACCTGGTTGGGACGCGGCCCGCACGAAAATTACTGCGACCGCAAGCGCGCCGCCGCTGTCGGCTTGTATTCGGGCGCTGTAACCGAGCAGTATGTGCCTTACATCATGCCGCAGGAACACGGCCATAAGACCGATGTGCGCTGGTTCACTCTCGAGGATGCGGCCCAAAGCGGGTTGCTCTTTGCCGGAGAGGAAATGCTCGAATTCTCGGCCAGCCACTTCACTGCCGCCGATTTGTTTAACGCGCGCCACACCACCGACTTGCAGCCGCGACCCGAAGTGATCGTCAACATCGACCACGCACATCGCGGCGTGGGCACGAATAGTTGCGGCCCCGACACATTAGAGCAATATCTCATTCAGCCGGGCGAATTTCGCTTTGCCTATCGCATTCGGCCCTACGCCCTGCGCCAGGAAAAGCCGGGCGTTCTTGCCCGCGAGAACTTGTTTTGAATTGTGGAAGTGAGTAGGCCGCAAACGGGTGTCATTTCGAGCAAAGCGAGGAATCTTAGTTGCAGCGGTTAAAGATTCCTCGCTTTGCTCGAAATGACACCCGTTGGAGATGTGCTGTGCAGCATCAGATCATCTGTTCGGCAATAGTTTGAAGCAAGCGCTTAGTACTCGACTTGCGCTTTTTGAATGCTCGGTTTACATCGCGCACATTGTCTGCTGTCAATCGCAACTTAATGCGCTGCGTGGCGTCAACACGAGCAGGTTGTGAATTAACATTGCCTGTGTGTCGAAGCATTTCTGAGAGTCAGGCGTTTCCGTGTGTAGAGAAGGACAAAGTTACATGAAGTATTTCTCAGTGAGGGCTTGCCTTTTGTGGCGTGTGCTCTTCGTGTTATTTGCCGTTGTCAACTCGACTGTTGCTTATGCCGCTGCCGAAGGCTCCGATCTGGAAATCGGTGGAGCGGGTTCGGGGCCGGGGCAATTCCTGGAACTACGCGATATCGCTTTCGATGTCACCAACAACGTGTATGTGCTGGACGGCCTGCGCTACGATGACCAAAAGAAAGAGTTCCGCGGCAATGGACGCGTGCAGAAGTTCGATGCGCAGGGTAAATTCCTCAGTCAGTTCTCGGTGCGCGATGCGGCTCTGGGTGAAAAGAACGACCCGCAGCGCATTGCTGTGGACAGCAAAGGCAACGTCTATGTGACGCAACCCAAAGCTGACATGGTGCAGCAGTTTGGCACCAATGGCAGGCTGTTGAAAAATATCGCGTTGCCGCGCCCTGCGGCCATCACCATTTGGCCGGTGAGGGGGCAGGAGCAAATCGCTGTGCTGGGCAGCCGCGACAATGCCGTGCAGGACAAAGGCTGGACAGGGCCGGGCAGTGCGCAAATTGATGTCATTGGTAGCAATGGAGTACTCGCCACGCCCGTAAAGCTCGCTCGCCCGCTGCGCGATGTGCAGGATATGGCCGGCGACCGCGCCGGCAACCTTTATGTGCTGGCGGCGACCAATCAGATTTATAAGTTTGATGCGACGGGCGCTTTGGTTAAGACTATTGGCGCTGCGGCCAATACGCGCAATCCCGATGGCAGCGAATTGTTGCACTCGGTCGCGGTCGATTCCAAAGGTAATATTTACGCGATGGCCTGGGGCAACCCCGGTCGCGTGACGAAGTTCGACGCCAGTATCGCCACCATTTTGCAACGTGAAGGACAGTTCCAGTGGGGCGATCCCTGGAGCGTGCACAGCGGCTACACGCCTCTGGCGGTTGATCGCAACGACCGCTTGTGGGTTGGCGCAACCTCGGTTCAAGACCCGAACGGTCCCAATTTCAAATACTACAAGCCCAGCCCCGCAGTCGTGCGTGCCGAAAGCGACTTCTTCGATGCGGCCAAGAAAGGCGTTGTAAAACGCAGCGCGTTACTACTGGGGCTTACGCCGTCCATCGCTACTTCACTGCCATATAACATCGCCTACAACTTGCAACCGGTGCCGGTGCAATTTGTGGTTCCTGCGGCAAATCGTCAGGTGCGCGAAGTTGATGTCGCCTATCGCGTTCAGGATGTGTTCGGCAATCAAATTTCTCAGGGCACGTTTGCTCTGCCATTGCAGGACAATGTCGAAGCAAAACAATCATTCTCCTTCACGCCGCCCAAAATGGGTTGGTATTCCGTTTCCTGTGAAATTTCACATCGGGGACAGCGGCTGCTCAGCATTGGCCAGCATTTCGGTGTGACTTCAAAATTCGGCGGCATGAACACACTTACTGCCGGCGAATCGCCCGGCGGCTGGACCGATG
Source organism: Abditibacteriaceae bacterium (assembly GCA_036388675.1). Lineage (GTDB taxonomy): Bacteria > Armatimonadota > Abditibacteriia > Abditibacteriales > Abditibacteriaceae > DASVUS01. Next base: position 12,243 of record DASVRI010000045.1, on the reverse strand, counting down.
CGCCGCGCCAGATGTTTGTCGGACTTGTCAACATGCGCCTGCACGCCAAGTCCGGCAATGCGGAAGAATTGAAAAGGAATATCGCCGAACTCGACAAACAGGTCAAAATGGCCACCGAATACGGGGCTACTTTCTTCGTGCAGTTCTCCGACAAAAAAGATTGCACGCCCGAAACCGTGCGCGCTTACGTGCAGCACTTCAAAGGACGCGTCAAATATTGGGAAGTGATGAACGAGCCCAACTTCAGCATGAAACCGGAAGAGTATGTAACGATGCTGAAGCAGCTATCGCCTTTGATTAAGAGCATCGACCCACAGGCGCAAGTAATGGGACCCTCTATATGCGGCATCATCATGCCGTGGTATGAGAGCTTCTATAAATTGGGCGGCGGGCCACACGTTGACATTCTCTCGCTGCACGACTACGAAGGCCACGAGAGCATCGACGAGGTGCATTGGCGCTGGAAGTTCGGCGCCTTGCGCAAGTTGATGGCGCAGCATGGCGATGCCAACAAGCCGGTCTGGCAAACCGAGCGTGTCATTACCGGCGTGCGCGGCGGTAACTTTCTGGGGCTGGCGCAGGCTGTGCGCATCACGATGCACCGCGACCTGCTGGAAACTCTGGGCGTTCCCTCCGAGCACAACAACTATTACTACCTCAATGAAGGTGGTTATTCGCAGGTGCCGTCTTATCTGTGGTCGCGCTCGGGGCCGCATCCGGGCGCGTTGGCGTTGCGCACGCGCTATGCCATGACCAGTGCGCTGGGTCGCGAGTACTCGGGTGCATTGAACTTTGGCCCGACCGGCAACAAAATTTTCATGGGTCTGCGCTACAAAGCACTCGATGGCTCCACGATTGTGCTGCGCAACCTGGGCACGCTCGATCAGGTGCTTGAACTGAGCGTTAACACCGGAACTTCACTTCGCGTCGTCGATGCGTTTGGCAACTCGCGCACTGTAGCTGTTGAAGGCGGCAAGGTGCGTTTGCCCGTATCACAACTGCCGCAGTATTTGATGCTGGGCAGAGGTCAGGATGTGATACCTGTGCCAATCGACTTTGGACGCAACATAGCTTCGGGTGCGACGTTCTCTTACTCGGCGCCGGTTAAAGGCGAAGCGGCGTGGCTGAACAACGGCATCGTGGAAGTATTTCACGACGGCCATCCGCATGGCAACACCGGCAACCCGAAGTTCTGGATTGGAGATTTGCCCGTGTCTGCTTCGGGCCAGGTGGTGCCGCAAACATTGGCGATTTCTTTCGCCCAGCCGCGTCTGGTCAGCAAAATGCTGATTCGCAGCGTTCGTGCCGATAACCAGTTCAGCGCTCTGCTCGACTACGATTTGCAGTATCTTGATGCCGGCAAGTGGGTCACACTGGAAGAAGTGCGCACGCCGCAATCGGCTACAGACCTGGTTGAGAATACCGAAACTATCGTCAACACCTGGTATCAGGACACAAATTTCTTCATACATCAATTCGCGCCGGTGACAACCGATAAGCTGCGACTGGTGGTGCGTCGCGCCACCTACGGATTCACGTCCGACGAGACGGCCCACAACGCGATGAAAAAAACCTGGGGCGGCGAGGGCCACGGAACCAAACTGATGCTGCGCGAAATCGAAATCTACTCGCCCACGACAGCAGTGCAATCGCAGGCGCAAGCGCGTATCGCGAGTCCGGCAAAGCCGCCTGCCGAAGAAGTAACGCGTTGAGCCTGTAGCTCTGAAGAGCTCTCACAAAGGGTGAGCGAACCATACCGGAAGGCATTCCACTAACCGCGACCGCAAGGAAACGGGCTTGATACTAAAAAGCGCGCTTCCTTGCGGTCGCGGTTAATGCACACTCTATTCATGAGATACTTTCCGTTTGCCGGTGCATTCATCCGAGTACTCGAAGCTGTCGCTAGTGATTAGCGTGGACGGCGCCGACCTCCGCGACCGGGGCCTCCAGGGCGTTTCGGGCCGCCGGCACCTCGCCGAGTGCCGCCTCGCGAACTGCCACCACTTCGAGCGGCGCGACTGTTGCGCTGGGCGCGCACTTCGTTTGACCGATGCCCGTCACGGTGCTCATAACGAGGTGCGCTTCCGAATTCACCTTCGTTAGGTGTCCACGGCCCTTCGAGTAATTCCCGAAGTTCCTCAAGTGTCGCGGCGCGCACGGCGCCACGCTGTCCGCGCGTCACCAGGAAGCGCAAGGGGCGATCGAGAACCGGCAGTTCCTCATCTGTGAGGCTGCGCGCCAACTTCTCCGGCAAGCGCAGACGCGCCACGCCGACAAGTGCTTGAGCTTGGGTCTGAGCTTCGCTCTGAGCCTTTAACGACTCGTTGCCTCGTGCAGTAGGTGTATCCGGCGCTGTGATGTTGCGCTCTTCAACGTCATAGGTAATTTCCACGTCCTGGTCGCGCACGCGCGCGGTTGAAGGGAGTGCCATGAGTTGCGCGCGCAGCTTTGGCGGCACGAAGTCGCCGACACGCACCGTCAGACGCGCGTTGCGGAACTCTTGCAGCGAATTCACGCCCAGGCTATCGAGTTGCTGCTTGTACATCTCGGTGAGTTCAGCCAGGCTCAGGCGGGGCGTTTTTCCACCGGAGCGTCGATACAACTCGCGCACCTCTTCAATAGCCTCGCGGTTTTTCTGCACCGCCATGTGCAGTGCTTCGTTGCGCGCTACGGCCTCGGCCAGCGCGCGGCGCGCCTGCTCAGCGTGATCTGGCCGAAACACCTTAACCGGCTCGCTGTGGCGCTCCAAGACAAAGCCAAAATACTCGACTCGTTGGTTGAGCAGCAGTGGAGTACTCGGATGCCGCGCATCATAGATGAATTCCGCCGGAGATTGCCGCGCGTAGCGGCGCAAGCGGTTAAGCGGGATTTGCGTGCCCTCGATGGAGGCGCGCGGCACGCCATGGCGGTCGGCAAAGTAATGCAGAGTGCCGGCGATTGCTCCCCAACTGCCGCACATGCTGTTCTTCGAGACACGGGCCTGCTGCCCATCAGCAGTTTCTTCATCAATTACCAGGTCGAAAGGCATGAACTGCGCCACCAAATCGGTGAAGCGGCGCAAAACAGAGTCGTTTGCCAGCGGCATTTCCGTGGGTAGCGGCAACCCGACGCCACGAAAAACGCTCGCTGTGGCCAGCGCCGCATCTTCCACCGACTTCACCAGCACGCCACGTTCCCCGGCCCAGGCCACGATGGCTTCCGCATCGAATAGATGGCGCGGTAGGCCATAGACTTCACCCACGAAACCGGCGCGCTGATACGCCTCAGCATACAGGTTATAAGTTGTGAGGTGGTCGCTGCCCGGCACGACAAGTCCTTCGATATTGCGGTCTTCGCGCGTCATGCGATGTAAGCTTTCAATCGAACTCATGACTGCCAGGTAAGGGACGAGATCGTCATCGGCGTTCACGATGAGTTCGGCCCAGGCACGGTCTACCGGCATCGCCTCGACCGCTTTGCCATACGCTGAAAGGCGTCCTCGCTCGTCGATGATGCCGCGCTGCTGCAACCCACCCAGGGCACGACGATAGGCAATGCGGTCGAGTGGAACCGGCAAGTCCAGTTCGTCGGCGCGCACGCCCAGGTCGGCACAGGTCAGCGCGACGCGCTCTGAATCGCCGGCCAACTGAAACTCCGGCGCGGTGGGGCGCAACGTCGCAAAGTTGATGTCGCGGTCGGAGAGAATGAACACACGCCCGCCCTCAACGCGTCCGTGTACTCGTCCGGCCATCTGTAGGATTTCGTTGCTGCCCAGGTGCAGGCGCGTCAGCACGTTGCGTCCGTTTTTGATGACGTTGGCAAAGCGCGTGTCATCGATAATGACCGTATCGAGACCACGCACGTTGAGCGCGCTTTGTCCGGCAGCGGTCATCGCCAGCAGATAGGGTTTTTCGGCCCCGCCTTCTTCCAGAAAGGGGCGAATGGCACGAATCGGCTCGCCGCCGTGGTAATAGGCTGCGTTCAGGCGCGGGAAACGCGCCCGCACCGCCGCTGCGGCCTGCTCCACACCGGCGCGCGTGGGCAGAAACACGCCGACTCCACGCTTGCGACGCATCACTTCTTTGATAAACGGGTCGGCGAGGAATTCGACCGGCATCTTGTTTTCGACTTGCACATCGGCGGCCTTTTCCGGGTCGAAAGAATACACTTCCAGCACATCGGCGGAGTTCAGATATTTACGGTAAAACGACGGATCAACCGTCGCGGACAGCCAGATGAAACGGCACCCAACGCGTTTGCCCAGGGCAAGACAGAGTTCCAGTTCTGCCGAGGTCTGGTGAATTTCATCCACCACGAGCGTATCATGGGGCAGAATATCGCCGTCCTGAAACCAGCGGCGCGCGATACCCGTTGTCACCACAATCGCGTTGAGGTGCGGCAGTTCAGGGGTCGCCTCGCGCTCGCGGTTCACCACTCCCACGCGCAGAGGTGCCTTGAGAATCTCCTCGGCGATGGGGCGCACGGCCAGTGTCTTTCCCGTCCCCGTTCCGGCCACGATGCCGAAGCCTTTGCCGCTCCGCGCCAGTTCGCGCACGCGCTCGCCATGCGTGCGCTCCAGGTAGGTTTCGAGGTGCAAGGCGAGTGCAATTTCAATTGTCTCGCAGGCCGCACGCGTCGGCGCGATGACAATGACGCGACCTGTCGGCGGTTCGCCGGCGACAAAGGCGTTGTGGTCTGGCGGCAGATAACGATCTTGGACGGAGCGCAGCATACAAGCCACTGGTGCAAGGACGACGCCACACTGTGCAGGTAAAAACGGTGATCTCGCTCAACTGTTGAACGCCGCTTACATATCTTGTTGCATGGCCGAGAATTGGGCGCGCAACTGGGCCGAAATGCGCTGTGGTCGTCCCGTGCGAGTACTCAGCGGGCACCACAAAGTTCGCGCGCGTGCCAGTTTCTGCTCGTCGGCGGCTCGCACAATTTCAGTATGCCGCTCGAAGGTGAGACCACTTGCTTTGCCGACCCAGGTGCGAACCAGCAGTTCATCGCCCATCAGCGCCGGAACCATGTAGTCGATCTCATGGCGCATCACGACCCACAGCAGTGTGTCCTGGTTGTCTTCTGAAGCGAAAGATTGCCAGTGCGCCGTCGCCACATCCTGCACCCAGCGCAGGTAAACCAGGTTGTTGACGTGGCCCTGTTGGTCAATATCCGTATCCTGGACGTGCAGCGCGAGTTGGAATGGAATAGGAGAAGACATAAGAAGAAAATGGATGGGCTTGAAGCCTGCACCAAGTTTCTGCCAAAGTAAGTGTGAGAAGTTCACCGTGCTTCTCACGAATTCAGTTAACAAGGAACAGCATGAAACGTAAAGCATCGGCAGTGTGGCAAGGTGGGCTAAAAGACGGCAAAGGCACCATCTCTAGTGATAGTGGAGTGTTGCAGCAAACTCAGTACTCGTTCGGTACCCGTTTTGAAGATGGCATCGGCACCAATCCCGAAGAGCTAATTGCAGCGGCCCATGCGGGTTGCTTTTCGATGGCCCTGTCCGGACAACTGGGCGCTGCCGGTCTCGTGGCGCAGAGCATCGAAACCACAGCGGCGGTCACGCTGGAGAATGTGGCGAGCGGTTGGGAAGTGACAAAGGTTCATCTCGATGTCGTGGCGCGCATCGCCGGCGCGGAGCAAGCGGCCTTTGACACAGCGGCCAAAAATGCCAAAGAAGGTTGCCCGATTTCAAAACTGTTGAAAGCCGAAATCACCATGGACGCCAGACTCGAAGCCTGACCTGTGGCATAAACAGCAAAAGGAGCGCGTGTTCAGTTGCTGAGAACACGCGCTCCTCTTGTTACTCACTGCAAAGGTTTACGCTTCCTGGTTGATGGCGCTCAGTTTCCAGTCGCCACGTCCGCGGGAACGCACAAATGTCCAGTACTCGCTGAACTGCACCGGGTTGGCAGGATCGCCCTCAATGGCTTGACCGTTGCGCTCGGTGTAATCAATGAGGCGAGCGTTGATATGAGCTGTGGCATACTCCACATCGCCTTCCTGCCACGCTTCGGTGATGTCAAAGGAGCGCATCACAATGTTCTTGATGACATTGCGCTCGTTGCGCCGCTCCATGGCATCGAGATCACCGATGAACTCGTCATACATCTCCGGAGCCACGGCCAAGTTGAGCTTGACGCGATCTCCCTCGGACCAAGCTTCCTGAATCTGGAAGAAGCGGTTGGTGAGCGTGTCCTGCAGCCTCTCACTGTTCATCTTCGGATCTTCAAGCGCGATGGCGGCCAGGCCTTGCTCGCGTGTTTGCGAGTTCACAGCCGTAGCGGTGCCGCCCGTATCATCATCCTCGGAACCCCAATGCGAACCGCCGGACGAGTACTCGCGATGTGTTGGAGCGCTCATTCCAGTTGTGTAGTCACGGCCCATGGGAGCGGGGGTTCGCCCATGCCCGAAGCCACCGGCCACAGCCTGCGGCTGGCGATTGCGGAACATGCGGAACACGGCAAAGAGCGCCATGCCCAGTAAAAACAGCATGAGGATGCCGCCGAAACCACCCATGCCGCCAAAGGCGTTAATCAGCATGGCACCCAGAACTGTACCGGCAATGGCGCCCATCAAGCCGCCCAACAGCGGGTTGCGCTGCAACCACGAGGGGCGATTGGCGCGCGTGTTGACGCCGTTTGCCCCAGCCACCTGATCCTGGTTCTGTCGGTTCCGTTGTATGGGTTGCATCTGGCGCGACTGCCCGCCGCCAAAAGTGCGTGAGCCGCGACTGCCGAACGAACGAGAAAACCCGCCACCGGATCGTCCAAAACGTGCCTCAGCCGTTTCCATAAGCGCACTGCTCGTAAGCAGACCAACAGCGGCCAGCGCAATCAGTTTGGCGCTGCCAACTCTTCTCATCCAATGTCTTAACATCTTGTCCTCCGTTTGATGCTGCAACCGGCTACAAGTCGGTTGCAGCATTATTGAGTTGATTCGAGTGTCCTCGTCTCAATCTGCAAAGAAAAAGGCGCAAGACCTCACAGATTGAGCTTTAGCTCACTCATGTGAAGGTCTTGCGCCTTAGAGGGTTCTAAGAGAACAGGCCGAGCGGTAAATACCGCTGTATTGACGATCCTGCTCACCAATTCGATTGGTCGCTACTCCCCTTCGAAGTAACAATTCAATTATAACCTATTTTGACACATAAAACAATGTCAATGGTGCCCGGCAAAGACACTCACATCTGCGACACGAAAGCTCTTGCAAAGAGCGTTCCACCGCTGCAAAATGCTCTCCACCACCCCTGCCGTCCCCGGTTGCGATGCAGGTAGATGCACCCTGAGAGTTATCAGTCGTCGCTGTCATCGTCCGCATCGTCCGCTTTGGGATGCGGGCCGGGCGCTATCAGGTGCGTCACGCGTGGCCCATCCTCGCCGCGATGATAAGCCCAGGCAACAGCTTCGATTTCCCGGTCGGCGTGCGTGATGCGAGTGTGCTGGCGCAAATGTTCGTTCCACGATTCGGCCATGAGCGTTTCCAGCCAGCGCGTGGGGTCGGAGGTGTCTTGGAACAAGTCCCAGCGCAAGGCACCGTCGCGCAACCTCATGCGACGCACCGGCTGCATCGCGGCCATGAAAGCATCGGCTTCTTCCAGCGCGATGTTATATTCGACCATAATCAGCACGGGGCCTTCTTCAGGCGAAGGCTCCACGGCCATGACGGGGTCGGGCCAGTGCTCTGATGGCGACAGGTTGGCCCGGCCCGGATCGACAATGACAAAGCCGCGCAGAGCTATCAACCCTAACAACAGAACAGCGGCGGCACCCACAAACGCCAGAGGAATGCCCTGTTGCCGCGCTACAGTCCCCCAAACGATGCTGCCCACGGTGGAACTTCCCATAAATACCAGAGTGAACATCCCGGCGGCCCGTGAGCGCACCCAGTTGGGCACCGAGCGCACGAGTGTCACCTGACATGTTTGCATCACGATGGGCCAGGCCGTGCCGCCAAACAGCAGCGAAGCGCGCACCAGCCACACGGCTGTGGCTTCGGGTACTCGCCCCGGCACCAGAGCGAGAATCAACAGGTTGAAAGAGTTAGCCAGTGTTGAGTAGAAGAGTAGTTGGCTGGGCGTGAACCGCTCGCGCAGGCGCGGGAAGAGGATATTGGAAAGCACAGCGGCTGCGCCAAAGAACGCCAGCAGCGAAGCATAGCCACTGGCATTGAGATGCAGCAGGGTGCGCGCATAAAGCGGCAACAATGAAAACTGTGCCGAGATGCACAGCATAAAGGCGCCGTTGCGCACCAGGATGGCACGTAATTCCGGTGAGTGGCGGGTGTAGCGCCAGCCTGCTCTTACAGCGCTGAGAATATGCTCCGGCGGCAGGTTCGACTCATGTGGCGCTCGCTTCCACCGCGCGAAAACGGCTACCACACCCAGAAAAGAAACCGCGTTGACTGCGAATACTACGCCGGGAGCGGTAACGCGATTGGGCAGCAAGCCGGCGGCCACGCTGATGATGGCTCCACCCAGCAGTGGGCCGACGATGCGCGACAGGTTCCAGGCCACTCCGCCCAGGCTCATCGCGGCGGGCAACTGGCGGCGTTTCACCATCTCCGGCAGCAAGGCTTGCCAGGCGGGGCCGGTCATCGCCGATCCCAGGCCCATCAGCAAAGTGAAAAACAGAAGTATCCACGGCGCCGTCACATTGAGTAACGTCAGAGTGGCCAAAGTGCCTGCCACGAACATGGCCCAGGTCTGTGTGCAAATGATGAGCTTGCGCCGATCGACGATGTCGGCCAGGGCGCCCGCGGGTAACGCCAGCAAAAACATGGGCAGCGAGACCGCTCCCGAGACCAAGGCGTTCATCTGCTCATTTCTGGTGAGAGAAGTCATCAGCCACGAGGCGCCGACTTCATGCATCCATGAGCCGACATTGGAAGCGAGGCTGGCCAACCACACAGCCCTAAACACTGGCGAGCGCAGGGGCATCCAGGTGGGAATTTGTCGCTTCGGAGCAGGCGACTTCTCATCGGGTGGTTTCGTAGCCACCGCACCTTCGGAGGCGGCGGACGTGCTATCAGGGTCGTTTCTGGTCGTGACATTCATGACATATAAAAGATAGAGTAAGCAACGCGGCAGAATCGCGCTTGAGCAGTAAAGTCAATGAGCACTTTGAATCCTAGCGCATCGCTGCAAATTTTGCACTGATATGCCATGCGGCGCGCGTCACACTGCCGAAAACAGCGATAGCGAGTACTCTTTGTCGTGCCGGGTGTCTGGTTTTACTTCGACCACCTGCGCGCCAACCGCCTTGCCGTGACGCGACTCTTTGAACCAGAGCACTTTCCAGATGCCGAGCGAGTTGACGACGAACGAACGCGTTGACGACGAAGAGGAATACGCAAGAATATCCCTGTCTTCATACCGTCAAGGCAACTGCTTTGTAAATGCTTGTAAGTCCACGCTGCCCGAACGGGTAACTGCAAGCAGGAGACGAGTACTCAGAGCCGGTGGCCTGCCCTTGCAAAACCTGGTGTGTGCTGCAACGGCTTGTTTGGAGATCTTGCGCATGGATTTGGATCAAGGCACTGGCTTTGCATATTAGATTGCCCCCATGAACAAGATTCGCCGGTTCGCGGCAGAAGAAAAAGGGCAGACATTGGTGGAATATGGCCTCCTTGTCGCTTTAATGGGATTGGCGCTTCTCGTGATTTTTACCCTTCTGGCACGCAAGTTCGACGCCGTTTTAAACGTCGCTCAGAATAGCTCTGGTGTAACCGAGGCCACGAACGTTCCTCGCCCCTAGAGAGCCCGCTTCCGCAGACATAAGCCTCGATATACAAGCACTCAGGTGCTCGTAAAAAGCCCCTCAAGGAGCGGCGTGCGTCCGTTGTCGCGCATACAGTGGAGAACAACAAATCCACGTATGTGAAGGATATGGAACACGATGCGCATTCTTCTCATCAACCCGCCGCACACCGCTATCGGTAGCCGCATTCCGCGCGAGCACTTGCCGCCTTTGGGGCTGCTGGCCATCGGCGGCCCGCTCCTTGATGCCGGACACCAAGTACAACTTCTCGATGCGGAATTCGGCCCGCTTTCAACTACAGATATCATTGAGCAAGCCAAAGCCTACGCGCCGCAAGCCGTTCTGCTGGGCCATTCCGGTTCGACTTCGGCGCATCCTACCGTAGCCGAGATCACGCGTCTGCTGCGCAGCGAAATCCCGCAGGCGCACATTGTGTACGGCGGTGTGTTCCCGACCTACCACTGGCGCGATGTACTGAGCAGCGAACCGCAAATTGATGTCGTGGTGCGCGGCGAAGGCGAAGAAACGAGTACTCGTGTCATGCACGCTCTGGCAACAGGCGGTGACCTTGATGAGATTCCCGGCATCGCTTTCCGCAAAGACGGCGAACCTTTCGCCACGCCGCCCGCTGCCACCATTCAAGTACTGGATGATTACCGCGTCGGCTGGGAATTGATTGAATGCAGCCGTTACAGCTATTGGGGAGACAAGCGCGCAGTTGTGGTGCAGTTTTCGCGTGGTTGTCCGCATCTGTGCAACTACTGCGGCCAGCGCGGATTCTGGACGCGCTGGCGCCATCGCGACCCAAAGAAGTTCGCTGCCGAACTGGCGTGGCTGCATCGCGAACACGGCGTGGAAGTCGTCAACTTTGCCGACGAGAACCCGACCTCCAACAAGAAAGTGTGGCGCGAATTCCTCGAAGCGCTTATCGCCGAAAACGTGAATCTCACCATTGTTGGCTCCACGCGCGCCGATGACATCGTGCGCGACGCCGACATTCTGCACCTGTATAAGAAGGCCGGCGTGGCGCGCTTCCTCATGGGCATGGAAAGCTACGACGAGGCGACGCTGCTCAAGATTCGCAAAGGCGGCACAACTACCAAAGACCGCGAAGCCATTAAACTGCTGCGCCAACATGGCATTCTTTCGATGGCCACGTGGGTCGTCGGTTTTGAAGAGGAAACCGATCGCGACTACTGGCGCGGCCTGAGACAGCTTCTCTCTTACGACCCGGATCAGATTCAGCTCATGTATGTCACGCCGCATCGCTGGACGCCGTTCTTCCGTTTGGCCGCTGAGCGACAGGTGATTCAAACCGATCAAAAGAAGTGGGATTACAAACATCAGGTTCTCAAGACGCGGCACGTCGCTCCCTGGCGCGTTCTGCTATGGGTAAAAGGCATCGAGATCGCGATGCAGTTGCGTCCGCGCTCGCTGTGGCGACTCGCGGCACATCCCGACCGGCCAATCCGCGACTGCATCCGCTGGTACTATCGGGTAGGGCGGCGTGTCTGGTTTCACGAGATCCGCAGCTTCTTCGTGCGCGACCATCGCGAAGAGCACGGCCCCACGTTGGCCGAGTTCTGGGGCGCTCCGCAGGATGCAGAAGAAAATGCGCTGCAAGTCCCTGCTAAGAAGCAAAGGCAGAATGTCATTCTCTCGCTGAAGCTGGATGCTGTGGAAACGAGTACTCGTTAAGTGCGAAACCGTGGAACGCGACTAATATTCCGAACGTTTGAAAAGCCGTATCCGCAAGGATACGGCTGAAGTTAGAGGCCACTGCGAACCTTGAAGAAAAAGTTAGAAAATACTGGAACCGTCTCGAACGTCTGCCGTTTATAATGAGGCTCCGCTTAAAGAGAACAACGAGTTGAAAAACTCTGAAAAATATTTTTGAGAATGGAACCACAACGACGTTGGTTCGTGTATAATTATGAATCCAGCGAGTTGCAAACAATAGTTGTAACCCAAGAGATAGTGAGCCTCTGAAGAGACTCCTCCGCGAATCACCGACACCTTACCTCCCGATTGGGAACCTCCTTCAAGTGTCGGGTCACCGCAGAATCCCATTGCTGAACCTGCTGTAAAACAACTTGAAAGAAAGCTAATAAAGTTTTCTTGCGCCCTTGATTTCTTGTATGTGACAGAGTAAGATTACCTGTCGCGTCCCTTTGCGATTGAGAGTTCTGTGAGGCAGTGATGCCGAAGCAGTAACTGGCAGTGATTGATCCGAGTACTCGTAATTGAGTATTCACATCAGCCACTGACTGAGGAGACGTTTGTCTCTGAATTGGTGAAGTTGAGATCTTTGAAAACTGCATATTGAAGAAGAAGCTTCTATCGAAAGATAGAAGTAGTGAGAACGAAAATTTCGTCGAGGGTCCTTTTGAGCTTTAGCTTAACGGTTAAGGTTCAAAGGAAGTGAGTATCTTTCGCGGCTACGGATGTTGATTCACATCTGTCTAACGACAGAGGTGGATTGATTTTGTTGTAGTCA
>DASVRI010000044.1:0-60473 GCA_036388675.1 Abditibacteriaceae bacterium | reverse complement strand
TGTGTCTTGATCTGTTGGTAGCACAAGATGTTGATTAGGCCATCTCACCTTCTGGCTGCATTCGGCTTGTAGGCTGTGAAATAACTGAGAAAACGATGATTATGAGCTGTTTGCGCCCTCAAAGTTCATAACACGCTCTAGGCAACGAGGCCCCAGGCGTTTAGAGCAGCGACGCATTAGCTCTTTCTCAAGCGACCTTTGCACCATTTTCTGTTGGAGATTTCGGCTGCAAAAGAACGGTGCCGATACTTTCACACCGCGGCTAACACAAGGATTTCGGATTTAACCCCGGCAACCTTCTTCACGGGAAAGTTAACAACCGCCACAACCTGCTGACCGACCAGTTCGCTCAGCGCATAGTTCTCCGTGATTTGAGCCGAAGTCGTTTTGATGCCCAACTCACCGAAACGGGAACTCTCAATCAGGAGACTACAAACTCACCCATTAGGTGGCAACTTGGGTTAACTACGATTTTATCTGTTTGTCACATAATAGAAAAAGGGTGCCGCGGTAGATTTCGCGGCGCCCTTTTAACAGCGAAGTGGTTGATGTAAATTTATGACTTATTCTCCAGGACGGACTGCGCGGCGACCAAGGGCGATTGACCGCGCTGTCAGCTGCGTCGCACTTTGAACTTGCCCTGTGTCCACACCAGTTCATAAACTTTTTTGCCGCGTCCATACTCGACCCAGTCTTCTTCGCTGTTGCCCGTTGTGACTTTGATGGTCGTGCCGTAGCGAGGGATTATGTAAATGTAATTGTCATTGTAGGGAACAGGCAGCATCGCTTTGGTGACATCGCGCCACTTGCCATTTTCGTAACGCATCAGATGAAGAATTCCTCCACCCTCACCATCGCTGTAAGTGCCCACGAGTACTCGTCCTTTGTGGCGGAAGAGAGCCATATAGATCGTGGCTTGTGCCGCATCACCTGCCATGCGAAGGTAGTCGTTCTTCTTATCCACCATGAGGATCTCACCGCTCTCATCATGAAGGTATGACTTGAGATGCGATTTGGGAAATTCGAAGAAGTCCTGCGGCAACAGCATGAAGTAATCAAGAACTGTTTTTGGTGAAGCGGTCGCCGGCTTGGCCGCCTTTGGTTTAGTTGTTGATGTTTTTGCCGTCGTTGTTTTGAACGTCGTTGTCCTGGTGCTTTCACTCCGGGCAACGCCCGTCGCCAGCAGAAAAGCTACGCCCACGAAAAGCACACGACGAGAAACGGCTCGTTTCATTGTTACCCCGTATTATTTAGTTTGGACTGAGCAGCTCGGCATCGCCTGAAGCCGAGCTGCGCAAAGCACGCGTATTATAACCGAACATGTATGATGTAAATTAGAGGCACAGCTACAGAAAAAGCAAAGAGTCTGCTACGAGTACTCGCAGAGGGATCTTCATTCCAACGATCCAACGCTTACTCACTGCCATTCTGGGAGGAAGCGAGCCAGAAACGGATGTTCACCCGCCTGGGAGAAAGCCTTTCCTTCTCCGCCGTGATTCAGGCGCTCTAAGCCGAGGACTTCCGTTTACAATTTTGAACGTGAGTAATGGACGCTTTGACCGAAGTCCGTCGATAGCAGGCTCCTACCGCTCGTTATGCCGCAGAACGGTCGGTGTGATCAGTGCCGCTTGCTGCGCATAGGGAGTGGCTTCTTTAAATAGTTCATCGCAAACGCTCCATCATTCCAATAGCATTGCCGGTTGCGGCGCCTTCGGCGGTGTTATCGAATATGCACCAGGCTGGGACCTCTCGTGTGACCTGTGCCTGTACACTCGCGGACATTCTATTTAAAAACTCAGGCGAATACTCCGAACGGTAAATCGTGGGGGAGCCGTGCAGCCGGTAGTAGACCAAACCACTCCAGCCACCGGGTTCAGCGGCCTGTGGCAATATGGCTGGATCGGCGGCAACACGCGCCACTTGAAAGTGCGTCAACAAGACATCCACATCCGGCGTAAACCAGGATGGGTGGCGCGGCTCACACACGACCTGCCCCGTGAAGCATTCGCGCAATGTGGCCAAGAAGGCAATGGTCACACCTTTCTCATAATTCAGGCTGGGCGGTAATTGCACCAGAAGAGGGCCGAGTTTGTCACCCAGTTCCGCGACTTCGCTCAAGAACTTGGTCAGTAGCTCGCCGGCGTCCTTCAGGCGCCGCTCATGCGTAATGCTCTTGGGCACTTTCACCGCAAAACGAAAATGTTCCGGCACCGAGGCTCGCCATCTGGCGTAGGTTTGCGGTCTATGCGGACGGTAGAATGACGAGTTGATCTCAACGGCATCCAGGCGCGCGGCATAGCGCTCCAGATGGCTGCCGGAAGCGGGGAAATGCTCCGACACGGACGAGGAAATGCTCCAACCGGCGCAGCCAATGCAGGTGTTTGAAGTTTGGTGCGGCTTCACAGCATGGCCTCCTACATTCCCGCGAATTCTCTTACGCTCATTCTCACTAAAGGCAACCTTTTACTTTTCCGATTTTGGGCGTTTGCAGCCAGTGATGCACGGCCTCTTCATCGCCTTCAAAGAGTTCGAGTGCTGCGCCGAGCAAGCGCGCGAAACGCAACAAACGCTCCGACTCATCCGAGCCAAGGTGTCCTTGTTCCTTGCGTCGAATTAAGGTGCGCCGCGGAATGCCCAGCAACTGCGCCGCCTGGACAAACGAGAGCCCGAACGATTGCTGGAAATGCTCCAGGGATGACGCGGGAAAACCCTCTTTGATTTGCTGCACCAGCGTCAATGTCGTAGAAGGCTCCATTCCCAATAGCACAACGTAAGCATGACTGGCCGGTGCAGCCTCTCGGTTGGACTCAATGAAACGTTTGGGGCCATAGTCTTTGGCACCCACCTTCTGCCCTAAGCGAGTTGTACTCCTGTGCGGAGTCTTTGCTTTCGCAACCTTTGTAGTCATAACATGCCCTTTGCCATCTGGCATTTACATTAATGCCAGATGGCAAAGGGCACAAGAGCGCAAACAACAAGCCCCCCTCATATACTCATAGCGGGGCTTTTTCAGTTCACAGCAATTCTTTCTTGCTGCCGTGTGCGTGCAACCTGCACAACACTCAATTACATGTCCATTGCGCCTGCGAGCCACTCATGTGGTTCCAGCCGAGAAGTTTGTTTCGTTATTTTCCCGGCTGGTTGCGCCTCAGTTCCCACGTGTACTCGGTCTCGGTGCCATCCTCCGCGTTTACGGTGATCGAACCTCTGATTGTTTTTTGCGCCGGGTCAATCGGGAACGAGAAGGAAAAATCTCCGCCGACCGTTGCGACTTCTTCGTCAATCGCTTCGTTGGTGTTGGCTTTGTCATGCACGTCGCAGGGCGATGTGTGAACGTAAGAGTGAACGGTTCGGCCATTCGTCTCAGGAAGAGAAAACGAGATGGTGCCATTGGTTCTGTCGGCTTCCACGAAAACGCGCGTTTCCTTTTTGAACTCCGCTTTGGTTGTGCTGGTTCGAGTAATTTCCTTGGGCCCTTTATAAGGAACGGCGTTGGGACCGCAGTAGCCTTCGTCCACTTTATACTTGTCGTATTCGTGATCGACCTGCACCTGATCTCCGCTGAGGTTCGCGATGTTGGCGTTCGTTGCTTCGACTGTGCGATCGAGCCTACCTGTCAGCTTGAGTCGAACGTCCGTCATGAGTTCCAGGTAGCCGCCGTTTTCTTCCAGGTTTGCGCCGGAACGTTTTTCACGCTCCTCATATTTTCTTCTTCTTGCTGTGACTGTCCCAACCCACGCCCCGTCTTCGGACGGTTCTTCCAGTTCATGCAGGAATTGGATGTCGCCCTTGCCGATGCCACGCTTAGAGACTGACTTGACGTTAAAATACGCGCTCCCCTCGCCTTCCTTGGTAAAGGTGAACGTCGCGCCGGGAGCGCCGCTCTGTGCTTCCGGCGTGACGGCTCCGGGATACGCTTCGGCGCTCAGCTCCGCTTTGATTTTGCCGCCGTCTTTCAAGTGAACGGTTTCGGTTGAAATGGTGACTTCTTCGCCCGGTTTGAGCGATTGTTTCGGAGCCTTGCAACTCACTTCCACGCAGCCATAATTTTTCCAGTTTTCCTGCGCGGTTTCGTACATGTCATTGGCTGAGTTCCAGATTGACGGCACCATCGGGCTAATGGCTGAACGGATGACTGTGGTATCCGCGCCCGACATCGGCGTCAATGTATGAGCCGTCGCCTTTCCCATTTTCGCCGGCGTTCGATTGCCACGGTATGTGCCATCGCTGACTTCGATGGTGTTGCCCGTTACATCGTAGTGAAGCCCGTATTTGCCGTCTTTGATTTTGATTTCTTTGATTAAGTCGCGCTTCAGAGCGTCTTCGTAGCCCGCGTTTGTCGTGTAGGCATCAAGCTGCAAATCGTAGTGTGTCATCTCCGCCTGGTCGTTGACGTGTCCCGTCAGTTTCGCCTGAAGATCGAAGTCGGTGGAGATGGTCATCGGCTGAGCGCCGTCGGTAAAAACGGTTTTCGTGCTGACTTTGGCTTTTCCGGTTCCCGAGGTAACACCGTTTATATCGGGACAGGCGGCGACTTCCGCACCCCACAGAAGCGTCGTTTCCTTGCGGAAGTTCGCGCCGTTCGCCTTTGAAACGGCTTCGATGACTTCGGTGTGTTTGATTTCGATGCCGAAGGTTGTGCCGTCTTTTGTGTAATTGGTTTCGGCTTTTTGGGTGCGTGTTGCCTTTGCGTCCTTCGTTTCGAAAGTCTTTTTGTCTTCGGCTGCCGCGCGCAGCCCCTTGTCGCTTTCCGAAAGCTTAACGTCAAACTTCCCGTTCTCCGGTGCTCCATCCTGCGCAACAAGCTGAAAACCAAAAACAACAGGTCGCCAGTTCGATCGCGGCCCATTGTAGAAACCGGATCGGCTTGGTTTCGCAGCAGGTTTTGCTGCTGGTTTCCTGGTTGGGCTGGTCTTGGGGGAAGACTTTGCCGGGATGCTTTGCGAGGGTTTCCTGGCCGTGTTAGCTTTGGGCACAACCGTCGCTCGCGGGGCCGGTTTTTTCTGCCGCTCTTCGATTTCCTCGTCGAGGTTCTCCCGGGCTTTTTCGCCCGCGGCACTTGATACGGACTCGATCAACTCTTCGGCATTGCTATCTAAAGCATCCGCCGCTTCTGTGGCCTCGTCGCCGAAGAACCTTTGCAGCAAAAGTGGATATTCCGCGCCGCGCGTTTGGTCTAACATCCCTTTCACGACTTGCTCATCGTCCTGATGGCTTAAAGACAGATCAACCGCAATTTGATCCTTCGCCTGTTGTGCGCCCAACTGAATCGTCTGCCAGCATAGAGTTGCCAGCAGCAATGAACCTATTACGAGCTTCTTGCTATTCGCTTTCATCGTCACTTGCCAGTTGCCTTTCGATTTTTTGAGATAAATATTGTAACATTTTCAACAATCGATTTAGCTCGAACCTGTCAAGTTTTCTGTCATAAGTCATCGCGTAACCTATGCGATACATTCTTCGCGACATTGCAGCCTACTCCGGTTGCTTACTGAGCATGGCCTGAGGTGCATTGGTGCGCCGCACCGTCATATGTTGAATGACGAAAGCCCTGCTGCGAGTACTCGCAGCAGGGCTTCTTCGGTTCATAACAGGAATTACTTGCTACCGTCTGCACTAAACAATTGCAACATTTATGTCCCGACGACATCAATAGTTAGGTCAGGACAACGGTTCAGACGACTGTTATTGGTGTAAAAGGCGTCGCAGCTAGAAACAAGGGCAGCCGCAAGGTGGATCGAATCCGGTGTTTTAAACCCGTGGTGCGCGCGAATCTCCGTGGCCTTTTCCAAAACATCGCGCGATAATGTTGCGACTTTGGACACAGCGTTTGCAAAGAACTCATCAAAATCCTGCAGTAAGTCGGTGTCGCCGTTGCGCATTGGCTGGACTCGACACTCCAAAAGAGTCAGTTCACTCACCACAAAAATGAGATCCTCCGTCGCTAAGCGCGCATCAACAATGGCAGCATAAGGAGCGACCTGTTCCACCGTGTAAATCACAGGCGCGGTATCCAGGTAAAGTCGCACAGTCAGTTATCCCAGTTATCGCGCTCTTCTTGCAGTGCGGCATCCACTTCAGTGTACGAGCGGGGTTGATGGGCGCGGGCTTTCTGTCGCTGGCGAATGGCCGAGATGACTTCCGAGTAAGGAGCCGATGTATCATTTGAAGATGACGCTTCCGGCGCGCGCGCCAGGACGATAATCTCCACCGGCTCACCGGCTTGAAACGGCAAGTGTTGCAGCGTGAGGGTGCCGTCTTGTTGTATTGTCGTTTCGATTCGATAGGCTTGCATGGATAACCTCTGCCACCGGAAAGTATGCCACATCCAGTCGCTATACGTAAAAGACACAGTGCCCTGACAACAAAAGCCCCGCTGCGAGTACTCGCAGCGGGGCTTCTTGGGTTCACAACCACAATTACTTGCTGCCGTTTTCGAGAGCGGCTTGCGCAGCGGCCAGACGCGCAACCGGCACGCGCTTGGGCGAGCAGCTCACGTAGTTCAAGCCCAGCTTGTTGCAGAACTTGACCGAATCCGGGTCGCCGCCGTGTTCGCCGCAGATGCCCAGCTTGATCTTCGGGTTCACGCTGCGTGCATCGTCAACCGAAATCTGCATCAGGCGGCCAACGCCTGTGGTGTCAATCGAGACCGTGGGGTCTTCCTTGTAGATTTCCTTGGCGATATACGGCATCAGGAACGGGCCGGCGTCGTCGCGGCTCATGCCGTAGGTCATCTGCGTCAGGTCGTTGGTGCCAAAGGAGAAGAACTCGGCTTCACCGGCGATTTCAGCACTGGTGAGAGCGGCGCGCGGCACTTCGATCATGGTACCGAACATATACGGCACTTCGACACCTTCTTTCTCCACCGTCTCTTTGGCCACACGCTCCAGGTCGTTCTTCACGTAGGTCAGCTCGTTGATGTGGCCCACGAGGGGAATCATGATTTCAGGCAGAACTTCGACGCCTTCTTTCTTGACCTGCGCCGCCGCACCGACGATGGCCGCAACCTGCATTTCCACGATGCCGGGAAACACGATGCTGAGGCGGCAACCGCGCAGACCCAACATCGGGTTCTGTTCGTGCAGTTCGTTCACCTTGTTCAACAACGCCTGCTTTTCGGGATCGGTTTTGCCCGCAGCGCCTTCCACCGCGACTTCCTTGGCCAATTCAACCTGGTTGGGCAGGAACTCGTGCAGCGGCGGGTCGATGAGACGAACCGTCACCGGCTTGCCGGCCATGGCGCGGAAGATGCCGACAAAGTCTTCGCGTTGAATGGGCAGCAGCTCGTCGAGTGCGGCCTGGCGCTGCGTTTCGTCGTCCGCCAGAATCATGCGGCGCACGATGGGCAAACGATCCTCTTCGAGGAACATGTGCTCGGTGCGGCACAGACCAATGCCTTCGGCGCCCAGCGCGAGAGCTTCAGCGGCCTGATCAGGCGTGTCGGCGTTGGCGCGAACGCCCATGGTGCGGAAGCCGTCGGCCCAGCCCATGAGAGTGCTGAAGTCGCCGCTTTGCGCTGCGCTTTCCACTTCGAGCGCGCCTTCGTAGATCACGCCTTCGGTGCCGTCGATGGTGATCCAGTCGCCTTCCTTAATCACGGTGCCGTCAGGCGAGGTGAACTGCGTAGCGTGGTGGCCATCCATCTTGATGTCGGAGCAGCCGCAAATCGTTGGGATACCAAACTGGCGCGCCACCAGAGCGGCGTGAGAGGTGCGTCCGCCACGAGAAGTGAGTACTCCCTGCGCGGCCAACATGCCTTTGAGGTCGTCCGGCGTGGTTTCCTGCGACACCAGAATAACCGCCTCGCCGCTGCCGCCCTTGCCCAGCTCCGCCGCACGCTCTGAAGAGAATACAGCTTTGCCGACGGCGCCGCCGGGGCCGGCGTTCAGGCCCTTGGCGATGACGCGCGCGCTCTTGGTGTTCTTCAAGCGCGGGTGCAGCGCCTGCTCCAAGCCGCCGGGAGCAACCATCGCGACCGCTTTTTCCTTGGAGATGAAGCCCTCGTTTACCATCTCCACCGCGATGCGAATGGCGGCGGTTCCGGTGCGCTTACCGCTGCGGCACTGCAGGATGAACAGCTTGTTCTTCTCAATCGTGAACTCGATGTCCTGCATATCCTTATAGTGATCTTCCAGGCGCTTGGCGTTGGCGATCAGCTCGTCATAGATGGCTTTGTTGTCGCGCTCCAGTTCGGCGATTTCTTTGGGAGTGCGCACACCGGCCACCACGTCTTCGCCCTGCGCGTTCGGCAAGTACTCGCCATAGATGACGTTCTCGCCGGTCGCCGCATTGCGCGTAAACATCACGCCGGAGCCGGAATCTTCGCCCATGTTACCGAATACCATCGACTGCACGTTCACAGCCGTGCCGATAGAGTGCGAAATCTTTTCTTTGTTGCGGTAGATGATGGCGCGCTCGTTGTTCCAGCTTCGGAACACAGCGGTGATGGAAGTTTCGAGCTGCTCGAAGGGGTCGGTGGGAAACTCGCGACCTGTCTGCTCGATGAAGAACTTCTTGTAGATGTCGCAGAGCGCTTTCCAGTCGTCGCCGGTCAGTTCCGTATCTTCGACTTTGCCCAGTTTGCGCTTGTGCTCGGTCAGGATGTGCTCGAAGCCTTCTTTGCTCAGACCGGGGTAATCGGCCTTGAGCGTGATGTCCGAAAACATCATGATGAAGCGGCGATAAGAGTCGTAAGCGAAGCGTGAATCGCCGCCGCTGGCATTGATGAGTCCTTCGATGGCCTGGTCGTTGAGGCCCAGGTTGAGCACGGTGTCCATCATGCCGGGCAGCGAGAACTTGGCGCCGGAGCGAACCGAAAAGAGCAGCGGGTTCTGGGTGTCGCCGAACTTCTTGCCGATTTGCTTTTCAACGTCGGCGACGGCGGCTTTCACGTCGTCCATCAATCCGGCGGGGATTTGCTTGCCGTTGGCGTAGTATTCAGTACAGACTTCGGTGGTAACAGTAAATCCGGGGGGAACGGGAAGACCGATGTTGGTCATTTCGGCGAGGTTTGCACCTTTGCCGCCGAGAAGGTCGCGAAGTTCTTTTTTGCCTTCGCGGAACAGCCACACGCGTTTATGGTTGGTAGATGAGCCGTCGTTTGTCACAGTGATGGATTTCCTCCGTTGTTTTTGCCTATGGAAGCATAGCACGCGCGCGACGTGGCGGCAATAAACGGCGTTTTGGCGATACACTGAGGTGGCATGTCTATTCTACGCAAAAATCGACGATATAAGATTCTGTTGTTAATTGCACTCCCGGTACTATTAGCCGCATGGCTGATGCACACCATTTCTTGGCGTCCGCGTGTAATCGGCATGCCGGGAAATCGAAAGACGGGCGATGATAAGCCGGTAGCCGTGGCTTTTTCACCGGACGGAATGGTTCTTGCGATTTCCCGCCAACGAATTCTTAGAGGCCGAGCTAGCGGAGGCAGATGGGCTTACGCAACGAATAAAGTGGAGTTATGTGACATCCGAAGTGGCGCGACTCTTCGCACGCTTTACGCTCCACATGAAGTAAGCGGCCCCGGCGGAAGTTCGATTTCACCCGGCCCCTTTCGAGAGTTGCACTTTTCGCCCAACGGACGTGTTCTTACAGGCATTTCCTGGAACGGCGACATGGCGCTGCTCGACACCCAAAGCGGCAAGTGCATATCTTTGCGAATGGCCGACTTCAACCCGACCAACACAAAGTACAGTCATCTCCGCCACCTTTTCATCGGCTTTTCTCGCGACAGCGCTCAGTTGCTGTTCACCGAGCAATGGGGCAAACGGACAACAACCCATACGGAGGAGTCGGAAAAGCAAGCACTGCACCGCGCCAATATCATCACTGTTGCAACCGATACCGGCGCATTGATGTCACGAGTGCCGCTGGCACTACCAAGGGGCGAGTGGCCCGACCGAACGGCTTTAACGCCGGATGGTCGAACTCTCGTCTGCTCAACGAGATTAGGCACTGAGACTTCAAGTTATGGCCGTGGTGGGAAGATCATACTATTCGATGCGCGAAGCGGCCAACGCTTGCGCGTCCTGCAACAGGGTTTTAGCGAAACCATCTCTTTGGCTTGCTCTCCAGTAGAGCCACTCGTAGCAGTAAGCTGGAAAGGGCTCATCTCAAAGCCTGACGGTGCCCAGTTCTTCGATTTGCGACTTAATCAATCCACCACAATACAAACCGGGCCGAACGAGCGCCCCAACAATTTCACATTCTCGTCGGATGGAAAACTTGTGGCCGGGTTAAGTGGTGAGCGCATCTGTTTATGGAATACCAGGACAGGTCAACTCACTCAGGACTTGGGCAAAGTGTCGCCGTGGGTCAGCGGTCTCCGTTTCTCGCCCAACGGCAATACGCTCGCTTCAAGTGGCGACACGGTCGCGCAGATTCGGCGTATCCGGTAGCTAAAGAGCAATTCAATTCTTTGCCTCATAATCCACTACGAGTACTCGTTCTAAGTGCGGCCCCAGAGTCGCCACAAATTCCTGGTGCGCCGGATGCGGCAGGTAGGCGTCGCGGTCGGCGGCGTTGTTGAAGGTGACGAAGAAGCAGTGCGTGAAGCCTTGCGCCAGGTTCTCCGGGCTGACATTGGTGCCCCACTCGAAATCGGTGATGAGGCTGATTTGCGACGGCAAAACACGAAAGCCGTCCTCGATTTGTTTCACCTGTTCGGGTGTGGTTTCATCCTTAAAACCGAATAATACAACGTGTCGTAGCATGGGTTTTCTCCGTTGCGGGGTTATGACGGCTATGGGTCTTCTGTTTAGACGACTTTCCCAAGGATATAATAAGACATCTCCTCCTATAAATGATTCTCTATGAAAGCGCCGTCTTCTCCTTTCGCTGAAACGAGTACTCATACCGTTCCTGAAACCCTGACGGAAACTTCCCCGCAAGACCGTGGCGTGACGTTGCGCGTCGTGGTGCTGTGTCTTGGTCTGGCCTTTTTCCTGGGTTACATCATCCCGGTCATCGACTATAAGTTGATGAACACTTTTCTGGGCGGCACGCACTTTCCGCCCGGTGCCATCGGCGCGCTGTTGGTCTTGGTGCTCGTTGTCAACCCGGTGTTGCGCATGGTTTCCCGCAAACTGGCGTTTTCGCGTAACGAGGCGCTCACGGTTTATATTACGTGCATGTTTTCTTCGCTAATTCCCGGTCACGGCGCCGAGAACTTCATCATTCCGAACCTGATTTCGTCGTTCTACTTCGCCACGCGCGAAAACAAGTGGCTCGACTTCCTGGAACCTCATCTGCGACCGTGGATGACACCGGCTCTTACGTCCGACGGCCACTTCAACCGCAGCGTTGTCGAGCCGTGGTATGTTGGCATCAGCGCAGGGGAAAGCATTCCGTGGACCGCCTGGATGGTGCCGCTGCTGGCGTGGGGTTCTCTGGTTCTGGCTTCTTACACCATGCTGGGATGCCTCAGTGTCATGCTGCGCGCGCAGTGGAGCGAACGCGAAGCCTTGGCCTTTCCGCTTCTGCGCCTGCCTATGACGCTGACCGAAGACATGGATCGGCAGGACAAATACGGCACATATGGACACTTCTTTCGCAACCCGATGATGTGGAGCGGCTTCGGCATCGCGGTTTTCATTCAAGCCTTGCGCGGTTTGAACCTGTATTTCCCCGATGTGCCGACGTTTCCCCTTGAAATCAACATGAACGCGCTGTTTTCGAACGCGCCGTGGAACCAGATCGGCTGGGTGCCGCTCAACACCTACCCCATTGTGGTGGGCATCACATATTTGCTCACCAGCGAAGTGGCGTTTTCTCTATGGTTTTTCTTCTGGTTTATGAAGTTCCAGATGATCGGCGCTTACTACCTGGGATTTGTGCCCAATGCACTGCCCGATGCGCCCGGAGCCGTGCCGAACAAACTGTTCCTCGGCTTCCAGATGGTGGGCGCTTATCTGGCGTATGTGGCGATTGTGCTGTGGACGGGCCGCGAGCACTTCCGGCACATTCTCCAGCGTGCTGTGGGCCGCGCCGCGCCAACGCCAACCGAGCGCGAGGAAGCGCTTTCCTACCCGGTGGCATTCTGGGGCTTTGCGCTGTCGCTGGCCTTTATGATTGGGTGGAGTGTGGTGGCGGGCGTGCGCGCCGACATCGCTATTGCGCTGTGGGGCTGTTACATCGTGTTTGCGATTGGGCTGACTCGTGTAGCCGTCGAGGGCGGCATGTTGTTTCTACTGCATGATGCGGCGCCGTTAGGAATCATCACACGACTACTGGGGCCCTTTGGCAGCAGTTGGATGAACACCGCCAACGGCATGGTGCCTGCCGCCGTTATGCAGGCCGGCTTTGTCATTCACATGCGCGGCTTTATCATGCCCAGTTTTGTGCAAAGCTTCAAACTGGCGCACGACCGTAAAATCGCCGCGAAGCCGCTCCTGGCGCTCATCTGTGCCGTGATTGTGGTTTCGGTTGTCGTCAGTTTCACCACTGTGGTGCGCCTGGGCTATGAAAACGGCGCCCTGACAATGGGACACAAGTGGTTCGTCCAGGATGGTTCGCGCTGGCCGATGCGCTTTATCGAAGGCATCAACAACGCGGCGACCAATTACCCATTCGTCAGTTGGGCTTCGGTCGTCGCGGGTTCAGTACTCACTTACGGCATGATGCTGGCGCGCAGCCGGTTTTCGGCTTTTCCGTTTCATCCCATCGGCTACTTGATGAGCCTGACCTATCCGGGGTTCATGTTCTGGTTTTCCATCTTCCTGGGCTGGATGTTCAAACTGCTGATCACGCGCTTCGGCGGGCACGACACCTACCGCAAGACGGTGCCGCTGTTCCTCGGTCTCGCCATGGGCGACGTAGCGATGATGCTGTTCTGGCTCTGCATCGACGGTTGGCAGGGACGTACCGGACACCAGCTAATGCCCGGCTAAGTTCGCTGCGAGTACTCAAATCGAGTACTCGCACAGCGCAGTCGCAGGCTATGTTTGATGTTCAAAGCCGCCGGGTATAATGAACACACTCACTGTTCTAAAACACCTATGCGAGTACTCAGCGAGTCCACTTCCCGCGAAGCACCACCAACACAGGACAGCAACGAGATTTATACGCAACGAGGTGTCACGCGCCGTGTTGTCGTGCTGTGTCTGTTGTTGGCCGTTTTCTTCGGCTACATCATTCCTGTCATCGATGTAAAGTTGCAGAACTCGTTTCTTGGGGCGCAGCATCTGCCGCCGGGCGCTATCGCGGTTCTCCTGGTGTTGCTGCTGGTGATCAATCCGTTGATGCGCCTTTTCGCGCGCCGCTATACGTTCTCGCGCAACGAGATGCTAACGGTCTATATCGCCTGCCTGTTTTCGGCCCTGGTGCCCGGTCACGGCGCGGAGAACTACTTCGTGCCCAACATGATCGGCCTCTTTTATTACGCCAATCCTGAGAACCGCTGGCTCGAATACTGGGGCCAGATAAAAGCGTGGCTGTCGCCTGCGCTGTGGCCCGATGGCGGCACTTACGGCGAAGGCGGGCGCCGTGCCGTTGAGGGCTGGTATTTAGGCAACCGGCCCGAACAACCGATTCCGTGGGATGCCTGGATGGTGCCGCTCCTGGCGTGGGGCGCGCTCATCATAGCGATGTATGTCATGCTGGGCTGTCTCAGCATCATGCTGCGCGCGCAGTGGAGCGAACGCGAGGCGCTGGCATTCCCCCTGTTGCGCCTGCCCGAAGAAATGACGCAGGATGTTGATCGTCCCGATCTGTATGGAGTACTCGGACGATTCTTTCGCAACCCGATGATGTGGATCGGTTTTGGCGTGGCGGTTTTCATTCAGGGCGTCAACGGTCTGAACGTGTACTTTCCCGATGTGCCGAAGATACCTCTCTCGATGAGCGGCAACTTCTTCACCGAAGCGCCGTGGAACCAGATCGACCAGGTGCCGCTGCAAATTTATCCCATCGCGGTGGGCGTCACGTTTTTGCTGACCAGTGAAGTCTCGTTTTCGTTCTGGTTTTTTTACTGGTTCATCAAGCTGCAATATATTGTTGCCTATTATGTGGGCTTCATGCCGGTGACGCAGCCCAACGCGCTGGGCGGCCAGGGCAAAATCTTCACCGGCTATCAACACATCGGTGCCTACATGGCCTATGTCGGCATCATCTTGTGGACGGCGCGCGAGCACCTGACTCATATCGTGCGACGCGCCTTTGGACGAGCAAGAGCACGCGACGATGAAAAAGACGAAGCACTCTCCTACCCCCTTGCATTCTGGGGATTTGTGCTGTCGTTAGCCTTTATCATCGCATGGAGCCACGCGGCGGGCATGGGTTGGGGGCTTTCGCTGTGGATGTGGCTGTGCTACCTCGTCATTGTGATTGGCCTGTCGCGCATTATCGCTGAAGGTGGATTATTGCTCCTTGAGTCGGGCTGGCAACCGGTTGGCGTCATTGCGCAGTTTTTCAATTCCGGGCCGGGCACATGGCTTTCGGCTTCCAATGGGTTGCTGCCCGCGCAACTGGTGCAATCGACTTTCATGGTCGATATGCGCGGTTTTCTCATGCCATCGTTCGTGCAAGGCTTCAAGCTGGCGCACGATCATAAGATTCGGCTCAAGCCGCTGTTCGCGCTGATGATGGGCGTGACCTTCGTCAGCGTTGCCGTCGGCGTATGGACGGCGGTTAGGCTGGGCTACCGCGAAGGTGGCGGTCTCACGTTTCACAGTTTCTACGCGTCCATTGGGCCGCGCATTCCAGCCTGGAACGCCGACGGCCTAATCAACGGCTCGCAGCATGTCAGCAAACTGCATGGCTTCTGGCTGCTGATGGGCGCGCTGCTGACCTATGGTTTGATGCTGGCACGCAGCCGCTTTCCCGGATTTCCGTTTCACCCGATTGGATTACTAATTTGTCTGACATCCACTATTCATGTGGTGTGGTTTTCCGTTTTCGTGGGATGGCTGTGCAAAGTGCTGATTACAAAATTCGGCGGCATCAATGCTTATCGCAAAGTCGTGCCGGCAGCACTGGGCCTCATTCTGGGTGAAGTGGCAATGCTTCTTTTCTGGCTGTTAATCGATGCCTACTTCGGACGCACCGGCCATATGCTGACGCCCGGTTAAGTGCGATGTGGATACATGGTCTTGCGTGCGCTTGAACAAGAGGTCATTATCTCTTCTGGGCACTCACTTTTCCAGGCAAGGATCGAAACCGTGCAATCTTCTTTTTGCTCGCAGGCTATAAAGCTGTTGTTGACAAAGGTGTCGCGCAGCGTTCTGGTTTACATGTTGGCCGGAGGTTGTGGCCTGATTCCCGCAACAGCCGGCGCACAAGCCATGAATCCATCACAGACAGTACCTTCACAGCCGACACAACTGACCCAGGTCACATACCAGGGGCGCAAAGCGTTTCGCCTGAGCGACGGGCGAAGCGAAGCCATCATCGTTCCCGAAATCGGGCGCGTAATGAGTTACGGTTTTGTCGGCGGGCCAAACCTGCTGTGGAATGCCGCGCCGCAAAGTCTCGATTACGGCGGCTGGAAAAACTACGGCGGCGACAAAACCTGGCCGGCGCCGCAGAGCGACTGGCCTGTTAAGGTTGGCCGGGCCTGGCCACCACTTGCCGAATGGGACGGCGATCCTCAAGGAGCCGAAACGCTGGTCGGCGGACGCCTGCGCACCACAAGCAGTGTCGCAAAACGCCTGGGTGCCCGAGTGGTTCGCGAGTACTCGTTTGGTGCCGATGGCGACCTGGTCGTGGCCCAGACCGTTGAGAAACTGCGCGGCGCGCCCATGATGCTTTCCATTTGGAGCGTGGCACAACTCAACGCACCGCAGGCTGTGTTCCTGCCGCTCAATGCGCAAAGCGCCTACAAAGACAACTTTCACTGGATCAGCAAAGGCAACATGCCAGGCGTTGCAACACCGCTTTCGCCAACGTTGCTGCAAGTGCGCCCCACATTGGTCGCGCCGTTTAGCAGCGGCTATAAAATCGGCGTCGATGCGCCCGTTTCGGCCATTGCAGCGATGTTTAACACTACAGCTTTTGTAATCCGTAGCACACGTCCCGAAGGAGCCTACCCGGATGGTGCGGAAGCCGCCGGATTTCCCGTTGAGTTGTATGACAGCGGCGACTCAGATCAAGCCAGGCACTATGTCGAATTGGAAATATTATCGCCCTTGCGGCTGTTCAACGCCGGCATAAGCTGGACGCACACCACACGCTGGAGCCTGCATCCGCTGCCATCGGCTGACGCAAACTCACTGGCCGTGCAGAACTTGATGCAGCAGTTCCTGAACACGCCGATTCCTGACGAAGCCAGCGCGAGTACTCAGTCCAGGTAAAGGCGCAAAAACGGCGCGGCAAACGAGGCACCACTACACCGTGAGAAGGACAGATTGATGCCGCATCGCAGGCTCATGGAGCACGTTTCGGTGCGCTTGTCCCGATGTGTTTCGCGTAGGGACGCATGGCATGCGCCCTCCTTCTGCGGCAATCACATCAGGGGAGCACGCCATCGCCCGTAGAGATAACACGACGGGTTAGCGAGCATCAATAGTGGGAGCCGGCGTCACAATAACAAGGTAATGATCGTCGCCCAGGTCTTTGGCGAGTACTCGTTTGAAGCCCACGCTGGCTGCTTCACGTTCTACAATTTCGCGCGCTAAGCGATGGTCGTCGGTGATAGGGTTCTGGTCGGGGCGCTCATCGACGCGGCGCTTGATTTTGCCGGTTTTCGCATACGCTTCTTGTGCTTCACGGCGCAGTTGCTCATCATCGCGTTCGATAAATGCGAGACGCCCGTTTGGCTTCATGCCGGCACGAATTTTCTTCAACATGGCGAGCGGCTTATCGAATTCGTGATATGCGTTGAGAATCAGCACCGCATCGCAACGATTAAGAGGCAACTTCGGGTCGGTTGTGGTGCCCAGGATGGTGCGCACATTCGCAAGGCCGGCTTTACGAGCGCGCTGTGCAATGAACTCGGTGTACTTGGGCAAAATCTCTTCGGCGTAAACTATGCCTTTGGGCCCCACACGGCGTGCAGCGTGTAAAGTGAACCAGCCGCCGCCCGCGCCGATGTCGCCCACCACAGAGCCGGGGCCGATTTTCAACGCATCCATCACCCATTCGATCTGTAATGTCCGTTCGCGATTGGGATAGTCGAACTGCGTCGCCGGGCCGGTCCACGGCCTTGCCGTTTGGCGCTGCGTGCCGTCATCGTTACTATCGGAGCTATTGTCGGAAGCTGTCGCAGCAACTGTCGGCGCAGCAACGGTTGGCCCGCCCAGAGTGGACGAATCGGACACATTAACGGCTTGAGCCGTCGCAAGCCAGTGCATACAAAAACCGGCAATCAGCGCCAGCATGACGCCGAGACCAACGCTGACACCAACCAAACGCTTTGCCGAGGATTTTCGGTTCATCAACATTCTCCTTCCCGAGGGAATGCCAGGCGAGACGTTTGGCATCGCAAGGCGGCTTCACTTTAAAAAGAAACCAGGGCCGAATGCTGATCTCCAGCTTATTTGCTTGCGACTGTGAAGTCTCTATGATAGGCTTGCCTTGCGACTTTTACCTCTCTGTGTGCCGCCGCGGTGCATGCACGGTGCATGGAGAAAAGTGGTTCTCTGACTGGAGTGCGTGTGACTCATCCACAGGATTCTGACGGAAACAAGCAACAGCCGTCCGACGGTGCGGCTCCTGACGAAGCGGCTCGCGACGAAGCGGCAAAGCATTCAAGCGGCGATTGGTTCTCGCAGACCGAGACGCTGCGTGCCCTGGCTCAACTGGTGCGCGACGAAAAGCTGGCCGAACTCGACGTAAGTCGCGGCTCCGCACGCGTTGTGCTCAAGAAAGCCGAAGCGCCGCCACGCCCGCCCGTTGATTATCCAGCGGCGGTTTTTCCGCCTCCGGTTTTTCCCGGTGTCGGGGCCGCCGGCATTCAACACCCGGAAGAACTGGCTTATGTCACGAGCGAGGCGACGAATGCATCCTCCACCGAAGCAGCACCGGATGTGAACCTGGTTACTGTCCTGTCGCCAATGGTCGGTATTTTTTATCGCGCGCCGTCGCCTAACGACCCGAACTTCGTCGAAGTGGGGGCGCATGTCGAAGTGGGACAAACGTTGTGCCTTGTCGAAACCATGAAGGTGTTCAACGAAATAACCTGCGAGTGGGATGGCACCGTCGTGGAGGTTCTGGCCGAGAACAGCCAATTGCTCGAAACCGGCGACAGCCTCATGGTCATTCGCAAGTCGTAAGCGCCGACGAGTACTCGAAATAAGCGAAGCCTTGTAGTCGTGTCGGGATAACAAGCCGTTCATGCAGATTAATATTGGAATTTTAGGATTGGGAACTGTGGGTTGCGGCACTGTCGAAGTGCTGCGCCGCAACGCCGCGCTCATCAGCGAACGCAGCGGCTGCGACCTGCGCGTCAAGCACATCGCGACGCGCACGCCGGGCAGAGCGCGCGCCATCGAAGTGGCGCCGGAACTCATCTCGTCCGATGTGGAGCGAGTACTCAACGACCCCGAAATTCACATCGTGGCTGAACTTATCGGCGGCGTCGAACCGGCGCGCGACTACGTGCTGCGCGCCCTGAAAAGCGGCAAGTCGGTCGTAACGGCCAACAAAGAACTGATTGCCAAACACGGCCCGGAAATCGTGTTGGCCGCCGCGCGTGCCGGAGTCGATTTTCGTTTCGAAGGCAGCGTCGGCGGCGGCATTCCCCTTGTGTCGCCCTTGCGCGAAAGTCTGGTGGCCAATCGCATCACGCAGTTGATGGGCATTCTCAACGGCACCACCAACTACATCCTGACCAAGATGACGCGCGAAGGCAGCGACTTCAATGAAGTGCTCGCCGAAGCGCAGAGTCTGGGCTACGCCGAAGCCGACCCGACATCGGATGTCGATGGCTTCGATACCATGTATAAGCTGCAAATCCTGGCCAACAGCGCGTTTGGCGTCGCCATCCCGATTGAAGAGATCTACCGCGAAGGCATTCGCCGCGTCGGGGCGCGCGACATCGAATATGCGCGCGAACTTGGCTACATCATTAAACTTATCGCGTTGGGCCGCCAGGATGTCAACGGGCAAATCGAGCTGCGCGTGCATCCGGCCCTTTTACCGCAAACGCATCCGCTGGCCAGCGTTCATGATGTATTTAACGGCGTGCTGATGCACGGCGATGCCGTAGGCGATGTCATGTTCTACGGGCGCGGCGCCGGTGGCGAGCCGACGGCTTCGGCTGTGGTGGCCGACATCGTGGAAGTAGCGCGCGACATCAAAGCCGGTGCTGTGGGCCGCGTCAGCGAGCCGTCATCGAGTACTCAGACCAGCGCCTTCAAGCCGTTCGCTGATGTGGAAACGCGTTTTTGTGTGCGCATGCAGGTCATCGACCGGCCCGGAATGCTCGCACAGATCGCGACGACCTTTGGCGACAAGGGCGTCAGCCTCGATTCCATTGTGCAAAAGAAATCGGACGGCGAAACAGCGGAGATTTTCTGGCTGACCCATCGCACCAGCCAGCGCGCTATGGCGCGTTCGCTTAATGAATTTAACCGGCTCGACGCGGTGCGCGAAGTCTCGAGCGTGCTGCGTGTCGAGGGCGAATCGAATTGACGATTTCAGATTGACGATTGACGAATTGGAGAGCCGCACTATGATCGAAGCCGAGATGAAGCGCACTCAAACCCCGCCTGTTGTTGCCGAGGCGAATGGTAGTCCGGCACAATCGTCAAGCGTCAAAGCGCAAGCCGCATCCGCGATGTGGCCCGGCCTCATCAACCACTACCGCGAGTATTTGCCGGTCACGGCGCAGACGCCGGTCATCACGCTGCACGAAGGCAACACGCCTCTGATTCACGCGCCGCGCCTGGCCGCAGAAATCGCGCCTGATATCGAACTGTATTTGAAATTCGAAGGCGCCAACCCGACTGGTTCTTTCAAAGATCGCGGCATGACGATGGCGGTCAGCAAAGCCGCCGAAGACGGTGCCAGGGTCGCCATCTGCGCTTCGACCGGCAACACCTCGGCCAGCGCCGCCGCTTACTGCGCTGTCGCCGGCATTCGCTGCGTGGTGCTCTTGCCGCAAAACGCTATCGCCTTAGGCAAACTGGCGCAGGCGCTGGTGCAGGGCGCAACAGTCTTGGCCGTCGAGGGCAACTTCGATGATGCCTTGCGCATCGTTTTGCAGCTTTCGGAGTCGCACCCCATCGCGCTGCTCAATTCACTGAATCCGTACCGTCTCGAAGGGCAGAAAACAGGTGCCTTCGAAATCTGCGACTTCCTGGGCCACGCGCCCGACTTTCATGCAATTCCTGTGGGCAATGCGGGTAACATCACCGCCTACTGGAAAGGCTACAACGAGTACTCGCAAGCCGGGAAAATTGATACTCTGCCCAAGATGCTGGGCTTTCAGGCCGAAGGCGCGGCGCCGCTGGTGTTGGGGCACGGTGTCGATAAGCCGGAAACCGTCGCAACGGCGATTCGCATCGGACACCCGGCGCGCGGTGACGAAGCGTTGCGCGCTCGCGACGAAAGCGGCGGGCTCATCGACAGCGTTTCCGATGCGGAGATTTTAAAGCACCAGAAACTGGCGGCTTCGCTGTCCGGCATTTTTGGCGAACCGGCCTGCGCCGCGCCACTGGCCGGCATCGCGCGCCTGTCGCAGCAGGGTTACTTCAAAGAGGCACGCGAGGCGCTTGGCCGCAAGCCTGTCGTAGTCTCGATTGTGACCGGACACGGCCTCAAAGACCCCAACACCGCTATTCAAATCGGCGGCGAACCGATTGTCGTGCCCGCAGAATCAAAAGCCGTTCTGCGCGCCATGGGCTTTTGAACAAAGGATGAAGGATGAATGGAGCCGCTTCTTCATCCTTCATCCTTCACTATGCGCACCTTCCATTACTTGCCGCCGGGGCCGGAAGAGCAGCGGGCCTTTATCGGTCAACTGGTGGGAACGCTGCTGGGCGTTGTCATTGTGGTTGTGCTCTCGTTTCGTGTGGCCGATCCGGCGTTGCGTGGCGTTTTCTGGGGCGGCTGCGCGGCCAGTCTCTGGATGCTGGGGCGCACGGCATGGGGCCTGGAGAAAAAAGCGCGACGCGCGGCTGTTGCTTCAATTGGCGTTGCTGAAGAAGGACTGCACATTATTGATGAACGAGCGCGTGAGCAAATTGTGCCGTGGTCGCAGGTGAGCGAAGTCGGCGTAAGCGGTGGGCGTTTAAGCGTGACGTGGCCGGACGGCAGCTTTGCCGTGGGCGCGCGTGAGATGGAAGACGGCATGGACATGATCCGCGCCATCTTGCAAGAAAGCGGTCACGGTGGAGAAAGCCAGGACGGTTTCAGGCCGCCGACAAACTTCATTCCACTCGATCCAAAGTGATTTAGCAGCGGAGTGATTCCGAGCAGAGACCATGCGAGTACTCATTTGCATCGCAACGGGAACTCGGTATAAGTTGCAGCATCGCACCAAGTCATTTTGCAGCACCTGGAGAAAGCACTTCCTACCATGACAGCTTCGCCTTTTGAACCCATTCGCTCCGGCAAAGTGCGCGACATCTACGATGCCGACGGCAATTACATTATCGTCTCGTCCGACCGCATTTCGGCATTTGATTGCGTGTTGCCGACACCGATTCCCGACAAGGGCAAGATTCTCAATACACTGTCGGTTTTCTGGTTCGCGCGCACCGGGCACATCATCGACAATCATCTTATTCTGCACCGAGTTGCGGATTACCCGGCACCATTCAATTCGCTGAGCGACGAACTGGAAGGCCGTTCGATGCTGGTGCGCCGCGCGCAGGTCATTCCCATCGAGTGCGTGGTGCGCGGTTATCTGGCCGGTTCGGGATGGCAGGAGTACCAGCAATCGCAAAGTGTGTGCGGCATTCCCTTGCCGAAGAACCTGCGCGAAAGCGACCAACTCCCCTTCCCGATTTTTACACCGAGCACCAAAGCCGATGTCGGCCACGACGAGCCCATCGACTTCGACGGTGTGATTCGCATTGTGGGCCTGGAGCGCGCCATGCAATTGCGCGATGTGTCTTTGGCGCTTTACAAATTTGCTGTGGATTACGCCTGTGATCGCGGCGTCATTATCGCCGACACCAAATTCGAATTCGGCACCATCGAGGACGAACTGGTTCTTGTCGATGAAATGTGTACGCCCGATTCGTCGCGCTTCTGGGATCTTAACGAGTACTCAGCGGGCCACGCGCAAAACTCATTCGACAAGCAGTTCGTGCGCGATTACCTTTCAAGCCTCGACTGGGACAAAACTCCACCCGCACCTGCTCTGCCCGATGAAATTATCGAGCGAACCTCCGCCAAATACCAGGAAGCCTACTATCGCCTAACAGGTCGCCGCTGGCCCGACAGCGATGTACGCGCAGCGTAATCGCGGCAGTACTACAATTATTAGAATTGAACACGGTGTCATTCCGAGTGCAGCGAGGAATCTTAGCGTGCTGCGGGAAGATTCTTCGCTGCGCTCGGAATGACACCGTGTAGCCTACTGTGCGTTAAGTGCTCTAAAACCGGCTTGCAGCACCTGAGTGCTTGCATCGTGGCGCCAACTGCGGCAAACCAGATGCAGCAATGAGTACTCAAACACCTCCGCTGGAGCCGGCGGTAGCGCGCACCGTTTTTCTCCAGCGTCGCATCCGCATTCTGCTGATTGGCTTTATTGTCGGTCTGGTGCTCAGCGGCGTGACGGCGTTTCCTCTGCCCTTTGAAGTGAGCCTGCTGGCGCGATTGCTTGGCGCTCGTGATGGTGCCGGCCCGGACGAGTACTCGGGATTGCTGTGGTGGATTGTCACGGTGCGCAACGGCCTGCTCGAAAGCGACGCAAAGTATCCGTTTCTGGCTTACGGCACCGATTGGCTGGCGTTCGGCCACCTCGTCATCGCGACGGCGTTCTGGGGGCCACTGAAGAATCCGGTGCGTAATGTATGGATTATCGAGTGGGGCATGATCTCCTGCGTTATGGTAATTCCCCTGGCGCTCATCTGCGGCCCGCTGCGCGGCATTCCCTTTGGCTGGCAGATCATCGACTGCTCGTTCGGGGTTGTCGGCATCGTGCCGCTGTGGTTGTGCCGGCGTTATGTGAAAGAACTCGAAGCGATTGAAAGCGTGACTTAGAGCCTATTTCAAAGACGTTGTCCTGTTTGTAGGGGCGCATGGCGTGCGCCCTCATGCTGCGGCAACCACATCAGGCGCATGCCATGCGCCCCTACAAGAAACACCCTGCACAACCGGACTGAAGCGTGACTTAATCGCGCCCCAGCAGGCGCAACTGCTTTGGCGCCAGATGATAGAGCAGCGTCGCGTGCGGCGCGTCGAAGGCGTAATCGAGTTCCAGGGCGCAGACGGCGGCTTTCTTGAATTCCATTTGCAGACCGTCGGGCGAAGCGGTCAAGAGTTGCGCTACGAAGCGACTCAGTCCCGGCTCGTGTCCGGTGCAGAGAATTGTCGCATTGAGATCGACCTCGTGCAAGCGGCGCATCATGCCCGTGTAATCGGCGGTTTCGAGTTCGGGCCAGATTTGTGGCGACGGCGCTTTGCGTGCGGAAACGCTTCTCGAGTATTGATCGCGCACAATATCGGCGGTTTGTCGTGCTCGTAGCAGCGGGCTGCTCGCGATAAAGTCGAGTTGCGACTCGCAAATTTGCAGACCTTGCGCGGCGGCGCGCGTTTTTTGCAGACCCTCTTCGGTGAGCGGGCGCTGTGCATCGGTCTGAACGCCGTTTCCGAATGGTGCGGCGATGCCGTGACGCATTAGCAGCAGTCGCATAAACTTCCCCCATGGCCCAACCGAGTACTCATTATGACGCGTCGCACCCAAAGGCGCTTGAAGCTCCACCACCCTTCGATTGGGAACTGGTGCCGGAAGGCGAACGAGTACTCGTGGCTGTGAGCGGCGGCGCCGATTCGTTAGCGCTGTTGCGTATGCTGCACGGCCAGCGCGACATCGTTGTAGGGCACATCAACCACGGCTTGCGCGGCGAGGAAAGCGAGGCCGATGCCAACTTCGTGTTGCAATGTTGCGCCGAACTCGGCCTGCCATGTGTTTTGCAACATGTGTACGTGCCGCAGCGCGACGGCACCTTTTCCGAAGCGGCGGCGCGCACCGTGCGCTACGCAGCGCTCCTGCAAATGGCGCGCGATCATAGCTGCTCGCATCTGGCGACGGGACACACTGCGTCCGACAATCTTGAAACGATTCTGCTCAACTTCCTGCGCGGCGCCACGGTTGAAGGGCTGGGCGGCATCAAAACCCGCACCAGCCTGGGCGACATCACGCTGGTGCGGCCGTTGTGGCAGGCGACACGCGAGCAGGTTCAAGAGCTTCTGCAACGCGCCGGCTGGACGTGGCGCGACGATTCGTCCAATGCGAGTACTCGTTATGCGCGCAATCGCGTGCGGCACGAACTGCTGCCCCTGCTGGCGCAACACTCCGGCGGCAAGAGTTTAGATGCCCTGGCGCGCCAGACAGCGCGTGCATCGCAGTTGTGGCGCGACGATATCGCGTGGATGAACACCGCAGCGCGCGAACATCTGGCGGCGATTACCGTGCAAGAGCAGCCGCACCTTCTGGCGCTGGATGGTGTGGCTTTTCGCGACTTTCCGGTCGCCTTGCAGCGTCGCGTTTTGCGTGAAGCCGCACGCCGCGTGCAGGGCAATGTGCAAGACATCGGTAGCGAACACATTGAGGCGGCACGGCGTCATATTGTGGCCGACGGGCGGCGCGCGGTGTGGCAGTGGCGCCGAGGTCTCAGCGTCGAGTGGACAGGAGCAATGTCAGGGAACCGCATTCGCCTGTGGCTCGTTGGTGAAACAGTGAAAAATAGTACAGCAGCCTCACAGAAACTTACATCCCCGACACGCCTTTTGACTGATACAGAGACCAATCAATTGACAACCTGAGTACTCATCCACTGCTATAATAAGAAAGATGCCACACGCAGTTTGCCAGCATTCTGTCCGCACCGACGTTTCGCTGCGGCAGTAAACATACAAAGAAAGCCATTTTAAAGTCGTTAGAGCCACACAGCCGAGGAGGCGCACTTTTGGGAGCACAACGTTTTTTCAAGTTTATGCTGTTTTTGTTCGGACTCGTGCTAATCGCGAGTCTGGCTTTTCGCAACAGCATGCCGGGCAGCAAGACAACCAAGGACACAAACTACAGCGAATTCTACAATCAGCTTACGGCGGGTAATGTCACAGAAGTGGCGATTTCCGAAAACGATGCTCAGGTCAAACTGAGGAACGAACCTAATGTCACGCACAACGTGAAACTGCCGCCGGGCTGGCAGGGCAACGATCCGTTGAATAACGCGTTTGCCACCGCCGCCAAGACAGCCAAGACGCAGGTCGTCATCAAGTCGCCGCTTTTCGGTGGCTTGCTCGGCACCATTCTGGTCAACCTGATGTTCGTGGCGCTCTTAATCGGCTTCTGGATATTCATCATGCGCCAGAGCCAGAGCGGCGCGGGTCAGGCGATGTCGTTCGGCAAAAGCCGCGCGCGTCGTCTCAGTGATACACAACCGCGCGTCACATTTGCCGATGTCGCGGGCGTGGACGAAGCCAAGCAGGAATTGCAGGAAGTCATCGACTTCTTGAAGAACCCCGACAAGTTCCAGGCGCTCGGCGCGAAGATTCCGCGCGGTGTGCTTCTGCTGGGCAATCCCGGCACGGGCAAGACGCTCTTAGCGCGTGCCGTGGCCGGTGAAGCCGGTGTGCCGTTCTTCCACATTTCAGGCTCCGACTTCGTGGAAATGTTCGTTGGTGTCGGTGCCAGCCGCGTGCGAGACCTGTTCGATCAGGCCAAGGCACACCGTCCGGCCATCGTGTTCATCGACGAAATCGACGCCGTGGGTCGTCACCGTGGTGCCGGTTTGGGCGGCGGTCACGACGAGCGCGAACAGACATTGAACCAGTTGCTGGTGGAAATGGACGGCTTCGACCCGAACCTGGGCGTCATCCTTATGGCCGCCACCAACCGCCCGGACGTTCTCGACCCGGCGTTGACCCGTCCCGGTCGTTTCGACCGCCGCATCATCGTGGACAACCCGGATCACAAGGGCCGTCTCGAAATTCTGAATGTGCACATTAAGGGCAAGCCGTTGGATGGTCAGGTCGATCTCGAAACCCTGTCCAAACAGACTGCCGGATTCAGCGGCGCCGACCTGGCCAACCTGGTCAACGAAGCCGCTCTGTTAGCCGCACGTCGCAACAAGAATCAGATCTCGACCTCGGAGTTTGACGAGTCGGTAGAGCGCGTTGTTGCCGGGCCGGAGCGTCGCAGCCGAATCATTCAGCAGCGTGAAAAGTCGATTCTGGCTTATCACGAAGTTGGTCATGCCCTGCTGGGCAAGCTGTTGCCGAACGCCGATCCGCCGCACAAGGTGACGATTCTGCCGCGCGGCATGGCGCTGGGTTACACGCTCACACTGCCGAGCGAAGACCGCTTCCTGATGAGCAAAGCGCAAATGCTGGACGAGATGACCGTCTTCCTCGGTGGTCGCGTTGCCGAGCAACTGGTCTTCAACGAAGTAACAACCGGCGCGCAGAACGACCTTGAGCGTTGCACCGAAATGGCACGCCGCATGGTCTGCGAATTTGGCATGAGCCCGAACCTGGGGCCGCTCACTTTGGGTCGCCGTCACGGGCCGGTGTTCCTGGGCCGCGACTTCCACGAAGATCGTAACTACTCGGAAGAAGTGGCTGCCAAGATCGACGTGGAAATCCGCAACATTGTGGATTCGTGCTACGATGCCGCGATGCGCACGCTGACGGAGAATCGCGAGGTTCTCGACCGCATCGTTAATGTGCTGCTCGAAAAAGAGACAATCGGTGCCGAGGAATTGGATCGTCTGGTGAATGGCGAACCCGAACCGCCGAGCCTCACACCAAGCGAACCGCCGGCTCCGGCCGCTCCGTCGCCCGTCGTGAATGACGGCGGCGAGAAAGAAAAGAAGCGCGCTCCCGGCGGCGGTCTGCAACCCGGCCTCGCAGGTGCCTGAGAACAGCGACGTATGGAGCGGAGCGCGGAATATTCCGCGCTCCGCTTTCTTTTCGGGAAGGTTATTTCGCCGCCGTTGCACAAGCGGCCAACTATGAAACCGCAAGACTACTGGGTGCGCAACGAGTGCGGCAGCGACCGCATTTCGATGGAAGAAGCGTGTGCGCAGACCCGCCTGCCCATCTTTGGAGTACTCGACAACATCCGTTCAGCGCACAACGTCGGCTCGATGTTTCGTAGCGCTGACGGCGCCAACATCGGGGAATTGTTGATTTGCGGATATTCGCCGACGCCGCCACACAAGCACCTCAGCAAGACAGCACTCGGCGCGGTTGAAGTCGTGCCATGGCGTCACTGCGAAACCGTAGCAGAGGCCATCAAGAATTTGCAGGCGTGGAATGTGCAAGTCCTCGCAGTCGAATTTACCGAGGATAGTGTTTCACTGCATGACTACCCGTTGCAATTCCCGGTGGCGCTGGTGATGGGCAATGAAGCAGAAGGACTCAGCGACGAGACACGCAGCCTGTGCGCCGCGACGGTGCATTTGCCGATGCACGGCTTGAAGAATTCGCTTAATGTCAGCGTGGCGTTTGGCATCGCAGTGTATGAAGTGCTGCGCCGCTATTCCTACGAGTACTCGATACAGAACAATCCAGTTCGTTAAACTGTTTCCGTTTATGAAATCATCGCGCACCGACAAATCAAACACTTCGCGGCAAGTGAATAGCAAGGCACCGACGCCCAGGCCGCGCCGTTTGCCCGCGCCGGTAGACTTCGCCAGAGTGGAGGCACGCGCCGCAGAACTGGCGCAACAGGAAAAATGGAAGCAAGCCGCGCGAACTCTGATGCAGGCGGCTAAGGCTGAACCCACACAGATCAGTCGCTGGTTGCAGATCGCGACCTGGCAGCGTCAGACACGCGCGCCGAAGGAAGCCGTTGATATCCTGATCAAAGCCTTGCAAGCCAATGGCATTTCCGCTCATGGCAGCGCCCGAGGCGAAAGAGCAGAGTCGCTCCCGCCCCGAGCACAACGCGCTAAGCCGCAGCACGCCCCTTTGAGCGAAGCCGATGTTGCAGTGTTGTGGCAGGCTATGGCTGAAGCGCAGTGGGACGCGCGCAACTGGAATGGTTGCATCAAGGCGTGCGAGGCTCTGCTTCAACTGCAACCCCGCTCGCATGCGGCGCGGGAGATGCTGGCTACGGCGCTGTTGCAAGATGGCCGCCCTACCGATGCCATGGCCATGATGCAGGAACTGTTGCGCATGTCGCCGCGCGACCCGCTGCATCGCTTGCGCTACGCCACGCTGTTGCAGTTGCAGGGACGCAGCGGCGATGCCCTACGCGAGTTTCAGTTGGTGTTGCAACTCTACCCGGATGCGCCGTTTGTGGAAGACGCGCACGAAGCAGTCGAAGCCCTGGATGCAATTCAGATTCAGCAAATCCTGATGATGGCGGGCGAGCAGAATGACTTTCGCCACGGCTTGCAGCAGGAGTTGGAAACGGTGTTGGATGACAGCGGTTTTCACCTCAGCGAAAACGGTCGCGAATCGCTGCGCAACATGCTGGGCGATGGCCGCCCCGACGGCGCAGTCATCATGCCGCCGCGCGTGCATTAATCGCCGTCAGTTGGCTTGCGAGTACTCGATTCCTATGCGCTTCTGGAAATGTGGCCGCTTTGACTTGCCATTGGGCCGCAAAACCTACGTGATGGGCATTTTGAACGTCACGCCCGATTCATTTTCCGGCGACGGCACAGGTGCCGATCTCGATTCGGCCCTGCGTCGCGCGCGGCAAATGGTGCAAGACGGCGCCGATATTCTCGACATCGGCGGTGAGAGCACACGGCCCGGCGCGGCGCCTGTCTCGGCAGAAGAAGAAGTGCGCCGCGTTGTTCCCCTCGTGCAAGCAATCGCCGCGCAACTCGATGTGCCGATTTCGGTTGATACGACCAAAGCCGTTGTCGCACGCGAAGCATTGACTGCTGGAGCCGGCATCATCAACGATATTTCCGGCGCCACCTTTGATGCAGAAATGCTGCGAGTACTCGGAGACAGCGATTGCGGCTGTGTGCTGATGCATCTGCGCGGCACGCCGCAAACTATGGGCTGGAGCGCGCGCGCCGGCGCCAGCCATTCGCCGGATGTCATCGCAGAAATCAAAGCCTTCTGGAGTGAGCGCGTGGCCGCAGCACACGCCGCTGGTGTAGCACGCGAACGCATAGCGCTGGACGCCGGTTTCGGTTTCGGCAAATCGCTGGAGGAGAACCTGGAAACCCTGCGGCGCGGTCGCGAGTTGAGCGACTTCGGTTTTCCGACTCTTTCCGGCACCAGCCGTAAATCGACTATCGGCAAAGTGTTAGGCGATGCGCCGGTTGACCAACGCCAGTGGGGTACGGCGGCCACGGTTGCTCTGGCTATTGCCAACGGCTGCGACATGGTGCGCGTGCACGACGTGCGTGAAATGGCGCAAGTCGCGCGCATGAGCGATGCGGTTGTGCGCGTCCATACGTGCGACTGAGTACTCGTTGGGTTACATTTAAGTTATCAAACACGCCAGACGTTGGACACGCCAGGCGCAGAAGCCGCACAGACACCCACGAAAGAGGTTGCTCATGGAAAAGCGTCGTTTTGGCCGCACGGATATGGAAGTCAGTGTGCTGGGTTTTGGAGGCGCCGAAATCGGGTACGAAGACGCCTCACTGGAAGATGTCGAGCGTTTGCTCGGTTCGGCGTTGGACGCCGGCCTCAACGTCATCGACACCGCCGAATGTTATGCCGACAGTGAAGAAAAAATCGGTCGCGCTGTCGGCAGGCGGCGCAACGACTTTCACCTGTTCACCAAATGCGGTCACACCGGCAGCGATTTCAACCTGCCCGACTGGGACCCGAAGATGCTGGAACAAAGCATCGACCGCAGCCTGAAGCGCTTGAGGACCGATCACGTCGATCTGGTGCAGTTGCATTCGTGCGGGCGCGATATGCTGGAACAGGGTGATGTTATCGCGGTGCTACAGCGCGCACGCGACGCCGGCAAGACGCGCTACATCGGTTACAGCGGCGACCGCGACGCAGCCGTTTATGCCATCGAATGCGGCGCTTTCGATTCGCTGCAAACTTCCATCAGCATCGCCGATCAGGAACCGTTGACGCTCACTGTGCCCAAAGCGCTCGAACGAGAGATGGGCGTCATTGCCAAGCGCCCAATCGCTAATGCGGTGTGGAAGAACGCCGAGAACCCCGGCGGCTACCCGGAAGAGTACTGGAATCGTCTGCAAAAGCTCAATTATCCGTTTTTGAAGAAGAGCATGGACGAGGCCGTTTCGGTTGCGCTGCGCTTCACGCTGGGCACAGCGGGCGTGCATACAGCCATTGTCGGCACGAAGAACCCGCAGCGCTGGGTTGCCAACGCGCGCCTGTTGCAGGAAGGCGCTTTGCCGCAAGAGCAAATCGCAGAAATTCGCGCGCGCTGGAGCGAAGTCGCCGCTGACGATTGGACAGGTCAGGGCTAAGCCAAAAAGTTAGGACGATTCGCTTGTAAAGCCATGGAGAATTCGCAAGAACAGTCGTATCCCGGCAACTTCTACGCGCCGATTGGAGACTTCCTGCGCGAAGAGTATCTGCAATACGGCTTCACGCAGGGCACGCGGCAGGAAGTCGAATTCCTGCTCGACTTGCTGCAACTGCCGGGTGATGCGCGTATTCTCGATGTTGGCTGTGGCGCCGGGCGTCACAGCCTGGAACTGGCGCGGCGCGGCTTTGTCACCGTCGGCATCGACATTTCCGCCGGTCTGATCGAAGTTGCTCAGCGCGCGGCGCAGGAAGAAGACTTGCAGGCCGAATTCTATGTCGGCGATGCGCGCGAGTTGGAATTCTCACCCGAGTTCGATGCCGCGATTTGCCTGTGCCAGGGCGCTTTTGGTTTAGCGGGTGATGAAGCGGGCCATCGTCGAGTACTCGCCGGCATACACGATGCGCTCAAGCCCGGCGCGTTGTTGGTGCTGACGGCGCTTAACGCGCTGCACCTGCTGCGCTCGCCCGACCTGGCGGAGCAGGATTTCGACCCTCAATCGCTGACGATGCGCTATCGGGAAACAATTCGCAATGCAGCGGGCGAAACACGCGAAGTCGATATTTACAACACAACGTTTACGCCGCGCGAGTTGAAGTGGTTGTTGCAAGACACCGGCTTTGCAGTCGAAGCGATTTACGGCTGTATTGCAGGCGACTTCGCACGCAAGCCGCTGACGCTCGACGACTTTGAGATCATGACCGTGGCACGCCGCATTTAAACACGGCACGCAGAAGCAGTTCAACTATTCAATATGGATCGCATTCTTCTGAACGGGTTGGTGTTTTTCGGGCGTCATGGCTGCCTGGACGCCGAGCGCGAACTGGGACAAAAATTCCTGGTCGACATCGAACTGGAAGCCGATTTGCGCGCCGCCTGCGAAAGCGATTCTCTGGACGACACCGTCGATTACGTCGCGCTTTATAACGCGGCACGCGAAGTTATTGAAGGCGAACCGGCGCGCTTGCTGGAAAGCCTGGCGCAACGCATCGCCGACTTCGCCCTGATGGACGAGCGCGTGCAATCGGCCTGGGTGCGCATTCGTAAACCGCAAGTCGCCATGCCGGGTGTGCTCGATTACCTGGGTGTTGAAATCACGCGTGGCCGCGACGATGACGAGGCTGTAGAGTAGCCACGGAAACACACGGAAGTTGGGTGAAGTTGGACCACGGAATAGCGTTGTCGTTTTGCTGGGCCGTTGCTTCTTTTCCGTGAACTTCCGTGTGTTTCCGTGACCCACCAACTATCATGACGACCGCTTACCTCGCGCTGGGCAGCAACATCGGCGACCGCCTGGATAATTTACGGCAGGCGTGCGTGCGCCTGGGTAAAAGCAGCGAGCTGCAAATTGAAGCCAGGTCGCGCATCTACGAGACGCAGAGCGTTGAAGGCGGCGGGCCGGACGACTTTCTCAATGCCTGTGTGCGCGTGCAAACATCGTTATCACCGATGCAGTTGCTGCATTGCATTCGTCATATTGAATATGCGATGGGAAGACCGCAACCTCCACGACACGGCCCGCGTCTTATCGACATCGACATTCTGCTCTTTGGCGAAGAAACCATCGACACGCCGGAATTACAGGTGCCGCATCCGCGCATGGTGCGACGCGCTTTCGTGTTGCGTCCCTTGAGCGATGTTTTAGAAGGCGGCTGGGTCAACGAGTACTCGGCACAGTGGGAACAGGGATAAACATGGGCATACATCCTGTCAATTAGGTTCATGCCTGTTAAATTCAAGACTATGCTACGAACGATGTGCAAAGGAAAAATTCATCGCGCTACAGTGACGCAGGCCGATGTGAACTACGTCGGTTCGCTGACCATCGACGAAGACCTGATGGAGCTTTCCGATATTATTGCTTACGAAGAAGTGCACGTGCTCAACGTGACCAACGGCCAACGCATGGTGACTTATGCCATGGTGGGCGAGCGCGGCAGCGGCATCATGTGTCTCAATGGGGCAGCAGCGCGTCATGGTCGCCCCGGCGACATTATCATCGTCATTGCCTATGGGCACTTCGAAGACCACGAGGCGCGTGTACTGCAACCGAAAGTCGTCATCGTGGACGAGAAGAATCGGCCTCAGGAAGTGCTGACGCCAAACGATCACTCCAGCGATTTCATCAGCCTTTACAACGGCGACGTGCGTCATATTTAGACACTATTTT
The DNA here is from genome assembly GCA_036388675.1 of Abditibacteriaceae bacterium. Taxonomy (GTDB): domain Bacteria; phylum Armatimonadota; class Abditibacteriia; order Abditibacteriales; family Abditibacteriaceae; genus DASVUS01. The sequence continues at coordinate 27,759 of DASVRI010000044.1, read as the reverse complement.
GGAGCATCGTTAATCCAATCGAGTACTCGTTATGGCTTTTGAGATTCCCATTTTCCCTTTGAGCGTGGTGCTGTTTCCAGGTATGCCGTTGCCGTTGCACATCTTCGAGCCGCGCTACCGCCTGATGATGAGTCGCGTTCTGCAAGGCGACCGCACTTTCGGCGTGGCGCTGATCGTGGAAGGCATGGAAGGCTTTTCCGGTACGTTGCCGGCGCCCATCGGCTGCACGGCGGAGATCATCGAAGAGACGGTGCTGCCCGATGGCCGCATTAACCTGCAAAGTGAAGGGCGCCGCCGCTTTCGTCTGCTTTCGGTGCGTGAAGAAGACGATTACCTCATCGGTACGGCTGAATGGTTCGAAGACGAACCGCAGCCTTCCACCGGCGAAGCGCAAGATTTGGCGCAGGATGTTTGCGAAGCGCTGCGACGTTACCTTGCCATCATAGCGCCCGGCTCGCAGGGTGCTATCGAAGAACTGGAAATGCCCAGCGACCCGGAAGAACTCTCGCACTGGGTCGCGATGTTGCTGGCCGTGCCCAACGCACAAAAACAAACCCTGCTCGAAACCACATCCACCCTGGAGCGATTGCAACAAGAACTCCAGCTTTTGCAACGCGCGCAAATCGTGCAACAAGCGTTTACACGACGCTCGAAATTCGCTGAATCAACCTCCGAGAAAGCGGCAGAAGACGATTCGTTCGTGTGGCTAAACTAATACATGAGTCCACTTCAACTCAATCCACCCACGATTTAGAGCGTATTTCAATGAGGTTGTCCTGTTTGTCGGGGCGCATGCCATGCGCCCCGACAAGAAACACCCCGCACTGAAACGCGCTTTAACAAACCCAGGTTGCTATAACAGTTAATAACTTGCAGGTGACACAGAACCCCAAGCGTGAGCGCGGAGCTAAGGCACCACTGAGTTCAGCCCCGCGCTCACGCTTGGGGTTCCGGGGCAATCACGTGCAGCCTTCAAGTCGTTAACTGCTATACCTACAGTGCGCCGCCCGTGAACGAGCGGGCTGCGCTGAGAGCAGTGCTGCTGAGAACAAGACCGCTGAAGCGGCGGGCAACCTCATGGCAACCTCATCGGTGGCAGCTTGAATTAACAAAATAAAGCCGGGCACAGTGTTGTATCTTCGTGCGAGTAAGCGGGCGCGCAGCAACATAGAAATACTAAATCGTCTTTGCCGCTGTTGCGAATTTGGTGACGCGCGCCGTGCGCAATGACGACCGCATCGCCTTTTGTCAGAGTACTCGTTTCGCCTTCAACGTTAATCTCGCCGCGCCCCTGCAAGATGTAATAGATCTCTTCGCTGCGGGTGTGGAGGTGCGCTTCGGTGACACAGCCCGGCAGCACCGTTGCTTCAGCCAGGCTTTGGTTTCTGGCAGGCGAATGCTGCGGATGAACGATTTCCCTGATGAGCGACGAATCTTTCGTGACGTAAGGCGTGACGGCATCGCGCTGCGTGATGTGCATTATTCCCCGGCGTCCGCGACTTCACCTGTTTTATTCGTCTTCAATTCGGCATCGCCGTCGGTGGCATCGCCTTCTGGGGCATCGCCTTCTGGGGCATCATCAGCGGCGGCAGACTGGACATCATCGTCACGGGCTGCTTCGGCGCGAGACGTAGAAATGTTCTGTTGCACCTCAGAAAGCACAGTGGACGGAAGATTAATTTTCTCGACCCTGACTTTGGCTTCGAGGTCGAGAACACGCGCCAGGTTGCGAAAGCCGCCGTTGCCTGCGGGCACATAAACATAAGCCAGGTCGATGCCCTGTAGAAACCATCGGCTGCCTTGCGTCTGCAAGCCAAGCTTGCGATATTCAACCGGCTCTTTGTATTGGCCCCGGTCGAACTTCTTTTTCGAGCGGAACAGGCGCTTGCCGAAAACCTGCACTTCGTAATAGCGGCGCTCATCGGTTGTGGTCACGACAGCTTTTTGCACTTGCCACACTTCAACAGGCTCGTCGTCGCAGCGTGAGCAGTAGGAAACCAGAACCGAGTCGGGCTTGATGGCCTGCACCGCGCGGCGGCTGACCTCCAGCGAGTTGTAGGCGAGTTGATCCGCGCGGCAGACCACCACAATCAAGAACACAGCAACAACGGAAAAAGCAAGTTTTCTCAACATAAACACTCCTACAGTCGTTATGAACTGTCGCGTCCGAAACTCGAATTCCCGGAACCCGAACTCCCGGAACCGCCGAAGACATCGAGCGAAGCGCTGCCCGCATTGCTGCCCGCCCCCGACCAACTGCCGCCACTAAACGGCGAATCGAGGCTCGCTTGCCCGGCCTGAGTACTCGTGTCATGCATGCGCGCATCATAGTCATCGGAGCGCGACGGCGCATATTCCTCATGGCCACGATTGTAGCCCGCCGAATAGCCATCATCGTAGCCGCCGTGATAACCGCTATCGAACCAGCCACCGCCATAACCGCCGTAGCTGCTCCAGCCGCTGCCCATGGAGTAGCCGCCCATCACCTGGTTCAGCAGCATGTTGATAGTCATCATTTGCAGCACCTGCGAGCCGAAACTTTGCCACGGATTGTAATCCGGCACATCAAACCAGGCGCGCGGGCGACCGCCATAATCAATCGCCGCAATCGGGGGATCACCCGCTGCCGCGCGTTGCGCCGAATCACGGCTGGCCCACACGCGGCGTTTTTGGCCATTGATCTCCAGATCGACCGGCACCATTTGGTCGCGCGGCACCGGTTGCGAAGTAAAAAAGTCGAGTGCGTAGCCGGGCTGCGCGCCGGGCAAGTCACTGCCCAGAGGCGGCACCTGCACGACGCCTGTCGCGCCGTTGTGACCGTTATGAGTACTCGTGAGCGCATCCCGAGCCAGGGCGTCGCGAGCCATGGCCGGCGTGGCCGGAAGCTGCACACCCTCATCGACAGGTTTACCTTGCAGCACGTTGCGCGCACGCTGCATCGTGGCCTCAGCGCTTTGCAGAGCACCCAGCGCCGCTTCGAACTGCTCGGCGTTCTGGGCATCGCGTAGCGTCCGCATCGCATCGGAGAACGACTGCCCGGCAGCGCGGCGGTATTCTTGCAATTGCGCCGTGCGCGCCGCATCGTTCTGATCGAGCAGTGCATATTCGTAATCGGAATCGAGCTTTTCGAGTTGCGGCGCCAGGCGGCTCGAAAGCTCCTGGGCGCGTTCACGCGCATCAGTCAAGCGAGCCGCCTGGCGCTTTCGATTGCGTCGCATCACGAGATACACACCGCCCGCCAGAACACCGCCCGTCACCAGCAGGAAGCGGCCTCCATTGGCGATTTGCTGTCCACGTTCCTGATCGGCAGCCCGCACGATCTGCGCGATGCCGGCAGCGAAACTCTCGGAGTCGAAGGTTCTGGCCGCGCTCTGCACAATGCTACCAAGCTCTTCTTTCGATAAGTCGGCGCCGTAGGCCGCGACATCGCGCCCGGCGACAACGATAACCAGGCCACTGTTGCCCATGGCCATGTATTGATGGAATCGTTCTGCGACTTGACCTGCATTGGCGTAGCCGGCAGGCACACGCTGCACAACAACAACTTTCGGTTCGATATTTGAGGCATTGGTACCGCGCACCGCAGCGGAGATTTGCGCCGGATCGGCGTAAGGTTGCATTGCCGGTTCTACGTAAACGTTGGTTTGTTGCAAGGCACGCAGCATTTCCTGGTTCTGCGCCGTGGAGAATTGTCCATTGCCGCGCGATGCAGCAGGAGCCCCATTCGGAGAGAAGTTCTGCGGTGTTGTCGATGGCCGCGTTGTGGCAGGCCCGGTTCGAGTACTCGTCGCGCCGCTATTCGTTGCACCGTTGTTCGTTGCACTGACGCGGCGCACCAGAGACTGCTCTTTTTTGTCCACCGCGGCGGGGTTGCCGGCAAAACTCAGTGACGGATCGACCTGGCGCGCGGCGCGCAGCGTTTGCAGCGCCTGATCGTAGCGCCCTGAATCTTCCAGCACAAGTGCGCTGAACCACAGCGTTTTGGCATCGCGCGGATTCAATTGCAGCGACTGCGCCAGGAGTTGCGCCGCACGATCGTTGTCGCCGGCTTTGTAGGCTTTCCAACCTTCGCTGCGCAACTGCTGGGCGCTGCCTTGATTCGTGCCTGATGGTGGCGCACCTGATGGTAGTGCTTGCGGCTGAGTACTCGATGTCGCGCCTGAAGCGACGGCACGTTGCAGCGTTTGCTCCATTTTCTGCACGCCCGCCGCATTGTCGCTAAAACTAAGTGCAGGGTCGATACGACGCGCATTTTGTAGCGTTTGCAGCGCTTCGGACGGGCGGTTCAAATCTTTGAGAAGCAGCGTCATGAACCAGAAAGCTTTGGCATCGTTGGGATCATCGCGCACCACTTGCTGCAACTGCGCTAATGCCTGTGCAGGATCGCTGCGGCGCAGCTTCCAGGCCTCGCTGCGCGGCGAAGCCCACGCCGCAACGCAAAACAGGGCGCAAAGCGCCGGGAGCAAGAGAAGAGATACACTTAATCGGCGAATGGAACTCATGTTGGTTTGACCGGCCTCCGCGCCTAATGATACACTACAACGCCGCCTGTTTGCAGGAAACCATGTCAACGAACATTGCCGAAACTACAATCAACGAAGTCGCGGACATTCGCTCCGATGTGCATGAAAAGATTCAACTCGTGCGCGAGAGCGTGACGCGCCTGCGGCCTTACGTGCCGGGCAAGCCCATCGACGAAGTGAAGCGCGAACTGGGGCTGCCCGCCGACATGCCGATTGTCAAGCTCGCTTCCAACGAAAACGTGCTCGGCCCGTCGCCCGCTGCCGTCGCCGCGATGCAGCGAGTACTCGAAGAAGTGTGGCTTTATCCCGACGACCTGTGCTTCGATCTCAAGAACAAACTGGCGCAGTTCTGGAACGTCACGCCCGAGCATCTCATCGTGGGCAACGGCAGCGACGAGATTATTCACTTTCTGTCGCTGGCCCTGCTCGACCCTAATCGCGGCGATGAGGTCATCTTTGCCGAGCCAAGCTTCGTGCAATATAAAGCCGCGGCGATGATGGCCGATTGCCCGTTTGTCGCCGTGCCGCTAACGCCTGACATGCGCCACGACCTGCGCGCCATGAAAGCGCAAGTCAATGCACGCACCAAACTCATCTTCATCGCCAACCCGAATAACCCGACCGGAACCGTGGTCTCACGCGCCGAATTTGAAGAGTTGCTCGATGGCCTGCCCAAACACGTGGTTGTCGTGCTCGACCAGGCGTATCTCGAATATGTCGAGACAGACGATTCGCCCAACGGGCTGGACTACATCGCAAACCACAATGTCGTCGTGCTGCAAACTTTTTCTAAGGCGTATGCTCTGGCCGGTCTGCGCGTGGGCTACGGCATCGCGCGGCCCGAACTCACGGCCTATTTGCAGCAGGTGCGCGGCCCGTTCAACGTCAACATGGTGGCGCAGGCCGCCGCGATTGCCAGCCTGGACGACAAAGCACAAATCACACGCGCACAGGAAACCAACGCCGCGGGCAAGCAGCAGCTTTACAGTGCATTCGATGAACTTGATTTGCGTTACGTGCCCAGCGAAGCCAACTTCGTCCTGGTCGATTGCGGGCGCGACGCCAAGCAGATCGAGTACTCGTTGTTGAAGCAGGGCGTGATTGTGCGCACTGGTTTTGGCTTGCCCACACACCTGCGCGTGACGGTCGGCACACGCGAGATGAACGAGCGATTTATATCGTCGCTGCGCGAAGTTCTGGCGCTGCGCAGCGACTGACACAGCCACTGAATTTTTCCACAGGGGTGGAGGGGATGAAGGGGATTGTTGTGGAGTTTTGAGTTTTGAATGTTTAATTCTGAATGAATTGATGCAACTCAAAATTCAAAATTCAAAATCTTTTCCCTATCCCGTTCATCCCCTCCATCCCTGTTTTGATTGAAGAAGAAGAGGACAACGTGATTATCATTTTGAAGCACGGCGCGACGGACGCCGACATTGATGCCGTCAAAGAAAAACTTACCGAGCACGGTTACCAGCCCAACGTGACGCGCGGCGTGGAAGACACCATTGTTGCCGCCATCGGCACTCCCAGCCTCACCGAAAAAGAGATCGTCGCGCCGCAGTTGCAGGCGCTCGATTCCGTCGAGAAGGTTCTTTTCGTTTCCAAGCCTTACAAGCTGGTATCGCGCGAATGCCATCCCGCCGGCACACACTATGAGGTCGGCCCGGAAGGCGGCCAACGCGTCACGGTGGGCGGCAAACAGATCGCGATGATGGCCGGCCCGTGCAGCGTCGAAAACCGCGACAGCCTGATGACCACCGCCACAGCCGTGCGTGCAGCCGGTGCGACGATTTTACGCGGTGGCGCTTACAAGCCGCGCACCAGCCCTTACGACTTCCAGGGACTGGGCCTTGAAGGTTTGCAACTGCTGGCGCAGGCGCGCGCCGCGACCGGCATGCCGGTTATCACCGAAGTGATGACGCCCGGCCTGGTCGGTCAGGTCTGCGAATACGCCGATATTTTGCAGATTGGCGCGCGCAACATGCAGAACTACGACTTGCTGCGCGAAGTGGGCAAGTGCCGCACGCCGGTCATGCTGAAACGCGGTTTGTCGGCCACGATTGAAGAGTGGCTCAAGGCCGCGGAATACATCCTGGCCGGCGGCAACATGAACGTCATGTTCTGCGAGCGCGGCATTCGCACCTACGAACCGAGTACTCGCTTCACGCTCGACCTGTCCGCGGTGCCGGCAATTAAGAAGGCGTCGCATCTGCCGATCATCATCGACCCCAGCCAGGGCACGGGCCGGCGCGACATGGTGGCTGCCATGAGCAAAGCCGCCATCGCCTGCGGGGCCGACGGCTTGTTGATTGAAGTCCACCCACACCCTGAAGACGCACTCAGCGATGGCCAGCAAACTCTGGATACAGCGCAGTTCAGCAAATTGATGCAGGAACTCAAGCCCATTGCCGAAGCGGTTGGGCGCACCATATAAGTGATGAGTAACGGGTGATGAGTAATGAGTATGATGCTGCCGGCTCATCACTCATCACTCATTACCCATCACCCCAATGTTATTCGATACGGTTTGCGTTGTCGGTGTCGGCTTGATTGGCGGCAGCTTCGGCATGGCGGTGCGCGAGCGCGGTCTGGCGCGCCAGGTCATCGGCGCGGTGCGGCGCGAATCGACTATCAACGCAGCGTTTCAGCGCGGTGCCGTCGATAACGCGACGACGGATCTCACTTTGGCGGCGCGCGGCGCCGACATGATCTTCATGGCGCCGCCGGTTGGACAAATGATGTCGCTGTGCGAGCAACTCGCCCCGGTGGTGCGCGCCGACGCCATCATCACCGACGCAGGCTCGACAAAAGCCAATGTCGTGCAACAATGTTCGCGCATCTTCGGGCAGAAAGCCTATTTTGTGGGCGGGCACCCGATGGCCGGCAGCGAGCGCACCGGCGTGGAAGCCGCGCGCAGCAATTTGTTTGAAGGCGCGGTCTGGGTGCTGACGCCTAACGCCGATACGCCGCCGCCGGTCGTGAATCATCTCATCTCACTGGCCGAAGGACTGGGGGCCATGCCCCTGCTTCTCAACGCCGAAACGCACGATGCGCTGTTGGCCGTCACCAGCCATTTGCCGCACATCACGGCCTCGGCATTGGTGCATTTGTTTGCCACAGCCAAAGACGATAGCGAACTGGCGCAACAACTCATTGCCAGCGGCTGGCGCGATTCGACACGCATCGCCGCAGGCAGCCCCGAGATGTGGCGCGACATCTGTCTCGACAACGCACCAGCCATCACACGCGGGCTGGACCACCTCATCGAACAACTGCAAAACGTGCGCGACATGCTGGTGGGAGCCGAGAGCGACCGCCTGCACGACTGGTTCGAGCGCGGCGCCATCGAACGCCGCAAACAGGGCTACTTTCCACGCGCACCCAAGTAACAGCCGGACGGCCCCGTAACGAGTTGAGTACTCCATCCTCATGAACCTTTCCGTACAAGCCGCTGCGAACGTGCGAGGTGACATCCGCGTACCGGGCGACAAATCGACTTCACACCGCGGCGCAATCTTCGGCGCACTGGCGCACGGGACGACACACATCCGGGGATTTCTGCGCGCCGCAGACACACTGGGCACGTTGCAGTGCCTGCGTCGGCTCGGCGTCAGCATCCGTGACAGCTACGACGGTACCGTTGAAGTACGCGGCACCGATTTCAATGGACTGCAAGCACCGCAGGGCCTACTCGACTTCGGCAATAGCGGCACCACGGCGCGTCTCATGCTGGGCGTGCTGGCGGGTCGCGCTTTTGAAACACACGTGACAGGCGATAGTTCGCTTTGCAAACGCCCGATGGATCGCGTGCAACAGCCACTGCAACAAATGGGCGCACGCATCGAAGGTCAGGGCGAACGCTGCACGATGCCGCTTCGCGTGCGCGGCGGCAATCTGCACGGCATCGAGTACTCGTTGCCGGTTGCGTCGGCGCAGGTAAAGTCGGCGATTCTCTTAGCCGGTTTGCAGGCCAGGGGAACAACAACCGTCATCGAACCAGCGGTCACACGCGACCACACCGAACGCATGCTGCGCGCCATGGGCGTGGCGGTCGAGACCGATGGGCCGCGCATCAGCGTGAACGGCGGCGCACGCCTCAAAGCGATTGACATTCAAGTACCGGGCGATATTTCATCGGCGGCCTTTTTCCTGGTTGCGGCGGCGCTGCGTCCCGGCTGGGAAATCACCATCCGCGGCGTCAACACCAACCCGACGCGCACCGGAATACTCGATGTACTGCGCGCCGTCGGTGCCGAAGTCGCCTTGAGTAATGAAGCCGAAAGCGGCGGCGAGCCAATCGCCAATATTACCGTGCGTGGTGCCCAGCGCAAAGCGACTGAAATCGGCGGCGCCTTGATCCCGCGCCTGGTGGACGAACTCCCTGTTTTGGCTTTGTTGGCGACGCAGTGCCAAGGCACAACGGTCATCCGCGATGCGCAGGAGATGCGCGTCAAGGAAAGCGACCGCATTGCGGTTGTGACACAGGAGTTGACGAAGCTGGGCGCCAACATCGAAGAGCGTCCCGACGGCATGTTGATCCACGGCCCGACAGAATTGAAAGGCGCAACCGTCACCAGCCCGTTAGGCGACCATCGTGTTGCGATGACGCTGTGCGTCGCGGGTCTTATCGCCGAAGGAGAAACCGTCGTCGAAAACGCACAGGCGATGGCGTCATCGTTTCCTAACTTCCCGGAACTACTGGAGCAAATTCAAAATTAACAGGGATAGAGGGGATAAACGGGATGAGGGTGGGCGATGCCCGTCGTGTTGCTACGAGTACTCGCAATGAGACTTAGCCCATAACCTTGTTTCCCCATCCCCTCCATCCCTGTAAAAAATTCTCGTTATGATTATTGCGATTGACGGCCCCGCAGGTGCGGGCAAAAGCACGACGGCTAAAGCGGTGGCGAACCGGCTCGGCTACGCCTACATCGACACCGGCGCGATGTATCGTGCCGTAGCGCTCAGCGTGGTGGAGCGTGCCCTTGCAGCGGAAGATGAACCGGCTGTCGTGGCGCTGGCGCGCGAACTGCCGCTGTGCTTCGAAGACAACGGCACGCGCATCTGCATCGCCGGGCGCGATGTGAGCGCGCTGATCCGCACCGCGCACATTGGCGAACTCACTTCGCGAATCGCATCGCTGCCCGGCCTGCGCGAAGTGATCGTGGCGCAGCAGCGTCGCATCGCGCGCCAAAGTGAAACGACCTGCGGCGGCGCCGTGCTCGAAGGCCGCGACATTCAGACCGTGGTATTTCCCGATGCGCCGGTCAAAGTGTTCCTCACCGCCGATGCGAGTACTCGTGCGGCACGTCGCCTCGACCAGTGGCAGGAGAAAAGCGATGCCACGCCCAGCGATGCCACGCCCAGCGATGCTACGAAGGCTGATGCCGCTCAAGTGGATGCCGCAGCAGCGCAGCGCGACATTATCGAACGCGACCAGCGCGACAGCACACGGCAGGCTTCGCCGCTCAAAGCCGCCGATGATGCCGTTATCATCGAGACCGATAACCTGACGCCCGATGAAGTTGTGGAGCGCATCGCCCAACTGGTGCGCGAGAAACAACCTGAACGCGCATGAGCACTCCCGACGAAACAGGCTCGCCAGCCGCCACGGAACATACCTCAAGCCAAACCGCAAAGTCCGCCAGGGCCGACAGCGACAAGACAAAATCCACCGCTGCCAAAGCCGCCGCTGCGAGAGCCGCTGCTGCCAAAGCCACCGACGCCGAGATCCTGCCCATCCACGACTGGATTTATTGGACGATGACGGCGCTGTTCCGCGTCTTTTTTCGGCTTGGTGGTTGGAAGCTGCATGGGCGTAAGAACGTGCCGAAAACGGGTGCCGTCATTCTCGCGCCGAATCATGTCTCGCTTTTCGACCCGCCGCTTGTGGGTTGCTCCAGTCCACGCCGCGTCACGACCATGGGCAAGGCCGAACTGTTCGACAAGAAGTGGTTTGGCCTGAAGATTTTTCCGTATATCATCCAGCACATGGCGACGTTTCCCGTGAAGCGCGGCGCACCCGACCGCCGTGCCATGCGTCGCGCCGCGCAAGTTTTAAAAGACGGTGAAGCGCTGGTAATTTTCCCCGAAGGCACGCGCACACGCAGCGGCGAACTGGGGCCGGGCGAAATCGGGCTGGCGATGATCGCACACTCGGCCAAAGCGCCCATTGTGCCGATGTATCTTAAGGGCACCGATGCCGCGCTTTCGCCCATCGCCAAAAAGAAAGGCGTGCGCTTCTTCAAGACCGAAGTGCATTTCGGCAAGCCGCTCTATTTCGCAGACGAGTACTCGCGCAAAGCCGACCGCGCCACACTGCAAGCCATCACCGACCGTGTAATGCAAGAGATTGCGAATTTGCGCGACGCACAGTTGTGAATGGCGTCGTGCTACGTGCTGTGTGAGGTTCAAGCGACTTGCTTCACTCCTGCTATTGGTGCTCGCGATTGTTCTCGGATAAGATCCATCTTTGCGGAGTACTCGTCAGGCCGCTGCAGAGAAACGTTCCATAACGTTTGACGAGGTGGCCAAAGAGACGCACTTCAATGGGTTCTCCGCTGCGCACCGAGCGAAAATGGGGCTTCAATTCTTGGAGAGTTTTCGCTCGGCGTAAGGCTGCTTTGCGCGGCCTGATATGCTCTTCCACCACCAGAAGCGCGCTTTCGCCACGGTGCTGTTTAATAAAATCAGGGCCGATTCCAACAGGCCGCAGCACCTGGACAAGGCCATACTTTGCGTTGTACTTGTCGCCGATGGTGAAGTAAGGCAAGTGGTGTCCGTAGAAGGCGTAAGAAAGGGCCGTCGAGAAATTATTACCCACCAGAAAGTTGGGGCGAAAGGCACCCGCTTCCACCTGCGCATCAATCGCATGTGCCATTTGACGCGCACCGATCAGGCTCGCTAGCAATGGCCTGGAACCCACGGCCCCACTGACGGCGCCACTCACACCTTCAATCACTACCAGTAACGACATCATAAAACCAAGCCCCAGCGTCACGATGCCCCAACGCTGAATTGGGTTGCTATGGTGCGTGCGGGGTGGGCGCCCATTCTCGGATTCATCTCGCCAGAGATTCTCCTGGGAACGTTTCTCCCGGCTGTGCGCCCACAGGCCACGCGCCCACAGGCTGTGCGCCCACAAAACAGCGGCCAGCAGCGCCGTGGCGTAGGCAGGTGCATCCCACTGCTCACGCGACAGGCCTCGCTTTGTAACGGCTGCAATTAAAGCGAAAAATGCGTAAGGCACTGCGGCAAAGCAAAACAAAAACAGCAGGTTTGCGTCGCGACGTTTCCAGCCTTCACGCGCGACCCACACGAAGCCGGCGATTGCCGCCATGTAAAGCAGTGGCGAATAGTATGCGGCGTGAATGCCCTGATAAACACCAATATTGGCGAGCGTCGGTAACTGGCGTGTTTGCCGATTTTGTAGATGATAGGCAACGGTAATCCAATCGTGCGAGTACTCGTGACGCAAAAACGGAGGCACAAAAAGCACAAACGCCGTGAGAGTGCACAGCCACGGGCCCGGCGTTTTCAAGTGAGCACGCCATTGCGGCACCAGCATCAGACACAAAAAGAGGGCTGGAATAAAAAGCACCAGAATGTATTTGATAAAAAGCCCCAATCCCACTGTTGTGCCGCACAGGAGCCACCATCTCAAACGTCCTGTATGGAGCGCGTGCCACGCAAACAACAGGGCCCACATCCAGAAGAACAATTGACTACCGTCGGGTGTCGTGACCACGCCAAGTGCGAAATAGATCGGTGCCGCCAGAGCAGCCAGGCACGTCCAGAAGGCGATGCGTTCGCCGCTGCCGGTCTCGGTGGCGTTACCCACCTCGCGCGCCAGCAGCCACAGCGGGATTAGCATCAGCGTAGTCAGCAGCATCGGAAACAGGCGCACACCGAGTTCGGTTTTGCCCAGCAGCGCCATGCCTGCCTTCACCATAAGCAGCACGCCGGGCGGATGCGGGCAAAAGCTGCCTGGCATCACGCTGCTTTGCCACGCATAAAGGGTTTCATCGGCGAACAGGTCGAAGCGCGTCGCCAGCGTGAGTCGCGCCACGAACACCAGGACAACAATGCCAAGCAGCGTCGGCCATCGCTGGAGGTTCTTACGCACAGCTACGCCGTCAGGGGCACGGACATTGAGTACTCGATGTAGTGAGGAAGTCACGGCCTGGTGAACACAAGGAACTTGACTCAAAATGGCTATCCTTGACGAAGCACATTAAAATGAAGACGCAACTGTGGAGCAACGGTATCAGTGCTATTATGTAATCCAGATTGCTCCCTATGAGGTTGCCCGACGCTTCAGCAGTGCTGCTGAAGCAGTGCTGCTGAAGCAGTGCTGCTGAAGCAGCGGGCTGATGGCAACTTGGATTATGTATTATGCGCAGCAGAGTGATAGTTCGCAACAGCACGTTCGAAAGTCTGTGCGCACAAACTTGATGTCCACTTCGAAAAATGCAGAAGCCTTGTTCACATGGCACAACGATTCCTTTCTTCAAGCCGGTATTTGGTACTTCTGGCGGTAATTGGTGCCTTTGTGGCCGCCACAACGCTGCTGATTTATGGTGTGGTTGAAGCGTTTCAAATGGTAGCGCAAACGCTCATGAAAGGCACTATCAGCAGCAAAGGCGCCAAAGCGCTGGCTTTGGCTTTCATTGAAGTGGTGGACTTGCTGCTACTGGGCACCGTGTTTTACATCATTGCCCTGGGCCTCTACGAATTGTTCATTGACGACCGCGTGCCGGTGCCGCACTGGCTGCAGATCCACGACCTGGATGACCTCAAGAGCAAGCTAATCAGCGTCGTCATTGTGGTGCTGGGCGTGCTGTTTCTGGGGCAAGTCGTTACGTGGAACGGCGAGCGTGATTTGCTGGGCTTCGGCGCCGCCATCGCTTTGGTAATCGGTGCCCTCACCTACTTTCTCAGCAGCAAAACCAAGAAAGATAAAACACCTGAGTGAGTACTCGCATCAATCAGGTTGATGCGCCGCGTGCGCCGCAACCCTATGGTTGTGATTGTCTTACACAGTCACACCTATGTTCAACAAGCAAGTAACTTCTGCGACGCAGGTCACTTGTCTTCGCAACAGGACAATTATTTCATGGCGCAGGCAGTAAGGGAGTAAATAGGCAGGTAATAAGAATGCGATTTGAGAAGCGCTTCCAACTGTTTCTTGACAAATTAAAAAACGAGACCCGGCAAAGCAAGAGAGTGGAGATATTTCACTTGTTACGCTTTGTGAACAGTTACGCGGAACTTCCAGAAGGGGATTTTATTCTTGACGACAAACCAGATCTGGGATTAGTAACTTCCTCGGGTGTTTTAGGGATAGAGCATACGCAGATTCTCGAAGATAAATTGAAAGCACAAGAGAACCTGCAGGATAAGGTTGTTGCCCTTGCTAAGAACCTATATGACCAGAGCAACGGACCAATGCTTTGGCTGGATATCGTCTTTGATAATCATGTTGCCCTACAAAGGAAGGCTGTAGAGCATACTGCTCTCGCATTGGCTGACTCCATGCTGGGCATTGAGCAACCGTTAGGAGCAGAACGCATTGTAAATCAGTGGGTATATGTGGAGAACTGGCAGTACAACCTTCGGTATCCCAATACACTCCCGCCACCGATTGCGGCGGTTCACTTTAAGTACGTAGATAATCCCAGAAATGTACTCTGGGCCGTATCGCGTAGTTCAGTGGTGCCCCACCTGTCAGCAGATCAGATACAAGCAAAGGTCGATGAAAAGGCAGACAAGCTAAGTGAGTATCAAACCAAGTGCTCTGAAGTCTGGTTACTGATAGTTGCAGATGGAGGAGCACCGTCTTCTATATCGGATCTACCAACAGATACCGCAGGTCATGTGTACACATCGTCTTTCGACCGTTTGTTCTTTTTCGATAATTTCAGCGATACGATTAAAGAGCTGCGACGTAAATAGTTTCAGACCCCTATCGAAAAGGTCATAGTGCGCAAAAGAAGGATCTTTAAGGCGCACCGGACGTATAACTACGGTCTGCACTTGCGCGAACTCGCGTTGGTGTATACTCACCCAAATTTAATTCCACTGCGTATTTAGCGCCGTGAAGGACTCGATTGCTCGTTAGTGCTTTTTCTGACTCGCAGCGTAGCGCCCGAGTCAACAAAGGTAATTAATGACAACTCGCACCAAAGTCGCTTCCCCTGAAGCGACGGCTTCTGCTGTGACAACTCCCGCAGAAACAGAACAGACCGAATCCACACCAGCGGCTTCGGCACCGACACCACACAGCTTCTCCGAACTCGGCCTCGAACCCAAACTGCTCGAAGTCTTGACGAAAAACGGTTTCGTCACGCCGACGCCGATTCAGCAGAGTGCGATTCCCGTCGGCATGAACGGCGAAGACATCATCGGCATCGCGCAAACAGGAACGGGCAAAACGCTCGCCTTCGGCCTGCCGATTCTCAACACCTACATTAAGAACGGCAATCGCAGCCGGGGCCGCGCGCTCATCATTTTGCCGACGCGTGAACTGGCGTTGCAGGTCGATGAAACGCTACAGAAAGTGGGACACCCGTTTCGCCTGCGCACAGCAGTGCTGATTGGCGGCGCGCCGATGCGTCCGCAGCAGAGTGCGTTGCGCGCCAACCCCGATATCATCGTGGCCACGCCGGGACGCCTCATCGACCACCTGCAATCGCGCATCGTTGACCTGCGCACCGTTGACACGCTCGTGCTGGACGAAGCCGACCGCATGCTCGACATGGGCTTTGCGCCGCAGATCAAGCAGATCTTGAAAGAAGTGCCCGAAGAGCGCCAGACGATGCTCTTTTCCGCGACGATGCCGGAGCAGATCGTCAACATCGCCAACAATTACATGCGCCAACCGACGCGCGTTGAAATCGCGCGCGCCGGAACCATGGCCGAAGACATCACGCAGGAGTTGTTCATCGTGCCGCAGGACGAGAAGAACGACCTGCTGATGAAAGTGCTGTACGAGTACTCGGGAACCGTGCTGGTGTTTGCGCGCACACGTTCACGCGCCAGCCGCATCGCGCGCTACATTCAACGTGCGGGACACAGCGCCGCCGAGATTCACTCCGACCGCACACTGGTGCAGCGCCGCGCCGCGCTCGATGGCTTCAAGCAGGGCAAGCATCGCATTCTGGTGGCGACCGACATCGCGGCGCGCGGCATCGACGTGAGCGACATCGAACTGGTGCTCAACTACGACTTGCCCGATAACGCCGACGATTACGTACACCGCATCGGACGCACTGGACGCGCCGGCAAAAGCGGCCATGCGATTTCGTTCGCCGCTCCCGATCAGGGCGCCGACATGCGCGACATCGAAAAGGTGATTCGCAGCGAAGTGCCGGTTTCGCAGCACTCGACAGGCCAGTTCGACCGCATCGGCTCTTCCAGCCGTAGCCGTTCGTCGCGTCGTGGCCAGGGAGGCTCGCGCAGCGGCAACGCCAATGGCAGCGGCGGTGGACGCGGCCCGTCATCACGCCCTCAGGGTGGAAGCTCCAGCCGCGACGGTGCAAACCGCGAAGGTTCTCGTGATGGCGCACGCCCGGCACAGCGCAGCGGCGAAGGTATCGATCCGACACAGCCGCGCGCCGCACACGGCCTGCACTACAGCAACGAAGGCTACCAGCGCCCGCGTTCGCTGCGACGTGGCGGACGCTCGTTCTCAGGACGCGGCAACAGCTAACGCGATGTAAGCAAAGCCTGGAACAACACGCAGTCAACACAACAACGCAAGCGGCGCACTCTTTCATCAGGAGTGCGCCGCTTTTGCTATGCTACGCTTGTTTGTACCAGTTGACTTTGCCAACGCGTTTCAGGAGGGCGAAAGTTCATGCAATGGGACGATGAAATTCTCAACGTGGCGCTCGAAATGTCGCTTGAGTGGGGCCATAATCTCACGAAGCCCATCAACGCGCGGCTCATCGCCCGCTATCCGGCGCTGAGTGAGGCCGAGGCCACAAACTACGACCAGGTATGCCGCGAGATCAAGAGCTACGCCTTCGATCAAATCGAAGCGGCTTACGTGCAGCGCATTCCGTGGCACGAAGCCAGGCAAAGTATCATGGGGAAGTATCCCGGCCTGAGTGAAGACAGCTATTTGCGATTAAATTCGCAGGGCCATTACTACGCCTGGAGAAACAACGGCTGAGTGCATTTGAATAGTGCGCTCAGCCGTTTGGTCTATTAACAATTGCTGTTCTACAGCACCGGCGGGCGGTAAACGCGAATGGTTGAAATCGCCGGCACGTTCTTGCCGCTAGCCACGAGTTGCAGCGTGTGCTGGCCGTTGCTCAAGCCTTGTGCCAGTGTGGTGGAGTACTCGATGGAAGTGTCTTTGGTCTGCGGAGCGACGTATTGATCCACGAACTGCGGCACCACGCGCCACTTGATTTCGTAACCCTCGGGCGTGGGCTTCTTCGACAGCTTATAGTCGCTGTTGAGCCACCAATCTTCCGGCGCAATCGCGATGCGGCCCGAGTTCGATATAAACTTCGCATCGGACGTGCCGCTGCCATCGGGGCCGGTCTTTGATCCGGTGATGTTGAACTTGAATTTGCTGGCGTCTTCGTTGATTTCGGTGAGGCGTGCCGTCCAGTCTTCCACTTGCAACGGCGCTTGCGACGTGAGGTGAATTACGCCCGGCCAACCGATGTGCGGCGTGCCACTGGGACGCGAGAAAACATACATCTCAGGAAACTGCGACGGCCTTTTGCCATCGATGAGTACTCGCAGCGGCCCAGCCTGAACGTTGTTGGCAGCTTGAGCGTTCTTGGGCAGCGCCGCGATCACGTCAACGCGATTGCCTGCGAAAGGCAGCGTCAGCTTGCCGTCCTTCCATTTTATGTCGGTGCCGACTTTGTATTCGCGCACCAGGTCTTTCCACGGTGCGTTCGAGAACCTGGGATCGTAGCGCAGATGCGCCTTGACAAACTCCGCCATCGCATAGTTGCCCCAGTCGTTGAGATGCACGCCATCCGATAACAGCGCCTGTGGCTGCAAGTTGTTCATCGTCAGATAACGTTTCCATTCGGCGCGCTGATCGAGCAATTCCACATTGTATTTCTTGGCCGTCTGCGGCAGAAAGACGTGATTAAACCAGGCGCCCCAGTTAGCGGGTGATAGCTTGGCCGGATCGGTTTCTTCGCTGATGTCTCCGGGGGTGTTGATATGGTCGGTTTGCATCAGCACTTCGGCTGTGGTGCGCGTGCGAATGTTATGGATGATGCGGTCGTAATCGGTGTGGCTGCCGTAGACGTGAAATATCACCAGGTCAGGACCGAACGAATACAGGTCGAACTCCGCGGTCTTCCACAGAAGTTGCGACGAAAAACCACCGATGGAGCGATTCTCGATGATCAGATTCGCGTGCGGGAAGCGCTTGCGCAGATCGTCGCTGACAATTTTCGTCCAGTTCTGGTTGGTGATTGACTGGCCATAAAACAGTATCCGCACCGTGTTGCGGCGCTGCGGCGTGCTGGTCGCCAGCAACTTCATGGTGCGCTGAATGCCCCAGCCAAAATTGTCGGCATTCAGCGGCGGCGCGGGCACGGGAAATTGCGACTTTGCGACAGCCGTTTCCGCTGCTTTCGGCGCGGGGCGTTGATTAAGAGGTACATCAGCCATAATCGGGGTATCGAGTACTCGCAAAGCGGCAAACGCCAACAGCGAAACCAGCAGACCCGTTGCGCCTGTTGATAGTTGTCGAGATATAACCAAAGTCGTTCCTCACCGTAAAGTTGATGACGGCTATGACACTCTTTGAGCGGCAGAGGTGCGCCATAAAAGCCAGAAGGGCGCAACAATTTTAGAATTGTCGCGCCCTTCTGTAGAAGCGAGTACTGGCAGACGTTTAACCGCCTTTTTCCGACGAGTGGCCGGGGAAGGCCTTGGCACTGGGGTCGATAAAATTCTTGGCAAAGTTGGCGGCGGTTCCGGCTTCACCAAAACCGGTCGCAATGAGGTTGAGCTTGCCCTTAAAGCGTGCCACGTCGCCCGCCGCGTAAACACCGGGAATATTGGTTTCCATGGTGCCGGGGTTAACAGCGATGCCGCCTTCGACAATCTCCAGGCCCCACTCTTTAATGGGGCCGATATTGGCGATGAAGCCCAGGCTCAGGATGATGACATCAACATCCAGTGTGGCTTCTTCCTTGGTGCGGTTGTCGTAGATGACGACGCTGCTCACGTTTTCGCCATCGTGCTCGACACTTTTCACTTCGTGGAAGGTGCGCACATCGACGCTGGAGCGATTCAGCTTGTTGACCGAATCTTCGTGTGCGCGCCACTTATCGCGGCGGTGAATAAGCGTGATGCTTTCGGCCAGTTCTTCGAGGTTGAGGGCCCAGTCGAGAGCCGAATCGCCGCCGCCCACGATGAGCAGCTTCTTGCCGCGAAACGGCTCGAACGACTTCACAAAGTAGAAAACGCTTTTGCCTTCGAGCACATCGACTTCCGGCATGTTGGGCAATTTACGCGGGGCAAACGCGCCCACGCCTGCCGCAATGATGATCGTCCTGGTGCGGTGGTCGCGCTTATCGGTACCCAGAATGTAGGTGCCGTCTTCCTGCTTTTCGAGTCGCTCGACTTTTTCACCGAGGCAAACCGTCGGGCCAAACTGCAAGCCCTGCTCGGCGCAGGCTTCGACGAGGTCTTTGGCCTTAACCTTGGGAAAACCAGCCACATCATAGATATATTTTTCGGGATACAATGCGTTGAGCTGCCCGCCGATTTCGGCCAGCGAATCGATGATCTTCACGCTCATCTCGCGCATTCCGGCGTAGAACGAACCATACAGTCCGGTCGGGCCGGCGCCGATAATGGTGCAATCAAAGAGTGCGTCCACATCGGGATGCGGGATGTGCATGCCTTCTTTGGGCACATCGCTTTCGTTCACCGGCTCTTGAATGGTTTCGGTCTGGACCGGCGGCGCGGCCTCGATATCGGAGGTAACGGAAACATGAACGGTCGCTTTGTCGGGGCCGTCCTGGTAGTTGATCTCGCCCGACAGCTCTTTGCCGGCGGCAAGATCGGCAGCGGTGCCTTCTATTTCCAACGGATTGGCGTCGTCGGGATTATTCAGATTCTCGTTGTCGTTGACGTTCTGGCTCATCAAACACCTGCTCCAAATACTTTAATCTCCCCAATTATACCGAAATTGCACAGCGCTGTCGCAGCAAGGGGCGAGTACTCACCTGAGTATTCGCCCCTTACCTTGCACACCCGGCCTTAAAGGTTTTCGGCAGCGGATTGTGCAACTCGCTCAATCATCGGCCTTGCCGTGCTGGTCGCGCTCAAGTTGCAGTTGAAGGCGTGGTAAGAAAAGTTCGCACCTTCTCGGTTCAAAATGTCAGTATAAAATTCCTCAATGTGCTCCATAGCAATTGGCCGTAACACAATTGATAAAGCTCATCTGCTCAGATATTTACAGGCGCGCAATGTCTTAGAAATATGGCTCCAGCATAATCGCAGATGTATGGTGAATGCCTAAACATCATACGAAAATCAAGCGCACATGAGGAGCTTGGCTATGAACAAGATCAATGCACTGAGCATCAGCATCGGCGTTCTGGGAGCGATTGATACGTATCTCACCGCGACCATCTTACCCATACCGGTTTGGGTCACTTTTATTGCATGGGCCAGTTTTTTTATTCTGGGAGGCAAGTTGGATGGACTTAAGCGCAGCATCGCTTCCAACCTGACCGGAATCTGCATTGCCTCTCTGACGCTGCTGTGTATCGTAACATTGCCGCAGAATCCGGCAATCGCCGCAATCTGCGTCGGGCTGGGCAGTGCCGCTATGGTGCAGGCTTCGCGGGTGCCTCTGCTGGCGGCAATTCCCGCCATTGTGTGGGGCTTCGCCTCTACCGTGGGCACCACCGCCGTTACGGGGAATCCCATCACCATGGCCTCTATTTCCAATCCGGCGCTCATCACCGCGCTCGCCATGATCATCGGTGCCAGTTTCGGTTATGTCTCCGAAGTGCTGGGCGAAGCACTGGCCGGCAAAGACATGACGGCTGTTGAAAGTGCAGGCGTCGCATGAACAGCATCAATGAAGTGTCTTTGTGGACGACGCTTGCCATTGGATTAATGCTGGGAGCAAAGCACGCTCTGGATACCGATCACCTAATGGCTCTGTCAACCTTGGTAGTTCGTGAGCGCAACCTGAAGCGTGCTTCGCTTATCGGTGCGGCGTGGGGAATAGGCCATACCAGCACGCTCTTATTCGTGGGATTGCTTGTCATCGGCATGCGCTGGAAAATCTCCGAACGCCTTGCTTTAAGCCTCGATTTACTGGTCGCTCTGATGCTGATCGTTCTGGGCGTGCGCTCCCTGATGCTGTGGAAGTGCGAAGCGAAAGGACTTCCACACGGAGCCGGTGAACGTCTCACGCACCCCGCTCCCGCTCAATCCCACAATGAGTACTCGCAACTGCCTGAACCGGTTCCTGCGGTCAGCGCCGAGAGTCACGCGCACGTTCACCGCCATGCCTCACCGAGCGCGATGCGAAGTCGCGGCAAGCAGTCGTTTTTGGTGGGTGCGGTTCACGGCTTAAACGGTTCGGCGGCTCTTATGCTGCTGGTGCTCTCCACTATCGTGCATCCGTTGTGGGGCATGTTTTACATTGTGCTGTTCGGCATCGGCTCAGTCGGCGGCATGTTGCTTATGAGCACTTTGTTTTCAGTCGCTATGCGATTGACCACCAATCGTTTTAAGGTGCTGGATGGACATATCAACGGCGCCGCCGGACTAGCCTCGTTGCTCTTCGGAATTTTCGTCGCCTACCAGATTGGCATTGTGGAAGGTTTGTTCCTGGCCTGAGTACTCGGGCTGTTTCCCTTATCGGCTTATCCGAGGAAGAGAGATAATTTCATGGAATTTTTGCACGATGTGGAAGAAAACTCGTTGGCTCTTCTGAACTACCACCAACCATCGCAAAGGAGAAGTAATCCAAAAACATATCTGCTTCCGCAAGCGGCTCCGCGCCTTGGTATAGCAACGATTCAGCTTCGCCGCGGCACCGAAGCAGACGCCGAATTCTTCTTCGAGATGGAAGAACAGACGACCTGGGAAAGCCTGCCTCCAGATAAAGTGGGGACGGTTTCACGCGAGCAGTTGCGCCGCAGTTTGCGTCAGACGCACCAGAGCATGCTCAGATGCCCGAGCAATGTGTGTTTCATTGCCGAAGCGGTGGACGGTGGGTGCAGGGAGCGCGTCGGCTTGTTGTGGTTCGGCTTGCGCCGCAACCTGCTGACCAGCGAAGACGAAGCCTGGATTTACAACGTGACCACGGTTGCCGCGTGGCGTGGACGCGGCATTGCCCGGCAGATGATGGAACACACCGAAGAACATGCACGAGGTCAGGGGCATGATGTCATCGGCCTGTGCGTGGCGGTTCACAACGAGATCGCGCGCGATTGTTACGCTCGCCTCGACTACTATCCCAGCAACATTATCATGCGCAAAGTTCTGACACGTAAGGACGACACAGAGCACATCCAGAGGAGGCAACCGGACTCTTTTAACACTTACTGTGGCGGCGATGTGCTACTCAAGTAGAGTGTTGCAACGCCAAAAACACGACTAGCCGACTGTTGGAACTCTAGAGGGAGGGCAAATGAAACTGCAACATCGCCTGGGAGGGCTGGAGAATCTCGGCCCCGTCAATTTCGAGCGCCGCGTTTTCGTGCAACCCTGGGAAGAGCGCATCTTCGGCATCCATGTGGCGATGATG
The DNA here is from genome assembly GCA_036388675.1 of Abditibacteriaceae bacterium. Lineage (GTDB taxonomy): Bacteria > Armatimonadota > Abditibacteriia > Abditibacteriales > Abditibacteriaceae > DASVUS01. The sequence continues at coordinate 5,469 of DASVRI010000044.1, read as the reverse complement.
GGATTGCGCATCTGGACCTGGGCCGAGCTGCGCATGGGCGCTGAAGCGATGAACCCGTTCGATTACTTCAAATACCGCTACTACGAGAAATGGTTGGGCGGAATCTCCGGTTTCCTCGTGGAAAAAGGTTACTTCACCCAGGCCGAACTCGATGAACGCACTGCCCTGTATTTGCAGCAGAGCGAAGCCACTTTGCCGGCGGGCGGCGAATCCACGATCAACGATACCATCATCGAGTACTTGCGCACCGGCGATTCGCCCCAACGTGATATCGTGGCCGAGCCGAAATTTAAAGCCGGAGATCGAGTGCTGGTGAAAGACGTTCCCACCATCGACCACACGCGTTTGCCGGGACATTTGCGGGGTAAAACCGGCGTTGTCGATGTCGTCTATGAAGGTGCTTTTACGTACTTCGTCTCGACCGGGCCGGATGGTTTGGGCGCGCCGATGCCGGTGTATTGCGTTTGCTTTGACCCGAAAGACATCTGGGGCAGCCTGGCTGAAGACAACGGTCGCTTCTACGCCGACATCTTCGAGACGTATCTCGAAGCCGCACCCGCCGAATAACATTTGAAACGACAACTCTGTTACGCGCAGAAACGCAACCAAGGAGAAGAGGATGAGCAACGAGATGGAACATTCCCACGATGGGCATGATCATGGCCACCACCCGGAACCGGAAACATACAGCGCGGCGCGCGCCAAAGCCCTGGAGTCGCTGCTGCGCGAGAAAGGCGTCATCGCGGGTGACACCATCGACAAAGTAATCGACTTTTTCGAGCACGATATGGGGCCGTTCAACGGCGCAAAAGTCGTCGCAAAAGCGTGGGTCGATCCTCAGTTCAAGGAGTTGTTACTGACCGACTTACCGACTGCGATCCAGAAAATGGGTTTCCCTCCCGGTTCCGACGGTGCCGAAGGCGAGCATATGAAAGCTGTGGAAAACACGCCGGAGGTGCATAACCTCATTATCTGCACGCTGTGCTCCTGCTATCCATGGCCGCTGTTGGGGTTGCCGCCCTACTGGTTTAAAGATCCCACTTTTCGCGCTCGTGCGGCCCGCGAGCCGCGACGAGTACTCAGCGAGTTCGGCCTTGAAATACCCGATGCGGTTGAAGTTCGCGTGTGGGACAGCAGCGCTCAGATTCGCTATTTCGTCCTGCCGCAAAAACCCGAAGGCACCGAAGGCATGAGCGAAGAGGAACTGGCGTCGTTGCTGACTCCCGAAGCCATGATGGGCGCGGCCAGTGTCCAGGTGCCTGCGGCAGCGTAACCTGTTGCGCCATACGAAGCAGTATGAAAAGTCAGAGGTTGTTCCTGTTCTGGATGTAGTCCTCACCCCTGGCCCCTCTCCTGATGTTGGGAGAGGGCAAACACGACTGCAATGTGCTTCGTAAAGCGCGGGTGAGAGCCATCACCGCAACTTTTCAGACTGCTTCTCAGGGAAAGGAGAACATTGCAATGCCGGAATGTATTGAGAACATCGCCTCCGATATGCTGGGTGAAGGCTCTCCGCCGCGTCGCAACGGCGAACTGCTCTTCAACGAACCGTGGGAAGGACGCGCCTTCGGCATGGCCGTCGCGCTTTCGCAGCAGGGTCACTATGAGTGGGAAGCGTTTCGCCAACAGCTAATTGCTTCCATCAACGAATGGGAGGCCGAGCATCTTCATGCCCAACACCACAAAGAGGAGCACCACGAGGCCGGGCATTACGAGGCAGCGCACAGCCACGAACAAGAAGACCATTCAAGTGAGGATGGCTGGAACTACTATCAGCGATGGCTCCTGGCTCTGGAGCGCCTCACTCTTGAGATGAACATGATTGATAGTGCGGAGTTGGAAAAGCGCACCATGGAATTCATGACGCGCCATCGCGACGAAGCATTCTGAAAGATGTGCGTACCTGAGCGTCCAGTCGGCAGTAGGGTAAACACAATCCGGAAGGACGGCTGGTAATACTGCCCTCATGAAAAAACAGCTGCCGAGTACTCAGGTGAGTACTCGGCAGCTGTTTTTTCATGACTGGCATTACAGATTTTCGGCAGCGGACTGTTCAACTCGCTCGATCATCGGCTTTTCGCCGTGCTGGTCGCGCTCCAGGCTCCAGTGGCTTTGTGCCACGCTCTGCGTTGAAAGATCAACGGCATCTGCCGAGACACCTTTTTCTTCCGCCATGCGTTCGGCCAGATAACGCTCGGCTTCGATGGCGGCCATGCAGCCCATTCCCGCAGCCGTAATCGCCTGACGATAAACGTGATCGCTCACGTCGCCTGCTACGAAAACGCCGGGCACATATTCCAAACGCCGCATTTCGGGGCTTTCGCAGGTGATGGACGGAATAGCCCGCATGTGCCTGTCATGCACCAGGTAACCCGCTTCGTCCATGCTGAGCTGATTCTTGAACAAGTCGGTGTTGGGCGTGTGCCCAATCGCCACGAAAATGCCGTCGATTTCCAGTTCGCGGGTTTCACCGCTGCGTGTGTCCTTAATGACAGCCGCCCTGACAACTTCTTTGTCCTTGAAAAACGCAACGCTTTCAGCGGCCGGATGCGGCTTGCCTACGATGTCCACAATGGTCGAGTGCAGCACGAACTCGATCTTGGGGTCGTCCTGCGCGCGCTTCAGCATGATCTTGGAAGCACGGAACTCATCACGACGATGCACCAGATATACCTTGTCGACCAGGCGCGCCAAATACGATGCTTCTTCCATCGCGCTGTCGCCGCCACCCACAACCGCCACTTTCTTGCCGCGATAAGAGTGACCGTCGCACGTCGCACAGGTCGAAACGCCTCCGCCCTGGCCGAAGAAGCGATTTTCAGCTTCGATGCCGAGCCGCTTGGCCGAAGCGCCGGTCGCGATGATAACGGCGCGTGTCTTGATCTGCTGGCCGCTCGCGGTTTTTACAATGTAGTGATTGCCGGGCGCCGCGCATAAATCAACATCCGTCACAAACTCTTCGAGCATCTCCGCGCCGAAGTGCAGCGCCTGCATCTCCATGCGCTTCATCAGTTCCGGGCCGCTGATGCCCTTCACATGAGCGATGTCGTCCACCGGCGTTTCAATAGCGCCGGGGAAGTTTTCGATGTCACTCGTTGCCATGAGCTGCCCGCCCTTGATGCGCGACGTGGTCGGGTCGAGACTGCCCGCGATCAGCAGCGGATGGAGATTGGCACGGGCCGTATAAAGCGCCGCCGTGTAGCCCGATGGGCCGCTGCCGATAATGACGACATTGCGCATTTCCTCGCTGGCCGGCGTGCCGTTCGACTCCGCTCCGTTTAAGCCGGACGTTAAATGCCCATTTGAATGTTCGTTCGCTTGCATGAGTACTCCACTCCCAAAATCAGCATAGCGCAGCCGCGCCCGCCGTTCAACTCATTCTACCACCATGTTCGACCAAATTCGAACATTTCGCAATCATCGACGCGCAACGGAGAATTGCGCTCCATTCGACACTTAAGGATTAGGCTTCAGGCAAACGACGAGTGAGAACGCCATGCCGCGCCAGCCATTTTCGACACGATAGAGTACTCGATTGAGTCCTTTTTTGAAGTGCACGCGGCGCAATCCCTCGCCGAGTTGCCAGCCTTTGAGCTGATCGGAGCTGACCCAGACGAGTTGCTCGTTGAGCCACACCGTCGATTTATCATCGCTGCCGATAGCGATCCATAGGTCGCGCGGCTCGTCGAACCAGAGTTCCGTGTAAGCGTAATAGACGCCGTATTCCTCGGCGTTTTCAGGGACGACCATCGGATTGCCCGATTGCAAAAACCGCCAACGAACCGGTCGATTATCTTTGCCGGCGTAAGTCGCATCCAAATCGAGAACCGCTTCCGGCGCAAAGCGACGATTGATGTTGCTGCGGTTCGGATTGGCGAACGGGCCAAGTACATACCAACTATCAACGAACATCCAGTCGGCGCCCTGCCCGCCCTTCAAAATGCGTCGGCCCGGAATGGCTTTTTCCGCGACATCGCCCGCCACAAACTCCGGCACAACGGGCGACAAAGCGAACGATTCGTTCGTGCTGCGCGGGCCGTAAACTGCATCTGCCGCCGCTCCACCACTGCCGGAGCCAGGACGCAGGGGCGGTGTGCTGCCGCCTTGTGCATTCTGGCCTTTCATCACTCCTGTTAAGTCTTTGGCGAACTGCGTGGCATCTTGCTGCGCTAAGGGCATCATCTGCGCATCGCGCACGGCATCTGTGCTGCTTCCGACTATGGCGGCGGGTGCACCCCGCGCAGCGCCGCTACGAGTACTCGGTGCCGTCGCTCGCGCAGAGCCACGCGCTTCACGGGAGCCATGTGCTTCACGGGTGCCTCGCACGCCAGCGGGTCTTCCACCGGCGCGCGCCAGCATCTGTCGCCCCGAAATCACCATGGAACGAATCTGCGACCGGGCCTGTGCGACTTGCGCGCGGCGCGCCGCATCACCGGGTGGGCTGTTCAGTGCATCGCGATCGAGCGGCTGGCGCAACGGCGCGGCACTTTCAGTTTGCGACAGCGCCTCTTCAAAAGGAGTTCTGGTGGCCAACGCAAGATTGGCGGCGCGTATCTGGCGGTCGAGTTCCGCGATTTCTTTCTCGGTAGTCGTTGCGGTGTCGAAGAGTTGCCCAATGTCCTGGGTTTTCGAATCGCCGGATGAAGCGGCGCGCGAAGTTGACGAGTTCGTCATTCTCTGAGTACTCGGTTGTTGCGCAGCAGGAGACGCACCAGCAGGCGCAGTTGTTTTGGCCGCAGCCAGCGCCTGAGTTGCGAGCGTGTTCGCTTCCGTCTGCGATGCCTGCGCTTCGCTTTGTTTTTGCGCGGCGTTGTTTTGCGCCTCGGCAGCTTCTTTCTGCAACGCGTCGGCGCCTTGCGCCTTGTCGTGCGCGTCGACTTGCTCTCGTTCCAACGCTTCTCTGGCGCGCTGCTCTTCTTCGCGCGCCGCATCGGCTTCACGCTTCAGGGCGTCGGCTTTTTTTTGCGTTTCCGGCGTCGAGTTCTGCTTGAAGGCGGCGTCGGCGCGCTGTTGCAATTGAAGCGCTTTTTGTTGGCTCGCAGTGGCCGCCTTTTGCGCCTGCCAGCGTTTCCACTGCGCGTCGCGCTCGTCTTTGAGTTGCTGTGCCAGAAGCGTCAGCATTTCGTTAGCGGCTTTCTGTGCCTCTTGTGCTTCGCTTTGTTTGCGCGCGGCTTCATCGAGCGCCGCTTTGGCCGCAGCAAACGGCTGGCCGGCGAACTGAGCGTTGCGAACTGCTTCCTGTTGTGCGGCCACGGCCTGGCTTTGTGCGGCCAGGGCACGCGTCTGCGCCGAGGCGATTTCCTGCTGTGCACGAATTGAGTTGGCGAAGCTCTTCGTGTCTGGAGATTGCTGGAGTTTTGCACGCGTCTCGGCAATTTTGCTTTGTGCGGCGATGGCTTGACGTTGCGCTTCACGGGCCGCATCTTGCGCTTTGGCGGCCTGCTGCAAAGCCGCTTGCATGGTGCGCGG
>DASVRI010000043.1:0-58157 GCA_036388675.1 Abditibacteriaceae bacterium | reverse complement strand
TCAAAACTCGCTTGTCACGCCTAGACATACAGAACATAAGCCAAATATCCAATTCTGGATGTTCGGCTTATGTTCTGTATGTCTAGGCGCTTCGGTGTCAAATTGATGATATTGATCTGCTCCTGATTAATTAACTTGTTTCAGGGTAGAACTCCCCGGCTTAATCTGCCCCGAAAGCACGCCCTGATTACCGGTGAGTACTCGCATCGACAAGAAGCCGTCCGGTAAAGAGCCTCACCTTGTGCGCCCGCTCCCCTGGCAGTGGCGCAGTGGCAATGGAGAACTTGACCGTATCCGAAGAGTGCCAGGTCAGGAGCTGCACATCGTGCCTGCCCGCACAGGCTAGTTGGAGCGAGAGCCGCACTTGATTAACCGCCAGCAGGTGCTCCAGAGCAGAGGGTTTGGGAAGCTGTGAAGCCGTCCTCGCCTGAACTTCCCCATGCTGCCGACTCAGAGCCTTTGCCCCCTCCTTGTCCAGCACATAGACCGGCTCCTGACTGCCTTTGGCTAAGGGACGTGGAATACGAGTCAGATAGCGGTTGTGGTACAGCAGCTTCAAGCGCCGGGTCAGGGTCAGACGCTACGGAAAGCGCAGCTCTTGCTTTTGGTCACTCGCGCAAGGTTTTCAACTGGCTGGTGGAGAGGAGCCGGTAGCGCCACACATCTTCCATAAGTGCCAGGTCGCGTCCTTGCAACACCAAAGGCGGCCCAGCCTCTGCACGGCGGTAGCGCGGCAGGGACTTTGTGGTGCGAGTGTCGCTAACGTTTTTCTGCCGACCGTTGTTTCGTGGCGAGAAGACTAAATCTTTGAGCACGGTATCATGCGGCACACTAAACAGTAGCGAGAAGGTTATGATCTCGCCGGGCAGCATCGACTTGGTCTGGTACGGTGCGCCGGGATAATCGTAGGCAGCAGGGATATGCGAGCCGCCTTTGATGTCGGTGAGCGCGGTGTGTGCCGGATTCGCTGGGCGCTGTCCACAGCGACTGCTTGGTTTTTTGTCCATTGGTAGCGCGACAGCGAAACAGCACGAGTTGATAACCGGGCTTGGCGCGCATTACCCGTGAGACGCTATCCCATTGCAGCAAGTCCCAGGCACCACTCACAGGGCCGACGGTCGGCGCTTTGATGGTGTAGTCATCTACTTTCGTCATTTCGAGTACTTAAAATCGCCATTTACCATCAAACAGAACGTCACCGACTTTGCCGTTCATGTTGCCGACCTGGTTGGCGCCGCCTGCTTTTTTAATCTCGTAGTCACCGCCGTTCTTCACGACGGCCATGCCGAGGGACGTGGCCACATCCGACAGCGGGACGTAGGCCTTGCCATCAATGACACGCACGCTGGTCGAGGCGACTTTGCCGTTCGTCACCAGTTTGGAACTGGTCGCGGCCCATGCAACGGTTCCGCTGGTGCCTAGAGCTACGGTCAGCGCCAGAGCTTTAACTGCTTGCTTGTTGCGAAAATTGATATGGTGCATTCAATTCTCCTGGGTGTTCCGTTCAATTGTGGTTGACCTGCTCGTTAATCTGCGCCAGGCGCAACACCAACTCCAGTTGTTTCTTGAAATGTTCCGGTGACGGCGCGATGTTTGGACTAATGTTGTCGCGGTGCGTGAGCGTTTTGCGGCCAGCGTTGTAAATCACTGTTGGGAAACCGCGCACACCCGCACCGGCGAAAGCTTCCAGTTCAGCGATGATGTTCGAGCTTTGCAGCCGCGCCAGCAAGTCACCATCGGCGCTCCATTCCCAGCTTTCGTGGCGCGTCAAAATCTGCTTCATGCTGTGCCGGCCAAAGCTCAACGTCCAATCGGCTTCGCCTGTGACATCTTGCACTTCGACATCGAAGGCGTTGTAGCGAACGTTCGTGTTGGTGCCGGCGAGGCTGCTCATCTCGTTGACGTTCGGAGTTGAGGCGACCTGGACTTTGCGGTTGCCGTAAGTGCCCGCCAGCCAGCCGTGCGACAGCGAATCGGTGGCAAATGTGCCGCTGATAATTGGCGCCAGTGGCGTCAGCGCGTTTGAGTACTTCGCGCCGGTGAAGCGCGCGAGTACTCGGCTGGCGGCAAAGACAAGCGCCATAAAAACGATGAACGGAATAATGCCGTTAATGGTGTCTTGCATGATGGTGTTTTGGTTATCCCGGGAATTTCGCTGTGCGTGATGAAGATGGTGCCCTTGGCCTCGAACTGTAAGTCGTCTTTGTCGCCGTTTGCATCAAGAGCAAGTTGAGTGGAACCCTCACAATCGCGCTGCGGCTATCGCGCCGCGCCCCTGCGGAGCAGTTCAATTCCGGTTTACGGTGTGGGCCGCGTGATTTCGAGGCGACCGAAAATCACAAATTTCAGATTGCCGCCCGGCATGGAGTTCAAGCGGAACGGAATGCTCACGTTGGTGCCGGGATATTTCGACAAATCGAACTCGCCCGTGCCGACGTTGCCATCGTCGCCGGTGGCGCCATTTTTCGGGCCACTCAGCGGAGGTTCGTTCGCATTTATCGCTCCCGTAAAGGTTACATCAGTGTCGACACCACTCGCCGCCAGCGACAAGTGATCGGGCGCGTATTCGATGGTGGCCGTCTTGTTGATCCCATACGTTTTGCCGCTGTCCATGTCGTTGTTGTCGTAGCGGCTGATCTTTTGGCCTGACTGTCCGTAGTTGGCCCAAAACCACCATTGAATTTCCGCCGTACTCAAATCATCGCTGTCATCTTCGACGAGGACTCTTTCCCACACCACCTTGACGGTTTGCGGCAGGGTGGTGAACTGGCCGCTGACCTGCTCGCGCGGGCGTTTGGCGTCGTTCTTACTGTTGTTAAAGACGTTGATGATGTAGAAATATGTCGTGCCGATTTCGAGTTGCTCTTCCTGCTGCACGTCAAGATTGAGGACGTAGCGCCCATTCTTACCCTCGCCGATGAAGCGGCTGAAAGCGCCGCTGTTGAAACCGAACGCCATGACGCCGTAGCGGTCGGGTTTGGGCGCGACTTTGCCGATCTCGATCAGCGGCACTGTGGATTGAGTACTCGAGAAGGAGAGGACGACGTTGCGCGAATGTGGCACCACCTGTACCTTGCTGATGAACGGCTCTTTCGCAAGCGCTGCGATGATTTCTCCGACGGAGCTACTGTTTTTTGGGGTCGCAACTTTCTCATAGGCCGAACCGGGGTCGAACTTGCCGGGAGGCGGCGTAATATCCTTGCCTAAATGCACCTTCACGGCGGCGTTAAATCCTCTCTGAGCGGCGGCGCTGAGAGAATCGCGAATTTTCAATGAACCCGGCCCGATCGCGGTGTTGCCTCGCGCGCCAAGCGCCGGATTGCCGAATATTCCGGTCGCGATGTCGAATCCCAGCCAGTAGAACACGTCCTGATCAACGGCGCGGGCTTTGGCAATGAGCGGGACAGCCTGCGCGATGGCCGCGCCTTTAGCAGCATAATCTGCGTTTCGATTTCGCTCCAGAGAGAAGGTAACGGCGGTGTTGAACCCACTCCGTTGGGGTGCGGAAAGCGAGTCGTGGATTTTCTGTTTGCCGGGGCCGGGCGCGGTGTGTCCTTCGGCAGCCGCCATGCCGATATCGAATCCGCGACGAGCCGCATCGCTCGCCTGTCGGTTGCGAAGTTCGCGCGATAAGGGGTCCTGGTTGGCGAGGGCTTCGCCCCGACCGGCAAGATCGTCGAGCGGCGTCCCGGACGGCGCGCCCTGAGTTTGCTGCAGGGCGTTCGCTTCGACCGAGGCGAGTAGTTTGCTGAGAGGATTTTTGACGGTGCCGATAAATCGCTTCTGGTTATAAAGACTAAACGTGTACTTTTTGCCGACTTTGATGGTGGCCGGCTCCGTGCCCTGGCTTTCTCCGGAAAATTTGCTTTCTTTGCCGTTATCCACCTTGAGCCAGACCTGAGCCTGCTCGTTGTCGCTTCCGCCATCCCAGTCGAGCGTTGTCGTGCCTTGCGTTTGATCTTTGGGAACAACGACGGTCAAAGGCTTGGCGCGGATATAAGCGTCCACTTTGGTGTGCGCGCTCGTGGTCGACGAAAGTGCTGCCAGCGCGCAAAAACCGGCCAGCCGCCATGTCTTCATAAGGGGATTCATCGTCGTACTCCGGTGCTTTGCAGTGCGGTTCGCGTACTCGAATGCGAAATCGAGTACGCGATAGCGCTCGGCAATGCACGCTGCTATTATTGCACAGCTTTTATCGCACAACTCCAGCGTCCGGCGTGGGAAGCAGCGCGACGACTTTTCCGAAATCCTGCCAGCCGCTGCCGATTGTGACCGGCCCTTCCCAGCGCATTTTTATGCGCTCGAGTTTGCTCTTTCGAGGCGCAGCGCCGTGTTTATACCACAGCAACTGGCCGTCTTTTTGTATCGCCAAGAATGCGTCGCCGTTGGCGTCCTGCCCGGCGGGAATGATTTGTTGGAAGTCGCCCCAGCCGGTTCCAATTTGGGTGCCGGCATACCAGTCGAATGTGCCGTTGGCGTAATTCTTTTGCAGATATTGCCACAGGGTTCCGTCTTGCTTCACGGCGAAAACATGGCCGCGTCCGGTCGAGAAAACGTCTTTGAGATCGCCCCAGCCGTTACCTACTACTTTGGTTTCGCTCCAGCTGCGGGCGTTGTAATTGGAACCGGTGTTCTTTATCCACATCAGCTTTCCGTCGTCGCGAATAGCATACACGATGCCTTCGCCGCCGCTGAAAATTTTCTTGTAGGTCCAGTCGCCGCCCACCTCGGTTCCGCCTGTAAGCGCCGTCAAGACGCTGCCACGCCGCTTGAGAAGGCGGTCGCCGATTCCGCTTCCCGTCGTCTCTTGAACGTTTGCGCTGCCCCAAGCGTCGGCGCCATTATTGAAGCCGTCATGACCAAACCACAGCAACTTATTGCCGGTTGTCAGCGCATAAAAGCAATTGCCGCCCGCAGGAATCACGTCTTTAAAGCGACTCCATCCTGTATTCACTTTTTTCGGCCCCTGCCATGAGGAGGAACTCATATCGCGGCGATACCACATCAAGTCCCCGTTGGGACGAATGCCGTAAAGCCAAATCGGGTGAAAATCGGGCGGCGTTTTGGCGAATGTTCCGACATTGCCGGTTTGCGTGCTCGTCAAGTCGTTCGGATCGGGAACGAACGGCATTGGCCCGGTAATCTTCAGGATTCTATCCCACACAAGTTTAATGGGCGCATCGGCTGAGTTGGGTGTGGCAGCCACCCAGTCCCAGGAATTATAGCCGGCGGGCACCATGCCTGGACCTTTCCATGCACCGCAGGCGTTGCCGTCTAAGCACTCGGTGGACCCGTTAGAATGAACGCCCATCAGCGCCCAGCCGTTCAGACCCCAAGCGAATGATGGGCCACCGCTATCGCCGCCGGCCATCATCTGACCATTGGAACTGGGAAACGAGTACTCGGTAGCAGTGGCGTTGTCGGTTCTCGCGTAAGCGACTCGATACTGGCCGTCGCGCAATGATTTCTGCGCGGTTGCCCCGCTCCCTGTGGCGAACTGATGAATTCCGCGACCGAACATCATGATGTCCACACCGGTTAATTCTCCGAAGTAAGGAAATTGCCCGTCCTGAAAGACGAGCCGCGAGTAGCCCGTCGTCGCGCCGTGCACTTTGAAAGGAGCGACCTTGATAATGGCAACATCGTAAGGACGAAAAGTTTCAATTTGAAGCGCGGCGCGATCTTGCGCTTCTACCCAGTCTGCACTCAGTGTGACATTGGCGGGCGCGTCCACCATAACTGTGCCGGGCTGCGCCGGGTTGGGGACTTCCACGCAGTGAGCCGCGGTGACAACCCAGTCGTTGCGTAGCAGCGAGGCGCTGCAACTTCCATCGAGCGAAAGCAAGCCGAAAGTTTCCTGCGTTTTTTCGTCAATGGTATTGCCGCCCACCAAAGGTTGACGGCTGGTTCCCGTTCGGCCTTCAGGCGGAGCTGCGTAGCTCAAGCCGCAAAAGGTCAATGTCGCAGCCGCGAAAACCGCTGAGACTTTCCAAACATTTGTGTGTCGTTTCATAAGATATTCCCTCGTCTCACTAAGCATCCGGCGTGAGTCCACTTCACTTGTTCTGGAGTACTGGCAGATTGCGAATCAGGTCGATAACATCGCTCTTGGAGGGTAGGCCGTGTTTGCCGCTGCCGAGCTTGCCACTGCCCACTTTGCCGCCCGCTCTGCCCAGCAGATCCTGCGACAGGCGTTTCACGAACGCATCGGTCGTGCCGCCGGCGCGGTTGAAGTATTCGTCGGAAGTTAGAATTCCGGTGACCACGGCCTCGGACGAGCCGCTCTGTAAAGCGCCGCTCCACTGCTGCAATTCGGCGGGTGTGGCGGCGCGCTTGAGAAACTTCTGGTACCAGCCCTGCACCTGACCTGCGCGATACTCCGGGCTGCTCATGAGTGCCCGAACCAGAGGCGTGCGCGCGCTGCCCATCGCGCCGCCCGTTGGCGCGCCCATGCCGGTTTCCGGAATGTTGGAGGGGAACACCGGGCCGCTGTAAACCTCGTCGCCTGCGCCGTTGGGGGCAGCGCTCATCAAGTCTTCTTTAAGAGCGCTTTGCCACTTCGCGGCGCTGTTGCCGCCACGTTTCTGGAAGTATTCGGTTGAAGTCACCAACTCCACGATGAAGGCGTTAATGCCGCCTGCGTCCAATTTCAGGGTACCCTTTTCGGCCTCACTTTCGGTAGCCTCTCGGCGCATGAACATTGCATAACAGCCCTGTACAGCCCACATCTTGAAATCGTTTGAGTCAGCGATGACTTCAGCCAACTGTCCGCGCTGGCCTGTCTCAAGGAATTCGACTGCAGCCGGCAACTCTTCCGTTGCATCCGGCGCGCGGCCAGCCATATCTTGAAATAGCTGGGTCACGAAACCTTCATTGGTGCCGCCGGCGTTTTGAAAGTATGCGGGTGTCGCGGCCAGCGCGATAAGAGCGTTTTTCCAGCCGTCCGGCACGGCTCTCCACTTGGATGAGAATGCTGCGGCTTCGCTCGATGTCGGCATGCGCTTGAGATACTTCTGATGGAACAGCCCCGCCATTCTGAGCCGGAACGCTTCACTATCGACAGCGTTTTTCGCGGACTGAACATCGCCTGCCGCACGGGCGTTTTGTGGTGCAAGAATGCCTAGCAGCAGCGTCAGGCAGAGCAGGCGAGCACGGGGAAATCTGATCATAAAATTGTTCCTTGGGAAACACTGGGAGTTGGAGCGGCCAGAGCGAACAGCGTCCTTAGCCGCTCCAACATCAGAGCAGTTGTTTGTTATCGTGGCCCGGCGATCAGCCCGACCTCGAAATCAATGCCGTCTACGCTGAGCCTGCCGGTCGGATTTTCCGCGACCGGCTTGGGCAAATGCGCCAGAATGGCGGGCGTGCCGATGTCTGTCACGGCAGTCGCTGTTGTGCCGAGGTCGTAATTCACAGGGCCTGAACGCCTCACGTTGGACCGCACCGTCGCAGTCTGAGTACTCGACAGGGCACCGATTGTCGCTTTGGCGCCGGCCATTGTTTTGGGCGGCAACGGCTGCGGATTGAGAGCGACAGCGTCGCTATTGTTACGGGGGGTGAAGACAGGGAGAGCCGGCGATTTTCTGATCGGATTTGCGCCCGTGCCGCTCACGATAATGATGCTCTTTTCTGCTCCCGGCGTGGTTGCACCTTTACCGCTGACGATGATGATACTTTTCTCGCTGCCCGCCCTTGCCCTGCTGGCGCCCGATCTTGCGCCTGTCGCACGCAGCGCGGCGCTGATGTTACTCGTCTTGGTGACAGCCGATCCCAGATTGAGCCCCGGCTTGAGCGTTACCAGACCGCTCCAACCCGATGGCCCGATGGCGCGCTGCATACCGCCGACATCACCCTGCCACGGCACGCCGTTCATGGTGACTTCGACTTTGATCGGAATGCCAAGCGGCACCTGCGCGATGACGTAGCGCAAAACGTATTCGTCGCCGGTTCCGGGCGCCGAGTTGTCGCGGCCTGGCGTCGGCTGATCGAGCGTCGCGCTTTTGAGTACTCCAACCTCACTCATCGGCGGCACGAACATCCCGGAGCGCCCGAAGCCCGACTGCGCGACCGCACGGATACGGAAGGCGCCGGCGTAGGGGTGCAGGTTGCGCACACGGCCAAGTGCTTTGTATCCGGGCGCGATGACCGGCTGCCTGTCGCGTCGCACTTCCTGTGGCGTACCGAGTGTTTTCTTCCAGCGAATAGCGCCCCAGATTTCGCCCGGCCCACGCGTGGGAATGTTGCCGTCCTTATCAAGAAACAGCACGAGTTGCGGGCCCGGATTGCCCCTGTTCATGCCCGGCAGCGAACGCGGACTGAGACCGCCCGGTAGAGTCGCGTCCGGCAGGTTCAGTAGCGAGTTGGCCAGCCCGTAGCCTTGCGCGCCGTAGCCTGCGAGGACTGCATTAAAAGGCGCTAAACCCTGATTGATCTTGTTGGTAAAGTCGAAGTTCTTGCCGTTGATGGCGTTCTGCGCTTTCTTGATGAAGTCGGTGCCGAACAGCTTTGTCACGGCGTTGCCCACAAAGACCAGATCGGCGATCAGGCCATGCGAATCGAGCTTGGAGTTGGAAACCTGGGCCTTAACGCTGGTCATGCGCAGCGGGCCGGGCATGTCACCGAAAGTGAGGCCAAGTGAAAGCTCCAGGTCGTAGGTGCAAGAAAAGCGCGGGTCGGCCCACTTGCCCAGCGCCGTCGGTTGCGTGGTATCGAACTCGATCCAGTTGCCGCGCACCATGTATTTCATGTTGAGCGTTGAGCCGTTGGCGTGACTGCCCGGCGTCACACTGAGATCGCCCGGTTCTCCCATGCGGCAATCGATGTTGTAGGGCGTAATACCGTCGGCGACCGAGTTGGCCTGCCCCATCTGGGCAATGATCTGGTCGGCAATGGAAGCGCGCGCCGCCTGCCACGCCGTGTTGACGACCTGGCGCATCAGCTTGGGGTCGCCAAAGACCGGCTTGAGAATGCTCTTGCCGGGGTTAGCCGGATCGAAGTCGCGCGTGATCATCGTCACGGCACCGGGATAAGGTAGATTGTTCTGCGCCTGCGCGGGCAGTCCGAGAATCAGTGCGACGAGGACGAGCAGTGTTGCGGTTAAGGAACGTTTCATGGTTTTCTCCTGAAACAAGGGGTTGGTGCTGGCAATTGCTCCACTTTGGTAAACGTTGGGGATTGAATTACTCGACCTGAGTACTCGCTTGCGCCAGCGAGACACGCGCATCGTTGCCTTTGCTAAAGGATTCGTTGTTCTTGAGCGTGTACACCAGGTCTTTGAGCACGGTTTCTTCACGTACACCGAAGATAATGGGGAATGTCATGCTGGCACCGGGCAGCAATGGTTTGGTGACAGTCGGGCCGCCTTCGTAATCGTAGTTGATTGGCGGATACGACTGTCCCTCACTGTCGGTGAGCGCCGTGCGCATGGTCTTGTCGCTGATCGCGGTCCACATGGTTTGCGGAACCTTTTGCGCGTTCGTGATGCGCACTTTAATCACAACGAGTTTGTAACTTTCTTTGGGGCGGAAAGTGCGCGTCTCGGTGTCATACGTCGAAACCGCATAGTTGTCATACGGTGATGCCTCGGTTCGCATTTTGAACGACTCCGGTGTCTCGACGCTGAGGACTTGAAAACGCCACTTGCCATCGAATAGAACCTCACCGACTTTGCCCGTTAAATCCTGCACTTGATAAGTGCCGCCCGGCTTCTTGATTTCATAACCGTCGCCTTTCTTCACGACGACCATACCCAGCGCCTTAGCCACATCGGCAATGCTGACGTAACCGGCGCCGTTGATGGTGCGCACTTTTGTCGAGGCGACTTTGCCATTCATAGTCAGCTTCGGCGCCGCGCTTGTGCAAGCTGCAAGGCTCAGTGCCAGCGCGCCGGTTGCTAATGCTGCTTGTAATGTAGTGCTCTGTATCCTGGAAGTGTTTCGATTCATTTGCTTTCTCCCCAGCAACGGGTGCTGTTTTCGAGTTTTGTTCAGCGTATGATGACGCGAGGCGGCAATGGCTGTGGGTTCAAGATGACCTTCTCGCCGGCTTTGGGTGGAAGTGGTTGCGGGTTGAGAGTGACCTCATCGCCCGGACGCACGCCGCCGGAAGTGCCCCGTCGTGGAAAGCGCACACGAGTACTCGTCGCGGGAGACAGCAGCGCGAAAACCTGATCGAAGTCGCCCCAGCCAGTTCCGACTTCGTGCGCCTGAGACCAGGCGCCGGTTACGTTCGCTCCGGTGCCCTCTCTCCAACCGTTGTGGCGATACCACATCAGCTTATCGTCGGGCGTGACCACGTAGATCACACCGTCGCCGCTGGAAAAAATGCTTTTGAAGCCGTCCCAACCGTGTCCGACTTGCCGCTCAGCCGCCCATGTCTTGGCGCCGTCCGCGTAGCCTGTGTGCTTGTGCCACAACAACTTGCCGTCTTCTGTGACCGCGTACAGGACTCCTTCGCCGGTCGAAAACACCTGTTTGAAGTTGGCCCAGTTGTCGGCGATGTCGCGTGGGCCTTCCCATTCATTTGTGCCGTTTGCCGCGCCCTTATGCCGGAACCACAACAGGTTGCCTTCCTGGGTGATGGCGTATATGACGTTGCCTCCGCCCGAGAAGACATTCTTGTAAGAGTCCCATCCGCTGGCCACTTCGCGCGGGCCCGACCACGAGCCGGCAACGTTGGCGGCAGCGCCCGTTTTGAAGCCATTGTGCTGATACCAGTTCAGCGTGCCGTCATCGCTGATGGTGTAGATGAGGCCGTTCTCGGCCGCAAAGACTTGCCGGAAATTGGTCCATCCGTGACCGACCTGAACGCTGTTCTGCAAGGTTGCGGGGCCGCCACCATTGGCCGCTCCGTTGTGGCGACGCCACTGCAACCTGCCGTCGGGTGTGATGGCGTAAACATACGCTGAACCCGGAGCCGCTGTACCTGGAGCCGATGGCGCCGGAGCCGACGGTGCACCGCCGGGCAAATTCTTGAAGATATCGCCGATGCGCGAGGAGCCTTTGCCGGTCTCTGAAACACTGCCGATGATGATACCGTCGGCATATGCCGGTGGTCGCGTGATTTCAAAGCTGCCGCGCACGCGGAAACGCAATTCATGAGGAGTGCCGGTTCTGGGCGTTGTAATTTCGAAATAGCCTGTCGCCGTTCGCTGTCCCGCAGGCGACGGATACTTGTTCAAGTCGATGGTGACGCTGGCCACGCTCCAGTTGCCGTTGCCATTGCTTCCCGTGCCAGGCAACGGCCTGTCGGTGAACGGGTTAAAAGCAGAATTAAATGTGTGCGAGTCGTCGTCGTAACCATCGGCCTGCAAGATGAGTTCGTCGGGCGCGTTATTGACAATCATTTCGCGGCGCAAGGCTTTACCATCGCCACTGCCGCCCAGGTCGCCCGACGAACTCATCAGGAACGGCGGCACATCAACGAAGCGTTTGCTGGGCCAGTCGGCATTGGCCCACAGTCGAAAGACAAGTTCATCGGTGCCGTCATCATCGCTGGTGATAAGGATCTTGATGCTTTCCAGAACGACTTTGACGCGCTGTGAAACCGTGGTAAAGCTGCCCGTCTCCTGACCAAGCGGCACTTCGGGTTTGTCACTGCGTGCAGTGATGATGTAGTGATAGGTCGTGGCCGGCTCCAGCCCGTAAAGGTTGATCGAGTGCTGCAAAGTCTTCGCGCCAAGGCCGGCGTTATAGCCGCGCACGGCATCCTTGGGGCGAAAGGTCAGGCTGCCGTCGTTGTTGACAATCGGCGGCGCGGTGCTGATGTCCACTGTTGGGATGTTTGGCTGGCTGGTGGCAAACGATACCTGAGCGCTGCTGGCGCGCCGTGCGAACAACACATCTTTGATACGGATGATGTCGCTCAGTTTATAAGGCATTTTCTCGACGCGGATCGAGTCGCCCAATGATCTGCCCTTTGATGCCACAATCTGAGTACTCGCGAGCAGCAAGAGCACGACAAGTAATCGTTTTGCGGCCCCAGAAATAACGTGAGCTACATTTGTGTGTCGAGTGCTTCCTTGTCGCATGACTCTCACCCTCTGCTTCAGCGTTTTGATGGGAGCTACATGCGCCTTCTCGCGATTAACGTCCGCGATTGCACCGACAAGCTCTCATCTACTCACTAGCGTAGCGGGTCATCGTCACAGAAACGTCACAAGAGTTGCGCGATCACAAGTTTTTCTTGAAGAGCTGGGAGACAGGTGCAGTTGGTGAGCGCAGAAGAAAATCTCTGCAAAGGCGTGACAGGCTTATTGCGAGGGTGGGCTAGTGTTTCAACTTGGTAGTAGATAGGATGATCTTTACGAACCCGAAGCGTGAGAGACGGGCTCTCCAAAACGTATGAGTAAAGCCCGTCTCTCCCAGCCTACCAGCAGACAAGTCTTTGTCTGCTTCTCAGGCAACCAACGCTTCGGGTTCGTTTGAACTGAGGTTGATCACACTCTGTAATTGCTACCAGGTCAAAGCTGTCCAGATGATTGGTAACGCATGTGGGGAATGGAATCGACTCACTTTTGGAACACCCTCTCTAAGCATGTTACACAAGTCCTGAATCAACGCGAAAGAGCGGGCAACCCGCAGGCTACCCGCTCTCCTGTTTGTCTGAGTACTCGTTTATCGCATTAACTGCACGCACGCGTCCACAACGAGTGTGTTCCTGCAACGGCCATTGCTTTTGATTGCTGTTGGCCCTGTTAGCGGGTCAGGATGAAACTGATGGGATTGAAGTCGTTGTCGTAGTATGTCCCGCTAATCTGGCCCCGGTCGTTCAGGGCATAGACGACGTACTCCAGCGCACCGGTAGGGGCAGGTAGATTCGTGTACACCCCGTTCTGATACACAAACCCACGGTAGTTGAAACTTTCATCAAAGTAGTAGCCAAGCACTTCGCCCCGATTGTTGATGCCCAAAGCGAACGTGCCAAACACCGCACCGGGAGCATCCAGGGTGGTGTACACGCCATTGTCGTACAAATAACCGTGAGGGTTGAAATCGGCATCGTAGTAGATGCCGACGATCTGTCCCCGTTCATTGATGCCTCTGACGTACGTTGACGTCGCGCCTGGCGCGTCCAGGAATGTGTATTGCCCGTTGTCATACAGGAATCCAGTGGAGTTCAAATCGGCATCGAAGGAGTTGCCGACGATCTGTCCCCGATTGTTAAGACCAGCCGAGGTGAAAAACGTCGCGCCGAAGGGAGCTGGGAGTGCTGGTAGTGTGGTGTAGACGCCTTTGTCGTAGAGGAATATAGTCCGGTTGAAATCGGCATTGTAGGAAGTGCCGACAATCTGGCCCCGATCATTGATGGCGCCAACCCCTGTATATAACGCGCCAGGAACGTCCAAGATGGTGTACACGCCATTGTCATACAGATAGGCGCTGAAATTGAAATCGGCATCGAAGTAGTTGCCAACTATCTGGCCCTGGTTATTGATGCTAAGTGGAGATGTTTGGACTGCGCCGGGTGCATTGGGCAGCACGGTGAACTGAGCCTGGTTCTTGGGCGCGGCTTTGGCCTTGGGGGCAGCCTGGATCTTGGGGGCGGTCACAGCTGTCAGACCGAGTGCGACTGTCAGAAGGGCAGCGTGTGCCGCAGTACGGAAAGAGAAAATTCTCATAAGAGCTTTCCTTCGAAACGGGAGTTCCGGGTTTGGTGCCTTTCCGGAAAGATGTATACGTGGAGGATGTATACAGGGAGGGGGAGATAGCGCGCGCGCCTGGTGGCTCTATTGTAACCGCAAACCCCAACAAAACACTGAATCTTGGAAAATAAACTTGGATGCAGCAAGAAAGCGGGGCAATTTGTAACGAACCACCCCGCTATTGTTTGAGTACTCACAACAACTTCGTCCAAAGGACCCTTACCGTATGTCATCACCGCATGTGAGGAATCGTATCGACACACATTAGGAGCAAGCAAGAAGTGAGTCGATACGATTCCTCATATGTGTGAACAATCCTCTGAATGGGCTTGGTGCGGATGGTGTTTGCGTAGAAAGGGACTTATGAAACACCCTCCACCAGCGCGTAAACTGAAAAGCGGCCGGCCAACATTCAGCTCGCTCGACATACTCGTGCTCTCCTCGGTCCAACAATCCCAACCTATCGAACTGGCGCCTGAGCAATGGCAGCGAATCAGCCAGCGCGCAGCAGTGCGGCGAAGGGGCGGACGATCGCGCCGAGATCAGCTTCGATTACCCAGCTTGAGTGGCAGAAAGTAAGTCGATTCCATTTTTCACATGTGTTATCGAGGGGTTGGACAGAGCAAAGGGCAGGATACCAAAAGGTATCCTGCCCTTTGCTCTGTTCATCAGGTACTTTAATTGTTTTCGAACAGCCCGCCGCCACGCCAGTTATAGTTGCCAGGAGCAGTCCGGACGTACCCGCCGCTAACCGAGGATAAGACGCCGCTGGCGGTGTTGCCGTTTCCACCAGTGACCGAGGAGTATTGGCCGGTGGCGTTGTTCCCCGCCCCAGTAGTGACCGAGGAGTATTGGCCGCTGGCGTCGTTCCTAAATCCACCGAGGACCGAGGAGAATAGGTCGCTGGCGGTGTTAAACTGCCCACCGAGGATCGAGGAGTATTTGCCGCTGATGGTGTTCGACACTCCGAAGACCGCGCCGCCAAAGCTGGAGAAGTTGTTCCCCCTGCCGAGTATGAGATTGTGTGAGCCGGTGCGCACATTCACCTCGGTGGCATTGACACGCGGTTCGTTGTAACCCACAGTTAAATTGCCTAACCCGGAAACGCTCTCCGTGTCGCCAGTGCCATCCACGACATACACGTTGACGCCGCGGATGATGTAGTCGGTGCCCGTTACCGTAACCGGCGCCGTCTTAGCCAGAAGGGCGGTAATTTGCGCGCTCTGGGCCGCATTTTCTGCGCTCTGGGCGGTGATTTGCGCGCTCTGGGCGGTGACAATGCCTTGCAGCGTCGCCACTGCCGCTTCGAGGGCTTCGAGACGCGCCGCAATTTCTGCGTCGCTGAGCTTTAGCTTTGGACTTGGCGCAGATGGAGCCGCATGGACCACTCGCGCTGGAGCCGCCAGACAACCCACCAACACCGCGCTCAACAGCAGAGCAAAACCATTGAACCTTCCGTGTGACTGTCGCATTTTCATAGCATCATCGCTTTTACGTGAATTCGCGCTCTGGCGCGGCTTGATGATGAAGCAGGCAGCGTGTCGGGGGCGTGGCCATACCGTAGCACAGCCATTCATATAAGTCAAATCGCCAGCGCGTAAACTGAAAAGCGGCCGGCCAACATTCAGCTCGCTCGGCATACTCGTGCTCTCCGCGGTCCAACAACCCCAACTTATCGAACTGGCGCCTGAGCAATGGCAGAGCATCAGTCAGCGCGCCGCCGGGAGGCGTCGAATCGGACGATCAGACCGAAATCAACTTCGATTGCCCAGCTTAGGCGGCAGAAAGCGAGCCGATTCCATTCTCCACATGTGTTACCAATCATCTGGACAGCTTTGACCTGGTCAGAGCACTAGTCGCGTATCGAAACCTCGATGGCTTCATGGAGAGTGAGCGATTCTCCCCAGGCACAGGCTTTTGAGTACTCGGAAGCGCTCAGCGCAGAGCGCGCTGAATCGAGCGCACGGTCACAGGCGCTCTGCCATTGTAAGAGCGGTGGCCACTGTAGAGCGGCACGTTGCGCTGCTTCGGCGCTCAGGAGACAAACCGCTTGCTCGTAGCGGCCCTGCGTGGCTGTCAGGCAACCGAAGGCCAGCAGTGAGCACAACATACCGACTTTGTTGCCGGCGCTAATGAAACTGTGCAAGCTGTCTTTCAACAATGCGTGCGCTGTATCGTAGTTGCCCAGGCTGCCTTCGATCTTACCGCGTTGATGGCGACGCCAGTAGTGGTCTCGATTGTCGCCGAGTTCACGTTCAATTGCGGCGACTTCCTCGAATAACTCACGGGCGCGCTCCGCATCACCCGTGTAATAAAGCGCGTCTGCCAACTGCGCCCGTGCACTGGCTACACCGTCGCGGTCACCGCTGCGTGCGAACGCTTCAGCGCACTCTTCGAAGATGGTGCAACTGTAGGCGACATCGTTTGCATCCAGGGTGGTGTTGCCCAGTTCATTTAGTGCCCAGCCGACGCACTGCCACTCCTGCAACTGTCGGAAAATGTCGACGCTCTGGCTAAGGTGCTCGCGCGCTTCGCTGAATTGCCCCGCGCGACGCTCGGCACTGCCCAGTGAAAACAATGCCCAGGCGATGGTTCGCGGCTCACCAGAATCGTTGGCCAGTTTCCAGCGCCACAAAGCCAACTCGCTTTGGCGCACGAAATCGCCGCGACGCCCTGTATGTGCCACCGCAATGTCGAGCACTGCGCCAACCAGAGCCGCCGGGGCGCCTTCCGTGTTTTGCAAGGCGCGCTCGATCGGCAACTCGGCTTCCCTTATGCTATCACCAGATAGCGCGTCGCAGGCCAGTACGAGACGCAGTGCCATCACGGCATCGTTCTTCAGACTCCAGCCCATTGCGGCGCGTAGATTATCGTGTTCGGCTTTCACGCGCTCCAAACACAGCAGCCTTTCTTTCGCATCGGAAGCGAGAAAGTTGGGCGCTTCAGCTTCTGCCAGTGTCAGGAAATGCTGAGCATGCCGCCGTCTGGTTTGCGCGGTGTCGCCTCTTGCTTCGAGCTGTTCGAAAGCATACTCGCGGATGATTTCCAGCATGTGAAAACGTGGCTCGCCCTCGCTTTGCTGTGCCGATAACAGAAGAGAGCATTCGCGCAAATGCTCCAAGAGATCCAGTGCGTCCTCTTCTCCGCACACGGCGTGAGCTGCCTCAACAGTGCAGCCACCGCGAAAAACGGCCAGAGCAGCCAGGAAGTGTTGCCGTTGCGGTTCAAGCAGGTTGTAACTCCAGTCGAGCGTCGCGCGCAGAGTGCGATGGCGCGCCGGAGACGTGCGCTCGCGCGACTGTAGAAAGTCAAACTGTTTGAAGGATGAAGGTTGGCCATCATCCAAATGCGTTTCCAGCAGCGCCAGCATGCGCGCCGGTGACAAACTGCCTGCCCGCGCCGCTGCCAGTTCAAGAGCCAGCGGCATGCATTCCAGACGACGACACAGTGCCGCGATCGCCGGTGCGTTGCGTGGAGTCAGAGCGAAGTCGGGAGATGCCGAGCGCGCCCGGTCGAGGAACAAATGCACGCAAGGCTCGTTCTGCAGATCTTCGGGGCGCTCCGGCGCGGAGAAATCGGGCAGCAAGGGCAGTGGCGCCAGAGGCATTTCTCGTTCGCCCGGCACCCCGAGAAGACGGCGTGAAGTCACTAAGCACTTCAGGCCGGGAACTCTCTCCAACAGCGTGTGCACGATGGCAGCCCCGTCGTCGACCAGGTGTTCAAAGTTGTCCAGCACCAGAAGCGTGGCCCTCTGTGGCGGGTGGCAAAGCGCCTGCACAATGTTTTCAAGTGGCGACAAATGGGATAAGCGTGGAACTCGAGAGGCGCTCAGAATATGGTCGGCCACTAAATCGGCATCTAGCAAGTCGGCCAGCGGCACGAAAAACACAGCGCCGTGCCACGGTGCTACGCGCTCTTCGCTGAGCAATGCCGCCACTTGCAAAGAAAGCCGCGTTTTACCACTGCCGCCGGCCCCTGAAAGCGTTACCAGCCGCTCCCGTTGCAGATGCTGGCGCAGTTGTGCGATTTCGTTCTCGCGGCCAAAGAAGCGATTAAGCGGCAAGGGCAGTACGGCTCCACGCGCCGGTTCCGCTCGCAGCGGCGGGAGGTCGCTCTGCGTTATGCCGGATACGAGTACTCCAAACAACCGCTCGGGAGTGAGATTGCCTGTGCTCGAGTGCAGATGATAAAGACCGAGATCACGCAACTCGGTCGTCCCTGGCGGATTAGGTCCAGGCGCACTTCTCTCGGCCTCGTCGGCAGTCGAAGTGGCGGTGTGAAGATCGTTCTGTGAAGTCTGGTGCTGAGGCTCGTCATGCAGCGCGCCGCGCAGCAGGGCAGCGGTTTCTTCGGAGCACAGAATCTGTCCGGGGTGCCCGCTGCACAGCACACCCAGGGCACGGTTCGTCAAATACTCGTCAAGAAGCAACTTCCCCGACGAGCTATTTACCGGTTGTTGCCTCCCGCGATTGGTTTCGCCAGTGCACAGGGCCACGCGCAACAGGGGGAAATTTGGTTGCGTTGGTGTGGCGCGTTGTGTCAAACGCATCGCCGCAACCGCACACGACAGAGCAGCGGTAGCGCCAACAAAAGCTACAACGAATTCGGGGTTCGTCGCACCTTGCCAATGAGCATTTTGCGGCGCACTTTGCAACGAGATTTCTTGTCCGGCGTAACGGCGTAACTCGCGGCGCACCGCCTTGCGCCAGCGCGTCGCTTCGGCAGAGCTGAGCTTGGTGGACGTTTCACTGGCCTCGTCAAAATCAGCGACCAGCATCGTTACAGTACTCGGCAGATGCAACGTGTCCTTGCTCGTGTCATCCTGCACGACTTGCAGAAGGGGTTGCGTTCTATCCGTCCCTGTTGGCTGAGGTGTGCGTAGTGCGGGTGAGGTTTGGATGCGACCGCTTTCGATTGCAGATGCCAGGTCCCGAGTCGCCTGCGATGGTGCCGCACCCAATTGCCGTTTGAGAAGCCGCTCCACTTCGTGGTATTGGCGCAGTGCTTCCCCATGCGAGCCGGAGAGCGCTAACAAGCGCATCAAATCATAATGTGCTTCCTCGCGCGACGGATCAATGCCGACGCCACGCCGCGCATACTCCAGTGCGCGCGACCAATCAGCACGCTCTTCCAGAAAGCTCAGCAGGCGACGCAGCGCGCGAAAGAATTCTTCGCGCAGGCTAGCCTCTTCCGCAACGACCCAGTTTTCGTAGAAGCCGGGCAACAGCGGGCTGTGATGCAACTCAAGGGCTTTGGCCCAACAGCGCGCTTGTTCTTCCCTGTTGCCAAGATCTCCGGCACGCTTTGCTTCGAGCAGCGCCTGTCTAAATTCGGCCACGTCGGTGGTGAAGCAGGAAGCCCGAAGACCAGCCGAAGCGCGGTCCGCTTGTAGCAAGGCTCCATGCGCGGTCAAGCCCAGCGATGAAGTCGGCTCGAACTGGCGGCGCAGCGATGAAAGAGCCGTGCGCAGGCTGTGCCGGCCGGATTCGGGTTCGTCATCTGTCCATAGGAGTTCGACCAGTATTTCACGCGGCTGCGGTCCGGGATGCAACGCCAGGTAAGCCAGCAGCGAGGCAGTCTTCTGCGTACGAAAACGATTGACAACGTGTTCGCCCTGTTCGATGCACAAACCACCGAAGAGTTGGATGCGCCATTGTTGCTGCATGATGTCCCTCAGGCCGGGCGGGGCCGAATACCTTTGTGGCGCAGTGCGTGCGGATGTATCGAGTGTTGCACATAGGACAGATTACCTACAGTATTATCGCACACAAGCTGTCATATTTGTTCCCGAACTGGAAGGCCAAAGTCAGAAACAATTTTGGGTGGTGAGTTCTGATTGAGGTGTTCAGGCGAACGGCTGCTTTGTCATTGTCAGCAGAAGTGAAGTTACAGCGCAGGAGCGCATCAACGAACGTTGTCTTAGAAAAGACAGCTGCCCACAAGCAAAAGGCTATACCTGACCGTCGGTTATTGCTGCCTAAGGTGGATTCGAACCTGCTTTGTTCGAACCTGCTTTTGAACATGTGAATCTGCTCGGCTTTACACTTAAGTGGAGATCCGACCTAAAGGTACCGCACTCACCTGTTTTGATGTGTAATTGATGAGTAGAAGTGATGCTGTATGGCTTGGCGCGCCTATATGTGTCAACTTGCCTACTGCGGGCATGAAAGTAAGGTTCTAAGAACTTACACTCGCTAGAGCGTGTTATGCACTTTTGAATCAACAACTTGTGTCTTGATCTATTGGTGGCACAAGATGTTGATTCAGTCATCTCACCTTCTGGACACATTGTACGTGCATACCCTGGAATAACTGAGAAACTGAAGATTATGAGCTGTTCTACCCGCAAAGTTCATAACACGCTCTAGAATAGTACAGTGGTAAGGACTGCAGTAGACTGATATGTGATGTGAATAGCCAGGAATTCTGTAGAAAAGCTAGCTACTTTAGGACTACAGAATCTTGCAACTCAGTAGCTCATAAATGAGCGCATGAATTGTGGAAGTGGCATCGCGCGTGGGCTACTACGCATTCGCAGAAAGGTTACGAGTACTCGGTTTTCAGGAAGATGTCGAAGCCAGTGTATTGTGCCGGTGGCACATGGATGACGCCACTACGCGTATGGGCGATGTGAGTGGGGAGAGTAGCAACGTGATCGTGAGGAATAATGACCCCGGCTTGGGCAATATCATCGTTGATGTCATGCCGACAGAAACCTCGATCTTGGGTTTTAGCAATCGCTGGTATGACCTCGCTTTGAAGACGGCAGAGTGGACAGCTTTGGAACAGGAACTGGATATCCGTTTAGTAACAGTACCCTGTTTTCTGGCGACCAAGTGCGAGGCGTTCTTGGGGCCAGGGCGAGGCGACTTCCTTTCCCACAACCAGAGACGACCATCGCCGCCGAGGTAAAGCGTGCCGCAAAACAAACCACCCACCGGCATGCCGATCAAACGCAGATCGTCACCGGTAAAGGTTTCGGGTTCGCCCCGCTGCGATAACTGGGCAATCCATGCGGGTGATAATCCTTTTTCAGCGGGCACGACGCGTAAAAATCCGGGGTTCACGGCGACAGCAGCTTGTGAGCCACAGTCGCAACTCGGGGTGTTAGGCGATTGCATAATCTTAACCTTCAGCGATGAAATATGGAAAAAGAAGCCGGTTTTAAGTGGCTTCTTTTTCATGTTGCAGATTACCGAGTCTTAGCCGTTGGCCCATATTTTTCGGGTGCGGTGCGTGTTAGGCAGTTCGATACGCCGCCCCATACGCTGCATGTTTCCATCGACAGCGCTTTCGATAGCCGCGAAACCGATCTCGTTCACCTCGTGCCAGGCGTCGTCGGTGCAGTCGGCCAGAGGCCCGCCTTGCAGAGAATCGGCGATTTGCTCATAAGCGACCTGAAAAACACTGGCATTATCCGGCACAGTGCCCAGGTCCAGCGGCTTGCCTTCTGCGTCCCACGCCTGCGGTTTGGCATAAATCCCGGCGCGCACACGGCCTTTATCTCCGAAGACATCCACGTAAAAGCTGCCGCCATCACCATCCGCACCAATCTGAGTGCCGAGTACTCCATTGCTGAATTCAATGGCCATATGGTCGAGATGTGGTTCCGCTTCAAAGCCTGCGGGAGGCTTTTCGCGGTCTTCCTGAGATGGCTTGTAGTGAGCACGCGCCACGACGGACACGGCATGCCCTGGTGTCTGCGCCAGCGCGAATTGACGAACAAGGTCGGTGGTGTGCGAGGCATAGGACAAAATCAACTGCCCACAGTAACCAACCACACTACGAACTTCTCCGATCAAACCGTTGCGCACCATTTCTTCAAGATGGAGAACATGCGGCGCCCAGTGGCGCGAATAAGAAACTGTGATGGTAACGCCCTGCGCACGTGCCAGAGACACTAGGTCATCCATTTCGGCCAGCGAACATGTCGGCGGCTTTTCCAGGAAAACGGCGCGTGTTCCGTTGCGCGGCGCGGCTTCCAGCACTTCGCGCATCACGGTGAAATGATAAGGGCCGCGCACGCACACGCTGACGATATCCAGCGGCTCATCCTGCGTCGCCGACAGGAACAGGGCTTCAGAACTTTCGAAAATGCGTACTCGGGAAACTGGATCGCCCCACTTCGCGGCGAAATCGTTTCGGGCCTGTGCGCTCATATCGGCCACGCCGAGCAGCCGCACGCGGTCGGTGTGCAATAAACCGCCGACATGACAGTAAGGCGCCGCGTCATCGGGAGAGCCATAACCGGACGAAATCGCGCCCAACCCAATAATGGCGACGTGGGGAATCCCGCCGACAGACTTCTGGTTGAAGTGTGTCGTTTGGGGCAAAGTAGATGAAATCATAGACTTGAACTTTTAACTTTGGGATGAACTGCCATTGCAACAGGCCATATAAAACCTGATCTGCCAGGAGAAACCGATTCACTTTAGATCGAAATTAAGGCGTGACAACACCAATTTCAGCGATTGTTACATGGTCGGCGTTATCAAGGGTGCGCAGAACTACAAAACGGAAGAATGAACCTGTCACGGGGTTATCGAACATTTTTGTTTGCAGCGTCGGGTTCGCTTTGATGTTGGAAAACTCTCCGCTATCCACCGGAGCACCCCACGTCGCGCCATCGGCGCTAACATAGAATTCATAGCGATCCGGCGTTCCGTCCAGCTTGCCGTCTTGTCGCGGCAAAAAGGTGAAGCCTTTCAGAGTCAGCGATTCACCCATATGCACCACGATTTCCTGGGGCGCCGCAGCACTGGCTGCGCCCTGAGTACTCCACACCGTTCGCGGGTCTTCATCAATGACGTTTTCAGCTTGGCCGTATAGTGCCGACACCACTTTCCAGTTACGCTTCGACACTTCGTAACTTGCCGTTATCATGTCGCTTTCGATGTTTTCGGCGGGCAAGAACGCGCGCGCCTTGATGGTGCCGCTTTGCAGGAATGAAAAAGGCGCATCATAAAGCGTTGATGTCGCCATTGGCTCGGAGCCATCGCGAGTGTAGCGAATGGCGGCTTCAGATTCTCCGCCGCTGATCGTCACCAGACCGTCGCGACCGCGCTTGATACGTGGCTCTTCCAATTGCCGGGGCATCTGGAAAAGACCGAATTCAGAAATTGCAGGACACGCAGCGGCTGCGGTGATTCTCAAGCGAATCTTGGATGTCGTGATGTCGCGAGTACTCACCAGACGTGTGTTGCCGATGCTGGCAGCAGAAGCAAACTCTTGCCAGTTTTCATTGTTCCATGCATCGAGAGCAAAGCTATCAATGCGCTGTCCCAACGGCAGATACTCGCGCAGGCGCACCACGTTAAAGGTCACCGGCTGCCCAAAGTCGAGTTCAAGTTCCGGTGTCGTTACTGTATCGTCGGTTGACCAGTAAGTATCGCGTCCGGCATCGAGTACTCGATCTGGCGCAAATTGCGAGTCATCGCCGCGCGTGCTGCTGGCCGTTACATTCGCTCCTTGTGCCAAATTGGTGGCGAACGTCGCTTGCAGAAGATGGTGCCATTTGCGCAGGGAATCGACATCGTTTTCGTGAACTCTGCCGCGACGGTCAGGCGGAATGTTCAGCAGGAGATTGGCACCGCGTCCGACCGATTCAAAGTAGATCTTACGCAACTGAGAAACCGATTTGACGGCATCGTCCTCCGTTGCATGATAGAACCAGCCCGGACGCGTGGAGACATCGACCTCGGCCGGCAGCCAGTGCGCGCCATGACGTTCGCCCCAGTTGAGGTAGCTGTGGTCGGAGTGTCCCGGCCAGATGCCCTCGGTGTTGATGGTAGCCCAGCACGGATCTCCGGCGTAGCCCGACTCGTTGCCGACCCAGCGTATATCGGGGCCGGCATCGCTGAATATGCAGGCGTCGGGTTGTAAATCGCGCACGATTTTCCAGGTGTTATCCCAATCGTAATAAGTGCGGTTATCGATGGTGCGCGTTTCGCGTGCGCCGCCGTAGTAACCATCGCCGCCATTGGCTCCATCAAACCACACTTCAAAGATTGAGCCGTAATTGGTCAGCAACTCGCGCAGTTGGGCACGGTAATAATCGAGATATGCCGGCTGACCGTAATCAGCGCGATTGCGATCCCACGGCGAAAGATAGACACCGAACTTGATGCCATGCTGCCGGCACGCATCGGATATTTCCCGCACCATGTCGCCTTTGCCGTTCTTCCACGGGCTATTTTTGACGCTGTGTCCCGTATAAGGGCTTGGCCACAAACAGAAGCCGTCGTGGTGCTTGCAAGTGAGAATTAAGCCCCGTAGCCCCGCCTCTTTCGCAGTGCGCACAATCTGATCGGCATCAAATGCGGTCGGGTTGAACGTCGCAGGAGATTCGTCGCCGTAGCCCCATTCTTTGTCGGTGAAGGTATTGATGGTGAAATGAACAAATCCATAGATTTCCATTTCATGCCATTTAAGTTGTCTTTTCGTCGGCACCGGGCCGTATGGTGTCGGTGGTTTTGTCGCTGCCATAATGTGGTCGTTTGCCACGAGTACTCATCGCGTTCAGGACACGGCACTCGCCAATTTACCTGTTACCTTTGCCGGCGTTGTGGAAGCCGCTGAGCGCAGCGTCACCAACTCCAGCGGCGCAACGGTGATCGTCACTTCGCCGTTCTTCATCGTTACTGTTTCTGCCTTGGCGTTCTTCAAAGTCTCATTGGTGCGATGCACCACGAAGGGCACTGCTGCGCGGTTTTTTAGTTCATCCACGCGAAGCGTCACGCGAAAGGTTTGTGCTGGCGTTTGGCCGCCCTGCTCAACGTTCCACTTGTCGTCGCCCCATCCCTGCACATTGAGAAAGCTGTCAGCTGTAAAGTTGCAAATTCCCGTGCTCCAACTGCCATCCGGGTTCTGAGCGGTCGCAGCAAAGAGATGCGGCTTTTTGCCGAAAGTCCATGTCATGTCGCCATCTAGCGAACTTTGGCTGTCGCGAAAAACGGCACCAACATCAAAAGTCCGAGACAATTGCTGATAGGTGTAGTATTTCTTCATCACCTTGAGGCGAAAAGGCTTTGGCTCGTAAGCGATGATGCGGGTTGCATCGTCCGTGTAAGGAGCTTTGGTCGCCTCGGCACCGAGGAAATGGACCCAGTGCGTAACACGATGGTTCATGTCATTG
Source organism: Abditibacteriaceae bacterium (assembly GCA_036388675.1). Taxonomy (GTDB): domain Bacteria; phylum Armatimonadota; class Abditibacteriia; order Abditibacteriales; family Abditibacteriaceae; genus DASVUS01. The sequence goes on along the minus strand of DASVRI010000043.1, from coordinate 33,381 downwards.
AGGAAACGTGCGGATAGGCTCGCCGCTCGAATCGCTGGAACGCCGGCCATGCCTTCTTCTTCCGGGCCATTGTCGCTGGCTTCGGTCATCCAGTATTCTTTGGTGTTGCGGCCATCGGCCCCCGCAACATAGCTGGCGGCCTTGTCCGTTGCAGCCATATTATAGGAGTGCGTAGAAATCGCGTCCAGCACATTCCACGCTTCCGCATCAGCCTTCACTGCATCCATCTGCGAGTAGAACCGGTCATCGGCGCTGGAAGCTTCGGACGCGATGATTTTCACCGATTGCAAGCCACGCGCATCGAGTTCGACGCGCAACCGCTTAACGCCGCGCACAATTTGTCCCGGCGTCATGTCCGGCTCATTTTCTATGCCGGTTGCGTGTATGGTGATGCCGTCCTCATTCTTCAAATCACGGATGGCCTCAGCAACCAGCGTGACGAAGTTTTCCATTTCAGAATCGTTGATGGGGCCATCGGCTTTATCGCTCTCTCGCATGTAAGGCGGTATATGGTCGGGTGCCAGCACCAATGTGGTCACGCCGTTGGCTTTGGCATCGGCGATCAGACCCGAACGAATATATTGATTGCGAAACTGCGTCAGGTCGTGCGCTCCGCGCGTGGGCGAATATTGATCGACATTGAACCACAGACGGAAGATTTTGAAGTTCAGGTCGCGCCATGCCATACGCGATAACTGCGCGCGCTGGGCTGATGTCAGCGATTGATACTCATTTTCCCAGTTGCCGGTGCTGGCTCCGAATCCCCCAAAGGTCTGGCGCGCCCCCGCGGGCACCGAAATCGTGATCGGCGCGCCGACCGTGGCACTTTTGGTTGTTGACGTTGCGGTCGCGCGGCTCGATGGAGTTTCAATGGCCTGAGCGACCGTGGCCTGAGCCAACATCGTCTGGTCTTGAGTGCGAACTTGTGCCGCGATCGCGATGCTCGTCAAACCAACTAACGCACCAATAGCCGCTATTTGCTTCACTTTCATATGTTTGTCTTTCATAATCGAGTACTCATTCAATGCAAAAAGCGGGTGCCACAGTGGACACCCGCTCTCCAAGTCAAAGTTCCAACTGGTGTGGCTAGATACGGCATGTGGACAATCGTCTTCGATTATCCACATGCCGCCCTAGGGGTCTTTGGAGGCGGAACCGCATCTTATGAAGATGACCTTGGTGGCTGTGGAGGTGGGGCACCTGCGTCCTTTGAAGCCAACACACCATTCTGAAATAGGAACTTTAGTTGAGAACCATCGGAGTTTTGCCAGGTGACGATAGTCGTACCAGCGTTTTGTGGAGATGGCGTTTGAGTGCCGGCACTTCCAGCCAATGCTTTTACCTGGTCATACGTCATGCCCAGTTGTGCCTTTTCATAAGTGCCTTTAGCATATGACGTAGCGGTTGGCTGTGTAGAAGACGAGCCTGCATTCGATCCCGAGCAGCCTGATAGGGCGAAAGCAAAAGTGCATACAATGGCCAACGCCAAGCACTGCGAAGATAGGTGTATTTTCATGGCATCCGTTACTGGTCAAGAGTGGGTGCCACTCAGGGCACCCACTCTTGACATCAAGCTGTTAATCGACCTGTGATAGCTTTCGACTAATCATAGATCAGTCATCGTTGATGGTCCACATTCCGACGTAGGGGTTCCACGGAGGGTTATCGCCCCATACGGCGTGGTTCTTCCAGTCAGCCGTTGTAGCCGCAGGTTTCATCCACTTGACGTGCCCGTCAACAAAGAGATAGTTCCATCCCTCAAAGTGGTTTGTCTTGCCAGGCGTGTGGCCATCTTGGCGTCTGGTCTCAGGTGTCGCACCAGGCCAAGACATCGCACCCTGGCATGTTGCGTCATAAGGCTCACCAAAGGTGTTGTCCGGGGCAGGATACTCCACCACCATGATAGTCGTGGCTGGCACTTCCATTTGCGCCATGGAACGTCCAATATCCGTGCTCGATGAGGCGAAATATCTAGGTGGCCAGGTTGGGTCAGGGCCATTTTCATCTCCACCGCTGCTCCACCGTGGCACCGCATATGAGCGCGTAGGTGTGCCACCATTGCGTGTAAGCCCATCGCTGGGACATTTGAAGATTAATGCGGAACCTTGGTTTGCACCCTCTCTGTTCACCTTCATACCAATATATGGTGCAATCATGTAATCCCATGCGCGGGGACGACCGTCGTCCGGCCCGCCCCAGGTGCCCATCGTTGCCGCAGGATATTTCTCGTCATAATCCTGTGCATACTGCATCATGGCCAAACCGATCTGCTTGAGGTTGCTGGAGCAACTCGCGCGGCGCGCATTCTCACGGGCGCGGGCAAAGACCGGGAACAAAATTGCCGCCAGAATAGCTATGATAGCTATAACGACGAGAAGTTCGATGAGTGTGAAGCCCTTTTTGAACTTCGCCTGTGTTGCTCTGTCTCTACTTATAAACATGGTTGTCTCCTGTCTGCATTTCTGCATTCTGGTTGAAACTTACTACCTTATCGGGACCACCTAGGTCGACTGTATTCTGAAGAAAGCGCCGATTCTACGATTCCCTTCACAACAGAGGCCTTCGAACGCGTCATGTCACTTATGCCTTCCTCCTTTTGCAAAACCCTTGTGGAACTGTCTTTCGCTTTGAGTGCACGAAGATGTTTCAGTTGCACTTTGAAGTATAGGTTCTTGGAAGTACTCGGCATTCCTCGCCGTGGTCTTGCCTTCCATGAAACCGAATGCCACGGCCTGCGGAGCAATTGGTTCGATTGGATTCCCAATCTTGCTCAGAAGCATACGTGTCGCCGCCTGTCCGATCTGATACTGCGGTTCAATCCATAATGTCATGGGGCGGCACATGTAGTCGAATGTATCCGGGCCAAAACTCACAACCGATAAATCGTCAGGTACTCGATAGCCCAAGCGGGCAGCGGCATACGAAGCAGCCTCCATCGCATACGTCGCGTAACTGACAATCGCTGTGGGCCGTTGCTCGGTGCGGAGCATTTCTTCGCAAAACCCAATCGGGTCGGAGCCGACCAACTTGGAATCCCACAGCTGTGATTTCAGGCCAGCCTGCCGCATTACCGACTCGTAGCCGCCGCTGCGGTCCAGAACACTATAATGGCCCTGCGGATCTTCACGGTCATTGGCGAAATCGACATACACAATGCGTCGATGCCCCAATTTCAGCAGATATTCGGTCGCCTCCACAGCAGCTTTGAAGTCATCGGGCCGAACGCAGTCGTATTCTTGCTCCGAGTTGATCCAAGTCGCTGGAATTTGATAGCGCTGAATTGAATCGATCATCGGCTGTGGAATATGGAAGTTATAGTCAATCAATAGTCCGTCACACATGCGCTCGCGCAGAATCTTGGGTAACGTACTGGTTTCGGCCAGTTCTTCATCTGGCAGCAGGCACACGGTCAAGGTCATGTCCGCTTTGCTCAATGCCTCATGCAGCCCGGCCAACAACTGCGGTGGCAGGTAACTGTGACTTCTCCTAGCGCTGAGCAGCAGTGCCACGTTGCCAAAGCGCCCAGTGCGGATTGTATGCGCCGAACCATTGCGCCGGTATCCCAGTTCCTCGGCGGCTTCCAAAATGCGCTGCCGTGTGGACGAAGAAATTCCCGCACTCGAACGCGAGCCGTTAAGAACCACCGACACACTGGAGTGATGTACGCCGGCGCGCAGCGCGACATCCTTCATGGTAGTGATTTTACGCGCCGGCGGCGCAATACTCTTCGTGTTGGGACACATAACTTGTTAGCCTACCACATCAAGTATCATACGTGTGACATTACACGTATGATACTATGTTACCCTTAAGATCAACATTTTAAACACTGTAACCCAAGATTTTCAAAGAAATATAGTGAGCTTAGTTCTTTCAAGCTGACAACTCGTTGAAAAATCAGTGAGTTGCCATCCGATTGTTTGCTGGTAAGCGGCTGAAGATTATTGTAGCCTTGTCAAGATTAAGCCTGGGACGGAGGCGCAGTTGCCTGCACACGGAACTGCGCTGGCGGTACATATTTCATTGCTGAAGGTTTTGAAGAAGGTTTGAACAATGGGTAATTTCGATGGATTGATATGTGACGTGAGTACTCTGCCTTTGCTTTCATCAGCTAAAAGCCGCTCCATTACGCCGGAAAACCGAACCGGCGAAAAGGGTAAGGGAGGTATGGCAAGTGAAGGAACAGGTGCGGGCCCGGCACGCGATTTAGGAATCGGCTGGAAAGTGTCGCCTTCGATTCCAATTGCTGTTGGTGAAACTGAAACCATTGCTGATATCACCGGGCCGGGAGCGATACAGAGTATGTGGATGGCCGGGGTGTATCATTCGCGTCACAGCATTTTGCGCATTTACTGGGACGATCAGGAGCAGCCATCGGTCGAGTGTCCTCTTGGCGACTTTTTTTGCAATCCGTGGAAACGGCATTTTCAACTGACTTCGCAAATGGTATGCAATAATCCCGGTTCCGCCGCGTTTAACTGCTACTGGCCGATGCCGTTTCGCCAGCGTTGTCGCATGACGATTGAGAACAGGAGCGAGCATGAAATGAATTGGTACTACCAGGTCAATTACGCGCTCGCGCCTGTTGCCCAAGATGCAGCGTACTTTCATGCGCAGTTCCGTCGCGTTAATCCCCTGCCGTACAAAGAAGTTTTCACGATTCTCGATGGTGTGAAGGGACGCGGACATTACGCCGGAACTTACATGACGTGGGGCGTGAATAACAATAACTGGTGGGGTGAAGGCGAAATCAAGTTCTTCTTGGATGGGGATGGCGAGTACCCAACCATTTGCGGCACGGGAACCGAAGATTATTTTTGCGGTAACTACAATTTCGATGTGGCAGGCGTTGGTTATCAGGAGTACTGCACGCCTTATGCGGGAATGCCGCAAGTGCTGCGTCCCGATGGGCTATATGCGTCGCAGCAGCGTTTTGGGATGTATCGCTGGCACGTTCCCGACCCGATTCGTTTCGAGGAAGATCTGCGCGTGACGATCCAGGCGTTAGGCTGGCGCGAAGGTCATCGTTACCTGCCGCTGCAAGACGATATTTCGAGTGTCGCGTATTGGTATCAAACCTTGCCGGCGGCGCCCTTCCCCGCTTTACCAGATAAAGATTACATGGAAATCATCTGAAGCGTGATGATGCCTGTCTGTGTTGTTAGCTTTAAGGCACCGCGAAATTTTTCGCTACTGAAGCGCAAGTCTGGGTGCGACAAAAAGCGGGGTACCCCATAAAGGCTGCCCCGCTTGAGTGTTAAAAGGGACTGGCAAACTTCGCCAGTCCCTTTTCTTGAAAGCTTTTATTTTACGCTCAGTTGCAGCCTACCCGCATCGTCCACCTTCCAGGTGGAGCTGCGAGTGTCACGCCACATCAGCCACTGGTCGGTGGCAGTTTTGCGCACTGAGAGATTTGCGGCCAGCTCCACGGGAAGCGCTGGGCTAATTCCTAATGCGGCAAATGGAATGCGCCACTCGGCCACCCATCGCCCTGCTCCCGCTTGTGTGGCTTTATATTCAACGCCCGCCAGCACCTTGTGCACAACGGATGGAGGTGCGCCCGCCTCATCACTGCTTTCAACCTTGCCGCCCGCGAAACCACGCAGCACCATAATCGGCGCATCTTTGCCGACCGCAAGGTTTTTGACCGCGATTTCCACTGCATCACCCTGTCCCCACATGCCGCCGGTGCGCAATGGCTTTGATGGGGACACCTGGTTGTCGAAGAGGACGAGCAGAGATTGGCCGTCATGAGTGAGGCGTGCCGTGGTCGGCGGCTGCACTTTCACGCCGCCGCTTTGCTCGATTTGAATTGTTGCGGCATTGTCCCATTCACCGGGAGCGACAATTCCGTCCACGATGATCGGTGCTGAGGAACGCACTACGGAAACGGTGGGTGGTGGTCCAGTTGGCTGCGCCCGTTCGGCGGATGCGGGAGTTTGCGGCTTTGGACGAACGGTGTGGCGCACCGGCCAAGATGCCCGCATCGAATTTTTGTAGAGCCCGATTTGCTGCACAGGAATGGGCTTGAATCCGAGTTTGAGAGCAGGCGAGTTTGGACGCAAACGGAAGTCGCCGCGTGCGGCGTCCACAAAGAGCGGGTCGCCTTCTAAGAAATTGTCTTTCTCCGTGACATAAGGACGCGATTCTCTGTCGAAGTCGTTCCACCGGCCACCAAAGCGAATATTGCGCGCGATGAGGTTGCCCTTGGGCGCCATCGGCTCGTCCAGAAGCAGAGTCAGCAACTGCGGATAACGACTGCGCCAGGGTTCTTCACGATACGGCATTTCTTCAAGTTTCTTGGTCAATTCCTCTTGCCCAAAGGCGCGCCAACCTAAACCACGCCCGTCCACATGGACCGCCGGGTCACAATCGACAAAGATGTTGTTATCAATGGAATTGTCCCGCCCTCCGCCGATGAAGGTCGCCTGGGACACCTTGTTGAACACGTTGCCGTAGATGGTCGCCGAGGAGAAGTTGTCATCGAGATAGACGCCGACACAGCCGCGCGCTTCACGGCCATAAATGTGGTGCAGATAGTTATGCCGGATAACATTGCCGCGCATGCTCCAATTAGCGCCGGAATACATAGCCCCGGCATCGTTGGTTTCGTAGCAAACGCTGTGGATCTCGTTGAACTCGATGAGGTGGTCGTTGCCGTTGAAGCCGATGGCCATATGAGGCGCATCGTGAATCAAGTTATGACTGATGCGATTTCCCACCCCTTCTATCCTGACTCCAGCCTGATAGACAGGATTCCAGCGACTGTAGTGATGGATGTGGTTGTTGTCTGCATACAGCTTTGCAGGCACCAGGGTTTTGCGATCTCCACCACGCAAATCGACTCCGCCATCACCGGCGTTATAGATATCGCAGCCTTCTACACCACTTTGCTGTGCGCCGCTAATGCGCACGGCCCAGCTACCCACGTTGCGAATGGTGCAGCCGCTGATGCGCACCTGACTACCACCATCGACCGTGATGGCGGTGCCGCGCGCGGCCTCCAGTATCATGCCGCGCAGTGTAAGGTGCGATACATCGCGCATCGTAACCAGTGTAGGCACGACCGAAACCATAGTCTTTGCATTTGCCAGCGGCGCCGGTGGCCAGAAATAAAGAGTACTCGACTCACGGTCGAGGTACCATTCTCCCGGACGATCTAGCTCCGCCAGGACGTTAAAAGCATAGTACCACTGGCCCACACGGTAGCCGAAGTCATGATCGGGCTTGGCAAGCGTTATTACGCGTTTAGCAGTGTCGATGGACTCCACTTTCTGCCTCTGGTCGGCCCAGTCCCACGCCCAATACCCGTGCAGCCAGATATCCTTCTCACCACTCCAACGCGAGGGGCGGTCTCCTTGGTATACGAAAACGCCAGTCTTGTCGGCTTTGGTTGGGTCACGGTTGACCTGAGGCTGCCCTCCGACCACATCCACAACCGGAGAGTAGCCCTCGTTTGGCCAGCGGGCGAGGGTCATCGGCTTTTCTTGAAAGAACAACTCCAAGCCTGGCTCCGATTGTCCCCAGGAACGACTTCCTTTGATACCCGGAAGATCAGTCAGACCCTGCGCGCGCAGGGTCGTTTGCAATACCTTGCCGCGTGCCGCCGGTTCCAATCGCGCCAGAATGGCCGCATCCGTGACCGGCTTCCAGCCCGTTACGACCTTACCACCGACCAAACGCACTTCCTCACCACGCCGCGCACGGTATTCGATGGGAGCCTTGGCGGTGCCGGAATCCTGTGCTTCCAGCGCGAAATCTTGCGACATCTCATAGATGCCCCTGCGCACTTCCACGGTTACGCCGCCCGCCGGGAGAGTGCCATCCTGCTTGAGCTTGCGAATTTCATTGCGAGCTCGGGTCAGCGTGGCAAAAGGGCCATCATTGCGCTTCTTGTTGGGCGCCTCAAGATGGCCCGTCCATGTGTCGTTGCCGTTCGGGGCAACAAAAATTGTGCGTGCTTGTGCCGGCATAGCATAGAGTGCCGCCAGTATTGGTAACAACAGGTATTTACGGATTCCGGTCATCCTTTCAGAATAAAGGAAAGCGATCAATGCTCTCCCTTTATTTCTTAATTATGGTGTCTTTTGATAGTTTATGTTCGCGATCTTCTGTGAGGTCGCTAAACAGGGGACGTGTTTATTGACCTTTCCTCTCTGCACTAGCTGCAGTACCCTGTGCCACATATGAGGTGTTACCGAAACACCAGCTCATCTGAGTGTAAAGTTCTCCCATTCGGGTCGCGAAGATATTTATACGGTATGGTTCAATCATCTGATGAAACTGGAAGAGAGTTATGAACGTGATTCTAACGAGGATCGCTACAAGCGTTGTCAAGAGTTGCGTGAGTAGCGTGGGCTGCACCTTGTCTTGAGGGTTCAAAAGTTAATCATAGCGTGGCCTCTGATGCCAAGAAGGAACTAAAGGCTAAGCAATTGAGGTGCAGAGTGCCCCTGATGAGCAGTTGTGGCAATCCGATGGGGAATAGCCCGACATAAGGGGCTATGTTGCCTCGTGAACATAGCTTCACAGGGCTTATTTGGAGCGTTTAACTATTTCACAGCGTGTGAGCCTTCGCCCCGTGTTTACTCGTGACGAAATGCTGCTAGGTTCTCGGATGGACTGATGACTGGGGTCAAGAAGTCGTCGGTTCAAATCCGGCCATCCTGATTCTTATTGCAGCAGTTTCTTCATTTCACGCGTAATATAGAGCGCTTAACTACACTTCTTCCAGAGCGCCGTTTTCCGCCCGAAACGAAGCTTCTGCAGAATAGAGGTCTGACGGCAATTCGCCCCGTAACGGCACATGAACCCAGACCGTAGTGCCCTGGCTCGCTTCACCCGCGATCTCGACACGCCCGCCAACTAGAAGTGCACGCTCGCGCATACCGAGTAGACCCAGTGACCTGCTGTTGGATGTTTCGCGCGAAGTGATTCCCCGCCCGTTATCACGCACTTGCAGCAGCACATCATCGCCTTGGACTTGCAGAAGAACATCGACGCGAGAGGCGCCGGCATGGCGCGCCACATTCGTGAGTGTCTCTTGCAAGATGCGAAATAGTGCAGTCGAGCTGTCGGATGAAATTTCAACACCATTCCCATTATCCCCGGCACCCAGTTCTGAAACCAGGCGGCAGACAATGCCCGAGCGTTTCTCGAATTCGCGTATCTGCCATTCCGCGGCGGCTTCCAGGCCCAGGTCGTCCAGCAGCGAAGGTCGCAACTCGGTCGCGATTTTTCGCACGGTGCCAATCGTAGAATCGACTACCTGCGACATCGTGCGAATTTTGTCTTCCAGTACTCGTGCGAGTTCCGCATCACAAACAGTCGCAGCACGCTTGCTCAGCCACGACAAGTCCATTTTCAGTCCGGTGAGCGATTGGCCCAATACATCATGAATTTCGCGTGCGATTTGCGTGCGCTCTTCTTCACGCACCTGGGTTAGTCGTGCTGCCAGAGCACGCAGTTGCTCGCGTGGTGCCGAGACGTCGTTGATCAGTCCCACAAAGTTGAGCAGTCTGCCCTCATCGTCGAAAACGGGCGTGATGACCAGGCCGTTGCAAAATGTGCTGCCGTCTTTGCGATGGTTTTGCAGCAAGCCGCGAAACGGCTTCCGGGCCGCAATCGCTTCACTTATCTGAACAACCGTCGCCGCATCGGTATCAGGCCCTTGCAAGAACCGGCAGTTGCGCCCGCAGGCTTCCTCAGCGCTGTAGCCGGTAATTGTGGTGAAGGATGGATTGACAAGCACAATCGGATTGTCCGGCTGATGGGGGTCGGTGATGACCACACCTGATCGCAGATTATTGATAGCGGATGCCCTGAGATTACTTTCCTGCACCGCCTTACGCAAGGATTGCAGCGTGCGCGTGTGCTCAATGGCATAGCGGATAGAGCGTTCAAGCAGCACGGAATTGATGTGATCCTTGAGCAAATAATCGGCAGCTCCGGCTTTCATCGCGGCAATGTCAGCTTCTCGTTGCTCGCGCCCGGTAAGAAAGATTACCGGCACTTTATGGCCGTTGGAGCGCACCTGCCGCAGCAAATCCAGTCCATCGCACTCGCCAAGACGGTAGTCGATGAGGCAAATATCGTATTCCTTACGCTCTATTGCTCGCAGGCCGGTCTCGTAGCTGTTAGCCCATTCCACGGAGGCTTGCCAATCCTCAAAGCGGCTAATCAGGCCACGCGTGAGGACGTAATCATCCTCGTCATCTTCGATCAGTAGAATTTTTAGAATTTGTGCTTCCATGTGTGTTTCGCCACTTTAGACTCATCAGCCATTAATTGTGGCCGTTGGCTCCCGAAAGCGGGAGCTGAACACTTTTAATCCAGTACTCGTAAAGAGTGCGCATCAGCTTGATGAGGCCGGTATACGTGCTTGGCTTGGTAATAAAAGAATTTACGCCCAGATCATACGAAGCCTGGATGTCTTCCTTTGCTTCGGATGTCGTCAGTACCACCACGGGAATGCGCCGCAACCGGGGATCGGATTTAATTTCTGCCAGGGCTTCGCGTCCATCTTTAACCGGCATATTCAGGTCCAGCAATATCAGAGCGGGGAGAGGTGAAGCACTTGGTGCGCCATACGCTCCCTGTCGATGTAGATAGTTCAACAGTTCCTCACCATTCTCTGCGTAACGCAGATCGAGAGTCGCGTCGGTGGCCTTAAACGCATCAGTCACAAGCCGCAGATCATCTTCATCGTCATCAGCAACCAAGATCGTGATAACACGAGAGTTATGCTTCGGGTCCTGCATATTTTAACAACTCACTTCTTCAAATAGATTTTCGAGAGTCGAACGACTACTCTCTACTCCGGTGAACCAGTGGGTAAGGTTGTTATGAATGCGGTGCCCTGCCCTGACACACTGCGGGCAGTGATACTGCCTCCATGCCGCTCGGCAATCTTGCGACAGATCGCCAGTCCCATGCCCGTGCCTTCAAAGCGGCTGCGCCCGTGCAGGCGCTGGAAGGGGGCAAAAATGCGCTCCAGATGCTTCTCATCAAAGCCAATGCCGTTGTCTTGCACGATGAGTTCAACGCTACTCGGCGCGACATATCGTGCTGCAACAGTCACGACGGGCGGCACGCCGTCGCGCCGGAACTTGAGTGCATTGCCAATCAAGTTTTCTAACAACTGGTGCATTTGCAACTCGTCAGCTTCAATGCTCGGCAATGCACCGAACTCCACTTCACCCCCGGACTCCTGCACCTGAACTTCGAGATCCGATACCACTTCTTGAGCTACCCGGGCCAGGTCTACCTGTTTCAACGGCAGCGGCTGCGTGGTGACGCGTGACAGTGCCAACAGGTCGGTGACAAAGGCGCGCATGTGCCGGGTCGCTTTCTGCATTCGTGCTAGGTAATCGCGGCCCTCGTCGCTCAGGGCACTCTCTTTATCCAGCGCCAGGTGCGTAGAAAACGTTTCAATCTTGCGCAGTGGTGCCTGCAAATCGTGCGCAGCGATAGACGCGAAGTCTTGCAGTGCCTGGTTACTCTGCTTGATCTGCCCCAGCAAAGCCTGTGACATCTTCTGCTCTTGCTGCAACTCACGGTTGACACGCACGAGTTCTGCGCTCTGCTTGGCCAAAACACGTTGTGAGGTCAGCAGATCATTGTTGATGCGACTGAGTTCAATCAATAGTTCGTTGTTATGTTTGGCCGTCTTCTGTGCCTGAGTCGCTTGCTGCGCCAGTTCGGCGCGCAACCGACTGATGGTTTGTTCATAGGTTTCCATAGCACGTAGGCTCCGGCACTTAAGCTCCAGCACGCAGGCTCGCTTCGCCCTCTGTCATGCCCAGGGGTTACTCTGCATGAGACATGATGTTCCCGACATGCGTAACGCGATTGCGTCCGCCTTCTTTGGAAGCATAGAGTGCGCGATCCGCTGCCTCGATCAGGGCTGTCGGTGTGCTGTCGCCGGATAAGCTGGCGGCACCAAAAGTGGCGGCACCAAAAGTGGCGGCACCAAAGCTGGCGGTCACCGCGCGCTGCGGCCAGGGCGCCGCTTCAATGATGGTGCGCAGCCGCTCGGCCAGGATTATGGCGCCCTCAGCACCGGTATTGGGCAGCACAAGCACGAACTCTTCGCCGCCGTAACGTGCCACGAAATCGGTTGAACGCGCGTGTTCGCGCAGGAGGTGCGCCACGGTTTTTAAGATCTGGTCACCAGCTATATGGCCGAAGCTATCGTTGTATTGCTTGAACTTGTCCACGTCCAGCAGCAGAAGCGAAAGCGGAGGCCCATAACGAGTACTCCGAGTAATCTCCTCCGCAAGTTTTTCCTCGAAGGCGCGCCGGTTTTTCACCCCTGTCAAGCCATCTGTTGTCGCCAGCGCGTCCAGTCGGAGGTTCGCTTCTTCTAAAGCCGCTTGCTTGGCTTCCAGGGTGGCGCGCGCTTCTTCCAGAGCCGCATTGGTATGACTCAGAACAGCATTCTTTCTCGCCAACTCACGCTGCGCTGTTATCACCTCATTGTTGGCGCGACTCAATTGCACGAGCAACTCATCAGCACTCTGGTCAGCGCGTTCTTGCGGGCCTTGTGACGGCACCTCTTTTTGTGCTGCCATTTTGGCTGCCGTTTTGGCGGCCACGCGCAGGGCATTCACCGTTTCGTTGTTGATGCGCACCAACTCTTCCACTATTTGCCTGGCATCTGAGCCGGTCGCGTCTCCCACGATCAGCAAGCCATCGTTTGTGGAGCCGCCGGTTAATCGCAACGTCGTCATCTGCCCTTCAAGCAACACCGGAATCTCCCAGCCAAAAGCAACTCCAGAAACCATAAGGGTTTCCATAAAAAGCCGGGCCAATTCATACTGGCGTTCAACCCCTGCATCACCGCTTGCAGCATCGTTTGCAGCAGCATCGTTTGCAGCAGCATCGTTTGCAGCACCGCAAGCGCCGATGGCACGGGCGAAGGGTTGCCCGACTCTCAGGTGCGAGGTCAGCCCCAGCCCGTCATACGCGACCTTCACAATCACACCTTGCCGGTCGCACAAAACCAGAATGCCGGATGACGTAACGGAACCGGACGACAGCATGGAAGCGGGAGACTTCATGAGGCGCGCACCTCGGAAACCAGATTGTTAGCCAGTTCGATGGCGCCGGCGGCGTCGCGAGCGCAGCCGTCGGCACCCAGTTGCCGCCACATCTCCGGCACGACATTGAAGGGATAGCCGCCCACGATAATCTTGACTTTGCTGCAATCTGGCGCAGATCGCACCTGTCCAATCAAATCTCTCACCGCAGTGAGATGCGGAGTGATGGTGGCTGATATGGCGAGCACGTCGGCCCCGTTATCGCGCACCGTTTGCAGGATGCCGGGCAACGGGGTGTTGGCACCAAGATAAAACGTGTCCCAGCCGCTGAGTTCAAAAAGATCGGATACCATGCGCACCCCGATTTCATGCAGGTCACCCGCAATGCAGGTGGCGACCAGAGTTCGTCCGGTGTGCACACCGTTAAACAGATAGGGATAAAGCTGCGACATGATGAGCTGCGTGGCGGCGGTGCAATAATGCTCCTGAGCCACACTGATCTGGTTCATTTGCCACAGGCGCCCGACTTCGTGTTGGCAGGGCTGGAATACCTGGAGATAAACGTCTTGCACCAATACTCCACCTTCAACCGCATCCAGAATCAGGCGACTGGCGCGCTGGCGCTCGCCGTGCAGCAGCGCCGCTAAATACTCCCGTGCCAGGAGTGCCAGCGGTTGCGCTTCGGAGATGAAGCTTGGCAACGCGGCTGATTCGTTCTTCAGATGAGTGATGCCCTTTGTAACATACTCCACGGCCAGAGCAGCCGAGGCCGGCTCCAGTATTTCGGGCAGCGCAGCGTTGACGCACTCCATGTTGGCCACCAGGTCTTCGACCGGAATATTGCGCCCGGCCAGCATGGCTCTGGCCCACGCTAGGTAGTCGGCAAAGAGCAGTGGTTGCGCTACAGCCAACGATTCGGTCAGATAATCCAGATGATGATCGGTGTCCTGAAGACATTTGATGCGCCCGCGTTCGCCATAACGCACGGCCAGATCCGGGCGCACTTGATACTGACGCGCGACGATTGCTTCGCACAACTGATGGCGCTGTTCTTTGATGGCCTGGCTCGTTGTCATATGAATGTTTTGCTGCATGGTATTTCTGGAGAACCTCTCCACAACAAATGAGCCACCTGTCCCATTTCCCGATCCCGCTCTCCGAGTACTCGCAAGGGCTGTTGGCCACTGCCGGCTGTTTTTCGCTCCTGCACATCTTGAACTTGCCCATTTCTACGAACACACATGCCCGAAGAAGCGGATGCGGGCGCTGCCGGGCACCAGCTTCAAGCCTTTAGGAATGCCTTTATGCGAGTGGTACTCGTGGCTGCGATGCCACACGCGATAACTTTCTGCATCGCTCCAGTAGGTAATCAGCCAGATTTCGTTGGGCGCATCCTGCGGCACAACAACCTCCATGCGCACAAACCCCGGTGCGTCATCTACCAGGTGCGGACGGTTACGAAAAGCCTCCTTGACTTGCTCCATCATATCGTTGGCAATGGTGAATTGGCTCAGTGCTACGAAGTGACTCGATTCTTGCATACCTGCCTGTTACCTCATGGAAATTCTTTACTGGTGCCGGGAGTAGCACGCTTTACTTCAACTCAGCCATGCCGTCTTCAGACAAGCATCGGCGCAAAACTCGAGCGATCTCATCCGGTGAAACAGGCTTACCCAGGAGTTCTGTCGCACCGGCTTCATAGGCACGCGCTATTGTGTCCGGGTCAGCCAGCGCTGTGACAACGATGATCGGTGTGTTCTGATGCCGGGGCATGGCCTTTACAGCGTGAACTGCTGAAACCCCATCGACCCTGGGCATGGAAAGATCCACCACAATCGCGCTGACCTGTTGGATTTGCAGAATGCTGATCATCTCCAGGCCATTATCGGCCTCGATTACTTCAAAACCCTGGTGCTCCAGTCCCAAGCGAACGAACGCTCTCAGATCGTCTTCATCCTCGACCAATAAAACTTTTTTCGTCATAAATGTAAAACCGTTCAAGAACCAGGTTCAAGAACCAGGTGAGTCAAGCTTCCTGATCGGTAGTGTTACGATGAAGGTCGCACCTTCACCGGGGACGCTCCTGGCCGTTATATATCCTCTGTGCCGCTCGGCAATCTTGCGACAGATCGCCAGTCCCATGCCCGTGCCCTCAAAGCGGCTGCGCCCGTGCAGGCGCTGGAAGGGGGCAAAAATGCGCTCCAGATGCTTCTCATCAAAGCCAATGCCGTTGTCTTGTACCGTGATATGACACAATGCGTGAATTGCAGGCACTTCGCCAACAGAGTTCAGTCCCACCGCAGTGACATCACCTCGGATTTTGACAGTAGGTGCCGCCCCTTCCCGATTAAATTTCAGTGCGTTACTTATCAGATTTTGCAGCACCTGGCGCATTTGCAAAGGATCGGCTTCGACAGTAGGCAATGGCCCCACGTCCACCTGACCACCCGTCTTTTCGATGCTGGTTTCCAAATCACAAAGCACTTCCTGTGCTATCTGGCTCAGGTCCACCGGGACAAAAGGCTGTGCCTGAGTGGTTACACGGGAGAAGATCAGCAGATCCTTGATCAACCCTTGCATCCGCCCCGCCGCGTTTTGCATCCGCTGCAAATAGTCAACGCCATCCTCCCCAATTACTTCCGAGTACTCACTTTGGAGCCGTTCGCCAAAGGCTTGAATTTTACGAAGCGGTTCCTGGAGATCGTGAGAGGCCACATAAGCAAAATCCTGCAACTCGCGATTGCTGCGTTCCAACTGTGCGGCATAAGCCTTCAGGTTAGCCTCTGTTTGCTTGCGCTCGGTGATGTCACGCGCAATAGCATAAACCAGTTGTCGCTCAGGAACGGTTGCCGAATTCCACATCAACCACTTGTAGGAGCCATCTTTGCATTTGTATCGGTTCTCGAAGGAAAACGTATCCGAGCCGCCATTGATACTTGTTGCTTCATCTTTCGTGACGCTAAAATCGTCGGGATGAACGAAGTCCAGATAAGGCTGCGATAAGAGTTCTTCGGCAGTGTAGCCAAGCGTATTCGCCCAGGCGGGGTTGATGCGTTTGAAGTAGCCGTCAAAGCCGGCGATGCACAGCATGTCGAGCGAGAGCGTGAAGAACTGGTTGAGTTCTTCTTCTGTTTGCTTGCGCTCGGTAATATCGCGTGCGATGGTTGAAGCACCCGTGATTTGGCCCGAAGAATTCTTGATCGGCGAGACGGTGAGTGCAACATTGATACGTCGACCGTCTTTGCGCACGCGCACAGTTTCAAACTGCTGAACATATTCACCGCGTTCTACCGCATGCCAAATTTGGCACCATTCATTGCGCCGTTCCGGAGGCGCCAGCAGGGAAATATGCCGGCCTATAATCTCGTCTGCGGAGTAACCATAAATTCGTTCTGCGCTGCGATTCCAACTGAGAACGATGCCGTCCATCGACTTGCCGACAATGGCATCGTGAGAGAATTCGACAATGGCCGCCAACTGCGAGCGCAGATGATCGGTTTCTCTTTGCGCGCTTACGTCACGCTGCGTTCCCCAGATTCGCTGCAGCGCGCCATTCTCGATAATGCCGATAAGATTGTTTAGGAAATATCGTGTTCGCCCCTGCCGGTCAACTTCACAAGATTCGGCATCCGACAAGCGATAACGGGAGCGAATAAAGGAGTGCAAGTACTCGATATTATCTGGATTGCTGCGCTTTAGTAAATCATCCAGGCGCGCGCCGATAATATCCTGCGGCGAGGCACAACCATACATGCGCGCCATGACCTCGTTGCACTCGCCAAGGTAGGAATTTCGATATAACAAATCAATCTGCTCGTCCGCGCAGGCTGCAATCGGAATCGGCTGCTCCAATTCACAGCACCAGATTGCTTCGCTGCTGTTAACAATGAACGCACGATAGCGCTCTTCACTGCGGAGGAGCGCTTCCTCGGCCCGGCTGCGTTCGATGGCGTGGCGAGTGGAGCGTTCCAGCATTGCACTGCTGAGTTCGTTCTTATCCAGAAAATCCGCTGCACCGGCCCGCATCGATTCGAGATCGACGTCACGATCTGCATGCCCCGTAAGCAGAAGGATTGGTGTCCTGTAGCCTTGCTGCCTCGCTTCATGCAGGAACTCAATCCCGGTTCGCTCAACCAAACGATAATCTACCAACAAGACATCAAATTGGTGCGACTGCATCGCCTGCAAACCCGCATCGTAAGTTGAGGCCCACGCCAATTTATACTGCTGCGTTTCAACCAGAGCGAGCAGATCACGGACAATGAGGTAATCGTCCTCGTTGTCTTCAATGAGCAGAATTTTTACCGGCGAACTATTCATCTTCTGTTCCAACCTGTGGCTCTGTTCCAACCCATAGCTCCCTGGGCTTCGTCGCTCCACAACGGAATGCAAACAATCTCAATCGAGTACTCGCTAAGGCGCTTTGTTACCTCAACGGTTTCAATGCTTTACCAATTCGATTTCCCGCTGATAAAACTCTCTGCAGTGGCCCTTTCCACGGGACGCGAGAACAGGTAGCCCTGCGCATACTCGCAGCCGAGTGTTTGCAAGTGCTGCAACTGCTCCGCTGTCTCCACTCCCTCGGCCACCACGTCAATACCCAGAATATTAGAGAGGCCGATAATTGTTTTCACAATCTCCGAGTTGCGATCACCTATGTGCAGGTGCCGCACAAAAGATCGGTCAATCTTCAATACATCAAGTGGCAGGTTGTGAAGGTAGGCCAGGGAAGAGTATCCCGTGCCGAAATCGTCAAGATAAATCTGCACTCCCAGCTCGCGCAACTCCGTGAGCGTTTCGCTCGCCGACCGGGCATTTTCGATAAGAGCGCTTTCCGTCAACTCCAACTTGAGAGAGCGCGGTTCGAGATGCGATTCTTCCAAAACCTGTTTCACCAACTGGATGAGGCCCGGATGGGCCAGGCACTGGCTGGAGAGATTGACATTGATTGTGAGCGGTGCGTGGTTGGAAAATTGCTGTTGCCAGTCGCGCATCTGGCGGCATGCCGCGCGCAGCACCCAACTGTCCAGCGCAACAATGAGTCCGGTTTCTTCGGCGAGAGGGACAAATTTGTCCGGGCACAGAAGGCCGTGCTGGGGATGCTGCCAGCGCACCAGCGCTTCGAAACCGCTGAGGCTGCGGCTACCAAGCGCCACGACAGGTTGGTAGAAAACGCGCAACTCATTGCGTTCGAGGGCGTGCCGCAGGTCGATTTCCAATTGTAATCGCTGCACCGCATCCGAATGCATGGCGGCATCAAAAACGGTGTGGCATGCCGGCCCCTGCGCCTTGGCACGATACATGGCAATATCGGCATTGCGCAGCAAATCCTCGGGATGCTCTGCCTGGCTCTGGCCGTCTTCCTGGCGGTTAAGCGCGATGCCGATATTGAGAGTGAGGAAGAAATCCTGAACCGTTCCTGAAGGAGCATTCAAAGTGAAAGGTGTCGCCAACGCCACCTGAATGCGCTCCGCAGCATGAACGGCATCGGTGGCACCCTTAATGCCGTCCAGCAGAACGGTGAATTCATCGCCACCCCAGCGCGCCAGGGTGTCGTTGGGGCGTAAGCACGATCTCAGGCGCTGCGCTACGGCCAGCAACAATTTGTCGCCGACCGTGTGGCCCAGACTATCATTAACGTTCTTGAAGCGGTTTAAATCGAGAAACAAAACAGCACATACATAATCGAGATTACGCCTGGCATGGTCGACGGCCCACTTTAGACGATCCATAAACAGAGCGCGATTGGGCAATCCGGTGAGCACATCGTAGAACGCGTTGTGCAACAACTGATCTTCCGTAACTTTGCGCTGGGTAATATCCGTCAACGAACCGGCCATGCGGCAGGCTCTGTTGCCGCCCTTGTGCACCGCCATACCACGACAGAGCATCCAGCGATAAGTGCCGTCCTGATGCAGCATGCGACACTCATGTTCCAGATGGGGCGTTTGGCCACTGAGATGAGATTGTATGGTGATGCGCAGCCGCTCCACATCGTCGGCGTGTACTCGGCTAAACCATTCCTCGGGGCTGCTGCCGATTTCTGCGTCCTTGTAGCCGAGCATCTCTTTCCAGCGTGGCGAGTAATAAATTTCAGCAGTTTTCAGATTCCAGTCCCACACCCCGTCATTAGCGCCACGAACAGCCAGGGCATAGCGCTCCTGGCTTTCGCGCAAGTCTTCTTCAATGCGCTTGTGCTGAACCGCGTAGCGAATCGTGCGCTCCAGTAATTGCGAATTGATCTGTCCTTTGACGAGGTAATCCGCAGCGCCGGCGTGCATGGCTTCCAGGTCGAGTTCATGGGCTGCCTGGCCGGTCAGCAAAATGATGGGTGCCCTACAATCATGGCACCGCGCTTCATTGAGCAACTCCAAACCGTTCCGTTCGCCCAGGAGATAGTCCACCAGGTAGACATCGTGCATGTTGCGTTTCATGCGCTGCAAAGCTTCTTCATAGGTTGTGACCCACTCCAACTTATGAAGTTTGGCGCTGGTTCTGGAAAGGAGTTGGCGTGTGATAACGTAATCATCCTCATCGTCCTCCACAAGCAGGACACGGATTTCATCCTGAGCGTCTATATTAATTCTGCCTCCTTGTTCGTCGGTAACTCCTGCGCAAACAACTCATCAATCAATGGCATTAATTCCGTATCACACTCTAATTTCGATACGAAGCCATCAGCACCCATAGTTGTGCAGAGGAGACGATACTCGGGACTATCATGGAATGTCAGCACAATGACACGCGGCGCGCGTGGCTGAGCCTTGAGACGCTGCGTTGCAGCAATACCGCTCATTCCCGGCATTTCCAAATCCATCAAGACCAGATCGGGATTCAACACCTCAACTTGCTCCAGTGCCTCATCGCCGGAAGCGGCGCTGCCCACAACTTCGAGATGTCGCTCCATCGCAAGGAAGCGCAATAGCGAGAAAAGAAACAAAGAGCTGTCATCGGCAATAAGGATACGTAATGTTGACATATAAGCACGCAAATATTGTTTATCGAGAGAGGCCGGTTGGTCCCGCCCTTAAGTAACTTATACGGCCAGCCCAATTAAAGATATAGGGAGTTTCCTTAACCGAACCTGTATCAGCCTCTTTGGGCTGACTATTCATATCGAATCCAGGTTGCCACCAATGAGGTTGCCCGCCGCTGAAGCAATGCCGCTCAAGCAATGCCGCTCAAGCAATGCCGCTCAAGCAGTGCCGCTCAGGACTTACGCATCACGAACCCGGAGCATGAGCGACGGGCTTGTTTCAGGCTTCGCAAGCCCGTCGATTACAGCCCCTCAGCAGACAAGTCGTTGTCTGCTTCGCACGCAACCAACACTCCGGGTTCTGGAAACGCTGCGATTTGCGTAAGTTCTATGATTGTCAAACAGGCCGCTTCAGCAGTCTTGTTCTCAGCGCAGCCGGCTCGTTCACGGGTGGCGCACTGTAGGCGGCAACCTGAGGTTATCTAATCTCCAGGACTTACGCGGGAGGCCGATCGTCGTAGGGGCGTAGCGTGCTACGTCCCTACATTGCCCTGTATTTGCAAGCCTGCTGCGTAAGTCCTAATCTCATCAACAACGGAATATTAGATCGAATATTAGATCGTTGCGGCACAACAGATTACTGTTAATAAATGCTACGAGTGTAAAAAGCATATTAGGGCACACTCATTATGTTGGCCAGGCTTCTCATGAATTCTGGTCATAAATTCTGGAAGTTGCTCAGGTTGCCGGAGTTGCCGATCATCTGAGATATTCCTGTTGCCAGCAGTGCGGCGAGTTGCTCGGCCACCAGTGGCCGGCTGAAGATGTAGCCCTGTGCTTCGACGCAGTGTTGTGCCCTGAGAAAAGAGACTTGCGACTGTTCTTCCACGCCTTCGGCGACTACTCGTTGATGGAGGCTGATGCCCATGGCGATTACGGCGCTGACGAGAATGCCGTTGCCTTGGGCGGCATCGATATCATGCACGAACGACGGGTCGATTTTAAGTACATCAATCGGAAACTGGTTAAGGTAGCGCAAACTGGAATATCCGGTACCGAAATTGTCCACTGCCAGATGTATTCCCAGGCTCTTGAGTTGCTGCAGGATCGCGCTGCTGGAGTTGGCGTTGCGCATCAACGCGCTTTCGGTGATGTCCAGTTGCAGGCAGTCCGGCGAAAGCTCAGTTTCATGCAGGATGTCGCACACGCCCTGCACAAAATCTTGGTGACGGAATTCCAGTGCGGAGATGTTGACTGCGACCGAACCCGGTTTCAGCCCGGCGTTTTCCCAGCGCTTGGCCTGTGTGCAGGCTTCACGCAGCACCCAGCGACCAATCGGCACTATCAGGCCGCAATGTTCCGCGACCTCCACGAAGCGATCGGGCATCACCATGCCCCACTCCGGATGGATCCAGCGCAACAACGCCTCGACGCCGGTAATCATGCCGGTCTCGAGGTCGATCTTCGGCTGATAATGCAATACGAATTCCTGCCGCTCCAGCGCGTGACGCAAATGGGTTTCGATAGCCTGGCGCTCAACGGCGCGAGCGTTCATTTCGCTCTTGAAGAACTGGTAGTTATTGCGTCCTTTTTGCTTGGCATAATACATCGCCGTATCAGCGTTCTTGATGAGTGTGTCCGCGTCCTGCGCATCTGTCGGATAAATGCTGATGCCGACGCTGGGCGTCACATGTAGCTCATGCCCATCGATCAGCATCGGCACGGTCAGCGCGGTGAGTATCTTATCGGCGGTCAGGGAAGCATTTTCTGCATGTTTGTCTTCCGACACGAGGAGCACGAATTCATCGCCTCCCTGACGGCTTACCGTGTCGGAGTTGCGCACGCAAGCACGCAGGCGCTGCCCGACCGATTGCAGCAGTTTGTCGCCGACCGCATGGCCCAGCGAATCGTTGATGTGCTTGAAGTTGTCCAGGTCTACAAACAACACGGCCAGAGACGTATTGCGGCGTTGTGCGAGTGCGATCGCTTGAGCGATACGGTCGTTCAGCAGCACGCGGTTGGGCAAACCGGTCAGGAAGTCGTGCTGCGCCAGATGCGCCATCTTCACTTCGCTGGATAAGAGGCGGCCTTCGGCGACCTTACGCGGCGTGATGTTTTCATGTGCAATCACCACATGCAGCGGCCCGCTGCCACTGAAGCGCGTCACCCGCATCTCAAACCATCGCTCCTCCTCAGCCGTGTGGCAGGGATACTCTAGGCAGAACAGCTCCTGCTTTCCCGCCATGACAGTGCGAATGGCCGCTGCAATGGCACGCGCTTCCTGAACATCGCTGTTGTCACAGATGCACAGGTAATTGGCACCCACACCGGCACTTGCGCCAATGAAGCCGTTGATGTGGGCAAAGGTGCGCCAGGCGGCGTTCACGGCGGTAATGACGCCATGCTCATCCAACACGGCAATGTTGTCCGGCAAGGCGTCCACGGTGGCCTGAGCAAAGCGTTGCGCCTGGAGGAGAGCGGCTTCACTGGTCTTACGCTCAAGAGCGTAGCGGATAGAACGCTCCAGCAGAGACGTATTGATAGAGCCTTTCACCAGGTAATCGGCTGCACCCGCCTTGGCGGCAGCCACATCGACTTCGTAATCCTCGTTGCCGGTCAGGAGAATAGTGGGAATGCGACTTTCGGTGGGCAGATGCTGAAGAAGTTCCAAACCCGTGTAGCCCCCCAGATGATAATCCAGCAGGCACACGTCGTGTTGCCCCTGTCTAAGCGCGCTATAAGCCGCTTCAAATGTGTCCACCCACTCGACCTGCATCGACGCGGAAGAGATCTCCGAGATCAAGTCACGGACAATGAGGTAATCGTCCTCGTTGTCTTCAATGAGCAGAATTTCTACCGGTGAGCTATTCATTTCTGTATCAACTTCAAATGTAACGGATTAATCAATTTTCGATGTTCAATCGTTTATGCCTCGTCGTTTAGCACAGGAATGGAAACGATCTCGATCCAGTACTTGCCGAACCCTTTCATCACCTCAACCAGCGAATTAAAGGAAATTGGTTTGGTGATAAACGAACTTACTCCCAAATCGTAGGATCGTATAATGTCTTCCTGGTCTTCGGACGTGGTGAGCGCCACAATCGGAATGCGACGGAGCAGCGGATCCGCTTTGATTTCCTGCAAGGCCTCACGCCCGTCTTTGCGCGGCATGTTCAAGTCGAGCAGAATCAGGCCGGGCCGAGGTGATGTCTCCGGATCGGCATAGCGTCCGCTCCGGCGCAGGTATTCCATCAACTCCTCGCCATCTTCTACAGTGCGCAGTTCATTAACTACCAGGCTCTCATCCAATGCCATCTGTGTCAGCAAACGGTCATCTTCACTGTCGTCGGCCAGCAATATTGTGATTGGCTTTACGTCTTTTTTTTCTTTCATGTCTTAAATTCCTCTTGCTGCTGGCGCACCGGCAGTGTGATGGTAAAGCCGGCTCCCTGACCGGGAACAGCCCTGGCTGTGATATATCCACCGTGACGCTCCACAATCTTGCGACAGATGGCCAGGCCTATGCCCGTGCCCTCATACTGACGCTGACTGTGCAGCCGTTCAAACGGCGAAAAGATTCGTTCGGCATATTTCTCGTCGAAGCCGATGCCGTTGTCTTCCACCACAAAGCGGCACTGTTCCTCACCAGCGCTTCCTTTGTTTGCATCGGGGCAGGGCCAACCCTCAACCGTGTGAAGCCTGATAACCGGAGCGACATCGGCGCGACGAAATTTGAGAGCGTTACCGATCAGGTTTTGCAGTAACTGGCGCATCTGGCTGGCGTCCGCCTCAATAGTGGGCAACGCGCCTATTTCTATGCGGCCTCCGCTTTCCTCCACGCGCTGTGAGAGATCGGATACAGTGGCGTTTGCCACTTGTTCCAGGTTGATTATTTTGAACGGATTCGCCTTTGTCGTCACACGCGAGTACTCGAGCAAGTTCTGGATGAGCGTGCGCATACGTCCTGCCGCATTTTGCATGCGGTTCAGGTAATCTCGCCCCTCGTCACCCAGCGCCTGACCGTGCCTGGACATCAGCCGGTCGCCAAATGCCTGGATAGCACGCAGCGGTTCCTGCAAATCATGCGAGGCGATATAGGCAAAGTCCTGCAACTCACGATTGCTCCATTCCAATTTGCGGGTGTGGGCTTGAAGAGCATTCTCCAGGCGCTTGCGCTCCGTGACATCTTCAATCGAGAGCAGAATTGTCTGCGTCCCGCCAGGTTCCTGATAAACACGGCGCGCGTTGAGCAGCATCGCTTTGCGCCCGACGTGCGGGAAGTCGTGCTCCACTTCAAAATTGTTGAACTGCGTATCGCGGGGTACAATCTCTTCCAGCAAGGTGCACAGGGCCGGGATCTTCCACTCGCCGTTGCCCAACTCATAGAAAAGTTTATTTTCCGTTTCGTCTTCGGTCACCTGAAAAGTCTGATAAAACGCGCGATTCGCCAGCTTCACCCGCAAATCGGCATCAAGAATCACCAACGGTTCACGGATCGTTTGCAGAATGTTGGAGCGTTCCTCCGCTATCTTACGATCCGTAATATCCCGTGCGATCTTAGACGCCCCGATAATTGTTCCTTCTGCATTTCTAATCGGTGACACAGAAAGGGAAATGTCCAGCAGACGGCCATCTTTATGGGTTCGCACCGTCTCGAAATGATTGATCTTTTGACCTTGCCGCAGCCGCGCCAGAATGCTCGGCTCTTCGTTCTGGTGTTCCGGCGGCATCAACATCGTCACAGGCTGGCCAATCGCTTCCTCCGCCGTGTAGCCGAAGGTCCGCTCCGCTCCTTTGTTCCAACTCATGATAATGCCGTCGAGAGTCTTGCTGATAATAGCGTCGTCAGCAGAGTCAACAATGGCGGACAGCCAGTAAGGAGCAACCTCAATGCTGCTCAATTGCACATGAGAATTGGAGGCTCCTGCCGAAAGAGGAGCGGGGTCAAACAGTTGGTTAATCATAATTCGATTTTTAAGGAAGCATTGAAGTTCTGCTTCTATCCCATCTTCTAATACTCTAACCGGGCCTTTAAATAACAGATATAGGGATTTTCCCTAAGGCCTCTTGCTTAACTCCGGTTCTGAATCGCAACACAGATTGTCATTGCAAGCTTGCGAGGAACCTCCATAGTATCGCCACAAAGAGATTCGTCGCTGCGCTCGTAATGACAACCTGTGGCCGGCTTATGCAACAGGTCTTAAGCAGGAGCCGTAGAAAATTGTGTGCAAGGACTGCCCGATGGCACAGTCATCTGTCTGCGTGCGATCAGGGCGTGTGCGCCGCAGGTATGAAAAAGCGATTAACAAGTACTCGCAGAATACTTATCTGAGTACTCTGCGAGTACTCATGTGGTCTATTGATCCGACGGCACCATGCCATGACGAATTGCGTAGCGCACCAGGCCCACGACATCATAGATATGCAGCCGATCCATCAACTGTGTGCGGTGGGTTTCAACGGTTTTGGCACTAATGTGAAGGAGATGAGCGATTTGCTTGGTCGAGTGGCCTTCGGCGATCAATTGCAAAATCTCACGTTGGCGTGGCGTCAATTGTGTGAAAGGGCTGTCTGTCGATAGGCCGTGCGAGTACTCAGATAAGCGCTGCTCATACTGAGTGATGGCTAATTGCGATACCTGTGGACTGAAGTAGGCCTCACCGCGCATTGTGCTGCGAATGGCCTGCTCCAGTTCCTCGCTATCGGCATCTTTCAACAGGTAACTGGTTGCACCCGCGCGCAAAGCGCCTAAAACATACTCTTCATTGGCATACATCGAGAGGACAATGACACGCACCTGAGGCCGTTCCTGCGACAGGCGCCGCGTCGCTTCCAGACCGTTCATCCCGCTCATGGCAATATCCATCAACACCATGTCGGGATGATGCTTTTCAATCAGATGCAGCGCCTCACGACCATTCGTTGCCTCGGCAACCACCTGGATGTCGGGGATAACTGATAGCAACGAACGAAAACCGGCGCGAACAAGAGCATGATCATCGGCCAGAATGAGTCGGATCGGTTCCATGAGTGCCGTTCCTCGGATGAATACGTCTCTCGACAGCCTCTGAAAACATATTCAACGGGAACTGAGCACGAACCTCGGTACCTTGTCCCGGTACGGATTCAATGTCCATATGGCCTCCTACGAGCAAAACGCGCTCCTGCATTCCCATCAGCCCGAAGCTGGCGCCGCCTGTGGTCCCATGGAAAGCCGCACCCACATCAAACCCTACGCCATCGTCTCGCACCAGCAGGTCCCATCGCCCGGCGCGCTCATGAATCTCAACCCGCACATGTCGCGCCCCGGCGTGTCGTGCAATGTTGGTCAGGGCTTCCTGAGCCACACGGTAACAAGCCGTTTCCAGGGGGGCAGGTTGTCGCTCCAGCGACGTATTAGAAACGAACTGAGCCTCAAAACCGGCCCGCTTTGCCTGCCGATCCAGATGCCAGCGCAGTGCGGCCACGAGGCCCAAATCGTCCAACATGGGAGGCCTCAGGTCAAGCGACAAGTCGCGCACCTGCTCCAGAACAGTTGCAATAATATCGAGGTTTTCGTCCAGCAGCGATGTTAGAGAGGTCGCTTCAGGTAAACGCTGCATGGAACGCGTATTGATCCTGAGTGCCGTGAGCGCCTGGCCGATCTCGTCGTGCAACTCACGAGCGATTTCTCGACGCTCGTTTTCCTGGGCCGCCATCAGTTGGCGAGAGAGTACTTGCAATTGCTCGCGCTTGTTTTGCACTCGTTTGAATAGCCGGGTGCGCTCCAGCGCCTGAGCACATTGCTGCACAAGCATGTTTAGGAACTCTCGGTCACTTTCATGAAACGTATCGAGCGAGGAGAAGCGCAGCCCCAGCGCACCCACGGCCTCGCCCGCTACAAGCAGGGGAATCGCCGCCCAGCCAAAATCAGAAGGAGCCGAAACTATGTTGCTCAAGCCCGGATAACGGCTAATGAACGTGTCATGCGAGTCCAGCCAGATCGATTCACCTGTGCGCACAACTTCTGCGAGGGGAATGTCTGCATCCAGAGGTAGGCGACGCCACCTGTGCCCGGTCTCTTCCGGGTAACCAATCGTGCTTATGAGTTCGAGTTCTGTTCCACTTTCCGTCAGGAGAAACACAGAGCCGGTATTGGCACCCAGAGCTGCCACCCCCTGCTTAATCAGCACGGCGGCAACGTCTTGCGGCGTTACGGCCCGAACCAGAGCGGCAGTCACCGATTGCAGTCGGGAGATACGGTCAGCCGCCGCTTCGGCCTCGGCGCGTGCGGTTTGTTCACGCCGCAGCAGTTCCGCCCGTTCTTCTTCGGCCTGTTTGCGCTCGGTCACATCGAACACAGTCCCATAGGTACGAATCAGGCTCTTGGCCTCATCGACTACGACAAAGCCGCGCACGTGCAGTACTCGCTCTTCACCGTCAGGACGAATAAAGCGCGTATCGTACTCCCAGGGACGGTTGCTACGCAAAGCGGTGTCTCTAATCTCCTCCACGCGGGCACGGTCGTCCGGGTGGACTCGCGCAAAAAAATCGTCAAAGGTGGGCTTGAACTCTTGGGGAGAAAAACCATATATTCGATACAGTTCGTCCGACCACGTCAGGTGATTTGTCGCCGGGTTCCACGCCCAACTGCCCAGGCGAGCCAGCCGCTGCGCTTCAGACAATTGCGTCACTGTCCGCTTCAGCTCTTCTGCGGCCTGCTTGCGCTGGGTAATGTCCTGGTGTGCCACTACGATACGGATGGGGCCATCGCCGGAAAAACGTGTTATGCGAACAGTGAACCAACGGTGCTCTGCCGGACTATGACAGGGATATTCAATGCAGAAGTAATCTTTCCGTCCGGCAATAATGTCCCTCATATTGCAAGCCACATCTGAGGCTTGCTCCGACCATGTGCCCGCAGCCGCATCGCAGACTGCCAAATAGTTACTTCCAACATCGACAGAATCCATACAGGCACCATTTTCGCAGGCAAACCTTCTCCATGCTCCATTGACGGCAATAATAACACCATGCTCATCAAGAACAGCGATATGTGAGGACAGGGCATTCAGAGTCGATTGTAGAAAGCGCCGTAAATCATGTTCATTGCTCTCCATCCGCTTAAGTTCAGTGACATCGGTCGCAACTCCGGTCACACCGATGACCTCACCATCCTGGCCGTGCAGTGAAAGCAGTCGAGCCTCAAATATTACCCCATTGGCTTCATGGCTAAACGTCACATTCTCGCCTCTTAAAGCACGACGGTTCATCTCCAGAATGAGTGGTGAATCGGCATACAATTCAAAGACTGACTGCCCGACAAGTTCGCCGGGTTTAAATCCCATCGCTTCTAAACCCTTCCCTTCAGAAAGCGTGATGGTTCCGTTCCGATCCACTGCCCACAAAACAACTGGTGCGCTGGTGACCACAGCGTGGAGACGTGCCTCCGCCTTGCTGAGTGCTGTCTCAGCATGGTGACGCCGCGTAACATCGAGAGCGCCCCAGGTGATGCCGCAGACTTCACCCGTCTCATCTCGCATTGGTGTTATGTGAGATTCAAGCAGCACGCCGCGCAGCATCAAACCGCTTGCCACCTCCTCGCCGGATAAGGCACGTTGAACATTCTCCAGGGCCATTGGAGAATCACGGAAGACATCAAAGACCGATTGCCCGACAAGTTCGCCAGGCAGGAGACCCAGAGCCTTCAAGCCCCTGCCTTCGCAAAGAGTGAATACTCCCTGACGATCTGTTGCCCACAGAATAGTGGGCACCCTGGTGATGACGGCACGAAGGCGCTCCTCGCTTTCATGCAACATTTCTTCAGGCTGCTTGTGCTCAGTATTTTCCGTGTCAGTGGCCATGACGCATTCATCCTTGCCCAGCACATCAGTGGGATTACTCGATTGCCATTGATCGCCCATACCTACACCCTTCCTCGCGTGACAGTCTTACACTCACTTTGCAAACGTTCAACCTGGCCTGGCATGGATATAGCGGATGACGGCATGGCCAAGAACATCAACCTTACGAGGTCTCCCGTGAATGCATCGCACATAGCTCAGCAGACAGCACATGAAGCCAAGCGCCAGGTACGCCCCTGGGTCGTGGGGCTTGCACGTATGGGTTTTGCCGCCAAGGGCATAGTCTATGGAGTTATCGGCTTCTTAGCCTTGCGAGCAGCCCTTGGTGCAGGTGGGCAGACGACAAACTCACAGGGAGCGTTGTATCAAATCGCACAGCAGCCCTTCGGTCGCATTCTGCTGGTTTGCATGGGCCTCGGCCTCATTGGATACGCGCTGTGGCGTTTCGTTCAAGCAGCAGTTGACCCGGAAAACAAAGGCTCAGATGCCAAAGGAACCATGAAGCGGATCGGCTATGCGGTGAGTGGCTTCATCCACTGCGGCCTGGCCTTTAGCGCATTCGGAATTGTCCTCGGCTCGGCTGGTGGCAGCTCGGCTGGTGGCAGCTCGGCTGGCGGCGGCTCATCTCAGCAGCACTGGACCGCTAAGCTGCTTGCGCAGCCTTTGGGGCAGTGGTTAGTTGGCATAGTGGGAGTACTCATTTTCGGTGCCGGCTTATATTCTTGTTATTTAGCTTACAACGCGAAGTTCCGCGAGAAGCTAAACCTCGCGCAGATGAGTCACACCGAAGACACATGGATCACACGCGCCGGACGACTGGGATTGTGTGCGCGCGGGTTGTTGCTGGGGATTATTGGTTGGTTCTTTATGCGGACGGCTCAACAAGCAGATCCCGGCCAGAGCGGTGGCTTAGACAGGGCGCTTGACATGCTCGCGAATCAACTTCACGGACGCTGGCTGCTGGGTGGGGTGGCCGTTGGTCTTATCGCCTATGGTCTCTACGCACTGGCAGAGGCCCGCTATCGAAGAATCTATTTATGAACCGCTCTGTTTATGAACCATGAGGCAAGCGGTTGACCCGGCATAGACAACAGTTCACTGTTGCCACTACAGTTTGCCGCATGTTTCGTAACGACAAGCCGCCTCGTAAATAGCAGACAAGTCGTTGTCACCAACAGGGTGCCCGTTGTCACGAACCCGGAGCGTGAGCGACGGGCTTGCCTATAGCCTGAAACAAGCCCATCGCTCACACTTCGGGTTCGTTCAGATGTTTACGAAACGGCTTCCAGATAGAGAGCGTGTTTCAAGAACCTGACCTACACTTCTCGGCGTGCAAAAATGCGGTCTCAAATTCATCTGAGCGATAACGAATTTCGCTTATTGAAACCTCTCCTGGAGCATATTTCAATGACGTTGTCCTATTTGTAGGGGCGCATGGCATGCGCCCCTACAAGAAACACCCCGCACAACCACACTGAAACGGGCTTTAATCCAAGCCAAAGCATGACCGTGGTGCCGTTTTATGGTGCCGACACTCGGTTCTTAACGGCAGGTATTACAACGTAAAAGAGCGGTTAGCCCATGGGCTAACCGCTCTTTTACGTACTCGAACTCGAAACTGCAATAAAATAGTTGTCCCTATCGGCAGGCCGATGAAACAGTAATCTCATCGCTCACGACGTTGTCCGATGATAAACGCATCCTTGTGATCGTATACACCATCGCCGTTAACATCACGACGCCGCTCTACCGGCCTGTTAACACCGCGCCGGCTATAGTTCTGACGCTCACGACGTTGTCCGATGATGAATGTATCCTTGTGGTCGTGAATGCCATCACCATTAACATCACGGACTTCACCGCGAGGATTGATGATGTTGACATCCCTGCGATCGAAAACGCCATCACCATTAACATCACGGCGCTCACGGAGTTGGCCGATAATGTAGTCATCTTTATGGTCGTAAACGCCATCGCGATTAACATCACGGCCACCGGAGCTGTAACTTCTGTTGTTCCAATCACGATTGGTCTGCCAACGTTCCTGCCTCAGGTCTTGACGCTCGTTGCGCACATTCTGGCGCGCGGCACGCACATCTTGCTGCTCTTGGCGGCGCTCCCGACGAGTGTCGGCTTGGCGCACATCCTTTTTTTGCTGCTTTAGTTCCTTACGAGCCTGCTTGACCTCTTTGCGCTCTTCTTTGAGTTCCCGGTTGGGTGCTGCCAATGTAGGCTGAGCAACGCTCAATATTCCAGCACCAAGCAATCCGGCACCCAATAATAGATTGTTGCGCTTTGTGTTTCTCATTGTCATTCCCCTTTTCTCACGTTTGGTGATTTAGGAGATAGACGGCATGATGCACGCGTTGTTTACAAAATTTTAAAAATTGACAAAATTTTCTATCGCCGAGTTGCACACTCCTCAAAGGATGTAACCCGTGTATTGCCTCCAAGTCCAAAACACAACCTCAATACACCTGTAGCAACAAATGGTGTCTTTTAGCCTTGCCTATTCTGTTCTCCAATACTCGAAGACGAGTACTCGTGACTTATGCTATGCATCTACGCTCGGCAGTTTCATAGTAGCCACGAATTCACGAATGCTGATTACAATGCCAACTCTGATGTGATGCCGCACACTGCCATCCAGATACTCGGCTGTAGTGTTAAATAGTCGTGCAAAAGAAAACAGGTGTTCGTAGGGCGGGGTTCCCCGCCCGTTTGCCAATGCACTACATACGGCGAGGAGACCTCGCCCCTACAAAACGCCGGAAAACTTTTGCTTCACTGCTTAGCTTGTTGCGGTTACATCGCGAAGGCTTTGAGCACGCAGAGTCATCAAGACACATTAAAGCGCCGCTCTGAGTACTTAGAGCGGCGCTTTAATGCTTTGGGAGTGCCGTTTCTCAGGTCGTAGCC
The DNA here is from genome assembly GCA_036388675.1 of Abditibacteriaceae bacterium. Taxonomy (GTDB): domain Bacteria; phylum Armatimonadota; class Abditibacteriia; order Abditibacteriales; family Abditibacteriaceae; genus DASVUS01. The sequence continues at coordinate 1,603 of DASVRI010000043.1, read as the reverse complement.
TTATTGAATGGAAGCCTGTGCTGTCAGTGTTGGCTGTCCCGGTTTAGAACCGACCACTTGGTTAATAGCCTGCACCACATCATCACCTGTGATCCCGACAGCATAAACACGACTCTCGGAAGGAACGGCTTCATAGGAAACCTTGACTGCAGACTCATACGAAGCGCGAATAGCTGCTTCAGGAGAAATTGTGCCGGCGAGAATACCACTGCGGTTCTCCGGGGAAACCTTCCAGCCTTTATACTGCTCAGTCGCGAAATCAACAAGTGTGGCTTCATCGGCACCCTTAAGTTTCGCGCCGGCGCCTGTATAGGAAAGCGGCAGATTCGACAAAATGAAAATCGCGTTGGCAAGTTCATCGGCTTTTTCAGCAGTGAAGCGCGGTGCAACTGCTCCACCCGTCCCCAGCAGTGCTATGCCGAAGTCCGCCGGGTTGTCTTCACGGCGTGTCAGCAAGTCGCTGACGATATTATCAATGGTGTGAAACTGCTCCACTACGGCTGGTGTGTCTTTGACAGCCAGTGCCTTGGCGAGCAGAGTGTCATGTACGACCAGGACAAACGGGGCGTTGTTTTCGCCACCCAGAGTTTCCAACGCCAGCGATACGAGATCATCGAATCCAGCCTGGCTTTCTTCATCACGATCAATGGCGTAACTCAGTTCATCTTCGCTTTGCAAAGCGAGTACTCGCCCCTTGGCTTCTTCGTCCAGTGACTCAGCATTGAAGTACACAGTGCCTCCAGCATCACGTAGAGTCTTCGCTGCATCGAAGTCGTCAGTACGTTTCGAGCCCGGAATCTTACTCGACACAAAGTCAGAGCGTCCGCCACCAGCCAGAAAATCGACCTTGCTGTCGGCGATGAGAGGACGAACCGCATCGACGCCATTGCTTTGTAAATCGAAGTATAGCGGAGCAACTGTTGCCACATTGCCGGTCGTCACAAGACCGGTTTTATAACCATTGGCTGCAGCCAACTTGAGCACCCCACGGAGTGAACTCAGGCTACCCGTTCCCGATGTCTGCACCTTGCCCTGTGCCTTCAAGTCCTCGAACCCGACTGTCTCCTCGATATCGAAAGCCTTCTTGAGATAGCTCGTACCAAAGTCAACCACCTGTGGGCTCAAGCCGTCAGCAACCACAATCACCAGTTGACGTGGTGTAGCCTGCACAGACTGCAAACCGGCAAACACCAGAAAAGTTAACATTATTGTGATGACATTTAAAAGCCTGCGCATTGAATTTTTCTCCTTGATACAATCCAGGTTGCTACCTGCTAGCAGCGTCCACCGCTGAAGCAGCGGGCCACGACAGACAGCAGCCTGTGATGATATATATGAAGAGAAGGGCAGACAACAGCGTCTGCCCTTCTCTTCAAAGCCTTAGAACGAGACTTGACCTTGAACGCGCAGTTCGGTGCGGTCGTTTTGAATGTCGCTGGAAGGGTTGCTGACACTGCCACCCAGCCCCTGCGCACCATTGCGGCGCAACACGTTCACCTGTATCTTGGCGTTATTGCCCTTGAGGTAGTAGTTCACACCCGCGATGATGTCACGCACCTCGGTGTCGCCACCCAGATCGCGATTGGCATCCAGAAAGTCGTAG
>DASVRI010000042.1:0-156316 GCA_036388675.1 Abditibacteriaceae bacterium | reverse complement strand
ACTTAGTTCACCAAGTACAGGCTTGGCAGGAGAGGCGAAACCGAACGGCAACGTGTGTAGACTGGCAATTCACCACACGGGATGCACGCACCAAACTGAAACGGCTCTATCCATACTTACTACCCGGTTAGAGCACTAGGTTCTTGATAAAGATGCGGCGGGTGGCTATCGTGGCAGGTGAATGAAGACGAAACTGGCCGTCTGAGAGCCAATCGTTTGAAAGGTATTTGAGATCTTGCAGGGAGAGGGAAGAAGCCGGATTTGCGGCTCTCGTTTTTCCTAAATCAAGCTGTCTCTTCGGCATGGCAACCTCTGAAAAATTTCTTTCAGAAGTGCTTAGGACGATCAATCAAGGTGTTTCTTTGAGCACGAACTATGAAGAACGGGTTGGCGGGAATCTTCTCTAAATGCGTCTTGAATCGCATCCGCTTGAGTGCGATTCAAGCGCGCTCCCAGCTGCGCCACAGCCCCGTTTGTGCCTCTAAAACAGCCTGAAAAAGAGTCTAAACATCACTGTTTTGGCAAAATCAAGATGTTAGCTTTACACAGACTCCGGCTCAGGTCAAGGCTGACCGGATTAGGCAAAGGCTGATTGGCGACGGTCGCATGAGCAAGTGAGCAGGCAACACGCAAAGGCGCATCACTTCGCTGCACCCAACGGCACCAATATCGCTGTTCCTCTAAAATTTTTAAGCCTTAGCGAAACCATCGGATCAATACGGAGATGAAACCTGCACCTCAAAGCAACCTGCACCTCAAAGCAACCTCGAAGCGCAAGCAATCATAACCGGTTATAAAGCGAATTATACTTTGGCAAATCAGATCAGCAGTAACTCATACCTGTCAATGACGGGAAACATTGATTAAATGAGCACATTCACCCAGCAATCTTACCGGCAGCACATGGAAGCCGCCTGCAACAACACAACTGTTGCGCTGTTCGTTTTGGACGAGCGCCAGCAATGCGTTTACATGAATCCGGCGGCTGAAAAGTTGACGGGATTTACGTTAGCCGAAGTTCAGGGCCAGGCGCTGCACAGCCTGTTTCGCCACACGCGTCCCGATGGCAGTCCCTATGCGCCTGAAGAGTACTCGATAGATTGGGCTTTCCCTCAAAACACTCAGCAGGGCGAAGAAACCTTTGTGCATAAAAATGGCTCGCCCTACTCCGTTGCATTTACCGCCAGCCCCATCTACGAAGGTGACGTTGCGGTCGGTACGCTCGTTGAAGTGCGCGCACTTCCATTGGGCGCAACCGCAGTGGGCGCAACCGCAGTGGGCGCAGCCGCAGTGGGCGCAGCCATAGTGCGGGCAGCCGCAGTGCGCGCGGGTGGTGTCACCGAACACCACCGCAGACAGCACGCCTTGCAATTTCTAGTTGACTTAAACCAGGCCACACAGCAGATCATCAATCCGGACGAAATCATGTCCGTCACGGCGCGCATGTTAGGCGAACATCTGGGAGTGAATCGCTGCGCATACGCCGAAGTGGGAGCGGACGAAGATAGCTTTCGCATCACCGGCGATTACACAAACCAAACTTTCAGCATCGTCGGTGACTTCAAGCTGTCGGCGTTTGGTGACGAGGTCTTGCGTTTTAATCGGCAGGGCGTGTCCTATGTCGTTGATGATGTCGCGACAGACCCGCGTACAGAGGCGAATCGCGACGCGTATCGCCAGACAGAAATTGCGGCGGTGATCAGTGTTCCGCTGCTTAAGGAAGGCCGCTTCGTGGCGGGCATGGCGGTTCACCAGAAAACAGCACGCCACTGGCAGCCGGACGAAGTGGAACTCGTCCAACTTGTCGTTAATCGCTGCTGGGAAGCCCTCGAACGGGCGCGTGCAGCTCGCAACTTACGCGCTTCCCAGGCGCGGCTGAGCTTTATTATGGAGTCGATGCCGCAAAAGATTTTTACCGTCGATGCCGCGGGCAAAAGCGAGTACTCCAATCCTCAGTGGGTGTCATTTACCGGCCTGTCTTCTGAGCAAGTGGAAGATGAGGGTTGGTCACAGTTTATTCACCCGGATGATATTGAAGAGAATGTAAGGCGTTGGACGCATTCCATCCGTTCCGGTGAGCCGTTCGAAATGGAGCATCGCTTTCGCCGCGCCGATGGAGAATACCGTTGGCATATCACTCGCGCCCATGCAATGCGTGATGCAAACGGCCAGATTGTGATGTGGCTCGGGTCGAGTACTGACGTTCACGAATTTAAGCAGGTGCAAAACGAGTTACACGAATCGGAACATCGTTTTCGTACCATGGCCGACACAGCGCCGGTGCTAATCTGGATAAGCGGGCTGAATAAGCACTTCTTCTTTAACAAAACCTGGCTGGACTTCACCGGACGAACACTGGAACAGGAATGCGGCACGGGTTGGGCCGAGGGTGTTCATCCCGACGATTTAGAGCACTGTCTGCACATCTACACGAGTCATTTCGATGCCCGCCGGGAATTCGAGATCGAATACCGGCTGCGGCGCTTTGATGGAGAGTATCGCTGGCTTCTCGACCGGGGCACTCCCCGCTGGACGCCGGATGGTGAGTTTGCAGGATTCATCGGCTCCTGCATCGACATCACCGAAATGAAACGCGCCAAAGACCGTCAAACGTTTTTGGTAGAAGCCACCAGCGTTCTCGCCTCCTCGCTCGATTATGGGGCAACACTGTCGAGCGTCGCCGCCCTGTCGGTGCCAAACCTGGCCGACTGGTGCGCCGTGGATGTGTGGGAAGAAGACGGCTCCGTCAGGCGTTTGGCTGTCGCTCATATTGATCCTGATAAAGTGCAATGGGCGCACGACCTGCAACAGCGCTATCCATACGATATGAAATCGCCGCATGGGGTACCCAACGTCTTGAGGACAGGAAAATCCGAGTTGTACACAGAGATTACGGCTGAGATGTTGACCGCAGCAGCAAAAGATGAAGAGCACTTGCAAATGATGCGAGATATCGGTTTTACCTCGGCCATGATTGTTCCACTCGTGGCACATGGACGCGCGGTCGGGGCACTCAGCTTTATTTCGGCGGAATCGGGTCGCCATTATGACGTAGAAGACCTGGCTCTCGCAGAAGACCTGGCTGGCCGCGCGGCACTGGCGATAAGTAATGCCCGGCTGTACCGAGATTCTCAGGAGTCCAGCCGCCTCAAAGATGAATTCCTGGCCACGATGTCGCACGAACTGCGCACACCACTGACAGCGATTCTGGGCTGGTCCGATTTATTATCGAGAGGCGCTCTGGATGATGAGAGCACCGCAAACGCTTTGCAAACCATTGAACGCAACGCGCGCGCGCAGGTGCGTCTCATTGAAGACTTGATGGATATATCCCGCATCGTAACAGGCAAGTTGCGCCTTGATGTCCGTCCGGTCGCGCTCGCCGCAGTCGTGGAAGCGGCCACCAATGCAGTGCGCCCAACAGCCGAAGCAAAGGATATTCGGCTTCAGGTGTTGCTTGATCCCCAGGCGGGGCCCGTTTCGGGCGACCCCGACCGTTTGCAGCAAGTCATGTGGAACTTGCTGTCCAACGCTCTGAAATTCACGCCAAAAGGCGGACGCGTTCAAGTGCGACTGGAGCGCATCAACTCCCACGTCGAGATCACCGTCACCGATACAGGACAGGGCATCAGCGCTGAATTTCTGCCTCATGTATTCGACCGCTTCCGTCAGGCTGACTCAACTCATACACGGACGGCTGGCGGGCTTGGTCTGGGTCTTGCGATTGTGCGTCAATTGGTCGAGTTGCACGGCGGCACCGTGCAGGCCCAAAGCGCGGGCGAGGGGCAAGGTGCGACTTTTACCATCTCGCTCCCCATTGCGGCAGTGCATAAAGCGCAGAGCACGCGCGATAATGATATGGAGCGCGTTCATCCCCTGGCTGGCGGGCGCGTTGCCATCGACTGCCCAACGTCTTTGAAGGGGTTGAAGGTTCTTGTCGTCGATGACGAAGATGATGCGCGCCAACTCATCATCGCCGTTCTCGAACAGTGCGACGCCACAGTGACAGCGGTCTCGTCGGCCAGAGAAGCGCTCGAATCCATTGTCGACGAAGAGCCGGACATTCTCATTAGCGACATCGGCATGCCGGGTGAAGATGGTTATAGCCTCATCCAGAAAGTAAGAGCACTTCCATCTCAAAGCGGAGGTCGCATTCCCGCTGTGGCGCTGACAGCCTACGCGCGTGCCGAAGACAGAATCAAAGCGCTGACCGCGGGCTTCCAGATGCACGCACCCAAGCCCGTCGAGCCCGCCGAATTGGCGGCCATCGTCGCGAGCCTTGCCCTGCGTCGCTAAAATCCAACTTCCAAAGCGAGCCTTATAGCGAGTACTCAAGTATTCAGTTGGCTAGCCGAATCGCGCATCTTCAACTCGACGGACAACCTTTTGCGCTGCGCTTACAAGTGGCGCTCAAGCCGCGCTGTGAATATATGGCAAAATAGCAACATGCAAATAGAAAAGAGAGCCTGCATAGCTTTAGCAGCGACCATACTGACATGCAGCGCAATGGCAGGACATTGTGATGAGAGTCTTACCCGGCAAGAGGCGGAACTCCGCACTGAGTTCAAGAACACCAGGAGCAGCGAAACTTTACTCCAATTAGCCTTGGTTCGAGAACGACAGGGCAAAGACGAAGAAGCCATAGACACATGGGCGCTGGCCAAAAAGCTATGGGGGCCGAAGCAGATGCCCAGGCACTCCAGCGCACCAACCCGCTCGTGGAGCGAAGCGGCCAACTTCTTCATTCACCGCTTGCAGCGCAAAATCAATTTGCGCCGCCCTATATCGCCCCAAAGCCAACAGCCGCAACAGTTGCGTCACCAATTAGCAGAAGCGGCCATGTCTTTTGCCGATTCTCCATCGGTTGAGCAATTGGATCTGGCGGTGCAGGCCGACCTGGACGGAGATATGATCGATGAAATCTTCTATATCGGCAAAAGCGGCCCACTGGGAAATCGCACCAGGAAAACAATGGGAATAGCCAGATGGGATGGTAAAGCGTATCGAGTGGTATGGCGCACAGCCACGGCGGTTCCCTTCATGGTTCATGTGACGGATGAAGATGGTGACGGTTGGAAGGAGATTTTCTGCGGTTATGAGCCGGATACAGACAACGCCGCAACTCTCTACTTCAATGGCCAAACTGCCCTCTTCCTGTAAGGCTGCGCAGTTATCGTCACGTTGCAAGTCAACAATGAGATGAGCATCTCACCACAACGAACAGTCATCACGGAGACTGAGCGCCGCAGTATGAGGCGTTGAGGAAACAACCAACATGGACTACGTCACACTGGGGCGGACTGGATTACAGGTCAGTGTTATGGGACTGGGCGGTGGCGGGCACAGCCGTCTGGGACAAGCGACTGGGAATAGCCCGGAGCAATCGATTGCCATCGTGCAGCGCGCACTCGACCTGGGTGTCAACTTCATCGACACGGCGGAGGCTTATGGCACCGAAGCCATCATCGGCCAGGCGTTGCGCGGACGAAAGCGCGATGGCGTTTCGCTCTCAACCAAGAAATCCATGGCTCGCGAAGGAGTTCTTGTTACGCCGGAAGAGGTGGTGCAAGGACTTGAAGGCAGCCTTCAGCGACTCGGCACCGATTGTGTGGAGGTGTATCATCTGCACGGAGTGCGCGAGGAGCAGTATGACTATGCGCGTGACAACCTCGTGCCCGCGTTGCGGAAGTTGCAGCAGCAGGGCAAAATCCGTTTCCTGGGCATTACCGAGGTGTTTGCCGCCGATCCGGCTCACCGCATGATGACACGGGCCGTGCAGGATGACTGCTGGGATGTGGTCATGGTCGGCTTCAACATTCTTAACCAATCCGCTCGGGAGCGCATCTTTGCCCACACCTTGCAACGCGGCATCGGAGTACTCGATATGTTTGCGGTGCGACAGGCGCTGAGTCAGCCCACTAAATTGCAACAAACCATTGCCCAACTTATTGAACAAGGCGCCATAGAAGGGGAGTTGGTTCCGGACAAGAGCGATCCACTGGGATTCTTGACGCGCGAGGGCGGTGCGCACAGCCTGCCGGATGCCGCTTATCGCTTCTGCCGCGCGGAGCCTGGCGTGCATGTTGTCCTCAGTGGCACGGGCAACATGCACCACCTGGAAGAGAATATCAATTCCATCTTGCAACCGCCTCTGCCGCCCCAATATCGTGAACGTCTGATGCGCATGTTCGCCGGAGTAGACTCCGTATCGGGGCAGTAGAGCCGCGCTGAAGTCTTAGCCCACTCGCAGTTGTAACATCTGCGCTGCCATGCCATGATTCCTTCGCAGCCTTAAAATTCATGCCGGAGCGCACATCCTAAGATCACAATGACCTTTCACCACACGAGATGGGCGTGCTACACGGGATATATCACTCAAGCCATCGTCAACAACCTGGCTCCTCTGCTATTCATTGTTTTCCAAACGCGTTACCACATTTCCTATGAGATGCTGGGTCGCCTCGCGCTGCTGAACTTCGCCACCCAACTGGCCACAGACTTTGTCGCCATTCAGGTGGTCGACCGCATCGGCTATCGCACACCACTTGTTTTAGCGCATGCATTGTGCACACTCGGCCTAATGCTCCTCGCCATACTGCCGCACCTGTTGCCATCGCCGTATTTAGGGCTGAGCCTGGCCATCGTGGTGTATGCCATCGGTGGAGGCCTTCTGGAAGTTTTAGTTAGCCCGGTTGTGGAAGCGCTCCCTACCCCGCAGGAAGGTAAAGCCGCCGCCATGAGCCTGCTGCACTCGTTCTATTGCTGGGGACAGGTCGGTGTCGTCCTGGGAACCACACTGCTCCTGGCGCAGATCGGGCAGGCCGCGTGGCCCGTCCTGCCCATCGTGTGGGCGATAGTGCCATTGACAAACCTGGTCTTTTTCCTTCAAGTTCCTTTGCCGCCAACAGTGCCCGACGCACATCGCACCACGCTCAGGCAACTCTTCACAACTTCCACTTTCGTGATGGCACTGGTGCTGATGCTGTGCGCCGGTGCCGCTGAACTGACGATGTCTCAGTGGTCTTCGTTGTTTGCAGAACAAGGATTGGGATTACCCAAGGTTTGGGGAGACCTTGCCGGCCCAGGCTTATTCGCTGTGCTGATGGGAAGCGGACGGTTTGCCTATGGCTTATGGGGAGAAAAAGTTCCGCTGATCTCGGCTCTAATCGGGTGTGGGGCTCTGGCAACTGTTTGTTACCTTGTAGCGGCGCTGGCGAGTAATCCTGTCCTCAGCATGGTTGGATGTGCGGTGTGCGGGCTGGCAGTTTGCCTGATGTGGCCGGGAACATTCAGCTTTACCGCCGCGCGCTTTCCTTTGGGCGGCACTGCGATGTTCGGCATCCTCGCACTCTTTGGTGACGCCGGTGCAGCCGTAGGTCCCTGGCTGGCCGGCGCAGTCGCCAATGCAGCTTCGACTACTCAGGGCGGTCTCAGTGGCTTGCTTCCCAACTCCAGTCTTTCCGGGCTGCGTGTGGGTCTGCTTGTCGGCACGATATTCCCGCTCGCTCTGGCCGTCACAACACTGGTTTACGGCATAGCCCAGCAACGACGCGCTCGCGATGCACGCTCTCGTGATGCACGCGCCGTCGAGGCACCTTAAACCGACAGGCCGCACACCAGGGCGCACCACTCGACATCAAGCACCTGAATAGCAGTTAGCGTTGATGAAGTCATGCGTTTTTAGCATTCGATGTCTGTGGGCGTTACTTGCTTCCGGGCAGCAGGCGGTTGAGATGTTGTTGAATAACTTTGTAACATTCACAAGACATCTTCTCTAATCCGGTGCGGTTCACAACCGTGATGCGCCCTCGCGAGTACTCGATTAAACCCGCCGCCCTGAGAGAGCCGGCGGCAACAGTGACCTCGCTGCGGCTGGTGCCCAGCATGTCTCCGATAACTTCTTGCCGCAACTTGAGCTCGTCACCTTGTATTCGGTCGTGCACCATCATCAACCAGCGACCTAAACGCTGCTCCACGGTGTGCAATCGATTGCACAAAGCCGTTTGTGATGTCTGCGCACTCATGCTCTGTAAACTGCGCAGCGTGATCTGCTGGAACACCCCGCCTCGCTGAAACGCCTCGCGAAAGGGTTCCGCCGCGAGCGTCAGAGCCTTACCCTCGATTTGCACCATGACGGTGTGGATCATCTTGCCCTCGGGTAGGATGGCTTCAGTCCCCGATAAACTCTCGCATCCGACCAATCCCACCTCCACATGGGTGCCGTCCTCTGCGGTGAGCGAGTGCGACAAGATACCCGAAAGGGGAAACGAAACATAGATGGCCGGGTCGCCGGCGCCGCTCAACTGCTCTCCCTGATTCCAGGCAACCAGTGTCAGATGTGGCAGGAGTTGCTCGTATTCCTGTTGCGGGAGTGCTGCCAGCAGGTGATTGGCAGGCGGATAGGCTGTGAGATTTGAACCTTGAGGTAAACGCAGCATGAGAGAGTCTGTGTTCAAGACGGATGCCAAGCCAAAAGAAAGACCAAAAGATGGATTCAAGCGCAAGAGATTCGCTTTGAGAAGTTTCCACATAGTGACATCAAGCCGCACATCCAGCTTCTCATCAAGAAGCGACTGTTACGTTCGATACCGCACATAAGAGTCGGGAGCGGCCTTATAACTGCGAGGCGGCAACGTGCCGAGTTGAGTTCGGGTTCAATCGGGAGCACCAGATGTATTGAACTACGATGAAGATGTTCAAAATGTGAGTAAGGAGAAAGAATGATGAATGCGATACAGAAGAAATTCAACGTAGCCGGGCTGACAACGGTGCTGATCGCTACGGGCAGCACTTTCAGTGTTGCCCAGACAATGCAAGGTAGAGCGCCGGATTCGACGATGCGCAGAACGCCCGTGCAAAGTGCGAGCGTGCCTATGCTGACAACCATGCGACTGGGCAATCGCGTGCGTCAGGTCGATCCGCAGATGAAGGCGGTGCTCCAGCAACTTATCGCCTTGAAGCCCCGGCCCATTGAGAAGCTCACTCCGCGCCAGGCTCGTCAGCAACCCACACCGGCGGACGCCGTGAAAGCTCTGCTTCAGAAGCAGGGGCGCAGCACCGCACCCGAACCGGTTGGCAGCGTGACCGACCGCACAGTTCCCAGCCCGGCTGGGCCGGTGCGCGTTCGCGTTTATAGACCGCGCAATACAACGAGTACTCAGACATTGCCGGTGTTGGTGTATTTTCACGGCGGCGGTTTTGTCATCGCCGGTGTAAGCACTTATGATGCATCGCAGCGCGCCTTAGCCAATGCCGCCAACTGCATGGTGGTGGGTGTAGCGTATCGCAAGGCCCCGGAGCATAAGTTGCCTGCGGCGCATGAAGATTCTTATGCCGTGACGCAGTGGCTCATGCGCAACGCCGCGCAGTGGGGCGGCGACCCGAACCGTGTTGCCGTCGCCGGCGAAAGCGCCGGCGGCAATCTAGCGACCGCCGTGTGCCTGATGGCTCGAGATCGTGGCGGACGGATGCCGATTCACCAATTGCTGGTGTATCCGTATGTTGATTTGACACCTGCTCAGCTCAACACGCCGTCAGCCATCGCGAACGCCACAGCCAAGCCGCTCAATCGACCGATGCTGGCCTGGTTCGCTCGTTATGCGTTGCCTAACCAGCGTTTTGCGCGCAATCCTCTGGTCTCGCCCTTGCGTACCGCTAATGTGCGCGGTTTGCCACCGGCGACAATCGTGCTGGCGGAGATTGATCCGCTGCTCTCGCAGGGCCAGGCTTATGCCGTCAAGCTGAGCCGCGCCGGGGTTCCCGTGCGCCAACGCCTTTATCGCGGCGTGACGCACGAGTTCTTCGGCATGGGCGCCGTGGTTAATCAGGCAAAGCAAGCTGTCAACTTTGCCGCGGCCAGTCTGAAAAGTGCCTTCGCCAACGCAAGATAACGACGCGAATACTCACGACCCGTCCCACACGGACGGCTCAATACGTAAGAGGGGGCACAGCTATATTGCAGCCGTGCCCCCTCTTATTTTTGGCCTGTTTCGCAGCTCAGATTATCTTTGCTGTTGAAAGACAAAACATTTAATTGCCGCCGACTCGCTGGCGCGTTATGCTAAGTCCGAAAACCTCTTGGCAAGAAAGTGAGTACTCCCATGAACAAAAAAACGGTTCAAGACATCGATGTGCATGGCAAACGTTGCCTGGTGCGCGTTGACTACAACGTTCCTCTCGATGAAGAAAGCGGGCACATCACTGATGATGCGCGTATCCGCGAAACGCTGCCCACTTTGCGTCATCTGCTTGACAACGGTGCGGCCATTGTTTTGATGGCGCACTTTGGACGCCCTAAAGGCAAAGTCGTCGAATCAATGCGTCTGACACCTGCGGCGCGGCGCCTGCATGAACTGCTGGGCCAGCCCATCGCAACCACAACCGATTGCGTGGGAGATGAAGCCGATGCTGCTGTCGCAAAACTGGGTAGCGGCGAAGTTATTCTGCTCGAAAACCTGCGCTTCCATCCTGAAGAAGAGACCAACGACCACGCCTTTGCCGAGCAGCTAGCCAAACATGGTGACGTGTATGTTAACGACGCCTTTGGCGCGGCACATCGCGCTCACGCATCAACCGCAGGCGTGGCGCAGGTGATGAAAGAACAAGGCAAACCATGTGTCGCCGGCTTGCTGATGGCGCGCGAACTTGATTTCCTCGGACGAGTACTCGAAGCGCCGGAGCGACCGTTCGTGGCCATTCTGGGCGGCGTTAAAGTTAGCGATAAGATCGGTGTGATTCGCAATTTGCTCGACAAAGTCGACACTCTCCTGGTGGGCGGCGCCATGAGCTACGCCTTCTCTAAAGCGCAGGGTCATGAAGTCGGCACCAGCTACTTCAAAGCCGAAGACGCACCCGTTGCCGGTGAGCTATTGCAACTGGCGCAAAGCGGCGGTAAGGATTTCCGTTTGCCGCAGGACTTCCTCGTCGCCGACCGCGACGCCGAAGACGCCTCAACGCAGGTCGTGCCCGCGAATGGCATTCCCGCCGACCGCATGGGCATGGATATTGGCCCGGCTACAATCGAGAGTTACAGCAAAGTCATCGAAGGTGCCAGGACCGTGTTGTGGAACGGCCCGATGGGACGCTTCGAGGTGACACCCTTTGCTAACGGCACGAAGCAGGTCGCGGAAGCTGTCGCGCGTGCCACGGAAAATGGCGCCACAACTGTTATTGGCGGTGGTGACTCAGCCGCTGCCGTAAAACAGATGGGGCTGGCCGAGCGCATGACCCACATCTCGACTGGTGGAGGCGCTTCGCTCGAATTCCTTGAAGGAGCCGAACTGCCCGGCGTCGCCGCCCTGGATGACAAGTAAAACCACAATAGATGACTTAGAGGGGCGCAGCGAGTACTCGCTGCGCCCCTCTTGCTGCTCTCAGGCCGCTACTATCATTTTTAAACACCTCTGGGCGCCTGAGCCCGTTGATTGCCCTGCGTCTAATAGCTTGTAAGTAACCGTAAGAGAATGTGCCTCACGTACTTGCAAAATATCCTTAAGACCTCTTGCCTAAGTGCGCTTTTACGCAACCGCGACCGTGAGGAAGCAGGCTTGCCGAAGCGAATCAGCCCGCTTCCTCACGGTCGCGGTTGCGTAAAACAGCCGTCGCCAAAACTTATGCAAAATATACTTACATAACTTAACAAACACTCGGTCTTGCAGGCCGTCTATTTCTTTGTAAATCACCAATGAAGGTGAAAGGAAAAGACCATGACAAACACTGCAAAGAATATGACGAGCCGTGGCATTATGCTGGGAGTTGCACTGCTGGGTGCCGGCACTCTGACGGGTATTTCTCAACCTGCCTCAGCTCAGTCGCGTGCTGATGTGCGCGAAGAGCGCCGGGATGTTAAAGAGGCGCGTAAGGAAGTCCGTCAAGAACGCCGCGACGTGCGCCGTTCAGATACTCGCGAAGAACGCCGCAATGAGCGTGAAGACGTGCGCGATGCACGCGAAGATCTCCGCGAAGAGCGCCAGGAACTACGCCAGGAGCGTCGCGGCAATGACCGTTGGAACGGCAATCGTCGTTACGATTATAACCGTGGCTATGATCACAACCGTGGCTACGATTATAATGGGCGCAACGATTCCAACCGTCGTTACGACTACAATGGGCGTAATGACTACGGTCGCAATGACTATGGTCGCAACGATTATGGTCGCAACGATTATAGCCGCCGTGACTTCCGCACCCTGGAAGGTATCGTGACTCAGGATTTGCGCGGCAACGAATTCCAGCTACGCACGACCAACGGCCAGACCATACTGGTCCATGTTCGCGGTGGCGAGCCGAACCATATCAGCCGTGGCGATCGAGTGCGTGTTTACGGCTTCCTGGAAAGTGGTTTCTTCACAGCCAGCAACATCAGCTTCGTGCGCAATCGCTAAGATAGTTCACTAGCGAAGCATTCAACAAAAGAGCTGGCAACCTTCATCGGTTGCCAGCTCTTTTGCTTTTATCTTTGATGCGCTAAAGTCCTTCAAGCCAATCACGTTAATTCGGAGGCTTCGACTACGCACCGTTCGCGCGCAGAACGCACTAGCATCTCGCACACGGCAAGAGTCTTTAAATTGTTGTGGCCACTGATGCCGGTTTCGATGCCTTCCGTAATGTAGCGGCCAAAATCGTTCACGACGCCTTCTTCGCTGCGCGGCTGTGGCGGCACTTCGCAGGCAACCGAAGTCGCTGAACCCAGTTGCTGCTGCGGCAAATCATAGAATTGCAAGCCGGGCACATCGTAGGCGCGTAACGCGCCGCGCTCGCCCTGTAACACCAGGCGATAATCGGCAAAGGTGGCGGCGTGAGTCAGCACATAATGGCAAATAGCGCCGCTTTCATACTCGATGATGGCAGCAATGTCGGCGTCGTGTTCATAGTTACTCCAGGGCGGATTCGAGGAAACCGCCGTCACGCGGCGCGCCGCACCCAGCCATGCGGCAAGCAAATCGACATGATGGCAACTCATATCCCACACCATTGCAAAGGGATAATTCAAAGTGCGTGGCTCGGGACGATAGCGATGATGTAAAAAGTCCACAATCGCGACATGACCGGGGTTATGTGCGTGCTGAGGGTTGGCGAGCAGCGCGCTAATGGCCTGTTCCGTTGGATGATAACGATAGTTCTGCGCCACACAAAAACGGACGTTGGCTGCGTCCGCTTCAGCGACTAGAGCCTTGGCTTCTTCCCAATCGAGAGTCATGCCTTTTTCCACCAGAACGTGCTTGCCCGCCGCAAATGCCAGCCGTGACAGTGGCGCGTGAGTACTCGTCGGTGTGCAAATGATAACGGCATTGGCTTCCACTGCTTCCAGAGCCGGACTCAGATCGCTGAAGATGGCTTCATCTGGTAAGCCCAGGTCCTTTTGTGCCGCTTGCAGAAACTCCTGATTCCTATCAACCAGAGCGACCGGCTGAAATAAAGGATGGTGTGCCAGCACTTCCACCGGCCATCGTCCTCGCCCACCGACACCAACCAGAATTGTCTTGATTGCCATATCGAGTACTCGCCTATTCTTGTTCCGTGCTGTTTGTTGTCGCGGCTACGGTCACGCCTTCAGGAAGATAAGTGCCTAATGTGCCGCACATGCCGAGTTTGCGTTCTTCGCCGGGCGCCGCCATGCTGTGCGCCGAGCCTTCAAGCAGATGCGACACATCGCCCGCTCGCAGCGCTTCTAAATACTGGCCGGTCGTCTGCGCCGCCGCCTGCGGCCCGTTGCGCCAAACGTCCTGCCACGCGCCGAGTTTCGGCTGCACCAGACACAACGCCGCTCGATAGAATGATTCAAGCGCTGCAGGGCCACTCGTTTCATATGCGCGGCGCAACAGCGCGAAACCTTCTACGGCTAAATCACGGCGACGCTCAGCCGCTTCTGTGCTGTTGGTGAAGACTTCACCATGTGCTGAAAGCGATGCGACCTCCAAATATTCTTCGGCATTCTGCAAAATTTGAGGCGGCATGGTGAGCACGAAATCGCCGGCTTCGGGCAAGCCGCCGTTCTGCATCAAGACAAGGATTTCCAGTTGACCGTCCACATTAATCAGGCGGTGAATGACGCCCGGTGCAAACCACACGACGCCGCCCGGCCCCAGTTCCCATTCCTGATAACCGGACGCCGAGAGCGTTTGCACCCGCCCATGGCCCTTTTCAACGTAATAACATTCGGTGCAGGCGAAATGGACGTGCGGGCTGCCGCCATGCAATCCATCGGGAGCCGGCGTGTTGTACACGCGCAGATGCGTCAGCCCAACCGCGCCGGGAAGAAGGGCAACTTTGCTCGTCATGTTAGCCGCTGCGTTAACCATTGCGCGCTTCCTGTATGTAAGCGTCATATGCTGTTTGCAGACGCGATACATCCCATAAATTGTCGTGAATTAAAGCGCGATAGCGCAGGTGCAGCGTTTCACCTTCGCTTACTTGCAGCGGCTCATGAAACAAGAATGCCGCATTGAAATAGTGACCGGCGCCGGTAGCGCCATACCACGGCGAGGGGTGGCGCACATTCGCAGGATGATCAAATATGGCCAATCCTCCTTCTCGGTTGGAGCCACCATCAAAAGAACCGGACAAATCACACCATCGTGCCGGCACACCTTTAGGGCGATCGTCGGTCGTTCCGTCAGATAATAATATTCGTGTGTTTTGCCAGTTGCGATTGCCACGAAAGGTTAATCCTCCATAGCCGCCCCAGGTAGTAAACGGCGTTCGGTCAAGCAACAAGTCGGCTTGCGCTACCAGCGCAATGTCCCAATCGAGCGCATAAGACTCGTCATCCAGAGGAACGTAAGTAATGCGACGCGTTTCCGCAAAGACACTGCCGGTATCATTGGCACGCTCCCAACGCTGCTCGTGCGATAACGTGATGGAACCGTTTGCGCCGTGCGTTACTGTGGGCGGCAATAAAGTCTTTTGCGTGCCGAAATCGTCGTTTTCTTCCCAGAAGTTTTCGCCATTGATGTATTTGATGGTGAACCACAATCCACGATGCCAGATGTGGTCGTGCGGTTCAAAAAGCGAAAGGCAAAAGCCCGCTGGTGTGTGCAATGGATGAAAGAACGGCTTTGGCTTACCACTGTAAACGTAGCGCCACAGCGGTGTCTCGTGCGCAGGCACCTGCAAGTCCAGCCACTGCTCAACCGAATGTCGAATAATCAATTTGGGTTGCTTCCTCTTGGTCTTCGTTGAACTTTGTCGAGTCTATAGCTTCTCGTAGGGGCGCATGGCATGCGCCCTGGTGCGGTTGGCGCAGAATGAGGGCGCACGCCGTGCGCCTCTACAGGCATGACAATGTCAGTGGAATACGCTCTAGGCGTCGCACGAAAGCTTCCTCGTTCTGCTCGCAATGACAACGTGTAGCCTATCAGTCGTTAAGCACTATAGTTCATCACATGGTGTTCATCACACGGTTAAATAGTCACGGCTCAACATGAAAGGTTGGCAGCGGAGAATATGACAGATGCGGCGCTCTTTGCTTTCGTCGCCCGAAGTGAAAAGTTGAGGGTTTAGCGGTAGGTGATACCAATGCGCCATTGCTTCTCCGCATCGAGGGCGCTTTGCTCCCGGCGCGAGTACTCGACTGAAAGGCCCAACCCGGCGCCATCGCCGACGTTGTAGCGGATTCCTGTTTCGCGCGTGCCGCTCTGCGCAATCGAATTGGAAGCATCACGGCGCTCCTGCCAATCGCTCACGCGCAGCGATAGTTTTCCCAAGCGACTTAAAGAGAACTGCGCTTCCATGCTGCGGTCGGCGTCGTAGATCGCGTAGTCGCTTTGCCAATCGTTTTGATTGGAAAGGCGCATTTTGCCACGCAGGCGCAGCCACTCGGCAATTTTCTGCTCGCCTTCAAGCGCAATGCTGTGCTGTGCTGTATCGACTTCCTGATCGAGCGCCTGCGCCGCTGCCTGACGCGTAAAATTAACGCTCCAGTTGCCGCCAGCGGTGTGCCTCTGCAAAGCGACTGTGGCGCGATTTTCGTCACGCAGCGAAACCGGCACTACATCGTCGGCGTTAAGCAGATTGCGCTCGGTGCGCACTGTTCCGGCTGTGAGGGATAAATCAAGCGAACGCGCCAATTTTAACTGCACACCGGCATCGGTTGTAATTTGCTGTGTGGCACTGCGCTGAGTACTCGTTTCGTCGGTCACGACACGCTGGCGATGTTTGGTGACCAGCGACAGAGCGGGCGAAATGCGCCAGTTCAAGTCGGCGTTACCTTCCAGGGCATCGGTCTGCAGTGGCACGCTGCTCACCACGACATCGCTTTCTTTACGCTCGATCTGATTCCATGACAGCGCAAGCGCACCGCCGAGACGACCCTTGGCGATGCTCTGGCGCAACGCCACTTCATTGCGCTCCTGGCCCTCAGCCGTCACGACGCCGGTAAATGGGCGGTAGCCCCAATCGACATTGCTCATCTGCGCGCTAAAGTTGGCTTCGCCCCACGGATGCGCAATTGGCCCTGCGACTTCCCACTTCCAGGCTTGCGCAGCGCGTTCCTGCTCTTCACTTTTGCTGTTGGTCCACTCCGTGTTCAGTTTCCAGCGCGACAGCAGCGAAAATTCACCGCGCGCGCCCCATAACTGCCCGGCTGCGAATTGTCCATCACCATTGAGCGAAGGTGTGAGATCGCGACGTCCGCTGCTCATCATCAACTGCAATGCGGCGCGCTTCTCGTCCAGCGGTTTGGCCACCAGCCACATGAGCTGCGATTCATCGCTGCCCGGAGCAGTAGCATTGCTGTTAGGCGCCTGAAAAAGACGATCTACCGGACGCAGGGCGTTGTTGAGTACTCGTAGCGGCGCCGTCGAGCCGAAAGAAATACGATTCCACGACACTTCAACGCCGGGAGCCTGCGCGTTGCCGGCCAGACGCAGGGCCGAACCCGGACGGGCACCGATGCGCAGTTGAAACGCGCCTGTTGGCGATTGCTTTTCGCTCGGCAACAGCGTGATGTTGCGCTTGGAAAGTTCACCTTCGCCACGCAGAGCATCTCGCAACAGGCGGAATTGCTGTAGCATCGGCGACTGCTGCGACAGCGCATTAAGCGCCTGGTAGCTATCGAGCGGTTTACTGGCTTCCGGCGTCAAAAAACCCTTGGAAGAAATAAAGCTGTTTGGGTCGGCAGCACTGCGCGGCCCGCCCAGGCTTGAAGGACCGCCAAAACTCGACGACCCGACGAAACCGGACGTGTTGAAATCGGTCGTATCCGCCGAGGCCGCCGGGCCTAAGGCCACCAACCCCGGCCCTACAAGAGCAAATGAAGAAAGCAGAAAAAGCGAGTAGCAACGCATCAGAAGAAAATTCTATCAGGCGTAAAGTGAAACCGACAAACAAAAACGTGAAGCTGATAAATCAACTTCACGCCGTTTCGACAACGTTGTTGCCGGATGGTTGCTGCTTCTGCAAATTGTTTTACGGAATTCGTTTTACCAGCCGCGTGTCGACAGCTTGTCGGCTTCGCTCATCTGGCGCACATCAAGGCCCGACATGGCGATACCCAGATTCATGGAGCACTCCACCAGCTTGGCCGGATTATCGAAGTGCGTTGTCGCATCCACAATGGCACGCGCACGCGGCGCCGGGTCTTCACTCTTGAAGATGCCTGAACCGACAAAGACGGCTTCGGCTCCGAGTTGCATCATCAGCGCGGCATCAGCGGGCGTTGCCACACCGCCGGCGCTGAAGTTGGGAACCGGTAATTTACCCGTCGCGGCCACTTCGCGCACCAGGTCATACGGTGCGCCCAAGTTCTTGGCCGCTGTCATCAGCTCTTCTTTGGGAAGAGTACTCAGGCGACGAATTTCTCCATGCACTGTGCGCAGGTGGCGCACTGCTTCCACGATATTACCGGAGCCGGCTTCGCCCTTGGTGCGAATCATGGCCGCGCCTTCACCGATGCGGCGCAGGGCTTCGCCCAGGTCGCGGCAGCCGCACACAAACGGAACATGAAACGTGTGCTTATCGATGTGAAACACTTCATCGGCGGGCGTCAGCACTTCGCTTTCATCGATGAAGTCAACGCCGAGTTCTTGCAGAATTTGCGCTTCCACAAAATGCCCGATGCGGCACTTGGCCATGACCGGAATAGTGACAGCGCTCTTAATTTCTTTGATGAGCTGCACGTTGCTCATGCGCGCCACGCCGCCTTCTTTCCGAATGTCGCTTGGCACGCGCTCCAGTGCCATCACAGCGGTGGCACCCGCTTCTTCGGCGATGATGGCCTGTTCAGGCGTCACAACGTCCATGATGACGCCGCCCTTCATCTGCTCCGCCAGGCCGACTTTGACACGAAAGGTGCCTTTCTGCTCGTTGTGAGTACTCGACTTCCCGTTTAACTCAGACATTTTCTTCCTCAACCTTTTGAACCACAGAGGACACGGAGGAACACAGAGGTTTGAAGTGAGCTTTTGACTGTGCTTCATGCGCTACGAGTATTCGCACCAGACAAAGCCCACCCTGTTTCTCTTCTTATCCTCTGTGGTCCTTCGTGTCCTCTGTGGTAAAAACTAAAAATCTCGTCTGCCGCGTAACGCCCCGGCGATGGTCATCTGGTCGGCGTAATCGAGGTCGCCGCCGAAAGGCAGGCCGCGCGCCAGTTGCGTCACGCGCACGTTGCGCGGGCGAAGCAAGTTCGCCAGATAGTTGGCCGTCGTTTCGCCTTCGACTGTGGGCGACACAGCCAGAATGACCTCGCTCACGCCTTCATCGCCGATGCGCTTCATCAGGCCGTTGATGTTGAGCTGATCGGGGCCGATGCCTTCAATCGGGCTCATCACGCCGCCCAACACATGATAACGTCCACGAAACTCACCGGAGTTCTCGACCGCCATCAAGTCTCGTGGCTCAGCGACAACGCATAGCAACGCAGCCTCGCGGCGCGGATCGGTGCAGATGTCGCACACTTCCAAGTCGGTGAAGTTGCCGCAGCGCGTGCAGGGTTTAATCTTATCACGCACATCGCGCACGGCCTGTGCCAGACCTTCGGTATCTTCGCGCGGCGCACGCAAAATATGAAACGCCAGACGCTGCGCCGACTTCGGGCCGATGCCCGGAAGCTTCTCCAATTGTTCCAACAACTGCGCCAGCGGGCGCGCATAGTAAAGCATGTATTTTCAGACGTTCCGCGAGTACTCAGGACGCCTTTATTTGCCGTTTCGCTGCACGAAATCGAACTAAAACAAGCCCGGAATCTTCAGCCCGCCGGTGATTTGTCCCATCTTCTGCGAGTGGTGATCCTGCGCTTTTTTCAGGGCGTCGCGCACCGCTGTCACGATGAGATCTTGCAACATTTCCACATCGTTGGGGTCAACCACTTCCGGCGCAATGTTGATCTCCAGCACTTCGCCCATGCCGCTGGTGGTGACCTTCACCATGCCGCCGCCCGAACTGGTTTCCAGACGCTCGGCGTCGAGTTGTTCCTGTAAACGCATCATGTCGTCCTGCATCTTTTGCAGCATCTTTTGCGGGTTCATTCCGCCGAAATTGGGAAGCATTGAATGTGTCCTTTGGATTTAGGTTCGCGGTTATAGGTTCGGGGTTCAAGGTGAGAGATTATGCGTCTTTGGCGAAGGCTAAATGATTTATAGCCTGTTACTGCGAACCCCAAACCGTGAACCTCAAAGCAGTTTATCCCTCGCCCGAGCGCCCCACAACTTCAGCGCCGAACATGTCCTGCGCCAGTCGCAAAACGTCGTCCTCATCATCGTCATCATCATCGGGCGGCGGGGCAGCGGGTGCGGCGACCGGCTTGGCTTTAGGCGGCGCCAGCTGAAAGCGCAAGCGATGCGGCGAGGCCAGACATTCGTTGATGATCTGCTCGAACGGCAGGCGCCGCGCCGCTTCACAGGCTTTTTCGTAGTGGAACTCTCGCTGGAACTCCAGTGTCGCTTCACGCTCATCCAGCGAAATAGGACGCGCATCGTGCAGATAGGCCACCGCCGAAACCCCGATCTTCTTTTTGACGCGCGCTAAGACAAACGGCCACAGCTCGTGGAACTCTTCCAGCGAATGAATGCGCCGTCCTTTGCGTGGTGTGCCGCCATTTGCTGGAGCGTTTTGTTGCAGCTCGCCGTTTCCCACCTCCGGCTGAGTACTCGCCGCTGACTCGGCAACTGCCGCTGACTCATCGCTGGTCGGCGCGGCCACTTCCGCCGGAGTTGAAGTCTCGATAGATGGCCCTGTGTTCACAACCGGCGGCGCTTCCTCGTGCAGCACATTGCCCACGAGCGGCGGCACCATATCAATGGGTGTGATGGGCGCATCGGTGACACCATTTGTCACCGCATCAGCATGTTCGCGCGTTTGGGCAACCTGCTCTCGCATTGGAGCCAGCGGCGAAGCTGGCTCCATCTCCAACGGCTGCGGGCGCGATGGCTGCGCGCGCAATGGCTCGGGGCGCAACATCTGACCGTTGGCTTGAGTACTCGCTTGCGGCGCAGCAACCCGCTGTGGCGGTGTGGCTTCTCTCGGTGACAGCGCACCGTCAACTGCACGACCCGGCATTTCACGAGGCTGTTGTGATTCGCTCGACTGCCGCACCAGCGTCAGTTCCAGCAGCAAACGGTGATCCGTGCTCTGGCGCATTTCTTTTTCGGCGGCGCGCAGGGCTTCCACAAGGTCGGTCAGGCGCGCCCGCCCGATGGCATTGGCATGAGCGTGGCGGCGCTTCTTTTCCGTATCGCTGAGGCCGCTTTCGCCTTCAAAGCCCACTGTCAACAACAACAGATCGCGGCTATAACTCACCAGGTCGCGCGTGAGCTGCGAAAAGCTGACGCCCTCTTCCGTCGCGCGCTCGATGGCTGTTAGTCCGGCGGCGGGATCGCGCGCGGCAATGCCGTCCATTAAATCCCACAACAATTCGCGCGACACGGTTCCCAGTACAAGACGTACATCGGACTCGTTAATCTCTTCGGCGGAAAAGGCCGTCACTTGTTCCAAAAGCGTCAGCGCATCGCGCAAAGCACCATCGGCGGTAAAGGCGATGAGTCGCGCCGCTTCGTCACGCAGGTCGATGCTTTCGTGACCCGCCACGTGCTGCAAGCGTTTTACGATGTCGTTCGGGCCGACACGACGAAAATCGAAGCGCTGACAACGACTGGAGATCGTGGGCGGAACTTTGTGCGCGTCCGTCGTGGCGAGGACGAAGATGGCGTGCGGCGGCGGCTCTTCCAGCGTTTTCAACAGGGCGTTGAAGCTGGAAGTGGAAAGCATATGCACTTCATCAATGATGTAGATGCGATAGCGGCCCTGCGCCGGCGCGACATTCACCTTATCGATGATGACTTCACGCACGTTATCGACGCCCGTGTTGGAGGCGGCGTCGATTTCGATGAGGTCCATTGTGGCCTGGTTGTCGCGCACGCGCGTGCAGAAATCGCACTCGTTGCACGGCGTGCTCGTTGGGCCGTTGACACAGTTGAGGCATTTAGCGAGCAGGCGCGCCGTTGTAGTCTTGCCAGTGCCGCGCGGCCCGCAGAAGAGGTAGGCGTGTGCAATGCGCACCGGCTGGGCCGCCAGAGCGTTGCGCAACGTTTGCGCGATGTGCTCCTGCCCGACCATGTCTTCAAAGGTTTGCGGGCGGTATTTGCGGTAGAGAGACATGAGGAGTGACGATCTACGAATGACGAATGACGAGCTATGAACCGATGTGAGTACTCGATTCGCAACTCGTCATTCTGCACTCGTCACCAAAAAAGAATTGGCTGCGCACCCATGCTTCGACTAACCCCTTACAGACGGAATCGCGGTCGATGGCTCAAGGCAGGAGACCTAGGGCACACGGCGGGAAGCGCTTACCGTTGCTGCCTTCCGACCCTGGCGGGGTTCACGCGCCGCCGTTGCATAGGGCCCACCTATCAATGCTCCGTGCCGCGCCCAGCTCCACAAGAAGCAGCCTCAGCGCAGGAATTCAGCTCTGCTAAAGCGGATTGCAGATTCAGGGCACCGCTGGCTCCCCGCTTAGCGCAACCAAACTGGAGAAGGGATGAGGTGCAAGGGATGCGGGATGAACCATAAAACTGCAACTCATCCGCCATCCCTTTTCCTTTCCCCTCAATGGCGGACAGGGTGGGATTCGAACCCACGAGGCTGTTACACCCACACGAGTTCCAGTCGTGCTCCTTAAACCGCTCGGACACCTGTCCTTCTTGAGTTCTCAGTTGATGAGGCCAACTCAAAACCAAAACTTAAAACTGAGAACTCCACACACCGGACAGGGAGGGATTCGAACCCCCGGTGCATTTGCATGCACAACAGTTTTCGAGACTGCCGCATTCGACCACTCTGCCACCTGTCCAACGAGAGATTTTACTACAATGCCCCGGCCCTGTCACTGTCTGACGGGCGAATCCATGAAACTTCCGGCTGAAACAAAGAGGGCGCTGCGAATTCGCAGCGCCCTCTTCAACCCATGAGTACTCGGCTTACGCTTCGTCTTCTTCGGTGTTGACGTCATCAGCCACGTCAACATCGGCAGAGGGATCGGAATCTTCATCCCACTCTTCTTCTTCAGCAGCGGCCTGAGCAGCCTGCAAACGGCGAGCACGGTCTTCGTTGCGCTCACGGCCACGATCGCGCGCGGCGCGCAGCTTCTCACCAAAGACATCGCCCAGGCGAATACCGCCACCGTCGCCGCCACCGCCATCGTCGCGTGTGGCACGCTCGTTGACTTCGCGAATTGCAGTACGGGTTTCGCGTACTTCACGGTCTTGCTGCGCCGACTTCAAGCTCAGCGTAATGCGACGCTGGTTCGGCTGCACCTGCTTGACGCGCGCTTCGACTTCCTGACCGATGGACAGCACATCTTCCGGCTTGTTGATGCGCGTGTTGCTCATCTCGGAGATGGGCACAATGCCTTCGACGCCTTCTTCCAACTCGACGAAAGCGCACGATGGAGCAATGCGCAAAACCTTGCCCTTGACCGTCTGGCCGGGATTATAGTTCTTGGCCGCTTTCTTGAACGGGTCGCTTTGCAGTTGCTTCAAGCCCAGTGCCACACGCTTGCGCTCCTGGTCAATGTCGAGCACGACAAGTTGCAGCTTCTGGCCCTTCTTGACCACG
Source organism: Abditibacteriaceae bacterium (assembly GCA_036388675.1). GTDB lineage: Bacteria > Armatimonadota > Abditibacteriia > Abditibacteriales > Abditibacteriaceae > DASVUS01. Next base: position 133,264 of record DASVRI010000042.1, on the reverse strand, counting down.
CTCTCAGGATGCTCGACACGGCCCCAGGCCATCTCGCGCACATGAAGCAATCCATCAATGCCGCCGATGTCGACGAAAGCGCCGAAGTCGGTGATGCGACGCACTATGCCTTCAACGATCTTGTCTTTTTCGAGTGTAGACCACACTTCGGTTTCGCGGCGCTCGCGGTCTTCCGCCGAAGCGATGCGGTGCGAAGCGATAACCTTGTTCTTCTTGCGGTCGATCTCGATGACACGAACCGGAATGGTGCGTCCCACAAAGCGGCTGAGATCGCTGCGATTGCGCGCGTCAACGTGCGAAGCCGGAACAAAGGCCGGAACGCCCAAGTCCACGATGAGGCCGCCCTTGACCTGCTCGCGCACCAGACCTTCCAAGTTGACTTCTTTTTCCTTGGCCTGCTGAATCTCGCGCCAGGTGCGCTCGTAGTCGGCGCGGCGCTTCGACAGCACGGGGTGTCCCTCGTCGTCTTCGGAGCGCATCACGACGGCTTCAATTTCGTCGCCGACGTTGATTCCCTCGTCGCCCAGTTCGTTGCGCGCAATAATGCCTTCACTCTTGGTGCCGATGTCAACCAGCGCTTCGCCGGTGTTTTCATCGACGCGCACAACGGTGCCCTTCAGGAGCGTGCCCTTGGTGAGACGGTCGACGCCGCTCATGTAGGAGCTGAATTCATCCGACTCCATGACCTGAGCCATTGAGAACTGGCGCGGTGAGCGACCAACGCCGGCCTGTTCGCCCGCAGGTTGCTGGGGCGCGGGAGTAGCATCAGCGGGAGCTGCATCGGCTGCATCAGCTATCGTAGGAGCTGGCGTGCTGTCTGTGCCTCCACCGTTGGTGCTTCCACCGTTGGTACCAGTTGCGGCATCAGATGTAGTGCCTGCGCCGGCTGTCACACCGGCGCCGCCTGCAGCACCTGCATCGGCTGCAACGCCGGTGAGCGCATCGTTGCCGTCATTGCCGGCCACTTGGGCTGGCGCCACTTGCGTCGGAGTGGCGTCTGCGGCGCTATCAGATGCACCGTTGGTCGGAGTGTCGGTTGTCGGGTTGTCGTTCGTCTGCATGTCGTTAGTCGGGGTGTTCTCCACCACAAAGCTCCTTGACGCGCACCCCGAGTACTCGAAGTGCCTGGCGTCTTATCTATTTCTCTATTATGATTGCTGGGATTTTCAAGAGGAATGCCATACGGCTCTATATCGAACGCCTGACTACCCTCCGCGTTCCTCATCGACCGTGTGCTTTTGCCGCAGGGAAATTCCGTAAGAACAGGGAGGTTCGCCATGCGACCGCGTTATGGACGCGCGCTGTGTATGGGCAATGCGAGGAGAAAAACCTTTGGAATAATAACAGAAAAGAGGACACAGCGCAAGACGCCCGCACAATAAGTTGTCGGGAACAGCCCCTTTTCTTGCGATACACAACAATATACCCCATGGAACATAACAGATTGAACGGAGCAGCGGGCTGAGATTCTTAATCCACAGCACCAACGTGTTCCAAAGGAAGCCTCGCGTCAATTGGTCGCGCACTGTTAGCGAGTACTCGCGGCCCGCTCGACCGGCTTGGTATCGTTCCAGTTAGGGCCAATTTCCACTTCCACTTCCAGCGGCACGCTCAACTTCATCTCTTGCGCCGGGACTTCGCGCATGTGGCGCTCCACCAACTCGGCCAAGACTTCGATTTCATCTTGCGGCACTTCAAACACCAGTTCGTCGTGTACCTGCATCGTCATGCGTGCGCGTAGGCCCAACTTGCGCAAGTCATCGTGGATAGCCAGCATCGCAATTTTCATGATGTCGGCGGAAGTGCCCTGAATTGGGTGGTTGATCGCTGTGCGTTCGGCGGCGGCGCGCTCCGGCCCGCGCGGCGAATTGATGTCGGGCAAGGGGCGACGCCGTCCCATCAAGGTTTGCACATAGCCGTCCTGCTTGGCCTGGCGCAGCGTTTCATCGATATAGTTCTTCACGCCGGGCAGCGCCTCAAAATAGCGCTTGATGAACTCCTGTGCTTCGCCCGCCGTGCCGCTGCCCAACTGCTTGGCCAGGCCAAAGCCCGACACACCATACGCGATGGCATAGTTGGTCATCTTGGCTTTGCGGCGCATATCGCTATCGACTTCATCCACGCTCACGTCGAATAAGTCGGCGGCTGTGCGCGAATGCACATCCTGACCGCTGCGAAACGCTTCCACCAGCGGCTCGTCGCCGGTAATGTGCGCCAGGATGCGCAACTCGACCTGCGAATAGTCGGCAGCCAGAATCGAGTACTCGGGCGGCGCGATAAAAGCGCGACGAATCAGCCTGCCCTGCTCGGTGCGAATGGGCACGTTTTGCAGATTCGGTTCGCTGGAAGAAAGCCGCCCGGAAACGGCCCCCGTCTGATTGAGGTTGGTGTGAATGCGATGCGTTTGCGGCTCCATGCCCTTCAAGAGCGCATCGACATACGTGCTTTTCAGCTTGGTCGTGCCGCGATAATCGAGGATCTTGCGCACGGCATCGTGTTCTTCGGCCAGACGTTCCAGCGTGTGAACATCCGTCGAGTAGCCTGTTTTCGTGGCGCGACCTTTGGCCAGGCCCAATTTCTCGTAGAGCACGACCTGAAGCTGCTTGGTCGAACCGATGTTGAACTTTTCGCCGACCGATTCCCAGATTTCGTTTTGCAGCCGCTCGGCGTCGGCTTCCAGCGTTTCGCCCAGCTCTTGCAGTTGCTCCACGTCGAGCAGCATGCCGATTTGTTCCATGGCCACCAGCACATCGACCAGAGGCAACTCCAGTTTCTCGAAGATGTGTTCTTCACCGATGCCTTGCAGTGCTTTGCGCAGGGCAGACTCCAGATCGCTCAGCGTGCAGGCCGCAATTGCCAATGATTCCTGCTGCGCTTCACTCGGGCCTTGCTCTTCCTCAGTACTCGCCACGTCTTCCTCAAAGAGTGAGGTTTTGGCTTTGCTCTTGGCGGGCTTCTTGGCCGCAGCGCTTTCGGCGACTGGCAGCGTGCGTGACAGATACTTTTCGGCTAACTGCGGCAACGGATGGCTTTGTCGCGTCGGGTCGAGCAAATAGCCCATCAACAGCGCATCGGCCACGACGCCCTGCAAAGCGACATCGCGTTTGCACAACTCCAGCTTGAGCGTTTTGGCGTCATGCACAATCTTGCGCTGCGATTCGTCTTGCAGCCAACTTTTCAGTTCCTCAAGCTCGCCGCCGAAGAACACGCCGCTGCCGTTGCAGCCCAACGCGCAGCCAAGATTTGCATCCCAGATGAAACCGACAGTGGAATCCACTGCGTTTTTGTGCAGCCACGCTTCGATGTCGGCAAACGATTCGGCGCCGTGCCACTCGCATGTGGCCGTAGTAAGAGAGCTTTCTTCTTCTGCCGGTTGCGCCTCGTCCTGAGTACTCGTATAGCGCGCCAGCATACTCTTGAACTCAAAAAGGCGCACAGTAGAAAGCGCCGTCTCGCGCTGTTCTTCGTTCAGGGGGCCATAGCGGCAATGCTCAAAATCGACATCAATCGGCAAGTCGGTCACGATGCGCGCCAGATCACGCGACTGGAAAGCGACTTCACGGTGTTCGCGCAGCAACTCGCGGATGCGCGGCGGCGTCACTTCTTCGAGATTCTCATACACATTTTCGAGCGCGCCCCACTTGCCGATGAGACTCATGCCGGTTTTGTCGCCAATGCCCGGCACACCGGGAATGTTGTCGCTTGTGTCGCCGCGCAAGCCTTTGTAGTCCGGCAGTAGTTTTGGCTCGAAGCCGTAGCGCGCCAGCACGGCATCGGTCGTGAAACATTCCAGGTCGGAAACACCGCGCCGCGTTAAGAGCACGCGCACTTTGTCATCTACTAATTGCAGCGCGTCACCGTCGCCTGTCACAACGGTGACTTCGATGTCCTTGCTTTCGCCCATGCGCGCCAGGGTGCCGAGCACATCGTCACCTTCAAAGCCCTGATGCTCGTAGCGCGGAATCGACAGACCATCCAACAGGTCACGCGCCAGCTTCGATTGCGTTTTCAAGTCATCCGGCGCGGCCTGGCGATTCGCTTTGTAATCGGCAAACGAGTCGTGGCGAAAGGTGGGGCCGGAAGCATCCAGCGCAACCAGCGCATATTCCGGCTGCGCTTCATCGAGTAGGCGCAGCAACATACGCGTGAAACCATACAGTGCGCCGGTCGGTTGGCCTTCGCGCGTGGTCAGCGGCGGGCTGGAAAAAAAGGCGCGATACAGCAGCGAGTAGCCGTCAACAAGAAGAAGTTTCATAAAAGAGGATTAAACACAGAGGCACCAAGGGCACAGAAGCTAGAAAGGGACGGCCAGTCAGGAAAGGTCACGAGTACTCACATCGCTCTCGCGTCGCGCACTCCCCCGTTTATGCTCTTCTCGTCTTTCCTCTGTGCCCTCGGTGCCTCTGTGGTTCAACAACTATCGCAGTTCGGGGACGGTATTTTCCGCTTTCATCTGGCGCGCCAGAGAATTGGCAAAGCTTTCACCCGCGGCACGCCCGGCAGCAACGCCCACATCGCCCAGAGCACTCGATAGCGCAGCCTCACTGTGGGCGCCCATCAGCGAACCGAACAAGCTGCCGCCAACGTTGACCTCTTTGATCTTGGGTTCACCCTGAATATTGCCCAGACGCGCCGCCTCACGCACAGCCTCGTGCAAGCCGCCAATGGCGTCGATCAATTTGTTGTCCCTGGCTTGCACGCCGGTATAAACGCGACCATCGGCGAGTTTGAGCAACTGCGCCCGAGTCAACTTGCCTTTGCGACCTTCCAGCACATCGTTGACGAACTGGCCATACACATTCATCACCATGGCCTGGAACAACTCACGCTCGGCGGGTGTCAGGGGCCGCGACGGATTACCCGCGTCCTTGAAGCGACCGCTCTTGACCGTTTCCTGGCCGAGCCAGCCCTTCTGGAAAAGATAGGAATAGTTTACAAATTGTGAAATGACGCCGATGGAGCCGGTGAGCGTCGAACCGTTGGCATAAATGCTGTCGCAGGCCGCCGCCACATAGTAGCCACCCGACGCGGCCACATCGCCCATCGAACATACAACGGGCTTCGTCGCTTTCAAGCGCCGCACCGCGTTGAACATCTCCTGCGAGGCCGCCGCCGAGCCACCGGGCGAGTTGATGCGAATCACAACCGCCTTGATCGATTCGTCCTCGCGCGCGGCATCGAGTGCCTTGATGACATCGCGTGCGCCGCGCGAACGGCCACCGATAAGGCTGCCTGCGCCCTCATCCATAATGGCACCTGAAAGCTCGACAAGGCCCACGCGTGGGTTCAGGCTGCTGCCGCCTTCCCCACCACCTACCGTGGTAGCTATCAAAATCAGGCCGAAGCCGCCGACGATAAACAAAGTCAGGGCCGATAGAATAATCCAAAACCAGGGAGTGGAGCGCGGTCGATTCATGCGAGAAGTTCCTCTTGCGACGACGATAACTGAAGTTAGGATAGCCAAAAGCGGAGCGCATTCGCAAGCAGCTTCGCACGTTGTGCTGCCACGGTGACGGCTGCCACGGTGATGACTTGCCACAAAGACAAAAACTCCCGTCCGAGTACTCGGACGGGAGTTTTGCCGACTGAATCTCATTCATGAGCCGATTGGCTCGATGAACCTATTCAGTTTAGAAGCCGACGTTGGCGCCGACGCGGAAGTACTTCAGCTTATCGACCGCAGCGTTCTCCGAGTCATACTGACCATACTTGACTTCGAGGTCAACACCGGGGGAGATGTTGAACGTCGAGCCGACGGTGAATACGTTACCCAGATCAACCTGGTCGCCACGACCGCGCTCCGAACCCTTGGCACGGTAGTAACGGAAGTCGAGCGGCAGACGGCGCAACAAGCGCAGCGTGCCCGTGAAGTCATAGACTTCTTTGGCTGCCATGTAGCGGGCATCGCCGCCACCCGGAGCTTCACCGATCAGCGGCGCGCCCAGAGCCATCGGACGATCAAAGATCGCTTCGGCATAGGTGCGGGCATACGGGTTGGCTGCGGACGACAGGAAATACTCGAACTTGTCATCGGCCTTGCCATACGCGGCGTTCAGGTCGAGGATGCGCGAGCGCAACACCGGAACGGTGACGTTGTAAGCACCGGCGTCATTGGCCTCAGCGCCATTGGCGTAGTGGTTCTGACGCACATACTCAAAGCCGACTGTGCGGTTGAACAACGGAATCGTGAGGTCGAGCGAGTCGCCGTCCTGGTCGCCAACACCGTCGAACTGACGGGCAACGCCAACCTGCACCGGGTTACCTGCGATACGGAACAGGTTGAAACCAACGCGGACGAGGCTTTCACTGTCTTCGGGGTAGAGCGTCACACCTTCGGGTCCAGGGAAACCAACGGCTGCACCGGAGCCGGCTGCCGGGCCGAGACCACCGAAGACGTTGCCGCCGCCGTTCAAACCAACGTTGAACGCCGAACCGGAGAAGATGTAGGGGTTCAGACCGTTGCCACCAAAGTTATTGTTGTTGATGCCACCGTAGAAACCGTTGATCTGCAACGGGCCAACGTTGAACTGAGCGTGCAACTGATCGGTCGGAGCCAGATCGTTGTCATACAACAGACCCTGGCCGACTTTGGTGCGCTGGCGGCCCAGAATCAGGCTCAGGCCACGGGCGCCCAGGAAGCTGCGGCCACCCAAGTCGGCCACGGCATTAGCTTCACGGAGGTAGAAGCCGCCGCCAACAACGCCGTTGAGAACGTCGCCGGTCCACGGGTCTTCCTGTGTGGAGCCCAACGAACGAAACGCGGCGTTGACGCTCAAACGATCGGTCACGCGATCAGTCAGGCGCAACTCGAAATCGGTGTAGCCAAACTTACCCGCGTTGAAGTCGTTGAACACGCTGTCACGGGGCTGGACATTGCGACCGCCACCGCCGGGGTTAGCCGGAGAAGGTGTGATTTGTGCGCCGAACACGTTGTCGTTGGCCGGGTTGAAGCCGGGGTTGGCGATGAAACGGCCAATGCCACCAGGCCCATTGTCGATGTAGCTGGCCGAGCCGGTGCGGTGCAGAATGCTGGGGGTCAGCGTCACGCGCGGCGGACGAGATACACGGTTCTCCAAAGTGGAAACGCGAACTTCAATAGCATCAACGCGAACACCAAGACGGCTCAGTTCATCGCGGAACTCGGTCGCCAGAGCGTTAATCATGTCCGTCACTTCACGACGGGTGATATCCGGGATCGGGCGCGCTTCCAACGCACCCACGCGGGCGGTGAGGGCGTTGAACTGGTCGATGGTGGGCCCAACGACTGTGTTGCCGCCACGATCAGGCGGCAGACGGTCGAGCAAGCGGGCGATGGCGACCGCGAACTCGTAGCGGGTCATGGGGCGATTGCCCTCGTAAACGCCGCCGGGGCGGCCTTCGATGATACCGGCGCGGCTCAAACGGTCGAGCGCTTCATAGGCCCAGTGGCCACGCGGTACATCCGGGTACTCGGCACGGGCGGCTGCTGCGTCCTGTGCCTGCGCCTGAGAAACGAGTGTCGGCGCGACGATAGCCGGAGCGGCTGCAAGAGCGAGCACAACTCCAAAAGTGGCTTTACGTTTCATGTGCTGAAATCTCCTTGATTTCACGACGTGTTGTAACGACTGGCTGCGATTGGCAATCTCGCCCGGCACAACATTTGAAATCAGGAGTCGAGTACTCAATTTCTGAGTAGCACCGCTTTTGGATGGGGAACACGAGTCTCCATGTTTCCTCTGTCCCACCACGTCAATTGCGAAGCTTCTCGTTGTCGAGGCGTCTTCCCCGTCTTTCAGCCGCTATGCAAAACAGACTGCACTGGCTGCGTGTTGCTGCAAAACTGCATGTGGCCGAATTGCATCCCTTTCGTTGCGCTGTCCAACACCTTTTGCCCCGTAACGACCAGGCGAGGTGCAACATCCCTCCTTTTGCGGCACACACCAATTGGAGCCTTTAAAAACAGCTCAAAAGCACACATCGGCGGCACGCAATAGCGTATTCAGCGCAGAAACAGCACGAGAAGGTGATTCAATTCCCCCCTATTATACTTGTGCGTCAAGGCTTTGTAAAGCCCGTAGAGCAGCTTTTCTATAGAGAGTTTTTTGGCAGTTCGCGGCGCGCCATCTATACACAATTTATGCCACAGCGAAATCCCGCGCCACGCAATTACTGCTGTTTCCACCCGCTCGATTAACCATGTAGCACTTCATAAATCGAAAGCCACACGTTTGGGAGTTCGACTCCGTGTCATTGCGAGCTGGCGATGAATCATAGCTCCCTGCATGGAAGATTCCTCGCTGCGCTCGGAATGACACTCTGTAGCGTTCTACTTGTTAACGGTTATCCACACTGTCACGTTTCTGTTGCAGTTGGTCGGCACAAAACAGCCCGCGTTGCAACAATCGCAACGCGGGCTGTTGATGTAAGGCGCCTGACAACTATTAACCGACACGCTGCACGGAAGCGCCGCCAAACACCAGGTTACGCTTCGAGCCGAAAGTGTTGATCATCAGGTCGTAGCCGCCGCGATTGGCCAGCAGCGCATCGGGGATGTCGAAGGTGTATTCGGCCCAACCTTCGCCCTGCTCCACAACCTGCCAGTTGGTGAACTTGGTTCCGCCCGAAGTCGCATATTGAATGCTGAAACCCGCTGTTGCATTGATCAGGCTGCCGCTTTCAACCGCAGGACGACGCACCCGCACCGTGACACGAATCGGCGTGCTGCGGTTGAAATACATGTACTGGTCGTCGACATCCATGAAGATGAAGAAACGCCCTGCCGCCGGGTTGAGGATGTCACGCGATATTTCGGTGGTCAAGCCGCTTTCGCTGTCGTTGACCTTAGTCATCTTCTGCGCTTCGCTGCGGAAGTTGCTGAACTTGCGCCACAGCAAGCCGCGCTCGGCACCCGGCACATCAGCAAAAGTCGCGGATACGCCATTTTCTGTCGAGTACTCAACTGGTTGTGGCTGCAATTGCAGCGGGCCGGTGGCGGCGCTGTTCTTAACGGCGTTGCGCGTTTCGTAGCCGATGTTGGTAATCCACACCGGGCGCGTCGAAAGATCGAACGAGACTTCCGCGCCCGCGATGACATTGCCCGCCGAATCGAGCACCTGCGTATCGGGGCGAGTAGAAATGAACAACGAGCCGGGCACAGCGGGATCTTCGCCGCCCATCTTTAACACCACACGCGTCGCCCCGTGAGTACTCCACACCGCGACCGAACCCTCAACGCCGTTATCAAAAAGCAACGCTACGGTTTGCGGGCCGTTAACCAACGCACCGGCGTAGGGCTTACCCTTCACCTGTTGTGACAAGGTTTGAAAAGCCGAATAGGACGGACGCGGTGCAAGATCGCGACGCAACAGCCCCGAACCCCATTCCGGGTTCATCGGCTCGACGCGCTCGTAGGCATCGTCATCGCGCAGGCGGCTCCAGAAAACCTTGGGCGCGCCCGCGGCCAGCGACAACGCGCTTGCTTTCATCAGATAATCGGCCTGCGCCGCGGGCGTAAAATAGCGCAGCAAGCGGTCGCGCGTATCGGAGTCGGTGCCCGAAGCGATACCTTCGATGTTGGCTGTGTCGCCACTGTTATCCGCCGTCTGCACTTGTACGGTGCTTGCACTGTCGCCCAGCACGGGCCAGGCCAGGCCGCCAACCCAGAAGTCGCGCGCTCCGGCGCCACGCAAAGTGGCATCGCTGCGCAGTGTGCTGAAAGGACGCAAAAACTCTTCGGGCGCCGCTGCAGCGCCGGGCTGGAATTCGGCTAGAGGATAAAGCGACAAGCCTTCTGTGATGCCGGCGATGCCGTTGGCGTTCAGCGTTTGAATGTATTCGAGATCGACGCCGCCCGGTTCACCGGCAAAAATGATGACCTTGGGGTCGGCTCCGCGCGCCGCCGTTGAAGCCAAACGCACCACCGAGCGATAAGCGACACGTCCACCACGAAACTTGTCGGCGGAGGGTCGTTCCCATACCTGCCAGGCGTGCACATCTTTGCCGTAGCGACCCACCACGCGGCGCACGTAGTTCTCCCACGACTTCAATTCGGCATCGCGAGGAGCGCCGTTGCGCCATTCGTTTTCATCGTTGGAACGTGAAAAGACCGAAGCCCACTTCGCCGAGTTTCCGAGTACTCCCACCACGACAAGACCACGATTGCGGGCTTCACGCACCACGCGGTCGTAAATTGGCCACTGGAACGCGGCGCCTTTTTGAGGTTCCAGGCTGTTCCAGTCGAAGCGCGTTTTAATCAGGCTGGCACCGGCGCTTTTGGCGGCATCCAGCAGCGCGCCGACTTCGGCAATGGTCGCATCATGAAAATTGATAGTTACGCCCAGCGGTCCCGACTCGCGCAGGGCTACACGGTGGTCGGTGAAGCTGCGCGGCCCGGCCTCGTTGGAGATTGCGACAGTGCGCGACTGCGCCACCCATTGCACGTTGTAACCAAACAACTCGGCCAGAGAGCGCAGCGGCACGAAGGCGCGGCCCTCAAAAACCTGCGGTGGCGCCGAGAGCGTCACCGTCTTTTCGGTTGTGGTGGCGGTTTGTTCACCTACGCGCAGCACCACGATGCGTCCACCCTGCGTCACATCGATGCGCTTTTCTTCCGCAACGTAGCGCACGCGGGCGCCCAGGTTCTCCAGAACGCCGCGCAGCGGCACCAGGACAGAACCGCTACGCAGTATGGGCGCCGGATCGGCATCGACGGTGCTGCCGTTGATGTTGATGATGATATTGTTTGTGACGGCGTTTTGTGCCTGCGCCGGCGCATGAGTACTCGCCAGGCCCAGCACGGCAACGCCGAAGGCCAGCGTCGCGGCGGATTTGCACATCGCTTTGCGCAGCATTGTAGTGCGCAATGGCTGCAAGTTGATGGAGTGCGCTTTGACGGAATACGCTGTGGAGACCGGCGATTCTGATGCGTTGCTGCGGTGAAGCGTGGTGGTGGGAACGGTGTTCACGGAGAAACTTCCTTCAAAAAATACCGACACCGCCAAATGCCTTGACGGTGTCGGTGTGTGACGTTGAGTTTACACGTGGGTTCGTTCCAATTAAAGCCCTTCCATGCGGAGAGGCGCTAACAGGGATGAACTCAACCGCTTACAAAAGCCGCCTAAAAGCTCGAAAGCTTAGCCCGCCGTGCCGGCTGTGGCGGTTGTGCCCGTGGGGGCGCCTTGCTGGCGAACGGCTTCCTCAGCTTCTTCACGAGAAATCCAGCGGCCTGCCGTCAGCAAGTAGCTGTAACGCAGGTAGCCGGGCAGCGACATATAGTTCGCCTGCTGTGTGAAGGGCGTCAGAGTGCGAACGTCCGGGTACTGCGTTTGAGCCTGAGCCTGCGGGGCCATAACAGCACCTAACAGAGCCAGTGCAGCCAGCATGACAACAACAAAGAGCTTGCGCATTGTGCACCTCCTTAGTTTGTGGGATGAGGGACAAACGGCTCCGACAACTTCTCGTCAAAACGACTTTGTGACTCAGCGCGTTATTATCGGCGGAAGTTTTTAGCTTTGCAAGGGAGCGTTGTGTCAACGCAATCTCCCGTGCTTCTTTGCCGCCGCGCCAGCACGATTTCAAGATGCAAGAGTTTGCAAAGGGCGTGCCAGCAACACAGCTTCCATTCACAGCACCTTATTAACCGACAGAGAAGCAGCAACTGCCGGACGCACCGGACGCACCGGACGCAAAAGCGAGTACTCAGAACATTGTCTTGGTTAATTTGTTATAGCAGGGCCGGAAAAGATTTTGGCTTCGGTTATAATATTCGCCGTATTTTGTCACATCCTTAACACTGATTTATAATCCGCAATCGGAACTATGGTGTATCGGCAATTTTAGTACGGGGTTTCCATCAAGATGCCCCGCGGCATCACAATCCACCTTTTATAACTTTGGTGCCGTCTAAGACACCTAAAAGGTGACGACAGGCTGGCCATTAAGTGTTCTGAATGAAACAAGAATTCGAAATCGGTGTTCTGTCGCCGATAGGATCAACGCGCCTTGACGTTTTGCTTGCCGCCGGACGCGCCGGTGCGCTGGCCATCGTTGATGCAGCGCGTTTAAGCGGCGCAATGTCATTGAGCGCTCTTCTTCAAGAGCAGCTTTGTACGCTGCGCAATGCAATGGGCCAGCGTTTCGGGTTACGCATTGAAGTGTCTCAGGTCGTTGCCATTGTGCCGCTATTGGAAGCGCTGCGCGGCAATGCAGAAAATGACGCAGGAACCCCCGTTCTCGACCTCATTGTGTTGGCAGGCCAATGTGACAGCGCGGCACTCGCCGCGGCACGAGACGCCCTGCGACCACTGGCCAGGCGCATCTTTCGCGAAACTGTATCGGTTGAGGAAGCCCAGCAGGCAAGCGATGCGGGAGTTGACGGATTGGTGGCCAAAGGCAACGAAAGTGGTGGCCGTGTCGGCACGGAATCGACTTTTGTGCTCTTGCAGCGTTTGCAACAACAAAACATGCTTCCTCTGTGGGCGCAGGGCGGCATCGGGCCACACACGGCGGCGGCCTGTCGCGTTGCGGGAGCGCAGGGCATTTTGCTCGACAATCAACTGGCCTTGGCCGAAGAAGCCGATTTGCCGTCCGCTTTGCGTTCACAAATCGCCGCCATGGATGGCACGGAAACCATCTGCCTGGGCGAATCGTTGGGCGTGCCGTTTCGCGTGCATCGCCTGCGCGGCAAAGAGCACATCAAAAAGTTACAAAACCTGGAAGCGAGCGGCGCCAGTGCTGTCGAGTTTCAAACGGCGCTCTTTCGAGTACTCGCCACAACCAATTCAGAGCCGCTTTGTCCGCTGGGACAAGATGCCGCGCTGGCTTCGCGTCTGGCGGCGCGCTATCGCACTGTAGACGGCATTTTGCGCGCTTATCGGCAGCATGTCACGGACAACGTTACTCTGGCCGCTGAAAAACTTTCTCTTCGTCCACACAGCGAATTCGCGCAGTCTCATGGTTTGCGTTTTCCCATTTTCCAGGGCCCGATGACGCGCGTTAGCGATGTAGCGCCTTTTGCGGACGCAGTTGCGCGCGGCGGCGGCTTGCCGTTTCTCGCGTTGGCGTTGCTGCGCGAAGCGGCTGTGGAGCGTTTGCTCCAGGAAACAAGTGAACTGCTGGGTGAGCGGCCCTGGGGCGTCGGCATTCTAGGTTTCGTTCCGGCGGAACTGCGCAACGAGCAGATGCGCGCCGTTTTAAAAACCAAACCACGCTACGCATTGCTGGCTGGTGGCCGTCCCGATCAGGCGCAGGCACTGGAGGCGCAGGGCATCGCCACTTATATTCACGCGCCGTCGCCGCGCTTGTTGGAGATGTTTCTGCGCCAGGGCAGCCGTCGCTTTATTTTTGAAGGGCGCGAGTGTGGCGGACACGTCGGGCCGCTGTCGAGCTTCATGCTGTGGGAATCGGCGCTCGATGTGCTGCTCGACTTTCAGGAAGAAACCGGCAAAGAGAACAAGAACGCCGAACCAATTCATGTTTTGTTCGCGGGCGGCATTCACGATGACTTATCGGCGGCGATGGTGTCGGCGCTGGCGGCTAAGGCCACGGCAGCGGGCATTCGCATCGGCGTGCTGATGGGCACAGCCTATTTGTTCACATCCGAAGCGGTGCAAAGCGGCGCCATTATTCCCACGTTTCAGGAAGAAGCACTCGCCTGTCGCGATACCGTTCTGCTCGATACCGAAGGCGGCCACGCCATTCGCTGCGCACCGACTTCTTACGCCGCCGAGTTCACCGCCACCAAACGCCGCTTGCTGCAAGATGGCGCCACGCCCGAAGAGGCGCGCCGCGAATTAGAAGCATTGAACCTGGGTCGCCTGCGCATCGCATCGAAAGGCGTGTCGCGTGGCGAGAGCGCGCTGCAAGCCGATTTGTCGCAAAGCGATTTGTCGCAAACACTGGAAGCGAGTACTCGGGGCGATACCTACGCCGATATTGTGACGGATGCTGCGCCCAACAGTGCGCTGACCGAGGTGCCGGTCGAGCGGCAAAAGCGTGAAGGCATGTACATGATCGGTGAAGTAGCGGCTTTGCGCGACAAGGTCATCACCATCGAAGAGTTGCACGGATGCGTGTCGCACGGCTCAACCGAGAAACTGCAAGCTTTCGCCGCGCAGCAGAAAAGCGCCGCCACCGCAACGCTTCAACTCAAAGAGCTGCACCAGCCCATTGCCATTATTGGCATGGGGTGCTTGTATCCCGGCGCGTCAGACCCGCACGAGTTGTGGACGAACATTTTACAGAAGCACGACGCCATAACCGAAGTGCCGCGCGATCGTTGGAACGCCGACATCTTTTACAATCCCGACCCCAAAGTGCCCGACCGCGTGGTGTCGAAGTGGGGCGGCTTTATCGACCCGATTCACTTTGATCCGCTCTCCTACGGCATCATTCCCAACACTCTGGCCTCTGTCGAGCCAATGCAGTTGTTGATGCTGGAAGTCGTGCGTCAGGCCCTGCAAGACTCTGGCTACGACAGGCGCCCCTTTACGCGCGAACGCACCGGCGTCATCATCGGTGCCGGCGGCGGCATGGCCGACCTGGGTTTAGCTTACGGCGCGCGCTGCATGATTGAGCAATATCTGCACGAAATCCCCGACCTGGATGAGGCGACACGCCAGCGAGTACTCGACGGTCTGCATCAAATCCTACCGGAGATGACTGAGGACAGTTTTCCTGGGATTCTCGTTAACGTCGCGGCGGGACGTGTCGCCAGCCGCTTCGACCTGGGTGGCCCCAATTACACGCTGGATGCGGCTTGTGCCTCATCACTTGCGGCGGTCGAAGCCGGTGTCAAGGAACTGCGTCACGGCACAAGTGATCTCGTTGTGGTCGGCGGCGTGGACACGCAGCAAAGCCCGTTCAGCTTCCTGGTGTTCAGCAAGACGCACGCATTGTCGCCCACGGGTCGCTGCCGTCCCTTCGATGCGAAATCCGACGGCATCGCTATTGGCGAAGGCGTGGCCGCCATCCTGTTGAAGCGACTGGACGACGCGGTGCGTGACGGCGACAAGGTGTATGCCGTGCTGCGCGGCATCGCCGGCGGCAGCGATGGCCGCGACAAAAGCCTCACAGCACCTTCAATTAACGGGCAGCGCCGCGCTATGCAGCGCGCCTACGAAGGGCTGGAGTTCACGCCGTCTTCGGTCGGGTTGGCCGAAGCGCACGGCACAGGCACCGTCGTTGGCGACCGCACCGAACTGGAAAGCATGCGCCGTGTGTTCGTCGAAGCCGGAGCTGCGCCACAAAACTGTGCGCTGGGTTCGGTCAAGTCGATGATCGGCCACACCAAAAACGCTGCCGGCATCGCCGGATTAATCAAAGCAACGCTGGCTCTACATCATCGCACGCTGCCGCCAACGCTTGCCAACGAGCCGACTGAAGCCGCGCGCGACCGCTCAACTCCGTTTTACCTGAACACTCAAGCGCGGCCCTGGTTCGGAAACGCAGCTTCACCCGGCAACTCAGTTCCACGCCGTGCAGCGGTTAGCGCCTTTGGTTTTGGCGGCACCAATTTCCATGCGGTGCTTGAAGAGTTTCCAGGCAATGCCCCGGCTAACACGCACAGACCGGCGGAGCTGTTCCTGTTCCGCGCCGCCTCGCGCCCCGACCTGGCGAAGCAACTGCAAACGTTGCACGAAGCTCTGGGTAAAAGCGTCGAGAACAAGAAAGCACCGCACCTGGTCGATGTCGCGGCGATGCTGCAACGGGAATTGGGCAAGGCACGCGGCGACTGCCGTCTGGCAATCGTCGCCGGCACTGTCGAGGAATTGCGCACGCGCTTAGCCACAGCCGTGCAAACGCTACACAGCGACGGCGACGGCCTCGAAAGCGGCCCCATTGCTCTGGGCGAACAGCCGGTGGATGGCAAGATCGCGTTTCTATTCCCCGGCCAGGGTTCGCAGCACCTCAACATGCTGGGCGAGATGGCGTTGTATTTGCCGGTTGTGCGCGAAGCCTTTGAAGAGGCGGATCGAGTACTCGATGGCGTTTTGCCAAAGCCCTTGAGCAGCACGATTTTCCCGCCGCCCGCCTACTCCATCGCGGAAGAAAAGGAGCAGCGTGCGCATCTCGACCAGACGTGGCTCGCGCAGCCTGCGCTGGGCGCTGCCAATTACGCTATGCTGGTCATGCTGCGCGAGTTGGGCATCGAGCCGGACATGCTGGGCGGCCATAGCTACGGCGAATATGTGGCGCTGCACGCTGCGGGCGTCCTGAATTTCGCTGACATGATGCGGCTTTCGGAACAGCGTGGTCGCATCGTGCAGGAAACGCAGGGATGCGGCACCGTCGGCCTTGTCGCGGTGCGCGCAAGCGCCGAGGAGCTGGCGCCCATTCTGGGCAGCGATAGCGGCGTCAGCATCGCCTCGCAGAACGCGCCGGAACAGGCTGTCATCGGAGGCACTGTGGCCGCCATCGAAGCCATTCTGCCACGCCTGGATGAGGCGATGCTGTCTTATCAAAGGCTGGCCGTTTCCGCCGGCTTCCACATCCCCGAAGCACGCCCGGCTGCCGAGCGCCTGACGCCCATCCTCCAAGACATTGAGTTCACGCCGGGGCACATTCCGGTTTATTCCAATCGCACGGCGCAGCCATATCCCGCCGACGCCGATGCCACGAGACGCCTGCTGGTCGAGCACCTGACCGAAACCGTGCTCTTCAAAGATCAGATCGAGCACATGTACCAGGCGGGAGCGCGCCTCTTCGTGGAAGTGGGGCCAAAAGCCGTTCTGTCGTCGCTGACGCGCTCCACTCTGAGCGGACGCACGGCCACGATTCTGGCCACCAATCGCAACGCTGCCGCAAACGGCGCTGCCGCAAACGGCGTCACCGATTTCCTGGAAACCATTGGTCGTCTCTTCGTAAGTGGTGTCGCGCTACGCACCGAAAAGCTGTTTGCCGGATGCAACATCGTGCCGCTGACGGTTGAAGCCATCGCACAACCCGCGAAAGAGCCGTCGCCCACAACCTGGGTCGTAGATGGCGGAAAAGCAAAGCCCTTGCGCGAGATTGCGCATCGAGCCACCACTTCGAGTGTTGTCGCACCCGCTGCCATACCAACACCGAATGCCACACCTCATACGAGTACTCATCATTCCTTGGCCGCTTCGTCCACGAAGCAAATTCATAACCTAGCCGAGCATAAAACTATGACCATGCCTTCCACTGCGATGCCCCCTTCCGTTTCTTCATCCGCAGCCGCATCGGCACCCATCGCGCCAACTGCAACAACACCAACAGTGGCAACGCCAACAATGGCAATGCCAGGCACGGCGCTGCCCGCAGTTGTAACGGCCACTCAGGTTCCGCTGGTGGTGCCTGGTCAGCTGGCACCACTCGCTCAGGCTGTTGATGCCAACAGCGCAGCCGGCGTGATGGCGCAGTTCCAGGCATCGATGCAAAGTTTTCTGGAGCATCAATCGCAGGCGCAGGCGCAACGCCAACAGTTGATGGCGCAGTTCCTGGCGACACAGCAAACCGTGGTGCAAGCCTATTTCGCCGGCACGAGCGGCCAGCCGATGCCGCAAAATACGACTGTGCCGCCGCAAGTCGTCCCCGCGCAGCCACGAGCGGTAGTCGTTGCGGCCCCGGTCGCGCAACCTGCCCCCGTCATGCCGCCAGCCGCAATGCCATCTATCATGCAGCCGGTCGCCGCGCCTCCGATTTCTGTAGCACCGATTTCGACTCATGCGCCGGAGTTCGAGACCACAGCGGTAGCAACCTCGAACGGCACCAACGGCTATCACGCGGACGCGGGCTCCAATGCAACGGCCTCCATCACACTGGCACATGCGACGCCTGAACCGGAAGTGCCCGCACATGTCGAGCCAGTCGCGACAGCCGGCACCATCACCGACGACACAGATTTGGAGGCGTTGGTTCTGGACATGGTCAGCGAATTTACCGGTTATCCCGTCGAGATGCTGGAACTCGATCAGAACATGGAAGCCGATCTGGGCATCGACTCCATCAAGCGCACGGAGATTTTCTCCAGCTTGCGCGACCGCCTGGGCATGAGTGGAGGAGAGTTCAACCAGGAAGAATATTTCATGAAGATCGCGCGCCTGCGCACGCTGCGCGAGGTCATCGAGTGGCTGGAGGAAGAAGTCGCCGAAGCAACCGATTCCATTGACTCTAGTTCCATGCCGGAGGCGCCCGAACTTACGCTGGCCACTGCGAGTACTCAAGCGCTGCCGGAAGCGGCGTCCGCCACCGTAGCAATGCCGAAGAACCACAACACAACTTCCGCATCCGCTCTCGAAGGCGCATCCGTCCAACCGCGCAATGTGCGGCGCTTCGTTGTGCGCAGTTCGTCCGCGCCGCTGGGCGAAGGGCAGCGAGAACTGAGCGAGCATGACGTTATTCTGGTGACAGAGGACAATTCCGCCCGTGCCCGCGAACTGCTAACGGCCCTGCATTCGGCGGGCGTCAACGGGGCCCTGGTGCGCCACGGAGCATCGGCGCGTAGCGTGGGAGCCGGCGTCTATGAGGCAAACCTGTTGTCGGGCGAATCGGTGCAGGAACTGAAAGTTTTAATCGGCGAGCAGCATGGCAAAGTCACGGCGTTGTGCCACTTGCTGGCGCTTGATCCACCGCAAGACGCCGACGAAGACTGCATTGAGGTCAAGAGCCTTTTCTTATTAACCCAAGCTTTCGGCGAAGAGTTGCGCGCGGCCAGGGGCGGCATCCTCGCCGTGACCGGCCTGGGCGGTACTTTCGGATTGGAAACTCAACCGGCCATCTTCCGTCCCGGACAGGCAGCCATCGCCGGATTCCTGAAGTCGCTGGCGCGCGAGTGGCCCGAAGTCGCCATCAAGGCGCTCGACGTTGATCCCGCGCAAAGCGAAGAATTTTTATTGCCCCAACTGCTGGCCGAAATCACGACCACGGATGCAACGGTGGAAGTTGGCTACACGTCCGCCGGACGCAGCATTCTTCAAGCCGTAGCAGCCGAACTAGACAATAACGATGCCACGCAAGCGCTCGATGCCGGTTCGGTTTTACTGGTAACTGGCGGTGCGCGCGGCATCACGGCAGCGGTGTGTGAAGAACTGGCGGCGCGCTACCAGCCGACGCTGGTTCTGGTGGGCCGTTCTCCCCTGCCCGGCGCGGAAGACGCGGCCACCGCTGCGCTGACGACGCCAGCGGACATAAAGCGAGTACTCGCAGCGCGGCACAAAGAGCGCGCAGAAACGGCCACGCCGACCGCCATCGAAGCCGAGTATCAGACCATTATCCATGCGCGTGAAATTCGCTCCAATCTGGAGCGGCTAAGGTCTTTGGGCGCGCGCTATGAGTATCACTCGCTGGACGTGCGCAACAGCGAAGCCTTTGAGGCGCTTATTGCCGCCGTATATCAAAAGCACGGACGCATCGACGGCGTGATTCATGGTGCAGGCGTCATTGAAGACAGTTTAGTGACCAGGAAAACACCGGAATCGTTCAACCGCGTGTTCGATACAAAAGTCGTTGCGGCTAAAACTCTGGCGCGCGCGTTGCGCCCCGAATCGTTGCGGCTGGTGGTGTTCTTCTCCTCGATTGCGGCGCGCCTGGGCAATGCGGGACAGACCGATTACGCGGCGGCGAACGAGGCCCTGAACAAGCTCGCAGCCGAACTCGACCGCAAGTGGCCGGCGCGCGTGGTTTCCATCGGCTGGGGGCCGTGGGAGGGCACCGGGATGGCGTCGCCGCTGCTGCGCGAACATCTGGCCAAGAGCGGCCTTGACTACTTACCGATGCAAGCCGGACGCGAGATGTTCCTGCGCGAAATCGAGCAGGGTCGCAAAGGTGAGGTCGAGGTTCTCGTGCTGGCAGTCGCCGGAGACGGTGGGTTGCTCGCCGCGCAACAGCCTTCCGGCACCGACTTGATCTCCAGGGACATTGTTTTGCCGGATGCCTTGGGCGCGCAGCCTTCCGTTCCGCTGACTGCCGAGCGGGAGCGTGTATGAAGAGGGACGGTGTGTCTCACGCAGTGACGGAAACTACTAACCCATCTATCGAGTACTCGTATTCAGGGCCGGAGCCGATCGCCATTGTCGGGATGGGCTGCATATTCCCCGGCGCGCGCGACCTTGCGTCTTACTGGAAGAACATTGTCACCGGCACCAGCGCGATTCGCGACATTCCCCAATCGCGCTGGAACCCGGCCAACTACGACCTGAAATGCGGCAGAGGCGGCTTCATCGACGGGCTAACCGACCTCGACCCGCTGGCTCTGGGCATCATGCCGGCAGCGGTGCAGGAAGGCGATGCCGAACAGTTCCTGGTCTTTTCGGTCATTCACAGTTCCCTGCGCGACGCCGAACGGGGCCGCCTGCACGGTGCACAACACAATGGAGACGCCAATAACGCAAGCGCCAACGGCGCATCCGCCAACGGCGCATTCGCCAACGGCGCATTCGCCAACGGTTCGCATAAAGCACCGCGACGTAGCGAACCAGCCTTTGCGCGCGAAGCACCCGAACGCACCGATGTGGTTATCGGGCGCGGCGGCGGGCCGCTGGCCAACAACGTCGAGGTCGGCTATCTGCGCATGGAAGGCATCGCGCAGATCATGGAGTTGCTGCGCCAGGCATCGCCGCACCTTTCCCCCGATGAACTCGCTGAAATTCGCCGGCGCCTGGTGGATTCCGTGCCGCGCCAGACAACCGAGTCGCTGGCTTCGGTTGTGCCCAACATCACATCGGGTCGCGTGGCCAACCGGCTCGACTTCATGGGCACCAACTACATTGTGGATGCCGCCTGCGCTTCATCGCTGATCGCGGTGGACAACGTCATGCGCAGCCTGCGCGATGGGCGCTGCGACCTGGGCATCGCAGCCGGCGTAAGCACTTCCCAGAAGCCGCACTTCTGGTATGCCTTTGAAGGGCTAAACGCGCTTTCGGTTTCCGAAACCAGCCGTCCCTTTTCGGCCAACGCCGATGGCCTGCTCATCGGAGAAGGCATCGGCGCTGTCGTCTTGAAGAGACTCAGTGACGCAAAACGTGATGGAGACCGCGTGTATGCCCTGCTGCGCGGTGTCGGCGTTTCCAGCGATGGCCGGGGCGCCGGGCTGATGGCGCCGCGCCTTGACGGGCAAGTGCTGGCTCTCCAACGCGCTTACGAAGAAACCGGCATTGACCCCGGCAGCATCAGCCTCATCGAGGCGCATGGCACGGGCACACCCATCGGCGATGCAACCGAAATTCAAACGCTGCACGAAGTATTTGGTCGGGAAGGTTATCCCGAAGTCGCACTAGGTTCGGTTAAATCCATGATCGGCCACACCATGCCGGCGGCGGGCATGGCCGGTCTCATCAAGACGGCGCTGGCCATACATCATCGAGTACTCCCACCGACGCTCAACGTGGACAAAGTGCATCCGGCGCTTCAAGGCAGCCGCCTCTACCTCAACACGCAGGCGCGCCCGTGGATTGCTTCGCCCGATGCGCCGCTGCGCGCCGGTATTAACGCGTTCGGCTTTGGCGGCATTAATGCCCACGCCATTCTCGAAGCGCCGACTCGTGAAACGGCTTTTGACGAGGCTCCATCTTCTCACAGCGCCAAACGCAGTGTCGAGAACCTGACGCCGCGCAGTTCCGAAGTTTTCGTCATGGCGAGCCCGACGCGCGAGGCGCTGCGGCAACGCATCGCGTTGTGGAACGGCGTTCTGTCACAACTGCCCGAAGCCGAACTGCGCGATGTGGCTTACACGGAATCGCTGCACGTCGAGGAATCGGCTCCGGTGCGCCTGGCGATTGTAGCACGCGATGTGAATGACTTAGCAGACAAATTACGCCAGGCGCATGACCGTCTGCTGCGTGATGAAAGCGAATCGTGGACGGAGGCGGATGCGATCTATTTCCGCTCGTCGCGCTATGCGGGCAAGGTGGCGGTTTTGTTTCCCGGCCTGGGTTTTCCGGGCCTGGCTGCGGGCTACACCGAACGTTTGGCGGAACTGTGCCTGCATTTTCCGGTTGTGCAACAGTGTGTGCAGTTCGCTAACGACACCTGCCCGCCGGATGAGAAAGTCGAATACCCGCTGCACCATCAATTTTTTCCGCCGCCTCTTATTGACGCGCGGGCCATGGCGCGCATCGAGCGCGAACTGGCGTGGTCGCCGCGCACTTCGCACGGCATGATGGCCGCCAACATGGCCACCTGGCAACTGGTGCAAGAGATGGGTATCCGCCCCGATATTTCGGTTGGTTTCTCGCTGGGCGAATGGTCGGCTCTGGTAGCGAGCGGAGTACTCGATGGCAAGCAGTTGTTGCAGTTCGCCAATGTGGTGAGCCAATCTTATGCGGGCGAAAACGCCGCTTTCCGCGACGACGCTTGGGGCTCGTGGGCCATGATCGCCACCTCTGCCGAAGGCGCCGAGGCCGTCCTACAAGAAATTGAGGGCACTATCGGCATCACGATGGACGTGGCTCCCAACCAGGTGTTTATTGGCGGAGAAACCGTGGCCGTGCGCGCCGCCATAGAACGCTTTAAGGCGATGGGCATATGGGGCCAGGAGTTGCCTTTTCCGGCCACACATACGCCGCTGGCGCGTGGTGTCGTAGAACGGCTGCAATCGTATAAAGACGTGTTGTCGGCCAATGCGCCGCAACATAGCGTGTACTCCGGCACGAACGCAGCTCCCTACTCGGATAAGCCGGATGAAATCCTCGACGAGCTGTTTGAAAGCGTAGCGCATCCGGTGCGCATTCGTTCCACCATTTCACGGTTGTATGACGACGGCGTGCGCATTTTTATTCAATTAGGCAGCGGCGGCAAGCTGCTGCTCAATATTCAAAACACGCTGGGCGAGTTGCCGCACGAAGCCGTTTCCATCGACCGCGACAAATACAGTGGGCTGCAGGGCTTTCACCACATGATGGCGCAGCTGACGGTGCTTGGCGTGCCAATGACATTGAGTACTCTTTATCGAGACCGCCCATGCTCCAGAGTCGAACTGGATCAAGGCTCAGGTTCAGTGTCGCACAGCAATGGACGGGTCTTGTCGCTCGCGCCGCCGCGTATGCACCCTTCTGAATCGGACATCGAGTACTTGCAGCAAGCACTTCATCCGCCGACCGCAAGTGAAAATTCGGTCGTGGTGGAGAAGATCGTTGAAAGAGTCGTAGAAGTCGCGGCGCCCACAAGCGTAGCACCCGCAAGCGTGGCACAGCCTACGCCGCTTACCGCCGCCCAAGCAGTTCTCGCGGAGTCGATGCGCACCATGCAGCAGTTCCTCGACATGGAGCGCCAGCACGAGGAAAGCGAAACCCGGCTACTCGCGCAGTATTTGCAGACGCAGAGCGAGATGATGTCGCAGTTTCTCAGCGCGCCGCCGTTGCCGTCCGCGCCGCCGTTGGCGCCCTATGCGGTGCCGCCGGTATATGAAAACGGAGCGGCGCACGCGAACGGCCACACGTCCGTAGATGGCGTTGCGGTCACGAACTCAGCACAACCGCAACCGGCAGCACAGCCTTCTCCCATCACACCTCCGGCATATCCGTTCGTTGGCGAAATCGAACATTTCGTAGTCGGGCAGGAACTTGATTATCGTCTTTTGCTCGACTTAGATGAGCATCTGTTTCTACCAGATCATTCGCTGGTTCGCGCGCCGGATCATCTCAAGGCGCCGGAGAAGCGTTTGCCGACTCTGCCGATGACAGGCAGCATTGAAATTGTAGCCGAAGCGGCTGCGACACTGGTGCCCGAACTGAAAGTGGTTGCGGTTCATGACGTGGAGGCGCGGCGCTGGATCGCCCTGCGTGATGAGCGCCAACTGTCGCTTCGTGTGCGTGCGCGACGCGTTGCCGACACCGAAGTCGAGGTTGAAATTTACGCCGGCAATGAGAAGACGTGGTCGTTTCGCGGCATTGTCACATTGGGAGCCGATTGGCTGCCCGCACCGCAACCCCTGCGTCTGAATCACGACCGTCCCTGTCCACACACACCGCAACAGGTTTATCGCGAGGGCAGGCTGTTTCACGGACCGCGTTTCCAGGTTATCAAGCGCTTTACCGGCATGTCGGATAACTCGATTGGGGCCGACCTTGAAGTCCGCGATCAGCAAGATATGTTCGCTTCGCCGCTGCGCACGCCGCTCCTCATCGACCCAATCCTGCTCGACGGCATGGGACAGAGCGCAGGCTATCGGGCGCAGTTGGATGGTTCCACGCTGTTTCCGGTGCGCATGGCGTATGTGTCGCTGCACGGCCCAATGCCGCCCGCTGGTTCGATGGTACATGCCGAGGTACATTACCGGCCCGTTGATCCCCGGCGCATCGAAGGCGACATCGACGTTTACAATAATCAGGGCCAGATCTGGATGCACGTCGAGGCATGGCAAATCTGGAGATTGATGCTGCCGCTCGAATTTCAGCAGGTAACGTGGCAACCCGACGAGCGGTGCCTGGCCGTTCCCGTTTCGCTGAATGATGAGCGCGTCACGTGTTGCCACGTCAACACCAGAATGCTGGGCGAAGCCAACATCGACTGGTTATATCGCTTATATCTTACCGACGAAGAAACCGCGATATACGAAAGCAACCCGCGCATGGACTGGCTGTTGGGCCGCGTTGCTGCCAAGGATGCGGTGCGCAGCCGCATTAAGCAGCTCAGCGGCGTTGCGTTGCATCCTTTGGAGATACACATCTCAAATCTGCCCCATGGCGCGCCTGTATTCACCTCGCCCGGCGGCGAGCAATGGTCGCTTTCCATTTCACACATCAAGGATGAGGCGATGGCCGCTGTATCCGAGTACTCGGGTGTGGGCATCGACTTGGTGCGTGTGACCAGGCGCGAACCACAGTTAATGAATGTCGCGTTTGACGAGGCCGAGCGTCAGCTACTCAGTACAACCACAAATAGCATAATGTGGCTGCATCGCGCCTGGTGTGCCAAGGAAGCTGCTGCAAAAGCGCATCGTCTGGGACTGGAATCGATGGCGCAGTTCCGTCTGCGCTCTATTGAGGAAGGCAGCGGCATCATCCATATTGAATACCTGCCGCAACAGAAAACATTGCCCGTGCGCACCTGGCTCGATAACGACCGCGCCCGTGCCTTTGTTACTTTAGATTGAGCCTAACTCAAGCCGTCACACTATTAGAAGGAGAGTTTGTGGCCGCTACGGATGCTTCACCACGGCCCAAGCATTTTTGCGCCACTTCCTCGATGAAGTCGCACACGCGTGGGAGCGAACTACCACCATTGAGGCTTTCCTGTAATCTGCGACAGCGCACCCGCACATCGGGTGAACCGAGCAGTTCACTTAGTGCTTTGGCCAATCCAGTAGGGTTGGTATTGCTCACTTTAAGACTCCTACCAACTCCTAAACGCTGGATACGCTCGGCATTGTCGAACATATCATGTGCCAAAGGGGTAATAACCTGGGGAATGCCCGAGGCGAAGGCAAACGAAGATGTTCCGATGCCACCATGATGCACCATTGCAGCAACTCGCGGTGCAATGGTGCTCAAAGGCACAAAGCGGTTGATGTGTGTCATATGTGATGGTAGTCGCTGTAGCACATCAAGACTTTCCTTTGATAGAAAAATGCCGCGCCTGCCCAACAACTGGCAGGCCTTGCTTGCTACATCAAAAGAAACTTTGTTGTGAGCTGCAAACGAACCCGCGGTAAACAAGATGGGGGGCAAACCATCATTGCTCCTGAGAGCCGCATCAACATCAACGTCAGTTGGGTGGTAGCTGGAATCGTTGCGCTCCCCGTCATACAACGGGAATCCGAGTACTCGTACCTGAGAAGGCCAATCCCGTTGCGGAGGTGCAAACCAGTCAGGCCATAAGGCCAGCACACCTTGAGGAGAAAGCCACCATTCGCTCAATATGCGTTTAACCGATGGGAGTCCAATACGAAGGCGCAATCCATTCACGTCAGAATTCAATGCGCGATCCATCATATAGTCAGCGAGACGAAAAGCGTGACTGTAAATTTTTTCACGGAAACGTCCGTCCCTCAGCATTGGCAGCGGCGTGTGCCGAGGCGGCGAATACATACTACGCAACAAAGCGGGTGTAACCAGCACCGTTATACCCGGCAACTCGAGTTCATCCTGAGCAATGCGTGCTCCCAAAGCAGCACCATTTGAGACCAGCACTGTACACCCAGGTTCATGCAGTTTGAGTACCCGCTCGTAGTAAGGGAGAATCTTGCGAAGTAGGCCTTCCCGCACCACCAGCCTGGTAGCAGATCTCCAGTCAGCGATTCGAGGATCCGCCATAATTCGGTTGTAGGATTCAGCCGAGCCGACTTCTTCAAAATTGAGGCCAGCAGCCGTAGCCAATGAGGCGAACGCCCCGTTGGCGATAAGAGTAACCCGGTGGCCGCGATGCTTCAATATGGATCCGATACCGGCGAAATGGTTAACGTCACCCGAGCTACCAACAGCAGTCAATAGAACATGATATTTATTGCTCATTTGTGGGGAAGGCAGATTCACGACTTGCCATCAACATCTGTCCGTCGAGAGCGCATCTCACAAGGGCACTCTCCTCGACCAGATGACGGAGACCTGATTCAACTTCAAGATTAAGTTATCCATCGCCTGCCGGCGCGACTGGAGAGCAAAGGTTGCATTGCACATAACCGTAGGTTAACCGTGTGAGAGTCGCCACGGCGCTTTCGCAAATATGGTTATGTAGCCGTGTCGCGCCTATGGATTCAGGAATCGATAACCGTATCACAAGGCCGTGCATCACGTCTCGACCATTACGAAGAAGTGCGATAGACACACGGAATAGCGGTTAACGTCTTGATGGCTACACATGGTCGCCCCGGAACCCCAAGCGTGAGCGCGGGGCTAAACGTACTGGTGCGTTAGCCCCGCGCTCACGCTTGGGGTTCCGGGGTAGCCCTGTATCCGTTAACTGCTATATGTCGCATCGCGCATCACAACCGATTCAGCGAGTACTCGTTTACATTTAGCTGATGGTAACCAGGCACGAGTCCGCAGTTATGGGGTCTCCACTGATTGCATCAATGCCGCCCTTGAAGTAGGATCCCTGCGGGCCAAATGCGCGATCATGGAAGCGCGGCACGCCGGTGGCCCGCCACTTGTTGGCATAGCCTTGAGCCGAAGTATCCAGAGGAAACGAGTTGAAGGGATAAAACTTGACGTGACCATCGACAAACAACAAATTGCCGCCGCCGTTATGCACCTGAGTTAGAGCATCCGTCGAGATACCCACAGTGCTCGCCGCGTCGGGATTGACGGCGTGGAAATATCCGCTGTTGGCGTTGTCTTCGTCCACCAGAAGCACAATCTCCGAAGCGCTGCGAATGCGTGCGTTGCTCATGAAAGCGACCGCGCAGTTCATGGAGTACGACAAGCGCTTTTCACGCCCTGTCGGGTTTGAAGGGCAGATATAAACGGCATCGCTTTTAACGTAAGGCCACAACGCGCCTTGTTCAACCAGCGCGGTCTTTCCAGTCAATTCGCCGGTGACAGCGTCGGTCATGGCAGCATTGAGGCCACTATCGGCTCCGGCGACCCAGTGACCGCCGCTAGACCAGTCGAGATAATCGCCCGCGCCGGGAAAGCGCTGATTGTAATCAGCCGTGTATTGAGTGAAAGCCATGCCGAGCTGCTTCAAGTTCGAGGCGCACGAAGTGGCGCGCGCCCCTTCTCGCACACGCGCAAACACGGGCAGTAGAATTCCGGCTAATATAGCGATAATGACCAGAACAATAAGGATTTCAATCAGGGTAAATCCTCGACGTGTGGCAATGCCGCGCGCGTAATGGTGTGGCGTGACTGTGCCGCAACAGCGCTCTGTTTTCTGTTCGACTGTTATGTTCACACACTCCTGCGAATTCTTTAGTGCACTACGACTCGATACGCCGTGAGACCGTGCTCCTACAAGGAGCAAAGATGATGTTCGCGATTACTTGTTATTTTACCCCATGCCAGGTCGGTTTTATCATCAAAACCTGCTGTTGCGCGCACATGATTCTCACTTCTCGGCACATGCACACGCCAGAGCGCGATGCAGCACAGCCTGTGCTGCATCGCGCTCTAATACGACAATTTGATGTAACCCAGACAATAGCGCTGCAAACTTAAGGTGCCGCCGGAGTATCACTTGGGCCAGCAGCATTTACGTTACCACCGGCATCAGCCGGTAAAACGCGGTTTAGCTGCATGCGCAATTTACCCGCAAAATCGAACCACCATGTGCCTGGCCTGCCCGTGTTACCAACGGCATTGCTGAGCAGTGCGGTTTGTGAAGCAAGATCGAGATCGAGGCGGGTCAACTGTTGCGCCTGTGCATCGAGCCACATCTCGCCGGAAACTTTCTGGCGTGTGCCCAGCATCCGTCCGGGAGGTGTTTTCGCAGATGGTGCCGTCGGAGAAGTCGGTGCTGTTGCAGAAGATGGTGCCGTCGAGGAAGATGGTGCGGTGGCCAGAGTCGTGAGCGCAGCCGCTTTGCTCTCGTCAATCTCAATAGTGCCGTCGATAGTGATGCGTTGCAATGTGTGCCCACTGACTTCTTCTTCACCAACAAGCGCCAGGTTGAATTTCCCCAGGCCCGGAGTGGTTGCGGCGTCGCCAGCGTTGTTGCTCGATTCTGCACCATTGTTGGAGCCTGTGGCGTTAGCACCTGTGCCGGGCTGAGTACTCGCTTTATCGTCGAGCGGCCACTTCACTTCGGCAGTCCATTTGTCGCCGGTTTTCACTTCGCCCTGCGGCCACAACGCGGGTAGAGCCTGCATGATGCGATTCTGCAGCAACGCGGAGACGGCAGGCGCAACACTAGTTGTTGGAGCCGCACCCTCTGGGGGAGAGGCGTCGGTAACTCCACCAGTCACAGCGGGCAACGGCACGATACCTTGAAAGCGGCCCTGCTTGGAAATGCGCCAGGCCTCACGCGGATTTTGCAGTTGCGCCAAATCGATGTCGCGCGGCGGCGCGATGCTTTTGCCGCCGACTGTGGTGTAGCCCCGTCCATCGCGCAGCACGAACTGGCCACCCATGGCAGCAGCTTTAAAGGCCACATTGCCGGTGCGCATGGCCAGAGTTCCGGTTCCTTTGTCATCGACATCAACGGTATCCACAGTTGTCTGGCAGCTCAAGTCCAGACCGATGCTGATGGGCCTGGTGCCTGCACCGGGAATCGGCGCACCGGCTGGCGCCTGCATGTTCAGCGCACCGTTGAGCGCCAGGTTGTAAGTCAACTGCTGACCTTTTATCCAGCGCTGTTGCAGCGTGACGGCCTGCGCATCCGTATCCGTAGTCGCACTTGCGAGCCCCAGCAGTGCCGCGGAAAGGGCAGTTGTTTTCCAGGTGATATTTACAATTTGCATCAAAGTGTCTCCGGCCCTTGCGCGGTGAGTGAGCCCAGGTTCAGCGAGCATTCGCCGCATCGAATTTGTTTCAATTATAGCATCTGATAACGTTGCTTACTGTTCTGCAAAACACCCGAACAGCATTTTTCGGGGAGCATCGTTGCCGGTTGACGAGTACTCGCTGCGAAAACTTCGCGGTGCGGCGGCTCTACTGTGCAGTCCTGTGCAGCCTGCTGTGCAGCCTTTTGCGACAGGCGCGTTATGCAGGAAAAGCGCTGTCATTGTAAAATTTCAACAATAGCCAACGGAGGCAGAGCGGAGACTAGCATGGCATCTATACAACCGCGTTTTACGCGCGAAGGATATGAGCGTTTAAAGACGCAACTGGAATCGTTGAAGGCACGGCGCGGCGATCTCATCAAAGACATTGCCGAAGCGCGCGAACAGGGCGACCTGCGCGAGAATCACGCCTATCACCACGCCAAGGACATGCAAGGCATGGTCGAAGCGCAAATCGGCGAACTGGAGCAGCGCCTGGCCGACCCCATCATTCTAGAGCCGGGCGAAATTGTGGACGAAGTAACGCTGGGCATTCCCGTCACGGTGAAAAATCTCGACACGGGGAAAACGCGCATCTACACCATCGTCTCGCCCGAAGAGCTGGACGAAGTGGATAACGCCGCTTCAGAAGAATCGCCCGTGGGCAGCGCATTGTTGGGCAAAAAAGCCGGTGACACGGTGCAGGTCGAAGGCCCCAACGGCATCGTCAAAATGGAAATTCTGCAAATCGGCGAGTGATTCTCTTTTGAGTACTCAGAAACACAATCGCGGCTCTTGATAAGTTCAGGAGCCGCGATTTTTCATTTAATAGTGAAAGTCGCTTTGGTTGCTGCCGATGAATTATTTATTATGTCGCCAGAGCGGAACCACTTCACGTGCCCATCCGCGAACAAGAAGTAGCCACCGCCTTCATGTCTATTGAACGGCTTTCTACTATCATTCAACCAGGCCGGCGGCACGTTACTCCGATTATAACGCGCATCAGCCACATCTAAACCGTCGTTACCATCGCCCGCTATCAGAATGCTCGCTGGGGATTTCAATAACTGGTCTCTCTTGCCAGAGATATTGGTATTAAGCCAGTAGTGGGTAAAGCCGGACACAACCGCATCGCGTGGTGTGTGCGAGGTCTTTCTCTTGTGGGCACTGGTAAATATAAGTCGATTTGAGATAGGGGTAAAGCGCATCCGCCCAGCCATGCGGCTTCGAATGGGGTGGAGTGCTGGTGGAAACTGCATTTACACGGATCAGTGGGTATTTGTCATTGTAATCTTGAACGTACTGCATAGTCCCCAGCCCGACTTGCTTCAAGTTACTCGCACACGATGCTTTCTTAGCATTTACGCGTGCACACGTAAAAACAGGCACAGTTATGAACGCAACAACTGAAATCATAGCAAGCACGATTACCACTTCAACCAACGTCGTTTCATTCAAGCACCTCACTTGATGGCAAAGCTGTAATCGTAGGCACTTTTGCGCGTGCTCTTAATCATCACTGGCTTGGCGGCTTTGACATGACCATCGGCGAACAGGTAATTCGCCGTATCAAGGTGGCGCCGCGCGGACTCTTTTCAATATCAAGCCACGCCTGGGGAAAGACGTTGCGATTGTAGCGCGCATCCGTTCCGTCCGTGCCGTCGTTGCCCTCGCCACATAAAACGAGCATCGCGGGATTAGGCGCTTTCTCCAGCAAGACACGGTCTAAATTGGTGTTGTAGTAATAGTCGGTGTAATAAGAAATCACCACATCATTCTGCCGGTTTTTAGAGGTGTAATCCGTTTGCTGCTTCAACGTTGGACAGTGGTAAATCTCTGTGCTTTTAAGATACGGCTGAATTGCGTCGGCCCAGCCATAGGGCTTTGAACCATGCTGAGTACTCATTGCCACAGCAGAGATTGCAACGGGCGGAAATCTCTCGTCGTAGTCTTGTGAATACTGCATGAAGCCAAGTCCAACTTGCTTGAGATTGTTTTGACAGGAAGCGCGCAGAGCGTTATTAGGAGATTGGTTTATCATCGGCGTGAATATCGCCGCCAGAATAACAATAATGCCCAGCACAACAACGACTTCCACTAAAGTCAATCCGCGTCGTTTCATAACTGCACCATCCGAAGAATAAGAGGATGACGAGTACTCGTCATCCTCTTATTCTTCCCGTTATCGCGCTTCTTCTAACGATTACTCAGCGGGCGTTGCGAACTTCAAGAGGTTGCTTTGTGCCGGAAGAGAATTGCTGCCTACAGCATTTATCAACCGGGTCAATTGCGAAAGGATTTTGAACTTGCGTCCCATTCCCTCCAGCCTCACGTGTTAGGTAGTGAAGCAAAAGTTTTCCGGCGTTTTGTAGGGGCGAGGTCTCCTCGCCTGTGGAGCGCATTGGCAAACGGGCGGGGAAACCCCGCCCCTACAAACACCTGTTTTCTTTTGCACGACTATTTAGGTAAGTAGTTGAACAGAATTATTTTAGACTTTCGAGACGTATCTACCAACCGCAAGCGGGAGCGCGGGCTATGGAATCAAGCCCGCGCGCTCCCGCTTGCGGTTGGTCCAGAGTCGCATTGGATTGCATTGGATTGTGTGAAGGTCATTCCCGCGAATGCGGGAATCCAGTGTGAAGAAAGCCTTCTGGATTCCCGCATTCGCGGGAATGACGAAGGTCTCATCTATTTGTGTGCAGCCACTTAGCTGCGCTTAGCTTCTCCGTTCGTCATACTTGCATTCTGATGAGCAATAGCAAACACGTAATACAATAAGGCTGCTCATCAGCCACCTAACAGCCGTCGCCGGATTTGTGCCACAGGATGACTTAGAACTATGTTGAAACAAATTTCGATCACTCTGCTGGTGCTGCTGGCGTCGGCGACGGGTTCAAAGGCGGGACGCGTGGCACAAGTGAAGAATCTCAGCGTTGAGTACCGACAGAACCCGTTGGGCGTTGATGTGGCGCAACCGCAACTGAGTTGGAACATCGGCTCCCAGGTGCGCGGCGAGCGGCAGAGCGCTTATCAAATTCTGGTGGCCTCCACACCGCAGTTGCTGGGCAAGAATCAGGGTGACTTGTGGAATACGGGACAAGTCCAATCTGAACAAAGCCTCCATGTAAAATACGGCGGAAAGCAACTCCGATCGGCGCAGCAGGTTTTCTGGAAAGTTCGGACATGGAACGGCAGCGGTCAGCGCTCGGTGTGGAGTGCGCCGGCGCAGTGGACAATGGGCCTTCTTTCTGCGCAGGATTGGCAAGCTAAATGGATTGGCGCCACGCTGTCCACCGGCGCGAGTGGACGCAGGAGCATCGGTTATCATGCGGGCGAGACGATGCAGGAAACCGATGCGAAATGGGTGCAAGTCGATCTGGGAAAACCGCAGCCCATTGAAGCGGTGCGGCTGCACCCGATGCTGCACGCCGGCACAGCGGGCTTCGGGTTCCCCGTGCGCTTCAAAGTCGAAACGGCCAATGACGCAGATTTTCAGACCAGCACGCTCATCGCCGACCAGAGCGTAACCGATTTCGCTAATCCCGGCACCAGGCCTGTAACCTTCGATGGCAAGGGCAACACGGCTCGTTTTGTGCGCGTTGGGGTGACTAAGCTGGCCCGCCACCCCAACGGAACCAACTTCGCGTTCGCGCTCAGCCAGATTGAAGTTCTTTCCGGTGGACGCAACGTCGCGGTCGGTGCGCCGGTGGCGGCCAAAGATAGCGTCGAATATTCCGGCTGGGGCAAGGCCGGCCTGACTGACGGCACTTTGAACGCGGCAGATGACGATTCGAGAAAGTATGTAACCGTGCTGCTCCGCAAAGAACTAAACGTCAAACGTGGGTTGCGCCGCGCGGTCGCCTTTGTCTGCGGCCTGGGGCACTACGAAATGACGTTGAACGGTGCCAAAGTGGGCAACGACTTGCTGGCGCCGGGATGGACGAAGTATGACAAGACCTGTCTCTACGATACGCACGACATCACCGCGCAACTCAGGCCCGGCGCCAATGCTATCGGTTTGTTTCTGGGTAACGGAATGTATAACGTCCCCGGTGGACGCTATTCCAAATTCACCGGATCGTTCGGGCCGCTCCGGGCTATCGCGCAAATTCGGCTCGAGTACTCCGACGGCACAATGCAGACCATCGGCACCGACAGTACATGGCGAGCCGCTCCCGGCCCGGTGACTTTTTCCGATGTTTATGGCGGCGAAGATTACGATGCGCGCCTGGAACAGCGCGGTTGGAACCAGCCGGGATTTAACGCTACGAATTGGATTCCGGCCCTTGTGAGTAACGGCCCCGGAGGAGAACTGAAAGGCATCTCAGTCGCCAATCCGCCGATTCGTGCCTTTGAAGTGCTCAAGCCCATCGGCAAACGAGTACTCAACTCCCGTTCTACGGTTTACGACATGGGCCAGAACGCCGCCATCATCCCGCGCCTGAGGGTGAAAGGGCCGGCGAGTTCCACAGTGAGAATCGTGCCCGGCGAACTGCTTCAAAGCAATGGCTCGGTTGACCAGAAGTCGTCCGGCGGGCCGTCTTACTGGCAATATACGCTTGCGGGCAATGACACTGAAACCTACTTCTCGCCCTTCTTCTATCGCGGCTGCCGTTATTTGCAGGTAGAATTGAGCGCGCCGAACGGCACAGCTTTGCCGGTTGTCGAGTCCATCGAGAACGTTGTCGTTCACGCCGCTTCACCTGCCGTGAGCACTTTTGCCACTTCCAACGAGTTGTTCAATCGAGTTCATCCGCTTGTGCGCTGGGCGCAGCGTTCCAACATGGTGAGCGTGATGACCGACTGTCCTCATCGCGAGAAGCTCGGTTGGCTGGAGGAAAATCATCTCAACGGCCCGGCGCTGCGCTACAACTTCGACATGAGTGCGATGTTTGCCAAAATGATGAACGACATTGTCGGCTCGCAGTTGGAAAACGGCATGATACCCAGCATCGCACCGAAGTATCCAGTCTTCGGCGGCGACTTTCGCGATTCACCGGAATGGGGCAGCGCGCTTTTGATGGTGGCCTGGCAGCAATATGAGTTTCATGGCGACGACACCCTGCTGCGCAACTATTACGAACCCATGAAACGCTATGTCGCCTATCTGGGCAGCAAAGCCAAAGACCACATTGTGAGCCACGGCCTGAGCGACTGGTATGACATCGGCCCCGGTGAGCCTGGCTACTCGAAGCTGACGCCCAGAGGACTCACAGCCACAGCCTTCTACTATCAGGACGCCGTCATCGTGGCGAAAACGGCCAGGATGCTGGGCCTGACCGATGAAGCTGCCAAATACGAGCAACTTGCGGGGCAGATTCGCAGCGCCTTCAACGCCAGGTTCTTCAATGCGACAACGCATCAATACGCTACCGGCTCGCAAGCCGCCAACTCAATTCCTCTGGTCATGGGCATTGCCGAACCGGCCCATCGCGCAGCGGTGCTGGAAAACATCGTCAAAGATGTGCAGGAAAAAGGGCTTACGGCAGGTGATGTCGGTTACCGTTACCTGCTGCGCGCGTTGGCCGATGGCGGGCGCTCGGACGTGATTTACGCCATGAACAATCAGTCGGAGAAGCCCGGCTACGGCCTTCAACTCAAACGAGGCGCCACCAGCCTGACCGAAGCCTGGGACGCGAATCCAAGCTCGTCCCAAAATCACTTCATGCTGGGGCAGATCAACGAGTGGTTCTTCCACGATCTCGCCGGCATCCAGAGGGATCCCGGTGGCCCCGGATTCAAAAAGATCATCATCAAACCGGCCATTGTCGGCGATTTGGCGGCGGCCTGGGCGAGCTACCATTGCGACTATGGCCTTATTACTAGCAGTTGGAAGCGTCAGGGCGGCAAACTCACGTTGAATGTCACCATTCCACCGAATACCACGGCGACGGTTTATGTGCCCAGTCGCGATGC
Source organism: Abditibacteriaceae bacterium (assembly GCA_036388675.1). Classification (GTDB taxonomy): domain Bacteria; phylum Armatimonadota; class Abditibacteriia; order Abditibacteriales; family Abditibacteriaceae; genus DASVUS01. The sequence goes on along the minus strand of DASVRI010000042.1, from coordinate 98,055 downwards.
TGCGTTGGTCAGAGAAGGCGGCAAGCCCGCAGCGCAGGTTCCCGGTATCGAGTACTCAGGCATGGAGAACGGAGCCGCTGTATACAAAGTCGGCTCCGGTTCCTACACGTTTTCTTCGTAGCGGCTGCTGATGTGCTGTGAGGTTTGAGTGCTATGCCAGGCACTTGCAAGATGAAGTATGGGAGCGTCTTTCAGAGGAGTTGCCGTCCCCGTAGGGGCGCACCGTGGTGCGCCCCTATAACACATGCTCCCAAAATTGCTTTAATCAATTGTCAATCCAAACGGAACATCGCTAAGGTAAACACGATAATCTTTGATGCGGCCATTGACGCTCGTGTCGCCACTGCGCGGCAGGTAGCGAATGCTCCCGATAGCCGAACTCGTTCCCAGGTCAATCACCAGGTAATGCGGATGATCGGGCTTTTTGCCGCCATATTCGGAGTGCCAGATGGACGCCGATTGGCCATCGATGGCGTTCTCGGCAGAGCCGTCGTCGGCCATGGTTTCCTCGCTATCGACCCACAGAATTTTCCAGTGCGCTTTCACGAGTGATTGACCCTGCGCGTCTCTCGCGTCCAGTTCCGCGATAGCAGCGAACGGCTCGCCTTTGTGAGCGTTCAACGTTTCGATGCACAAGTAGCGGCCTTGCTGCGGCTTTGTGAAATGCACTTCCTGCCAATCGCTTTCGTTGCTAAAGGTGCCTTCAGCGGCGGGTGCAATGCCTTCAACACCGAAGGTGCCTTTCGCGCGCACAGGACGCGCCCAATCCAGTTCCAGGCGCACCTCGTCCAAGATGGGCTGTGTTAACCCGGCAAGTTGCGGCTCTTGTGGCCCCAGCAGATCGAGCACCACAACATCGTTGTGGCCCGCGCGCAGCCACACACCGGGACAATACATGGTTTGTGTCGGCCCAATGTTCCAGAAGCGTCCCAGGCAATGGCCATTAACCCACAGCACGCCTTTGCCCCAGGTGCGCACATCAAGAAATGTGTCGCCCGGCTCGGGAACCTCAAAACTGCCGCGCCAAAAGGTTGGAGCGGTCAAAGCCTGGCTATTGTCCGCCTCTTCGTGAAAGTTCAGGGACGCCAAGTGAGCCGCGTCCAACGGCAACGGAAATATCTGCCAATCGAGCAGTTCCGTAGTTTCGCCATCGCCGGTTAGCAGTTGCACCGGCGCATGCAAACCTTTGCGGTCGAAAACTTCGCGGCCAAAATTGACGCGACCCATGGCCTCAACCAAAACATCGAGCCGGGCCGGAGCAGTGCGTTCCGGCAGAGAAACACGGTAGCGCCTCATGCGCCGATTCATGATGCCAAGCTGTTGGCCATCGAGGAACACCCAGCCGAAGTCGTGTGCGGCTTGCACAGTTAGTTCCGCTGCAGGGCCGGCGGGCACAGTTGTGCGATACAGTATGCAGCCGCGATCCTGGTAGAACTCCATCGTCTGCGGTCGCTCATCGAGCACCGGCTGCGGCAGGTTGTCGAGTACTGGCGCCACTTCCTTCAGCGTGAAGGACTCGATTACAATGATTGGATTCTGTGGTGGCGGCTCCGGCAAGTCTTCGCCCGGCAACAAGTATTTCGAGAAAACTTCGCGGGTGCGGGTGAACTTTTGCGTGGTCCAACCTGCTTCGCTAATAGGTGCATCGTAGTCGTAACTGGTGGTGTCGGGGCGGAAAGGCCGGTCGGCGCCTGCCCACAAACCAAACGACGTGCCGCCGTGCGCCATGTAAATGCTGAACGACCTGTTGTTCTGAACCATGTATTCAAGGTCGCTCAGGTATCCTTCCACATTACCATAGTGGTGCGGAGTGCCCCAGGTATCGAACCACGCGGGATAGTATTCGCCGTTCATCAGTGGCCCGGTAGGCTGGTGTTTGCGCAGTGTTTCGAAGGCACTTTGCGCGTTGCCGGGGCCGAAATTCACGACCTGAAACAAATCGGGGCGGAACCCCTTGGCAATGTCGCCGGGCGGATTGCAGGCGAAAAGCGGCACATCAAAACCACCATCAAGCAGCGCCTGGCGCAATGCTCCCATGTACCCGGCATCCTGGCCGAAAGAGCCGTATTCGTTTTCTACCTGCACCATCAGGAGCGGCCCGCCGCGCGTTACCTGTAGCGGCCCCAGAACTCGACCTACTTCTTTGAGATAACGAGTCGCCGGTTCCAGAAAGTCCGGGTCGGTCGTGCGCAGCTTGATGCCATCTTTCTTGACCAGCCACCACGGCAGGCCGCCCATTTCCCACTCGGCGCACGAATAGGGGCCGGGGCGCAACATAACCCACAACCCCTCGCGTTGTGCAAGGCGGCAAAACTCGGCCACATCGGCCCAACCACTCCAGTTGAATTGTCCCTGCTCCCATTCGTGGAAGTTCCAAAAGAGGTAAACGCAGACAGTATTCAGGCCCATCGCCTTGCACATCTGAAGGCGATGAGTCCAGTACTCGGGCGGGACGCGCGTGTAATGGATTTCGCCGCAGCGGATGACAAACGGACGGCCATCCAACAAAAAATCGTTGTCACTAATGACAAAAGTATGTTTCACAGCAACATTCTCCACATCGGGCTAGGATTGACCTCACTCAGTCATCGCTCCGCACTGAGCCATCGCTCCGGCAACAAAGCGCAAAAGGGTGACAAGCAAGTGAGTATAGGGCATGAGCAAAGCGCAAACAGTTTGCATGGTTCAAGCAACTTTCACGCCTTCAACTGCTGTTGGTAGCGTTGGTTTCGACCAAAAAAGCGCTCATGGATTGCAACACATTGTTGTGGTATGTCTTGAGATTGAGGCAGTTGGGCGATTTTAATTTCCCGGTTATCTTAGCCGATGCTCATAAAGGTATTCATAGTCCTTTATACACTGCTCGCACACAGGCCGCAGACGATCGGGAACCGGTTCTGCTTGCGCCTGATAAGGACGAAAAAAAGTCGTGGTTTGCACTTCGCTATACCAGTGTTTGGCCCAAATTCCATCGGTTGAACGTAGGCCGGGCGGCCACGAGAGCATGGCTTGCGAGAATTCAATGCCGAGCGCTTCGCACAGTTGCTGCAGCATTCGTTCCGGTGCATGGAGCACATCTCTGGCATCCACGACAGGCGGCGTTACGCCTTTTTGAGCGCGCACCCAATCGAAAATCTCCACTTGCTGCGTGTATCCTAAATCTTCAACCGCCGGGTCTTGCTGCTTCTTGATGTAAGAGTTAATCACGTCGGCTGGATGGCGAATGAGAAAGCAATTGGTGACATCGCCCAGCCAGTCGCGCCCGATGTGCGGCAGCAGATGGTGCGCCATGTGCTTTTGATAGAAAATGCTCTTGCCCGGTGGAATGTCGCACGTCAGCCAGGCCACCACTTTGCGCCAATCGGTTTCACCATGCGCAACGACTTCTTCAGCCATCGGATGCTCTTTGTGTGTCGCCCAAAGATAATGAGCATACAGCGGCTCGTCGCACACAGAAGTATCGAGACGATTGCCCCAGGAGCGCAGCATCGCCGTCGAGATGTTGCGCGGCCCGGACCACATGGCAATGCGCAGCGGTGAATTATTAGATGTTCGAGTACTCGTTTCGGCGTGGGCAGTGGCCCTGACGTTGCCTATCGTCGCTCCGCCACAACTGCTTTGCGTTTCTTCTGTCATCGTGTCGCCTGCTGCACGAGTTTGCCATCCAGATAACACTTGACAGTTGGCCCTTGCACTTCGATACGGATGTCATACCAGCGGCCTGTGTCTATCTTACCCGGCACGGGAGGTGAAGAACTGCCGGGCACTTCCAACGCGTGCTGCGTGTTGCCCCATCCACCCAGGTTCCACCAGCTCTTGGTCTCGTCGCCCGGCGAACCGAAGAGAATCAGAAATCCCTCGTTGCCGTTCAGCTTGCGCGCTTTAAGTGTGAGAGTGTAGTTGTCCCAATGGACATCACCGATCAGCGCCCGCACATCTGCTTCCGCTCCTGTCTGCCGCAAAACGCCATCGGCCACTTCCCACTTACCGCGCGTTGTTTTCCAACCTTGCAGTCCCTTCAAGAAATCGCTGGAATACAGCGTTTGATTGCCTTTGGTGACTTTGATGTCCTTGAACTCGGCCTGAGTACTCCACGTACCGACACCAACCATGCCGCGTATCGGCTGGTTTGTCCACGGAGTCGGCACCCGGCCCGTGTTGCGCATCGCATATAAGTTGTAGCCCAGTTGCCGGTTGGCCTGCACCAACTCGAAATGCGGCGTATCCGCTGTGTTGACGAAGCCGCGCAGCACCGCCTCACCGTCGGCACGACCCGTGATCGGCTGGTCTGAGAACTGGAAGTAGTGTCCACCCACGACCAAAGGATGCACGGCGGCCCGGCGAACCCAGTTCTCCATGGCGCGAACGCGTGCCATCGGATCTTCGCTGAGCGTGTCGCCGCGAAATGGTGTCTGTCCGATGTCGCTGCCGATGCCGAACTCGCCCACGATAAACGGCCTGTCTATCGGCTCGATGTAGCGATTCAAGCGGCTGCCGGGTTCTTCATACACATTGTAGGAAATGACATCCGCATACTTGGCAGCCAGTTGCACAATCGCCGTGTCGATATGTCCGTGGAAGCGGCAGCCCAGATACAGGTTATTTGGTGCGACCCGCTTCACGGCGTCACGCGAGGCGGCAAAGTATTTCTCCGCGAACTTGAGTCCAAATGCTCCCAGGTCTTCGCCGCGCACGTTCGGGTTCTTCACATCGGGCACTTCGCGCGCTTGCAACAGAGCATCCCACGAAGCATAGCTGCTGCCCCACGCGGTATTCATGGCCGCGATATCGCTGTATTTGGCTTTGAGATCATTCACCAGAGTCTGCTTGCTAATCGAACTCGGCGCGGCGCGCATCGCTCCGCGCACCACGATCTCCGCCTTATCCATGTAGCCCCAGGCGAGTTCGTTGTCCACAAAGTAGCCGATGTTCCACGGGTCGCCCGCCGTTTTGCCGCGCTCTTCCTCCATGCGTGCGCGGAGTGCTTTCTCCCATGCGGGGTCGAATACATCCGGGATGTGCTCCAACTGTGGCCCGCCATAGTGAATCGCAACCACGTAGGGCGTTTTGTGACGCATGTAAACGGCAGAGTCAGACCAGTTAGCGATGGTGTTGAAACCCCAGTTGCGCAGGCGATGGTGCAGGAAATCGGCTGTGGCTTCGCGCCATTTGGGGCCATATTTGCGCTCGGCGTTGGCGCTGCCAAAAGAAAAGGAGCGCCATTCTTTGCCGTCTTCGTAATACATGTAGCGCGCGCCTTTGCCCTGGCCCCAGTATTTTCCAAGAGGGCCGCCGGGCAACGGCAATTCGGTGAACCATTGCTCTTTGCCGGTGACAGGTGTTCCTTCACCGCCCGCACCAACTCCGGTGGGGCCATACGACCAGAACAGGTTTCCTGCGGGATCGACCAGCCACCACTTGCCATCCACTTTGGCCGGGTAGAAAAAGCCCGTCACTTTTTGTTTTGGGCCATTCTTCCAGCCACCCCATTGATCCCAATCGGGCGCGCCAGGATAAGCGCTCATCTCGGCTTTTTCCTTTTGCAGACGGGCGGCGAAGTCGGCATCGGTGTAAATTTTGTCGGGCCAATCGGTGTGAACATACTGGCCATACTTATCTACGAATGGAAAGAAGGGAGCCGGCCCGGTGACACCTTCGCCCTGCGCCGTCACCGCTTCCACAACGATGCTTTGGCCCGCAATCGCCGGCTCCTGCCACAGCACAACACGCGCGATAGCCGCAGGATCGACCGTGCCGTCGCGCACATTGATGTTCTTGGTGTACATGTAGAACGGCTTAAACGGGTCGTAGGTCGGGTCTTGTGGACGGCGCATCAGGCGCAGGCGCATCGTCTGAGTTTTGCCCGGCTCGATCATCATGGCGGTGCGGCAACTATCGGTAATGCCTTTGGCTTCGGCGTTGTCGGCCCGTGCCCACACCGTAACCGGCTGTTTACCGCGATTGAGTACTCGAAGATAAATAGAGTCATAAATCGAGAGATTCCAAACTCCACTTTGCGGCGACATTGTGAGCGGCGCACTAGCGCTAACCTGCAATGATGCGACCGCTTTGGACGAAGCGAGTAAGGAGAGAGGTTGCGGCGGTGCGGCTTGCACAGATGCAGCCTGCACAGATAATGATGCAGAAGTTAGAGCACTCATCACCGCGAAAACCGTCACGCGCATCCATTGGTGGCGACACCTCTTTAACTCTTGCATTCCGTTTTCCTTTGAGATGCTCTTCCTGTCGTCACGAGTACTCATCTTCCTGTGTTTCACGCTGGAGGATCTATTCTGCTGTTTCACCCGCGTTTAGGCCGCACTCGATCAGGGCATGAGGTTGTGGCCTGTGCGTCCCTGCCAGACATCAATAACAAGCCACAGCAGCATCATCGCTACATCGCCAAAGATTAAGCCCAGAAAGAAAGCGTTCAAGCGTCGTGCGGTGTCGGTGCCCAAGAAGCGAGTCACAAGTGTTTTGCTGGCCCAGCCAATGAACGCCGACAGCCAGAACACAAACATCGGATAACTCACGGCGACCGCATAACCCAGCGGGTGCAGGGGAAACCACAGGAAATGGCCACGGCACCACGTCAGGATAAGAAACGTGACAATGCCTAAGACAATCCACACCATGTGCCCCATACTGACATTGTCGGCTCCACTGGCCATGGCGCTCAGGTTGTTCGGCGCGACCTTTGGCCCATCGCGGCCAATCCAACTTTGCATTGTCAGGCCGCCGTTGTCATAGCCCAATCGCACATTCATGTAGGCTGCCATGCTCAGTCCAATGATAATGACCGCGAAAATAAGCCACCACAGAGCACGGCTGTTCAAACCACGGTCGGCGGCCAGTTTGAAACTTTGCACAAACGACGGCATCAGCGAGCCACGAAAATCTTCCACCAGCGCCGCCTGAATCAGAGTTGCCGGTGCCAGGCCATGCGCCAGTGAAAGAGCAGTCCCTGGCCCGGCACCGAAAAGGTTGGCCAGCACGCCCAGAGGCAGCCAACTCGAATGCACGAACAAGAGGCCGGTTTCGGCAATCACGCGCGACAGCACGGTGGCCACAATGAGATAAGAAACCCATAGAGCCAGAGCCATTCGCAGGTCGATACCGGTACACAATGTCCAACCGATGATAAACGCGAAGGATAAAATGAACCCCCAGAATGCCACGGGATAAGGCAGAGCCTCACGGCTTTCGTGGGGCGAACTTCGCTCTCTGCCGAACGCGCGGCGCACAACAAACTTGAAATGCTCGCGTCCCGTCCAGAGCACCAGAGCGACAATCGCCAGATAAGCGCCGACTTCTTGAAACACCAGGAAGATCTGCTGTCCGCCCCAGGCACCGATGCCGCGCGGCAGAGTACTCGGCACATATCCCAGATAGTAAGCTGCCACGAGTTGAAACTTCAACGCCCAGAAAAAGAACCAGAGCGAAAATGAAACTTCTCGCGTCAGCAGATAACAAACACCGACCGCGATGGGCCACACCCGCAGCGGCGCCCAACCGATCTGGTTCCACGGCGCCTCCGAGAACAAGGGGCCGGTGTCGATTTCCAGTGGCACTAGCGGCACATCGGGAAAGTAGAGGTGCAGACCGTTAAGAACCTGAATGAAAGCCGCAATGCCAAAGCCCAGCCATGTAAGCGGATTGCGCAAGAAGCGGCCCCAGATGGAGTAGGAATCGTTGCGGTCAACATCCTCGGTGAGTTCGAGCGGCAGGCGCAGGAGCGGAAACGCCAGCGCCTCGCGCTCGCCCCACTGCAAGCGCAGCATGACGCTGAGGCAGCCCATCATCACAAAGCAGGCGAGCAGAAGAGCGCCCCACGCCAGCAGCGGCACCAGCCAATCGCCCCACGGAATCGTTTGGCCCGGACGCAAGCCGTTGAACCAGCCGTCAACCAGGGCTGTGTTATAAGTGCCGTCACGGCGCAGGGCCGGTGTCATCCACCACGGCATGCTGCTGAACGTCTCACGCCAGGTGTTTTCGCGCGTGCCGAAATAGAACGGCCCCAGAATGAAGGACACCCAGTAGTTGTTGCCTCCAATACCCACAACAGTCGTCGCAAAGAGGCTGATGAGGTAAGTGGAGAGAACTTCGTTGCGCGAAAAATGACGGCGGCGCAGCACCCACAGCAGAGGGTTGACAACCAGCAGCAAGAGCAGAATAGCGCCCACGGCTCCCGGCGGCAGGTGAGTTGCGCCGAGAAATGTGTTGCTGAATTTGTAATCGACCAGCGAGATAAGCCAGCCGAAGAGCACCGCCAGGAACAAACTCAGCACGACAACGCGCGGCGTCACGCCACGGTCGCGTGGTGTAGCTTCAATGATCTCTGCCGTGCCGTCAATTACAGGATTTATTGCTTCGGTGGTTTCGGTAGCTTCGCCAGGCGAGGACGAGGATGATGGAAGTTTCGACATATCTATAATCCATAACTCTTTCCGCAGGATGAGTACTCAGACGACCTGCGTTGGTCTATTTTATCTGCGTTGGTCCCTTCTATTTTTGGCATCGCCGGCACAAGACGGCAACCTGTAGCAACTCTATTTCCGGTTCCCCAATGAATTGTTCTTTACACAGCATATTAAAGCGGGAACCATAAACCAATATTTCCACCATTTACGACTGGTTCATACACCAGAACTGAACCTGTCCGTTGATGAAGCCCTAATCGCGATTGGCTAGGCGCAGGCGCAGTTGGTCGAGGCCCACGGCCAGCAGCAGCACAATGCCGCGCGCCACTTCTTGATAGTAGCTCGACACATTGAGCAGCGTGAGGCCATTGTTCAGTGTGCCAAGAATGAGTACTCCCAGCAGCGTGCCCGCGATGGTTCCCTTGCCGCCGCTGAGACTTGTGCCTCCCAGAATCACGGCGGCAATCACGCTCAACTCGATGCCGGCTGCGGCGGCGGGCGCCCCCGCACCAAGCTGCGAGGCCAGAAACACACCGCCCAGTGCGGCGCTCAAGCCGGAAAGCACATAGACCATCAATTGCAGACGGGTCACCGGCAAACCGGCCAAACGACTGGCCTGCGAGTTACCACCGACAGCGTAGATGGAGCGGCCAAATACGGTTGAATTCATGACCCAGTGCGCCAGCAGAAACAGCGCCGCCATCACCCAGACTTGAAAAGGCACACCCAGCACAAAGCCACGTCCCAGAAAAGCAAAACTTTCGTCGTCAATCGACTGGGTCAAACCGCCGGAAAAAACAAAGGACAAACCGCGCGCCACCGACAGAGTTCCAAGTGTGGCAATCAGCGGATTGATACCGGCTCGTGTGATCATCACACCATTGATGAAACCTACGACCAGGCCGATGAGCAAACCAATCAACACAGCGGGCCAGATCGCCATATGATGCGACAACTGGGCGACTGCCACACCTGCCAGCGCCACCACCGAACCGACGGAAAGATCAAGACCACCCGACACAATGACCATTGTCATCGCCACCGCGATAATGCCGATGGTTGAGACGGCGACCAGAATATTCAGGAAGTTGTTGACGCTGGCAAAGTAGGGCGACCGCAGGCTGAGAACAACGACAAGCAAGGCGTAAATCGTCAGCAGGCCCAGCGACTCTTGCCAGTTCATCCGGTCGAAGGCTCCGCGCAAAGGGCTGGATGGTTTAGCCCCAGGCAACGGCTCCGCGTGATTTGTCATGCTTCATCCTCTATGCTTGGTAATCTCCTGCGGCTGCGGCCAGCAATGTCTCTTGAGTGGCTGTGGTGCGGTCGAACTCTGTAACGATGCGTCCATGTCGAAATACCAGGATGCGGTCGCTGAGGGCCAGCACTTCTTCCATATCGGTAGAAACCAGTACTAAAGCCAGCCCCTGATTGCGTAATTCTTCAAGCACATTGTAGATGTCGGCGCGCGCTCCAACATCGACACCGCGCGTCGGCTCGGCCATCAACAGCACGCGTGTGCCCGCTTCCAGCCAGCGTGCGAGGACTACCTTCTGCTGGTTGCCGCCGCTTAGAGTACTCACCGCCTGATTTACGCCGTGCCGCACGCGAATACTCAGGCGCTGGGTCCAATGCGCTGCTCGTTCTTGCTCGCGATGACGCTGAAAGACGCCGCGCCGCGAAATGGCTTCCCAGTTGCCCAGCGTCAGATTGTCGGCCACGCTCATGCCCAGCACCAGGCCCTCGCGCTTGCGATCTTCCGAAACCAGACCAATGTCGTTACGTTTGGCTTCAGGCGGCGAACCGACTTTGACCGCCGTGCCGCCGACTTTAACTTGCCCGGATGCCGCAGGCGGCGAGCCAAACAAGGCACGAATCACTTCCGTCTGGCCTGCACCAAGCAGCCCGTAAAGACCAACGATTTCATTCGCCCGCACCGAGAAGCTAACATCCTCGAAATGGCGAGGTCGCGTCAGATGCGAGACTTCGAGAACCGGTTCGCCGGGAACACCGTGCCGGGCCGGATAAATCGCTTCCACTTCGCGTCCCACCATCATCCGCACAATGTCGGCGCGCGTCACCTGGGCCATCGCCACATCGCCCACCGCTCTGCCGTCGCGCAACACATTGACGCGCTGTGCGACTTGCTCTACCTCATCTAAACGGTGCGAAATATAGATGATGCCCACGCCCTGCTCACGCAGCGAGTTGATCGTCTCGAAGAGCAAATGGACTTCGCGCGAAGTGAGGGCGGCAGTCGGCTCATCCATCACCAAAATGCGAGCCTTGCTGGAAAGAGCTTTGGCGATCTCCACAAGCTGCTGTTTGCCGACACTGAGCCGCCCGACCAACTGCCTCGGATCGATGTCGGCTTTTAAGGCGGACAAAATATCCGCAGCGCGGCGAAACGCTTCCGCCCAATCGACTCTGCCGAGCGGCCCGGAGCGGCGTGGCAAATGCCCCATCAACACATTTTCGGCAACGGAAAGCTCCGGCGCGTAGTTCAACTCCTGGTAGATGACGCGAACGCCGGCGCTTTCTGCATCGTGCGGCGACTTGAATTCGACCGGCTGGCCGTCCAGCAGAATGTCTCCACCATCACGCAGGTAGTCGCCGTTGAGGATTTTCATCAAGGTGGACTTACCCGCGCCGTTTTCGCCCATCAGCGCCAGAACCTCGCCACGGTGCAGAGTCAAGTCCACGCCGTGCAACACCGGGACACCCGAAAAGCCTTTGCGGATGCCGCGCATGGCAAGAAGAGGCGGGTGGGAATCTTCCATGACTTTCAGGTTTGCCTTTCACTGCCCTGGCCGATCACTGCTCTGGCCGATGCTACGACTTCTTGTCGTTCGGGTAATATTTGTCCACGTTCCCTTTGGTCAGGAAAGCGTGGTTGGTGTAAAACTCTTTGGGAAGCGTCTGCCCATCAATCGCTTTGATCATGGCCGGAACCAACTTATCGCCATACTTTTCCGGGAACGAGGCCGTCGAACCGATCTGCCGGCTATCCGGTTTGCGGATTTGCTCGCGTCCACGATCACTCGCGTCAACAGCAACGACTGCAATATGCTCTTTGCGCCCTGCCGCTTCCGCCGCCGCAATAGCACCCTGCGCGGTATCATCGTTGATGCAGACAACAGCGATGTGCCGCGCGTCCGGCAAGGTCGTCAGCGTATCCGAAACGAGTTTGCGAGCTTCTTCCAACGTATTCTTGCTGTCGAGGTGCTTGACCTTCGCTTCCGGTATCTTACCAACGACCGACTCCAGCCCGTCGCGCTGTCCTTTCATGCGCGCCGCCGGAATGGGACCGGACTGCGGCAACTCCAGCATAATAAGGGCGTCTACCTGACCGTTCCAGTTCTTCTTGATCCACTGTCCCAAACCTTTACCGGCCATCTGCCCGGCTACGGGATTGTTGACACCAAAGAAGGCCGCACCCGGCATCGGGATGTCGATAGCGATCACCGGAATGTTCTTGGCTTTGAACTTCTGCATGATGGACTTGCCGAACTTCTCATCCGTCTGGAATTCGATCACGCCATCAACATCCTGCGTGATGAAGTTGTCCGCATTGGCCAGGGCCGTTGCGCCATCGAGCTTGTTATCGGCCTTAACGAGATCAACGTTGCCCGCTTGTTGCGCGGCCTTCTCAATTCCCTCTCGCACGCGAACGGCAAAGGGAATATCCTCGGTGAGATTCGCGAACCCGATCTTATATCGCTTGCCTGCACCATTGCCCGGCGTCGAACCGGAGGGCGCACCGGCGGTTTGGGTAGTCCCTGTTTCGGTAGTGCCTGTGCCGCGGCTGCAACCGGCCACCAGCAGGGACGCTACAACTCCGGTGACAACAAGCCGCGCCGGCAGAGTTTTGAAGTTACGATTTAACATTTATATTTTTCTCCTCACATTGAATAGTAGAATTCTACCCTGCCTGGTTTAGCAGACCTGCACGATTTCCATTTCAAGCAAGGCCGCTAACTTCTTCAGCTTTCCAACGATATGTCCCACGCCAACAGCACAATGGTGCGCCGGGCCGTGCACGTTCCAATCGTTAACAAAGCGCCGCGCGCCCACCGAAAACCGATAACGGCTATTGGTGTTGCCGATTTCGAGAATCGGCCCCGGCACCGACTCGCCTTCTGCTGCCAGCAGTTTCAGGCGTCCATCGCGTGTCTGCACCACCGATAGCAAGGTGACCGGCCCGTGCTTGACCGACATCTCCACCGATAGCCCACGTCCCACTTTGCCGTGATACACCTCTAATGGGCGAACTTTGGTCTTGCCTTGCGCAATGGCAATATGGCCTGGCCCATCGTGTCCCATCAGCACCACATCATCGTTAAAATCAAGCGCATAGTACTCGGTAAACGAGCCGCCCACGCCAAAGCTGTCCATGATTTTCATGGCCTGAGCGTTCTTGATCTCCATCTCGCCCGCCGCCGGCACACCGCGCGCCGTAAGCAGCGAAGTGCCCAGAATAATCGAACTGATAGCATCCTCGTTCTCCGCGTTGCCCGTGCCCATGTAGTAATAAGCAAGCGAACCGAGATGGTGGTTCTTCACGAGGCGGTCGAGGGCGACCGAAGTGCGTGCGGCGCGTTGCAGTTCCGCTTGCGAGCAGTCAGGCTGCACAGCGAAGGCTTCGTGGAAATGCGCCACACGCGCGCTGATTTCATTGTCCGGCACCTCGCGCCGCAGCGCAGCCAGTTCGTCCACTTCCACGATCTCGATGTGCCCGCCGAACCAGGCGCATTGCTGCGTCAGGTCGGAGTAGATGTCAAGCATGCCACCGTAGTAGTGGCCCATCACGCCCAATCGGTTGTGTTCCATCACATGGGCCACGCGCGCGGCTTCGATCCATTCATCAACTTCACGCCAGCACAACGGGTCATCACGCAACGTGCCGGTGATTTGATGAAAGGCGATGCCGCTGCGATTAAACACATTGGCGATCTCCGGCACCGGACAGGCGGCACAGTAGGCGAGCCATTCGCCGGTCATGGCCGTGCGGTTGCCCATGCGATTGAAACTCGCATAGTCAATGGCCGCTGAAGGTTGAAGGTTGAGAATGATAACCGGCACTTTGGCCCGTCGCACCACAGGCAACACCGTCGAAGAGAGCGCGTAAGTCGTAACGTGCAGGAAGATCAAATCCACGTCCTCCTGGCGAAAACGATGTCCGGCCTTCAGTGCCTTTTCCGGCGTATCAATGAGGCCCAGATTGACGACCTCGACATCGGCACGAGCGAGTTTGTGCGCCACCTCTTCCACGTAGCCGGTCAAGCGCTCTTGCAGGTCGGCAAACTGGGGCCAGTAGGCGTCCAGACCAATACCAAAAAGTCCGATTCGAACAGAGTTTTGCATGGTAGAGCACAAACTTTCTTCGCCAGGTTTAGTCGAGGTGAAAAACTTCCTCAAGCTCAACGGCGACAGGACTGTTGTCCGGGTTGGTCGCCATAATATCGGCCATGGCTGCCCACCAGCGCCGGCAAACCTCCGTTTGAGAGATGGCCGCCCAGCGCTGCTCGTTTTCAATTTCCGCGTAAGCAAAAAGCCGGTAGCTGGCCCGGTCGAAGAAGATCGAGTAGTTATGAACACCGTGCTCCCGGAGAGTTGCCTCCAGTTCGGGCCAAATCGGGTTGTGGCGTCGCTGGTATTCGCCCTCTTGGCCGGGGTTTAGTGTCATGACAAAAGCTTTGCGCATCATTGTATTACGGTTCCTCTGCCATTCTTTTCTTAAAGCAATTTCACGGCAGTTATATCAGGCCGAAAATTCAGAACCTGAACATCGGCCTGTCTTCGGTGAGTTTGCGGATCGGTGGTGCAGCGGAAGCTTATAACAGTGTAGGCCAATTTCCAATCGCCCGGCTCATACATTCACATCCGAGTACTCGCCACTCATGTCGGGCCGGGCTTTTATGGGGAAATGCGCTCTAAATGGATGTCATCGAAAAAGGCGCTGCCGTCACCGTCTACACGGCAGAAAACTGTAGCGGAAGTTGCTTGTGGGCCGGTTGTGAAGCTTAGCACAAGAGGCCGGTATGACGCGGACTTGGTTACCCCCAGCGGCGTGACGGTCTGCTCGCCGCCATGCTCCCTGACACCCAGATGTGCCATCGCGCCGCCGCTTGTTGTAGCATAGCCAGTCAGCCTGTAACGAGCATTCGGCTTTAGCCCATATACGGTCTGCTGTGCGGATGAAGCGGCTTTGTCACCTTCTGTGCCACCGGAATCTAGGCGCAGGCAGCGCTTGCCGCTCCTGGATTCATAATCGACAATCGCCGCCTCGTTCGAGCGCGACCACGGCGCCAGGGCCTCATTCTCGAAGCCGCCGTTTAATAGCGCCGGCACATCGGGCCGCGCATAGACGCGCACATACTCCACGATAAAATCATTGGGAAATGTCGTGTGTGGACGCGGTGGACGCCTGGCATCGACGCCGGAATTCAGCAAGAGATAATGCGCCCTGTCGGGCAAAAGATGAGCGCCGTAAACGGTGTAGGTAACTTTGCCATCTATATTGTAAACCTGATAGCCGGGTCCCCACTCCAATCCATATGTATGCCAGCCGGACAGGGATGCCTGACTGCGATGATAGGAGTCCCAGCGCTCGCCGCCTTCAGGCTTTCTCGTTGCTGTGCCCTGATGGATGCGGTTATCGCTGCCCCAGTACTCGATAATGTCGAACTCCGGCGGCCAGCCGTCGGCTAACGTCCAGAATGCCGGCCAGGTACCCGGCCCGGCTTCGGTCGGCATCTTAGCGAAAATCTCAAAGTAGCCGTGCGTGGCCCGGAACGTCTTGTTGGTGGTGATGAGACCTTCCGTAAAGTGGAAAACCCGGCCTTTGCTGTCGGTTACGTCACGGCGCTGCGTCGTCAGGTGCAATCGTCCGCCACGGACGCTGATATCATCGTCCATGATGTAGGAGGCATAATTTTCATTGTGATGCCGTCCCGTTCCATCCGTCCCGCCCCACGGCAAGCCGATGCTCCATTTGGTTTTATCGAGTTGTGGCCCGCTGAATTCGTCGTGCCAGAGCAGCTTCCACTCTTTGCCGAGAATCGTCAGGAAATCTCGTCCGGCCAGCGTTGCCGGAGCACTGTTTTCCGCTCTCAACGGAGTGGTGCTGCTTGTGGAGGCGCTATCCGCCGCAGGCGCCACATGGCTGCAACTTACGCAGAGTGCCAGCGTTAAACCCAACGAACCGTATTTCCTCATCTCGTTCCTTCCGCTGTGGCCATCGGTTTGTGAGAACTTTCGGTAAAGACAACGTTCAGCTATGGCGTTGGTGCTCGTCCTGTGCTGCGCATCTGGTAAAGATTGTAGGCAAGACGCCGGTTCACCTGCACCAGGTCGAAGTGGGGAGTATCCGCCACGTTGATGAAACCACGCAGTGTCGCTTCACCGTCGGGACGGCCCGTGAGCGGCTGATCGCGAAACTGGAAGAAGTGCGCCCCGACGAGCGCCGGATGCACGAACGCCTGGGCCAGGTAATTCTCCAGAGGACGAAGACGCTCCCCCTGCTCTTCCGAGTAAATCTGGCCGCGCCACGGCATCTGCCCCAGGTCGCTGGTGACGCCGAACTCACCGACAATGAACGGCTTGTCCACCACACCGCGATACTGGTTCAAGCGCCCATTCGGCGGTTCGTAAATGTTGTAAGAAATCACATCGCAGTATTTCGCGGCGATCTGCATCAGGCCTCCATCAATATGGCCGTGGAAACGCACGCCGAGATACAGGTTATCGGGCGCAACCCGCTTCACGGCATCGCGCACTGTAGAAAAATATTTTTCCGCGAACTTCGCACCAAAGTCGGCGGCATCCTCATTGAATCGCGCATTTTGCGGATCCGGCAGGGCGCGCGATTCCAGCAGTGCATCCCAGGAAACGTAGTTGCTGCCCCACGCGGTGTTGATGGCCGAGATGTCGCCGTATTTCGCTTTCAAGTCATTGACAAGCACTTGCTTGCTGGCCGATGTGCCGGGTGCTCTCAGCGCGCCGTGCGTCACGCGTGCCGCTCTGGGTTGACTGCCCCAGGTCCATTCGTTGTCCACAAAGTAACCAATGTTCCACGGATCACCGGCGGTTGTGCCACGCTCTTCATCCATGCGCTGGTTGATCGACTTAACCCATTCTTGGTCGAAAACATCAGGGATGTGTTCCAATTGTGGCCCACCGGAAGAAATGGCCACGGTGTACGATGTCTTGCGCCGGTTATACACCACCGGATCAGACCAGTTGCCCATCGAGTTCAAGCCCCAGTTGCGCAGACGGCGGTGCAAGGCATCGGCTGTGGCTTCGCGCCAGTTAGCGCCGTATTTGCGCTCGGCATTCGCCCCTGAAAAGGAGAAAGAGCGCCACTCTTTGCCGTCCTGGTAATACATGAAACGAGCGCCTTTGCCGCTGCCCCAGTACTCACCCAGGGGGCCATCCGGCGCCGGCAACTCTGCGAACCAGCGATCTTTGTCCGTCACCGGGCTGCCTTCGCCGCCACCGCCAACTCCGGTGGGGCCATACGACCAGAACAACGCGCCCGATGGATCGACCAGCCACCATTTTTCGTCCACTTTGGCCGGATAAAAGAAACCGGTCGCCTTTTGCCGGGGGCCGCTCTTCCAGCCACCCCACTGATTCCAGTCTGCCGGGCCGGGATAGGCGCTCATCTCCGCCTCGTCTTTGCGGAGGCTGGCCGCAAAATCAGCATCCGTGTAGATTTTGTCCGGCCAGTCGGTATGTTTATACTGGCCATACTTATCGACAAAGGGAAAGAAAGC
This sequence comes from Abditibacteriaceae bacterium, assembly GCA_036388675.1. GTDB lineage: Bacteria > Armatimonadota > Abditibacteriia > Abditibacteriales > Abditibacteriaceae > DASVUS01. The sequence continues at coordinate 80,861 of DASVRI010000042.1, read as the reverse complement.
AACCGGAGCCGGAACACCTGCACCTTGCGCCGTCACCGACTCGACAAGAACGTTTTGCCCGACAACGGGATGTTCTAACCAGACCACTACCCGCGTGATGGCAGCCGGATCAACCGTGTTGTCGCGCACGTTGATGTCTTTGTAGTACATGAAGAACGGCTTGAACGGCGCATAGGTTGGGTCTTCGGGGCGGCGCATCAGGCGCAGGCGCATCGTCTGAGCCTGCCCCGGCGCGAGAACAATGGCAGTGCGCACGTTGTCCGTCACGCCTTTGGCTTCCGCGTTTTCCGCCCGCGCCCACACTGTAACTCGCTCCCGGCTGGCATTGCGCAGGTGGAGATAAAGCGAATCGTGGCGCGACAAATCCCACACGCCGCTTTGCGGCACTATGGTAAGAGAAGTTGTCGCTGTGGCCTGCAACCCTGCGCCGGGCTTTGTTGGGCGCAGCAAAGTGACAGGTTGCACAGGTGCAGCTTGCGCAGGTGCGGCTTGCGCAGATGCGGCTTGCGCAGGCAACATCGCCGCAAAGTGAGTACTCGACTGAGTACTCGCCAGCGCGCCGAGAGCCGTTAACGTGATAAGGCGTCGCGTAGTTCTACTGAATGTTTTCAAGAGTTTTCACTGCTTTTAGAGATGTTGTTACGGCGTCCACTCCAGAATGCTGACTGGCTGTGGCAGTACGCTTTCCAATGTTTCGGCATCGCCCTGACCAACATTTTGCAGGAACAAGTGCAACTGGCTGTCGCGCTTCCATACAGCCGGGTCGTATGTCGGCTCCCAGGCACCAACCGGCTCTTTAACTAAATCGAGGACCCGCCAGGTCGCGTGGTTGGCATCCTCTGAGATAGCGACCGAGACACCATTGTTGCGCTCTTCGTCGCGGAAGACGACATAGACTTCGTTCTTGGCGCCGGCAAGCACCTGAGGCCGCGAAATGGGGATGCGCTTGGTGCCGCCGCCACTCAGACGAAAACCAAGCGTGCGATTGCCCACCTGGCTGGCTTGCCACTTCTGGCCATCATGCCACACAAGCCGATACTGCGGCACTTCGCTATCCTGCGCGCGCCAGTAGCTCACAATCAGCGGGCGATCTCTGGCATCCACAGTCATCGAGGTCTGGTTGATCAACTCGCTGTTACGCGGAACAGCATAGGCCACTTCTGCGCTCTCAAACGTGATGGGCAGGGTGTACTTGTCTCCTGTGGACTTCTGCCAGGTTTTGCCCCCATCGGGTGAGTAGGCGTAGCACACATCATGGTTCGTCGCCACGTCCGGCGTATCGCGCCACACCCAGGAAAGATGAATGCCGCCCTTGCTGTCAACTGCGAGCGTGTTCAAGTAAGCGTTGCGCCGTCCTCCGCCTGCTACCAGAGGATGCGCCACAGCCTGCCACGCGCCGGTCTGCACATCGTAGCGGTTGAGCATGGCGTTGCCGTTGCCGGAGCTTCCCTCACGATACAGAAAGAGCAAGTCGCCATTAGGCATGTTGTAAAACTGAGGATAGGTGACGCTGGTTTCCTTCTGCCCGGTCATCGGCATCTCTTCGCTCAAGTCAAGGCTTCCGGGAGCCATGCCGCGCACATAACGCAGCTTTTGATTGTGCAGATCCCACGACATGTGCAGCACGCCCTTGCCGTCCACTGCAATGCAAATCGAGTTGTGAGCATCTTTAGCGTTGCCCTGATACGGCGTCTTCTTCACTTCCCACCGGGAGGTGCCCAGTTTGCGCCTGGCCAGAATCACATTCGAGTCGCCGTCATAGTAGGCGACATACTGTGTGTCACCATGCGTCACCACGCTGTTGGTGCGGAAGATGGCCGCGTTTACCGAAGACTTGGCCCAACCTGCGCCGCCTACCGGCACCAACTTCACACGAGGATTGCCCATCATATCTTTGGGTGTTTTTACGTTCTGCGCGCCGGTGCCTTGAGCATCGGTGTTCTGTTGTGCGATGTCCGCTTGCGCCAGACAAGATGTGGCACTCAGAGCAAGGGGCAAGACATAACAGAACTTGTATAAGATCTTTCTCAGGCGCATTGTTTTGATTTCCCGGTGCCGTTTCGCGACGACCATTTCAACTTGTAAACTGCGGGCGCTAAGTTTGTACAACCGCGCCCGCACCTTACATTTCGCACTTTACCCAATGATGAAAATGCGGCTGTATGCCTTGCGGGACGCAACCCCATTTCATCCCTGGTGCCTACGTTGTGAGTTCACGACGGCGACCACGCCGCGCCGCGCCGCGCCGCTTTGTGCTCTTCATCCTGCCTTATCAAGACGGGCCTGTTGAGCGGTCACATACTGCACCAGGCTCGGAGTTGCACCCGACGGCGGCGCGATGCTGGGATCAACGTTCCACATGTTATTACCGGGTGTAGCCGTTGCGATAGGCTTCATCGATTTGACGTGCCCGTCTGCGAACAACCAGTTGGGCATGCCAAAGTGCCCGAAGAGCGGTCGCTGGCATCCTCCAGAAACACACGTTGGGTTACCGTTATTAAAGTTGATCTCCGCATGACCTGGAGAAGCCGAGCCGTCGTTACTAATCTCTGAGATAACGATGGTGCGCGACGACTCCGTATATTCCGCCAATTTTATCGGCTCGTGTACCCCGGCACGATACAGGGAGGCGCGCCCGCCGCCCGCCGCATTAGTGCCTCCAACAAGTCCCCCGTTCTGGGTGGTGTTGGAAGCGTAACTCGCTGTAAAAGCGGGAAAAGCCGGGCCTAATTGCGTTTGGTTATCGTTTGCAAGTCTGGCATTCATGGGGTTCGAGGGACAAGCGAAAAGCTGAGTACTCTTGACGTAAGGGTAAATCAGCGTGCGCCAGTGAATGTGACAATTCGCTCCACAGCCGTTGATAAGATATGCCGGAACCATGCTCTCATCGTAGTCCTGCGTGTACTGCATCAGCCCCAGACCGATTTGCTTGAGGTTGCTCAGACAGGAAGTGCGGCGCGCATTTTCGCGGGCGCGGGCAAAGACGGGAAACAGAATAGCCGCCAGTATAGCTATGATAGCTATGACGACTAAAAGTTCTATAAGGGTAAAACCCTTTCTGTGGGACAGCTTGATTCCGTCACGAGTCTCGAACCGTAACATGATCTTCTCCTTTGGTGTTTGAGAATTTTTCTCAGTCATATACATTCAGTAGTAAGAAAGGGCGCAATTCGAGGTTCAAGTGGTATCGCCCACTACCAGTTCAACTGGTAGAACCGTTTTTCGGGGCACCTCCTCGCCTTGACACTGCGCCGCCAGCAACCCGACAGCGGTGCGGCCTACTTCCACCCACGGGGCACGGACTGTTGTCAGCCGCAGCGCAGGCCGGCGCGTTGAAGGTAGGTTGTCGAACCCTGCAAGGGCTATGTCCTGCGGTATGCGCAAGCCTTTATGAAGGCAAAATTGAACAATGCCATCGGCAGAAACATCGCCCCAGCACGCGATGGCATCAGGACGTTGCCCGTCCTGCGACAATAGCATCTCTCGCTCCTGGGCTGTGGGCAGATTAGTCGATGGATTGCTGCGCGAGTGCAGCACGGTCAAGCCCAGGGCTGTCGCCTCCTCGCAGAAAGCCTGCATCCGCTCCTGTTGCGTCAAAGGCAGCATCTCCTCATCGGTACTACGGTAAAGCACTCTCCGGTAGCCTTTGGATGCCAGGTGTCGCGCCAGAAATTTGCCGCCACTTGTTTCATCAATGCCGACGTAAGGAACGCCGGGAACTTCTTCCGCAACTGTGACGACGGGCAAATGCGATTCGACGAGTTGCTCGATTAAAGGTGTGACGGTTCGGGCGTAGAGTATCAAGCCATCAATTTGCCCATCGAGCAGCCGCAGAAAAATGTCGTCGGGGCTGCTGGCGTGAAACCGGCCATGAATAAGCAAATCCTTGTGATGCTGCTCACAACCGGCCTGCATACCGGCTAAGATGGCCGCAAAAAAGGGGTAGCGTGGATCAAAAACGGTGTTTTGTGCGTTGTAAAACGCGATCATGTCGGTGCGCTTTTTCTGTAGCGAGCGCGCCACCGCATTGGGCCGGTATTGCAGCCTTGTCGCTGCTTCCAAGATCCGCTCACGCGTGGCGGCTGAGACCCGTGTGCCGGTGCGAGACCTGTTCAAGACGACCGACGCTGCTACCGTACTCACCCCTGCCTGAGCTGCGACATCGGCCAATGTCGCAGCTCCAGAACGAGCCGATCTGCCACTTACCATCTCATTTTTGATCTTCATGGACGATTAGCTCTTTCTCGCTGTGGCAGGCTTGCTTTTCACACTCAGATTGCTTTTTACGTAATGAAGCGGTACTGTGTCTGCCAGCCATTGATTAAATCCAACAAACGTTTATTCAAAGATGTTTTTAAGTTCTTGCGTTATGTTGTAGTGCTTTATAGAGCGTGCGCGTCTTGAATGAGGAAAATGCTACGTGCCCAGTAGTCATTTACTGAACTTACAGGGATGTGTCACAGGAATAGCTATTGACTTGTTGATAAAACTGATTTCAATAAACGGTTATTCAACAGTATTCTACCCGGTTTCAACTCTCTCCAAACGCTGTGCGGCAAAAATTCAAAAAGTTTTTTATCGAGTACTCGAAAGATGCTCGCTTAAGAAGTTGTGTTAAGTGGTATCGGGACGATTTTTACTTGATGGCGAAGCTGTAGTCCGTTGCATTGCCGCGCGTGCTCTTAATCTTTTCAGGCTTGAAAGCTTTGACATGGCCATCAGCGAACAGATAGTTGGCATAATCAAAATGGCGGCGCGCGGGGCTATTTGCTGTTTCAATCCACGCTTGAGGAATGACGTTGCGATTGTAGCGCGCATCGGTTCCATCTGTGCCGTCGTTGCCCTCGCCACATAAAACGAGCATCGTGGGATTAGGCGCTTTCTCCAGCAAGACACCGTCTAAATTGGTGTTGTAGTAATAGTCGACGAAGTAAGAATGCACCGCATCATTCTGCCGGTTTTCCGTTGTGTAATCCGTTTGCTTTTTCAGAGACAGACAATGGTAAATCTCTGTGCTCTTAAAATATAGCTGAATTGCATCCGCCCAGCCGTAAGGTTTTGGGTAGGGTTGAGTACTCGATGCCACAGCAGAAATCGAGATAGGCGGGAATCTTTCCTCGTAATCTTGAGAATACTGTGCGAACCCAAGTCCAATTTGCTTAAGGTTGCTTTGGCACGAAGCGCGGTACGCACTGGTCTTCGAGTGATTTACAAAAATTGGAAACCAGAACACCGCTAACACAATGATAATCCCCAGCACAACAACGACTTTAACTAAAGTCAATCCGCGTCGTTTCATATCGCACCACCAATAAATAAGAGCATGACGAGTACTCGCCATGCTCTTATTGTGCCCGTCAGGTCGTTTTGTGAAATGGAAGTTAACTCACGTTGCACATATCAAAGGCCTGCTGCAATGCTGCAATCGCATCGCCCTTGGGATTAAATTCGTGGCCTAACCAACCGTTATAGCCGGTTTCGTGGATGGCGCGCGCCACAGCCGGATAGAAAATCTCCTGCTGATCGTCGAGGTCTTTGCGGCCCGGATTGCCAGCCGTATGGAAGTGCGCGATGTGTTCGATGTTGTCGCGAATATTGCGAATCAAATCGCCTTCCATGATCTGCATGTGATAGATGTCATACAGCAGTTTTACGCGCGGACTGTTCACAGCCTGCACGACCTGCACTCCCCAACTGGTGTGGTCGCACTGGTAATCGGGATGATCGACTTTGGAGTTGAGCAACTCTACAATCAAATTGACGCCTGCCGCTTCGGCGTCTTTGGCCACCGGAAGCAAACCTTCGATGGTGTTCTCGGCGCCTTCCTGCTCGCTTTTGCCGTTGCGGTTGCCGCTAAAGCAAATCAGGTTCGGAATTTCGAACTTCTTGGCTTGTTCAAGACTGGCGCGCAGTTCATCGGCGATGCGGCTGTGGTTCTCTTTTTTGTTCAGCCCGTCACCCAGCGATTTATGTCCGCCAACAGTCGCGATGGTGAAACCCAGATCGCGAAACTTCTGGTAATCGCTTTGGGGCGGCATCTCGACGCCCGTAATGCCAATTTCGAGTACTCGTTTGAAATCCTGCTCGCTCAACTTGCTGATGGGCCAATGACTGACCGATTGCTTAAATGAAGACATGATTGCTCCTTTTATTCACGGCTTTTGAACCACAGAGACGCAGAGGACACAGAGGTTTTAACAGGGGATAGACAGGATGAACAGGATGGAGAAAAGGCCCACTGAGACTCTACACCGATCCCCTTTATCCCGTTCATCCCAGTTTTACTCTGTGCTCTCCGCGTCTCTGTGGTTCAACTGTTGTTTAGCTCGTTACTTCCAGGCCCTGCTCTTCTTTGTCGAAGGCTGAATCGAAGGCGCGTTCGCTGGGCGGGAAGTCGGTGCGCTTGGTGAACTCACAGGCTTCTTTGGCGCCGTGGAAACGATCCATACCACTGTCTTCCCATTCAATGGAAAGCGGGCCTTGATAATCGATGTTGTTCAGCGCGCGGATGATTTCCTCGAAGTTGATCTTGCCATGCCCCAGCGAGCGAAAATCCCAGTAGCGACGGTAATCGCCGAAGTTGAGGTGGCCGCCGAAGACGCCGCTCTTTTGCGGAGTACTCGACCAATACACGTCTTTCATGTGCACGTGGTAGATGCGATCTTTGAACTCGCGAATAAAGTCGACATACGCCACATGCTGATAACCGAAGTGGCTCGGGTCGTAGTTAAAGCCGAATGATTCGCGGTGCCCCAGCGCTTCGAGGGCGCGCTCGGCGGTGACGAGGTCGAAAGCGATTTCTGTAGGGTGAACTTCCAGGCCAAAGCGCACACCGACTTCATCGAACACATCGAGAATCGGGTTCCACTGCGCGGCGAAATCTTCAAACCCTTTATCAATCCACGCGGGCGGCACGGGCGGAAACGAATAAAGGTAGGGCCATATCGATGAGCCGGTAAAGCCATTGACGACTTTCACACCCAGGTTTGCGGCGGTGCGCGCCGTGTTTTTCATTTCATCGGCGGCGCGCTGGTTGACGCCCTGCGGGTTGCCGTCGCCCCAAACGTGCGGCGGCAAAATCGCTTTGTGGCGCTCGTCGATAATGTCGCACACAGCCTGCCCCGCCAGATGGTTGGAGATGGCAAACAGTTGCAGTCCGTTGTCTTCGAGAAGTTTCTTTTGCGCGTTGCAGTATTCTTTATCCGTTGCGCCGCGTGCGACATCGAGGTGATCGCCCCAGCACGCAAGTTCGAGTCCATCGAAACCCATTTCCTTGGCGCGCGGCGCGAGTTCGGCCAGCGGCAGGTCGGCCCACTGCCCGGTGAACAACGTGACCGGTCTTGGCATAAATCTTCTCCCTCAAAGGTTGCTTGCCGTAATTATGACAAAGAATTCGGCCCGCGTGCGGCGCCTGGAGAAGATTCCTTATCGGGTACTCGATGACGATTAAAAGCCGATAAAACTTGACTCGTTTGTTGTTGTTGGCTTATAATGGCCGCCTAGAAGACGTTTTTCGTCGACGCTTTCCCCGAAGTACCATTGTGGTCAAAGCGTTGCCACCCATTACTTAGGCTGTTGACGGTCTGGTCGCGATTGAAGCACGGCGCGGCTTCGGCTGAGACAAAGAGATTAAATTCACATCTAAGAGTGGAACAATTTCCTGAATGTCGATGAATCGAATGACGACCAATCGGACAGTGATGCAGCCAAAACATTCAGAGAGAACAGGCGACGCACTTTAAGGACGCCAGTCAGGGACCCGGCCAAAACCGACCCGGATCACAACACCCCTACAAGGACGATTACATGAAGTTTTCTTACTGGTTGATGAGCACAGCGATGGCAGCGATGACGTTGCCGATTGCAGCACCGGGCAATTCTTTCGGGCTCATCCAAACAGCGCAGGCTGATGTTTACCATTCAGTTGCAAACGGAGATACGCTTTCCTCCATTGCCGCGCGCTATCATGCTAATATCGATGATCTCCGTGCGCTGAACGGTTTAAGAGACACATCCGACACGGCCTCGCTGCCAACCATGCTGTTGCGCGTTCCTGAAGGCCAGAAAGGCGCGACTTCCTTCAGCACTGCAATCTCCGTTCCAGCACTGGCGCCACAGGTGGCCTCGGTGCGCGAGACGGCTCCTACTGGCTACGGCACGGTCACCAAGTCGGTCGTGCATGTAGTGCAGCCGCAGGAAACGACCGAATCCATCGCCACGCGTTACATACAGGCCGGTTACAACGTCTCGCCGGAAAGCATCCGCACCAAAAACAACCTGATCGCGCAGCCGTCGGTTGGCCAGCGCTTGCTCATCCCACTGCAAAGCCAGACCTACCGTGCCCCGCAGCCGGTTATCAAAACAGCGGCGCAAACCCATTCTCCAGGACGCACATCGAGCCGCATGGGCAGCGGCAACGCCGTGGTTTCCGATGAGATGTATATACCAGGCTTGTCTTCCACGGCCCGCGAAGTGACCACCAAGACGCCGATCTACCAATCGCCCAACTTCAATGCCAATACGCCGCGTGTGCAGGCTCGTCGCGGCCCAACGGTTCTGGCCTCGCGTGGTTACTTCCCCTCTCCGGAACTGGATGGCGCACGAGTACTCGGACGCAACGAAGAAGCGCCCGTTGTAGGCAGCGCACCACAGTCGCGTATGGGCAACAGCAATGTTGCGGCGCGCGTTCAGAGCAGCCCGTTGGCACGCGTCGCCATGGTCTCCCTGCGCGGTGCGCGCATTCGTCGCTTGCCTGAATCCAGCGCGGCGACGCTGTATCAATGCACAATGGGAACCGAACTCGCCGTCACACAGCAGAACGGCACGTGGTCGGCTGTCCTGATGAGCGACCGCAGCACCGGCTGGGTTCCGACCCGCTATTTGCGTTTTACAGGTGCGAGCGTCGATATTTCGTCGCAGGTTCTGACGAACGCCGCCGCAGCAAGAAGCCGTTACAACAGCAGAGGCCTTGCAATCAGTGGAGACTGGAGAAGCGACAACCCGATGGTGGCGCACGCGCTGACGTGGCTCGGCACGCGCTACGTTTATGGCGGCACAGGCCGCAACGGCATCGACTGCTCGGCCCTGGTGCAGACTTCGTTTCGCGCCAACGGCATTCGCCTACCGCGCACCGCAGCGGAGCAAGCCCGCGTCGGCACGCCGATTGACGTGCCGAATCTCCAGCCCGGTGATCGTCTCTACTTTTCCGCCAGCGGACGCCGTATTGACCACACCGGTCTTTACATGGGCAATGGGTTATTTGTTCATGCCAGCGGCAGCGGACGCGGCGTCATCGTATCGCGCCTCACCGATTCACGCAACTGGAACATCTTCGTCGGCGCGCGTCGCTAGCAGCACAGTCAACAGCGTTTAGACAACGCTACAACGCTTACAACACGGGAGAAGGCTCGGATGAGTACTCAACAACCGGACAACACGTCGGCAACAGCGGCGCCGGTCAGCGCATCGGAGCCTTCTCCTGCTTTGCAGCCCCCGGAAACTCTGGCTGCATCCTCCCCGCCTCAAACCTCCTCGTCACCGGCAGCAACTTCACCGTGGCAGTCCTTTTCCGAGCGACGCATCGCGTTCTTTGCGCGCCGTGAAGGCCTGTTTCTGTGGTTGCTGAGCATTCCCATGCTGCTGGCCGCCGTATACATGATTCTGCACTATCTCTCGTGGACATCCGGCCAGGGCGGCCTGCTCGACTCCATCCTCACCCGCGACTGGCAGCCTTGATAATTGTTCACACTGTAGAAATCTTCGCTCGTAAACATTTCATCCTCCAATTGTTTATATGGCGACACAAAACCAGGCTGCATTCGCACATCTCATAAACGGAGCGAATCATGCACACGCCATATTCGCGTCGGTGTAATGAAGCCAGATTCTCTAGCCGCTTCTCGCGAATCCGCTGGCGGTTAGCCCAATCAACAAGTTGGGCCGTTGCGGGTTTGGTTTTACTGCTCGGTAGCATACGGGCACAAACAGCGCCCGCCATGCTGGCTCAGGCTCGACTATCAGAAATTGTGGCCGCATCACAAAGTAAACACGGCGTGCCAGCTTTAGGCGCAGCAGTCGTTGTGAACAGTGAAATTCGCGTAGCCGTTGCCGGAGTGCGCAAAGCAGGCGATGCCACACCTGCTACAGCCAAAGACAAGTTTCATCTCGGCTCTTGCACCAAATCGATGACTGCGACGTTGGTAGCTTTGCTGGTTGAGGACGGTCGCACTAAGTGGAACACCACGATAGCACAAGTCTTCCCTGAACTAGCGGCAACGATGCAGCCTGCTTATCGCCAGATAACCATACTTCAACTCTTGCAACATCGCGGCGGATTTTCAGAAGAAACCTTCCCGGCCAAATTTCCTATCACTTACTGGCAAGCGAGTACTCTGCCGCTGCCCCGGCAACGCTTAAAGTATGTGCAAAATGTTCTGTACGAAGCGCCCGCGACAACGCCGGGGTGACAAATGCTGTATTCGAATCGCGGTTACATTGTCGTGGGTGCGATGCTGGAGCGACTCACCAAACGTTCCTGGGAAGAGTTGATGCGCCAACGGTTGTTTCGACCTCTGGGAATGACTTCCGCCGGCTTTGGACCAACCAGCACTAATGCCAGGAGAGTCGAGCAACCGTGGCCACATGTTCGACAAGGAGGCTCGTGGGTTGCCATTTCACCTGCTGAGAAACCGGATAATCCGCCGTTGGTCGGGCCAGCCGGAACGGTACATTGCTCGATGGGAGATTGGGCCAAATATGCGCGCTTTCATCTGCGAGCGGCGCGTGGTAAAGAACGGCTCCTGTCGCTCAAGGCCTGTAAAATCCTGCATAGTGCGCCGCAGGGCAGTGAATATGCCGCAGGTTGGATCGTAGCAAAGCGCCCGTGGGGCGGCGGCAACGTCCTGATGCACAACGGGTCGAACACTTTGAATTACGCATTGATCTGGATCGCCCCACAGCGCAATTTTGCTACAGTGGTGGCCACGAATAACGGTGATGGTTTCGCAGTGTGTAACGACACGACTTCGCTCCTCATCGAACAGGTGTTGCAGGGGAAACGTAAATAAAAAGCAGCGTTCGCATAAGCAAGAGAACTGAGAAAGGGCACCGAAAAGCTCCGGTGCCCTTTCTCAGTTCTCTTGCTTTAGCTTTGAAGTTGTCTAGTGCTCTGACTTGGTAGTATGTATAGTTCTTCCCGAACCCCGAACGTGAGTGAGGGGCTAAAGCTTGGCCCGTTGCTCACGCTCCGGGTTCGTCATCGGCTCATGCATACTACGCGGTCGAAGCTCTAAGCCGTTTAGCCACCGAAGAGGCCGGCGAACATGCCCTGCTCGCTCATCTCCACCATCTGGCAGGCGGCGGGGCCGAGAATGACGACAAACAGCGCCGGGAAGATAAACAACACCAATGGCAGCATCATTTTGACCGGCAGTTTTCCGGCCTGTTCGCGGATGAAGGCCATGCGCTTTTCACGAATCTCCGTCGCTTGAATGCGCAATTGCGCGGCGAGGCCGGAGCCCATTTTCATCGCCTGGTCGATAGCCGCGACAAGTAGCGTGAGGTCGGTCATGCGAATGCGGTTCGCCATGTCGCGGAAGGCATCACCCTGCGGCTTCCCCACGTTCACTTCAGCGAGTACTCGGCGCAACTCGTCGGTCAGCGGGCCTTTGGTTTTCTGCACCGTCACGCCCACAGCCGAGTCGAAGCCCAGGCCGGCCTCGATGCCCAGCACGATGAGGTCAACCACATCGGCCATGGCTTTACGGATTTGCTTGATGCGCTTATTGACGTAGCGTCGCAGCCAGAACGTCGGGCCCGAAAAGCCCATGAAGGCGAACACCGCGAACCAGATGCCCTGCACCATCATGCTCATCGTCGAGTCACCGGAAAGCTCCATGAAGTTCAGCACGATTGGCGCTACAACAAAGGAGGAAAGGCCGCCAACCGTGGCCATCGCCATGAAGGAGAACATCTTCAATCCCATGAATTCGGCGTAGCCCATGCCCAGAGGATGTCCGGCTTGTTCCAACATGTCACGAACCTGAGCGCCTTTGGCATCTTGCGCCTTGGCCTTCATCTTAGAACCGAGCTTGACCAGAACCGGTTGCAACACGCGCTGGACAAGACTTTTGCCCATTTCGTCCTGATGCTGCTCCTGCATGATTTCGTCGGCGTCTTCGTCCATCGGGCGAAGCGTCTGCGCCATGCGCTTGTTGAAGACACTCTTGGTGCGCGTCGTCAGCAGATAGGCGCCGACACAGCCCGCGAAACCGACCCACATCATAATAACAATCGGCAGTAGATTTGATGACATTCGAGTACTCCTCTTGCCCTTCCAACTTCTTTAGCCAGCGAAATTGAATTAACTATCGAAATCGAGCAACTTCTTGATCCAATACAAACCGATGCCCTGCTGCACGCCGGCCATGTATAACAGGTTCCACCCCAGGTCGGTGCGCGTGAGATAACCCATATATTCCGGGTTGATGATGCGCAGCATGATGGCAATGCCGATGGGCAACGCGATGAGGATGCCGCCGCTGATGCGGCCCTGCGCCGTGAGAGCACCAATGTCGCGGCGCAGGCGGATGCGATCACGAATCGTTTCGGCGATGCGCTCCAGCAGTTGCGACAGGTTGCCGCCCGAAGCCAACTGAATGTTGGTCGCGCTGATCGTCATGTCGTAATCGTAGGAGTTGACGCGCTGGCCCATCTGTTCCAAAGCGCGCGGCGTATCGACGCCCAATTGAATGAGACGAATGACGCGGCGGAACTCGTCGCTGATCGGCGCCGGCATCTGCTCCCCGGCCATGCCCAGCCCTTGCACAAACGAGTAGCCGCCTTTGAGGCCGGAAGAGATCATCGCGAGGGCGTCGGCCAACTGCACTTCGAGCGTGGTGCGGCGCTTATTGGCCAGAAACTGCAAGATCATCTGCGGCGTTTTCCACGCCAGCAGCACAATGGCCAGCATCGCACCCAACTGCTTGAGAACGGCAAAAAAGCCCTGCGGTGCCGGCACGGTGCGCATATACATCAGGAACGCGAACATGGAGACGATGAAGAACACAATGTTCGCCGCCATGAACTCGCTGGGCTTGATCATCAGTCCCGCCGTCACCAGGTTGCGCTCGATAAGGCCCGAGCCTTTCTGGCGGCGCATGATGCGCTCCAGCATACCGAAGCGCTCATGCCTGCGCGCAGCCATGGCACTTTGCATCGCGTCCACGGTCATGCCGTCAGCAGTCGCCGCAGCGGGCTTGCGCATCTTCATCACAGCCAGCCCGACCACGTTAAGAAAAGCCAGTCCACCAATGAGCAGTGTTGGATCCATTTCAGTACTCTCCTGCGTCCACTTCTTGTGACTTATTCCACAAAATGCGTGTTATTTACGAACTGGCACGAAATCGGCCTTTGTGCTCTTTTTCAATCGGGTGCAAAAAGATCGCGCGGCAGCGGATAACCGGCGGCTTCGATGGCGCCCACGCACTTGGGGCGAAAGCCGGTAGAAACGTGACGTCCAATGATTTTTCCATCCGCGCCACGACCTTTCTGGTCAAAGAGGAAGATGTCCTGCAATAGCAGCGTGTCGCCTTCCATGCCCTGCACTTCGGTGATGTGCGTGATTTTGCGCGAGCCATCGGAAAGGCGCGCCTGCTGCACAATAATCTGCACCGCGCTGGCGATCTGCTTTGAGATAACGCGCACCGGCAGATCAAGGCCGGACATCAGCGACAGCGTTTCCAAACGAGAAATGGTATCGCGTGGCGTGTTGCTGTGCACAGTACTCAGCGAGCCATCGTGGCCCGTGTTCATGGCCTGCAACATGTCGAGGGTCTCGCCGCCGCGACACTCACCAACAATGATGCGGTCGGGGCGCATACGCAGCGCATTCTTCACCAGGTCGCGAATCGAAACTTCGCCTTCGCCTTCGATGTTGGCCGGACGCGATTCCAGCGTTACCAGGTTGGGAATGTTGACCTGCAATTCGGCGGCGTCTTCTACGGTGACAACGCGCTCGTCTTGCGGAATGAAGTTGCTCGTCAGGTTGAGCGTGGTGGTTTTTCCCGAACCGGTGCCGCCGGCGATGATGATGTTCATGCGGCCTTTCACAGCGGCTTCAAGAAACATCTTCATTTCCGGCGTCATTGAGCCGAACTTGATCATGTCGTCGGCATCGAATTTCTTCTTGAAGAATTTACGGATGCTCATGCCCGGCCCCTTGAGAGCCAGCGGCGGAATCACGATGTTGACGCGGCTTCCATCGGGCAAACGTCCATCCACCATCGGCGTGCGCGCGTTCGCCTGCTTACCCAGCGGACGCACAATGCGGTCGATGATGTTCATTACGTGGCGGTCATCCACAAACTTGCGGCGCGAGCGCTTGATTTTACCCTTGCGCTCGATAAAGATGTCGACCGGCGAGTTGACCATCACTTCCGAGATGGTCGGGTCGTTCAGCAGATACTGAATCGGGCCAAAACCGAGTACTTCATCCAGCACCAGTTCGAGAAGCGCCTGCTTGCGACGCGGCATGAGCGGCTTCTCATCTTTCAACATGTCGTTCATCACCTGCTGCGCGATGGGACGCAGGCGATCGCGGTCGTCGGCTTTGAACTGCTGCCCACCCAGTTCATCAACCAGCACGGTGTGAACTTTGTGCGACAGGCGCAGCATTTCGTCATCGAAGTCTTCATCGTCGGTATCGACTTCCATGACCATTTCTCTGGCCTTGTAGTCGCCGGATGTGCCTTCAGCGTTGGTTGTGCTGCCGTTAGCATTGCTGCTGTTAGCATTGCTGCTGTTAGCATTGCCGCTGTTGGAATTGCCGCCGGCAGCACCATTTGAATTGCCGTTGCTGCCGTTTGCGACGCCGTTTAGAGCACCGGCTGCACCATCTTTAAAAACTCCATCCATTGACGGCAAAACAGGGCCGTTGCCCGCTTGCGGAGCCGCCGGAGTTGAAGTTGTATTAACGCGTGGACGAATGCCGCCACCAGGGAAAAGGGCCATTGTGTTTCCTCACCTGCACCAAAATACGGCACATAAAATATTGAGAGCCGCGCAGAGAAACCCTTCTCCACGAGCAGCGCTCAATCCTGCCGTCACATTACTGATGGAGATCACACACGGATTTGGCCATAATTAAGGACAAGAAATTGGCCACGGCGACAACCAGGGAGTTGCCAGCTTGGACGCGCCAATTCCGGGGACGAAGGGAATGGCGGGACTGCTGAGAAGATAGAAAATAATGCCGGCGCCGATGGGGGTAATGACAAAACTGCACGCGATGATCCAGCGACTTGAGGGCTGATAGGAATCGGACTCGATGGCGTGGCGCACCTGAAAGTAGTGGCCGGTTGCCAGTAGCACCAGCAACACGCCGACAACGGCCATGAGCAGGCCAAGTTCCCAACCATGCCCCCAGGTGGCCGCTCCCGGCGGCATCAGGTAACGCAGGCGCACGACCACTACGCCGAAGCCCATCAGCGCTACAGCCGTGCGTATCCACGCCAGGTAGGTGCGCTCATTGGCCAGATGATCGCGCGTGCGGTTAGGGTTGGAGTCGCGCATAGACGACGGGCCATCGCGAGTGCTCATCGACTAATCAGATTAACTCCAGTACTCGGCGGGGAACTGCCAGATTTCTCGTGCGGCGCCTGAAGGCACATCAACTTGCCACAGCTTACCTTTGGAAGCCACGATGACAGCTTTGGAGTCAGGCAGCCAACCGGCATCGTCGGCATTCCAATTGGTGCGGTTACCCAGGCGGCGCGACTGCAACGTGGGAACATCAATGAGCCACAGCGATTCGCCGCTGGCACCCAGCACATATCTGCGGTCGGGCGACCAGAAGACGCCGCTGACATCACCCGGCACAACCCGAGTACTCGTCTTACGCGCGCCTTGTGCTGAAACGCGATACAGCGTCCACTGCCAATTTTCGCCGTCCGGCGCTTCGCGGCAGACAATCATCCAGAGCGCGTTTTCCGCGACATACACCCATTCCGGCACTTCAAACGCGGCACCCAGTTGGCGGCTGCGCCCGTTATCAATGCGAAATAGAGCCGCGTTTTGCGGCTGATTGGGCACATCGCGCACTACGTAAAAAACCGTTTTGCCGTTTTCTTTAACCGCGCGGTTCTGGTAGTAGGTCACTCCCGCGCGATCAAGGGGAACCGTCACGCCGTCACGCAATTCATAAAGAAATTTTGGTTCACGACGTGTCTTGACGATCAGCTTGCCGTCCGGTGTCCAGAAACCAGCCACAGACTTATCGTTGGGCGGCAACACACCGCGTGGCGTCAGCGGACGATCTTCGGCTTCACTAACCGGGGATTCACCAGTTGCGACTTCACTTTCTACAGATGGTGTTGAAGACTGCGGAGGCGCATCAGATGGAAGGGCAGCACTACCCTTGACGACATCCACTTCGTGCAGGCCGGAAGTCGTTTCCTCGGCGCCGCGCGGGATTTTTTCGCGGTCAAAAAGGATTTTGCGCCCATCGTGGCTCCACTGCACGATGTAATCCTGCCAGCCCGCCGGCGTAAGCGTTGCTTTGAACTGCCGGGCCTGCAAATCGAAAATAAAGCGATTTGCGCGCTGTAATTTATTAGAAACGGCTGTAAACGCGACCCGCTTTCCATCGGGTGAAACGCGCAAGCCTTTCACGACCGGCGGCGTGGTTTTAGAAGGCGCGTTGCCGGAGGCATTGGGCGGCGCTCCGTTTTGCCCTGCGCCATTCTGGGGAACCGAATTTTGCTCGCTCTGCACGGTGTGAAAGCCGTAACCAACAACAAAACCCAATGCCAGCAAGAGCAACCCCAACACGACGGCGCGGCGTGGAAGATTCATCGCATGGTCATCATGCAGAGTGTCGGGCGCAGCAGGCTCGGTCACTTTCGCTCCTCAGCCGCCTTTGTCGAAGACACCTTCTTTGTCGAAGACACCTTTGTCGCAGACTGTTTTTGGGAAGTTCCGTCCTCAGAATCCACCCTGTGCGGCGGGCCGGTTACGGGTTCCAGGGGTTCCAGGGGTTCCAGTGAACGCAGCCACAGTTGGTGCAGGCGCGAATCGCCCGCGATTTCGGGATGAAACGCCGCAGCCATAATGCGCCCCTGCTGCACGACAACCGGCTCGCCGCCGTGCGTGGCCAGCACCTGCACCGCGTCACCGCAGCGTGTAATGCGTGGCGCGCGAATAAAAACGGCATGAAGTGTTTCATTGGATAAAGTGGCTTCCGAGTACTCGGAAGCCACTTTATCCAATGTTTCCGCGCCCTGTCTCAATGCGACATCGGTTTCAAACGAATCGAGCTGCGCGCCGTAGGCGTTGCGCGCCACATCAACATCGAGCACGCCAAGAGTTTTCTGCTGAAAGTTGCGCGTGCCGCCTTCAATGTTCTTAGACAGCAGAATGAGGCCGGCGCAGGTGCCAAAAGCGCCCATGCCCTGCTCGATGTGAGCGCTCAATGGCTCCCACAAACTGTAGCGGTCGCACAGGCGGCTCATCACGGTGCTCTCGCCGCCGGGAATAATGAGCCCATCGCACTCGCTCAAATCTTGCGCCGAGCGCACCGGCACCACGCGCGACACACCGGCGCAGCTTTCCAGCATCTTGCGGTGCGCGTCAAAGTCTCCCTGAAGTGCGAGTACTCCAATTGTCATGGAAAATCGTGTCCCGACTCTGAACGTTTATGTGTCCCAGTCGAAGCGCCTTCCGAGAAGTTCGTAAAGGCGCGCATTATGCGGCTTGAAGTATTCCCCAAGTTGGGCACGCGTCGCCGCATCCAGCCCCGACGAATAACTGCCCACGTTCAGCTTCGATTCGTTTTGCAATTCATACGCAGGCAGTTGCAAGAACTTGAAGACCCAGGCGCACACATCGTTAGGGCGTGCGGCCAGCTCTTCACTGCTCAGGATGAGAAACTGTTCGCGCGGAAAATGTTGCATCCAACGCTGGAGCTGATCAACATAAATGCTGCGCGCCTTATAGGAATGATACTGATGCTCGACACTGCGATACTTTTCATCGGCCAGCATCTTTTCCTCTTCGCCGTGCAAACGTTCTTCCTCGCACGCGATGGCTTCTTCAAACGACAAGGTTTCGCGCGGCACAGCCTCTCTGGTCAGCGGATCGGTGTAATCGCCCCGCTGGTAGTTGTGTTGATAGTGCGAATACGTGCGATCGACCGGGTTACGCAGCACCACAATCAGCTTTACCTGTGGCAGCACCTTCTTGACCCGCTCCGGCGCGCGCGGATGCATCAAATAATAGGGGCTGGCTTCGCCTGTTATGATCTTACAACCAAAGCGAGCACCGGCTCGCTTCTGCTGCCACGTCGTCGGAAAGCGGCGCCAATACCAATCGAGGCCGTGGCTGTGAAACCGATGATCGAAGAAACGCAGTTCTTTGTTGCGCGCCGGAGCGATGCACGGATGCTGCACCAGGTAGTGATACAACGAAGTGGTGCCGGCTTTCATCGCTCCAATGATGATGAAACTCGGCTTTAAATGCAGCGACGCTCTCAGCCCGGCCAGAACTCTTCTCATCAACACATCAACTTGAGGACGCTGCTCTGGGTGCGCTGCCAGGCAACGTCAATATGGCCCAGCCGCAGGCTCTCACAGCCGCAGGCTCTCACAGCCGTTGACTCGCACAGCCATTGGCCAACTTACATGCCCATGATTTCATAGCCGCCATCAACATAAATCACCTGGCCGGTGATTTTAGCGGAAGCATCGCTGACCAGAAACAGGCCGGTGCCGGCGAGTTCTTGTGCATCGCCTTTCCAGGAGAGCGGCGCACGATCTTTGGCGTGTTGCAACATCAGGCTGAAGTTACCGATGCCGCGAGCCGCCAACGTGTTGGTCGGCCCCGCGGAAATGCAGTTAACGCGAATGTTCTGCGGCCCCAGGTCGGCAGCCAGGTAACGAGTACTCGCTTCGAGCGCGGCTTTGGCCACGCCCATCACGTTGTAATTGGGAATCACTTTTGTGCTGCCGAAATATGTCATCGAGACGATGCTGCCGCCCTCGATCATCAGCGGAGCGGTTTCGCGTGCCAGGGCCACTAGCGAGTAAGAACTGATGTCGAGCGCCGTCTTAAACGCATCGCGCGTGGTTTCGACAAAACGTCCCGCCAGGGCTTCTCTCGGCGCAAACGCAACCGAGTGCAGCATCATATCGACGCGATCCGTCCTGGTGCGCACAAAGTCGAAAAACGATTTAATTTCTTCCTCGCTCGACACATCGCACGGCGCCAGAGCCACGTTTTCGCCGAAAGTGCCGACCAGTTCTTCAACATTTTCTTTGACGCGCTCACCCTGATAATTGAAGATCAAGGTCGCGCCCGCCTCGGCCCAGCCCTGCGCAATCGCCCACGCGATGCTGCGTTTATTGGCCACACCAAAAACCAAACCCACTTTTCCTGCGAGTACTCCACTCATTTTTCTCCCTCAAATACTGGAAGCGCAAAGGGCGCAAAGGGCGCAAAGGAAAGGGAAAGAATCAACCATCGAGTCACACCTGTACAAACGTTCCAGTACAGACATGTCCGTCATGCTTATCTTTCCTGTTTCTCTGCGTCCTTTGCGCCCTTTGCGGTTTATCCGTTTTAGTAGGCGGTGCGGAATCGCTGGCGACGACTCTCGTTGAAGAAGTCGGGGTCGCCAAAGATGTAAATACGCGCCACGCGATTGTTGCGAATGGTAAACACAACGTTGTAGCTTTGTTCGTAGCGCACTTCAAAGGTGCGAAAGACACCGTTGCCACCCGCTCCTGCCGCTCCGGCATCGGCTCCCGGAGGGCCGCCTGCGCCGGGGAATCCACCGGGAGGGCCACCAACACCGGGAGGCGGGCCGCCTCCACCGGGAGGGCCACCGCCGGGGCCACCAGCGCCACCGGCAGCACCAACACCGACCGAAGCCGTGATGTTAACCGGATAGGTCTCCACCGTGTCGGGATAGCCATAGCGGAACATCACCTTGCGCAAGTCGTCGCCCAGACGCACGGTATGCACCGGGTCTTCCAACTGCGTGCGCGCAATCGGCGATTCGATGCCCGCTACGACAATGGCATCCACAAAACCGAGGCGGTCAACCACAAAGCCCATGGCGTAAGTCTCGCGCTTATACAGCCACTGCACATGATTGTTATCAAGCTGCACCGTGATGGCAGAGGCCCAGTCGGGCAAACCGCCGCCTTGCGAGGTGGGGAACAACTCGCTACCGGCTAAGGGCGGCGTCTGTTGAACGGTCAGGCTCTGCGGTGCGGCGATGGCTGCAGCCGGAGCGCCACCGGCTCCCGGAGGGCCGCCTGCGCCGGGGAATCCACCGGGAGGGCCACCAGCACCAGGAGGCGGGCCGCCTGCACCGGGAGGGCCGCCACCCGGGCCACCAGGACCGCCGGCGCCACCAGCCGTCTGGGTAACAACCGGCACGACTACCGCCGTCGGGTTGCCGTGCATGGCGAAAAGGCCATAACGGTCGATGCGGTTGAAACGATCTTTGTCAACGGCACGCGTTCCAAGCCCAATGCCACACAACTGGAATTCCAGAGGATAACGCACCCAGCGCGGCACAATAGGACGCGCCGCACGACGCACACGAGCCGGCGCAACCGAGCGTGGGAACGCGGGGCGGCGCTGGTTAGAGGCTCGGGTTGTTACCGTGCGCGATTTCAAGCGCGGCAGTTGTGACAGAGTGTTTAGGTTGTTCAGGTTGATGTTCGAGCCAATGGGCGTCACGCCGGGCAGCGTGGGCAGGCTGGAAGGCAGGGGCAAGCCGCCGGCTGTCGGCACCAGACGCGGAGCCGGGCCACCGCCGCGTGCGTGGCGCAGCCAGTTGAGCTGCTGCACCGAAAGGTAACGAGGCAGGGGCTTGCGCGCCACTGCTGTTACCTTTTTGGCGGCACTGCTCCTGGAAGCGCCCCTGGCCCCGGTACTCGTAGTTTTCGCGGGCTTGGCGAGTGCGACGGCGCACAGCGATACGGCGCACAAAGCAGTGACGCCGACCCCGATTCCAACGCCACTACGGATTGAAATGGGTGTTGCCTGTTTCATGGAACTCCTCGGTAAAAGTGAGGCCTCATCCGGCGGCACCACTTCCTTGACTGATTTGTTGCGGCTCCGGCTGTGGGCCAAGTAGTTTCGCTTGTGGCCACAATTTCTGCAAGGCACCTGACGGTGTGACACAGCTCTGCGGTGGGACACAGCTCTTATGATACAGGCACTTTCATTGTCATGGGGCGCAATGAAGGTCGAGCTGACTTAAATCCTTTCAGGCTGCGCGCTTCCCTACAGCGGGCCATGCCTTGCGGTGCAAAGTGTAACGAGCACCGGGCGTGTCGCAGTAGAACTGCCAGCGGTCGCCATCGACGTAAAGCTCCCACGAGCCGCGCTCCAGATACACATCGACCAGCGGACGGTTGCCGATAAGAATTTGAATCGGCACTTTCGCGGCGCGTCCGAAGGTCGTTACCGGCCCCTTACCAAGCACATCAATGCGCCACTGCCCGTTGGGATTCCTGATAAAGCGCGGGTCACGACCTGAAAGTTCGTCGGCATTGCGGGCGTCTGTCACCATTTTTACCACAAAACGGCGCGACTCCACAAGCGGTTTGCCATCTAAAGCCAACGCGACGAGGGTGCCGCTTTTCAAATTTCGCGTGCGCAGGCCCGGTGCGAGTACTCGTCCTACGCCCGTCAGGTTGCCGCACAGCGCCTGAAATTGCGGCGCCGATACCACCAGACGCCCCGAAGCGGCATCGCGCAACATCTCGCCCGTATCAGAAGAAAAGACATTTTGCTCGGTCGCATCGTGCGAGTTGCTCACGCCGTGGAAGAGCTGCAAGGCATCCAGCGCCGAGCGCAAAATATCGAATCCTTCCAGGCTGCCGAACACCATGCGGCGGCTGCGCTCATCAACAAAACCGTTGGCAACATCGCCTGTTTCGTTGAAGCCGATGGGACGCCAGCCTTCGGCCCGCATCGGGGATAACGGCAGGCCGACCGGAAGTGCCCGCTCGCGCACCGCACCGGAATCGAACAACAATCCATCATAACTCAGCGGCAGGCGCGGCGCGGCATGAGCCGTCAATCCATATTCGCTGAGATACTGCGGCGCGTACACTGTGCGTCCAGCGAGATCGCGATTCAAGCTTTCCGTATGCAGCACAGCGGGCGCACCGATGTAAAGCCCGACACCGCTGCGTCCCGGCGGCACAATCAAGTCGGCGGCGCTGGGCAGAGTTCGATACACCTCACCATCGAAGAAGTCGTTTTCCAGGCGCGTTGCCCAGCCAAGCGCGTAAAACGGCTGGTGGTAGCGCGTATAGGTAAACGTATCGACCGTATTGTAGGGCACGACGATGCGATGCTCGCTCGGCTTGATAAGTCCCTTCAGAAAGATTTGTGCGCCAACGCCGCACAGCCCCCAGCGCGTCGGGTCGCTGCGCACGTTGAAGTAGGAAACCCGCGCCGTGGGCCGCGTTTCATAGACGAACAAAATCATGGCGTCGATGTCGTGCAGTGCGGCATAAGCTGCCGCTTCGACCATGCCCGCCGCGCGGTTGCGATTGGGCCAGCAATAGTTCCACTCGCGCACCACGAACGGCTTGTTCTTGATGCGCGCAAGGGAAACGGCGGCGGCCATCGAGCGGTCGTCGATGTCGCTCATCGGGTTGTGGTTATGGAAAAAGGAAGGCGGCGTCCACGCCTTCTCGCCCTGCGCCCAGTAGGGATGGTCGTAGTAGAAATTGGAGCCGATAAAATCCAACTCTTCGCTCATCGACTTCAAATCGGCCAAGTCTTCGAAACGCCCGGTTGCCGTAATGGGCACGCGCACCCCAATACTTTTCAGGTAGGTGCGCATGTCGCGGAAAAAGCCGATGTGAACGTTGTAGGCGAAAACCGCTCCATCATTGCGGCGCGGCAGAGCGGCCCACACGCGCTGATTGGGCGGCAGCAGGTTGGGGTTCCACGTCATGGCCGGCACCTGGACGGTGCCCGCTTCCAGGTTTTCGCCGGGCTGCAAAGCCGAAACGCCGCGATTGTCCGTCCAGGCTTGAGTCAGGGCTCCGGTGGTTTTATAGCGGGCGCGCAGCCAATCGTTCCACAGTTTCTTGAAGTTGGTGGCGTAGGGTTCGGGCATTTCGCGCCACACGCCGCGCCGCATAAACAGGCCCGATTCGTCGTAAATCTCCAGCATCACAACAGCCGGATCGTCGGCGTAGGCCAGGCCGGTATAGGGGTTTACATGCTCGCGCATCAGCTTGCGCGCGTACTCTTTCTGCAACTCAATGAGGCGAGGATCGAAGACGTTGTAAGGCCGCGCTGCACGCCCGATAAGTTCGGCATTGGGTACGCCGTCGCCTTCCTTGAAACGGCGATAATCGAGCAAATCAAGATAAACGTAGATGCCCGCCTGCTTGGCTTTGTGAATCCAGTAATCGAGCTTGCGCAGACGCTCCGCCACAAAACGGCGCGAGTCGGGCGCATCCAGGTCGATGATGCCGCCACGTTCGTCGAAGTGGTGCAAACGCACCAGATTAAAGCCCGCCGTGCGGAAATTCTGAATAATGGCGTCGATGTCGCGATCCGGCTCTTGCAAGCTGGTGTTGGCGACGTTGATGCCCCAGAAACGGGCGCGCGTGCCGTCCTGCCACACAAAGTGCTCGCCCTTGGACTGCAAGAAACCATGCTTACCAGCGGGCGCATCCAGCAAATCCGAGAAGTCGTGCAGGCTGGTGCGCGGATACGGCGTCAGGTTCGGGTCGAGCATCTTCGCATAGGGCGAGCGTGCCGCAGCGACCGCTTTCTGAGTACTCGCAGGTGCTGCACCTGCAGGCGCTGCGGGATTGGATGACGTTGGCCTGGCTGGCGCCGCAATAGCGACTTTCACCACAGAAAAGACCGAACTAAGAAGCAAACAGAGCAGAAGAAGATGAAACGGACGCGCGTAAGCCGGCGCGTAAGCGTGGGACAAAAACTTCACAGGCGAGGAGTACTCCTAACGGGAGATAAGTGTCAGAAAATCAGCGAAAATCTTGTCGCATCTTACCAGTTGAGTGCGTAGGCGTCAAACTCGTTATGCAGTATTAGCCACTCAGCCATTAGAAAACGGACAAGTCCAGAAGTTGTCCTCATTCACCGCACGGAGAAGAGCTTCGCGGCATCGGGCGCAACAAACGGCGACAGAAAAGCAGGAGAAAATGAGGTGACAGATGTGATAAATGAACCAAGATTCAAGCCCTGTGAAATCGTCAGAATGGTTTCGACCCACCCGCAAAAGCGTAAGTTCAGAGGCAAAACAGCTATTGTTGACGAAGTACATCTCGGACGCAGGGGTAGGTGGCGTTACAAGCTAATGCTTGTCGAGGAACACTTCTTTGAGGACGAACTCGAGACAACGGGCGAATTTGACTGACACATGTTCTCAATTGTGCAGAACCTGAACATCTGAGTAGTTAACCGGCCTCGTGCCGCACTAACTGCGCCGCAAGGCCGGTGTAGCTTCCCGGTGTCATTTGTAGCAGGCGCGCTTTGTCTTCGGCAGGCAATTCGAGGCTCTCGACGAAATTGCGCATTTTGACTGCGTCGATTTTCTCGCCGCGTGTCAGTTCTTTCAGCTTTTCATAGGGGTTTTGCAGGCCTGCTTTGCGCATCACGGTTTGCACCGCTTCGCCCAGCACTTCCCACGAATTGTCGAGGTCGTTGGCGAGTACTCGTTCGTCGAGAGAAAGCTTTTTCAAACCGCGCAAAGCCGAACCCAGCGCGATGAGCGAATAGGCGACGCCCACACCCATGTTGCGAATGGCCGACGAATCGGTCAGGTCGCGTTGCAGGCGCGATACCGGAAGTTTGTTGGCGAGATGATCAAGCACAGCGTTGCTCAGGCCGATGTTGGCTTCCGAATTTTCAAAGTCGATCGGGTTCACTTTGTGCGGCATGGTCGAGCTGCCCACTTCGCCGGCCACAACTTTCTGCTTGAAGTAACCCATCGAAATGTATGTCCATAGGTCGCGGTCGAAGTCGAGCAGCACGTTGTTGAAACGCATCAGCGACTGGAACAGTTCGGCCATGTAATCGTGCGACTCGATTTGCGTCGTCAGCGAGTTGTAAGTGAGACCAAGACTTTCCACAAAACGCTGCGCAAAGGCGGGCCAATCGACGTTGGGATAAGCCGCCACATGCGCGTTGAAGTTGCCGACCGCACCATTGATTTTGCCCAGATACTCCTGCGCCGCGATGTGTTTCAACTGGCGCTGCCAGCGATGCACAAAGACCGCCAATTCTTTGCCCACGGTTGTCGGGCTGGCGGTCTGGCCATGAGTGCGCGCCAACATCGGAGTACTCGCGAACTCCTGCGCCATGGCCGCCACGGTATCGACCAACTCCTGGGCGCGCGGCAGCCACACTTTTTGAATGCCGCCTTGCAGCATCAGCGCGTGCGACAGGTTGTTGATGTCTTCCGAGGTGCAGGCGAAATGCACCCATTCCGAAACGTCATGCAGCGAAGTCTGCGCCAACTCTTCCTTGATGTAATACTCGACGGCTTTGACATCGTGGCGCGTGGTGCGCTCGATTTCTTTGACGCGTTCGGCATCGGCTTCGATGAATTCATCAACGATGCGTTGCAGGGTCGCCTGTTCTTCTGCGGAAAAAGCGCGCACTTCGGCAATCTCAGGCTGCCCGGAAAGTGCCAGCAGCCAGCGCACTTCCACGAGTACGCGGAACTTAATCAGCGCCGCTTCAGAAAAGGAAGACGACAATGCCGCTGTTTGCTCGGCATAGCGGCCATCGAGAGGAGAAATCGCTTGAAGAGACATATTGGTTTGGTGTTAATCACAGAGACACAGAGGGCACAAAGGTTTTAACAGGGATAAACAGGATGAACAGGATAGTGTAAGCGAAGCTCGGCAACTTCCTGTATTGCTCTTTCTTTTCCTTCTCTGTGTTCCTCCGTGCTCTGTGTTGCTCCGCGTCTTCTGTGGTTCAAAAAGAAATTACAGGTTAAACGTCTTCATCCATGTTTCCGACCACGGCTTCATCAATCACCGATTCGGAAGCCATGAAAAACTGAATGCCGCGACTGGCGATCATCGAGCCGAGCACGCCCAGCAACAGCAAATAAAGAAAACGCAGCGCCTCGCCGCCCAGGACGGAAATGTAAGCCGTGATGCTTTGTGTGGCACCGCCAGGGATAGCGTTGATTTCACGCTGCAATTCGCCCGGATTGCTGAGCCGCGCGAAACCGGCCAGCGCCTGCACAAAAACATACGCCAGCAAACCGGCGCCAATGACGAAAATGAGCAGGCCAATCCAGCGCGCCGCGCGGCGCCAGCGTGTGCCACTCAAAATGGCGTTAAAAGGGTTGCGGTTGACCGAAGCGGTGTGAGTACTCGATGAATTCGCACGTTGCAATTCGCGCGACGACTCATTATGAGCATCGTCCTCGCTTCTCACCGGCAAATTATTGGGTTGAGATTCTCTTGGCATCAGGCCGCGAGTTTAGCGCACGCGTCTCGCAGCGCACAGGGCGCACACCGGGCCAGTGCAGCACACGACAGCGAGCAGGCACCCGAGAAGGCACCAGGGCACACGGCACAGCACACAACGCACAGCGATGGCGCGTGCTAAACTTTGCCGGTAGGCTCAACTTAAATTGGGCGGTTCCTGCTGTCTGGTTAAGCGTCTTTCAAACTATGTCTCGCGTCCGCAAACTCAGCCCCGAAATCGCCAACCAGATTGCCGCCGGTGAAGTCATCGAGCGCCCGGCCAATGCCGTCAAAGAACTGGTGGAGAACGCGCTCGACGCCGGTGCGCGGCGCATCGAAATTGAAATCGAGGATGGCGGTAAAAAGTTAATTCGCGTGCGCGACGACGGCTGCGGCATGAGCGGAGAAGACGCCGTTTTATCGCTGCAACGCCACGCCACCTCCAAGCTGCAAAGCACCGAAGACCTGTATTCGATTCGCACGCTGGGTTTTCGCGGTGAAGCCCTGCCCTCCATTGCCGCCGTTTCGCGCTTTGAACTCACGACGCGCGAAACCGATTCCGATGTCGGCACACGAGTACTCGTCGAAGGTGGCATTGTGAACGATGTGTGCGAAGTCGGCTCTGTACCCGGAACCGAAATCGCGGTGCACAACCTGTTCTACAACACGCCGGCGCGCTTCAAGTTCTTGAAAAGCGATCAGGCCGAAGCCTCGCGCACAAGTGAAATGATTGGGCATCTGGCGATGGCCTACCCCAACGTTGCGTTTCGCCTGCGCCATAACGGCAACGAGTCTTTGCGCGCCGAAGCCGGCGGCAACCCGATGAACGCCATAGTCTCTGTCCTGGGACGAGAAATCGCGCGACAAATGCTGCCCATCGCCGAAGGCACAGGCACCGCCGAAAACGAAGTGCGCATCGGCGGCTTTGTGGGCCGCCCGCAACTGACGCGCGCCAATCGCAATTTGCAACTCTTTTTCGTCAACGGTCGCCTGATTCAAAATCGTTCGTTGCAGCACGCGGTGCAAGCCGCCTATGAAGGTTTGCTGCACGGTCACGGACGTTTTCCCGTCGCCGTCATTTTCCTGCATGTGCCGACCAACTCAGTTGATGTGAACGTGCATCCCACCAAAAGCGAAGTGCGTTTCGCGCGCGAATGGGAGTTGCACCATGCGGTGCGCGTGGCGGTGCGCGAAACCCTGGCCGCTTCACAACTGGCACCCGGCTGGGGCCTTAACGATGCTGATCGCACGCACAATAGCGAATTGACCGCACCCTTTGGACATCCGTTCAACACGCCTTCGGGAAACACGACAGCAGATCTGGCAGCACCGGCATTCGCACCGAGTACTCAATATTCGCAGTTCGCCACAAAGCCAACCGATTATCGTGGTTTTCATCAGCCGGTGGCACCGCACGGCGGCGACACGATGCAGTTCCGTCAGGCGCAACACGATTTACAGGCAGCGAACAACGCACAGGGCGCATTCCCCGATTTCACGCCGCCACCCGAAGAAGAGCGCCGCGTTTCCCTTAAGCCCCTGGCGCAGATTTCCAACAACGCCTACATTTTGTGCGAAGGTGATGATGGCCTGTACATCGTGTGCCAGCATCGCGCACACGAAAGAATATTGGCCGATAAAGCCATTGCCGCCGCGGAAGGCCGTCCTGTCGAGGCTCAGCGGCTTGTTATCCCGTTTACCGCCGAAGTCGGGCCGCGCGCCATGACCGCGGTTGAAGAAAACGCGTCGTTGCTCAACGATTTGGGTTTTGAAGTCGAAGCATTCGGCGGCGCCTCCGTTTTGGTGCGTGCCGTGCCTTACCTGGTCGCTAAAGGCGATTACGAGACGGCCTTCACCGATTTGCTGGATGAACTTATCAGCGGCCACGGCGGCAAGAGCTTGCAGGAAAAACGCCGCGCGCTGCTGACGATGCTTTCGTGCAAGAACGCCATTAAAGCCGGCGACGCGCTGCAAGCTGAACAGATGAAGGGCTTGCTCGACGATTTGCTGCAACTTCCCAACCCCAGCATCTGCCCGCACGGCCAGCCGATTCTTATCAAAATCAGCACGCTGGAACTCGACAAAAAGTTCGAGCGCGAATACGCTTCACGCTAAACGACACGACACGTAGCGAGGTGAATCATGGTAGCCGAAACGAGTACTCAGGTAGCGGCAAAGACGGCGGTAAAGCAGGTCGTGGAGAAGACGACGCGGTGCTGGACATACTCCGAACTGCTGGCGCAGGGCAGCGAACGGCGCGTTGAACTGTATGATGGAGAACTGGTAGAAATGACCGCACCGAAATTAATTCATCAGGAATTATTGCTTGAATTAGCAACCTTGCTTCGCACCTGGAGCAAAGAACACAATACGGGGAAGGTGTACGTTGCACCGCACGATCTCTACATTTCAGAACGCAAGTTTTTCGAGCCGGATATTTCCTTCGTGCGCCGCGAGCGTTTCGCAACCGAGCGCATCGAGCGCGAAGACGGCGCCTGTTTGGTTGCGCCGCCCGACCTGATCGTTGAAATTATTTCGCCTTCCACGGCGCGCCGCGACCGTGTGGATAAACTGAATGCCTATGCCGAGTTCGGTGTGGCGCACTACTGGATCGTTGACCCGGAAGATAAGACCGTGCTCGCTTATGTTTTGACCGATGGCCGTTACACGGTTGAGGCCGCGCTCTGCGCCGAAGCCATTGTCGATGAGCAAAGCGGAGAAGCTTCGCCACCCGATGAGATATTCACGCCGTCGCTTTTTGGCGGATTGCAAATTTCCCTCAAAACGCTTTTCGCACTTCAATAAACCGGATTAATCAAGGGGATAAATCAACATCATGGCACAGCATCCCGATCATCAAGCCGCCAATCAACCGCTGGAAAACGTGCTGCCCAAACTCGACGCGAAGGCAGCAGGCGCCGGTGCGAGTACTGATGCGAGTACCCAGGAAGCATCAGGCTCATCTTCCACAGCCGAGCATCGCGCGCAGGCTCCACAAAAGGTGTGCTGCTTTGTCCTGACGGTCAGCGACACGCGCACCGCAGAAAACGACAGCGGCGGCCAAACCATTAAAGAGTTGCTACAGGGCGCCGGTCATCAACTTGTCGGCTCGCGCATTGTGGTGGATGAAGCCATTGCCATCGCCGAGGCCGTGATTCAAACCGTGGATGGTGTGGACGATCCCGAAGTTATCATCGTGACCGGCGGCAGCGGCATCGGAGCGCGCGATGTCACACCCGAAGCGTTGCGCCCGCTGCTCACCAAAGAAATGCCCGGTTTCGGCGAAGTGTTTCGCGTCCTCAGTTGGGACGAAGTCGGCGCCGCTTCGATGCTGTCGCGCGCCTTTGCCGGCGTTATCGGGCGCACGCTTTTATTCGCCCTGCCCGGCAGCCCCAACGCGGTGCGCCTGGCGATGGAAAAAATCATCGTGCCCGAACTGGGCCATCTCGTGCGCGAAGTGCGCCCCGAACGGCGAGAGCAGTAAAATTAGGGTATGAATATCCTGTTTTATGGCGACAATCTCGATGTGCTGCGCGAACTCAGGATGTAGCATTGACACCACACGAATGATACTGTTCGAAAACAATTGATAGGCACTCGTCAATCGACAAGCTGTTGTCGATTCGGAGGGAGAGGTATGTTTCGCTTTATTTTATTTATCTTAGCTACTCTTTTTCTCCCTCAATCAGCTCAGTCACGTTTTCAGGTCACGCTTCAACGAGAAATGCAGAGCGCAAAAGATCCGGTTTTAAAAAGTTCTGAAGCTGTCTTTTCACCAGATGGAACATTTCTCGTAGTCAGTAGTGCAGAACAAGCAAAAGTCTGGAATATCCGCACTGGTAGCTTTCTTGTCGCCGTGCAAGGACAGTTTAGTGCGCCAGACAGTTACACAATTAGCTCCCAACCGAGTGGGCTTTGGTTCTCCTCCAACAGCGATTTCTTGTTAGCTTCCGGCGGCGACATCTATAAACTTAATTCGAGTATTCAGTCTTCAGCAGCCGTCCACTTGATGCCTTCCAGCACCAAAATTTCTGTGGCCTCCATCTATAGAACCAGATCTATCGACGGTTTGCAGGCATTTGGTAGCAGGGCCAGTGCTTGGTATCTTGCAAAAAGATTGGATGATAGGAAAAAACGTTGGTTGGAAGGCTCGTTTGGCACCGTCAATAACGTTGTTTTTTCGCCCGACGGCAAATTGGTTTATGGCTTCAATGACGGCTACACATGGTCCCGGAGTGGAGATCCCAACGTAGGCCATCTAATTCTCTGGAGCGCCAGAACCGGCAAAGTCATGAGGCGTCTTCCATATCTGGACGAATCCGCTTCACGAAAAGTATCGCCAAACTATAAAACAGTGGCAGGTGTAGATGTCACAACTGACACTCCTGATATTCGTTTGATT
Organism: Abditibacteriaceae bacterium; assembly: GCA_036388675.1. Classification (GTDB taxonomy): domain Bacteria; phylum Armatimonadota; class Abditibacteriia; order Abditibacteriales; family Abditibacteriaceae; genus DASVUS01. The sequence goes on along the minus strand of DASVRI010000042.1, from coordinate 49,967 downwards.
GACATAGAAAGCGGGGCGGTGATCCGTAGGCTCATGCCCACAACTAACGCGTATGCACAATATTTAAGACCTGTTGACTTTGACAATTACGTTCGCCTGCGCTACTCGCTAGACAGCAAATTGCTGGCGGTTAAAGTCGCAGATATGCACGAAACCGATCAAGGATATGCGCCGGGTGAGAGCCGCCTCTACTTTTTTGATGCGCGAACCGGAAAACAACTTTTCACACCAGCAAAAATTGTTTACGGCTACACACCTCTTGCATTCTCACCCACCACAAATTCGAGTACTCTACTCGCCACAGTCCGGGACAGTGATGGCGTAGTTGTTTTGTGGCGTGTTTCCCTGAGTTAATTTCAATGAGCGAACTATCGAGTAATCAAACTCCGCTGATTTCTTCGGGCACGCTCGAAGAAAAGCTGGCGCATTTGCCGGATGCGCCCGGCGTCTATTTGCACAAGAACGCCGAAGGCAAAGTGGTTTACATCGGCAAGGCGCGTAACCTCAAAAACCGCGTGCGGAGTTACTTCAACAAAGACGGCGGGCACAGCCCCTTCACGCGCAAGATGGTGCGCCTCATTACCGACTTTGAAACCATCGTCACGCGCACCGAAAAAGAAGCGCTCATCCTTGAAAACAACCTGGTGAAGATGCACAAGCCGCACTTCAACATCCGCCTCAAAGATGACAAGCGCTACCCTTATTTAAAGCTGACAACGGGCGATGCGTATCCGGCACTCTTGGAAGTGCGGCAGCCAAAGAACGACAAAGCGGTGTATTTCGGGCCATATGCCGGCGCGGGCAAAATGCGCCAGACGGTTTCACTGGCCAAGCGCGTCTTCAAAGTGCGCACCGGCGCTTTGATGAACGACCGTCGCTGGGGCGGCTGCCCGTGGCGCGACACATCACAGTTTCTCGATAAGCCGTGCCTTGAATATCATATCGACCGCTGCTCCGGGCCGTGCATCGGCGCGGTGGAAAAAGACGAGTACTCAAACCAGGCGAAGGCGCTGCGCAATTTTCTCGAAGGCCGCTCCGGCGACTTGTTGAAAGATTTGGAGCAGCGTATGCAGGCCGCCGCGATGGAAATGAAATTTGAAGACGCCGCCAAACTGCGCGACCAGATTGAAGCCGTCAAATCGGTCGTCGAAAAGCAGCAGGTCGTCAGCCTGGCCAACGAAGATTACGATGCTTTAGGTCTTTACATCGAAGCCGGCATCGCCAGCGTTGTGGTGCTGGTCGTGCGCGGCGGCAAGATGCTGGGCGATCAGCACTTCTTTTTGCAAAACATTGAAGGCCGCGATGAGGCCGAAGTGCTCAGTGTTTTCGTGCGCCAGCATTATGAAGGCCCGACGGCTCTGCCGCACGAGATTCTCACGCCGCACGAATTTGAAGATGTGGAAGCGACCGAAGAATGGCTCAGCGATAAAGCGACTCGGCGTGTATCAGTGCGGCGACCGCAGCGCGGCGACAAGGTGCGAGTACTCGAAATGGCGGCGCAAAACGCCGAACTCGCGCTGCGCGAGCACCTTAACTACAACGCGACCGCCAAAGCGGTGCATGACGCCCTACTCGAAGATTTAAAGAAGCACCTGAAGCTCGAAGTGTTGCCGCGCCGCATCGAGTGCTTCGATATTTCCACGGTGCAGGGCGCGTTTTCAGTCGGTTCAATGGTGGTTTTCAAGGATGGCAAAGCCGATAAGAAAAGCTATCGTCACTTCACCATCAAGCACACCCTGGAAATCACAAAAGGAAAAGAACCCAACGACTTCGAAATGATGCGCGAAGTGCTGCGTCGGCGCTTGCAACGCGCCATCGAAGGCGATGAAAAGTTTCTGCCCCTGCCCGATTTGCTGATGGTGGACGGCGGCAAAGGTCAGTTGTCATCGGCCCTTGTGGTGCTGCAAGAAAAGAATCTGGAAATTATCCCGACTGTGGGTTTGGCCAAGCAGCACGAACTCTTGTTTGTGCCCGACCGCAGCGACCCGATTGCATTGCCGCGCAACTCGCCCGCCTTGCATTTGTTGCAGCGCATACGCGACGAGGCGCACCGTTTTGCCATCACGCATCACCGCAAGAAGCGCGGCAAGGCGCAGATTCATTCACTGCTCGATGATGTGCCCGGCATCGGCGAAGCACGGCGCAACGCACTGCTGGAACACTTTGGAAGTTTGCAGAAGATTCGCGCCGCCAGCGCCGAAGAAATTGCTGAAGTGCCGGGCATGAACCGCGCCAGCGCCGAAAAGCTGCAAGAGTATTTACAGGTGCTGACAAAAGTCGATTGAGTGATTTGCCCCTAGAGAAATGGGCCGGAAGAGAACAACGTCCTCAATGCAAAACGCCATTATCGAGTACTCGATAATGGCGTTCGTGCTCTATCTCTTATCAAAAAATCGAAACACTCCAATCGGGGTGTTCATCGCTACCGGCGGCGTTGGTTCGGTTCACCGGCTTCGAGCCATCGGCGCGCATCACGATGATGTCGCCGTTTGAATAGGCGATAAAGCGGCCATCGGGGCTGTAAACCGGTGACGTGTTGTAAACGCCTGCTCCAGAACGCGTCAGCAGGCTCACTTTTCCATTGTCGCGCACTACACCGATGTTGCTGCCGATTGCGCCGTTCTCAACTGCATAGTTGAACACGATCTGGCGCCCGTTCGGGCTAAAGTTCGGGTTGGTGCCATTGATGGGATTGCCTTTTTTGTCCAGCACAAGTTCGCGCTCGGTGCCGTCCGCATTCATAATGCCGAGCGCGGTAGCGCCTGCGGGGCCGGTGGCGAATGCGATTCGCTGTCCGTTGCGGCTCCATGCGGGGGCATAAGCGCGCTGCGTTTCGTCGCCAGTTGTAAGTTGCGTCTGATTGCTGCCATCGACCTGCATCAGAAAAATGTGTTCTATGCCGGTGCGGTCGGAAACAAAAGCGATCTGGTTTCCATTGGGGCTAAACGCCGGCTGCGTGTTGATAGTGTCGGTTGCGGCTGTGGTGAGACGCGTCTGATTCGTGCCGGTCGAGTTCATAATCCAGATGTCGGTTGATTCGTCGCGCGTTGAAACCCAGGCGATCTTTGTGCCGTCGGCGCTGAGAACGGGCAGCGTATCCTGCGGTGCATACTGATTAGGCACGTCTTCGGTGAGGCGCTGCAGACCGCTGCCGTCAGCGTTCATGATGTAGATCTCGTAGTTGCCGGCACGGTTCGAGGAGAAAACGATGCGGCCTTTGGACGCCTTGGCCTTCGCCGCAACGGAGATGTTAGAGGCGGTGCGCAGCGGAGCCGCAACAGCCTGAGTCGTCGCAGCAGCGCCCAGCAACAAACACGTCACTAAACTGCCTAACAAACGACAAAGCGAAAAACCTGAGATCATAACGTTTCCCCTGCTGTGCAAGTATTTATAAACCGTTCCGCGAATGGCGTTATTTTGATGCATAGACAAGGAATTGTCAATTTATCGCTGCGGTGCGAAAGCGCTATACTGTGACATACAAAGAGCCTTGTGCTGTTTCGAGTACTCGGTGAGATGTTTGCAGCCGGTTTGTCCTCACTGCTGATTGCAGGATTGCAGAGGTGCACAACTTCTTATGATTGCGTTTTTGATTCGCACTGTCATCAGTGCCGTGGCCCTGCTGGTGATTGCCAATGTTAGCGGAGGGCAGATTCAGGTCAGCAACTTCGTGTCGGCCCTTATTGCCGCGATTGTGCTGGGACTGGCCAACGCCGTCGTGAAGCCGATTTTGCAGTTCATCGCCGGCGGCATGACTTGCGTGCTCAGTTGCCTCACACTGGGCCTGTGGAGCCTGATTCTTTCGTGGCTCATCAACGGTTTTCTGTTCTGGCTGGCCGGTCAGTTCCTGAACGGATTTGTAGTCAGGGGCTTCTGGGCCGCGCTGCTGGGCGCGCTGGCACTTTCAATTGTAAACGCGCTGGCGACCGTCTTCACCAGCAACGACAAAGACGGACGATAAACATTTTTATGGCACACGAGTACTCGCATAACCAAAACGACGGCATTATCACCCCAGCCGGTAAGGGCGAGGAAGTGCCCAAGCGCGCCATGCAATTTATTGTTATCACCGGCTTGTCGGGTGCGGGCAAAGGCTTGGCAACGCGCCACTTTGAAGACTTTGGTTTCTTCTGCGCCGACAACATGCCGCCCGCGTTGCTGCCGATGTTTGCCGAACTCTGCGCGCGTGGCGGCGTGGGACGGGTCGCGATTGTGGTCGATGTGCGCGGCGGCACCTTCTTTCACGACCTCAGCGAAGCCCTGGAACGCCTGCGCGCCGATGGCGTTCGACCACGTATTTTGTTTCTGGATGCGGATGACGAGAGCCTCATCCAGCGCTTCAAAGAAACGCGGCGGCGCCACCCGCTATCGGATGCAGAGCCCGACCTGAGCCAGGCGATCCGCGTCGAGCGTGAAGCTCTGGTGGAACTACGCGAACAGGCCGATAAAATTGTCAACACCAGCAGCGTCACACCGCGCGAACTGCGTGAGGCGATCCAGAAAACATTTGTCGACGAAACCGATGCCGCACGCATGTTGGTGCAAATCGAGAGCTTTGGCTTCAAGCACGGCCTGCCGCACGACGCCGACCTGGTTTTTGATGTGCGCTTTTTGAAGAACCCCAACTACGACCGCGAAATCGGCCATCTCGACGGCTACTGCGAGCCGGTCATCGACTACGTGATGCGCGAGCCGCTAACGCAGGATTACCTGAAGCATCTTGAAAGTTTTGTGTGCTTTTGCCTGCCGCAGTTTGAAAAAGAAGGCAAAGCCTATTTGTCGGTTGCCATCGGTTGCACCGGCGGGCGGCATCGCAGCGTGGTGCTGACCAACTGGCTGGCCGAGCAATTAAGCGAAAGCGGCTACAACGCGCGCGCCACGCATCGCGACTTGCGCCGCTCGACCAAGGAGCGCGAAGCTAAAATCGCGGCCCAAGCCGAACACGAGCGCCAGGAAACGGATGATATACAGCAACCGGGCGACGGACAAGGAAACGGGCTGTGAAGAATCCCGTGCAGAAAACACTCGTGCCCGACACCACGCCGCCTGACGGGCTGCCTGACGCGCCGATTGCGACGGAGCGGCCTTTGGATTCTCAAGCGAGTACTCAGGTTGCTGCCCCGCAGGTTAGTGTTCCGAACGCCCAAAACACCTCCGAGGATGAAGGCACAGTTGATAACGATAGGACTCAGGGTAAGACTGCTGTGCGTCCCGTGCTGACTCCCCGGTTCAATCGCCGCGCACCGCGCGATTGGCGCGCGATCAAGTGGCTGACGCCCGGCATTGGCATCAAGCGCTGGGGGTTGCTGGCTTTAGTGGGGCTGTCCTGCGCAATTATCGGTGCGGCACTCGCGACCGCTTTAATTTCAGTCGATCTGGGACTGTATGTTTCGGCCTGGTTTTACGCGCGCAGCGGTTATTTGCTCGATCCGGTAGCTCTTGGCATCGCTCTGCTGACCGGAGGCGTCATTGGTGTTGTGATCGGGTTGCGCGGTACGTTGCACGCCGTGGAGCGCGCCTTCTCCGGCAGTTCCAGCGAGCGCGCCGATTTTCTGGAAACTGCGTTGCGCCGTCGCAAACTGGAATTGGGTGAGAAAGTCGTGGCTTTTGGTGGCGGCACCGGGCTTTCCACCATGCTGCGCGGTTTGAAAGAGTACTCAAGCAACATCACGGCGATAGTAACGATGGCTGATGACGGCGGTTCATCGGGCATGTTGCGCGAGGAAGGCATGCTGCCGCCGGGCGACTTGCGCAACTGTATGGCCGCCCTGGCCGAAGCCGAGCCATTGATGATGCAGCTCTTTCAGCATCGCTTTGAAGGACTGGGCGCGCTCAAAGGCCATTCGTTCGGCAACTTGGTCGTGGCTGCGATGTGCGAGATCACCGGCGACTTCGAAAGCGCGGTGCGCGAAACCAGTCGAGTACTCGCCATTCGCGGACGTGTGTTGCCGTCCACACTGGACGATGTGCGTCTTGGTGCCGAACTCGCCGACGGCAGCGAAATCATCGGACAAAGCCGCGTCAACAAAGCGAAAGACATTCAGCGCGCGTTCCTCATCCCCGAAGCGCCCAAAGCGTTGCCCGGTGTGGTGCAGGCGATTCTTGAAGCCGATGTGATTATCATCGGGCCGGGGTCGCTGTTCACGTCCATCATTCCCAACCTGCTGGTGCCCGAAATTACCGATGCGATTCGACGCAACAAGCGGGCCGCCAAGATTTATGTTTGTAATGTAATGACGCAGCCTGGGGAGACATCAGGATTTACAGCCAGCGATCATGTGCGCGCCATCATTCGTCACATCGGGCGCGATGTCATTACGCACGCGCTCGTGAATATTGGTCGTGTGGGAGAAGATGTGCTCGAACGCTATCGCGCTACGGGCGCCGAATACGTTGAGCCGGATGAAAACGCCATTGAAATGCTGGGCGTGCGCCCGCTGCATGGCAACTTCGTTAACGCTACGAACCTGGTGCGCCACGACCCTCAAAAACTCGCTGCCACTATCTTCCGCATTGTCGCCAAGATTTAGCGGCTGCCAGATTCTTGGCGACAATGCGCAAGGTTGCTTCAGGTGATTGAAGTCCCTTCAAGTTTGGCTCGCTCAGCCAAGGTATCGAACAGGCGCTGGGCGATCTTCGACTGCATCAACACCACGAGATCGGTCTCTTCACCAAGTCGTTGTATCACGCGCAGGTAATAGTTGTCCGCATGTGGACTGACGGCGTGGCCCACCAACACTAATTTATGCACCACCGGCGACATGGAGAAATACAGGTTCTCCCCATTACCGGCAGGACTTTTCTTTTGATGCTGTGTCCAACTGGACATCAGTTCGCTCGATACAAGAGATTCGACATCGCGGATTTCGTCTCTTTGTTTTTCCGTGAGTGCCGCTAGTTCCTGCCTTTCATTCAACTGCCACTGCACCGTCTGGCGCACACGAGAAGCCACGTCTTTTAACGCCTCAACAGGCGTGATTTGTTTTGCCACCATAATCAAACGTCTCCTTCACCAGTCCTTCACCAGTCTTTCAAAAAGAATAAGAGAGATTTTCTACTTACCTCGCCGTAATCGAGCAAATTGGGTAATTTCACTAACAGGTCAGCGAATAACTTCACAGGACGTACGATGCCGAATAATAAGCTTTTTGCAGCAAAGATATTCTTGCTTGAAAACGGGATAAAAGCGCAAAGTCACTGTCCTCAATTGGAACAGTGACTTTTCATTTCAGGCTACGAAAAGGTCCGAGCGAGCTTAGAAATCACCGCCGAAATCTCCACCAAAGTCGCCGCCCGCATCGCCTCCGAAATCGCTATCAGCGGCACCGGGGTCGCCATAAGGATCAACCGCATCACCGGGATCGCCATATGGGTCGGCGTTGCCATCGGCATCAACGTTTCCGGCCAGAGATTCGTCGGCTACAGCGGTATCACCGGTTTCCTGAGCGGCTTCACTTTGCGAGTAATCCTGCGCGACAGCAGGATTACTGAAAAAGGAGTGTGCAATCGCCGAGCCAATAAAACCTCCGGCGATGCTGGTGAGAATACCGCCGGCCATCAGTCCGCCTATTCCCATGCCCATGCCGCCGGCCATGCCTCCAGCCATGCTGCCGCCGCCGAATGTGCGCTCCATCGTTCCGGGCTGGCGCATCTCGGCGCGTGTTGCGGCGCGAGCCAGGCTGCGTGGGTCATCGGACAAGGAAGCGCGTTCGTTCGCGGGCGTGGCCTGTGCCAGTTGCTCCAAAGCCATGCGCCGCTGTTCGGGTGTCAACTGGGCAAATGCTTCTTCGTGCGCCTGCTCCAGCGCCTCCGGCGGTGCGGTTTGCAGCATATAGCGATAGCGCGCCAGCGCCTGTTCGTCCGAGGGCTGGTGTGGTGTCTGTCCCGATGTCTGGCTCCACGTTGATGCGCCAAGCGGCTGAGTACGGTGTGATTGTGTGCCGTCCTGCTGCCGACCTGCGCCGGGTTGTGGTGGTTCTTCACGTCCCAACAATTTATCTAAGAAACCCATGGTGTCTCCCTTGTGAAACGTTAACACTCGTCACCAAAGCAATCGCATAACCGCGTCGGACGTGCATCCTGCTCGCCGGTTGCAATTTACAAGCAATGCAAGCTACGCGCCCGGCTTATGGGCGCGGGGGGAATGAGTTTACACCCTTGCGAGTACTCGCTTGCGCAAAAGCTTAATGGCAATGACTGCAATGCGCAACCGGGGTGCGGCGGAGCAGGCCCAACTAGTGCTCTAACCGGGTAGTAAATATGAATGGATAACGAACCCCGAGCGCGAACGACGGGCAATGCTTAGTCCCTCCCTCACGCTTCGGGTTCGTTTGAACTAAGATTGATCAAACTCTATAACTACTATACGGTTAGGACTCTAATATTAGTCCACCACTCCACCCGGTGTAATCGCATGAGAACATCTGTAGGTAAGGAACAACGGGTACTCTTCATGCGACTGCTCCGATGACTCGGCCATTTAGAGGATGCTCTGCCGCGCCACTTTGCTATACTACGCCGCGATAACTATAGACAGGAGTTTCACTCATGCCAGTCAAAGTCGGAATTAACGGTTTCGGACGCATCGGGCGCATCACTTTCCGCGCCATCACCGAAAAGTACGGCGATTCCATCGACGTTGTCGCCATCAACGATCTGTCAGACCCCAAGACCAACGCGCACCTGCTGAAGCACGACTCGAACTACGGCCACTTCCCCGGCACGGTCGAAGTGAGCGAAGACGGTTTCATCGTGAACGGCGAAGCCGTCAAAGTATTCAAAGAGCGCGACCCGGCTAACCTGCGCTGGGGCGATGTCGGTGCCGACATCGTAGTGGAATCGACGGGTTTCTTCACCGACGCCACCAAAGCGCGCGCCCACATCGATAGCGGCGGCGCCAAAAAAGTCATCATTTCCGCGCCGGCCAAGAACGAAGACATCACCATTGCCCTCGGCGTCAACGATGAGCTGTATGACCCAGGCAAGCACAACGTGCTCTCCAACGCGAGCTGCACCACAAACTGTCTGGCGCCGATTTCCAAAGTCATCCTCGATACCTTCGGCATCGAAAGCGCCTTCATGACGACGGTTCACTCCTACACCAACGACCAGAAAATCGCCGACCAGGTACACGAAGATCTGCGCCGCGCGCGTGGTGCCGCACAGAGCATCATTCCGTCCAGCACCGGCGCCGCCAAAGCGATTTCGCTTGTCATTCCCGAATTGAAAGGCAAGATGCACGGCATCGCGATGCGCGTCCCGACACCGACAGTTTCGATTGTCGATCTGGTTGTCAACACCGGAAAGAGCGTCACCGCCGAAGCCGCCAACAGCGCGTTCCGCGAAGCCGCTGCCGGTCGCATGAAGGGCATTCTCGCCGTGGAAGATGAAGAGTTGGTCAGCGTCGACTACAAGGGCAACCCGCACTCGTCGATTGTTGATTCGCCTTCGACCATGGTCATGGGCGACAAGATGCTCAAAGTCATGAGCTGGTATGACAACGAGTGGGGCTACTCCTGCCGCGTCGCCGACCTCATCAACTACATGGTGAGCAAGGGTCTGTAACCGAGTACTCAGAGAATGCAAAGGGCCGCGACTGAAGAAGTCGCGGCCCTTTGCTATTTACCGATGCGTTCGCGCAACTGCGTAATAAACTCATCGGTATTTGGTGGGTTGATGACGAAGTTCTTGATGAGGCCGCTGCGCCGCCGGATGGTGATGTTGGGGTCGAGTGCCAGACGGTTCCAGTGCTCGTTCCACAGGGGAGAACTACGTTCAACACTCTCGATGTCGGAATACAAAATGCGCCGCACGCACTGGCCGCCGATGACGACACACAGCGCATCCTCGTGCAATTCGTATCGTATGGTGCGCAGTGCCAGCATCGCCAGGCCAACCGCGATGCCGGTGCCCGCTAAAGACAGCACCGCTGCGCTTTGCTCATTCAACTCAAGCTTCTTTGCCATCGCCCAGTAACCTTCCTGCCGCTTCATCCAATACCCACACGAGTTCACCGTCGCCGGGCTGCACGCGCGCAATGGGCAATGTTTCGTCGCTGCGAGTACTCGCTTGTAGTTGTTGCATCGCCTGCGCCACGCGCAGCGCTTTGCTTTGCCCCGTGACCAGCACCAAAACGCTGCGCGCCGCATTGATGCACGGCAAAGTCAATGTCAGGCGCGGCAGGCGTGGCTCAGTCGGTGAAACATCGGTTGCGACACACCAGCGCGCGTTTTCCGTGAGTGCATCGTAGCCGGGAAAGAGCGAGGCGGTGTGGCCGTCATCGCCCATGCCCAGCAACACCAGATCAAGCCGTCCCGCTACGCCACGCAACTGCATTTCGTAGGCGCGCGCCGAGGCATCCAGGTCGGGCACATCGGACACCATGTATTCGATGTTGTCGCGCGGCACCGGCACATGATCGAGTAGCGCTTCGCGCGCCATGCGCGCATTCGAGTACTCGTGATGCGTCGGAACAGCACGCTCATCGCCAAAGAAAATGTGCGCCTTGCTCCAGTCGATCTGCGAGCAAAATTCGTCGCCGGCAAGCAGTTGATACAACGCTTTGGGCGTCGAGCCGCCAGCCAGAGCGAGCGAAAACTTGCCGCGCGCGGCAATTGATTTCTGCGCAATTGTCACCACATGCTCGGCAGAGTCGCGCACGGCCTGGGCCACGCTTGGAGAAACAACAAGAGTTGGTGTCAAGAGTTACTCGCCTTTTGCATCTTTGCGCGCCGTGTCCTGCTTGGTCGTTGGCAGGCGCGGCACGTGCCAGTGACGACCGTCGCGCGTCATAAATTCGTCGGCTTCTTTGGGCCCCCAACTGCCCGGCTCATAGGTAAACGGAGCGTTTTCGGTGTCCTGCACGGGTTTTTTCCAGGCGCGCAAGACCGATTCTGAAATGCTCCACGAGACCTCGGTTTCGTCGCGGCGCGTGAAGAGCGTGCTATCGCCGAGAAGAGCGTCGTGCAGCAGGCGTTCATAAGCTTCGGGTGGCTCGCCACCGAACGTTTCGTGATAATCGAACTCCATGTGCACGTCGCGAATTTCCATGCCGGAGCCGGGCACCTTGGCATTGGTGCGCAAATCGAAACCTTCGTTGGGCTGAATGCGCAACACGAGCTCGTTGCTCTTGAGTTGCTTGCCGTCATCGTTGAACAAGACGCTGGGCGTATCTTTCCAGCGAATCACGATTTGGGTGGTGCGCTGCGACAAGTTCTTGCCGTGGCGCAGATAAAACGGCACACCGGCCCAGCGCCAGTTATCGACAAACAACTTCATCGCGACATAGGTTTCGGTTTGCGACTGCGGATCGACGCCCTGCTCCTGGCGGTAGCCTTCATACTGGCCACGCAGCGTGTTCTGGCGCACTTCTTCTTCGTTCATGTGACGCACGGCACGCAGGGCTTTCACCTTCTCGTCCCGGATGGCGGTGGCATCGAGGGCAACAGGCGCTTCCATCGCGACAAGTGTCAGCAGTTGCAGCATGTGGTTGGCCACCATGTCGCGCAGGGCACCGCTGGTTTCGTAGTAGCCGCCGCGACGCCCCACGCCGACTTTCTCGGCCACCACAATTTGCACGTGGTCAATGTGACGGTTGTTCCACAGCGCTTCCCAGATGGTGTTGGCAAAGCGCAGCGCCAGGATGTTCTGCACCGTTTCCTTGCCCAGATAGTGGTCGATGCGAAACACGTCGATTTCATCGAAATACTGGCCCAGCAATTCATTCAACTGATGGGCCGTACCCAGGTCGCGGCCAAACGGCTTTTCGATGATGATGCGTCGCCAGGCTTCGTTTTTCTTGGTGCCCAGGTTCTGGATGATGGGCGCGAACTCATCCGGCGGCGTCGCCAGATAATACATGCGATTGCCCAGCGTGCCATGCGACTTATCAAATTCACCAAGGCGCTGTTCCAAAGCCGTGAAGCTTTCGGCTTTGTCGTAGGCGCCTTGCTGATAGAAGATGCGCTGTTCGAGCCACTTCCACGTTTCATCGGCAAACGGCAAACGGGCGAACTCGCGGATGCCTTCACAGAGTTCGTCGCGCAGTTCCTGCTCCGGTTTTTCACGGCGACCATAACCGACGATAATGAATTCGTCGGGCAGTAGCTTTTGCGCGGCCATGTCGTAAATCGCCGGCAGCAATTTGCGACGCGCCAGGTCGCCGGTCGCGCCAAAGATGGTCAGGATGCAGGGCTGCACTGTGCGCGAAACCGGGCCCGAACCAATGCTGATGATGCGGCATCCTTCTTCGTCGCAGTGAACCGCATACGTTGCGGGAAGACTCATGGTGAAATGTCCTTTGCTTTTCGACTTCGTGCTGTCGAGGGCATGAGTCGATTATACGCCATTGCCAAAGCGAACCGACAGCGTTTTTATTTCACCTGTTTCGCGCCGCCGCGACAAGCCCACCTCAATCGAACGCGAAAGGGTGTTTCGCAAAAACGGCGCAAGGCGCGCTAAATGCAATTAAATTAGTTTGCAACAAGACAAGATTTGTGGAGTATTTTAGAAGCCATCTCCCAACCATCGGAACGAACCCGGAGTGTGGGTTGCCCGGGAAGCAGACAACGACGCCCCAGAACCCTGAGCGTGATGCGTAAATCCTGATTTATGAGACTGCCTGTCGTTTCTACGAGTACTCGGAAGCGAACTTGGTCGTCGCGGCGCATCGAAAAAATGCCAACGCCGACAATGCCAGTAGCGCACAAAATAGCCCGACGCGAAACGAATTCAAGTCATACACCAGCGCGAGTTTACGAGTAGCCGCAAGGTTTTGAACTTCGGTGCGCGGTGCCACCCTGACACTGCGATAGCCTTCGGCAGTGCGCTCTATGAGAACACGTTGCCCATCCCAGTAGGCGTGCCAGGCGGGATAAGCCGTGTCGCGCAACATCAATGCTCTTTCGCTCGGTGCTGGTGCAAGATCGACTAGGACTTGGTTCGGTGATAGTTCCCGCCACACAACGGCACCCGCCGCATCAGATTGCAGACGCGCCACAAAAGCATTATTACGGTAAACATACGCGCGCAGACCGTTCTGTTGCCATTCGCTCGTCCAGAATAGTGATAAACCGGGCGTGCGACGCAGTGGTTGCACCGAGAGCGTCACCAGATATTTCACGCTCATGCGCGCCAGCACGCCTGAGTACTCGGATGAAGCACGCTTCTGATTCGTATCGCCTTGAAGGAGCAGTTGTTGCGAAGCCGCGCGCACGATCTCCTTGCTGCTGCGCATCCTGACCGGATCATAGCCGCCAGCCTGGAGAAAACCGAATGTCATTGGAAGGTTGGGCGGAAAAGCTTCGGCCCACTTAACTCGTTGCTGCGGGTCGCGCTGCATGTAATCGCGGTAGGAAAGCAGAGCGTTCAAATTCCGTTGCGGGTCGAGAAACAAAACGCGCGCTGCACCATCGGCAATATCGGCATCGGCGCGCAGAGTGCCAATCAGAGTACTCGCTCTCGATACATTTTCCACTTCGCGCACCGGCTTGAGCGGGTAAATAGTGCGATCAGAATATCCCAGGTCGAGACAACTTAGAAGCAGCACAAGAATTCCAAGGCAAGTTGCCCGGCGGGGTGCATCATTTATAAACCACCGTGTTTCGAGTATTCGTTGCAACCCGATGGCGGACAAAACCGGAATCGCCAGCGCCGCACCCAGCAGAAGCCGCGCCGGGTCGTGGAACACCTTGACGCCGGGCACAAAGTAGAACGCGAAAAGATACAATCCGCCGCGTGCCCCCATGGCCAGAAGAACGCTGACGACCGCCAGCGATGTCCAGAAGCGAGCCTCATGGCGCAACGTGCTGTGCCGCGAGAGTGTTGCTGCGGCACTAAACAGCGCAAGCACAAACGGTACCATTCCGACGTAACACGCCGTTTCCCAGTAGTTGCCCGGCGCCGCGTAGTTTCCAGAGATCGGATGGCCGAAGCGGTTCGGCAAAAAGAAGTTCGTCCATTGCTGCGGCCACAACACGAAACGATGCGCCTCGGCAAGCGAGAACTGTTCACGTCCCGCAATGTGCGTAAACTCCACAACCGGCAGCCATTGTGGAGCCGATAAAGCTAATGCCAGCGCAAAGGCCAGCAGGCTCCAGCCGAACCGCTGCGCCAGAGCACGCACCGAACGATCTTCGAGTACTCGAAATCGCCACACGCCAAACAGCATCATTAGATAAACGGAAAAAACTGTCATCTGCGCGTGCGCGGCCAGAATCTGCAAGCCCAGAGCGATGCCCAATTTCAACGCATGCCGCGCGTTGGGACGTTCTATCAGTTGCTCGGTGAACAGCAGCAAAAGCGGCACATAAGCCAGTGCCTGGAGCATGTTGGGAAACTGCGCCTTGGAAACCAGGAAACCGCCCAGCATAAAGGTGACGGCTCCCAGCAGAGCAGGCCACAAATTCAGTTGAGCGCGACCACGATACAACAACAAAAACATTCCACTGCCGGCCAACAGAACGTGCAGCACCAGCGACACCATCAGAAACACGGGCGCGGAGAGAAAACAGAACAGCACGCCGGCAGGATAAAGCGGCCACGTTTGCGGGTTGCCGATATATGGCGCACCGCAAAAGAGGTAGGGGTTCCACAACGGCAGTCGCCCATGAGTGAGTTGCTCGCGCAGCAATTCCGTCATGGGCCGGAAGTACAGGCCAAAGTCGCCCCAGTACAACGCCTGTCCAGTGAATAACCAGGGCCAGAATACCAACACCGCGACGAGCGCCAACACCCCAATGGCCACGCAATTTGTGCCCTGGAGTGCCCGCTGTTGCGGTGACGCCTGCTGCATGAACCGTGTAGCAGCAGGTGCTTTAGCCGGAGGCGCTTTAACCGAAAGCGGTTTAGCCGAATAGTTTCTTGAAGAAGCCGCCGTCGTTTTGCGGAGCAGCTTCGCCACCGGAATGAGTGGGCGCTTCGCGTCCCATAAGTTCATAGGAAAGGGCGCTGATGCGACGAGCAATAGCGGTATCGGGGGCCGATGTCACGAAGGGCTTGCCTTCATTGATTGAAGTCACAACGATGCGTCCATCGGACGGAATTTGCGCACGCATCGGCACACCGAGCGTGGTTTCCACATCTTGCAGCGAAATGCCCACGTCAGAGTTGGCACGATTGAGCACCAGCCAGATCTTTTCCGAAGGGTAAAGCTGGCGCAGCATATCGAGCGCGGTGCGTGTTTTATGCAAGGCCAGCAGGTCGAGTGTGGTCAGTAGCAAAATCGTGGTCGCCGCGTCTAGTGCAGCCAATGTTGTGTCTTGCAACTGCGCCGGCGTATCAACAATCACGAACTGATACGATTCGCGCAAAGCATCGATGACCTGCTCGACGGTATAGACCGTAATGCTCTCGGCATACTGCGGCGTCGAAGGCGCAACGAGTACTCGCAAGCCCGATTCTTCGTGCGTGGTGAGATATTGCTCGACCAGTTCCGCATCCAGGCCGGAATGCCCTTTTTGCGATAGTCCCGCGATGGTGTTTTCCGGCGTCAGGTTCAGCATCAGGTCGATGTCGCCAAACTGCAAATTGAGATCAAGCAGCGCAACACGGCCCTTATTGGTCTTGGCATTGGTTGACTTAGCCAGAGAGACACCCAGGTTCGCAGCCAGCATACTCTTTCCGGCCCCACCCTGCGGTGAGTAAACCGCGATTACATTGCCGCGCGTCAGAGTTGTATCCGTCAGTGCCGTACCAAGCGCCGCGCGCTGCTTTTGCACGGTTTGATGCACTGTGCGAACAGCATTGAGAATCTCGTCGGTGGCTGCCGGCTTGACCAAAAAATCTTCGGCACCGGCGCGCATCAAGCGGCGCACAATCTCGGTATCGTGCGATTCGAGCAGCACGATGACACCCGATTCGGGCGAAGCGGCCTGCAGCTCCTCGACGACCGACACCACGTCTAATCCGGTGATGCCGCTGTCGAGCAGTACGACCGCCGGATGCAGCGAACGCGCGATCTCGACGGTTTCACGACCATCGCGCGAATCGCTCAGCACATCCAGGCCGCGATCTTTCTGAAGTTCCGTCACAAGCTCCTGGCGGGAACTGGCTTTGGAATCGCCTATTAATATCGAAATCGCCATAATGAAAACAGGTGTCGTGTGCACCCAAACTGTGTCCAGCCAAACTGCGTGTAGCCAATGTCTGTGCGGCTAACTGGCTGGTGCGAGTACTCGTTAATCTCGATCAGAATACTTCTATTGTGCGCACCCCGTCTCGTGTCCTCTCACAAGTTTCACACAAGTCCGGCGCGAATAATCAACTGCGTTGCGGCGCCCTGGCGTTATCCACCGCCACCGCTGCCTGCCGCTGCCCCGCCAAATGCGCTGGAGAATGCCGCTGTCGTGGCCTGGTTGGCCGGCAAGTCGGGCAGAGCCGGTACACGCTGCACATCTTCGCGAGTGTTCATCGAAGCCGGAGTGCGTGTGATACGTGGTGTCATGAAAATTGCCAATTCCGATTCGTTGCTTTGAAAACGCTTGCTGCGGAACAGTGAACCGATAATGGGAATGTTGGACAAGACCGGAATGCGTGACGTAATCTGGCTGCGCTCATTTGTAATGAGGCCGCCCATCACGATGGTATCGCCTTCGCGCACCGTCAGTGTCGTGTTGACCGAACGCACTGTTTCGCCTGGAATAATCGCTCCACCCAGGTTGACTGCTGTTGTCGGGTCGATGTTGGTGACATCGGCGCGAATCTGCAAAATGATGGTGTCGTCGTCGGTCAGTGTAGGCCGCATCGTCAAGATGATACCAAAGTTGCGGAATACCACACTGTTGTTCACGGAACCTGCGCCGCCGCCGGTTGTGCTGGTGACGGGAATCGGGCGCGTGCCACCAATGGTGATCTGCGCGTCGGCGCCTTCAACAGCACTGATGTTAGGCTGGCTGAGAATACGCGCATTGCCTTTTTGAAAAAGAGCGTTCAAACGTAGGCGCAACGGGTCAATATTGCCGAAGCCCTGACCGCCCACAAAACCGTTGCCACCCGTTAACTGCCCGGCAATGAAGTTGGGGTCGATAGAGCGTGTAACCGTTCCCGGCGCTCCCGGACTGAGCAAGTTGCCGTTTTCGGAAAACACGGGCGCCGTGGCCGGTGTAACCGCTTCCGACAACAAAGCGACGGAGCCGACCTGCACACCCAGGTTGCGCAACGCGGTGCGCGAGATTTCCACGACGCTGGTTTCAGCCGTGACACGCCGCACCACGGCATCGCTGTTATCGAGTACTCGCACGAAGAACTGCACGCCCCACGGGAAGGTGCGCCCCGACTGCGCGAACTGGGCCCCGACGTTGTCGTTGAGTTCGCGTGCACCTTTTTGAACCTGCGGCAAAATGCGCGCATAACGGCGAATCGTATCGTATTCCGTGCGGTCGCGCACTGTGCCGTAAACCGCGAGCGCGTTTTCCGATGTGCGCACTACATATACGCTTTTGACACCGGTCACAATGTGCAGGCGACGCGTCATCTCCGCATCGTCGCCGGTTAAGATGGGCCGGTCGTAGTAGGTCGGCGCCTCGCCACTCTGGCCACGAATCACGATGAACGGCGTGACAGGTCGTCCGGCGTGCGGCAATAAATTCAATAATGCAGTGGCTTCTGCTTCTGAAGTGACCTGAGCCTTCAATCCCAGGCCGTTGGGAAACGGCGTCAGCTCGATTGTTTCGTTGCCGGTCAACTGACGCAGTTGCGCTTGCAGTTGCTGATCGGTGGGCAGAGAAGTCGCCGCCTGGAGCGTTGAGGCTTCGGCATCGACGTAGATAGACGAAATCACCTGCGGCGCATAAAGCGCGGCGATGGCACGCGCTGCTTCGGCTTCCGCCGCGTTGCGCACTGATCCCGTCAGACGCACAGCCAGAATTCGGTCTGGAGTTTGAAACACGGACACACCGACGCGCGGGTCATCCAACGCGGTGCGAATGGCCGTTTCCACATCAGCGGGGTTACGCTGCGGCGCAACGGGAGTACTCGGTGTTGTTCTGGAGGACGTTGGGCGCACCGCGATCTGATAAACGTGCGACCGCCCGACAGCATCACCGGGAAAGCGCTCGGTGAACACAGCCAGCGTGGAAGCACCCGGCGTCATGCCGGTAATCGCGACGGTGCGCGCATTAACGGCGCGTGCATCCATTACAGCCACATCGGAGAAGAACACCGCAAGAATGTTGCTGGGGAAGCGGAACAAACGTGCCAGACCCTGCGTAACCGCAACGCCGTTACGCGGTAGACTCGTGCTGCGTGCGCCGGCGGCCACGTTCTGCGGCAACTGGCTGCGTGTTGGAAACGCGGGAGCCGCACTGCGCGCCGGTGCCGGTAAACTGGGCGAAATCTGCGCTGCATCCAGCGTTACGCCAAGTGGAGGTAAAGCGTCCGCGGTGCGTGCCACATCACCCGAACTGGCCGTCGCCGTGGTGAGTGCGCTCAGTTGTAGCGGTGCCACGGGAGTGCGCACCTGCAGCGGCAGTGAAGTCATGGCCTGTGGAGAGCCAGGCACCATTGTTGGTAACTCCGACAAAGCAGACGATGTGGCCAGCGATGCCTCCGCCGCCTGGCTGGTTGTGTTTGGCGCTGCGGCCCATGCAGGAACACCAGGTCGCGCAGTGTTCACCATGGCGCTATTCTGCGCCTGGTTGGGCACAGCCGCCGGTGTCGGAATGCGGGCCGGCGTTACAGCGGGCATCGTCGTTGGCGTGACGGTGACGGGAGCGGCGGGAAGTGGAGCCACTTCCTGTGGAGCCACAGGCGGAGTGGCAGCCGATTCCAGTACGCGAATCGAGTATGCAATCGGGGCATAGCCGGGCGCTTCAATAACCAGTGTGGCGCGTCCCACCTTTTGTGGCGTCACCGTCAGCAGGCCGTCCTCTGCTACGGCCTTGATGAATTCTTCGCCCTGGGTGATCTGGAAAGTAAACCGTTTCGGCAGTTGAAACGGCAACACTTTGCCCATCGGCAAGTTGTATGGCGCGCCGCGCGATATTTGTCCTTCGGAAACATTGACTCGTCTAATTTCTGACTGCGCTCGCGCCGGTGCCGGTGCAGCGGCGGCTGCAATGAGCAACGCTGCCAGCAATACGGCATCGCGCCTGACCAGCAGTTCGCGCCTGACCGGCAGTTCGCGTTTGCGCAACTCGATTTTGGGCGTGGCTGTGCGCTGTGGCACAGCCTGACTCTTGAGCGCCGCCTGGCTCTTGAGCACAGCCTGACTCTTGAGCACCGCCTGGCTCTTGAGCGCCGCGCGGCGTGCGGAATCGGTGCACCTGCGGCTGACGCGCTTTGGGTGCGTATGCAAAATTTGAGACTCGTCCGTGCAATGTAATTGTTTCATGGCATCCACGCAAAAGTGTGGCTTAAAGTGTGTTCCTGCTGCGAACAACACCCTGTGAGAAGGCGCTATCGCTTGCGAGTACTCATCCGTACTCAGTAATGTATTTCTTCTGCTCACTCGGCTGGCTTCAGCACGACATCCTCACGCATCAATTTGCCATCACCGTAAACCGGAATGCGGTATGTCCTGGGCGCTTCGGCGGTAGGCGTTTGGGCGCTGGACGCCTGGCCAGCAGGTGCCCCGGTGATGGTCGCCGGCGGAACCAGGTTGCTGCCCGGCCCATTGCCTGGTGACGGAATGGAAGGCAATTGTCTCCCGCCGCCATTGTATAAGCCTGCCGCTTCCCCTGCCCCCGATAGTCCCTGCACATTCTTGCCCAGAGAGCTAAAGGCATTGGAGAGAGTTTTCGACATCCGCTCTTCCGACCTTTGCTTTTGCACCGTGGCGCCGCGTTTCAGGCTATCGGCATAAGGCGCCACACGCGGGCGAATCGAGGCGGCCACGCGCGCTTGCGGTGCCACAGCGACTGCCGGACGCGGCAGCAAAATGAAGTCGAGCGGTGCGCTGGCCGATTGCGCCAACTGAATGGCCGTAGCCTGATCTGGAGTCACTTCCAGGGTCAGAGAAGGCTCGGGTTTAGGCGGCGGCTGGCCGTTTCCAGGAGCCGGTGTTGGAGCGGCTGTTGGTGCAGAAGTCGTTGTGCTTTGCCCTCCTGCCGTTGTCGTGGTGACGGTTGAACCCGCTGTTGCAGCGCCAGTCGCGCCGGCAGGAGATCCCGGATTTGCGGTGCCCACCCCGGCGGGTTCGGCTTTGTAGTCACCGCGTTGGGCAATGCGCACTTGCGGAAAATCTTTGCCGAAAACATCCACGGCGAGTACTCGCACGCTTTGCACAATCGTGCGCGATTCCTGCTGATCGAAGGCGGCCAGCACATCAACGTAGTCGCCGACTTTCACCAGGTCGTGCAGCGTCGCTTTGTTGAGAATCGGAACTGCCATGGCACGAAAACCGGGACGCACTGCACCTGCGATGCCTATATCGGTGATATGCCCCAACAGGTCGGCGCGGCGCAGCGGAGTGCCGCGCGGAATGCCGCGCCGCGTGATGTATCCGGCGACGATGCCCTGCTCGGCAACGTAAGCGGAACTGGCGGCAGCGGCACCGGGCAAGCGGCGCATCTCCACCATGTCGGCGGTAATGATGGAGCGGTCGGGAATATCCTTGGCGGCAAATGCCACCAGGTCGCTTGTGGACACGACCGATTGCACCTGACTCTCAACGGCGGAGTTTTGCGCGGCAAGGCTTGGAGCAGGAGAAGAGAAAAACGTGCGCAAGCCGTAGAGCAACCAGACCAAAACGGCGACTCCAATTAGCGCGAGACCAATGCGGGTGTTGCGGTTAAGACGCATCGCAAATTACCAATCCTTTTCATGCTGCAATTACTGTTAAGTGCAACAACTGCGAGTTCAAGGGATTGTGCAGGCTTTGCGGCGGCTCTAATGCGACTCTTGTCGGTAATTTACCACCTGCGCCCAGCATAGCACAACACAATTGGAGGTCGAGACTTCACGTCCCCTGCGAACCCGCACGGCTTTCACCGGCGTTGCACAGCCAATTGCGTCACGATAGTTGCCAAAGCGCATTATAGGGGTCATAAATTGCGAGTTGAGTACTCGCACAGGCGCTTACTCGGCGCGCGCAGTTCCATTACCGCGCGCATCGGCAGCGGCTTCGTGTGTGGGAAGCAGCATGCTGATGGACATGATGCGTAGCCGCTCCACAGCCTCAACGCAAAGCCGCACACCGTTGACTTGAACTTCATCACCAACTACCGCAGGACGGCCCAGTTCGCCCAGAATTAGTCCGGCCATAGTGTCGGATTCGTCGTCCGCAAAGCCGGTGCTGAAGCGATCGTTAATTTCGGTGATGAGAGTGCGGCCCGGCATTTGAATGCGACCGTCGGGGCGTGTGAAGATTTCCGGTTCGGGCTTGTCGAATTCGTCGTGCACGTCGCCAAAGGCCTGTTCCAGCAAGTCGCCCATGGTGATAATGCCCGCCGTGCCACCGTATTCATCAATAACAATTGCCATTTGCTGGCGGCGGCGTTTGAATTCCACCAGCATTTTGTCGATGGTGATGGTTTCCGGGACGCGCGCCGCTTCACGAGCCAGCGGCATCAGGTTCACTATTTCGCCGGGCGCGCCACCCTGAGTACTCGCCACGCCGTTCCTGCCGTCAAGCGAAGCTGCAAAGCGCACCAGGTCTTTGAGGTGCGCCACACCGACGATCTCGTCCATCGTGCCATGATAAATCGGCATACGCGTGTGCGGCTGTCCATAGACAAGTTCGATGAAAGCGCGGCGCGGCATTTCGACGGGCAACGCCATCATTTCCACGCGCGGCACCATCACTTCGCGCGCCGTCAAATCGGAGAACTTGACCACGCGATGAAGGATGTCGCGCTCGGTTTCGGTAAGTTCGCCGCCTTCGTGCGACTGCGTGAACAGCAAGTCCAACTCTTCGGGCGAGTGAACCTGTCCGTGTTCGTTGACGGCACGCACACCCAGAACTCGCAACAGAAAATTCACGCTGTGCGTCAGTATCCACACCAGCGGCGAGCAAATACGCGTGAACAGCATCATGGGCCGCACGATCAATAAACCCGTTGTTTCCGCTTTTTGAATGGCGATGATTTTGGGTAACTGCTCGCCCAGAATGACGTGCATCGAAGTCATGACGAGATACGCCAGTACAAATGCGATGCCCACGCGCGAAATGTTCAACACTTCCCTGGGAACACCCATCGTGCTAAGAATGCCGAGAAACATCGGCTCCAGCACTTTTTCGCCGGTACTTCCCAACAGCAGCGACACCACTGTAATGCCGACCTGGGCCGCACCGATCTGACGATCCAGGTCGCGCAGAGCGCTCTGCAAGATAGTGGCGCTCTGGCTGCCTTCAGCGGCTAATTGATCGATCCGCGTGCGCCGCACCGAAACCAGAGCGAATTCGGCGGCCACAAAGAATGCATTGGCCACCACAAGGGCAACGACAAAGAGAAGCTGAATGCCAAGTGAAGCGGAGGCGGCGGAGGCAGAGTGAGGTTCAGGCATAGATCAGTTTTGAATTTCGAGCACCCGGTTGTGAATTGCGCCAACTCAAAACCACGAACTCAAAAGTCAAACCTTGCAAACGCACAGCTAAAGCAACGGTTCAAGCAACAGCTCAAGCAGAGGCTCCAGCAACAATTAAAACACTGGCAAACAGCCGCCTGCCGGACTCGAACCGGCGACCCTCGCATTACGAATGCGATGCTCTACCAACTGAGCTAAGGCGGCAAAAGAAGGCGCCTCGCGGCTATCACCGGAGGCAATAACAAATTATGCGCAAATCAGGGCCGCGCGTCAAGCAGCATCTGCCGTTCTTTAGCGAGTACTCGCATTGCCCGCAGCCTCGCCGTTGTTACTGCCGGGTGCGTTTTTCAACTCCGCCGCGAATTTATCTTCCAACAGGCTCAGTTTGGGCAATTTCGCTTCGTCCTGAAAAACAATCACCGAATACACCTTGCCCGCTGCCAGGTCGAGTTGCTGCGTCAGGGTTATGTTTTCGTATTGTGGAACTCGAATTTCGACTGTTTTAGTCCGTGTTTCCATCACTTCGGTTTCCGTTGTGACCGGAGGTGAAACCGAGTTGAGAGCCTCCGCTTCGCCTGGTGTGGGAACCGCTGTGGGCGTGGGTTCGGGAGTTGGCGTCGGCAGCTTGATTCTGGCGCGAATCTCCGGCGGCACGGCGTTGATGTCGCGGTAAACAAGGGACGGCAACGTTTTGCGATACCTCACCTGCATGGTGTGGCGCCCCGGCGTGAGTACTCGATAATCGGTCGCGACGCCGTATCTGACGCCCCCACGATAACGATTGTTGTCGATCAACACATCGACGGCAGGCAGAGATTTGGCGCCGTGCATGAACGCGACTTTGGCCTGCCCCGCCTGCGGCCCACCATTTTTGTGTTTGAAGGGCAGCAACGCCACATCGCCCGGCACGCCGTTGATGACAACGGTCATGTCTTCGCCTTCTTCCAGCCTCACCGGCATCGGGCCGGCTTTGCTTTTGCCATCCGCACCGTAAGCATAAATGCGGTATGTGTCCGGAGGCAGCGCCGCAAAATTCGAAGCGTTGCCAAAAGCCGTGCCGCGCAAGCTCACGACATCGCGGTCGGAATCGCGGTCGCGCGCAATCACATCCAATGCTCCAACTCCCGGCACGACATGAACGGCGCGCACGTAAGCCTGCGTGGCGTCCATGGTTGACGCGGCGGGAGCCGGTTCGTTGGCAGCGGGCGCACCCGCATCACCCGTGCTGCCGGTATTGTTGCAACCGGCTGACGTAAGGGAGAGAAGGCAAATGGGCAGAAGAATCTTTCGCAGCATGAGTACTCGGCAGTGCGACACTTATGCCAAGCAGACGTTCAGATCGCTAAACCCGCGCTACAGGCTGCGCCATACGTTGAATGCGGCGCACGAAATCTTCATCGTAAGGGCCAAGCTCCAGCATTTCCACATCGACTGAAATCGACGGTTCCTGATGGTTGCGCGTGTAGGCATAGCGCAGCAGCGTGCGATAAGACGAATTCTGCGGCTTGAGTTGCACCGCCCGCTCGAATTGCGGCACGGCCTCTCCGGCGCGTCCGGCGCGCAACAGAGCGGCGCCCAAACGCAGGCAATAGTAGTCGTCGCGCGGCGCCAGTTTAACCACGGTTTGCAGCGACTCGATGGCAGCCTCATCGCGGCCCATCAGCAAATAAACATCGGCCAACTGAAAGCGGTAATAGGTATCGGTGGGCGCGAGTTCAATTGCTTTAAGGAGCTGTGCTTCGGCCTGGTCATATAGTCCCATTGCGGCCAATGCGACGGCCAACTTCCAGCGATAGAAAGGGCGTTTAGGACGCAGGCGCACGGCGCGCTCGTAGGAACGCACGGCGACAGCGCTCATGGCGAAAGTGCGACAGATGTCGCCGATGCCCAGGTGCGCATCCGGCATCTCTTCTTCGCCGCTTTCGCGCTGCGTTTCCAGAGCGCGCTGATATTGCTGCAACGCTTTATGCGGCAGGTCGGCGGCAGCATAGCCTTCGGCCAGTTCCGCAATGTGGCGCGCGGAAGCGGGGTTTTGCCGCACCGCATCCTTGTAGCGCGACAAAGCATCGCGCGGATCGCTGCGAGGATCGTCCTCTAAAGCGCCCGGTAGTTGGCTGCCGGCACCGTTGCCATTGGCACCATTTCCGTTGCCATCGTTGCTTTCAGCAGTTCCGCCAATGTGCAGCGCGTTATGATAGGTCAGCTCCGTCGCATCGCCTTCGGGAGCCTCTTCGGTTTCGGGGACAAACTGTTCTTCCATCAACTGACATCCAGACTTGAATTTATACGGCTCACGACAAAACAGAAAAACTGCAAATTCAAACTTCTAAAATCAACGTCACGGGGCCGTCGTTTTCCACGCTGACACGCATCGAAGCCCCAAAGCGACCCGTCGCCACGAGTACTCCGTGACTGCCCAGCAGTGTAACAAACTGCTCATAGAGCGACTTTGCTTCCGCCGGTGGCGCCGCCGCACTGAAATTGGGACGCGTGCCTTTGCGCGCATCGCCGCACAGCGTGAAATTCGGAATGACAAGCGCGCCGCCACCAACGTCGCGCAACGACAAATCGAACTTGCCCTCGGCATTATCGAAGACCCTTAGACCGACGATCTTCTGCGCCAGACGTGCCGCTTTTTCAGCCGCATCGCCCTGCTCCACGCCAAGAAAAATCGTCAGCCCCCGCTCAATGGAGCCAACGATTTCACCTTCGACTTCACAAGATGCGCGCCCGCAGCGCTGAATGACTGCTTTCATGGCACTGGAATTTGTCCACCGGGAAGTGACAGTGGTGCGTTCTGACAATCAATCTCTGCCATCTGACGGGGCGTGAGCCACTTCACATGGCCATCGAGAAATGAGTAATTTGCACCACTAGAATGGCTTATGCCTCCTATGAATTGGCGTCCACAACTGCTCTGTACAAGCTGTTCAAGAGAAATGACCTCTTCATTATCGAGCCAAGTGTGGTCGGCATTCAGCCAGATAGAGGAGGTCGCTGGAGTGTACGCTTCATGGACAGTATCAGCTTGATTCAACACAGGGGTTCCAAGGGGTTTCCAGATAAAGTTATTGAGTCGCGCCCAGTTGTAACCGTAATCTCCATCTGGTATTCCTTTACGTGGAGCACTAGGGCAACGAAAAACCGCTGGATTCTTGATATACGGAGATAAGGCATTATTCCACCCAAAGAGATTATTCGTGTTCCGGTGGTATAGCCAGAGTGGGAACCTTCCATCACCATCCTGCATATACTGCTGCACCGCAAGTGCAATTTGTTTGAGGTTGTTCTGGCAAACGCTGCGCCTCCCGCTTTCCCGCACGCGTGCAAAGACGGTGAAGAGAATTGCAGCCAGCACAGCGATAACAGCCATGACAGTCAATAGCTCAACAAGGGTGAAACCCTTTGCACCGACAGCCTTACGAGTACTCATAACGGCCTCCTACATCATTATCAAACGCGATGTACTTCCGTCACGCCTTCGATGTGGCGCAGCGCTTCCATTACGGCATTGAGTTGATCGGTGTTGATAATAGTGACGGCGATATTGAGTCGCGCGCGCGAGTCTTTCAGAGGATAGGTGTTGACGGCGTGGATATTGATGCGGCGCTCGGAAAGGACACTGGTTACATCGTGCAACAGGCCAAGGCGGTCTTTCGATTCGATGGCAATGAGCGCTTGGTAAGCGCGTTCGGCATCGCTTGTCCACTCCGCTGTGATAAGGCGATTCGGCTCGCGCGCTTCGTAATGCTTGAGGTTGGGGCAATCTTCGCGATGCACCGTGACGCCGCGCCCACGCGTGATGTAGCCACGCACGGCATCGCCCGGCAGCGGCGCGCAGCACTTGGCCAGTGTAAACAGCAAATCGCCGAATTTAGCCTTGCCGCTGGGGCCGTCAATCGGGCCCAGTTGCAGCCCGCCCGCTGTTTCGCCCTCATTCGAATCGCGGTCGCTGCGTGTGCGCACGTTGCGCACCAGCAAGGAGGCTGCCGTACCGGATAATGTGTCGCTGGGTTCTGGTGCGGGCTTAGCCTTCTCTTCTTCGGCGCGCACCCGCTTCACAATGCTTTCCGCCGAGTACTCGCCATAGCCCACAGCGGCCACCAAGTCTTCGACGCTTTTCAGGCTGGCGGCGCGCGCCTGTTTCTTCAAATGTTCATTGTTTGAAACATTGCCCAACTTCACGCGTTCGGATGTCGCCGCTTTTTCAAGTCGCTCCAGCCCTTCACGATAGTTATCCTCGAAGTTTTGCTTCTTGAGGAAACTCTTGATGCGATTCTTGGCGTGCGGCGTGACGACGAACTCCAGCCACGAGCGCTTGGGCCCCACGCCCGGTTTGCCAAGACGTGAAGTAATGACCTCGCAAATGTCGCCGTTGTGCAGCTTATAATCGAGCGGCACAATGCGCCCGTTCACTTTAGCACCAGTGCAGGCGTTGCCGATGTCGGAGTGAATGCGATAAGCGAAATCGACCGGAGACGAATCCTGCGGCAAATAGATAACATCGCCGCGCGGCGTGAAAGCAAAAATCTGGTCGGTCGAAAGGTCGAGCTTGAGCGAATCGAGAAAGCTTTGCGCGTCGTCTTTGGTGTCGCTTTGCAGTTCAAGAACGAGGCGCAGCCATCGCAACTTGTCGCCGAAGTTCTGGTCGGGAGCGTCTTCTTCCTTGTAGCGCCAGTGCGCCGCAATGCCGAACTCGGCTTCGCGGTGCATTTCGCGTGTGCGAATTTGCACTTCAATCGGCTCGCCGGTCGGCCCCAGAACTTTGGTGTGCAGCGACTGGTAATTATTCGGCTTGGGCTTGGCGATATAATCGAAAAACATCTCCGGCACCTGCATCCACTGCGAATGCACCACGCCCAGCGCATGATAGCAATCGGGCACCGTGGTGCAGATGACGCGCAACGCGATGAGATCGTGCAGGTCGTTGAACTTGCGTCCCTGCTTGATCATCTTCTGATAGATGGAGTAAAAGTGCTTGGGACGCCCGGTCACTTCCGCCGCAATCCCTTCCTGGCGCAAGCGTTCGTTGAGCACGGCAATGGCATCGCGCACCATTTCGCTGCGTTCGGCGCGTGTGCGTTGCACCATGGCGTAAATCTGTTTGTAAATATCCGGCTCAAGGTATTTGAAGGAGCGGTCTTCCAATTCCCATTTGATGCGCCAGATGCCCAGGCGATGCGCAATCGGCGCCAGAATGTGCAACGTTTCACTTGAAATTTCGCGCTTGCGCTGCTCCGGAAACGGGTCGAGCGTGCGCATGTTGTGCAGGCGGTCGGCCAGCTTGATGATGATGACGCGCACATCACCGGCCATGGCAAGAAAGAGTTTGCGCAGGTTCTCGGCCTGCTTTTCCTGTTTGGAAGAAAAATCGATGTGCTTGAGCTTGGTGACGCCGTCGATGAGTTGCGCCACCTCCATGCCGAAGCGCCGCACCATGTCGTCGAAGTCGACAGCGCAATCTTCCATTACGTCGTGCAGCAAGCCGGCGGCAAGAGTTGGGTCGTCCATGCCCAGTTCGGCTAAGATGCCCGCGACGGCGACCGGGTGTTCGATGTAAGGCTCGCCGGTCATGCGTTTCTGGCCTTCGTGCTTGTCGTGGGCAAAGGCGTAGGCGCGCATCAGCAAGTCAGTGTCGGACGAAGCGCGCGTCTGCATCGTGTGCTGGATAAGGGCCCGCACCTGCGCGCGCGCCACTTCTTCCGGCTCACGAGTACTCACATCAACCGCGCCGGGAATGGTAAGGGCGTCCAGAAGAATTTCCGCGACAGGCTGCGCCGTTCCGTTTGCCAGGCCGTCGGTCACAACCGGCAACGCGCCCGCATTGGTCGCGCCATCTACAGGCGCTTCACCCTGCGCGTTGTCCTCGACGCGATCAGAACCCTGGCCGTCCCCGATGTGGTTTTTGGCAGAGATCGCCTCGGCAGAAACATCAGTCGATTGGCTCAACAGTGATGAAAAAAATTGTCCGCTATCCATAAATAGTCCAGCTTTTGCAGAGTATAGCAAACAACTTCTCACCTCTTAAAAAGCAACAGCAGATTTCATAGGGCAGACGAATTAGGAATTTTGGTTAAACAACCCCGCCCCTGAAGGAGCGGGCTGAGAGCAGAAGACCGCTGAAGCGGCCTCAACCCCGACCTGAACCCCAAGCAGCAGCCTCGTTCTGCGCCAACAGCAGCCCCGTTCAGGGGGCTTTTTCGGCATCAGCCCGCTCCTTACGGGGCGGGTGAATTCCAAACTCGATTTCTAATGCGATTGCCTTGGCAGATTTCATGGTTTTAACATCGAACTGATTGAAGCGCACAGAATCGTGCAGTGTCAACGCTGAGTGCAACGCCGGCAGATTTAACTTCATCGTTTTCCTGCGGACTTCTACAGCCCGTGTGATGCGCCTCAGAGCACACCTTACAAGGTTCGTTTCTTTGCGCTGCATGACCCGAACTACCCGAACGTATATCAATATGCCCTCGCGGTGGATAAAGGAGATGGGCTTTCCTGGAACTTTGACTACCTTCCGAGCACTGGCTCTTTCTACGACCTGCTAAGCTTGCCGGTGCAATTTACGGGACTGCCGTGACTCCAATAAAAATTTCTTTTAACAAAGCTGAACACGAAGTGTCTATATGTCGTCATCTACTCAGTTGTCAATGACGTAAGTCACTAATCAATAGGAGATGTAAACCGCGCTCGTCGTAGTCCATAGCAGCTCGCACCAGAAGGTCTGGAGCCAGTAAGGCTGCCCGCCATTACCCACAACTCAGGTCTGAGCACTCAGACAGCAGGACAGAAATCGAAAAACTGGCATATAGTTTGCAGCGCCACGCGCATATCACTACGTTCACAAAGTTGTCCAAGAGAACTGTGCAAAGAACTGTATATTTTTGTCAGCGGATCTGCCCCTACGCATATAATCCCGCTTCACCATACGACAGGCCACTTCACAGTTAACGTCTTCAGTCAACATGTAATACAAAGCGTAGCATATTTAGAATAGGACAGAAATGAAACTCTCAAACCGTAGTCTTCTCTGCTGCTTAGCACCGGTATTAACCCTGGCCGTTGCCACAACCTCCTTCCACCAGACAACGTCTGTCGCGTATGCTGCACGTCAGCAAGCGCCCGCGTTTGCTCTGACTTCTCCGACTTCAGGCTCGGTGCAGCCGGGCGATGTGCTCACATTGACGGCGGCCAAAGGCTTCCAGGTCAAGCGAGGCGTCAGTCCTTACCAGTTCTACATCGGCAACACACGCGTACAGCCTACATTTGTCGGGCCTGCTAAACGTGAAGTGGCGCAAATTGTAGTGCCCAATGTTCCTTCCGGCACCTATGCTGTTCAGATTGCCTATCAGAAAACCACACGCAGGCCGGCAGTCATCATGTTCTCCAAGGACATTGTGATTGGAAGTATGGCAACGCCGCCCGTTAATGCGGGCAAGATCACGTTTACTTCCAATCGTGACGGCAACAACGAGATCTACATCATGGATGCCAATGGTGCGAATCAGGTTCGCCTTACGAATACACTCACGGAAGAAACATGGCCGGTGTTTAGCCCCGACGGGAGCAAAATCGCATTCAACTCCTACAAAGCCGGCAGCAACAGCGTCATCTACGTCATGAACAGCAACGGCACCAATCAGCTGCGGTTGACCAGCACAACCACCGACAACTATGGCCCGGTGTTTAGCCGTGACGGCAGCAAAATCGCCTTTACGTCCAACCGCGACAAGAATAGCGAAATCTACATCATGAACTCTGACGGCACCAGCCAGGTGAACCTCACACGAGCCAGTTCGCAAGACTTCTGGCCGGTGTTTAGCCCGGATGGCAGCAAAATCGCCTTTACGTCCAACCGCGACGGCAACAACGAGATTTACGTCATGAACAGCGACGGCAGCAACGTGGTTCGATTGACCAATGCTCCTTCCGACGATTATGGGCCGTCTTTTAGCCCCGACGGTAACAGGCTCACGTTCACGTCTGATCGCGATGGTAACACCGAGGTCTATATCATGAACGCCAACGGCAGCGGCCAAACCCGCCTCACCTTCAATTCGGTGCGCGACTATGGCGCGGTGTTCAGCCCGGACGGCAATAAAATCGCGTTCACATCCGAGCGCAGCGGCAACTTTGCCATCTACACCATGAACGTGGATGGCAGCGCGCAGACCCGCTTGACCAACAACCTGGCTCTGGACGCTCTGCCCTCGTGGTCGGCCTCTGCCTCCACTTCGGTAGCCGCCACGCAGAGCTACGGCACGAACTACGACGCAGCAGACTATGACGGCGCCGATTACAACAGCGACGAAGAATAACCTGCTGGGCGCAATAATCTGCAAATAGATAAAGGGCGACTGTGTTAAACACAGTCGCCCTTTATCTATTTGCGAGTACTCGCAGTGCGCTACACGCGGCATCGCTGTGCTAAGATTTGATTGAAAATCTTACGCGGACAATTCAAGTACTATTTCTCAGACTGATAACGGACTGATCATGAGCATTGTTACCAAAAAAGGTGACGACGGAACCACAAAACTCATCTATGGAGAGCATGTTTCCAAAGCTGACCTTCAAGTGGAGGCTTACGGCACCATTGACGAGTTGAACTCGTTTTTGGGCCTGGCGCGCGCCTTCTGTGATGACGACTACACAAAGCGAGTACTCGAAACGCTGCAACGTGAGAGTTTCATCGTCGGCGCCGAGTTAGCCACTCCCGGTGAGCAACAGCACAAACTCAAAACACGCGTCACGAGCGAAATGACGCAAGCACTGGAAAAACACGTCGCCGAAATCGAAACGCTGCCAGGCCTGCTCGATGATTGGGCACTGCCCGGTGCGACGCAGGCCGGCGCGGCCATTGATGTAGCGCGCGTTGTAGCGCGCCGCGCCGAGCGCTGCACGGTGAGGTTGGCACACGAAGGCATGGTGCCCAACCCCGAAATGCTGCCCTATCTGAATCGCCTGTCCGATTTGCTATGGCTGCTGGGCCGCCGCTATGAAATTACACGCGGCGTTAACGGCGCGCTGCACCCAGAAAACGACACGGCCTAAAAATAGAATCCATTCTCATAACCATCTGAACCAACACTTCGGGTTCGTTTGAACTGAGATCGATCAAACTCTATAATTACTACACGGTTCAAGCACTAGCGCTTGATGGCGATTGCTACCAGCGAAGTACCGAAGCGTAGCGGGCGCCGCGCGACGAGTTTTCCTTCAACTTCCAGGTAACGAATCAAGGCCCGATTGAATGTCGGTGGCACCGAGGGCAAAATTGCGCCTTCCGAATGACGCTTGGCATCGCGTGGGCGGCGTGGTTTGAAAGGCAAGATGAAGCGACGCCACAACCAGGCCAGCGGCGGCATCACGCTCATGGCAAAGGAAAGCAGCGGCACAGAGAAGCCGGCTCCATGCAGCACGCGCCGCAGCCCGTGATATTCGTAACGACGAAAATGATGCAGCGCTTCGTCATGCGCGCTCCACAACTTTTGATAGGCGGGCACGCTCATCACCAGCGCGCCGCCGGGACGCAGCACGCGACGCACTTCCGAAAGCGCCAGGCAATCGTCGCTGAGGTGTTCCAGCACATCCAGCATGGTAGCCACGTCAAACGAGTTATCACCAAAAGGCAGGCGTTGCGCATCTCCACGCAGCATCGACAGATTTTTGGACGAGTCGTCGCAGGGCAACTGGTCGCGGGCGAACTGCAACGCAAGCGGGGAGAAGTCCATCGCCGTCACGCTGCCGCTGGAGCCGGCGAACGAACGCAACAGCGGCAGATTAGCGCCGGTGCCGCAGCCAATATCGAGAAGACGGATTGCCGCTTCAGCACTGGACGCGCCATGTGCGGAGCGGCTACGCAGCGAATCGAGAAGCGACGCGATGATGGCACGCCGTCCGGCGAACCACCAGTATTGCGTTTCCAGCGCGTGCATACGCGCATATTCTTGTGGGTTCATTCCTGACCTGATAGCAGCGAGTACTCGCTACGAGTGCGAGGGGTCACTTCGCCCATTGTACCAGATCAGGCCTGCATGATGTGGGCTCGACTTGGCTTCCGATGTCCCTACTGCTTTTTGGCGGCTTCCATGTCGCGCATCAGAACGAGCACATCATGCAGGCGAAAACGACGCTGCCCGCCTTCGGTGCGCACATGCGGCAACACACCCGAATTGGTGTAACGCCGCACCGTCGCCGAACACACATCCAGCAGCACACTGGCTTCATATAATGAAATAGTCGGGTTCGTCAGACGCTCCAGCATCTGCGTGCGGGTTTCGGGGCGCTGCCGCACCCGCTGCCGGGCCGGTGTGACACCATCAACCGCTACAACACCGGCAATGGACATGACATCTGGAATGGGCAGAGTTTCGCTAGGACGTGCCGCAATGGCTTCGCGAGTACTCGTTGCCCTTGCAGGAGCATTCATCACCGATGCGAGAACGGAAGTATCATCGACTTGCACACGGCCTGGCGCAGCGACTATTGATGGATCGGGAGCGCTTCTGGTCGCAGAGGTTTCCGCAGGCGCGAAATTTCGGCCACTGGCCGCAGCGACTCGCTTGATGCGTGAGCCGGCCCGTGCCACGGCAGCCGAAGAGAGTCTGCGTGGCGCGACAGGCGTGGGAGCAGTTTGGGCAGCCTCTTGTTTGGCAGCGCCTTGCTCGGCAGCATCTTGCTCGGTCTGCGGGTCAGCCGTGGGGCCGGGAGGCACAGGAAGCGGCGTGTTGTGGACGCTGCGCTGCACAGTTTCGGTTGCAGTTGTTTCTGTTTTTTCGTCGGGCGGAACGTTTTCAGCACGCTCCTGCACGTAACGAATCCAATCTTGAATGCGGCTTTCTGTCATAAGTGGTGTTTCGCGTAGTTCGTTTAGGGCTGCGTTAGGTGCGTGTTAAGTGCTTTGTCCGGCCTGATACTTCTGAGGCTAAGCCGTGCGTCGCTAGCATGTGACATTCATCGTGCGTCTGTCAATCGATCAACATGGCATCGCCGAACGAGAAAAAGCGGTAGTGTTCCGCGATAGCCTGCTTATAAGCATAGCGAATTCTTTGCAATCCCGACAATGTTGTGCCCACAGTTGTGCTTGTTTCACTGGTCGCAGCACGATCTTGGCCAAAGATTTCAGCGTCGCCGTTTTCGGCAAAAGCGGCTATCATCGCCAGCAGAGTCGAGCGCGGCAGGTGAAAATTCGTCAGCAGCGCATCAACCGTGCGGAAACGGTAGCCGGGACGAATGAAGATCGAAGTGCGACCCGCACCAGCCTGCACACCACCGGCTTCATCGCTGGCCGATTCGAGTACTCGTGTTGTGGTCGTTCCCACGGCGACAATGCGCCCACCACGCTGCTTCTGCTCGTGAATGAGTTGAGCCGTTGAAGTTGAGATCTCAAACTCTTCTTCGTGCATTGCGTGTTCTTCGAGCGTTTCGCTTTTGATGGGGCGAAATGTCCCGATTCCAATTGCCAGTGTGACAAACGCCGTGCGAATGCCGCGCGCTTGCAACACGTCCAACAACTGCGGCGTGAAGTGCAAGCCCGCAGTGGGTGCCGCCGCCGATTCCAACGAGCCGGCCTGTTCGGCATCGCTGCGCTTGTCGCTCTCACGCTTGTCGCTCTCACGCTTGTCGCGCGCATAAATCGTCTGGTAGCGGTTCTCATCATGCAACGGCGTGCTGATGTAGGGAGGCAAGGGCACTTCGCCCAGCAGCGGCAGAGCGTGCCGGATGTCGCTGCCCAGGAATTGCACGATCCAGCCGCTGGAAGTGCGCTCTACAACATGAGCCTCCACTTGCAAAGCCTCGTCGGGCGAGACCAGATGCAGGCGTGTGCCGGGCCGCAAGCGCGCCGACGGCTTGAGCATCGCTTCCCAACGATTGGGATCCCGTTCGCGCAGCAGCAATACCTCGACACGCGCGCCACGATAGACTGCGCCGGCTTCGTCGCTTACCTTGAAACCGCGCAGGCGCGCCCTGAGTACTCGTGTATCGTTGAAGACCAGTAAATCGTCTGGTCGAAGCAACTGAGGCAGTTCGTAAAAGCGATGGTGCGCGATTTCACCACTCGTGCGGCGCAGATGCATCAGCCGAGAATGGTCGCGTGGTGAGGCCGGTTCCTGCGCAATAAGCTCGGGAGGTAAGTCGTAATCGAGTTCAGAAGAAAGCATGAAAGGCAAGAAAACGGCTGAAGCGCATTTTCAAACTCGCCGCACCTGCGTGTAACCGCATCTGTGCGTAACCGCATCTGCGTGTAACCGCATGGCTCGACTTCAGGTTTTAGCGCCAGAAGCGCAGCACAATGTTGATAAGAACAGTGAGGCCGATGGAAACCAGAATCGAAGTCACGATCGGAAAATACACCGATGTATTGCCGCGCCGGAACGAAATATCGCCGGGCAGGTTGCCCAACCCGAAGCGCGCACCGACGGCCACCACAACTCCGGCCAGGAAAAGCAACGCGCCCATCAACATCAGAATTTTGGCCAGTGGTGCCATAGTTGAGTACTCGATTTACTAGGCTATGTTGTCAGGCGCCGCCCGTGCGTGCCGAATTCAATTGCGTAATCGCCTGGCGATGCAGGTCGGCGGCGCGTCCGCGATAAATTTCGTCGCCGGTTTCTACAAAAACACGCTGCTGATCAATTGCCTGCCCCAGCAGGTCGGCGGCAAAGATGCGCCGCGCGTGAGCCGCTTCGTTGAAGTGACCGGGCGGCTGCATCATCTTGATGGCTGCCTCGGCGCGCTGCATGTCGCTGTTCATGCGCTGGATGCGCAGCAAACCTTCTTCGCGCGGCACCGTGCCGGCGGAAACACCGGAAGTAAGCTGGGCCGCATCCTTGGCTAGTTCGGAAACGTATTCATCGAAGCCTTCCGCAATGCGACGGTAATAGCGCGCCGTGAGCGGAGCCAACTCCGAGTCATCCATCTGCCATACGCGCGCCCAGGCCGCAAACGCATCGGCATCGCGTCCACCCCGTTCGGTCAGTGCCGTGGCATAAAGCGTTTGCACTTCAACATCGTCCGGGTAGCGTGATGCCAGAGCATCCAACGACTGCAATGCCGCGCGATACTCTCGCTGCGACACCAAATAGGAGGCCAAAACGCGCGTCGTGCCGGGATCATCAGGAGACATCGCACGCGCCCGGTCGATGTGATCGCGCGCTTCGGCTTCGGCGCTGTCGGCGTTTTCCATACGACCCGCCTCGCGGAACAGTTGCGCCCGACCAAACTGTGCCATCGCCATCGCCTGTCGCAGCGCTGCGGAATCGTAACGCAACTCCAAGGCTCGCCGTCCGGCTTCCAACGTTTTTGGCCAGTCGCGTCCGGCGGCGTGCGCAGCGGCGATTCTGGCCCATACTTCGCCGTTGCTACTCGTGTTCTTACCCAGCGCAAGACGATAGGCCGCTGCGGCGGCTGCAGGGTCGCTTTTTTTGGTGGCATCACCCAGCAGCAAGTGCGCCTCGACCAGCGAAGGATCGAGAGCCAGAGCCTGTTGCGCTGCGGCACGCGCTTCATCAGGCTTTTTCGCATCGAGGGCCGCACGCGCCTGCTGAAGATAGCTCTGAATCTTCTGTGCGCGCTCACCGGCACCGACTGTCGTCCATAATTGCAACTCTTTGCCGGTGAAGGCAGATGCCGCCACCGCCGCCGCCTCGTGCATCTGAATGGCATCGGCACCACTCTCATCAAAAGAGAGCGGCTGCCCCGTTTCGCGCAACGCATCAACCAGATACAACACGTAAGTCGCTTCGCGCCGTGCGCCGGGCGTCGCGGCATTCTCAGGTATCACAGCCAGCGCCAGCACGGCACGATAGCCAAGAGCCTGACCAATACGCGACGCCGATTGTATCAGCGGCTGCATGACAGCGGTTCCGGCGCCGTCAGCCGCCGGAACCGGCGTTAGGGGCGAAGGTGCTGTTGCAGCAGGAATGGATGGCGCAGCATTGGAGGGCACAGCTGAATCGTGCAGCGACGCGGCCAATTGTGCCAGTGAAGTGCGCATCACGTCAAGCGAGGCCGGTGAAATGCGACCTTCGTTCAGGGCGCGGCGCATAACGGCGCTGTCCGGTGCAGTTGTTAAGACATCGCTCCAGCCACCACGCACCAGAGCACGACGCAACGCAGCCGCTCCGGCCTGAGCGAGTCCCGGCGGCGTTGAAGACAAACCCTGAGTCGTGCCAACTGCCCTGGATGCGGCACCAGCAGTTCCGGTTCCAGAAGCCCTTACGGTTCCCGTTGCACCTGATGAGGTGTTAACCGAGGAGGTGTTAGCCGGGCTTGTTGCAATCGTCTTTCCACCAATGTCATCAAACGCAATAATCAGGACATTGACAGCGGGCAGAGCCGACAGCGCGCTCGGCGCAGGCGATGCCGCAATAGCCGGCGCCGATCCAACTATCGCAGGCGGTACCGATTGCACCACAGGAGGTGCCGGTTGCACCGCAGGAGTTCCAGGCACAATGGTTATTGCCGGAGGAGGCACGATGGAGTTTTGTGCCCGTAAAACCTGCCCCGTTTGTGACGCGAGGAGAAGGGGCACACCGAAAAGGGCCACGCCTGTTTTAAGTGGCCACGAACCGGAGCAATGCTGTTCTCGTTTCATTAATGTATTTACAACCTGTCTCTGAGTACTCGATTGTGGTTATCAACTATGCTGTGATGTCAACTCGGCTGCGCGCGTCAGCGTCGATTAGGCGTCAGCGCCGATTATTCGCCTGTGCGAGACGCAAACCGCTCTGGCATGAACTAATGCCGCGACGTGCTTCGGCTACACGAGTACCGCGTGAAATCTGATCGTTATAAGCGGAGATCGCCGCCTGAAAATCGGTAATGGCGCCCCCATTATCACCGGCGTCGAGGCGCAACAAGGCCCGTTGCTGCAAGCGGTAGGCGCGGTCGAAGTCGTTGCCGGTGTTGATTGCGGTAGTTGCACGGCTGATAGCCTGGCCGGTGCGTCCGCTGGCCGCGTCATCACGAGCCGCGTCTTCCGCGCCACGCGCTGCATTTTCCGGCCGGGTCGGCGCCTGTGAAGGTGAAGGACGCGAAATCACGCGAATCGAGCCACGACGCGACGAGCCGCCAGGATTTACCGGGCCACCGCCGCTTGTGGTCACTCCACCATCGCCCGGTGATGAAGGCACGGCCTGCACAACTTCTGGTGCTGCCGGAGTGTTTAAGATGCTCGCCGGCGGAATGCCATCAAAGGGCTGCGCACCCGAACCGCCACTTGCTCCTGCCGGGCCAGCGCCGCCTGCGGAACCCGGACGAATTGTAGCCGGGGGAATAGAAGGCAGGCGAGGAGCTTGTGTGCCGCCACCCCGAGTACTCGTTGCCGAAGGTGGCGCCGTCGAACTACCGGGAGAACTTCCACCTGGAGAGTTGCCGCCTGCCGCAGTGTTGGTTGTCGTTCCCGGCACAGCAGGAGCATTCGGCGGCACGGTGCGCCAGTCGTTGGTGATGGGCACATTCGAGCCTGTTATTCCACCAGGCGCGCCTGGAGTGCCTGCTGCGCCCGGTGTTGTGCCCGTCGTCGCATCACCGTTCGCTGCACGTGCCGTGGTGTCAGCCCCCGTTCCATCATTGGCAACCACCCCGCCCGCATAAGAAGCAGTCGCAACGTCATTACGATGGTCAGCGACGTTGCGCGCCCACAGCATGAACATCAAGCCGGCGAGCGCGACACCTGTCAGCGGCAGCGCACGCAGATAAAAGGAGGGACGGCTCCGCGCAGCCTGCCACCACGGCTCATTGGGACGTATCTCTGTCGGGGTAATACCAAAGTCGATGGGCGTTGCAGGAACTGCTGTGCCAGCAACCGGAGCCACCGGCGCATAGGCAGAAGGCGCCAGCGCGCCCACAGTATTTGTGGCCGGGGCAGCGGCATGAAGCGCCCCGGCTTCGCTTGAAGCGGTTGATGCGCCAGGAAACTCAGAAGCACCTCTTGCCGTTGCTGCCGAAGCTGCTACTGCCGAAGCCGCAACAACAGCGCCCGTGGCAACAGCCGGTGCGATGCCGTGCGTCGCACCAGACGCAGAAGCAGGAATGGCGCCGGCGCTTTCAGGCTCTGTGGCTGTAGATGCATCTGCCCCGCCATGTGTGGTAGTGCCGTCCGCTACGGGGGTCATGAATTCGTTGGAGGCAGCAGGAGGAGCGTCGGAAAACAACTCGCTGTCATCGAAGTGAAAAATCGGTGTGGCGCCTTGCTGCGGCATCTGCGCGCGCAGACGCTGCAAGCTCTCGCGTTCGAGCGTGCTGTTGGGCGCCAGGAGCAGAGTTTCTTCGTAGGCTTCGATGGCGCCTTTGGTGTCGCCTGTGCGTTCCAGCAACACGCCCAGCATCGAGTGCGCTTCCGCAAGGTCGGGCACCAGGCTAATCGCCTGGCGGCAGGCCAGAACGGCTCCGGGCAAGTCGCCATGCTCTGAAAGGGTAAACGAGCGATCAAGCAACTGCCTGGCGCGGCGCATCTCGACTTCTGCCGGTGATAATTGCTCGTCTTGAGCCGCATCGTCGGAAACAGCGTCGGATGCAATGCCGGCTGCCGCCACAGAAGCATTCTCTGTCGTGCCATTGGGCGTGTTGCCATTGGGCGTGTCGAGTACTCGCCCCGGCGCAGGAGCGCTCGTCGCGGCGTTGTTGAGTGAGGCACTCGAAACTGCGGGCAGCAATGCACCGCAGTGGCGGCAAAAGCGTGAGTCGGTTGTATTCTCGCGGCCACAGGTGGTGCAAGACAGAGTCGAAACCGCTGCCGCAGGTGCCACTGCCGCAGAGCCGTTGGTTTCACCCGTTGTCGCCGAAGAAGGAGTTAAAGAACCCAGTGCCATCCATGACCTCCGCTAATTTGACAGCAACAGCTTTGACAGCAGCAATAGCTTTGACGGCAACAGCGCTGGTGTGTCATCTTTAATTATACCCAAGAGACCCTGTTTCATCGCACGAAGACATTTCGATAGGGCCACAAACCGTTTCCTACACGGTCAAACACGGCGGCATTTGATAAGCTAAAAGCGTGATTTTAAAGGTCGAAACCTTTGTCGTGGGGCCGCTGCCCAACAATCTTTATCTTGTCATCGACGACACGGCCCGCCAGGTCGTGGTCGTCGATCCTTCCATCGACAGCGAGCCGGCCCGGCAACGCGTGCGCGAACTGCTGCGCGACGGCTACACGCTGGCCGCCATCTGGAACACGCACGGCCACTTCGATCACATCTATGACAACGCCGCGTGGCGCCAGGAATTCGGCGCTCCGCTGTGGATGCATCCCGACGATCAGCTTTTCATTGACCGCCTGCCCGAGCAAGCGCTGTGGATGGGATTTGCCGCGCCCACTGTGGCTCAACCTGACCGCGCCTTCGAAGCCGGACAAACCCTGCACATCGGAGATCACGCGGTTCGAGTACTCCACACCCCCGGCCATTCGCCCGGCTCCGTGTCGTTTCACTTTGCCGATGAAGGCATCTGCATTTCGGGCGATGTGTTGTTTCGCGGCTCCGTCGGGCGCACCGATTTACCGGGATGTTCGTTTGAAGTTTTACAGCAATCGTTGCTTGCCCTCAGCAAACTGCCCTCTGCAACGCGCATTCTGCCCGGCCACGGCGAAGCCACAACCGTCGGCTTTGAAATGAGCACCAATCCATATTACGAGCCGCTTCTCAATTCCAGCACTTCCCTTCAGGAGACAGACTGATCATGTCCAACGCCATCCAGGACGCCACATTGCAGAATATTGTTTCGCAGAACATTTCTATTTCCACCCAGAACGGCGATGTTCCCGCGCTGCTTTTTTCCGGTGCCGGTTCAGGCGAAGACGCAGTGCCCGGCGTAAACCCGGCTTCGGGCGACAGCGGCTCGCCCACACTCTCAGCCATCGTGATGCTGCATGACATCTACGGCATCGATGACACGACGCAGCAGGCCGCAGCGCGTCTGGCAGCATTGGGCTACACCGTTGTTGTGCCCGATCTCTTCGCTTCGAGCGGCGGCTCTCCAGACGCTGCGGAAGAAACCGCGCTGCGCGACTATGTGTCCACGCTTTCGGACACGCGCGTGGTGCAAGAGGCTCTGAGTGCGGTGAGTTTCGTTAGTGGAACTCAAAATGCTTCGACGGCGCGCATCGGCGTGATCGGCTGGGGCATGGGCGGCGCCTACGCGATGATGACCGCCGCCTACAATTCCAATATTCTGGTGGCAGTGAACGTCGGTGGCGAAATCACCTATCCGGTGCTTACGGCGCAAAAGCCCGGCTCGCCGCTGAACTTCGTGGCCAATCTGGGCGGCGCGCTGCTGGCAGCTTATCCCGGCAACGACCCGCTGTTTCCCGGAATCGAAGTCGAGCGACTGGGCGTGCGCCTCGTAGAACACGACAAGCGCGGCGAAGTAAAAGTTTATCCCGATGCGCCACCACGTTTCTGGCGCGACGACTCGCTGCCGCAAACACAGGCGTTATGGCGCCGCATCGAACACTTTCTCGACGAATACCTCCGTGAAGACGAAGTCGAACCCGGTGACCGCGCGACGCACCTCTCGCCACAGGGCATTCCCGATAGCGGCTACCCGAACGAGGAATCGCGTCTGCACGCTTGAGGCGGCAGCGTGAGACATTCGTCGAGTACTCAATTCCGCCGATCGCATACATTATGCGTGGAGAAGCCGTGAACTTGTTTCGTTCCTGCATTTTAAGACTTGGAGCCGTGGCCATCGCCACGGCTCTTTGCTATGCGCCTGTTGTTCACGCCGCTAAGGCAGAGCCTGATAGAACAACCGACTGGCAAATTCACACGGCCTCGTCGCTGCAAAAGTTGACGGCCACCGCGCCGGGGGACCTCGAACCGTTCTCGGCTGCGCCAATTCATCTGCAAGCGGCACGCGGCGAATGGGAATCGTTTCAGGTTGTGGTGACAGCGGGAGATGTCGCTTTGCAAAATGTGGCGCTTTCGGCGAGTGGCTTCACGCGTGGTAAGAGCAATGTCATTGCATCAGACAATATTCAGCTTTTCCGAGAGAACTACGTTTACATCGACAAGCCGAGCGGCAACCGGCGTTTGGAGAAGTTGTGGTGGCCGGACGCTTTGATTCCGCTGCGCTTGCAGCCAACAGTTAATGTCGCAGCACGGCGCTCGGTTGTGTTCTGGGTCGCAGTGCAAGTTCCGCGCAATGCAGCGCCCGGCGAGTACTCGGGGAAGTTGGTCGTGGCAACCGGCACAAGTCGCAAGTCGGTGACGGCGAAATTAACCGTCGCATCCGTAACAATGCCGCCACCGACAATGCGCGCCAACGTCGCGGTCTATTACGATGTGGTGCGCGACTGGTATGCGAAAAACTGGAAGCCGCTGGACGATGCGCAATTCGCCGCAACGAAAAAGCAGTATTACGATTTTCTGCTCGATTACCGCCTCAACGCCTACGATTTGCCCGTTGCCTGGAACAGCGAAGCCGCCACGAGTTATCTCAGGGATTCGCGAGTACTCAGCGTGCGCCTGCCACATCTGAGCAGCACCGATTTTGCGCCCGCGCTTGAACAGCTTAAGAAGACCAATACGCTGCACAAAGCCTACTACTATCATATCGACGAACCAGCACCCGAGCGCTACGCCGAAGTGCGCGACACGACACAAAAACTGCACGGTATCGACCCGCGCGTGAAGCACCTCGTGACGGCGCATCCCAATCAATCATTGAAAGACGCGGTCGATATATGGTGCCCCAACATCGGCGATCATTTCGGTTTGGGTCACCTCGACCTTAGGATGCTTGAAGCGGAACGCAAGAAAGGCCGCGAAACGTGGTGGTACACGATGGTGGAGCCAAAGAACCCCTACCCGACCTGGCTGGTCGATGACGATGCGGCTGCGGTGCGTGTTTACGGCTGGATGATGGCGCGATACGGCATCACCGGATTTGTGTACTCGATGGCGCACGGTTGGGGGCCAAAACCATTGGAGAACATTCAATCGTTTGCCGGGACTAATGGAGACGGCACGCTGCTTTACCCTTCTGAACTGGTTGGCGGCAGCGGCCCGATGCCCAGCATTCGCCTCATACTCTTACGCGATGCGATTGAAGATTATGAGTTGTTGCGTGCTGCATCGCCAACAAAGCGCGAAGTTGCCCTTACGGGGTTTAAACCAATTAATGCAGCCGAGTTTGACCCGCAGGCGCTTGACACGTTCGCGCTGACCTCTGCCTTCCGTGAAGATAAGATTCAATGGCTACGTGATGTTTTAATTGACTCACGCCTGCGCGCAGCTCGCGCCAGCGCCGAGTTGATCGGTTTGGATCACATCTCTCATGCGGTCATTTACGAACTTCTCGATTGGAAACTTCACATCCCCCTTAACCAACCCATTGTGAATGGCCGAATCGACAACGATGAGTGGCCTGCAACGGCAAAAGCACTCACAGTGTTTGAGCACCCGGATAGTGCAGCAAATCGCCATAACTGGGTATCACTGAATCTTGCGCACGATAAGAATAACCTTTATGTCGCGCTGCGCTGCCGCACTAATGCGAGTACTCAGGGCGAATGGGTCGCGGTCGATCTGGCCCCTTTCGATGCTCACGAGCGCTGGCGCTTCGTGCTGACGCAAAAAGGCAACCGCGTCGTCGAGCGGCATACGCGCGAAGGGCAATTTCGCGTTGAAGGCGTGAATTGGACAGCGGCGCAGCAGCACTTCAACGGCTATTACGATGTTGAAATGCAGATTCCGCTTTCAGTGCTTGGCGACGCCACAGGCAACGCCACGAAGTTTCGTTTCAATGCTTTGCGCCGCACCACGCACGCGGCGACGGGAACCCGCGTTGTGTTGCGCGCCTGGCCCGATG
This sequence comes from Abditibacteriaceae bacterium, assembly GCA_036388675.1. Lineage (GTDB taxonomy): Bacteria > Armatimonadota > Abditibacteriia > Abditibacteriales > Abditibacteriaceae > DASVUS01. The sequence continues at coordinate 6,692 of DASVRI010000042.1, read as the reverse complement.
CGGGCGATGTTTATCTGATGCCGATTGCCACTCTTTCGGGCGATGGGCTAAAATCAAAAGCGGAAACGAAACAGCCGACAGCGGCCCGAGTACTCGATAAACCGGCTACAAACAAGACACAACGGTAAAGGACACGCCTCATGACATTTGATCTTCCACATCTTACGCAAACCGACCCCGAGGTCGCACAGGCCATCCAGAATGAACTGGGTCGTCAGCGCGGCAAATTGGAGCTGATCGCTTCCGAAAACTTCACCAGCGAGGCTGTGCTGGAAGCAACCGGCAGCGTCATGACCAACAAATACGCTGAAGGCTATCCGGGCAAGCGTTACTACGGCGGCTGCGAATTTGTGGACGTGGTGGAAACCATCGCTATCGAGCGTGCCAAAAAGCTGTTCGGTGCCGAGCACGCCAACGTGCAGCCACACGCAGGGAGCCAGGCCAACGCAGGCGTTTACCTGGCGATGCTACAACCCGGCGACACGCTTCTGGGCATGGGCCTGCCCGCCGGCGGACACCTCACGCACGGCCACAAAATGAGCTTCAGTGGCAAGATTTACAACGCCGTGGCTTATGGCCTGAACAAAGAAACCGAGCGCATCGACTACGATGAAGTCAACGCACTCGCGCAGGAACATAAGCCCAAGATGATCGTGGCTGGATTCTCCGCTTATCCGCGCGTCATCGACTGGTCGAAATTCCGCGAAATCGCCGACAGCGTAGGCGCTTACCTCATGGTCGACATGGCGCACGTGGCAGGCCTGGTGGCAGCAGGCGAATATCCTAACCCCGTTCCGCACGCCGACTTCGTCACCACGACAACACATAAAACGCTGCGCGGCCCGCGCGCCGGTCTCATCTTGTGCAAGGCGCAATATGCGCAGGCGATTGACAAGGCCATCATGCCCGGACTTCAAGGCGGCCCGCTGATGCACGTCATTGCGGCCAAGGCCGTGTGCTTTGGCGAAGCGCTGCAACCGGGCTTCAAGATTTACCAGCAGCAAATTCGCAAGAATGCGCACGCTATGGCGCAGGGATTGATGCAGGGCGGCTTGCGTCTGGTGACGGGCGGCACCGACAATCACCTGATGCTGGTCGATCTTACACCGGCGCAAGTCACCGGAAAAGAAGGCGAAGAACTGCTGGAAAGTGTTGGCATCACTTGCAATAAAAACCAGATTCCGTTCGATCCGCGCCCGCCGCTGGTAACGAGTGGTGTGCGACTGGGAACGCCGGCTGTCACGTCGCGCGGCATGAAAGAAGACGAAATGCGCCAAATCGCGGACATCATCGTGCAGGCGGTTCGCGCACGCGGCGACGAGATGGCGTTGCTGAAACTCTCGAAACGCGTTGATGAAATCTGCGCCCGCTTCCCGCTGTACGAAGGCGCGCCACTGTATGGTAATGAAAACAACGTCCCGGCTTCGCAAATTTCGACGCAAGACGCTGCGCCACAAAGCGCCGCTTCAACACAAGGTTAAACACGTTCGTCGCGACGTTCGCAGAAGGCATACGAGTACTCGATTGAACTCGTATGCCTTCTTTTCTACTTTATGCCGCGTTCTTTCCTTTTGCGTTGCACTATCACCGTTGTTCTAAGCGCAACATTTCTTACCAGCGTAACGCTTACGAGCTTGATGCTTGCAAGTGTTCACGTCGCACATGCACAGGCACCCAACGCGCGAACAAGTCGTTCCAGCGCAGCAGTTGATGACTTTATAATTGGAGGCGCTAATGCAACGAATTCTCTCGACGCGTTGCGCAGCCGTCTTGAAGCCGCAGAAAAACGTGTCGTGGACGGCATCGGCCCGGCTGATGCGCAAAACCTCGCGCTGTGGCGCTTCAAGCTGGAACAGGCGCGCCTGCTGCTGACCGAACTGCAAAGAGGCTACACCTACGCGCCGTGGACGGTGCAAAACAAGTTGGCGGCGTTTCTCGATCGCGCAGAAACCATCGAGAAAGCGCGCGGCGATGCCGTTCTCGCTGCCCCGACGCAGATGCACGAACGCGCTTATATCGCCGCTAACGACGGTTCGGCGCAGCCTTACTGGGTGTTCCTGCCCAAAGGCTATTCCGCACGACAGAAATATCCGCTTGTCGTTTTTCTGCACGGCTACGACCCGAATATCAACAAGGCAGAGCCGTGGATTCCCGCTGCCTCGACATGGAGCCTGGCCACGCAGCGCAACATGATCTTTGCCGTGCCTTATGGCCGACGCAACTCCGACTTTTTGCAAATCGGCGAGGACGATACGCTGCGAGTACTCGAAGAAGTGCAGAAACGTTACAGCGTCGACCCGAATCGCACAGTTCTAATGGGCGCTTCAATGGGTGGTTATGGGGCGCTTGCAGTTGGCTTACACACGCCACACCTGTGGGCCGGATTGGCGCCGATGGCGGCGCGCACCGATATTTACGAATGGCTGCGCCTGCGCCGGGACGATGTGCTGCCGTGGAAGCGCGCGCTTTATGAGTCGGATGACCCGCGCACGCTGCACGAAAACGCGCTGCATCTGCCGCTGTTTTTGCAACATGGCGCGCAAGACACCCTGGTTCCCGTGGCACACTCGCGCCTGTTTTACAACGATTTGCGAGTACTCAGGTATCCAGTGCGCTACCGCGAAATCACCGATGGCGATCACTACATTTACTGGCGTGCCGCTTCTTATCAACTGGCGCTCGATTGGGCCGGCAAACTACGCCGCGCACCGGCGCCACGCCGCATCGTGTATAACACGCAGAACTTGCGCAACAATCGCGCTTACTGGGCCACTATTGAAGCTTTCGAAACCTACGGCGAAGCGGCGCGCCTTGAAGTTAATCTGGGCGCCGGTAACGCCATCAAAGTCAATGCGCGCAACGTTGCAGCATTCACACTGCAACCGCCCGCAGAACTGATCGAAGCCGGCAAGCCGCTGTCATTAGAGGTCAACGGTAAGGCGCAGACGCAAACCTACAACGCTGCACAACCGATTCGCTGGAGCCGCACAACAACCGGAGGCGCAGCCGAAGCAACGTATCCCGGAATCAAAACGCCGCGCCAGAGCGGCCCCATTCGCGAATGCTATCGCGACCCGTTTTTGCTGGTATATGGCACGCGCGCTGCGGCGGAACCGACACGACAAGCGCCCGGCGACCAGGCGAACGCACGTCGCTTTGCGCAGGAGTGGCAGGAATACGCCGATGGCCTACCGCCGATAAAGGCCGACCGCGATGTCACCGCGCAAGATCGTAAGAATTACAACCTGATTCTTTTTGGCACGCGCGAAACCAACTCCCTCATCGCCGAAGCCGCCGAACGCCTGCCGGTGGAACTGACATCCGATGGTTATCGCCTGAACAAAGAGAAATTCACCGCAGATAATCTGGGGCTGGTGCTATGCTATCCGTCGCCGTTTAGCAATGGGCGCATGATCGTGGTGCAGTCGGGAACTTACTGGGGCGCGGCGCTGCCGGTCAATCACAAGTTTGATTTGCTGCCCGATTACATTGTCTTCAACAACACATTCGACATCAGCGATGCCACCAACAACGCCATCGCCGCCGGATACTTCGACAACAACTGGCAATTGCCTGAGGAGTCAACGGCCACTGCACCGTTGACTCCTCAGGCAGCGACAATTGCGCCGACCAATTAGCGCTTACAATCGATTATCTCGATTGTGCAGCGAGTACTCACAAGACGACAAATTGGTTGCTGCTAAGAAACGTCGCGGCGCGGCCATGAATGTTGATCGCGCACCGCGTGTTGAGATGCCGTATGCGAATCGAGTGCGCCCGCTGAGGAACGCATCGCAGCCGGATTCATCAGGGGCGTTTTGGTCTGGTGGATGGGGCGAGCGGCGCTTTTAGCCAGTTCGCAGTAAGTCGCCATTTCCGCCGAAATGCTGTTCAGGCGTTCTCGCGCTTCGGAGCAGGCGTCGCCGCCCAGCGAGACGGCACGTGTCAGTAACGATTGTGCTGTGGCAAACAAGCCGCAGGCCGCTTTCAAGCGTTTTAATCGCGCGGCGGCGCGAGCCTGCTCGCAGCAGATTTCGGCTTGCTGCATATAATCGTGGCAGTTGGGGCACTCGCCGGAAGCTGCCGCAGACTTTTGGAGGTTCGTGTGCTTCGACTTCTTGCTTCTCATACGTCGCCTCTGTTTGGAGCAGAATGACTGGATTAGACATCGCCAAACGGCAAATGTAGTATGACACGAAAGAACAAATCTGCGAAAACCAGGCCTTTGGCGTTTGACCCTCGTTTGCACTCGCACAGAGCACGACGCCACTTGACTGTGTTGCAGAACTCTAATTTCATATTCTTGTGCGGAAGATCAATATTATGCAGCGAGTTGTCATAACGGGAATGGGTTGCGTATCGCCACTGGGCGTGGATGTGCCGTCGTTCTGGGCGGCACTCATTGCGGGCAAAAGCGGCATCGCACCGATTGAAAAGATTGACACCACCGGCCTGCGTAACGCAAACGGTGGAGAAGTGCGCGGCTTCGACTGGAGCCTCTACGGCGATGAGGGCGATTGCGATGAAGCATCACAGTTCGCCTTTGCCGCCGCATACGAAGCCATCGCCGATGCGCACCTGTTACCAGCCGATTTGAATTCTGCGGGCCTGGTTTTCTCCACCAATTTCGCGGGTGCAGCTTCGTGGGAGTTCGTGTGCGAACAGGCGCGAGAAGATGGTTCTGAAGCCGGTACTTCAGTTGATGCCGAACTATTTCAACAATTCACGCCCGAGCACGCGGTTGATTACACCGCGCAGCATCTGGAAATAAGCGGGCCGCGCGTCACATTGACCAATGCTTGCAGCAGCGGCGGCAACGCCATCGGCCTGGCTTGCGACTGGCTGCGTCTGGGGCGTTGCAACATCGCTCTGGCCGGCGGGCACGATGGCCTGGGACTGTCCAGTCTGGCCGGGCTTTCGATTTTGCGCACCATCTCACCGGACGAATGTCGGCCTTTCGATGCCAACAGAAACGGTACCATCTTCGGCGAAGGCGCAGGAATAATTGTGCTGGAAACCTGGGAATCGGCGCAGCGACGCAACGCCAAAGTGTATGCCGAAGTGCTGGGATGGGCCGTCAATAACAACGCTTACCACCTGACCGCACCCGACAAAGAAGGAGCCGGTTTGCACGCCGTCATGACAGGTGCTCTGCGCGATGCGGGCGTTGCAGCCGATGACATCGGTTACATCAACGCGCACGGTACGGGCACGCAATATAATGACTTGGCTGAGACGCAAGCCATCAAACGAGTACTCGGTGAACGTGCTGCACAGGTGCCGGTGTCCTCCATCAAGGCAGCCACCAGCCACACCATGGCCGCTGCCGGTGCGCTCGAAGCGATTGCCACAACCTATGCACTGATCGAGGGTGTTCTGCCGCCGACGCTCAACTATCAGGCGCCCGACCCGGAATGCGACCTCGACTATGTGCCGAATATCGCAAGGCGCTCAGAAGGCGATGCACGGCCTCGCATTGCTCTTTCTAATTCATCGGGCATTGGCGGCAACAACGCGTGTCTCGTGCTGGGAGTGGTATAACCATGAGCACGAACATGACACGCGAATTGCAAACAGTTGTTCTCAGCGGTATGGGCTGCATCACGGCACGCGGCGATTTAACGTTGCACGGCGAGACAAAACAAAACGACAACCACGCATTTACCCTGCCCGACTTCAAGCTGGAAAACTACCTCACTTCGCAAAAGACTTATCTCGACCGCTGCTCGGCCCTGGCACTGGCCGGATGCGCTCTTGCCCTGCGCGATGCGGGTTTATCGTGGCCTCTTAACGATGAAACGAGTACTCATGAACAACTGTGCGGCATCTCGCTGGGCACGCATGTGGGCTGCATTGAAACCATGAAAGTGTTCTGGGACAAGGCGACCGAGCGCGGCACACGCCTGGCCAATCCACTGTTGTTTTCTCATTCTTACTTCAACACGCCGATTTCCCTGTGTGCCATCGAGTTTGGTTTAAAGGGCTATCACACCACGTTTTGCGCCGGAACTCAGAGCGGCATCGAGGCGGTTCGTGCGGCTCATGGCGCCATTCAACTGGGCCATGCGCAAGCGATGGTGTGCGGCGGCGTTGAAGCCGTCACCCCAACGCGTGCCACACTTGAACCTGCTGCCGCACTTGGAGCATTGGCTCTTGGAGAAGCCAGTATTTTCTTTGTTCTGGAAAGTGCGCGTCATGCCGAACAGCGCAATGCGGCAAACCACATCCAACTTGACAATCGAGTACTCGACGATGCCGCCAACGAGTGCTCGTTAAACGAGCACTCGTTAAACGACGAATCATTATCAGACCGCTACGGCAACTGCGGTGGTGCGACAAGCGCGCTGTCGCTGGCTCACTTCGTCCAACAGCTCCTTTCGTCCAACAGCGCCTTTTAATCGACAAACCAGCCTAAGCATTACAGCCGCAGTTACGTCATCCATATGGCACCTGGGTTTTGTAGTGGCAGCGTTTGGCCCTGAGTTGATGGCGACGGCGCCACTGTGACCAAGCCACTACAAACGGCGGCGGAGCAGCCTGCTTCCATAGCACCTGCTTCCATAGCACCTGCTTCCATAGCAAGCGATAGAGGAGACGGCGCACCTCCGCTACTGACAAAGGAATGAATTCACTAGCAGTCCCCTTTTTGCGTTGGCTGGGTTGGCTGGGTTGGCTGCGCTTCTTGTAGACGC
>DASVRI010000041.1:0-107319 GCA_036388675.1 Abditibacteriaceae bacterium | reverse complement strand
CTGCTGGGAGAAGGCTTAAGATACTGTCCGGCCTGGAAAACAAGACACTGGGTTGGGTGTCAGGTGCTCATCTCACCCGCAGAGTCACACTCTGAGCTTAGTCTCAGCATCGCTGACACCCACTCTCTAACATACAAGCTTAGCGTTGTGTTGCTTGCGCGCAGCGTTGTTGTGATTGATACTTTTCGATATGAAACGCAATGCTTGGAAAGCAATTCTGGTCGTGGTCTTACTTCTCCCCGTTTTATGGTGGATGAAATGGATACGCGGGCAAGAGGTGGCTCGGTCACGTCACGAATATCACACCGTCATCATTCATCAAGCGCCGCAGCAGCGTTTTTGGTTCAATCTCATTGGCTATTTGGTAGATAGTGGAGAATATCGCAGCACTTTAGTTTACAGCTTTACGGTTTATTCGGATTGCCAGTCAGCGCCAATCACATCATTTTCTACGCCAAACGCAGCGTTTGACCCGTGGAAAACAGCTAACGTCAAATGGCTTGGCTCTAATCACTTCATTATCGGCTTCAACAACTTTAACACTTTCGATTGCAAATTCGAGCAAGGACGGAGCGCCACTTGGCGTCATTTATAGCGAGTCAAAACGTCCCAACAAGCAACACAACAAAGCGCTGCACCCGACCGCCTACAGCTTCGGCTTTCGCTCGTGCCTCGCTTCAGCCTACGCTTCCGGCGGCGGGTGAGTTTGGTCGTTGCACGGCTGCGCGCAGCTTGGTTGCGTTTCAAGTCTTTCTCAGATATAATACGTATAGAACACGTCGAGGAGGAATCATGCAGAAGAAACTTACAATCACAGTCGATGAGCAGGTGTATTTGGGGTTGCATTCAGTCGTTGGCCGGCGCAACATCAGCCAGTTCATCAACTCTTTAGTACGTCCTCATGTTCTGAAACCCGATTTGGAAGCCGCTTACAGTCGCATGGCGGCTGATGAGTCACGCGAAAGCGAAGCGTTGGAATGGGCCGAAGCGACAATAGGAGATGTAAAAGATGAAACGCGGTGAAGTGTGGTGGGTTAATTTCGATCCCTCAGTTGGTGGCGAAATACAAAAACAGCGCCCTGCTGTCATTGTCAGTAATGATGCTTCAAATAAACACCTTAATCGCGTTCAGGTCGTGCCCATCACCAGCAATATCGACAAGCTTTATCCAAGCGAGGCTTATGTTACGCTCAACGGCGACCAGCGCAAAGCAGTAGCCGATCAACTCACAACAGTCAGCAAAGCGCGTTTCAAAAACACCTTTGGCCGCTTGTCATCAGCCGATATGAAGAAAGTCGAACAAGCCATCAGGCTCCAACTCGACATGAACTGAAAGGCATCAATAGCCGTGCAACAAGGCGCTGCACCCGACCGCTTCCATTCCGCTCGTTCCTCGCTCCACTTCAGCGGCGGGTGAGCTTGGTCGTTGTGCTGCTGCGCCAATCTCATTGGAGGAACTGATATGAGTACTCAGGCCGCTGAATATGCTATTCTGCAACAGATAGAAGCGGCGTCGAATGATGGCACTGATAGTTGTCAGCGTGAACTGCAGTAAATACAGCGGCACAACAAAGCGCTGCAACCGATCCTTCGCAGCTTCGTTCGTGCCTCACTCCGCTGCTACGGGCGGCTGAGCTGTGTCGTTCTGTCGCGGCGCGCGGCTTGGCTGGAAGCATGAGATTTAGAAACGTATACTTTGAGATATGAAATTAAAAGTTGTTGTTCACGAAGCAGAAGAAGGCGGCTTCTGGGCTGAAGTGCCGTCGATCCCAGGCTGTGCCACGCAAGGCGAGACATTCGAGGATTTACTTCATAATCTTTACGAAGCAGTTGAGGGTTGCTTGTCCATAGATGTCGAGCCGGCACAAACATCAAAAAGTGGCCGCGTGTTGGAAATTGCAGTATGAGAGCCATCTCAGGCAAAGACTTCTGTCGTGTACTTGAACAAAATGGTTGGTCACTGTTGCGCGTGGGTGGCAGTCACCACATCTATAACAAGGCTGGCGTCAATGTTCGGCTTTCTGTCCCCGTTCATGGCAATGACTCGATCAAAACTGGATTGCTCCGACATTTGATGAAAATGGCTGGCCTAACAGAAGCGGATTTATAAGTCACGAACCGCGAGCGTTGTTGCACAATTGGCAGGTGAGACAACAAGGCGCTGCAACCGGACACCCACAGCTTCGTTCCCTTCGCTCGCGCCTCGTTGCGGTCTCTGCGCTTTCGCGAGCCGTGAACTCAATTGTTGTGCCCTCTGGGCTTGCCGGTAACCACGCTTCCTGAGTACTCAATTTCGAGTAGGTGCCACGTTGGTTCTGCTCCTCGAGCGAACTGCATCTCAGTTAAACTGCGGCGTGATGAATCGAATTCTTCTCGCTGTTGCGCGTCTGTTTACCGTGCTCGGTGCCGGAATGTGGATCGGCGGCCTGGCGTTTTTCGGCGCTGTGGCGGCTCCCATTATTTCGCGCGTTGACCGCTCGCTCCTCTTTGTGCTCGTCGCGCCCATGCTGTCACGCTTCTCGGTTGTCACTTACGTATGCGGTGGGTTGATGCTGCTGGGCTGGCTCATGGAGCGGTACGCTGCCCGTGGCGTTGCGCGTCGCAGCCGGCCTGCGTGGTGGGCGCAGGGCGCCTGCACGGTTGTGATGCTAACCATTGCGCTGTATCTCGGCCAGGTGCTGATGCCGCAGATCAAGGATTTGCAGCGCGACCTCAGAAAGCCGTCCACCATCATCGGCTTGCTGCAAGACCGTCTGCTCAAGAAACGGGGCGATGCGGCAGGAGAACCCAAAACTTCCTTCGACCTCGCGCACAACCGCTACAGCCAGATGTCGCAGGTAACGGTGTATCTCGGTCTGGCGACGCTGTTTCTCTTCTGCTGGCGTGTGTCCCGCCGCGACGAGCGTGACACAGATGTATCCGGCGAAACGGCTTCGCCAGGTGAACCGCTGGAGGCTTCCCGCCTGCGATTATGAACATCGAAGTGAGGTTGCAGTGATGGAGGCTGCGGCGGTGGCTGACCAGTCTTAAAACAGCGAGCCTTGCTGCGGTTCGGCAGCGATGCCGCTCAGCGACCAATCCACCTGGAGAGTGCGCACGCGTTTCTGTCGGTCGGTGCATTTGACGTAACCATGTTGTGCGCCGAATTCGTGCAGGCGGCGCGTCAGCAACACATCTTGCTTGCAGTATTCGATGACTTCGTCTTCACGACCTTCGCGCCACCACTGCAACGACTGCAAACCGCCGCCGCTTTTATTGGCACCGAACGTGGCAGCGCAGCAATTATCCAGACCGGGCCGAAAACCGGCGATGCGCTTCAAATCGACCATCAAATCAAGATCGGGCAGGGCGCGCAAATCGAAATCGACATACGGCTGAAGCACTCGAAAATCGAAGCCGCGCGTGTTGTAGCCCACGATGCAACCGGCGCTTTGCAGTTCTTGTCCCAGGGCGGCGGCTTCCGGTTTGCGAAAGACTTTGTATTGCCAACCGCTGGTGCCATCGCCCGCACCTTCAACCGACTGGTCATCACGGCTGGCACACGTCACCGCCACGGCGACGCCAAGCTGCTCGATATTCTGCCAGCCGCCGACTTCATCAGCGGAGCGCTCGGTTTCCACATCGAAATACACGAAGTTCATGCTGTCCGTTGTCATATTCTCATTGTAGCAACGCGCGTGTCGTCGTGCGCGTGATTTGTGGTAAGACCGCCGCAACCGGTACAATTACGAGTACTCAATTTTTCTGGGGCTGGTGATTCCTATCGCACTTTTACCGGGCGCATCGCATTTTGGATCTGTCGCTTCGTCGCAGCACGAACAACCCGACACGACGCCCGGCGTGGCACGCGCGCAGTGGGCCAACATCAAACTGCTGGCGCTGGATGTGGACGGCGTGCTCACTGACGGAGGGCTCACTTTCGATGAAAACGGCTCGCTGCTGCAAACCTTCAACGTGCGCGACGGCTTTGCTCTGGTGGCGGCGCGGCGTGCCGGATTGAAAATCGCCTGGATTTCGGGACGTGCCTCGCGTGTAGCCGAGCATCGCTTCAAAGAACTCGACTTGCATCATTGCATTCTAGCGTGCGGCGACAAAGCCACGGCCATGCGCGAACTGCAACATCAATACGGCTTCTGGCCGGAGCACTGCTGCTTTGTCGGCGACGACTTGCCCGATTTACCCGCCTTTGCGCAGTGCGGCATTCGTGTCGCGGTGGCCGATGCCGTGACTGAAGTGCTGCAACGCGCCGATTATGTGACGCAAGCCGGTGGCGGTCGCGGCGCAGTGCGCGAAGTGATTGAACTGATTCTGGATGCGCAGGGCCACTGGAACGAACTGATGAGCCGCTTTACTCAAAGCGACGAAGCGAGCCAATCCATCGAGAATCTGCAACGATAATATGTCTCCTCAACTGAAAGACATTCTGGCCGCCGCTTTCATCGCGCTGTGTTTCGGCGTGTGGTTCCTCAACGCCTATCTGTTGTTTTGAGTACTCGTTTTCCTTCTTAAATGCACTACCTCGCTGACGTTGGGATATTTTGTGTCGTGTTGTTGGTGTTGTTTGTCGGGTCAGTGCAGGACACGAACATTCGGTTAGACAAAGGCAAGATCGCTGACCAAATAGTGATGAGCATGGGGGCGATCTTAGCTTTGTTGGCGATGCTTGTCGCTATTGTTGCAACAGGAAGGAATCCTCGCTACTTTATGCCGCTCGGAGTAATTGGGATACCATTGGTTTCTAGAATGTTGCTCAACACATCGCAACGTCGCAGTTTTATCTCGATCTATAAAAGCATCCTTCACAAATTACGTAGTCTGCGCGGCGTAAACCTCGCGTTGGCTATTTATCTCGTTGCAGTTTTCCTCATTACTTTCCTTCTCACACTTGCGCCTCCCAACGGCGCCGATTACGACTCGTTGACATATCATCTGGCGGCACCGGAGCAGTATCTTCGCGCCGGGGGCATCGTCGAATTGCCTTACGATCATCACACCTACTTCCCTTTTACGATGGAGATGCTGTATCTCCTGGGGTTGGCACTGCAAGGGTCAGTGTTGGCCAAGCTGTTCCACTGGTTGATGTTGCCGCTGTGTTGCTTTGCACTCCTTGCAATGGGGCGACGCCACCTCACGACACGCGCCGGGCTTTTCGGGGCAGCGCTTTTCGCGTCGCTTCCCCTTGTGCAAAGCGAAGCGACAACGGCTTACGTCGATTTGGGCTTCACAGCCTTTGTGCTGCTGGCGTTTATGTGTTTTGCGAATTGGCTTGCGGCGCGTGAGGCTGAGAACAATGGTGAGACAAACGGTGGCGCAACAAACGGCGGTTGGTGGCTGGGGTGGAGCGGTGTCTTTTGCGGCTTTGCCATCGGCACCAAGTATCTGGGTTTTCTCACCTTTGGCTGGCTGGGATTGTGGGCGTTGGGAACCATAATTCGCCGTCGCAACTTCCAGATTAAGCCGTTGCTGCTCTTCGCGGTTTGGGCGATAGTGCTGGGCGGCGGCTGGTATGTGCGCAACTGGCTGTGGACGGGCAATCCGGTTTTCCCATTTGCTTACGAAATTTTCGGCGGGCGCGGCTGGTCGGCGCAGATGGCCGCCGATTACACGCGCGATCAGGTGGCGTATGGTTTTGGACGTTCTCCATCGGATTGGCTGTGGCTGCCGTGGCGCTTTTCGATGGCGCCTCTCAACATCGGAGTACTCGATGGGCGGCCTGTTGGTTTGCCATTGTGGCCGTTTCTCCATGTGCCGCCTGATAACGGCATGGGCGGCAAATTTGAAGTCGATGCGCTGTTGTTGCAATCCATCATCGGGCCGGCGCTGCTGGCTCTGAGTGCGCCGCTGTTGTTCGTTAAAAACAAGCCGCCGGTTGTGCGTTTTATCGGCTGGAGTTTTGCTTTTTTCTGGGTCTTCTGGGCCGCGACCAGTCAGCAGGTGCGCTATATTTTGCCCGCGCTGGGGCTGCTCTGCTTGCCCTGTGGCTGGGCCGTGGAAAAGTATTTTAATCGCAGCGCTGTTCTCAAATGGACGACGGGTCTCGCACTCGCGGCGTGGTTGCTCTTCACGCCCCTATTCACGTTGACGAAAGCATCGAGTACTCTGCCGGTGATCTTCGGCCAGGAAACACCAGACGCTTACTTAACACGCACTTTCTCCGGCTATGCCGCGATGCGCTGGGCTTCAACCAACACGCCGCCAAACGCGCGCTTCGCCGTGTATGGCGAGCCGCGCTGCTTTTATCTGCAACGCGACTACTTCTGGGCCGATGACCCACACAACAATTTAATCGACTACAATGCCATCAAGACCGGCGCCGATTTCGTAGCCGCACTGCGCGCGCAACGCGCTACGCACATTCTGGTGAACACGCGTCCTGGAAGCAATGGTGGTTTCGGCAGCCCGCCGCCGCAGATGCAGCAAGCAATTGACGGCGGACTGGTGCGACAACTTGATGAAGCGCGCGGCTACATCGTCTATGAAATTGTAGCGGCAGAGAGGCCGCAGTAAGCACATGGCCAAGAAAAGAGCCACAAACAACGAGGCCAGTACTCGCCAGACGGGTAGGCGAACGCCTCCAACGCGTCCGCGGGCACCAGAGCCGCCCCGCGCCCCGCTGCATATGCCGCGCTGGGTTTTGCCGTTTATTTTGTGTGTGTATGTTGTGCTGACGGCGGCACTGATTGCGCGTGTGCCCTACGGCGCCACGCCGGACGAAATCGAGCACCTGCGCTTTGCGCGCTACGTCGCCGAGCATCGCGCCCTTCCATACTTCGAGCGGCAAGTTCCCGAATCGGATAATTCGGCAGTGCGTGGCGGCAACGCGCCCGGTTTCGAATATCATCAGCCGCCGCTCTATTACGTTGTGTGCGCGCCGCTCATTGCCCTGGTGCCGCCCGACTTGCAGTTTTACGTCACACGTCTGGTCTCGCTGTGGTGCGGCGTGCTGACCCTGGTGTTGTTGTGGCGTAGCATTCGTGCGCTGTGGCCGCACGACCCATTACCGGCTGCTGTCGCGACCGGCTTTGCTGCATTGTGGCCGTTCCACCAGAGCGTGGGCGCCATGACCAACAACGATGCGATGGCCGGGCTGGCGGCAGCAGCCGTTTTTCACCACATTGCGCACATCGGAGCGCGGGGTTGGCGCGGGCGCGATGCCGCGATTTTAGGACTGCTTATCGGACTGGGAATTCTGTCGAAGAGCACCAGCCTGGTGCTGGGTATTATGGCGCTCGGCGCGGCGTGGCACTTCTCCGGCATGGGCCGCCCCGGCATGGGCCGCCCAGGCATAAGCAACGAACAACGAGTACCCGATGCGACAGCTAACGACAACGCGCACGACGAAGGGGCACCAGAGAATAAAAGTGTTGCGCCACGCGTGCGGGCTGCGCTGCTGTTGATTGTTGTCACGCTCTTAGTTTGCGGCCCGTGGATGGTGCGCAATCAGGTGCTGTATGGCGATTTGCTGGCTCTAGGTGCCATCTCGCAGCGCTTTGAGAATATCGGCTCGCGCACGTGGATGTTTTTCGCATCGGGTTACACGCTCGACACGTACTTGCGCAATGTGGTATTGATTCTGTTTTGCACGACCTGGGGCTTCTTCGGCGGGCCGGGGAGGGCGAACACGATGCTCAATCCCTGGGGCGTGCGTGGGCCTGTAGCATTGCTCGAAATGGGGCCACTCGCCGTCAGCGTAACCGTGATTGGAATGCTGGTGTGCGTCGTTGCCACGGCAGTGGCGTTGGCGGGGTTACTGCGCGCGTCCCGGCGCTGGGCGGAGCTTCCAACGAACATGCGCGCTGTGCTCGGGTGGTGGGGCATTGGTGCCTTGCTTATCTTTGCGGCATGGGCGCGTTTCAACTTCATTCAGTTCCAGGCGCAGGCGCGCTATCTTCACCCGGCGTTGCTACCCTTTGCTCTGGCCTTTGCCATCGGTTGGCTGCAACTTTTAGGGCGCGGACGTGCCTTGCGCATAGGTGCCATCATTCTGGGACTAACCGTAGTTGGATTGACGCTGTGGAATGTCTTTGGCTGGCGCACCCTGACCGATTAATCCCGATTTGATGGAGCACACGAGTACTCGCACGCATTTTGGTGTCGAGGCGCGTTTTCTGTTACCATAAAAGGGTTGATTTGCGCCTGACATTGTGGATGAAACAACGCCTCTGCGAATGAAACTCAGCGTTCTGATGCCGGTTTATAATGAGTGTGCGACGCTGCGTGAAATTCTAAGGCGCGTTGGGGACGTGCCCGTCGAAAAGGAAATCGTCATTGTCGACAATTGCTCGACCGACGGCACGCGTCAACTGCTGCAAGATATGCTGGCGCGTGGTGAAGCTGTTCCTGGTGAAGCCGACCCGGGTGAAGCCGATCGCGGAGAAGCCGATGCTGAGCAAGCCACAGTTAACGAAACCGTTCTGCGCGTGATTTTGCAGGAGCGGAACAATGGCAAGGGCTCGAGCGTCCGACGTGCTTTGGCGGCGGCACGGGGCGAATGGATTATCGTGCAGGATGCCGATCTGGAATACGACCCACAGGATTATCTCAAGCTGCTGTGTGCCGCGCAAAAGTGGGAAGCATCGCCGGGACGCCAGGGGCAGGATGTCGCCGTGTTTGGAACTCGCTTATCGCGCGGCTCTCTGGCGCGACGCAATCAGTTGCAGGACGCGTTTTTGCTGGGGCGCATCGGCCTTTCGATTGCTTTTCGAGTACTCTATGCCACTTCGCTTTCCGATGTGGCGACGTGTTACAAACTGATGCGTCGGCGCGTGGCGCAGAGTCTCGATTTGCAGGCTGATGGCTTCGATCTCGATTTTGAAATCGCGGCCCGGCTGCGGCGTCGCGGCGTGCGCATCGTTGAAGTGCCGATTTCCTATCAGCCGCGCGGCAAAGGCGAGGGCAAGAAAATCCGCGCTTTGCAAGACGGCTCGAGCGCCTTATGGACGCTGCTTAAATATCGCTGCATCCGATAAGCATCTGGTTCGTCCGGTAATTTGAAGCCTTGTTGTAATGAATCGAAAATCCCTTTGTTTGCATTTCACGCCACGTCTTGCACACAAGCATCGCGTGGCTCTGCTGAGTACTCTGACGCTGGGCAGCATGGCTGCCGGCGTGTTCTCCGGCTGTGGTTCGCCTGGCGTAAAGGAAGCCGCTGAAGTCGCTGCGCGCCAGGCGCTCAAGAAAGAGGCCGAGGAGGCCAGGGCCTCGATTCGCCAACTGGGAGACGTGGTCTCGACAGGCGCCACTCTCAGCGGCCACGACGCCAAGGGTCGCAAGCTGTGGAGCGTCGGTGCCAGGCAAATTCACGCACACGAAGAGAAACTCGGCATCGGCGACAGAATTCTGGAGCCGCGACGTGCCGAACTGACGGACGCGCGCGCCACGCTGTATCGCGAGGGCAAACCTCATTCGACGTTTCGTGCGCCGCGCCTTAATCTGGTGTATGCCGACCGTGGCGTGCTGATGACCATGACCGGCGGCGTGAAGATGCGCACTCCGGGTACGTGGGACAGCAAAACCGATAAAAAACTAAAGCCGTTAACCAGTCGTGGTCCGGTTGAACTCGTGACGCCGCAGGTGAATGTCGATGTCAAAGCCCGGGAAGTGCGTGCCGACCAGGGCGTCGTCATGACGCAGGGCAAAACGCGTGTCGCGGCGCGCCATCTATTTGCCGATACGGAACTGGCCACAGCGCGTCTCAACGGAGAAATCAAGGCCAGCGCGCCCGAAGGCACGATGAACGCCGAGCGCGCGACGTGGAACTGGCGCAATGGGCGCGCAGTTGCTCAGGGGAAAATCACCATCTCGCACGAAGGTACGACGCTTAGCGGAACGCGCCTCGAGGCCGATACAGATGGCTCGCACGGCGAACTTTCAGGCGGTGTGCGCGCTACGTCGTCTGAAGGTCAGGCCGGCGCCGGGCGAGTACTCTACAACTGGAAACAGAACACGCTTTCGGTGCGCGAGGACGTGACGCTGCAAAAACAAGACGGCACTCTGCGCGCCGCACGCATCGAAACCGATGACAAACTGCGTAGCGCAACCGCAACAGGCGGCGTGACGCTGCGTAAAGGCGACGCCACGTTAACCGCTGCGCAGATAACGGCATTCGATAAATTGGAGCGCGCCGTAGCCAGTGGCGAAGTCGTGCTGACGCGGCCAGATGCTACCATGCGCGCGGCGAGAGCTGAAGTTTGGATTGATGAAAGGCGCGCTATCGGCAACGGTGTTACGGTTGTGCGCGGTGATGTCCATGTGCGTGCGGCGCGCGCCGAAGTGTTCAACGCGCAAAACAAAAAGACGGCGCGCATCGTGGCCAGCGGCGGTGTGACCGCGCAGAATCCACAGGGAACCGTGCGCGCCGCCAACGTGGTGTGGGGCGGCGGACGCGTGACCGGAACAGGTGGCGTGACGCTGGTCAAAGACGGCAATACCATCCGCGGCTCACGCCTGACGAGCGACGACGAGTTCAAACAGGCAACGCTTTCGGGCGATGTCAACGGTCGTCTGGCGCGTGGCGGAACGGTCTCTGCCGGCGTGGTGATGCTGCGCAACGGCATGGTGCTGGCGCGCGGCGGTGTTTCGGGTCGCCGTGAGAACCTTCGTTTGCGCGCCGATACGCTGGAAGCCACGCGCGACGGACAGAATGCTACCTTGCGCGGCAATGTGGTCGTTACCAGCGACGATGGCGTAACAGCTCGTGCGCCCGTCGTGCGCTATGATAAGAAGGCCGCTAAAGTTTATGCCAGCGGCGGCGTGACCGTGGTCGATCCTCGACGCGGGCAGCAGCGTGGTCGCACACTCGTGGCCGATTTGAAATTGAATAATGCCGTCCTCACCGAAGTGAGCGGCACGTTCAGCGAGAAGCTTTTCAAAGACCGTAAATTGTTCTAAGAGGAATAAGGTAATGCGTAAACGCAGCAGTGCGATGCCGAAATACATTGTGCCCGGCCTTGCAATATCGGGCATGGCAACTGTGAGTGGAGTACTCACTTTCGCTCCGGCAGCAGCACAGAACCGTGCGGCGGCGCCAGCCAATGCACCGGCCCAATTCGGCGGCGCTCGCCAGATTATCCGGTCTAACGGGATCAGGCTCGAAGGCAACGCTTTTATTCGCCGCCCCGAGTTGCAGGTCAACGCCGATGCAATCGCGCTTGATTACTCGGCGGCGGCAAAGTCTATTGGTGAGGTGCGCGCGCGCGGTAAAGTGTTCTTTCGCGTCAATTTGCCGCCGCGTGGTGGTGGCGCTCCCGCACAAATCGAAGCGCGCTGCATTGCCGCCGACCTTGATCCGAACACGCGCACGCTTGTGCTGAACGGCAATGTCACCGGCTTCTACCAGGTGCAGGGCGGGCCTCGTAATCTACTCAGCGGTGATAAAGTGACGCTGACCTATGTCGGCAATCAGTTGACGGCCAGTTCGGTGGGTAAGGTTCGTGTCGTGCTGCCGGCGGAAAACTTTGCATCAGGGGGCGCCGGAAGCGCATCAACAGCCATCGGAGCGGTCACAGTTACGGCTAATCGCGCCGATGTCGATAGCGCGACGGGTATGGTCACATTCGCCGGTGCAGCGCGCGCCGTTTCGACTGAAGGCCCCAACAAGTTTGACGTAACGGCACCAGCATTTATGCTGAGCCGAGGCGCAAGCGGCACCATCGACACGCTCAAAACCTCCGGCGGACGCGCACGCTTGAAGATCGACTTGCCACCGGACCCAGCGAGATCCGGCGGCGCCACGGCAGAGCGTGACAACGCGAGCAACGTAGGACGCCCGACGCACGTCGAAGCCGAATCGGACACCGTGACGGTGACGCGCGCCAACAATACGGTTGTTTTCGAAGGCAAAGTCAACGGTTTTTATCGTTTGCAGCCGGCAGGCCAGGAAGCGGGCAATTACCGTTTCACCGGCGACCGCACCATCATTCGTTATGTGATGGAGGCGCAGGCCAATGCGACTACACCCGCCGGTTTCCAGGTTGAAGTAACGGGTGACCCAAGTTCGATTGAAGCACCGACGTTCAACCTGGGCTTTTAACCACAATGATGGATCGCAGTTCCGGCGGGCAACGACCGCCCGCATCGAGTACTCAGAATGGCACTGTGCCGGGTGCGGCGCCCCGTGGCGTTACGGCGCCACATGGCGTGACGTCGCACCAGACCGCGCCGCAGGGAGCCGGTGGCCGTGGTAGCGGTGGCGGCGTGGCTGTTGCTTCGGCGCTTGATGGCCCGCGGGCGATTCTGGTGCGAGGGCTGCGCAAGAGCTATGGTAACCGCGCCGTGGTGGATGGCGTCGATTTTGAAGTGAATCGCGGCGAGGTCGTCGGTCTGCTGGGGCCAAATGGCGCCGGGAAGACCACGTCGTTTTACATGGTAATGGGATTGGTGCGGCCTGACGGCGGGCGCGTGTTGCTCGATGACAAAGACATTTCGCAGTGGCCGATGCACAAGCGCGCGCGCAGCGGCATCGGTTATCTGGCGCAGGATCCATCCGTCTTTCGGCGCTTGAGCGTGGAAGACAATATCCGCGCTATACTGGAAATGATGCCTCTGACCCGCAAGCAGCAGGACGTGCGCTGCGAGGAACTGTTGCACGACCTCGACCTGGTGGAAAGGCGTCGAGCCACTGGCGTCAAGCTTTCGGGTGGCGAGCGGCGACGCACCGAGATCGCGCGCGCTCTGGCGACTGATCCGGCTTTTATTTTGTTGGATGAGCCGTTCACCGGCGTTGACCCGATCAATCGCGAGGAAATTCAGCAGATTGTGCGGCGATTGCGCGACCGGGGCATCGGTATTCTCATTACCGACCACAACGAAATGGCGACACTGGATATTGTAGACCGCGCCTACATTGTTCACAGTGGGCACATTGAGGCGCACGGCACTCCAGGTGAACTGCTGGCCAACGAGCGCGCTCGTGAACTCTATTTTGGTGAGTCGTTCGGGCGCAACGGCACCGAGGGAAGCGGCCAATCTTCCAGGCATTAGAGTACTCAGTTCTATGCAACGTATGACGCAGGAAGCAACCAAGAAACTATCCAAGACGGGAGCAGCGCCCTCGGCCGGCGTTGTGCCGGCCACAGGCACTGTGCCTGAGCCGCCCCTGACTGCCGGTGCGGATGCACTCATCACGCGTCCGCCGCGTCGCGTGCCTGTGGCTCAAAGCGGAACGCGACGCCGTCCGCCGCGCGGCCCGCTGACCATTGCCGACCGCTACCTGTTCTGGCAATTAGTAAGCGCCACCATACGCGGTCTGATGGGGTTCGGCGGACTTTTGATGGTGGTTATCGTGCTGACTTCCTTGCGCAAAATGTCGCAGCAGGCGTTGCCCATCACGACGCTTGTTGAATTCATCTGGTATCAGATACCGCGCATTGTGCAGTATGCACTGCCGATGTCGCTTTTGTTCGGCACGGTGCAAACATTCTCCGAGCTGTCAACGCGTGGAGAAATCACGGCGCTATGGGCCGGCGGCATGAGCTTGAAGCGCATGTTGCGCGCGCCCTTGTTGTGGGGCGTCGTGCTCGCGGCGCTGGTTTTCGTCCTGCAAGAGTTTCTAGTGCCCGGCGCCGAAACGAAAATGAAAGAGTTGCGCACGCAGAAAGTGGCGGAACTGGGTGTGCAAAACGATTTCAGCATTCGCGAGCCAAGAACCGGCACGCTCAAGCGCGTCATTCAAGCCGCTGTTTTCGACCCGACTACCAAGACCCTCATTCGCCCCAGCGTTCAGCTCTACCGTAACCGCGACGTTTACCTGCAAATCTCCGCCGAACGCGGTTCGTGGGATGAGGAAACAGGCTTGTGGGATTTCTACAACGCCAAAATTACGACGTTCCCGTCCGGCAAGAGTCGGGGCGGCGCCAGCACCGAAATGTTTAGCGAGCATCTGCAAAAAACGGCGGAAGAGGTCGGCGACCCCAAGGCGTTGCTGGCACAACAGAACTCGCGCGCCGAATACCTGGCCAACGGCAGCTTTGAGCTGGTCTCGCTGTTCGAACTGATGGCTTATCGCAACGAGTTGGCGCAGGCACAGGACAGCCCCGATGTTTTGACGCGCCGGCTCATCAGCGGCGCGACATTCGGCATCCACGACAAGATCGCCACGCCGTTGCTGTGCCTGGCGCTCATTCTGGTGGGGGCGCCGCTGGGCTTGCGTCCGCAACGGTCGAGCGCCGGTTTTGCACCGGGCATGTCGCTGCTCGTCATCATGCTCTACTACTTCACCTGGATGACGGTTTCTTATCCGGGTAAGCACGGCACCGCCAATCCTTATCTGATGGCGTATCTGGCCCCGGCGTTGACTGCCGTTATCGGGCTGGTGCTGGTGTGGAAAAAGAATCGCTAACCCAATTGAGTACTCGTTTGCGCACCGAGCGCCTGCGTCCGATGCGCTTGACTCGTCCCCGCCTGGTGCGGCTTTGTTCTACCTTGTTGAACTCCACCTTATTGCGCTCCACGCGCTTCTGCCGAGACATTGTGAGCTGTGCGCGTTCGTGCTGTAACCTCGGAGCGTTTATGCGTCCTGCATGGTGTTGGATCGCTCTATGAGAATTCCCACTTCGTTAATTTTAATTTCGGTTCTTGTTATTCTGGCCTGTGTCATTGCTTATGTTTCGGACAACATGGGCAAGAAGCTGGGCAAGAAGCGCATTTCGCTGCTGGGAATGCGTCCGCGCCAGACCGCAACGGCGCTGACCATGGCTTCCAGCGTGGGCATCATGTTCGTCACGCTGCTGGTGGTGTCGCTGTTTTCTCGCCAGGTGCGCACGGCATTACTGCGCGTCGATCGAATGCGTGAAGTCAACGGCGAATTGCGCGACCGCAATCAATTGTTGAAAGCCAGCGCCGCGAGTCTCAACGCACAACTCACCCGATTGCAGCAGAGCGTAAAAGCCAGCCAGAGAACGGCCAGCGTCGCCAGGAGCAATGCGCAGCAGGCCAATCAGAAGGCGAATGCGGCACGGCAGCAACTGGGTACCACACAGGCAGAGTTAACCGGCGCACAAAGCGACTTAAGTGCGGCACAGCAAACATTACAAGAAGCGCGACGCGGCGAGAAAGCGGCACGCCGCCAGGTTACGGCGGCGCAGGCTCTGTATGCGCTGGCGCAACAGCGCACCGAGGCAGCTAATGTGCGTGCGGCAGCGGCCAACACGCGTGCCGTTTCTTCTCAGACACGTTTAGCGAAAGCTAATCAGCAACTCAGAACCGTTAACCAGCGCCTTCGTGCCGAATTGGCAAGATTGACGGACATTCGTTTGAACCTGACAGAAGTTCGCGGACGTTTAAATCGAGCCCGAGGCATGTATGTGAATGCCACGCGGCAGTATTTTAGCTCGTATCAGCAAGTGATTGAGTATCAGGGCGAGCAAAGGCGTTTAAAGACAGTTGTTGATGACTTGCGAGAACGGGAAAAAGAGCAACAGAGCGTTGTGAACAGTCTGCTCGCTCAGCGCCGGGAACTGGAGCAACTGGTAACCGTGGCCAGCCGAGTTCTACAGGGCGATGTCGCTGTGCCGGCAGGACAACTGTTTGCCGCCGACACTTTGCCGCCGGGAATCAGCACCGAGCAGGCTACATCGTCTCTACGCTCTTTGCTGGCGCGCGGCAACGAGGTGGTGGTTAAGCAGGGTTGGCGTGCGTTGCACCTGGCCCCGCTGCGCATCGAGCGCGGCAACGAGGGCGTGGAACTCAACGAGGATGAAATCCTGACCAATCTGGCGACGTATCTTTCCTCTTTCGACACGCCCGTATCGGTTCGCCTCTCGGCTGCGCGCGATCATGCTCCGGGTGAAACCGAGATCCTGGGGCGTATGCTCGTTGTGCCTGTCCGGCGTGCCTTCGCACGGAATGAAACGATTGTCACGGCTAACATGAGCGGTGCTGAAGGCGACGCACGCTTGTTTAATCAATTTCTGAAGATGGTCAGCCAGGGCGAACAACTCGCACGCCAGCGCGGTGTTGTGCCGCTGCTCACACAAGACGACCCCAACTTCTTCGCCAGCGGCACTAACGAGCGAATCTTCGAAGCGCTACGCCAGGTGCAAAGCCATAACGGCTCGGTTGGTGTGCGGTTGGTTGCCGGCGACGACCTGACAACCGTGGAGCCGTTGCGCGTGCGCTTTGAAGTCGATGCGTCATGACATTTCGTGCCGGTGAGGGCGAGCCGCCGTCCGGGAAAAGTCATTCGCACCCGCTGCGAGTACTCGCTATCGACCCCGGACGGGACAAGTGCGGCGTTGCCGTCGTGGTCACAGACGAGTCGGGTCAACAAAGTGTGCTGGAGCGGCGCATTGTGCCACGCGAGCACATCAGCCGGGCCGTGCTGCCGCTTCTGGAGCAGCACGCCATAAGGCGCATTGTGCTGGGACACGCAACAACATCGAAGAAGCTCCAAGATGAATTGCACCGCATCCTGCCCGAAGTAGAAATTGTAATCGTGGACGAAACCGGCTCCACGCTGGAAGCGCGCGCGCTGTACTGGCAAGAACATCGACCGCGCGGTTGGCGCCGGTTGGTGCCGCTGTCGCTGCAAGTGCCGCCCGAACCAGTGGACGATTTCGCCGCCATTGTCCTGGCACGCCGCTTCTTAAAGCATATTTGAATGACGTTGTCCTGTTTGTAGGGGCGCATGGCGTGCGCCCTGATGTGGTTTCCGCAGCATGAGGGCGCACGCCATGCGCCCCTACAAGAAACACCCCGGACAATCGTACTGAAACGTGCTTTATGAGGTCGCCCGCCGCTGAAGCAGCGGACTGATGACCAAAGCTCCGTGAACGGGGCTTTGGTCACTCCTGCGGTCTTGGTCTCATCATCAGCTCGCTCAGCCCAACGTGAAGCACCAATGCGCTTCCCTCACGGGCGCCCAACGTTCACGGGCGGGGTACTGTTGGTAGAGTGATTAACGGCTTGATGGCTACACGCGGTCGCCCCGAACTCCAAGCGTGAGCGCGGGGCTAAACGTACCCGTGCGTTAGCCCCGCGCTCATGCTTGGGGTTCGGGGTGGCCTTGTATTCGTTAACTGCTATAGCAACTTGGATTAACTATTTATTCTTCTTACGCGTCGTGCGAGTACTCGATACGTGCTGTCGCTTTCCTATTCAGGCTGCGATGCTGTTCTTGCCGGAACGCTTGGCTTCGTAGAGTCGTTCGTCGGCTTGCTCGATGAGGGTTTGCACCGTCAAAGAATCGTTGGGCTCCATTGTCACCAGGCCGATGGAAAGGGTCACTCGGCCTTCGAGGCTGCTATGGCCGAAGCGATGGTGCAATCGCGTGTGCGCTGCTTCTTGCAAGCGTTCCGCGATAGTGCGTGCCGCAACCTCATCGGCCTCGGGCAGCACGACGCAAAACTCATCGCCGCCAAAGCGCGCGGCGGTATCCACTTCGCGAATCGCACCTATTGCAGCGCTCCACACTTCGCGCAACACTTCGTCGCCCGCGGCGTGGCCGCGTGTATCGTTCACCACTTTGAAGTTGTCCAGGTCGAACATCATAAACGACAGCGGACGGGCAAAGCGCGTCGCCCGAGCGATTTCGGTGTTCATGGTTTTTTCAAGGTAGCGCCGGTTGAAGCCGCCGGTCAGAGAATCAAGGTATGACAGCGTTTGCAGACGCGTGGCAGAGCGCATCACATCGAACGTGGCGTCGAAAGCTCGTCGGTTTGTCAGACTTTGAAAATGAGCGATATACAGCACGAATAGTGTTGTGGTGCAGAGCACAAACAAGTGCGAAAAATAGACGTGGCTTTGCTGCGGCATGAGCGTAAACCAGCCCGACCACGCCAGCGAACCAATAGCAATGACACCGATAACGGCGCACTCCCACACGCTATAAGGCAGCAGCAGAACAGAAAGCACAATGTGATTATGCCCGCCCATGATAAAAATCTGGTCGCGTCCCATCAGGCTGACGACCAGACCGGCGCCCGTGCAAAACAGCGCATAGCTAATCAGCGAAAGCAGCCGAACCTGACGCAATCGAGGCAGATGTGGCAGGGCCATGCGCGTTGCCAAACTCGTCGCGAAAAGGGCCACATGAATCATCAGCATTTGTGCCGTTGCAGGTGATAGCCAGGAATGGAAGATGGCAAAGAACGGCAGCGCCAGCATTGTGATGGTTGTCACGAGGCGCAGGCGCCGTTCGAACAAGCCGCGCAGATCTTCCTGATAAGCGGGTTCGCGCTGATCTTCCGATACGGGCCGCGACGCGAACATGCTCGGCGAGGTTAACGAGTGATCGAGCAGGCCATGTGAGCCGTAATGACGCGCATTGCGCAGAGCCTCCAACGACCTCGAAAGCCAGTGTGAGCGCCGACGTGGCGAGCGGCGGCGTGGCCACCTGCTGCCACCTATGTGACCAGGCTGCCGGCGATCAGTCGTACCGTGGCGCTCGATTGTGCCGTGTCGCGTTGCACCCGAAGAAGAATCGTGTGGCGCATCTTCAGCGCTCGCTGCAGGAAGTGGCTCTGCCCCGTCGGGTTGTGCGGCATTGCGGGATTGCCCCGCAATATTTTCCGCAGCCCCGTGTGACGCCTGCTGCGATGAGGCGACAGGTGACAGCCGTGACGCTGACGCTCCAACACCACCAACCCATGTCAAGGCCGGTTCATAATCATCCTCTTCCTGGTGGTGCGCTGTGTTTTGGTCGTGCTGGGACGGTGAATGTTGTATCGTGCCGTGGCGCCGGCTACGATCACGATGCCTGTTGGCGCCAGTGGAGCGAGGACTTGCGCTCCCTTGCGCACCTGGCGGAGCGTGTAACCGCTCATGCAAAGTGCGCGTTCGGGAAGGTGTTTGTTGCGGCTCTGCGGGCGTGTGCGGCACAGTATCCCGGTGCTCGGATGGTGCTGTGATGTGTGGTTCGTTGTTCATGCGAGGGCTCGTCGCCGACATATCAATCTATAACGTTTATGCCATTTTTTGGCAGGAACTCATAATTGGTCTTCTGTTCACCCACCGATCTGGAGCGTCTATGACAATACAGCCTAATATATCATAAAATCTATGCCACTTAGACCCGGTGCCTGGCGAGTACTCGACGGGCGAGTAGCGCTATTTGTGCAGTTCACGAGCCCGCTCTCTCATGTTGTGCTGCAACACTGCGAGGAACGTGCTTCCGGCTGCAAAGAGAACCAATGCCGCCACAACAGCGTATAGCAGCGGATTGGCTTTGGACAGGCTCCATTCTTGCGGCTCCATGACTGCAAAGAAAATGAACAACGGATGAACGAACCACAGGAAATCGAGGGCTGGCGACGGGCCGGAGAGCGAAAGCAGAATGGGCACAAAGACCGTGGCGAGGAACAATGTGCCGATTGTCCATCCGACAGCGACCGAAGTGCGGCGGCACAGCCACGACATCAACATGCCCCAGGCCGTGTAACACCACGCCGTAGAACCCAGAACCAGAAGTGTGCCCACAGCCTGGTTTAGCGCCACGCCGGACGGCGATGACGCAGGGCGGTAAGACAGGCCGCGCACGCAAAGCACCAGCAACGGAACCCATGGCAGGCCATAAACGCAGTGTGCAATCAGAGGCGCGAAGATCTTGGCCAGCAAGATTTCGCCATTGGAAAGGCTCGACAAAAACAGCGACTCGAAAGTGCCGCCTTCTCGTTCGCGTGAGAAGGCGCCGGCTCCCATCATCGCCGAAGCGATCATTACAACAATCAGCATCGTTAAACAAAGGACCCACCAGATATTAATGCGCGAAATGGGGTTCGTCAATGCCCACCATACAGCCAGGCCATAAAAGGACAACACGCCGGCGCCAAGCAGCGCCTCGATAACGATTATGACCAACGGCACACGACGCATACGAAACTTGCCGCGCACTTCGCGCTGTAACAGCGGGTTGGCAAAGTGCTGAGAGCGCGTCAGAGGAATTTGCCACCACATCACTTCTCGGGCGCGGGCCGGTTCGTTCCGAGTACTCGAAGTGACACGCTGAGCCTCACAACGCGGGCGCTCAACCCAATATTCTTCCGCGAAAGGGCGACGCAAGGCACGCACCGCCGACTTGAAGAGCAAAACTGAAACGAGGCTTTGCAACAACAGGTTGATGGCCCACGGCGGCAAACTTACCAGGGCATCAATCCACCAGGAGAACGGCACGAAGCCGCCACCGCGCAAAATAGAAATGCTTCTATTGTTGCCCTGCATAACCGACAAAACCGCAATAATGGGGTTGCTGCTACCCAAAAGGTAGAGCAGGCGAGTTATAAGCCCGTTGCCAAAAGGCAGAACCGCGCATACCAGGCTCACAATGTTCCACACTACGAGCGCTGCAAACGTTTTGCGCAGAGCGGCGCCGGCGCGATGGCTCCACGCCGAGAAATACAGCCCGACGACCGCAGCGCTAACAGCGGCGGCAAACTGTATCAAGAGGCTCATCAGGTATTGTACCAACGAGACGCCGCCCAGCAGAAAGCAGATGGCGCTAACGGGCAGGGCACAGAGCCACAGCAACAGAGCAAACAGCAACACCGAAGCCAGCTTGCCCCAGGCAATTTGCAGCGGTGAAAGCGCAGCGAGTTGCAAACTTTCCAGCAAACCCTGTTCTCGCTCGCCGGCAATGCCTGTGGCGGTGAGCGCCGGTGCGAGGAGCATCCAGCCCAGGGTTTGCATCCAGGTGAGGCTGACAAAGATCTCGTATCCGGCGCGAGCGGTGCCTGAGGCGAACTGTGTCGCGTGCGTTGGAACTCGCAGCAGATCGCGACACAACCACAGCATTACGAGTGACAACACAGCGCTGTAGCCGAACACCAGTCCAAAAGCGCGCCGTCTCCGCCAGCGTGAGCGCAACTCACGGCCAACAATAGGGTTCATCAAGGATTTAGATATGGTTCAACCGGCAACCTGGGAAGCTTCTGCACCAGGAGGCAAGTCTGCGCTCGAAGTCGCCGCCTTGCGCGCTATGCCGAAGTTGCGCATCTGCCGCCGCAGTACAATACCCGTTGCCAGCAGCAGGCACAGACTGGCAAAAGCCATACACGCCATATAGATTAAACCAGTTTGAAAACCGGATGACGCATCGCGCACTTCACCAAAGGACCACGCGCCGCCCTGCACCTTCTGCAAGGCAATGGAAGGGTGCCACCAAAGTAAAAAGTTCTCCTCATTTTGGTGCATCACACTACCGGCGGCGAGCGCTGCCGGTACCAAAACAAGAGCCAGCAGCAACGTCGCCAGTGTCCAACCCACAGCCGTAAGAGTGCGCGTGCACAGCGCAGACAGCAAAAGGCCCCACGCGGTGCAAACAGCACTCGCGCCGACCAGGATCATGATTGTTGCGACCGCTTGCGGCACGGGAACGCCATAAACCTGATTCGTGCGTGGTGCAATGCTGTAGTTGACGTAAAAAGCCAACACTGGCAGAATGGGCAGGCTGTAATAGAAGCAGGCGATGAGCGGTGCAGCAAATTTGGCTGCGATGATTTCGCGTGGCGGCAGCAACGAAAGATGCAAACTTTCCCATGTGCCGCCTTCGCGTTCACGCGTGATACTGCCGGCGCCCATAACAGCGCAGGCCAGCATGAGAACAGCGATTGCCATGTTGGCTACACCCCACCATGTCGCCGCGCGATCCGGCGGGTAGAACGCTGCAAACAGCAGCGTCACATAAAGGCCCGCCGGAACCAGGGCCAGCAGCGCCTGAAACACAGTCGTCGCCAGCGTGCCGGATCTCCAGCGGAATTTTCCTCGCACTTCGCGCTGTAAAATCGGGTTGCGAAAACGGATCAGCTTATGCAGCGGCAGCTCCCACAGCAGGGCATTGCCTGCCTGGCGCGCGAGGCGGCTGCTCGCACGTTCACGAGCGTTGGCGGCGCGCGCGGCACTGGCTGCCATTAATTGCGCATAGCGTTCACGCACCGGATCGGTCCAACGCCGGTCGGAGATGGTGAGATCGGGCAAGGGCTTGCGCAGCGAGCGCGTTCCCAGCCACAACAAAGCCGCTACACTCGCTAGTTGAAGAGCAATGCTGACTGTCCACAGCGGGACATGTGCGAACAGGCCGCTAAATGGCAGTACGGCAAAAAAGTTTGGCGAGCGCGGAGCGATAACGTCAATCGTGGCCGCAATAGGGCTCGACCAACCGATAATGGCCGTGCCCAGGCCCCACAGCCATCCGAGGAATTCGGTTGATGGGCCAAGCGCCGTCGCTCCGCCTTGCCATTGCTCGAACGCCATGTAGCTTCCCAGGCCCCACACGGCTGTCAGCACGAAAGCACTGGCCAGTGCCACCTGCGCGCGTCGACTACGCGCTGAGAAGAACAGCCCGATGCCGGCGCCGTTGGCCGCGGTTACCAGTTGCAGCAGCGTCATGATAACCAGTTCATGCGGAGCCAGGCCGCCCAACAAAAAGCAGGTCGCCGTAATCGGAAGTGCAACGGGCATCATCAGCACGATAAACGACAGAGCCGACAGCATTTTGCCCCACAGAATCTGCACCGGGGAAAGCCGTGAAAGCTGAACACCTTCGAGCAAGCCGCGCTCGCGCTCGCCCGCTAAACCGGTTGCGGTGAGCGCCGGTGCCAGAATCATCCAACCGATTATTTGCAACGTGGAAAGGGTCAGAAACAACTCACGCCCCAGAGAAGAAGTGCTCTGTATATCCTGGTCTGTTGAAAACGAGTACTCCACTCCCGGCAACGCATTCCAATAGCGCCATACCACAGCAATTGTCAGTGTCGCGGCATAGGCCATCATCAATAGAAAGGCGCGCGCACCCCGCCAGCGTGTGCGCGATTCGCGTGTGAGAATAGGGTTGTTTAACATTCTTACCGGGAATAACAGTCATCCATCACGCGAACACGCAAAGGCACATGCCACAAAGTGTTCATCAATGCGCAGCGTGGGCAGCCCTCATGCGAGTTGAGGCCGCTTGCAGGATGTTATTATCGCACGTAACGGCATGGACGTTACTCGAAGCGACGTTTATAGTTTTCGGGCTTACGAATTCTGACGCAGTGCTCGGGCCACGTTTTCGAGAAAAGGCTCGATAAGCTCCGGCGATGGCATTGGCTGCTGAAAACGATCGGTCAATCGTCGCGCCACCGAATGCGCCAGGCGCTCGCGC
Source organism: Abditibacteriaceae bacterium (assembly GCA_036388675.1). Classification (GTDB taxonomy): domain Bacteria; phylum Armatimonadota; class Abditibacteriia; order Abditibacteriales; family Abditibacteriaceae; genus DASVUS01. The sequence goes on along the minus strand of DASVRI010000041.1, from coordinate 84,248 downwards.
GGCACGGCTTGCAACCGGCTGCGCCGCGTCATGAACTCGTGCAGCAATTCGATGTCCTGCGCATCAAGACGCGCCACAAGCGCCGCTTCGCGCGGATCAGCAACAGCAGCCGGTGCTGAAGCCTCATTGATGCGTATCGAGTACTCGGAAGCTTGAACGTTGGTCGTGTGAACAGCGAGCGGAGATTTCGTTAAAGTTGCGCCTGAAGCTGCCGTGTCGGAAGTGATGCTGCCCGCAGGCACGCCGCCGGAATACGCGGCCAAAAACGCATCCGCCGCCGCATCAATGTTGAGCACGGTATTATGCGCGTCGTGTCGTTCGCGCGCCACAATGGTGCCGGCCACCATATCGCCGATGCGGCGGTTCAGCGGGTTGATCAGTGCCACCAGCGCTCCCGCTCCGTAGAAGCCAGGTAGGAAATCGACGGTGCGCAGAAGGTTGCGCGTCAACGATTCCCAAACCGTGATCGGCATACCGGATGTCTGCACGACGCGCAGGCCCAGCCAGCGTTTGCCGGGCGTTTGTCCATCCCACAGCCACTCAAACAAGAAGTAGTAACCGTGCGTGATGGTAACACCGACAAGAATAATCAACGCGGCTCCCAGTGCCTGCGCCCAGGCGCTCCAGCCTTTGATGAGCGGCAGCACGTAACCCGAAACCCAACTGGCACCCAGCAATAGCAGGATGATAACGAAGCCCTGAATGCTCAGGTCGATCAGCGCCGCGCCCATACGCGAGCCCAGGCCCGCCGTTTCAATGGCAAAGCTCACGTTCTCGGCGGAGAGAATATCGACTTCATCGTTCCAATCGGTGCGAGGCATAATGTTGGTCAGGGTTCCGGTATCGGCGGCTGCCGCCAGGTTGGCGCACGATACTCTTCAATGACACGATCATCAACGGTGAAGCGATAGGTGAAGCCGGGGTACAGCCACCTTAAGTTGATGCACACAACGCAGCAATGCCCATTCACCACAAGTTCGTGTCGGCTGCCGCAATCAAACAGTAGGTGTCGTAGCCGTCGCATTTGCTCGTGCAGCTTTCCATCGAGGAAAATGTCGCGGTGCCCTGAACCAAAGCCATGCACCAGCCGAACGGTGTGCAGGCCATCTTCAAGCTCGAACTGCCACGATTTGTCGGCCAAACACCATCACCTCGTTACCAGTTGCGCAATAATTCCAGCGCGAGGCGAATGCCGAAGCCGGTCGCGCCCCGCGCCACGAGCGGACGGTCGTCGCGCACAAAAGCGACCGACGCAATATCGAGGTGTGCCCATGGTATTCCCGGCCCAACGAAGTGCTCCAGAAATACCGCCGCCGCAATGCTTCCGGCACGCCGGTCGATGCCGATGTTCTTTATATCCGACACGGTGCCTTTGATGTGTTCCCGGTATTCATCCCACATCGGGAACTCCCACACACGGTCGCCGCTGGTTTCTCCGGCTTGCCACACCTGACGCGCCAGGTCGGAATTATTGGAAAACAAGCCCGCCGCTTCCTGCCCCAGCGCCACGTTGATGGCGCCTGTCAGCGTTGCAAAATCGATGATGGCGCGCGGGTTCTGTTCGCTGGCGTAAGAAAGCGCATCGGCCAGAATGAGGCGGCCTTCGGCATCGGTGTTAAGCACTTCGATGGTCTTGCCGTTGCGCGCCGTCACAATGTCGCCGGGACGTTGCGCGCGTCCGCTGACCATGTTCTCGGCGCTGGCAATGATTCCGAGTACTCGATGTGGAAGTTCCATGTCTCTAAGTACCGACATCGCGCCCAGCACGACAGCGGCGCCGCCCATGTCATCCTTCATGTCTTCCATGCCGGTCGAGGGTTTAAGCGAGTATCCGCCGCTATCGAAAGTCATGCCTTTACCGACGAGGATGATCGGCTGATCGTTTTCTTTACCCTGGGGCGAGTACTCAAGCACCATGAAGCGCGGCGGCTTGTCGCTGCCCATGCCGACGCCAAGCAGTGCGCCCATGCGCTCTTCGAGGATGCGATTTTCGTCCCACACTTCGCAGCGCAGGCCACTTTGCTCGGCAATTTGCTGCGTCTGCTCGGCCATGAATTCGGGCCATTTCATGTTGCTGGGCAAATTCACCAGATAGCGACCGCGCAGGTTGGCTTCAGCGGCGAGTTGACCGTAGCGCACGCCCGGCTGCACGGCATCTACTAAATCTTTGTCGGCCAGGAACGTGACCGAACCGATTTGTGTCTGCGATTTTATTTCTTCGTCGGTCTTAAACTCGTTGAAGACGTGCAAACCCAGGATGATGCCTTCGGTCAGGGCTGTGGCGGCGTCGCGCTCTGAGAGATCATCCAGCAACGGCACAACCAGAGCAAAACGGTCGCGCTTGATGGCACGCACGGCGCGCGCCGCTTTAGACGCCGCTTTACGCAAATTCGCCAGCGAGATCTTTTCCACTTTGCCCAGCCCCACCAACAGCACGCGCGGCGCGGCAATCGCATCGTTGGTGTTGGTGTACAGGACACGCGTTTCGCCCACAGCAGCTTTGAAACCGTCCTGCGCCATCACTTCATCGACCAGACCGTTCAGGCTTTTATTGAGGCGCGCAGCGACGCCATCCAGTTTCTGACCTTGCCACACGGGCACGACAAGACACGGCGTATTGAACTTCAGAGGGGCAGACGAGCGGACATCTATGTTCACAGGTTTTCTCCAGAGGCACGTTACAGTTCCATCGTTGCTTTTGTTTATCACAAAAGCAAAAGGCACAGAACGAGTACTCGATCTGGCCTGGTCAATATCTATGCGCAGTTAAGGAGTGCGCTGCGGGCGCTTTGTCTCAGCCGCGATAACGCGACGCGCTTTGGTCGAGTGCCACTGGCTCATGCGGCAACCGAGAACATCTGTGCCATGTCCGGCACATCTTCGTCGTGCTCCAACCGTTCCGCAATGACGCGCAGCGCCAACGCTTCCGCAAAGGTGATTGCCTGCTCACGACTGGCGCCATAAGCGAGAGAGCCAGGCAGTTGCGGCACTTCGGCCATTCATCTGCCATCGTTTTTCTGTTCCGGTTTGACGGTGAGGTTCATAGGATGACTTCTAGTTCAAACGAGCCTAGCCTTTAAGAGTTATCGTAAACAGCCTCATTATCCACAATCCGGCCTCTGCCCATTAGGAGAGGCCGGAATGTGAGTACTCAACCGTTGTAAATAACGCGCTTGACGACATCGACTACGTCTTCGGCTTTGCCGCTGGAACGCGCTGTTTTCAACTCGTCGCGGCGTGAGTAGAGAATCAGCGCTTTCTTCATGCTGTTGGCGAAGAGTTCGCGCGACAGGCTCATGCCGCGCACCGGGTCCATGCGATAAGTGAATTGGTCGAGGCCGAACCAGCCGTCGTATTGTGTGTCGATGGCGGCGTAGCAAAAGTCGACGAAGCGCCAGATGTCGTCGCTGCCGCAAATGCGGTCTTCGTCGTTGCTCTTGAAACGCGCGCTGTTGATGTGGAAGTTGCGAATGGGCACATTCATGCGCTTCAGGAAATACAGGTTGTCCGCCGGTTCGGTGCCCACCATCTGCTCGTGGCCATAGTCGATAACAACGCCCATGTTGTTGTTGCCGCTGGCCTTGTTCACTTCCATCGCGACGCACGCGGCTTTGGCCGTGTTATACAAAATCATGTTGCCTTCGCGCGGCTCTTTATGCTTGGCCTCGGTGCCGAATACAAGGCCAACTTCCGCCGCCTTGTTGTTAATCGCGATGCAGCCTTCGATGAACCAGTCGAGTTGCTGACCGTAGTTCACTTCAAAGTTGTAATCCCAGCCATCGGAGCCGGGCCACAACTGCAAACTGCGGCAGCCGACACGCTTGCCCAATTCGGCAGCAGCCAGACACAAATCAATCGCATCGCGACGCACAGCCGGATTTGGGTTTGTGATGCCGCCGAACTTCCACTTGGGATGGCTCCAGGTGTTGATGTTCATGTTGACCGGCACCAGCGAGTACTCGTCGAGTTTCTGCTTGACCGTTTCCACCAGTTCATCGTCGAGATCGCCTTCGGCGCCAAAGGCAGTGCCGCCCTGGATAAAACTGGAATCGGTGAACTCGATGCCCTGGATTTTCGCCTGCTTCACCCGCTTCATTTCGGCCAGGATGCCTTTCTCAAACGTCGGATCGTTCGAGTTATAGCCTCCCGGCGCAAATCGGTCGGAAAACTCGCCGCCGCACCAGTGGCCCGCGCCGAATTGAATGCCGAAGTCGGCAAAGAACTGGTCGATCTGATCGCCTTCGATGTAGCCCGCATACTGGCTCAGGCGCTGCAACTGTTCGTTTGAGATGTTCATCGTGTTCTCCCTGGAATTACTGAAATGATAACCCAAAGTCAAGCTTTGAAACTTAGGTTTTGTATGTGGCTCGATAGGCGCTCGGCGTGGTGCCGAACGCGGCGCGAAAGGCGCGTGATAACTGCGCTAAATCGCTAAAGCCGACGCTGTGCGCGATTTCGGTTGTTGACAGTGAAGTGGTGCGCAACAGCGTCTGCGCCCGCTCCAGTCGTAAGCGTCGAAGATAGGTGGCGGGCGGCATTCCAAGCGCGCGCGTGAAGACCTCCGAAAAACGGCCCGGCGAAAGGAACATCATGGCCGCCAACTGCGGAACGGACAGCGGCTCATGAAAATGCGCTTCGCAAAAGCGCAGCACATCGGCCATGTTATGTGCCGTGTTCATGGCATTGCGAGTACTCGTGTCGCGCCCGATTGTTATCTGCTGCGCGTGCTGTCTCGCTAAATAGACCAGCAAGCGGAAGAACAGACTTCGCACGAGCGCGCGTGAGACTGCCGCTTCTTTTCCCTGTTCGTTGTTAATTTCGTCGATCATGCTTTCCACGTCACGATGCCGCTCCGGCGACAGGTGCAGGTGATAGTCGCGCAGGCGCGCCGATTCTGTTTGGTCGGGTGTAACCAACAAGTTCCAAAAGCCGGGTAAACCGCGCAACGCGTGCAGTTCCTCATCGCGAAAAAAGTCGGCCTGAAAACAAAAGGCTTCGGCGCGCAGTTCATGGTAGTCGCGATAACGGTGCGTCGTGCCCGGCGGCGTGATGTAAACATCGCCGCGCGCGATTTGATATGGATGATCGTTAATCACGTGCACGCCGCGACCACTTTGCACAACATAAAGCGCATAAAAATCCTCATGGTGATGCGCACCCGTATCGCCGCCGCCGTCGTAGCGCTGATGCAGAACAATCAGAGTAGTTGCGGCTGTTTGTTCCGCGCTCAGGTAAGCCCGAAAATACTCGTGCGCAATGGTGTCGTTGCGTGCTAATGAAGATTTACTTTTAAGTGTGCGCTGCATTTAGTTCAAGAGAAAACGACAAATTTGCACGCGAAACTGCCAAGCACCGGCGCTGCCTGCTCAGTAAGATAAATGCATTCAACCGCAGAGGAACCACTCATGTCTTTGACGCAATCGGCAAGCTCTAATTCCGACAACGCGACTTACGCGCCCTTCATCGAAAGCGATGCCGCTGCTTCGGTTGAAACCCTACGCGCGACCATGAACGAGAACGGTTACTTGTTCTTTCGCGGCCTGGTGCCCGCCGATGAAGTCCTCGCCACGCGTCGCGAGGTGCTGCAACATTGCGCCGACGCCGGCTGGCTCGACACGGCGCACGACCTCATGCAAGGCATCGCCGCGCCCGGACACAAACCGCTCACCGAAGGCATGCCGGAATACTCCGCCGTTTACCGCAAGATTCTCAAGACTCCTCGCTTTCATGATTTTCCCGCACATCCGGCGCTGATGAGCGTTGCACATAAGTTGTTGCAAAGCGAAGTGTTCGTGCATCCGCGTCGCATCGGTCGCGTGACATTTCCGCAGAACATCGTCGCCACAACACCGCCGCATCAAGACCACTACTATATTCGCGGCGCTGTCGAAACTTATTCGTGCTGGATTCCGCTCGGCGAGTGTCCGGTCGAACTGGGCGGCCTGGCCGTGTGGCCCCGCTCACAGCACAACGGTTACATCGAGCACACAGTGCATTCGCCCGGCGCCGTGGGTGGCTGTGGCGTGCCGGTCGATGAATCGAAGGCCGTGTGGCACACCTGCGATTTCGGCCTGGGCGATGCTCTGTTCTTTCACTCTTATACCATTCACAAAGCCATGCCGAATCTGACGACTGACCGGCTGCGTGTGTCAACCGACAACCGTTACCAGCGCCCCAAAGATGAAATCGACCCCGGCGCGCTGCAGCCACACTACGGTTTGAACTAAACCCACTGCACGAGTACTCGCGCTGTTTGAACGACGGTGCTGGAGCGCGCTGCAAACAGCCCTTTAAAAACAAACACTGGAGTTGACCATGCTGACCCCATCCCAAGTTGAAGAATTCAAGACCAACGGCTACCTGCGCGGTGGCCGCGTGCTGAGCGACGAGCAAGTTGAAGTGCTGCAAGATGAAGTCGCGCGCATCATCCGCGACCGCGATGCCGATACGCCGCAGCCGGTGATGGTGAGAAACCTGACCGGCAACGAAGCGGCGGCGGTGTGGCAGATTGTCAACATCTGGGAAGCCAGCGAGCCGTTTCGCGAACTGATTTATAACCCCACCATCAACGAAGAAATGGCGCAGTTGACGGGTGCTTCGACGTTGCGCATCTGGCACGACCAGATTCAGTACAAGCCCGCTGAAACGGGCGGTGTCAACATGTGGCATCAGGATGCGCCTTTGTGGCCGACACTCGCGCCGATGACCGAAGTTTCGGCCTGGATCGCACTCGATGATGTTGATGAAGAAAACGGTTGCATGAGCATGGTGCCCGGCTCGCATGGGTGGGGAAATCACATTGATTTTCTCACCAGTTTCAAGAACTACACGGATATGCCCGCAGAGTTCGAGGGACACAAAATCGAAGTGCGTCCCTGTCCGGTGCGCAAGGGCGAAGTGCATTATCATCACGCGCTGACCTGGCACGGCTCTCATGCCAACACCAGCGGTCGCCCTCGCCGCGCCATCGCGCTGCACTACATGACCGACGAAACCTGTTTCGTTGCCAGCGGCGAGCATGTGATGAAACAGTTCATCCATGTCGGTGATGGCGAAACGGTGCAGGGCGAGCACTTTCCCGTGGTGTGGCAGAAAGACCGAGTACTCGTTTAGCCGCCGCGCCCCTCGTTTCTGCGTTTTCTACGTTGCGGGAAACGCCATTGTCGTCATCAGGGTGCAGGCCGGCTGTGTCGCATCAAGACGCGAGTTCTGCACGATAATCGGCACGTCGCTTTCGACGCGAATCGCATACGGCACGCCAACGGGAATCTGCACGCCGCCGGTCATTTCCGGTTTGTCGAGACGGATGTGAACCGTGCGTTCGGCGGGCACGGTGCAGCGAATGTCGCGCAGCGGCTCGCGGTCTTCAAAGTAAAACGTGAGCACGATATGGGCGTCGCTTTGCGTCACGTTCAAGACGCACACCGATTCGTGACTGACATATTCGCCCGGCGCCGAATGCGGCGGCAGATAACCGTCGGGAATATACCAGGTTGTATGTCCGGTTGATGTCATTACATCTCCTTATGATTTCAACCGCAGAGAGCGCGGAGGAACGCAGAGGTTTTGGAGAGCAAAAGCAGCTCACAATGACTCCGACTACTCATGGCGAATACGAAACCTGTCTCATAACGGTTCTCTTCCTCTGCGTTCCTCCGCGCCCTCTGCGGTTAAACAATCAGCGCAGGCCGCGTCCGGTGAGACGTTCCATGAACTCGTCGTAGGCTAAGCTTAGTCCGTCCAGGACGGGGTCGTGGCCGCCGCGCCGCGCCACTTCTTCGCTGCGCCACTTTTGTAACTGTTGCAGCAGTTCATCGCGCGCTTGTGGGTATTCGACGGCGACATTGTGGCGTTCGCCGGGGTCGCTTTCGAGATCGAAGAGCAGCGGCTCCGGGTCGCGCTCGTTGCCGTAAATGTCGGGCAGGGGATTGCCTGCCGCATCGTGCGTGATGGGCAAAATCAGTTTCCATTTGCCGGTGCGCCAGCAGAGCGAAGCCTGCCGCGTCGATTCCACACCAACAAGGAAATCGCGGCCTGCAAACGGTTCGTTGCGCAAGGCGGCGTCGAAGCTGTGACTTGACAACGAGTACTCGGGTTGCGGCCAGCCGCAGTGTTTAATCAAGGTCGGCATGATGTCTTCGTTGGCGATGATGGCGCTACATCGTCCGGCCTGCGCGCCGGGAACATGCCACAGCATCGCGACGCGCAGGACGGCATCATACAAACCGTGGTGATCGAAATAAACATCGCCTTCGCCGAAGCATTCACCGTGGTCGCTGAGCACCACGACAATGGTGTTATCCCACAGACCTTGTGCCTTCAGGTGCGAGACAATGCGCCCCACCTGCTGATCGACGTAGGAAATTTCGCCGTCATACTGCGACACGACATAATCGTAATCGCCTTCTTGCTTGAGCTTCATGTCGCCCAGGAACGCGTTGTAATACTCTGGCGCAAGGGTGATGACATCTTGCAAAGCGGGCGAAGCGGCGTTCTTTTCGTAGTGCAGCGCGTCGTAAGGTTCGCGCGGGCTGTAAGGCGTGTGTGGGTCCCACAGATGCACGAACATGAAAAACGGCTTCTGCGAGTACTCGTCAATAAAGCCAATCGCACGGTCGGCCAGTTGCGAGCTTTGTTCGGAAAACGGCTTATATAGAAACCCCGAATAAAAGTCGAAGCCGCGCGCAAACCAACTGCCACGACCGCTGCCTTGCACCGCTAAATTGTCGATGCCGATGGTGACGTATCCCGCACGTTTGGCCAGTTGGGGCAGCATCAGCACATCTTCGCTGAGGCGCTGCTCGCCGGCGTGGGCCGTGATGCCGTGCCGGTAAGGATGCAAGCCAGTCAGCAGCGTCGTAAATGAGGGCATGGTCGGAATGCCGGGCGCGAACGCTCGCTCAAACACGACGCTTTCCCGTGCCAGCGCGTCGATGTTGGGCGAGGTGTTTTTGCCGTAGCCGTAACAACCGAGGTGATCGGCGCGCAGACTGTCAATAGCGATGATGACGACGTTGGATTGCATTCGAAAAGTCTAACCACAGAGGACACGGAGGAACATAAAGGAAAGGAAGATTTGCGCGATAACAGAGGAGTTCCGCACTACGAACCCGGGGCGTAAACGACGGGCTTGTCTGTGTCTAAAGCCCGTGGCTCACGCTCCGGGTTCGTAAAAGGGTGCATCTCGCCCCTAAAAACCTCTGTGTTCCTCCGTGTCCTCTGTGGTTCATATCGTTACGCTATTATTTATCCACGTAACCGTGTAGAGGAGTGCCGGTGTTTTCGTCGGCGTCAGTGTTGGCTTCAGCTTCGGCGTTTTCTTTGCGTCCGGCATTGAGTTCTTCCGGCTTGGGAATGTTGGCGGCTTCTCGTGGCGCACGCAAATGCAACGGCGTCGCGCCGGCGCCCGGCGTTTCGCCTTCAATTGGTGTGCCGATGCGTGTGCCGCAACGGCCTTGCTCCGCCACGGGATCAACAGTGCGACCGGTTTCTTGCAGACGCTTTGCGACCCATGCGTCCAGCTTGCCTTTGAGTTCCGCCACGATTTCAGGATGTTGCTCGGCGATGTTATTCTGCTCGGTCGGGTCGGATTGCAAGTCGAATAGCTCCTGCATCGGGCGGTCGTGCGGGTCGCGCTCAAACGACTGGATGAACTTATAAGTGTCGTTCATCACGGCGCGTTTCACTTCCCATGTGGCTTCGCTGAGAAAAAGTTCTTCATAGTTGCCGTCGCGCTCGCCGTGCACCAGAGGCAGCAGGCTCCTGCCTTCGGGCTGCATCTTCTCCTGCGGCACGCCGGCCAGTTCGAGGAAAGTCGGCACGAAGTCTACATTTTGCACGAAACCCGGCACGCGCTTGCCTTCTGGAAACGTGCCCGGATAATACATAATCAGCGGCACATGAACGTCGCCTTCATACAAACCGTGATGGTCGTAGAAACCGAGTTGCTCATCCAGAATTTCGCCGTGATCGGCGGTGAAGACGACGAGCGTTTCTTCCTTGACAGTTTCGAGCGCCGCGAGTACTCGCTGGAGGTGCTCGTCCATGTAGCGCGTTTCGGCGTCGTACAGCGCGTTGACATAGTCGCTGTCCGTCACACCGGGCATCCACTCGTGGAAATACCACTTGAACATCTCGTCGTTCCACGCCGGGTCCATCGAATGATTGTTCGGGTCATACGGATCACGATTCTCGTCATAGAACATCGTGCGATATGGCTCCGGCGGCAGATACGGCGTGTGCGGATCCCAGTAGTGCAGAAACAAAAAGAAGGGCTTGTCGCCGGCTTTAAGTTCTTCAATCAGCGGCAGCGCCATGTCCGTGACGTGCTCGGCGCGGCGCAGCGTCAGCGGGTCGCTTCTGTCCCATTCCGGCGTGTGATAATGATCGAAGCCACGCGGGAAGTGACGGCCCATGGTGTCCACCGCGCCGGTTTGCCAGCCTTGCTCTTTCAAGACTTCCTGAATCATGCGGATGCCGTCTTTGATGGGCACGCCGCCGCCGATATTCACGATGTCATGCGTGATGGCTTCCTTGCCGGTCAGCATCGTGGTGAAGCTGGGGTGCGTCGGAATGTTGGGTGCGTAACAACGTTCGAACACCACACCCCGCGCCGCAATCGAGTCGAGAAACGGTGATGTATCGCGGCCCGTCTTGTCTTTGTAACCGTAGCAACCCAGGTGATCGGCGCGCTGCGTATCCAGTGCAATCAGAACAATGTTCATATGGAATCTCTTTATTCACCGCAGAGGGCGCGGAGGTACGCAGGGGTTTTAAGGGGCGAGATGCACCCTTTTACGAACCCGGAGCGTAAGCGATGGGCTTTAGACCCAGACAAGCCCGTCGCTTACGCTCCGGGTTCGTTGTGCGGAACTCCTCTGCTATCTCACAGTTCCTTTCTTCCTCTGCATCCTCTGCGGTTCAACTTGTTGTGGGAACTTCTTCAACCGTGCCGTTTTCATGCGAGCGAATCGCGGCCTCAATCACTTCCTGCGCTTTCAAACCTTCTTCACCCGAAGCGATGAGGTCTTCACCGGCGCTGACCTGTTCCACAAATTTGTAAATGCGGTTCTTGAAGGTGTCATCAAACGAACCCATGCCACCGAAGATGCCGTTTTCAACCACGAGCTTTTCTTTGCTTTCACGCGGCATCCATTCCAGACGTTCATACACATTTTCGATAACGCCGCGCCCTTTGGAGCCGCCGACTTCACAGCGTTCAATGGGGTGATTCATCGAAGCATCATAAGAACCCGTCAGGTGCCCGACCGCGCCACTTGCAAACTGCACGTTCATCGACAGGTTGCTCCAGATGTTGCGGCCCGGCCCTTTGTGCATGAAACATTGCACCCGTTTAATATCGCCGCCGAAGAAGCGCATCACGTCAATCGAGTGCGGATGCAGGGCGCGGATGTGGAACCACGGCGAGCTTTCGTTCGGGTTGTTGATCCACAGCGCCATGTTGATGAACAAGACTTCGCCCAGTTCGCCATCAGTTTGCAGTTTCTTCAGGCGCTCGGCGGCGGGCGTAAAGCGATGATTGAGGTTGATGCCGAACTTGACGTTTTTCTCGTGCGCTTTAGCGACCATTTCACGCGCGTGCTCGATGTTGTTGGAAATCGGCTTTTCGGTCAGCGTGTGCTTGCCCGCTTCGAGCACCTGCATTGTCGGCGCGTAGTGATCGCCGCCGTTTTCCACACCGGCGCTGCACACGCTGACTGCGGCGAAATCGGCGTTTTGCAGCAGTTCATCCACACTGTAGAAGGCTGGAACGCCATATTGCGCGGCGGCTTTATCAGCGCGCTCGCGGTTGATGTCGCAGACGGCGACGAGTTCTGCATTAGCGTTGCTCTTATACTGACGGCAGTGCGTGTTGCCGATTCCACCCAGCCCGATGACGGCGACTTTTAACATTTTTGTCTCCTGTAATTTAACCGCAGAGAACGCGGAGGGCGCGGAGGTGAAGAGGTATCGGTGAGAGCAAGTCTGTCTTGCGAGTACTCACCCGGCCTGTAAACCATCCTCTCCAAAACCTCTGCGGCCCTCTGCGTCCTCTGCGGTTAACCATTCTGTGTGATTTCCTCAACGGTGCCGTTTTCGTGCGAGCGAATGGCGGCTTCAATCACTTCTTGGGCGGCCAGGCCATCTTCACCTGAAGCGGTGAGGGCGCTGCCGTTTTGCAATTCTTTGATGAAGGTATCAATGCGGCGGATGAAGGTGTCATCGAACTCGTTCATGCCGCCGAAGATGCCGTTTTCAACCACGAGCTTTTCTTTGCTTTCACGCGGCATCCATTCCAGACGTTCATACACGTTTTCAATAACGCCGCGCCCTTTGGAGCCACCGACTTCGCAGCGTTCAATGGGGTGATTCCACGACATATCCTGCGAACCGGTGAGATGACCGACCGCGCCGCTGGCGAATTGCACGTTCAATGACAGCGTGCTCCAGCTTTGCTTGCGGTCTGCGGCGCGTGTCATGAAGCATTGCACCCGTTTAATATCGCCGCCGAAGAAGCGCATCACATCAATCGAGTGCGGGTGCAGAGCGCGAATGTGCTGATAGGGCGGTGGGTCGCCTCCGTTGAACCACAGCGCCATGTTGATGAACAAGACTTCGCCCAGTTCGCCATCAGTTTGCAGTTTCTTCAGGCGCTCGGCGGCGGGTGTAAAGCGATGATTGAGGTTGATGCCGAACTTGACGTTTTTCTCGTGCGCTTTAGCGACCATCTGCCGCGCCTCGACGATGTTGTTGGAAATCGGTTTTTCACACAGCACGGGAATGCCGGCTTCGAGTACTCGCATAGTCGGCTCGAAGTGATGGCTGCCGTTTTCAAAGCCTGCTGTCGCCACGCTGACGGCGTCGAGTTCTTCATGGCGCAGCAACTCTTCGACACTGCTGTAAGCGCGCACGCCGTATTGCTCCGCCAGGGCTTGCGCTTTGTCCTGCGCCATGTCGCATACAGCAACCGGCTGCGCCCCGGCGTGATTGGCGTAGCAGCGCAGATGCGTTTTGCCGATGTTACCGGCTCCAATGACCGCGACTTTTAATTGACTTTGCATAGCAACAGTTTTTAACCGCAGAGGGCGCTAACAATTTAACCGCGGAGGGCGCAGAGGAAAAAAAGAGATGAATCCAAGTGGTTTGAAAACCTGAAGATCATGTGGCGCGGCCTGTAGGGGCGCAATGCATTGCGCCCCTACACAGGTTTTTAAACCACTTCAGGAAGATGGATTGCTCTACGAGTACTCGTAACGGCTCACAACCCGTTGCCCCTCCAAAACATCCGCGCCATATGCGGTTAAATCTTTCATGAACCGATCTCCTGGAAGCAGCGGCGCAGGTAGCCGCGCGCTTCGGCTGCAACACCCATCGAGCGCGAGATTTCATAACCCTGCGCGCCAATAATCTCAAGATTGACCGGGCCGGCATAGCCGGTGTTCTTGAGCGATTGCAAAATTTCGCCTAAGTCGAGCGCGCCGCGCCCGGGAATCTGCTGTTCCGGCGTTCCGGGCGGGCCGGGCACGCGCACCGGACAGTCACGAAAATGCGACGTGATGATTTTGCTGCCCCAGCGCGGCGCGACTTCCGCCGGATTGTCGTTGGCGCGCGCTAAGTGGCTGGGATCGAAGTTGAGGCCAATGGCTGGTTCGGTCACTTCTTCCATCAGGCGCAAACCCGTGTCGGCGTTGTAGATCGCCTGGCCGACATGCGGCTTGACAGCCAGTTTTACACCGGCGTCGCCCGCCATCTGTGCAAACTCGCGCATCAGGTTTATGGACGATTTGGTGGAATCTTCGTCGCCTGTTGTGCCGCCGCTGCCGATGTTGACAATGCCAATGCCAATATCGGATGCCAACTGGAAGATACCCTGCAAACGCTCGCGGTCGTTGGTCGCAGCTTCGGTCGCGGTCACGGTAAGGTTGTGCTGCGCCAGCAAATCCTTGATGCGCCCGGTGTCGTCACCAATTTTAATGTGCTCGGCCATGCCTTGAATCGCGGCCAGTTCGACATATTCATAACCGGCCCACGTAACATGTTGCAGCGCCGTCTCCACATCGACCGAACCGAAGATGACCGTATTCATGCCTAACTTCATTCTGTTTCCTTTATGGCTACGAAAAGTCACAAAAGGGGAAAAGGAATCTCTTGTTTTTTGTGACTTTTCGCGGCTAAAATCCTGCGCTTAAATCGTAACGCGACGGCCTTCGCGTGCACTTTCGTAAGCCGCAAGGCACATTTGCACGCTCACTTCTCCATCACGCGCTGAAGCGCCTGGCGCCGCGCCGCTTTTCAGGTTGTCAAGCCACGGACGCGGCACGGCTTTCAATCGTTCGTAATGCGAAGCCGGAACCGAGTACTCGAAGTGCTCCCACGCGCCGGTGCTCTTGCGGAATAACTTCAAGGGGGCGATACCCGCCGGTGCGTGCGGCGTGGAAACGCCATCATCGTAATTTTGAATGATGACGCCTTCGTCGCCGTATATTTCTGTTGTGTTCTCGCCCGCTAGCGTAATGGACGAATTGAAAAGCACGCCCATCGCGCCGTTGTGCTGCGCGCCCCAGCGGTAGATCGCAATTCCTGTATCATCGGGCGCGATGCTGGTGAGCGTGTTGTCGATTTCGGCCATCACGCTGGCGGGCTTGCCCAGCAGCCAATACAGGAAGTCGGCGGCGTGTACGGCGTCGTCGAAGAACATGCCGACATTCTTTTCCGGGCTGATGTGCCAGGCGGCAGCGCTGTTGGGCAAATCGGAGTTGAACAAAAAGTTGATGCAATGACGGCGGCGCAGCGAACTGACACGACCCACAGCGCCGCTTTCGACCCATTCTTTGATTTTCTGGTTGAGCGGGTCGCAGCGCATTTGAAACGCCATCTGAAAATGCACGCCGCTGTCGTCAACGGCTTGGATGATGCGGTCGCAATCGGCTGCCGTCGTCGCCATCGGTTTCTGGCACAGGATGTGTTTGCCCGCCGCGCACGCCGCCTCAATGACTTCGACGTGGCGATTGGTTTCGCAAGTTACAATGACAGCCTGCACATCATCGCGCGCGAGCACGCTTTCCAGCCGGTTCGAGTACTCGATACTGTATTTCTCACTGGAAGAACGGCCTCGTTCCTCATTGTCGTCCCACGCCGCGACGACATTGGCGTCATTGAAAGTTGCGATTTGCTCGCAATACGCGTTGGCGTGTCCGTGCGCGAACGACAGCACAGCGATGCCGATTGGTGTCTGGATTGGGGACATTGACCTTATATTAGCCCGCGCACCACCACAGTTCAGAGGGACATACGGTTGAATCGTAGGGTCAATCCTGCTACATTTTGGACATGAAGCGCCATCAACAGCATTCACCTGAACCGCATTCGCCTGAACATCCTCCAGCGGAACCGCCCACGACTCACCTGCGCGCGCGCAGCTACTTTTCTTCGGCCTTTCCATTGTACATTGCGGAGGTGCAGCAGACTGCCATCGAAGAGCACTCGCACGAGTTTTTCGAGATGGTTTATGTGCGGCGCGGACGCGGCTGGCACTTCATTGAAGGCGAGCGTTATCCGATTCAGGCTGGAGACCTCTATGTTATCAGTCCGGGGGAGACGCACGGCTACGCTCCGCTTAAAGACGAGGCGATGCACATCGTCAACATTTTGTGGATGCCGTCGCTGGTGGAAGACTTGCTGCGCGCGCCCAGGCATCGCGCCCGGGGCACGGAGAGGACTTTAAGCGGCGCGCGTCAACTGCTGTACGTTGAGCCGATGCTGCGCCGGGAAACACGCTTCACGCGCCGTTTGCACCTGGCGGGACGAACGGCGTTGCGCGTCGAGTTGCTTATCGATGAAATGCGCCGCGAGCAAACGCAGGCCGCCGCCGGTTGCGAATTGTTGCTGCGCCATCTGTTTTGCGCCTTGCTCGTGCTCCTGTCGCGCGACTACGACGAGCAGAACGAGTGGTCGCGCGTGCGCAGCGAAGCCGCGCCACGGGTTTCAACCCAAGAAGCACTTGTGGCGCGCGCTATTGAATACATCGAAGAAAACCACACCGGCGCGCTGCGTGTGTCCGATGTCGCAGCCCATGTCGCCCTCAGCCCCAGCCGTCTGTCGCATGTTTTTAAACAGCAGACACGGCGCGGCATCAATGAATATCTGCACCAATATCGCATCGCGCGCGCCTGCGCCTCGCTCATGGAAAGCAACGTCACCGTGGGCCAGGTCGCTGCCGATGTGGGTTACAGCGACGCGCGCTTTTTCCACCGCGTATTCAGGCGTCACACCGGCTGCAACCCGACGCAGTATCGGCAGCACTGCAACGCAACGAGTACTCGGAGTGTGTAGCTAACCTGGATTGCCACGCTTACGTTACAACCGCGAAAAGTCGCAAGAAGCACCAGAAGGTAAAAGAGAGGCGATGCTTTTCGTGTCAGCGGCCTTAACGAGTACTCTTTTGTGCTTTTTGTGTCTTTTGGCGGCTCTTCTTTCACGGCGCGCATCAGGCAGCAACTTGAGTTGATTACACTTTGGTCAGAATTTCCGGGCCGTCGGAGAGGATGGCGATGGTGTGTTCAAAATGCGCCGACAGGCTGCCGTCTTTGGTGACGTAAGTCCATTTATCGGCGATTTGCTTGATATCGTCGCTGCCCTCATTGACCATCGGCTCAATAGCCACCGTCATGCCCGCGCGCAGTTTGACGCCTTTGCCGCGCTGGCCGTAGTTGGGGATTTGTGGATCTTCCCACAGTGTGCGACCAACACCGTGACCGACTAATCCTTTTACAACGGAATATCCATGCGTTTCGACATGCGTTTGGATAGCATAGCCGATGTCGCCTACGGTGTTGCCAATGCGCGCTTCCTTGATGCCCAGCATAAGGGCTTCTTCCGTAACACGCAGCAGGCGCGCGGCGCGCGGTGAAATATCGCCCACGGGGTATGTTCCGGCAGTATCGCCCATCCAGCCGTTGAGCAGCGTGCCGACATCCAGCGAAACAATGTCGCCGCTATTGAAGGCCTTATCAGTCGGAATGCCGTGCACGATTGCCTCGTTGACCGAGACGGTTATGGTCGCGGGAAACGGCACGCCATTGTGGCTGCGCTTACCCAGGAATGGGCTGCGCGCGTTATTTTCTTCGAGGAAGCGACGGGCGAACTTATCCAGGTCGCGCGGTGTGACACCGGCTTTGGCCATGTCGCCCAACGTGAGCAACAATCGTTGCGCCAGTTGCCCGCTGCGCCGCATAAGCGCAATTTCAGCTTTATTTCTGAGTATGACTGCCATAAGAAATAGAAAAACGAGTACTCGGTAGAGCTATTTTATCATTTGCGCGCGCCGTTTTCATCCGGCGCAATGTGCCACAGGCGGTCGCGGAACAGACACCACACAGGAAAATCGACACCGTTACGTGCAATACTTTCGCGCGCCGTTTTTTCAATATCGCTGCGCCGGTAGCGGCCCGAAACGTGATAGAGCACAAAAGCTTTTGGCTGCACTTGCGCCGCGACTTGCATCGCTTCATCAAGTGTCGAGTGCATCTGGTGCTTGCGTTCGGCGGCATCGAGAATCGTCGCTTCGTGCAACAGAACTTCGGCACCTTGCACATCGTGCGGATTCAACGGCAGTCCGTCGCCGCCGAAGGCGCACAGAGTCGCTTCGTAATTCTCGCTCAGTTCGTAGCCCGCTTGTGCCAAACGTCGCAGTTCTTCCTGCGCCAAAGTTGAGTACTCGGGTTTGAGTCGGCGGCGTGTTTCCAAGATTTTGTAGCCAATCGTCAGGCGATCTCGGATGTGCCTGGTGGCAAAGGTTTGCACGCGCCGCCCATGGCGACTACCGTCTGTTGCGGGCAGAGAAAACGATGCACCGGCCTCGAGCGGCACCCACGTCAGTTCGAAGGGCAGACGAGATTTTGTTTTGTTCAGATACTCCTGCATGTCGGCGACGTAGCCATCGCTCCGGGGATAGTAAATCGCCAGCGGTTTCTCGTTATCGCCCATGCCGCCGGCGCGACTCCAGATGAGCGGCGGCAAACCGGCAATGTGGTCGATGTGACCGTGCGTCAAGAGTACTCGCTCGATGGCATAACTGCCATTGCCCAGCGAGGTCGCGACACCTTCGCCACAGTCGATCAAGAGATGATCGGGTTTGTAAAAGAGCCAGGTCGAATACAGCGCTTTGGAGTGCCCAAAAAGCAGCGAAGAAAGATCCACGGGGCGCAAGTATAGCAGCGATTTTCGCCGCGTAAGCAATGTGTGTCAGGGTTGTGCTTCAGGCATCGGCAGGAACGACAGGCCGTGGCGGCGCGCCGATTTAACAATGCCGGGAATCGCCTGTGGCGTGCCGACGCCGGCGTCGTGCAAGAGGATGATGTCGCCGGGACGCAAGTTATCGCTCACACCACGCCACACTTTCCACGCCGGTGGCCGCGCCCAGTCGCCGACGTTGTTGCTCCACCACGCGAGCGTCACATCGTTGCGATAAAGGTAATCCATTGCCGCTCGGTTGAGGCCGCCGCCGGGCGGGCGGAACAGTTTTGTATTGTTGTCTTTCAACCCCGCCACCTTGTAAACGTGACGAATGGCGCCGAAACAATTTTCAATCTCGTGTTCGTATTCAGCAGGCGAAATGCGCGTCAGATTGTAGTGATATTGCGAATGGTTGGCGAGTTGGTGGCCATCGTGCGCCATGCGATATGCCAGTTCGGGATAAAGTCGCAGCCCGTCACCCACGACGAAGAAGGTTGCTTTGACATCGGTGCGCTTCAGCGCGGCCAGTAGCAGGGGTGTCATAAGCGGGTGCGGCCCATCATCGAAAGTCAGAGACACGACCGGCTGGTCGCCCCAGTGCGTGACGTGGCGCAATCCCAGGGTAGGGCCAGGCGGACGCCACATAAAGTAGGCGCCCCAGATTGCAACAGTGAGCAGTGCAAACAAGCCGTAGCGCATACTGCGCTGGAATTTGATCCTGGTTGAATGACCTTCTAATAACATGGGTGAGTGTCTTCCGTTCGGGTGAGTACTCGTGCGGTCTGCCATTAATCGGACGACCTGTAGAGCCGTCCTACCTGTCGCGCCGGATGCGTCGTGTTCCGCTGCGGGAACGGTTGAAACTACGTCTGCTGCTACGGCGATAACGTGTGCGGCGACGCTCTATATAACCACGAGTGCTGCGCTGGCTGCGCACTGCCGGGCGCAGGGAGCGTCTAACCGCCGGAGCCACCCGGCGCCTGGTGACTGCTGCACGTCTCTGCTGCGGCACAACCCCGCGTGGCGCAACTCTGCGTGGCGCAACTCTGCGTGGCATGGTGGCACGCGGCATGATCTGCGGTTTCATAACGCGAGGTCTTGCAGTTTGCGGAACCGGCCGTGCGATTGGCAATGGCTGCGGCGTGGCTGGAGCCGGAACTGGCGTTGGAACTGGCGTTGCCGTTGGAATTGGTGTCGGCGTTGGAACGGGCGTTGGCGTTGGCACCGGTATTGGTGTGGGCACAGGTGTGGGCACAGGTGTCGGCATTGGTGTCGGCGTTGGCACGACAGGCATCACAGCGGGCAGCACGCGCGCGTTGATATACAGCCGCGAGCGCGCGCGCAGCCACAACCCTGCGTCAGCGCTGGGATGGTTCACCCAGGGTTTCTTCGCGATGATGAGGTCGCGCCGCGCAATCGAAGCGGTGAATACGGGAATGGCTCCTGCTGCGAACACAGAAAGCGGCCCCTGACCTTTGACCTGTGCTGCCTGCGGTGCATTGAGTACGACGCCACTGATGTCGATGTTTTGCAAAGCCGGGTCTGCGGCAAATGCGCGCTGCACGATACGCACCGCCGTCGCCGCAACGTGTTTACGCTCGGCGACGCCCGAACGCTGCACCTCGAAGCGCACCGCAGCGCAACGAAAGTCCGAAGTGCCGGCACGCACCTGTGCCACATCGACGCTGACCAGGCGATGAGGCAGTTTTTCGGCGCGTAAGTTGGCCAGCAACTGGCGTTCGGCTTCGGGCAGGTAACCGCCCAGTGAGGTCACGCCGGGAACGGGCATGTCGCGCGTGCGAAAGGCGCCGCCTTCGCCTTCACCTTCATGAGCCGCTATGTCGTGCATGGACGAAGCGCGTACAGCAACCGCCGCAGCATTCTCCTGGTTGCGAGTACTCGCCAGGGTTGTGGAGGCCATGGCATCGCGTGGTTCAGCCGCTGTCGCAGAAGCCACCGAGGCGGATGGCAGGCGGAAAAGCGCACGCACCTTGCCCGCGTGAGACGGTGCATTTGCCAGCGAAAGCAGCGAAGCCACAACGACCAGCAGCACAGTGGCCGATGAAAAACCGGCCTGGTGACGCACACGCCACACCAGACGGCCTTCTTTAGCGGGCAGCGAAAGCGAAACACCCCAGAGGGCCAGCGACAAAGCACATAGCGCCGCTCCCGTCGTAGCGCCGGCCACAACATCAACGGGATAGTTGGCACCGCAGAAAATTCGGGTGAAGCCGAATAGTAATAAAGCCGCAAGAGCTATCACCACGGCGCGCGGATACACAGCCCAAATGGCGACAGCCAGCACGGCAGCGATCATTACTTCGGGTGAGGGAAACGAGTTGTCGTTTGGCTCGATCACCAGCGCATTCACGCGGTGTGTGACAAAAGGACGTGGGGACAGAATTTCGGCATTGAAAAAACGTAGCGAGCCGCTATTAACCGCGCTCATCAGCAAGGCGCAGGCGGCAATTGCCAGGGCTGTAGCCAGCAGGATGCGGCCCGAAGGCACTTCGCGATGCGAAAACCGTCCCGTAACACGCCAGGGGTGCCTCGGCAGGAAAATGAGCAGCGCCGCCAGCGCCGTTGCGAGCAACGGGACAGCACTGACGTAAAAAAGGCGCAGCGTCGCATCTGCGAAATCGTTGCGCCCGGCCCAGCTATTGATGAGGTAGAAAAGTCGCACTTCCGAGCGACATTATAAACCGCTCCCATGCGTAAACGCAACGTGCCGCTCGTCACTGCCGGGCAACGTCACACGGTTTTTGCGTCCTGTGTATAATATTGGGGTCATACCCTGTGCTCGGATATGCAAACTCCTCCTTCCAGGCCGTCCATGGTTTCCACGAACTCAGCATCGACAGATTCACACATTCGGACGCGGCGCAGACGCTCGCCTGTGAAAACATTCAGCTTGGGTTGTGGGGGCCTCACGCTTCTTGTTGTTGTGTTGCTCTTCGCGCGCTCCCGAATGGGCCGCAACACAATCGATACGTCGGGCCTGGCGGGACAACGCACTTTCGCTTCGCGTGACAATTCTCAGGGTGCTGTTCCCTCGCAAGATCAAATGCGGCAGCTTGCCAGGGACACATTGCTCCTCTTCAATAACGCGGTGCAGAAGGACGATTTCGCGGCCTTTCACGCCACGGTGGCAACCGAGTTTGCGGCACAGTTCTCCCCGCAGCAGATGCGCCGGGCGTTTGGGAGCTTCATCGACCACAAAACCAACATCCGGGCAATCGAAAATGAGAGTGCCGTCTTGCAGCCGGGGCCGTCCATTGATGAAGGTGGAGTGCTCACTCTCGCGGGATACTTCCCCGTGCAGCCACTGCCGGTTTACTTTCGCAACCGTTACGTGCGGGAGGATGCGCAGTGGAAATTACTGTCCATTGATGTGCAAATCGGCGCACCGATTTCATAAAAACGCGGCCATTATCGTCGTCTGATTTCAGGTGGCCAGTGCCGTCCGCAGCGCCTGCGCCTTCAACCGCATTTCCGAGTGCTCATCTTGCGCCGTGCTGTCGGCCACGATGCCGCCGCCAACGTGGAAATAGGCCACGTTGTTTTTGCAAGTGATGGTGCGAATAGCGACATTCCAGTCCATGTCGCCATTGAATGCGAAGTAGCCGATAGCGCCCATTGCCACGCCACGTCGTGTCGCCTCCAGTTCGTCGATGATTTGCATGGCGCGTATCTTCGGCGCGCCTGTAATCGAGCCACACGGGAAGCAGGCGCGCATTGCATCCACGGCGTCGCAATCGGGCCGCAATTCGCCGCTCACGGTTGACACCAGATGATGTAAGGTGGGAAACGATTGCACTTCAAACAATTGTGGCACGCGCACGCTGCCCCAGCGGCAAACGCGTCCCAGATCGTTGCGCAGCAGATCAACGATCATCACGTTCTCGGCGCGGTCTTTGATGGAATTGCGTAAAGCGTCTTTCGAGTACTCGTCTTCCTCAGCCGTTCCGCCGCGCCGCACCGTGCCCTTGATTGGTTGTGCCGTCAACGTGTTATTATGCAGCTTTAAAAACCGTTCGGGCGAATTGGATACGATAGAAAGATCGTTCCAATGCAGCAACGCGGAAAATGGCATCGGGTGCGCGCCGCACAGATTATCATACAGTTGATCGGGCGGGCAGGGCAGCGGCTCGTAAAAGCGTTGCGTAAAATTTGCCTGATAAATATCGCCCGCAGCGATATAAGCCTGAATGCGCTCGATGGCTTGCAGATATTCCGGCTGCGCCGCAACATCGTCTTCGCGGCGTGTGGCTGTTGCGCTATGCGAGTACTCGATGGGCGCACTGTGCAGTGCTTCGTAAAAAACAAGTCGCGCATCGGGAATGTGCAGATCATCACGCGGCGACGTTGGAAGAAAGGCGCGCAGCTCAATTTGTCGCGCCAGGTCATAGGCTAAGAAACCAATCGCTGCGCCGCCGTTATTAACATTTTCACGACACCAAGCTAAGGCCACTTGAATTTCGTTAAGCGGATTGCCGTGACCATCGTGAAAAGGAAAGTGCGCCCGTTCGCTGTGCCACGTCCACGCGCCGTCTTTGGTTTCAAAAACAGCAAAAGGCCGCACACCTTGCAGGCGGCGGCCTTCAAAATCGAGCACCATGCGACGTGGAAACATGGAAAATCAACAGGGATGAAGAGGATGAACGGGATAATCGCGTTCGTCCCCATGGAATTAGCGCGGAATCAAGCCGGCTACATCTAAATAGCAAGAACTTACAGAAAAGAATTTCTTCGGCCTATCTCCTTCATCCCCTTCATCCCTGTTGGCTCGTCGTTATGCAATTTTCTTGAACCAGTTGAGTGCGCCCTGATCCCACGCGACGCGGTGCGTCATGCCCACTTTGTCGAGATACTCTTCATAGTGCTGCATATACCAGTCGTAGGTTTCGATGAGAGTTTGCGCGTTCGACTTCTCCGCTTTCCAACCGAGTACTTCTTCGGCGTGCGAGCAATCGACAAACGAATCCTGATTGGCAGTTTTGTAGTGCCACTCGACAAGGGGTGACAGCTTGGCCAGTTCGAGTACTCGCAAGACGGGTTGCACCAGCCACGGCGCCATCGGCACCAGGCGCGAACCACTGCGCGCGTGTTTTAAGAGCGCACCCAAATCTTGGCGCACGGTGCCATATTCCCTGGCGCCGATGTTGAAAGTTTCGTTCTTGTTCGGCTGCACCGTCGAACGGTAAATCGCATCGACCAAGTCGTCAACACTGAGCAACTGATACTTGTTGTTGCCCGTGCCGATGATGGGAATGCGATGGCCTTCGCGAATCCACTCGAACAGAATCTGAAAGATGCCTAAACGTCCGGTGCCGATGAATGTCTTGGGACGAATGATGGTCACATCGACGCCGTCCTGCTGCGCCATGTGACAGGCTTCTTCGGCGGCGACTTTTGACTCGCCATACAAGCCCAACGGAATGATGGGCGAAGTCTCATACAACGGGTGAATCTTCGGTACACCATACACCGCTGTGGTCGAGATGTGAATCACCTTGCCGACGCCGTGCTTCTTGGCGGCCTGTAAGGCGTTCTGCGTGCCGCCGACGTTGGTGCCCATGATCTTCTCGCGGTTGCCCTGGATGGGCAGCGCCGCCGCCGTGTGCACCGTGGCATCAATGCCTTCAGACGCGCGGTCTACAACTTGTTGATCAGCGACATCTCCTTCCACAACTTCAACGCGGCCTTCGCGTTGCGCGTCCAATAATTCCGGCTCGGTGAGCGGCAAGACGTCGAGCAAGCGCACGTCCCAGCCTTCACGCAGAAAACGCGATGACACATGACAACCCAGAAAACCTGTTCCGCCCGTGATGAGAAGTTTCATAAAAGGGATGAGGGACGAGGTGAAAGGGATGAGGAAATAGCCTCGTAATCGAGTACTCGTCCCTCATCCCTTTCACCTCATCCCTGTTCGTTATCCGGCGATAATGTCGCCCTCGATGGGGTCGATGCGCACGCCGCAGCTTTCGACGTATTCGATGACGCGCTCGATTTCTTCGGCACTACCTTCGAGCTGCAAATCCATCCAGCCGCCTTCGGTTTCAACGCTGGCGCGACGAATGGAGAAATGCACGTCGAACTTCTTGGCGACGTTGCTCATTACAGGTTCGAGTACTCGCTCGCGCGGAAACGTCAGGTGAAAGCGATCTTTCATGGTAGGGGATGAGGGATGAGAGAAGAGCAACGGCTCATCCCTCATCCCTGGCTGTTAGCCTCCGGCAATGGCGGGCACAATGGAAACTTCGTCGCCATCTTTGAGAGGCGTATCAAGCTTCTGCAGAAAGCGCACGTCTTCCTCGTTGACATAGACGTTGACGAAACGACGCAACTCGCCGCTGTCATCGAGCAAACGCGTCTTGAACTCGGCGTTCTGCTGCGCCAGTGATTCCACGACCTCGCGCAATGTGCCGCCCTGCGCCTGAACTTCGGCCTGATCTCCGACCAGCTTCTGCAACGGCGTTGGTATGCGAACTAATACAGCCATTTCAATTTCTCCTTCAAACTTTTACAGGGATGAATGGGATAAAGGGGATGGGAGAAGAGCGATCTATCCCGTTCATCCTGTTTATCCCAGTTAAATTTTCACTGTTTCTTCAAACGATTTCAGATTCGGGTCGATGGTGTGCGGCTCGCCGACTTTGCCGGCGATGGCTTCCTGCGTTTTGAGACCAATGCCGGTGATGTAGGCAACCGTCACTTCGTCCGGGTTGATTTTACCAGCTTGCACCAGCTTCTTGAGTACTCCGATGGTGACGCCGCCCGCCGTTTCGGTGAAGATTCCTTCGGTTTCAGCCAGGAGCTTGATGCCGTCCACGATCTCTTCATCCGTAACCTGGGCCGCCGCACCACCGGTTTTGCAGATGGTGTCGAGCGCATACCAGCCATCCGCCGGGTTGCCGATGGCCAGGCTCTTGGCGATGGTGTTCGGCTTCACCGGCTTGATGAAGTCGGTGTTGGTTTCAAAAGCGTGCGCCACCGGATTGCAACCCGTCGCCTGAGCGCCGCTGATTTTTACCGGACGGTCTTCGATGATGCCCAGCTTCTTGAACTCGTTGAAGCCTTTGTGAATCTTGGTCAGCATCGAACCCGAAGCGATGGGAATTACCACATGATCGGGTGCGCGCCATCCCAGTTGTTCGGCGACTTCATAGGCGAGGGTTTTGGAGCCTTCGCTGTAATAGGGGCGCACGTTGATGTTGACAAAGGCCCAACTCGGGTTGCGGTCGGCGATTTCGCTACAAAGACGGTTGACCTCGTCGTAGTTGCCGCGCACCGCCACAACATTTGGTTTGTATACCAGCGAATTCATCACTTTACCGGCTTCGAGGTCGGCGGGAATGAAGACGAAGCACTTCATGCCGGCGTGTGCCGCGTGCGCCGCCACGCTGTTGGCCAGGTTGCCCGTCGAGGCGCAGGCAGCCGTATCGAAACCGAACTCCACTGCGCGACTTAGCGCAACCGAAACGACACGGTCTTTAAAGCTCCACGTCGGGTTGGCCGTATCGTTCTTGATGTACAGTTCTTTGATGCCCAGCAACTTACCCAGGTTGTGGGCGCGCACAAGGGGCGTGAACCCGGCTTCGAGGTTGACGCGCGGCGTGCCCTCGACCGGCAGCAAATCTTGGTAGCGCCAGATGTTATACGGGCCGTTCTTGATGCGTTCCCGTGAGATGAGGCTCTGAATCACGTCGTAGTCGTATTCGACTTCGAGCGGTCCAAAGCAGAACTCGCAGACGTGTTTGGGCGCCAGTTCGTAGGCCGCGCTGCACTCGCGGCACTTGAGGCCTTTGAGGCGCGACGGAGTGACAGATTGAGTATTTGCAGCGTGACCATCAGCCACGGATGCGGTGGACTGATCCGGAATGGATTTATCTACCAGCTTTTCGACGGAAGCGGCAGTCGTCAAGGGCGTGCTCCTTTCGTGCGTTTCGAGGCTGCATCGTTACACCCTCGGAGGCTTACACGCGCCGTCGCCGGATTTCCCACGTGCGCTTTCCCTCTTGCCTCGCCGCAGCGTCGTAAACCGGCTTACGAGTACTCGTGAGACACCTTTGAAAACGCGCCGCAAGTGCGACAGCTAATGGCTTCTCAATTTAACAACTTTGCTGCTCGTGGTCAATCGAAAGCGCTGTGTAAGGCAGGTGCAGAGTAGTCGAAAATATATTTCAAAAATACTTACTATGACTTACATCGAAACCAATATAATGTGGATTAATCGGGGCCGAGTCGGGCGCAGTCAGCGTTGAATGGGGCGCAGTCAGCCCGTGGTGCTCGCGAAGAGGAGGCAGGAACGATGGGAATTTTGGGTGCGCCGGCCAATCTGCCGTTCACGATCGCTCTGGCGATTGTCGGTCTGCTGGGCGCGCTCGAAGTGCTGTCAATGATGCTGGGCGGCGCCGTGAGCGTGATGGGCGGCGACATGGACGCGGACGTTGATGCCGACATTGATGCCGATGGTGCATGGGGCGAGTTCCTGAGTTGGCTCCACGTGGGGCAGATTCCGAGCATGATTCTGCTCATCACGTTCTTGCTTTCGTTCGGCATCGCGGGTCTGTTGTTGCAGACGCTGCTCAAGAGCGCGACCGGCGCCATGATGCCGTTGCCCATCTCGTTGTTACCGGCGTTTCTTGTTGCGCTGCCGGGAACCCGACTGGCGGGCGGCATCCTGAAGAAAGTGTTGCCACGCGACGAAAGCGAAAGCGTTTCGCGCGACAGCTTTCTGGGGTGCGGTGGTGAAATCACCGTGGGAACTGCGCGACGCGGACATCCCGCCGAAGCGCGGGTGCGCGACGGATTTGGAAGAAGCCATTATGTGATGGTGGAGCCGGACAACGACGAACAAACGTTTCCGGCTGGTAGTAAGGTGGTTTTGCTCAAGCGACACGAGGCCATTTATCGAGTAATCGACGACGTGCATGTGTCGCTCGAAGATAGTTGAGTACTCATCCATACTCAATTTAATGTAGGGTTCTCCGCCCCTTATGCGGAGAAGGGAAAAGAAGAGACATGGGTTCAGAATCGTTGATTGTCGTTGGTGTGATCGCTGCGGCGGTTTTAGCCGGCATCGTCACTATGGGCCTGATCGTGTCGCGGCTGTATCGGCGCGCCACCAAAGAGACTTCGTTTGTGCGCACCGGCTTCAGCGGTCAGAAGGTCATCATGAACGGTGGCGCTCTCGTGTTGCCGGTCTTGCATGATGTCATCTGGGTCAACATGAACACCCTGCGCCTGGAAGTGCAGCGTTCGCGTGAACAGGCGCTCATCACGAAGGATCGTATGCGCGTCGATGTGCAAGCCGAGTTCTATGTGCGCGTCAAGCCGACGACCGAGGCCATCGCTGATGCGGCGCAGACGCTGGGCCAGAAAACCCTCAAGCCGCTCGAACTCAAAGAGCTGGTGGAAGGTAAATTCGTCGATGCCTTGCGTTCGGTCGCTGCCGAGATGAGCATGGAAGAGCTGCACGAAATGCGCTCCGACTTCGTGCAGAAAGTGCAAAGCGCCGTCACGGGCGACTTGATGAAGAACGGCTTGGAGTTGGAAACTGTGTCGCTGACCGCTCTCGACCAGACCAGCCGCGACTTCTTCAACCCGAACAACGCCTTCGACGCGCAGGGCTTGACCAAGCTGACCGAAGAAATCGAGATGCGTCGCAAGCAGCGCAACGTCATCGAGCGCGACACGGAAATCGAAGTCGCACGTAAGAACCTGGAAGCACGCCAGCAGCAATTGCTGGTGCAGCGCGAAGCCGAATACGCGTTGCTTGAACAGCAGCGCGAAATCGAGATTCGCAAGGCCGCGCAGACAACCGAAATCGCCTTGCAGCGTGCCCAGCGTGAGCAGGAAACGCGTCAGGGCGAAATCACGGCCAAACAGGTGGTCGACCAGGCGCAGATCGACCTCGACCGCAACGTGCAGGAAAAGCAGATCGAAGCGCAGCGTCTGTTGAAAGAGCGCGAGATCGCCCGCGCCAAAGCCGTCGAGATGGCGGAGCAGGACAAGGCTATCGCCATTGCCGAAAAGACGCGTGAGCAGTCGCAAGCGCAGGCCCTGGCCGACGAAGCACGTGCTCTGGCCGCTAAAGCCGAAGAGCAAATCGCCACCGCGCGTGCCACCGAAATCGCCGAGCGCCAGAAGTCGATTGATCTGGTGGAAGCGACCAAGCAGGCGCAGCGCCAGGCGATTGGCGTAACCGTCGCCGCCGAAGCCGAAAAGCGCGCTTCGGAAGATCGCGCCTCGGCCCTACGTATCGCGGCTGAAGGCGAAGCCGACGCCGAAAAGCTGCGTGCCGAAGCCGCTGCGGCCCGCTATTCGGTGGAAGCCGAAGGCAAGCGCGCCATCAACGAGGCGGTCAACACCATGTCGCCCGAAAGCATGGCGATGCTGATCAAGCAGGCTTTGATCACCGCTTTGCCCGACATCATCCGCGAAAGCGTGAAGCCGATGGAGCAAATCGACGCCATCAAGATCTTGCAGGTCAACGGTCTGGGTGGCGCGCAGGGCGCTCCGATGAACGGCGTCAACGGCACGGCTGGCGCAAGTCATGGCAACGGCAGCCTGGCCGACGAAATGGTCAACAGCGCGCTGCGCTACCGCGCGCAGGCCCCGCTGGTGGACAGCCTGATGAAGGAGATCGGCATCGACGGCTCTGACATCAACAGCATCACCAACGGTGTCACCGGCAGCATAATGGGCAGTATCGACCAGCCGGTGCGCCCGGTCGTGCAGGACGGCATCGCCCGCCCGAAGCCGCACGTGTCGGACGGTAGCACCAACGGCGTGTCGTAAATGTCCCGTCGTTCACCAACAACGCCCGCCATTCGCAAGAGTGGCGGGCGTTGTGCTTTTCGCGAGTACTCGCAGGCGCGCCGCTGTCCAGCGTGTTCTGCCGCCGCGCTGGGCTGTGTGTGCTACACTTTTAGGCATGGTAACTATTAGTGCAGATGAGATGCAGAAGGATCTGCCAAATTACCTGCGTTTGGTTCAAACGGGCGAAACGCTGGTCATTACGCAAGCCGATGAGCCGGTGGCGGAACTCAAGCCAATCATGCAGGTTGCACATGAACCGCGTCCATCTGGATTGTGCGCCGGTGAGTTCGTGGTGCCCGATGACTTTGACGCGCCGTTGCCGGATGACATTGTGGATACCTTTGCGGGCCAATGAGATTTCTGCTCGACACCCACATCTTCTTGTGGTTCATCAGCGGCGATTCAAGGCTGTCTGCTACGGCTCAGGCTTACATCACCGACCCCAATTATCACGTTTACTTGAGTGTGGCTTCGGTCTGGGAAGCCGTTGTCAAGCATCAGTTAGGCAAGTTGCCATTGCCGCAGTCGCCCGAAACGTATTTGCCCCTCCAGCGACAGAATCATCGCATTTCAAGTCTGGGCATAGATGAGGCAACGATTGGCTTCTTACCCAAATTACCAGCTTTGCATCGTGACCCGTTTGATCGCGTTCTCATCTGCCAGGCATTGCAACACGGCCTGACCATTATCACGGTCGATGCGGCAATCACAGCGTATCCCGTAGTGACCACAAGCTAACAACGGCAGAACAAATCACTGCGCCGACCGATTACACCGCTTCCGTTCACTCGCCAGCTCGCTTCACTGTGTCACTTCCGTTTGCCGCTGTACACCGTGATGCAAATGATGTACATTGGAGCATGAGAAACCCACGAGGAACCGTTTCATGCCCCAAAGGCGCATTAAGATAATCTGTGGTGACTGCATTCAGGAGATGGGCAAGCTCAAGGACGATTCGGCGCGCCTTGTGGTCGCCGACCCGCCTTATTTCAACGTGCTGTTGGGCGAGGGCTGGGACACGCAGTGGCAAAGCGAAGACGAGTACTTAACGTGGACGATGCAGTGGGTCGAAGCCGCGATGCGAGTACTCGTGCCGGGCGGTCTGCTTTATTGCTTCGGCCAACTTGGCAAGCGCGAGCACGTCATGCTGCACCTGATGTCACAGGCGGCGCGGCAGTGGCAGTTCCACGACCTCATCATTTGGGACCGCGTGGTGGGCTACGACCGGCGTGACTCCTTCACACCCGCCTACGAAATGATTCTCGTGCTGCGCAAGGAAGGCGCCGTCGCCTTCAACAAAGACGCCGTGCGCGAACCTTACGACGACGCCACCGTTTCCGTCTACATGCGCGACAAGCGCTACAAAGACCGCGCTGCCCGCCGCGAGCACCTGCAAAAAGGCAAATACGCCACGAACGTGTGGCGCATCCCGTCGCTCAAAGGCGCCTCGAAAGAGAAATGCGGCCACCCCTCGCAAAAGCCGCGCGCCCTCATCGAGCGCATCGTGCAATCGAGCAGCGCCCCCGGCGGCCTCATCCTCGACCCGTTTCTCGGCTCCGGCACCACGGCCATCGTGGCGCGCGACCTCGACCGCCGCTGCATCGGCATCGAAATCGAGAAAGATTACGTCGCGTTGGCGAAGAAGCGGCTCAAGACTATGAGAATAGTTGACGCGGGAGTCAAAGCTTCACCAGGAACTAATGACGATTTAGGTAGCGTATACAAGAATATATAGGAATATACAGAGTTTAGAAGGTTTATAGAATATTTGTAAACTTTGTAATATCTGTATAAAATACGTGTTATGGATCCCGTCACCAACCCCTTCGCTCCCGGTGCAGGTTGTTCGCCACCAGAGTTAGCCGGTCGAGACAAGCTGCGTGAGACGGTTCGCGTGGCCATCGAGAGAGTGCGTCGCGGCTATCAAACCAAAAGCGTGCTGATGGTCGGTCTGCGTGGCGTGGGTAAAACGGTGTTGCTCGACCGTATGCGAGACGATGCCGAGGCTGCAGGAATGCACACTGTGCGCATTGAAGCGCCCGAAGGCCGTTCCCTGCCGGCGATTCTCGCACCACAACTGCGCCTGGCCCTGTTACGCCTGTCGCGGAATGAGCAAGCCAAGGAGTTGGCTCAACGTGCTCTGAGAGCTTTGCGGGGTTTTGCACAGTCGCTCAAACTCAAGTATGAGGACATTGAAGTCGGCTTCGATTTTGAAGCGGAGCCAGGCTTGGCCGATAACGGTGATCTGGAGCACGACTTACAGGCTTTGCTGGAGGCCGCCGGCGCGGCTGCACAGAAGGCCAATACGGCTCTGGTGCTATTTGTTGATGAACTCCAGTATGTTCCGGAAGAGCAACTGGCGGCGCTTATTACGGCACTCCATCGCACTGCGCAGCGTCGTCTTCCGGTCGTAATGGTGGGCGCGGGTCTGCCTCAACTCCGGGGACGTATGGGACGAGCCAAGTCTTACGCGGAGCGCCTTTTCGACTTCCCAGAAATCGGCCCACTCGCCCCGGCTGATGCGAACACGGCGATTGCTAAACCCGCTGCCGATCAGGACGTGGAGGTCGAGCACGACGCGTTAAACCTTATCGTGCAGGAGACGCAGGGCTATCCTTACTTTCTTCAGGAGTGGGGCAAACACGCGTGGGACGTAGCGGACGCCTCACCCAACTCACGCGCCAGGATGTCGAACAGGCATCGCGCGAGGCAGTGGCCGCGCTTGACGAGAGTTTCTTCCGTGTGCGATTCGATCGGCTCACTCCGGTGGAGAAAAGGTATCTGCGCGCAATGGCCGAACTTGGACAGGGGCCGCACCGCTCCGGCGATATTGCAGAAAAGTTAAAGCGCAGCGTGACTTCCTTAGCCCCGACGCGGAGCCAGTTGATCGCTAAAGGCATGATCTGGAGTCCGAACCACGGCGACACCGCATTTACCGTTCCGTTGTTCGACGAATTCATGCGCCGCATCATGCCCGGCGACGATTGGCGGGACTGAAACGGCACAATGGTGGCGCCGCGACTTCTTCAAAGCCATCGTGGCGCGCGACCTCGACCGCCGCTGCATCGGCATCGAAATCGACAAAGATTACGTCGCGCTGGCGAAGAAGCGGCTGAAGGCTGCACTCGTGGGTAGTGTGTAGCTATATGGCTGCATGGCCTAGTTTTGTTACTGTTGATCTACTACTGAGTTATTCTGCTGACTTAGCGGCATCATCATGTGGTGGCATTGAAACTGTGCGGGATAGGGCTTTTCTGGCGCTACTTCCCGCGTGTGGTCTGATGTGCGGTGTGCGCGGGTCGGAAATGCAGGATGTGCTGTCATTATTGCAGGCAAGCGGAGCGCCAAACGGTCCAGTGCGGTGTTCGCATCACCACTTTTAAGATAGCCGAGCATCGCTCCACTGGATGAGAAAGGAGCATACTGGCAACTCATCAATCGCTCTTGAAAGGTTTTAATGTAATCCCCCAAATTAGTGATAGTGTTAGCATCTGATTGGAGGACTTTAGCCTCCAAAGGCCAACGAAGACGCATATCGGCGTGGAGAATGAAGGCTAAATCGTAGGTAGGTGGTTGTGCCTTTGCTGAGGCTCGTGTCTCTTCTTCTCCCTGAGAGTGGCCAATGTAAACTACGAGGTTAGCATCTAAACGACGTCCTATGCAGCGCTCCAATTGCTCAGTAAGACCTCGTTCCAAGTTCTCAAATCTCTGCTCCCAATCAATATGAGAAAGTATTTCTTCCTGTAAGTCATTGTAGCCAGCCCAAACAGCACTTACCATCTGCTGCACAAGGTGAGGAGTCCACGTTCGGGCGATGAACTGTGCTTCAACCGGAGCACCGTAGAAGGCTTCCAACAGAGTGGGGCGTCTCAATATGCTTCTCCACCATGCGCGTTTGCCCCGGTTGCAGTGCTGCTTCCCATTTGTAAAGTCCAGAAATCGCGCGCGATTTCGTCTGCATCACGCAATGCTGCCGAGCGCGTCCAGTGGCGCAATCGGTCCGGTTTTATAAGATGCAACATCAGACCCGTCTCGCCATTTTCGCTAAATGGTTTGTAATCGCGAATCTGACGATTGTAACCGTCAACATCTTGAAGTTCTTGAAGGTGGCTATGTAAGTTGGATATTCGCTCCCTTAGTTCTTGGTGTTCCAGAGGATGAATCTGAATGCCGCGCTGAGAAAAAGCCCCGAAAATAATCGAAACGTAGCGCATAGGAAGTGGTGCAGCATGGTTAGTCTCCTGCTCACTCCAAATGCGTGCGGCAAGGGCTTTGTCCGCTCCATAACTGTGAGCCAGCGTTTCTACTAAGGTTTCACAGTAACGTTGCAGATCGGGTTCATCGCCTTGAACTGACTGCCGTAAAGTTGGCCGACGAGAAAGCGACTTGTCACGCTCTTTGTAGCCGGAGAGAGTGTGCTCGACCAAGTCTTCAATAAGTATTCGCTCGGCTTTCTGGAATTCAAAAGCTTCAAAAACAGCGTCATCAATATCTTCAAGCGTTACTTCTTGTCCCGCTTCGTCAGCTTTGAACAAATCGCGAAATTTGGTCGTGTTACTGGAAGCCAAACTATGGCCTTCATCCGCAAGTGGGAGCGGCAATTTACGCAGTTCATCGGTTAATGGCTCCGAACGATCAAAGGCGAAGCGCCCGCTCGTTAAAAGTAAAAAGTAGTTGGCCCAGTTGCTGTTGTAAGCGAGACAAGCAGTTTCTAGGGCACTTTTCTGCATAGGCGCCAGATGCACGGAAACATAGCTTTGGGAGCATAATACGCCGTGCTTCTGACGAGTGGGATTGACTAAACGTGCTTGAAATCTCTTCTTAGCTTTTGTCCAAGAAGATTTAATGAGCAATTGAGGAGCCTCAAAAGCATCGAAGTTGGACGAAGCGCGACTGTCCACCGTTACATCGGTATTTGGTGGCAGATTATCAGGAAAAAGAACTAATTTGGACTGCTCTGGAAAAGCGGGTGATTCTAAAATATGATACTCACGTAGGTCAGCTACATGTAAACCAGGTGCAGGCTTCCCTTTACGAACCGCTTCTCGGCCATCTAGGACTTTCTTTCGATCTCCCCTATTGACCCCTTCACGGCTATCGTTTTTGCTTCTTATTAGGGTGGTTACTGATGGGTTATAACTCACCTTTCTCAGTAAGGCGCGGTCTCGCGAACCACCCCACATGAGCGCGGACCAAACCCAAGGCTCCGACAGCACTTCAGACGGACTAACTAGGTGCATTTCGGTAAAGTCAACAGTTATGCGCCCCTTATCTTCGGGAGTGTAAGAAGGCTTTGGGCATTCGTACCAAAACGGTTCCCCATTGGGTTCCTGATGCAAAGCAATCAGGACACAGGTTGGCACCCGTACATCCTTGAAAGGACGAAAAGCAGCTAAATTGACTACACACTCAATTTTCTTCCAGTCGTTAAACACACGGGCTTGCAAATCGCGAGCTGTCCCACTCTGATTGTAAAGAAGAGCACCTGCCGACTGGACGACGCAAAGAGAGCCATTAGGCTTTGTGAGTTCCATCCCCTTAGCAGCGAACAAGACACCGAAATCCTTATTTGCTACATGCCAGTCATGTTCATCAGCCCACACCTTTGCTGCCGGGCTGATGCTTTTGTCGCCCCACGGTGGGTTGCCAATAACTAAATGGTAAGTTCCAGCGTCTTTCTCTGTGCGAAAGCCTGACACATCCTCATCGAAGAAGTCGCGGCAAATAAGCGTTCGATCACGTAAGGTGGGGAAACTAACATGGGCCTCATCACTCCAATAATACCGAGGGTCTATTTCGTCGCACATAGCCAAATACAGACTAAATGAGGCTACACGAATTGCGTTGCGATGGTTATCCACGCCAAAAAGGTTGCCCTCAAGAATCTGACGCAGAATGGGCGGCGAAATTTCGGCTCTGTAACCGTTTTGACCGTAGTGAGCCTGTTTCCAGCGGTGAATAAGACGCTGGTAAGCCTTGACCAAGAAAATACCTGAGCCACACGATGGATCAAGAATTTGTAAGTTCCAGTCCTCACTATCCCACGGCAGGACGCGATCAAGCATCAGATCAACCAGGTGCCCAGGTGTGTAATGGGCACTTTGAGCATCTGTAACGAACTCTTCATAAATGCTACTTATCAGTTCGAGAGGAATAGCATCAAAAGCGTATTGGGGCCATAGGAGATATTGACCCTTCTTAATCTCTAAATCTCCACCGACGAATTCGCTGAGTAGCTTTAGATGTTCTGGGCGAACTGCGCCTTGTTCCTTTGCCCATCCATCTTCGCGTTCATCAGAAGTGTCGCCCTTGCCAGGAAACAAATCGCCATTGAATCGCTCATTCAGCCAGCGGAATAACGCATAAGTGTCTTCATACGAGGTAAGGATCTCCGCTAATGTTGAGTAGCGTCCTCTCAGAATTCCATTGGCTTGTAGCTCAGCTAATTTTTCTGGATCGAGCGCAGCGTGACCGCTTGAATCCTTACGGTCGAAGAGGAACTGGACAAAAATAATGCGCGCTAGCAAGTCGTGACTAAAATCATCTTCTAAATCCATATCGCGCAGGAGCTTCCGCACGGCACGCAGATTCTCCAGCAAAACACGGTCAGCACGCTCTTCAATCTTGAACCTGTCTGCATTTCGATCAAAGAAGGCTCCTGTCAGCAAGTCAATCCAACTAAGAGAAAATGCGTCCTCTTCGTTTAAGAAACTGTCTAAGTTGGGATCGAACTCTATGGCAGGGAGAATCTGAGGAGTTTCTTTAGCGTCAAGTTGTTGGCCGTAAATCGGCGTGCTTTCAAAATTTGGCCATAGCTGTTCGATAGGTTTGGGGCATTCGTAGCACGACCACTTACGGATTGTTGTTGGCTCAATCGTGATGAGCAACAGCGAGCGGCTGAAATTCCATGCAAGACGCTGTGCCTCAACAAGGACTTGAACAGAGGCAGGTCTCGAAAATTGGCAAACCAAGGCCAGAGGGGCCTCAGTTGTATCTGGAGAGGAAGCCAATATCCCGACGCGAATGGCTTTATCACCACTTAGTTCTATTAGTGCTCGTCCAATTTTCTGCTGCGCTAATTCAGCGGTCAGGCGAGGCGCAGTGTTTTTTGGGGTGAAGATCTCTTCAGGCTCTGGCCACCCTAACTTCTGCTGTGTGTGCTCCAGAATCATATTGCTATTAATAGACATTTCAAAGCTCAAACCGTAATCGATTGCTTAGAATGTTTTTTTGTTGTTTGGGTATTTGGTAGAACAGCCAGAAGTGATTGATGTTGTTCACCAATGGGGAAAATCATCAATCGTTGCCCAGGATGGTGAAGTGCACTAATTTGAGCAACCTCAACCTCTTCACTGTGCCTCCAAACGATGTCTTCTCCCTGCACCACCAAAGTGAGATGTACCAAGGGCCTCTTATGACCTGTGAGCTGGCGTAGGTTTTCGACGGCACGCCGGATCGCCTGAACTGAAAGTCCGGCGCCTTTCAGTTCCACAACTGCCAAAAGCTCCAGCAAAGCCGAGACTCCAATTTCATGGCCAGCGCGGCCCCGACGTAAAACATCAGGCGTAACTAAACCGCTCTGAATCCATGACGTAACTGTATTGGGCGGCACTCCGATATATCGGGCAATTTCTCTAGCTGTCCATCCTGCCATGTTTGGTGACTCCTGAATACTTATTGTATAGAGCATTGAACATTTACGCTACATTTGCATAGCTTCTCGGAACCGCAACCCACTACACTCGTGTAACAAAGCCGTTGGGGCGAAATAGTTTTTTGTTGCTCTTGCACTTCTTCCGTCATATCGGGTAGAATAAAGGTTTGCGCCGGAACGATGCTTGAAGCACTTTGTGAGTACTCGTGGCGCGGATTTCTTCAGCTTGCTACGTCCATTCTCCGAATGATGACGCTTTGGACCTTCTCCGCGATGAATCACCCAATGCATCGCCCGCCTTTTGTCGTGTCGTTTGACTCGGGTTGTTTTGCGCCGCCGCGCCTTTTGGCACTTTGCCATTCGTCTCTGCGCCGCTTGCCCGCTTCCGGTGCCTGATTCCTACGGGGATGCGCACCGCTTTCACAATTGTTCTGAAGAGCAAGGATGAGTCGCGGCTTGGCGAGACATAAGTGTTTATGTTGCTGCCGAGCCGATTACGAGTTACTCGTTCGTAAAAAGCATCTTCACCCTGACAGGAGAATTTATGGCCCGTTCCACAACGGTCGCTCCGGCCACGCGCAATGGTACCAATGGTGCAAACGGCACCAACGGTAACGGCGCAAACGGAGCGAAACTTATTGACTACTACGTAGAAGACGGCCTGGCCACCATCGGCCAGGGACGTCCCATCGAGCGCTCGACGCTGGTGCAGACCGCACAGCGCCGCGCCGCGCTGCACGACTTCGAGGCACTTGAAGTGCCCAACATGGTCGAGATGCAGCTCGAAAGCTATCAGTGGTTCCTCAACACCGGACTGCGCGAGTTGTTCTCCTCCTTCTCGCCCATCGAAGACTTCACCGGCACCATGTCGCTGGAGTTTCTCGACTACTCGCTGGGCGAACCCAAGTTCGACCCGGACGAGTGCCGCGAGCGCGACCTCACCTATGAAATGCCGATGAAGGTGAAAGTGCGCGTCGTGAACAAGGAAACCGGCGAGCTGAAAGAAAGCGAAGTCTACTTGGGCGAGCTGCCCTGCATGACCGAACGCGGTACCTTTATCATCAACGGCGCCGAGCGCGTCGTGGTGTCGCAGCTGTCGCGTTCACCGGGCGTGTACTTCAAGGAAGAGATCGCCTATTCGGGCCGCCGCCTGTTGCAGATGCAGATCATCCCGCACGAAGGCGCCTGGGTCGATGCCGAAGTTTCCGAAGAAGCCACCAAAGACATCGCCGTGTCGCTGGGCGTGAAGATCGGGCAGAGCAAGCGCATGCCGATCACCACGCTGCTGCGCGCCTTTTCCGGCATGGACGTGGCGCAGCCGCACGCCAAGCGCACCGAGATGCTGGCGCCAACCGCCAAGAACCTGGCCGGACGAGTACTCGCCGAGCAGCTGATCGACTATTCGACCGGTGAAATCATCGCCGAAGAAGGTCAGCTCATCGACGAGGAGTTGCAGACCCGCATACGTGGTTTGCGCGACAACCCGGAAATCGAAGTCGTTGCGCAGCGTTTGCAGAGCGCGACCTCGAAGCAGATTCTCGAACTCTTCGCCGCGCGCGAAACGCTGCAGCGTCCCGAAGAAGGTTGGGCGGTCGACTCCTTTACCGAGCCGAGCCTGATCGGTGCCGATGCCGAATTCAACCTGTTTCTGAGCGACGACCTGCTGGAGCCGGACGCCAAGAAGCCGCTGGCCAAAGCCTATTCGCATATCGACAGTGAAGCCGTTGATAAAATCCTGCGCGTCAATCCCCAGACGTTGGACGTGTACCGCGCGCCCAGCATCATTACGGGTGCGCTCGTGCTCGACAAAGTGAAGGAAGAGCGTGGCCGCGAAGAAGACCCCGTCACCATGGAAATGATGGCGCTGGCCGAAGTGCACAAGAACCTGCGCCCTGGCGATCCGCCGACGCAGGAATCGGCGCGTTCGCTGCTCAACTCGTTCTTCTTCGATCCCAAGCGTTACGACATGGGCCGCGTGGGACGTTATCAGCTCAACAAGAAGATCGACGGCACCGTTCCGCAGGGCATTCATACGCTCACGCTGGACGACCTGGTGCAGTCGATTCGCTACGTCATCGAGCTGGACAAGGGCGAAGACGAGCGCTATGGCACGGACGACATCGACCACCTGCGCAACAAGCGCGTGCGCGCCGTGGGCGAGTTGCTGCAAAACCAGCTGCGCGCCGGTATGTTGCGCATGGAGCGCGTGGCGCGTGAGCGTCTGACCTCGCTCGACCGCGATTCCGTAACGGCGCAGGCTGTTATCTCCATCAAGCCGATTACGGCTGCGGTGCGTTCGTTCTTCGGTTCGGGTCAGTTGTCGCAGTTCATGGACCAAACCAACCCGCTGGCCGAACTGGCGCACAAGCGTCGTCTGTCAGTACTCGGGCCGGGCGGTCTGTCGCGCCAGAGCGCCAAGCTGGAAGTGCGCGACGTTCACCACTCCCACTATGGCCGCATCTGTCCGATTGAAACGCCGGAAGGCCCGAACATCGGTCTGATCGGTTCGCTGGCAACACACGCTCGCATCGACGAATATGGCTTCTTGCTGACGCCGTATCGCAAAGCCGAAAACGGCATCGTGTCGGATGAAGTTGTCTATCTGTCCGCCGACGAAGAAGAGCGCGTGACGATTGCCAACGCCGGCGCAGTTGTCGACGGCACCGGCAAGCTGACCGAAGAGTTTGTGCAGGCGCGTCGCGGCACGACTCACCCGCAGGTCGATCCGACTGAAGTCGATTACATGGACTTGTCGCCGTTGCAGGTGTTCTCTGTTGCAACAGCGATGATTCCATTCTTGGAAAACGACGCTGCCGACCGCGCCCTGATGGGTTCGAACATGCAGCGTCAGGCCGTGCCCCTTGTGCGTCCGCAGGTGCCTCTGGTGAAAACCGGCATTGAGCGTCGCGCCGCGCACGACAGCGGAGCCGCCGTGGTGTCCGACATCGACGGTGTAGTCGATGACGTGACGGCCAAGGGCATCGCGATTCGCGGTTACGACGATGAAGTCTCGTACTTCCCGTTGCGCACCTTCGTTCGCTCCAACCAGGCGACGTGCATCCACCAGAAGCCGATTGTGGCCAAGGGGCAGCGCGTCAAAGCCGGTCAGGCGATTGCCGACGGCCCGAGTACTAAGAATGGCGAACTGGCGCTGGGCCGCAACATGACGGTCGCGTTCTCCCTGTGGGAAGGCTACAACTACGAAGACGCGATTATCCTTTCGGAGCGCGTTTCCAAGGAAGATGCGCTCACCAGCGTCCACATCGAGAAGTATGAAGTGGAAGCGCGCGATACCAAGCTGGGTCCAGAAGAAATCACGCGTGATATTCCGAACATCGGTGAAGATCAGCTGAAGAATCTGGACGAGCACGGTATCATCCGCGTCGGCGCCGAAGTTCTGCCGCAGGACATCTTGTGCGGCAAAATCGCGCCGAAGTCTCAGGGCGAACTGTCGGCGGAAGAGCGTTTGGTGATTGCCATCTTCGGTAAGAAGGCCGAAGAATCGCGCGACGCCTCGCTGCGTATGCCGCACGGCGAAAAGGGAACCGTTGTGGCGGTGCAGATTTTTGCCCGTCATAAATACTTCTCGCGCCAGTTGTTCGACCGCTTGAAGCGTGAAGGCTACTCCGACGACCGTGCGCAGCGCGAGGCGACGTTCTCCTTTGTGAATGACCCCGAGCGCCCCGAGTGCCCGGTCACAGGCGGCCCGCTGGACAAGCAGCCCGGTGACGAACTGCGCGCCGGCACCAACCAGATGGTTCGTGTGTACGTGGCGCAGAAGCGCAAGATCATGGCGGGCGACAAAATGGCGGGACGCCACGGAAACAAGGGCGTCGTATCGACCATCTTGCCCGAAGCCGACATGCCGTATCTGCCGGACGGAACACCGGTCGACATCATCCTGAACCCGTTGGGCGTGCCGTCGCGCATGAACATCGGTCAGATTCTGGAGATGCACCTGGGTATTGTGGGCAAGCACTTTGGCACCGACTTCGAGAACCCGATTTTCGACGGTGCGCGTGAGCCGGAAATCTATGAAGGCATGCGCCGCATGGCCGACCAGCTGCAGCGCGCCACGATGTTGAACTACATCACGACCGAGTTGGAGCTGGACGAATTTGAAGCTCCGCACGGTGAAGGTCTGGACAACATCGCGCCCGCTCTGGTGGAAGCCTTGCTCCAACTGGATGACGAGACGCTCGACATCCTGGGCGAGCAGGTGAGTACTCCGTTGGAAGAGTTCTCGCGCTCGGATCGCAACCGCAAGGCGGACATCATCGCCCAGCGTGTGCGTGAGATCTCGTTGCAGCGCAGCGGTTTCGATGGCGAAACCGGCAAGTGCGTGCTGCGCGATGGTCGCACCGGCGAGCCGTTCCAGCAGCCGGTCGCGATTGGCGAAATGTATATGTTGAAGCTGCATCACCTTGTGGAAGACAAGATTCACGCGCGTTCTACCGGCCCATACTCGCTGGTGACGCAGCAGCCTCTGGGTGGTAAGGCGCAGTTCGGTGGACAGCGTTTCGGTGAAATGGAAGTGTGGGCGCTCGAAGCGTATGGCGCGGCGCACACGCTGCAGGAAATCCTCACGATCAAGTCGGACGATGTTACGGGTCGCGTCAAGACCTATGAGTCCATCGTCAAGGGCGAGAGCGTGTTGGAGCCGGGCGTTCCCGAATCGTTCAAGATTCTGGTCAAGGAGCTTCAGTCGCTGGCGTTGCAGGTCGAAGTCGAAGACGAAGACGGCAACGTGATGGAAGTGAAGGAAGTCGAAGACGAAATGGACGGCACCGGCGGCCCTCGCTAAAGGTGCAATGTCGGGGCGCACAATCGTGTGCCCCGACGACGCCCGATTTATGATTTGGAAGCGTTGCGAGTACTCGTATGAATATTCGCAACAGGAAATAGGAGTTATACATGGCTGATCTTGCAGATTTGCTAAAAGGCCCCAAGCTGGACACCGAAGGACTGACCGCGACGCGTGACAGTGGACGCGATGGCGCCGGCGGACGTGGCGGACAGGCTCCGCCCGCGTTTTCGGCCTCGGCGTTCGACCTGCTGCGCATTGGCATCGCCAGCCCGCAGGACATTCGTTCGTGGAGCCGTGGCGAAGTCAAGAAACCCGAAACCATCAACTACCGCACGTTCAAGCCGGAGCGCGACGGCCTGTTCTGCGAGCGCATCTTTGGCCCGACCAAAGACCTGGAATGCTCGTGCGGCAAGTTTAAGAAGTCGAAGTTCAAGGGCGTCATCTGCGACCGCTGCGGCGTCGAAGTGACGCGCGCCAAGGTTCGCCGCGTGCGCATGGGCCACATCGAGTTGGCCGCGCCCGTTGCGCACCTGTGGTATGTCAAAGGCGTTCCCTCGCCGATGGCGTTGCTGCTCGACATGAGCCCGCGTTTTCTGGAGCGTGCGTTGTACTTCTCGCACTGGATTGTAACGCGCGCCGATCAGGGCAAAATCGCCAAGAACGTAGAGCGCATCCGCGACGCCGTAAACGACGAGTTGCAGGAAATCGACAACTCGCGTGAGCTGGAGCGCAAGCGCGCCCTCGACGAATACGCCGAAGCGCAGACCCGCCTGGCCGAAGAAGACGAGAGCATCACCAAGGAAGACGTCGAGCAGATGCGCAAGCGCGCTGAAGACGCTTCGGGTGATTCGTTCGCCGAAGAGCGCAAGAAAGAATTGCAGGATTCGCTCGGCTTGCTCAACGAGTTGGAAAAGCGCCGTCTGTTGACCGACCTTGAATATCGTGGCTTGCAGCGATTGATGGACACCATCAATCGCAAGCTGGGTCGCGGCTTCGAGGACATGTTCCACGCGGGCATGGGCGCCGAAGCGATCAAGAAGCTACTGGAAGACATCGACCTGGAAGCCCTGGCGCGCGAGTTGAAGAAGAGCGTGCAGGAAACCCCGACCGGTGCCAAGCGCCTGCGTCTCATCAAGCGCCTGGAGATTGTCGAAGCGTTCCGCAAGTCGAAGAACCGCCCTGAGTGGATGATCATGGAAGTGATTCCGGTCATGCCGCCCGAACTGCGCCCAATGGTGCAGCTCGATGGTGGTCGCTTCGCCACGTCCGACTTGAACGACCTTTACCGTCGTATCATCAACCGCAACAACCGCCTGAAGCGCATCACG
Organism: Abditibacteriaceae bacterium; assembly: GCA_036388675.1. Classification (GTDB taxonomy): domain Bacteria; phylum Armatimonadota; class Abditibacteriia; order Abditibacteriales; family Abditibacteriaceae; genus DASVUS01. The sequence goes on along the minus strand of DASVRI010000041.1, from coordinate 41,401 downwards.
GAAATCCGCGCTCCGGAATCCATCATCAACCACGAAAAGCGGTTGCTGCAGGAATCGGTGGACGCCCTGATCGACAACACGCGTCGTCAGCGTCCCGTCACGGGTTCGAGCGGTCGTCCGCTGAAGTCTTTGAGCGACATGCTCAAGGGCAAGGAAGGCCGTTTCCGCAAGAACTTGCTGGGCAAGCGCGTGGACTACTCCGGTCGTTCGGTTATCGTGGTCGGCCCCGGTCTGCGTCTCGACCAGTGCGGTCTGCCCAAGGAAATGGCGCTGGAGCTGTTCAAGCCGTTCGTAATGAAGCGCCTGGTGCAGAAGGGCTTCACGACCAACATCAAGACGGCGCGTCGTATGGTCGATCGTTTGCGCCCCGAAGTTTGGGACGCGCTCGAAGAGGTCATCAAGGAGCATCCGGTTCTGCTGAACCGCGCCCCAACCTTGCACCGTCTGGGCATCCAGGCCTTCGAGCCGAAGCTGGTGGACGGCAAAGCGATTCAGATTCACCCACTGGTCTGCCCTTCGTTCAACGCCGACTTCGACGGCGACCAGATGGCGGTTCACGTACCGCTGTTCCCGGCAGCGCAGGCCGAGGCGCGCATTCTGATGCTCTCCTCGAACAACCTGTTCTCGCCGCGCGACGGTGCGCCCGCGATGTCGCCCGCTTACGACATGGTCTTGGGCATCTATCATCTGACGATTCAGATGAAGAACTCCAAGACACCGGCGCAGCTCACCGACGAAGAAAAGCAGGCGTTACGCCTGTTTGCCAACCCGACGGAAGCGATTAACGCTTACCACATGGGTCAGATGGAGATGCATGATCTGATTCGCGTGCGTTACACGCATCCCGATGGCACGACCGAGCGCCTTATCACCACGCCTGGTCGCCTGCTCTTCAACGAGATCGTGCCGCCGGAGCTGGGCTTTGTGAACCAGCCGGTCGATAAGAAGGGGCTGACCGCTCTCATCGTGCGCTGCCACGCCGAAGTCGGCGCCGAGCGTTGCGTCGAGTTCCTCGATGCGATCAAGGCGATGGGCTTCAAATACGGCACGCAGTCGGGCATCTCGATTTCGATGGCCGACGTCAAGGTGACCAGCCAGCGCGACGAGATCGTGCAGCGCACCGAGACGGCTGTGCGTCGTGTCAACACGGCTTATAACGATGACCCGTTGTCGATGACGGCTCAGGAACGCGAGCGTCGAGTACTCAACGCCTGGGTAAAAGCGGCGGAAGACGTTGGCTCCAGCGTGTTGAACGCGATGGATCGTTTCAATCCGTTCTACATGATGGCGGTCTCGCAGGCTCGTGGTTCGACCAAGCAGATTCAGCAGATCGTGGGTATGCGCGGCTTGATGCAGGATCCGTCGGGCCGCCTTATCGAAGACTTGCCGGTGAAGTCGAACTTCCGCGAAGGCCTGAACCTCCACGAGTACTTCGTGAGTACTCACGGCACCCGCAAGGGTCTGGCGGACACCGCGCTTCGAACGGCGGACGCCGGTTACCTGACCCGCCGACTGGTCGACGTGTCGCAGGACGTGATTATTCGCGCCGACGATTGCGGCACCAGCGACGGTATCACAGTGCGCGAAGTCTATGAAAGCGACGAGCGCCATCACCCGAACGAGCGCGTGCTGCTGGGCCGCCGTCTGGCCGACCCAATTCGCCACCCGCAAACCGGCGAAATGCTCTACGAGCGCGACACCTACATCAATCAGGCGGTGCTGGATAACATTCGTGGTCTGGAATGGCCCAGCACTTTCCGCGTGCGCATCCACATGCCATTGGAACCGCTGGCCGACCGTCTGGTAGGCCGCACGGCGCAGGAAGATGTGGTGCATCCTGAAACGGGCGAAATGCTTGTCACGGCGGGCACTGAAATCGAGCGCGACGTAGCGGAACTGATTGAAAAGTCCGGCATCCGCGAAGTGAAGATTCGCTCGATTCTGACTTGCAAACTGGGTCATGGCGTGTGCGCCGCTTGCTACGGCCACGACCTGGCGACCGGGCATCGTGTTGAGACCGGCGAAGCCGTCGGTATCATCGCGGCGCAGTCGATTGGCGAACCGGGCACGCAGCTCACCATGCGCACCTTCCACCTTGGCGGCGTGGCGCAGGGCAGCAGCTTGACCGGCGTGGCAAACGTGAAGAAGGCGCGCCAGCAGGCGTTGCAGGAATTGCGTTCCGACATCGGCAAGGGCACCTTCCAGTTGCAGGGTACCCTCACCGAGCAGAAGCGTGAAATCCAGCGCTACCTCAAGGTGTTGGAAGCGACTGTTGGTGGCTTGCTCCGTGTTGTGGAACTGTTCGAGGCGCGCAAGCCCAAGGGCGAAGCGATCACCTCGACGGTGGACGGCACGGTCGTGGCGATCATCGGTGGCGGACGCGCCGAGGTGATGGACGGCGTCAAGCTCGTGATGGACATCGACACGGCCAAGACCGGCGTGCGCAAGGTGCTCATCCAGACCACAGCGCCCATCGAAGAGCGCGACAAGATCGTGGGCCACTACCTGGCGACCGACATTGCGGGCACCAAGGGCGGCAAGCCTCTGGCGACTTCGGGTTCGGAAGTGACCGAGCGCATCGTGGATTCGATGGAAAAAGCCGGGCACACATCGGTGACGGTGCAGCGCGAATTTGCCGTGCCGTATCGCGGCAACCTGGACGTGGCCGTGGGCGATGAAGTCTCCGCCGGCGACACGCTGACCAAGGGCCCGCTGTGGCCGCAGGACGTACTGGCATGGCGCGGCGTCAAGGGCGTGGCCGAATATCTCGTGCAGGAAGTTCAGAAGGTGTATAAGTCGCAGGGCATCCAGATGAACGACAAGCACATCGAGGTCATCGTGCGCCAGATGTTGCGCAAGCGCCGCATCAAGGATGGTGGCGACACCGAATTGATGCCGGGTCGCCTGGTGGACGCAACAACGTTGGTCGGTCACAACGACCGTGCAACGGAAGATGGTGGCCAGCCCGCAACAGCCGACTTCGTGTTGCTGGGTATCACCGAAGCGGCATTGGCCACCGAGTCGTTCTTGTCGGCGGCCTCGTTCCAGAAGACGACCAAGGTTCTCACCGAAGCGGCGACGCATGGCCGTGTCGATGTGTTGGCCGGTCTGAAGGAAAACGTCATCATCGGTCGTCTGATTCCCGCTGGCACAGGATTGCAGCGCAAGATGAAGATCACGGTGCACGAGGATGAAGCAGCCAAGCGTTACGCCGAAGAGCATCTCGACGAGCTTGGTGCCGAAGAGCTGCGCGCGCGTCCCAAAGACCGTGCCGCTGAGGTGGACACCAGCGACATCTTTGCTGTTGATTCACCCGTTGGTGTCAGCGATGACATCGGCGACATCAGCACTGCCGGCTTCTCTGTCGGTGAACTGGGCGAAGGCGATAACGTCGTGGACGAAATCGAACCCAGCGAAGACGACCTGGCCGCCGAAGAAGACATCTTAGGCGGCGACGGTCTGGCCGACTTCGGCATTGCCGACGAGTAAAACCTGCTGACGAGAAATCGTCATCGAGTACTCAAACACCCCGCTCCAACGTATCGGAGCGGGGTGTTTTGTTAACCCTGCCTAACCGCAAGCCAGAATGGACAGAGCAGCGCGACCGCGAGTCGCCGATAACACACAAAACAGCCCGCGCCGAGTACTCGGTGCGGGCTGTTTTGTGCTCATGTCAAACTGTCGATCAGGGCATTGTCTTGGACGGGTTCTTATCGTCGCTAATACGCTGCAGTGTCGAGTTGTTAACCAGGTAGCGCAGAGTTCGGTCGGCATTGGGGTCATCGAAGGTCTGGGTTTGCAACGCCGGGTCGTGTGCAACAACGCTAACGCCGACACGCGCCAACGGTTGACGCCCACCATGGAAGTAATTGGTGATGGCAAAGCGCGCCGCCGGCAGATTACCGGCTGGGTCGAGCAGCGCTACTGCCAGAAAACACTCACCTTTAGCGATGTGTCCCGGCAGCCGAAAACGACCGCTGACACGATGTATGAGTGGCGCAACACGGTAGCGCTGTGCGGTTTCATCCCAATCGTCGCCGGGCAACCAGCGAGAGGTTGAAACGCCGGGGAAAGTACTCTTCCACACAGGTTGCTGCGTCTTTGCGTCCAGCAGCGAAACTTCAAGTGGCCAGTCGGCATACAGTGGTGTCGAGCCATCGTTGCGGACTGTGAGCGTGATGTCGAAGTTCTGTGCAGGGTTCAACTGAGATGGCAGCGTTGCTTGCGTGATAACGAAGCGGTATCCAAAAGCGGCCTGCACTTGAGCAGCACCGGCTGCGGCAGCAGCATCCTGACGGTCGTAACCGGCGACCCAGCCGAGATAGTTGGCGTGCAGGCGGCGAATCGAATTGATAAGGAACTCGCGGTGAGCCGCTGTCTTCACCGTGTCAGTCGGGTTGAGGCCGGGCTGTGTCTTGTAGTTGCCCCAGTCGTAAGCGGTTTCGCCGCCGATGACCTGAGTCTTCCAGCGGTCACCAAGCTTGAAAATGCCTTCGCCGTGTGTCGCCATCTGATCGGCGTGCGCCCACGAATCCCAGTACACGCCAAAGCGGTAGCCTGCAAAATCCCAGGGATGGCGCACGGTTACTTTCTTGTTTTTGAACGCAGCCGAGAAGGCGTCGCCCATAATTTTCTGCATTTCGGGCGTGATGGCGGGTGTGTGCTGCTCGCCCCACAAGCCGATAATTCCCATCTGTATGGAGGCTACACGCGGATCGTTGTCCCACACCTGTCCCAAACGCGCGATTAATCGCTGAAGGCGCGCCACAAATTGAGGGCTGCTGAAATCGCCGCTTTTCATGTCGGCGGGCCAGTAGCTCTGGTCGTCGCGCGCCCAGCGTAAGTAAACACGCGGCACCACTTTGATGTTGTGCTGAGCAACATTGCGCCACTTCGCATCACAGAAAGCGCGGATTTTGTCGACTGAATCGCTCTCGCTATTTTCGATTTCGTTCCATTTGATGTAATGCCGCGCCAATGTGACCCACGGATGCACCTCCATGCCGTCGTTCAGATCGACGATGAATCCCATTAAGGGATTGCGCAGTGCGCCTGATAATGGGCGTGGCTGCACTGCTATCGTCTTCACTGCCTTTGTCTGTGTGGAGTTGCCCGCAGCAGAGTATGCCGGAGCGGCGCTTGCCGGTGTCGTAAGGAGCATCATTAAAACTCCAATTGGAAGAGCGAGATCAAGCTTCATGGACGATATTATATTTGATACGTGTGTCATTAAATGGCAGCCGTGCGCAAACTGCGTGGGAAGACAACTCCCGAATCTCCCACGTCCACGCTTCGCCCACGTAGGGTGAACAGTTTTTTTATATTCAGCAGACGCCAGTGCATTCTCACACTGATCAAGATGGCGGGCAGATTCGCTTCATTTGTAATAGCAGTAGTCAAGTGAACAGCGGTGAAAACTTGACAAAACTTAACACGACGCATACATAGATGTGCCCCACATACCCGCCGCCAATGGGGCATAGATGATAAACTGGAAAACAGTTGGTCGTAATTCCTCATGGCTAAGATTTCCACCCGATACGTTTGCCAGTCGTGCGGCTATGACACGCCCCGCTGGGTCGGCAAGTGCCCGGAGTGCGGTGCGTTCAACACCTTCGCTGAAGAGAAAGTCACTTCGTCGTCGCGCGCTACGAGCGCGCAGAACGCCGGTCGCGTCGTTTCCAACAGTGCCAACAAACCGCAGGCGCTTTCCGCCGTGGGTGCCACACGCCGCGAACGCTTGCTGACCGGCATTGCCGAGTTCGACCGCGTGCTGGGCGGCGGCGTGGTGATGGGTTCTCTTGTGCTCATCGGCGGCGATCCCGGTATCGGCAAGTCGACGCTCTTGCTCGAAGCCGCAGTGCGTTTGGCGAGTACTCAGGGTTCGGGCATGTATCTTTCCGGCGAAGAATCGGCGGAGCAAATTCGCCTGCGCGCCGACCGCCTCGGCCTGGCTTCTAACAACTTGATGCTGGCCTCGGAAACCGACCTCACGGTCATCGAAAGCCACATTCGCGAAGCAAAGCCGGCCTTTGCCATTGTCGATTCAATTCAAACTGTGGCACACCCCAGCCTGGATGCCGCGCCCGGAACGTTGAGTCAGGTGCGTGAAGGCGCCACGACTTTGCAGCGCCTGGCCAAAGAAAGCGGCAGCGCGATTTTCATTGTGGGCCACGTCAACAAAGAAGGAAACTTGGCCGGGCCGCGCGCGCTGGAACACATCGTGGATGCTGTGCTGCAACTCGAAGGCGATGAGCATTACAATTTTCGCATTCTGCGCGCCTTGAAGAATCGTTTCGGCTCCACCAATGAATTGGGCGTCTTTGAGATGACTGAAGGCGGCATGGCCGGAGTAGAAAATCCCAGCCAACTGTTCCTTTCAGAGCGCCAGAGCAGCTCGCCGGGCAGCGTGGTTGTGGCAACAGTCGAAGGCTCGCGACCTTTGTTGGTGGAAGTGCAGGCGCTATGTGCGCCGAGTTATTTCACCAGCCCGCGCCGCACTGTAACAGGCGCCGATTTTAACCGCGTCAACGTGGCGCTGGCCGTTATCGAAAAGCGGCTCGGTATGCGCCTGGGCGACATGGACGTATACGTGAACGTTGTAGGCGGCGTGCGCGTCCACGAACCGGCGCTCGATCTTGGTATCGCACTCGCTGTGATTTCGAGCCTTCATGATGTGCCGGTGCCCGCTGATGCCTGCGTTTTCGGCGAAGTGGGGTTGGCCGGTGAAGTGCGCGCCGTATCGCACGCCGACCGCCGCGCGACCGAAGCGGGGCGATTAGGATTCGCGCGTTGCATCATGCCACGTGCGGCTCTGGCCAAAATCGGCAGCGAGCGCAGCGGAGAAGCGTGCTTACAGGGCGTGAGTACTCTGGCTGATGCGGTTCATTTGTTGCTGCCGCGCGCTCTGGAAAAGAAGAGCAGCGGGCGCGGTTACAGTGCCAATGCCGAGCGTGCCAATCGCAAGAACGGTATGGGCGCCAACGCCGCAGGTGCGGGACGTGACGAAAGCGAATACGATGAGAACTCCGACGTGCGGAGCAACACCGGAGCCTGGCAGCCGGTCGCAACGCGTGCGGTTGCAACGCACGGGGCTCCCGAAGCTGAGGGTGGTTTCGAGTACTCGTCGGGTGACTTTGATGATGAATGAAAAGGTAAGATGAAACAAAATCAAAGGATGTTGGTATGCAAGAAGCCACAGCAGGAACAGTGCAGCCGATCAACGCGGCGAGACGGGAAGGTGAGCGTCGCACTTCGACTCCATTTATGAATGTAAATCGAGTTTTATGGCTTACCATGACGGTGCTGTGTGGCATCGCTGGTGGGTTGATCGGTTGGAAACTGGGCGTCTCTTACACCGAGATTCGCGTGCCCGACGGCCCGATGGTGCAAGGCCCGTTACGCTGGGTGATTATCGTTACGATCACGCTCGGCTCGATCATCATCCTGGCGCGCATTGGCTCATGGCTGGCCGACCGTGCTCTCATGTCGCTGGCGCAAGTGCATCGTCTTTCTGTGGCCGACCGAGTACTCGGAATTATCGGTGTTCTCCTCGGCGTTGTGTTTGGCGCGCTGGTGTCGCTCACGCTCAACGTGCCGGAATTCGGCTCGTGGATGGTGTTGATTAAGATCTGCCTGTTGCTGGTCTCGATGGCGTTGGGTGTGGCGCTGCTGCATGGTATGCGCTCGGAAATGCTGCGCGTGTTTCCCGCTCTCGATGAGGCCAAGCCGGTGCAAAGCGCCGGAGCCGCGCCCAAGATCCTCGACACCAATGTCATCATTGATGGCCGCATCGCCGACCTGTGTCGCAGCGGCTTTATCGAGGGCACGGTTTACGTGCCGAACTTTGTGCTGAACGAGTTGCAATACATCGCCGACTCGGCAGATTCGCTGCGTCGTGCGCGCGGTCGTCGCGGACTGGAAGCGCTCAACGCCATGCGTGACATCACCGTAGCGCGCGGCGATGGCCAGACAGGGGCCGACGGCGAGCCGCTGCAAACGCCTCTGGTGCAAGTGCTCAATGAGATTCCCGCTTCAGTGCTGAAAATCGAAACCGTAGATTCCAAGCTGGTTGCACTGGCCAAGGAAATGAATGGCGCCATCGTGACCAACGATTTCAACTTGAACCGCGTGGCCGAGTTACAGGGCATCCGAGTACTCAACCTGAACCAGTTGGCGCTGTCGCTCAAGCCGGTGGTGCTGCCGGGCGAAGAATTGTCGCTGACCATTGTGCGCGAAGGCAAAGAAGCCGGGCAGGGCGTCGGCTATCTGGAAGACGGCACCATGGTCGTTGTGGGCGATGGGCGCGAGCATGTCGGCGAAACCTGCAAAGTCACCATTACGCAGGTGATTCAAACCGTTGCCGGTAAAATGATCTTCGCCGAGTTCCGGGGCGGCGAAAGCGCCCCGGCTCCCAGGGGCCCCAAAGGCGCCGGCGACGACTTGTTCGATAGCGGCAACGGCAATAATGGAAATATCGGCGGAAGAAATGGCGACGATTTCAGTAATCGTTCCGGCGGCGGGATGCGGCGCAAGGGCAAATCTTAACGGCAACAAGGTGTTGGCGCCGCTGTGCGGCAAACCCTTATTGTGGTGGACACTGCGCGCTCTAACCCATCCGCAAGCTTTGCCACAGGGCGTGGCCTTGCGTGAAGTCGTCATCAGCGCGCGCAGCGAGGAGTTTTCGCTCATCGAAAACGTCACCAGTGCGCTGTCACAGGCCGCTTCCGAGTACTCGCAACGTGCAGACTCTCACGGTACCCGTGTGTCTGGCAAAAGCCGTATGCCGGGCAAAAGTTCGCCGGTAAAAATGCGTTGCGTTGAAGGCGGCGCGACGCGGCAAGATTCGGTCGCATCGGCGGTGCGCACCGCCAGCGGCGATTACATTCTGGTGCACGATGCCGCGCGCCCGCTGGTTTCGCCGCAGGTGGTGCAGCGTGTCGTGACGGCGGCGTTGCACAGCGGTGCGGCCATTGCGGCGATGCCGGTTAGTGACACGGTGAAGCGAGCCGCCGACGGGGCCAGTGATTGCAGAGCGGGCGGCAATTCGGTTGTTGCGCAAACCTTGCCGCGCGGCGAAATCTGGCTGGCGCAGACGCCGCAGGTTTTTCGCCGCGACATTTTACTGCACGCTTTCGACGAAGCGCAGCACACTGGCTTTTCCGGCACCGACTGCGCCAGCCTCGTGGAACGCCTGCGCGACCATGCCCAAAACACTCGTCATCCCGTCACGCTCGTGGCCGGAGATGAACGCAACTTCAAAGTGACTTACGCCGCCGATCTGGAGCGTGCCGCCAATGTGTTGCGCAGCGACTGCACCGAAGCGCGTTCAGATCACACAGCACAAGAGGAATAATCATGACAGAGGCCAAACCGTGCAGCGAATGCGGCGGCACGATGATCGAAGTCGATGTGGCGGGGCACGATGAGCGTCCCGCCTTGATTCGCCAGAACTTCGGGCGCTACTTCTCGCGCGATTCATTGGTACACATTGAACGCGCGCACGCCTGCACCTCTTGCGGCTACACACGCCTCTTTGTCGACCCGGATAAACTGCGTCGTCGCGCTGCCCCCAAGAATCCATCAGATGAACGCTAATCTGAGCCGGCCAATGTTTAAACCAGCATCAAAACCGTTTCGCGCCCAAATTAAAGCCGCAAATGTTTGACAATGGTGTAGAGACGTGTTACGCTTTTGCGCGATAAGCAGCGCGCTTGCTATTTATCGCAGAACGGTGAGTTTTGGATTCAATGGCGAGTGAAGCGATGCGTCCCGCACTGCGGGTCGGGGTGGGTTACGACAGTCATCGCCTGGTGGACGGGCGCCCGCTGATTTTAGGCGGCGTACATGTCCCTTTTGAGCGCGGCTTGCTCGGACACTCCGACGGCGATGCCTTGCTGCATGCCATTGGCGATGCGTTGTGTGGTGCGGCGGGTTTACCCGACATCGGGCAAATGTTTCCCGATACCGACACGGCTTGGAAAGACGCCGATAGCTGGGAATTGTTACATCAAATTTCACGGCGAGTACTCGAAGCCGGTTGGCAGATCGAAAACGTGGATGCCGTCGTGATTGCGCAACGACCGAAATTATCGCCGCACATCGGGGCTATGCGAGAGCGCATCGCCTCGGCTATGGCAACCACAACTGAGTGCGTGAACGTGCGCGGGAAAACCGCCGAGGGCCTGGGCGCTCTGGGCGCGGGAGAAGGCATCGCGGTTCATGCAGTGTGTTTATTAATAAAACAATAGTGGCGGACGGGAGTGGCTCCTGAACCGTCGCGAGAGTGAGTTTTGAAAACATGGCGAAGTTGAATGTTCTGGCGCGCAACTGTGAAGTTGATGAAGCGCTGCAAACGCACTTTGAAGAGAAACTGGACAGTCTGGAACGAGTGTGGCCCAAGGCCGATGAAGCCGTGGTGCGCCTCTCTCACGAACGTGGACGCTATGCAGCGGAAATCACGCTTGTTTCGGGCGGAATGCTGACGCGGGGCGAAGAGCGCGCCGCCAATTTGCGGCAGGCGTTTGATGCCGCTGTCGAGAAGCTGGAAGGCCAACTGCGACGTTACAAGAAGAAAGCGACTTCCCAGGCGCGTCGCCACGATAACCGTGATGACGTGGCCGGAACGGTGATCCATTCATCACTGCCGGCAGCCGGTATCGCACCGGACGGCATCAGCACCAATCCGACGGCGGCTATCCAGGCGGCTCTCGTCGATAATGGACGCAGCGCTGCCGACGATGATGGCGACACAGACGACAATGACGAAGACGTTGTGCGCGTAAAGCGCTTCGCTTTAAAGCCGATGTCGGTGCAGGAAGCGGCGCTGCAGATGGGCTTGCTGGGGCATTCGTTCTTCGTATTTCGTGATGCCCAAAACAACCAGGTCAGTGTTGTATATCGCCGCCGCGATGGCGGCTATGGGCTGATCGAACCCGTAGCGGACTAATGTTGCAGAACGACATCACACCTCAACGACGCGGGTTCCAAGGAGAATGATATGCCGGGACGTGTATGGACGCAAGAAAGGTTGATTGAGACGATTCGCCAGTTGAACGAGCAAGGGGTTGACTTGTCTCCCACGGCGATCCAGAAAACTCATGGTGCGCTGTTTTCGTCCGCGCGCTCGCGCAGTCACTTCGGCAACTGGCGCGATGCCGTTCAGGCTGCCGGCCTGAGCTATGATGAAATCAAGCGCGTCAAGCAGCGCTGGAGCCGTGAAGAGATTTTGCAGCAGATCAAGCAGTGCCACACCTGCGGCGAAGATTTGTTGCATCCGGGCTTCAAGGAAAAGAATCGCAGCCTTTACCTTGCGGCATGTGCGCATCGCTACTTCGGTTCGTGGCGCCGCGCCATTCGCGCTGCCGGGCTTGACCACGAAACCATGCGCGAAAGCCGCGTTTGGACCAAAGCCCGCATCCTGCGCACCATTCAGGAAATGCAGGAATTGGGGCAGCCTCTGGGCTGGGCGCACATCAAAAACGCGTGTCCGGGGATTTACCGTGCCGCGCGCCGCAAAGAGAACTTCGGCTCATGGCACAACGCACTGATTGCCGCCGGCATCGAACCCGCGCCGCGTGGCCGTGGTCGTCGTCCCAACGCTCTCAAAGAGCTGGAGCGTGGTCTCACGCGCGACATCGACACGCCGGCACAGCCGATGGTTTATGACGGCGCTGCTCCGGCGCTGCGCTCGTCCTCTCTCGAAGCGCTTTCATCGCGCTAAAGTTTCTAAACAAAAAGCCACGCTCTTGCGCCACGCTTTTCGCGTCCTGCGCAGGGCGTGGCTTTTTGTTTAGCAGCACGCTTTCCATCGCACGCTTTACCATGTTGTGCTCTGGAGGTTGTTGCGTTATAGGTAAAGAGCGCTTTTACCTGGGCTGATGCGCCTCACTATGATCTCGATTATCGTTTTGCACCACGACAAAGCCGAGTATTCGCGCGCTTGCCTGGAGTCAATTCTTCTTTCGACGGCGCGGCCTTTGGAAGTGGTCAACATCGACAACGGCTCGCGCGACGATACCTTACGAGTACTCGAAGAATGGTCGCACGCGGCACACCAGGCGGGCATCGAAATGCAGTTGCACCGCTTCGACACTAACGCCGGCGCCATTGTGGGACGTAACACCGCGCTGCAAATGGCGCGCGGCGAGCACATCGTGTTTCTCGATAACGATACACTTGTGGCGCAACGCGATTGGCTCGAGAACTTGCGCAATTTTCTGGATGCCGATGAGCAGCGTGCCATCGTCGCGCCGAAGATGGTTTTTCCGTGGCCGCCATTCCAGATTGAATGTTGCGGCTGCGGCGTATCGGCGCGTGGTCGCATTCAGTACATCGCGCGCGGCGACGAACGTGATTCGCTGTTGCAGCCGTTGCTGGTGCAGTGCGCCATTTCAGCCTGCTGGATGATGCCGCGCCGCTGGAGCGACCGCATCGGTTTGCTCGATGAAATCTATTCGCCGGTGCAGTATGAAGATTTGGATTACTGCTACCGTGCGCGAGAACTGGGCGGGCAGGTGTGGGCGCTACCCGCTGTGGAAGTGTTTCACTTCGAGCACACCACAACCGGCAAAAGCGCCGACATCAACTTCAAGTATGTCACGACTAAAAACGGTGTAACTTTTAAGCGTCGCTGGGCGAAGAACTTTCAAACCGAGAGCGGCCCCAATGAAGAAGAGTCGGCTTGGAAACTGCTCGACCGCTACGGCATTCAGGACATAAATTGGCGCACAGTACTGCCGCGTTGATGGCTTTGGAGTACTCGTTTAGAAACGGGAGTTACCCGCTTGATCGCTGAATTTCTCAGTTTTTTGTTGCACTTGTTCGGTGTGCTGGTGGCTTTATTTCCGCGCTTTGCACTGGCGTGGCTGTTTAGCCTTGTGGCGCTAATCCTCATTTTTAGCACGGCCAAGCGTCGAGTGCGCGAACGCGTGACACATTTCGACGAAACCGTGCGCTTCTGGGCAGGTGGCTTGCGCTATCGCTTGCGCGACGACCTGACATCCGACCGCATTTGGCGCACATGGTTCTTTCGCTTCTGGACGAACTTCGCATCGGCGCCGTCGCTTTCGACTTTTTCGCTGCTGGTGCCATTCTACTATTGGCGGCTGGAAAACGGCCCTGAACCGTTTACCTCCGCGCAATTTCGCATGGCGCCGCTGGTGCTTTTTCCCGGCCTCTGTTACGCCGGTTCCATGTTACTCTCGTTTGTTATCAAGCGATACTTCAAACGCCAGAGGCCGCCGCGCGAAGGCAAGGCGTTCGGCTATAAGTTGAAAGACCCTTCGTTTCCATCCGGCCATTCCTTAACTTCGTTTTGTTTCTGGTTGCCTCTGGCCTTTGTCGTGGCGCAAACCGGCTTATTTCCGCCGCTTGGAGCCTTCGCTTTCTTTCTGCTCTCTGTAACGATTGTGTTGCTGACGGGTCTAAGTCGCGTGTATCTTGGTGTGCATTTTCCGTCCGACGTTCTGGGTGGTTACACCATTGGCGCTGTATGGTGCGTGGCGTTTTACGTGGCAATTTACGCGATGCTGCAAAGCGCGAGCATCCAGGCGCTTTATGGCTGAGTTTGTGGGAGGTTTTAATGGCTTCGTCCGACTTGAAACTGAAAATTAAAAAGATGATTGTGGAGCGCTTATTTCTTGATGTCGAAGCGCAAGACATCGGTGACGACGCACCACTGATGGAAACTTACGGCATTGATTCCGTTGCGCTGTTTGAACTTGTCGTCGGCCTTGAAGACGAGTTCGGAGTTGTGATGGAAGACGTCGATTTCCAAATCGACACCTTTAAATCGGTGAACTCCATCGCGGCCTTCGTGCAGGAAAAAGTGGAGCCTTAAACCGTGTCAAGTGCCGCAACGAGTACTCGCAGCAGAAGCGAGCCTTTCTTTTTTGAGTCGCCCGGCAGTGCGCGCTTATTCGGCGTGTGGCGCGCGCCGTCGTCTCAACCGCGCGCGATTTGGATAATTTGCCCGCCGTTTGCTGAAGAAGAAAAAAGTGCGCATCGCACCTTGGTGGAGCTATGCGAAGCATTGCGTGCGCGTGGCGATGCCTCACTTTCTTTCGGCTATCGCGGCACAGCCGATAGCAGCGGAGATTTCGTGCAGGCAACGCTGGCCTTGTGGCGCGATGACATCCGGGCTGCATGTCGTGAGGCTCAACGTCGCGCACCGGGCGTTCCGCTCGCTTTGATTGGTTTGCGGCTGGGTGCGTCGCTGGCAATGCAAATGGCCACGGAAGTCGGCGCCTCGCGTTTGGTGTTAATCGAGCCGGTGCTCCATGGGCGCTCGTATGTCGGTGCGATGAGCCAGCGCAAAAAGCTGCGCGCCATGATGACGCAAAATGACCTGGCGCAAAAAGCTGCGTCGCAAAATACGGCAGCGGACGCGGCCTCTAATGCAAATGGCTTTGCAGCATCCGCACAACGAGTACTCGCGACAGGCGATGAAGCCGACATGGACGACCTTGATGGCTGGCCGCTTTCCACAACGCTGCGCGGCGAACTTCAAGCGCTCGATCTGATGTCGCATGTCGCGACATCCGGTGTAAGAACTCTGGTGGTGCAGGTGGGGCCACGCGAACAAATTGCGCCGCCGTTGCAGCGTTTCGCACAAAACGTCGGGGCCACGACACGAGCCGTCGTGATGAAGCCGTTCTGGAACCTGGTTGATTACACCCGCGCCGACGCCCTGTTTGAAGCCGTCCTGAATTTCGAGTTCTAAATTGCAAGCGATCTCCAACATAACACAGGCGCGCGAAGAAGCTGTTTTCCTGGTCAACGCCAAAGGTGAGGGCCTCTTTGGTGTGTGGCATGAGCCTGGTGACGAAACTTCGCGCCGCAACATCGCTATTGTGATGCTGCATGGTTGGAGCGGCACACGCACCGGCCCGCACCAAATGTTGACGCGCGCCGCACGCGCCTTTGCAGCAGATGGCTATCGAGTACTTCGTTTCGATTTCGCCGGTCGTGGTGACAGCGATGGCGATACCGAAGCCGCAACCCTGGCCACCATGGCCGATGATGTGCGCGACGCCTTGCAATGGTGTGAAGAAGAAAAGCAGGTGTCACAAGTTGTTTTGGTGGGTCTGTGCTCCGGCTGTGAAGTGGCCCTGGCGGCTGCGACACGGAACGCTGGTGTGTGTGCCCTGGCCTTGTGGAGCGCTCCGGTTTTTGCCGCAGGCGAATCGAGCGAGCGCAAGTCGCGCAAGCGCTTGCACTATGCGAAGGAATACGCGCGCAAGCTGTTGCGCCCTTCAACCTACGCGAAAGTCTTCGCAGGCCGTCTGGATACAAAATCCATCGGCAAGGCTTTATCGGGTGGCGGAGGCGCCGAAAACAAGAACGTGGAGGCCAATATCGCCGGTCAACTGCCGCCGGGGTGGCGCAGCGCGGCCCTCAAGCGCTTTGAGAAATGGACGGCGCCCCTGTTGCTGGTTTACGGCACCGGCGATCCCACGACTGATGAAGCGCTTGCCTGGTATCGCGCTCAGGTGCAGGGCCGCATCGAGCCGCAGGTGCATTTCGTTGAAGGCGCGAACCACTCCTATTATGGCCTGGCGTGGGAACACGACGTGTTTGCCATCACGCTCGATTGGCTGGGACGTTTGACAACTACTCAGTAAGAACCAACAATGTGTTGAGTACTCGCAGCGAATACAGCACAGGGCCGGCCATTTTAGGAGGCTACGGTGAACGTTCTCTATCTTAATCACTCGGAACAGGTCAGCGGTGCGGAGCAGTCGTTGCGCGCTCTGTTGTGGGAATTTCGTCGCCAACATTCCGATGTGGAACCTATCGTGGCACTGCCCGGCAACGGCCCGTTCGCTAATATGCTGCGCGCCGAAGAATGGAATGTTACCTTTGCCCCAATGCGCCGCATTCAACGCCCCAACAATGTCCTCAGCGGCATGGCGACCCTGATGCACATTCTGCGCACGGTGCCTTTTATCACGCATCTGGTGCATAAAACGAACTCGGAACTGATTCACTCCAACTCTACAACGGCTCACCTGGTGGGCGGGCTGGCCGGCGAACGCGCGTCAAAGCCAGCCATCTGGCACGCGCGTGATCTGGTTTCGTTGGAGCGCATCGCGCCGGCCCTGGCACAGCGCGCCGCATGGGTGGTGGCGATTTCCGGTTGTGTGGCCGAGCGCTTGCAAAGCGATGGCGTGCCGCCCGAAAAAGTGCGTGTAATTCATAACGGCCTCAACCCTGATGAATGGCATGCGCGTTCGCAAAGCCAGTTGCGTGAGAACCTGTCCTTGGATGAGAACACCTTTTTGTTCGGTTGCGTGGCGCAGTTGGTGCCGTGGAAAAATCAGGAAGCCTTCATTGATGCCGCGGCGCAAGTTTGCAGCGATGATGGCTGCGGCAAAGCACGTTTTGCCATCATCGGCGGCAACCTGTGGGGCGAGCATCGCGATTATGCGGCGCAGTTGCGCGAGCGCGTGAAATCGCACAACATGCAAGACCGATTCAATTTCGTGCCGCACCAGATGGACAATGTAGATGCCATTTCATCACTGGATGCGCTGGTTCTGCCATCGCACGAGGAACCCTTCGGGCGCGTGCTGCTGGAGGCCATGTCGCTGCGCAAGCCGGTTATCGCCTACGCGGAGAACGGGCCACTGGAAATCATTACCCATGCGCAAGATGGCCTGTTGGTGCAGCCCGACGAAGAAAACGGCCTGGCCAATGCCATGCGCCGCGTGCTGCACGAAGCCGATTTGCGCGAGCATCTCTCAAGCCATGCGCGCGAAACCGTGATGCAGAAGTTCCACATTGCCGACTCCGCACAGCGCATGCGCGACCTTTATCGCGAAGTGCTGGTTTAGAGCGCCGGCACAACTTCCCTTTTATGAATATCGGTGTTGATGCTACGGCGCTTTATGGCCGCTACAGCGGAGTCGAGTACTCGTTGTGGAATTTGCTCGGTGGCTTGAATGTCGTTGATGGCGAAAATGACTACACGGTCTACATTCCGCACGATGGGCCACCGGAAGATCATCTGACGAACTTCGGCCCCAGGTGGCGTTGGGTGCGTCTGCCCTTCGCTGGTGGTGACAAAGCGCGTCGCGTATGGTGGCAGCAAACGCAGTTGCCGCTTGCCCTGGCGCGCGATGGTTGCAACCTGCTCCATTCGCCCACTTATATTGCACCGGCCTGGTCTCCGGTGCCCGTCGTTCTCACTGCCTACGACCTGATTGCTCTCACGCATCCCGCTTTCGCCACACGCCTTAATCGCGTGCATTATCGAGTACTCCTGCCGCGTTCTATCGAGCGGGCGCGCCGCGTCATTGTGCCAAGTAAAAGTGTGCAAGAAGAAATCGCGCGCTGCGTGCCGGCGGCGGCAGCGCGCACGCGTGTTGTTCCACTCGCTCTGGAGCCGGCGTTTTTCGCGACTTACAGCGAGGCGCAAAAAGAAGCCGTGCGACAGCATTATGGCTTGCCGCAGCGCTTTGTGCTGTTTGTGGGCAACTTCGAGCCGAAGAAAAATTTACGCCGCGTATTGGAAGCGTTTCGCGCTGTGCCCAAGGCGCCGCCCCTGGTGCTGGCCGGTGGTGGCCGCGCCTGGAACACCTATGAACTACAGCACGAATTGCAGCCGCCCGACCCGACAAGCGATGCCATGAACGCGTCGTCCTTGCGCGTGCTGTCCATCGGCTACGTGCGGCGGCGCGACCTTCCTCTTTTATATGCGCTTTGTGAAGCCTTTATCTTTCCCTCTCTGGCCGAGGGATTCGGTTTGCCGGTGCTGGAGGCACTCGCCTGTGGCGCGACGGTCATCGCGAGTACTCGTGTGCCGCTACCGCGCCTCAATGAAGTAGCGCTGCTGTGCGACCCGATGGAAGTGCAGGAAATCGCGCATCAACTGCGGCGCGCCGTGACGGAGTCCGATGTGCGCGCCGAACTGCGTCACAAAGGCCGCCACTACGCACAGCCGTTTACCTGGCGTCGCACCGCCGCACAAACGTTGGATGTGTATCGTGAAGCGGTGTCGTTTTAGCGCGGTGCGCGCCTGGGTGCCTCCGATGCAGCCATGAAAATCGCTTACGTGTTGGATTCATATCCCACTCTTTCCGAGACTTTTATCGCGCGCGAAATCGAAGCGTTGCGCCGTTGCGGCTTCGTGATTGAGATCTTTGCCCTGCGAGCCGGAGATGGCGCGCATCCTGTGGAAGCGTCAGGCAGTTCCACCTTCAGCCGGGCCGTGCGAGTACTCGAGCGGGCCTGCTGCGGGCGCGAAGCGGCTTTTGCTCGTATGGGTGCGCAGTGGTGGCACTCGGTTGGATCGAAGTTCGGTTTTGACTGGATTCACGGCGGCTTCGCTTCGCATCCTGCCGGCATCGCTTGGGGCGCGGCACGCGCGGCGGCCTTGCCGTGGAGTTTCAGCGGTCACGCACGCGATATTTTTGTCGACACCGCATCGCTTGCACAAAAGATTGGAGCGGCGCACTTTGTCAGCGTCTGCACACGCGTTGGACAACAGCATTTGCAGCAACTCGCGCCCGCTCATGCCGGGAAAATACTGTACGTGCCGCACGGCCTGGGCGTGGAAGAATATCCATTTCAGGACGTGTTCGCAAGACCGTTACAAGCAAACACGCCGCGCCGACTGCTCAGCGTTGGTCGTTTGGTGGAAAAGAAGGGATTCCTGGTGCTGCTGCGCGCCTTATCGATTCTGCGCTCACACGAGTACTCGGTGCAGGCCAGCATTGTGGGCGAAGGGCCCCAGCGCCGTGTTCTCGAACGAGAAATTGCACGCCTTGAACTGCGGGGGATTGTTCGACTGGAGGGATCCCAATCGCATGAAGGAGTGCGCCGGCAGATGCAACGGTGTCATTGCCTCGTTGTGCCGTCCGTTGTCGCGCGCGATGGAGACCGCGACGGCCTGCCCAATGTGCTACTGGAAGCGGCGGCTTGCGGCGTGCCGCTGGTGGCGAGTCGCGTAGGCGGTGTGTCGGATTTTCTCGATGAAAGCACCGGACGCCTGGCCGCGCCGGGCGACGCACAAACTCTGGCCATGCTCATACAGCAGACGTTCGAAGAACCGGAGAAGACACACGAGTTGTGCCGTGCGGCGCGCCGCCGAGTCGAAGCGGATTTCGACCTTGAGCGTAACATTCAATTGCTGGCACAGGCTTTTCGACGAAGGTGACATCGTAACGTCAATTCAAAGATGAACTGTGGCACGAAAATGGCGTCTGTGGCGCGCGCCTCAAAGCATGAACGTTCTGCCGGGTGCCGCTGTGTACTGGAAGAGGCGCTTTGGACATTCCAACAAATTTCCATGTTGAGAGTGGCCCTGGCGGGCTGTTTATGCCGCTTAAGAGTTGGTTAAATCGTTGACAGGGCGCAGGGTCACTCGTAAAATAATGGCATCTGAACCCTGTCCCTTTCAATTCGTTCATCTGTGACATTGATTCAATGTTGCATTGCTGCTTGCTTTAGGTTTTTAGCGGCGCTATCCAGGCGCCATATATCATGTCACCCGAGTT
Organism: Abditibacteriaceae bacterium; assembly: GCA_036388675.1. GTDB lineage: Bacteria > Armatimonadota > Abditibacteriia > Abditibacteriales > Abditibacteriaceae > DASVUS01. The sequence continues at coordinate 21,902 of DASVRI010000041.1, read as the reverse complement.
ATTACGCTCTGCCTCGTCTCCTGTCGATCAGCCTGCTTCCACTGTGCCGTCCGCCTCTTCCGCGCCGGAACCCAGCGCACCGATTGGTGCCTCTCCTCCGGCCAACGCTCCCAAAAATTTGCGGCACCTGAGTGCCTTGCGTGCCAGTGTGCCCGCCTTTCTGTTGATGGCTATGTGCACCGGTTTGCGTGGCATGAGCTTGCCCCAGGCCATGGCACCGGCGCAGCCAGCGGGCATTCAGGAGACTGGCAGCGGCGTTCTCGGCAGCGGCGTGCTGCACAACGGCGTGCTGCCGCCTTCGCAAACACTTCTGGTGAGCTCCCATCAAAGTTCGGGTACGGCCTTGCTGCGCGCGCGTTTGCAGCCATCGGTCGAGGTTGTTGGCCGAGCGCCGCTTGCAGGCCAGATTTCACGTGTCATGGTCAGTGCCGGTGAGTTGGTGCAGGTCAACGATCGTATTCTGCAAATTTCGAGCGGAGCCGAGACGCGTCCGCCGGTTCGTGCGGAGCGCGCTCAGGTTCGTGCCGAACAAGCGCAGGTCGAGGCTGCCGAAGCACAGGAAGCATTGCAGCGGAAACTGCAACGCGCCCAGACTCGTTTGGTAGCCGCCCAGGAGCGCGTGGAGCGTGCGCGCAACCGCGTTGAAGAAGTGCAGTCGATCATCGGCAAGTTGCAGCGTGGCGAGATCACTCTGGCGCCGCCGGACGAACCGAGTACTCAGGAAGCTCCTCGCGAAACGGAGCCTTCGGAGGCTGCGCTCCCCCCACAGGGCCCGAGCCGTAATGCCGTGGCCGAAGCCCAGAGCGCCATGCAGTCGGCGCAGCGGGAAGCGGATCGTGCAGCGCAGAAAGCAACAGTAGCGCAGCGCGCCCTGACCGAGGCCGAGCAGGGAGTCGGTGCCAGGACGCAGGCCGTATTGGAAGCGCGTGCGGCTGTCGAAGCAGTCCAGAAGCGGCTTGCCGACGGCAATGCTAAAGAAAGCGACGTCACGACAGCCAAGAGCGCTCTGAGCGAAGCGGAAGCCGCAGCCACGACGGCACGCAATAACGTGCAAGCGGCGCGCACTGCTGCGACGGCTGCCGATCGCGCCTCTGTTACGGCGCGTGCCGCTGCCAGGCAAAGCGGCGAAAAAGTGCGCGCCTTGCGCAACCTGCAAGATATGCCGCTCTTTGCCGACAGACCGCAAGAAGAACCCACGACTTCTTCCACACGTCGCAGCAATTCGCGCCGGCGCAGCGCCCGCAACGAAAGGCGACGCCAGGATGCAAATGGCAGACGACCAACTGCTGCCGGAATTTCTTCAATTCAGGAAGCGGCGCAGATGGTGCAGTCGGCGACAAGTGAAAGCCGGTCGGCGGCGGCAGCAGCGCGGCGCATCAAGAACGAAGTCGAAGATTACGAGCGCCAGGTGCGCTCGACAGAGCAGCGCCTGAACTCGACCGGCGAAGGACTTGAAGCTGCGCAGCAACGAGTACTCGATACCACAATTCAAGCGAACCTCTCGGTTGTGCGCGCACCTTCAAGCGGCACTGTGCTCTGGGTTGCTCCGGTGGCCGATGAAGTTGCATCGGGTGAAGCCATCATTACCATCGGGAGCAATCAGGTACTCGAAGCGCGTCTCGTCGATTATTCCGGCGCTTGGAAGAACCTTAAGCGCGACGATGTGCTGTCTGGCGTTGTCCAAACCGAAGAGCCGCAGGCTGGTGCTACCCAAAGCGGTGCCATCGAAGCGAGCGGCAACTCCGGCGGGCAGAAAACACCTGATGACGCAGCCTCAAGCTTTGGGCCTGCTCAGGTGGGGCAATCTGCTGGCGGCGCGCAGGCTAATCAGCTGCAAAAAGACAATGTGCAGCCCGACTCGGTGCCGGTGACGGCGCGCATTCGCGAAGTGATCGAGCCTGCGGGCCCCAATCAACCGGCGGTGCTGCGGGTGGCGGTCTTCAATCCGCGACGTAGAGCGATTGCTAATCGTGTCGCGCGACGCCGCTTTCGGCCCGGCATGGCGCTGCTCTGTTCGGTCGATAAGCCGGGTAACCGCCGCACCATTAGCGTGCCGAGCGCCGCCGTGCTGCGTGAGGGAAATAATCAGGGCGTTATCGCTGTGTTGGCACCGACCGCAGAAGATCTTGGCGCCAATGGAGCGCATCGCATTGAATGGCGTCCGGTTACACTTGGCCCCGGCAACGGCGTGCAGCAGGAAATCTCGACGGGACTGCGGGGTGGCGAGCGCATCGCGCTGCAACCACTGGCGCTGCGAGCTTTTGCCAATAGTAACGGTGCCGAGGCGACAGTGCGCTTAGGCTGAATCAAACTGTTTCTTCAAAGTATTTAATTGCAGGTAGCGCTTACCGTGAAAACAAAACATTCTAAAGCCTTTTTTCTGGTTCTTTCCGCAGCAAGTGCCTCGCACCTGGCACAGGCCGTTCCGGCACAGGCCGCCGACGAGGCCCCTATTCCTCCTGCTACGGCGCTGCCGCAAGACGGCGCCACGACAACGGGTGAAACAAGTGCTGCCGCAGCATCCACTGCGTCATCTGCTCCAACCGTCATCGTTATTAAACCTGCCGCAACGAACGGCGGCGCGGCGAGTACTCGGGCGAGCGGAACGTCAGGTGTTGCGTCAGCGATTAGTGCTCCTGTCACGAAGACGCTTTCAGGCGCCGCAGTGCAACCGGCACGTCCCGCAGCCGGAAAACCCGGGGTGGCCTCTTCAACTTCAGTGGCTTTGGCTTCTCGTCCGGCAGTAGTCGCTCCACGAGTGGCGACAGCGCCACTGGTGACAGCGCCTCGCTCCATCGTACCCGCTTCTCGTCCGGCATCGCTTTCCTCGCGCTCCAATGACGGTGAGCGCGACCGCCTGTTCTTGCAGCAGTTGCAGGCGCAGTTGCAGCGCAGCAAGCGGCAGTTGAACCAGGCGGATGCCGACTTGACCGTTGGCCAGAAGCAGCTAATGAGCTTCGGCAGCACGTTGCGCCAGGCGATGATGGAAGCTGGTCCCGAAGCCAAAGGCTTGCATCCCTTTGTGAAAGTGGCGCAACGCTACGCCGGTACGCCCTACGTGTGGGGCGGCGAATCGGGGCGCGGTTTCGATTGCTCCGGCTTTATCATTCGCGTGATGCGCGACTTGGGCTATCGTTCATTGCCGCACTCGGCGGCGGAGCAGTTCAATTACGGTAAGCCCATCGCACAGGCGCTGCTCAAACCCGGCGATCTGGTTTTCTTCGCCAATACGTACAAACCGGGCATCTCTCACGTGGGAATTTACCTGGGACGACGCCGCTTTATTCACGCCGCCGGCACCGGACTCGGCACGATTGTTTCCTCGCTGGACACCGCCAAGTATCAGGCGAAGTATGCCGGTGCGCGTCGTCTGGTGGCCGGGGGAATCTAAGTGTGGACAGGCGATGTTTGTAAGCATCGCCTGTTTTTTTGTTACGAAAACTTGATAAAATAAGGCACGGCTGACCGTCGAGAGTGACCACGAGTACTCGTGAGTGCGGCGCCGTGCTTTTGTGAATTTTCAATCTCCCCTGCGTGTGTTGATGGTGGCGTCGGAGGTGGCGCCCTATGCGAAAACCGGCGGTCTGGCCGATGTCATCGGGTCGCTGCCTGCTGCTTTGACGGCGCGCGGCCTGGATGTGCGGGTTGTGCTGCCGCGCTACGACTCAATTAGCTCCGGGCAGTTTCCGGCACGAGTTGTGGGACACATTGAAATCGCTTTTGATGGCGCCACGCAAACAGCACAACTGCTTCAGGTTGATGCCGCGCAGACGCCCGTGGCGACCTACTTCATTGACGCGCCGCAATACTTCTGTCGCCGGCGTTTGTACGGCGAGAGCGACGACGTTTTGCGTTTCGGCTTCTTCAGCCGCGTCGCTGTGGAACTGCCTCGAGTACTCGGTTGGCATTCACACATCATCCACTGTCACGACTGGCATAGCGGCCTTGTGCCCGCTTACTGCCGCAGTTCCCCGAATTCATGGCGCGTTGAGGATGATACGCGGTGCCGCGCGAAAACGGTTTTTACAATCCACAACTTGGCCTATCAAGGGCTGGCGCACAAGGATTTTCTGCCGCGCCTGGGGCTTGACTGGTCGCTGTTCAATACGCAGGGGCTGGAATTCTACGACCAGATTAACCCTATGAAGGCGGCTTTAGTGTGGTCTGATGCCGTGACCACGGTTTCGCCCCAATACGCGCGCGAGGTTCAAACCCCGGAGTTCGGTGCCGGGCTGGATGGAGTGCTGCGCACCCGCTCTGCTGCCATAAGCGGCATCCTAAACGGCATCGACTACAACAAGTGGAACCCCGGCACCGATTGCGTCATCGCAGCGAATTACAGTTCCGAGGATATGCGCGGCAAAGCCGCTTGTCGTCGCGACTTGCTGCACCACCTGCGCTTGCCCAACGACAGCACAAAGCCCATAATTGGCATGGTGTCGCGCCTGTCATCGCAAAAAGGCTTTGATCTCGTGGCGCAGGCCATGGAGCCGATGCTAAAAATGGGATTTCAGTTTGTGCTTCTGGGCACCGGCGACCAGCGCTACGAACGAGCGTTTGAAGACTTGGCACGGCGTTTCCCACAGTCTGTCGTAGCAAAACTGGGCGTGTTTAACGACGATCTGGCGCATCGCATCTACGCAGGCAGCGATTTCTTTCTCATGCCGTCGCGCTACGAGCCATGCGGCCTGGGGCAGATGATCGCCCTGGCTTACGGCACAATTCCCATTGTGCGAGCCACTGGTGGCCTCGTCGATTCGGTGCGCGAATTCGACCCCGCACAAGGACAGGGCAACGGTTTCACGTTCGCAGAGTTCAGTGCTGAAGCGATGCTCCACGCTTTGCATCGCGCGCGATGTTGCTTCCACTCGCCGCAGTGGCCCCGCCTGCTGCAAAACGCCCTGGAGTGCGACTTTTCATGGGATCTTTCTGCCGCACAGTATGAAAGCCTCTACCGACGAGTACTCGGTATGAGCCGTAGCAATACGCAGCTTGCACTTGAAGCATAAGTGATGACTGATTCAAGGCGAGTGAGTCATCACTTATGCTGGGGGTTGGTGGGTTGACCTATCTTGCTGTCGAAGTGTTAGCCGGGTTGCCGCTCAGGAGCGTTACGACCGACCTTGTAGGGACGGTGATCGTTACTCGCCCCTGATTATCGGTGCGGAGGTTTTTGGGCCTCGTCTGCTGCGGAGTCTCCGCTGTGCTTGACGCCGATGTGCTTGCTACCATCGAAAGTGTAGCGCCTCGTGGCAAGCCGCTCAAAGTCACTTCACCGGGGCCGCTGGAGTTCACCAGAAGAAGCGAAAATTGCCCCGGTCGAGGGCCGGCTGTGGGCAGAACTTTCAACTCGTCGTGGTTGGTTATGGCCGTGGCGATTTTTGATCCGGGTCGTAATGCGGCTTCCATCTGTCGCATTACGTGCCACACCGGATACGGAGTTTTTCCGTCTCGGCTGACCAGGGGATAGTTATCCTGATACGTCCAGTAATCCATTTGTTCCGCGCCGCTGAGCCGCAAGGTGCGCTCGTAGGCTAAGGCGGTTCGTAGCGCATTCTCCCATGATTGCCAGGGGTTTTGTGCCTGCCATAGTTGCGCATCGTGTCCGGCCTCGGTGCACCACACAGGCTTGTTGTATTGGCGTCCCAGCGCTGCGATGCCCGTATATTTTTCTTCCTGCGCGCCCAGCACATCCCACGAGTGGAAGGCGAGTGGGCCGAGATAAGGGGCAATCGTCTTGTCTTCCAGCAGAGGACGCGCGTAGGCGACGAAGTTGCTGCCATTGGCGGTATCGGCTGTCAGGAACTTTGTTTTGAGTCCAAGCGCTGCAAAGCGTGGCCCGGCCAGGCGAATGAAATCGGCCATCTGAGCCGGAGTGAACTTGAAGTTGATGCCGTAATCGGGTTCGTTGAACGAAAAATAATCGACCGTGGCACCGTATTTATCGCGTGCGGTAACAAGAAATTGCGCGATGGCCTCGATACAGTCATCGTAGCGTTCGCGAGGCAGTGTTCGGCCACTTTGTTCTGCCGTTCCACCCATCATCCAGAGCGGCCCTTCCCACACTGAGCCGGTGATCGGAATCTTGCGCCTGGCCATCATCTGCATCTGGAGGAGTGCCGCCTGGGCTTGCGCTTCGTCTTTATACACGCCTTGCTGCGGAGTCCAGTGGTTCAACGGAATACCGACGCGTGCGTGGACTACGCGTAAATTCTCCAGATTGTATTGTCCCACCGGGTCCATCGGCGTGGTGGCACCGTAACGTGGTTGTGCGAAGTTGCCGCCGAGGCCCCGCATTGTCTGCCGGGTCTGGTTTAGCTGCACCGCCACATTGACTTTGCCGAGAGGGTTATTTTCCGCAGCCAGCGCGACCAACTCGCCCGCGGTTCTCGTCTTGGCGTAATTGACAACGGTCAGGTCTCCGATTTCGAGAGTCTGCGGGCCAAAGGCGAGACGCAGAGAAACCATCGCTTCGCCGGGGCCGTAGTTATCGACAGCGGTGAACGGAATGAGTACTCGCTTCCAGGCATTGCCCGTGCGAGTCACGACACCCTGTGTGACCGACTTGGTCCAGGGATCAGTCGCTTTCTCGAACATGAACTCCGTTTGTGCCGGTTTGTTGCCCATGGTCGTCGTGCCGCGCACAGCAAACGAGGCGAGTAGGGCATCACCTTTTTCGATTGGCTCTGCATTGCCGATGGTTAGTTGGGTTGCATTGGTTTCGGCAGCACTTGTCCCAACAACAACGCGCAGGGCGCGGTTGAACCCTTGTCCGGTCGCAGGCACGATCTGTGTTGTGGTTTTCGTGCGCTCCAGCCCGCCGACCGGCGTAGTAAGCAAGGCATCTGGCAACAGGATGGACTTTCCTCCGGGAAGAAGATCTCCCTGTGCCTGCGCGCCGCGTCCTAAAGAGGCGAGAAGCAGCAACATCGGGAGAAGAAGAAAATGAGGGCGGGCATCAAAATTTGCAAATGGCTGAAGAATACGCAATATCAACATATGATCGTTTCCTTTGTTGGCCGGTGAAGTGTGCTTATGAAGTGTGTTTACGACTCACCGATATAAATCTCGCCCTGGACAGGTTGGCGCTTCGCCAGTTCTTGCCATAGCGCCTTCTGATTTTCGACTTGACTCAGAAATTGTGCGGGTTCTTCGGAGCCGCAGACGAACTCTTCGGCTTCGATGGTGCAACTGAATTCTTCGAGAGCATCATCCAGCGTGAAGAGGAAATCACAGATCACTTCATGCGACCAGACGTGGCCTTTGGGTTCTCGTCCGTAGCAGGTGCGCGCGAAATGAACGTAGAAATGATCGGGCTGCGAGGTTGAAAGATCCGCTTCGAAGAGAAGCCTTTCATCGTCGCAACTTAGCTGTTCGTGGCAAAGTTTCGCGAAAGCGCGCCATGTCGCTTCGAGCGCTGGCTGCTCCATCGAAGTGCCCTCTTCATGAAGCAAGGACGCAAAGTGTGGAGCGATTTCGTCTATTTTTAACGGTGAGCGGCTTTTCAGCATGGTGACTTCCTTTGCACAGACAAAGTATAGGAAACGCTTACTCCTCTCCGGTAGTCGGAGCGTTCTTCTTGTAGTGCCAGACCGTATGAATGGCTTCGAATGCCTGCGTGCCGGCGTGAGTCTCAAAAGGTGCCAGATTATCGACAGCGGATTTAGCGAGCGCGGCGCGTCGCCCGACTTCAACGGTGCGCCCATCAGTGCTTTTGAAATGAATGGCAATTTTAACGTTGAGCGCAGCCGCTTGCAGGCGCAGATCGCTGATGCCTTCCCAGGGAAACTCGCGCACTGTAAAGCCGGTGATGCCCGCGACCAAACCGCTGCGGATGCTGAAAACACGCTGCGGCGTCGCCACAATGAAGATGGAATTGCCTTCGTTGCCCAGCGTGACGATGACCGGCTCGCCGGGCCGCAGCATGTCGCGGAGCAATTCCTTTACGTCCTCGGCGATGGGAAATCGAGCCGGAGAAAAACCCGGCGGCAATCCCCAGCGCACAGCGGCATCCTCAGCGCTCATGCGGTCTCCTGTAGGTGCGATTAGGTGCGATGTGTGGCGTGTAATGAGTACTCACTGTAACGGCTCAACGCCGCTCTTTCAAGAAGCGGCTGAGACAGCGCACCGAAAGCCAACCCACTCGATGCGACTGGTCGGGCGCATCAAGCAGCGATAGGTGGTTTTCGACAGAGAATTGTTCCCATCGAAACCGCCGCCGCGCACAATTTTATAAAAGGTGCCATAAAAAGGCGATTTAAAGTTGGAGCCGGGATAAGCATCATACCAATCACTCGTCCATTCAAATACGTTTCCAGCCATGTCGAGCGCGCCGTAGGGTGATGCGCCACCGGGATGAGACCCTACCGCACTCGGCTTGTCCTGGTTTGTCACAACGTTGCCCGGGTTCCAGGACGACCCCCAGGGATAATCACGTCCGTCTTCACCGCGCGCTGCTTTTTCCCATTCAGCTTCGGTGGGCAGCCTCTTTCCGGCCCACACCGCATACGCCCGGGCTTCATGCCAGTTGATGTGAGTTACGGGAAAATTTTCTTCGCCATCGGGAATTTTGCCGTTGTCCCAGTTGGGCGGCGCTGGATAGCCGGACGTATCGCAGTATTTCTTATAAGCTGCATTCGTAACTTCGGTTTTATCAATGTAGAACGCGGGCAAGGTGACGGCGTGTTGCGGTTGCGCGTCTTCGCCGACTAAACCTTCACCGCGGTTAGTGCCCATCTGGAATGCGCCGGCGGGCACCAACACCATGCCCTCGGGCACCCCGGCGGCCTGTGCCGCAGCCGTCGCACCGCCAAAAGCTGCCGCATACGCCAGCACGCCGCCCAGGAAAAGAGATCGTAAAGTTTGCATATTCATCTTGTTAGAGCCTCACACATCGCGCAGGTTTTGCGAAATGAATCTATCATATACAGGACTTACGCAGCAGGCTTGCAAATGCAGGGCAATGTAGGGGCGTAGCGTGCTACGCCCCTACGACGACCGGCTTCCGCGGGAGTCCTGATAGATTGCAACGGCGGTTCCTGCAAAGTTCTGCATCGCAGGCTCGTTGCCGGTGGCGGCTGTGTAGTAAAATCAAAAGGTGCCGCGTGCTGTTCTTCCTTCACCTCCGAGTACTCAACCTGAGCCATCTGCGCTGAATTTTGGCGCCAATTCGTCGTCGTTGCGGCGCATCTTCGCGCCGGACGGCCTTCTGGCGCGTGCCCTTCCGCAAAGCGGTCGCGACTGGGAAGACCGCGCCGAACAGCGCGAAATGGCGCAAGCCGTGGCACGCGCCATCGACGAAAAGCATCATCTGCTGGTCGAAGCCGGCACCGGCACGGGAAAAAGCTACGCCTATCTGGTGCCACTTATCCTCTGGGCGGTCGCCAACAATAAGAAAATTCTTGTTGCAACACACACCAAAGCGTTGCAACAACAGCTCGTCGAGCGCGATATGCCCTTTCTGCGCGACCTGTTTCTGCGCCGCATGGGAACCGAGTTCCGCTTTGCACTGTGCCTGGGCGCGCAAAACTACATCTGTCCGCGCCGCCTCGCCAAAGCCGAAATCGGTGGCTTGTTCGCCTCGCGCAACGAAGTCGATGAACTCAAGGAAATCAACGCCTTCGCGCGCAAGAGCAAAACCGGGCGCAACATCGACTTGCCCTTTGAACCGAGTACTCCCTTGTGGGCGCAAGTCAATCGCGAGTCGGACTTGTGCATGGGCCGCGCTTGCCCGCTGTATGACAAATCGTTCTTCTACATCGCGCGCCGCGAACAGGAAAAAGCGCATGTGCTGATCGCCAATCATCACTTGTTGTTTGCGCACCTGGCGGCGGGTGGTAACGATGCCGGCGCGGTTTTGCCATCCTTTGATGCTCTGGTCATCGACGAAGCGCATCAGGCCGAAGAAGTAGCCAGCGCATATCTGGGCATCGAAGTGGTGAACCTGGGCACGGCGCGTTTAATCGAAGTGCTGCACAACCGGCGCAGCGGTCGCACGGTGCTCAGCGGCAGTCCACTGCCCAAATCCGATGAACTGGATAAGAAACTGGTCGAAGCCGCCGACGAAGCGCGCGAAGCGACGGGCCGATTTTTCGAGAACCTGCAACTGGCGCTCAATGTCGATCCGAGCCGCACCCAGACGATTCGTCTGCGCCGCCCGCATGTGGTGGAAAACTCGCTGGACGAACCGCTCGGTCGCCTGGAAGGAGTACTCAAAGAAGCTCGCAAACGCGCTGAGGCTATTTCCGATGAAGCGCTCATTCGCGAGTTTGAAGGCTTTGCCACACGCTGCTTCGAAATGCGCCAGACCGTGCAAGAGTTACTCAACCAGTCGCGGCCCGGCTACGTTTACTGGGCCGCCATTCAGCCGCGACCGAACGACAATGGCCGTTCGGGTCGCGTGCCGCGCATCGCCTTGTGTGGTGCGCCGATTGATGTCGCGCAGGGAATGCAGGACACGCTTTTCGGTAAAATCAATCCGGTCATTCTCACTTCCGCTACGCTGACAACCGGCGGCTCGTTCGAATTTTTGCGCGAGCGCCTGGGTCTCACCCCGGAACGTTGCGCCACACCCGTCGAAACGCTGACGCTGGGTTCCCCCTTCGATTACAAACAAAACGCGCTCCTTTATGTCGCGCGCGACTTGCCCGACCCCAGCCAAGCGCAAGCCTTTGAAGCGGCGGCCATCCAGCGCGCTGCCGAAGTTGTCAAAAGCACACAGGGCCGCGCCTTCGTGTTGTGCACCAGCTTTCGCATGGTGGATGCGACGGCGAACGTCCTGCGCCAGGCCTTGCCCAAGCGCATCCGAGTACTCAAGCAGGGCGAAACGGCGCGTGGCAAGCTCTTAGATGAGTTCCGGCGCGACATCGACAGTGTTCTGGTGGGCACCACAAGTTTCTGGCAGGGCGTTGATGTGCCGGGCGAAGCGCTCACCTGCGTCGTGATGATGAAGCTGCCGTTTGCCGTGCCGGATGATCCGCTGGTGCAGGCGCGTGTTGAAGCCTTGCGTGAGCAGGGGCGTGACCCCTTTAACGAATACCAGGTGCCGCAGGCTGTAATGATGTTCCGCCAGGGTTTCGGACGCTTGATTCGCACACGGAGCGATTGGGGCATCGTGGCGGTGCTCGATCCGCGCGTGGTGTCCAAGAAATATGGACAGGTGTTCCTGCGCTCGCTGCCGGATTGCGCCGTCACAACCGAACTGGAGGCTATCGCACAGTTTGCGCACGACTTTGAACGACACACTGAAACGAACGACCAAACCAATGCCGCAGACGCTGCGCCGGTGAACTCCGGCACACCGATAGAACGGTTGTAACAGACGGCTGTAAACGATTTAACACAATGTTGACGGGCCTGGCAATAAATGCTTATACTGCGTGCTATGTTCGCAAGTGCACATTGTTTCGCTGGTGAACATTGCATTGACGTGTATTTCATTTTAGGTTTATATCTCTGACGTTTTTCACCTGAGCCAGCCTGGAGCGATATTCGATCCATGCGCGAATCCGACCGCACCTTTGGGTCTGAAGAGTGTCCGTCGCCGAGTGTGCGCCGTCAGGATGAGCCTCACCACGCTTCATCTCCCTCGCTGGAAATTCCTGTTCTACTGTTTGCCGGCTTGAAAGAGGCCGCCGGTGCCGATCTGATTACGGTTCGTGTGCCGCAGACTTCTTCAACGGCAAAAGTGACCCTCGACTTGTTCTTGACGTGCTGTTGCCGTCAATACCCGAAACTGGAACCATGGATGCCGTATGTGAAGGTCGCCGTTAACTGCGAGTACTCGCAACGGGAGAAAATCATCAGTGCCGATGACGAGATCGCACTGTTGCCTCCGGTTTCGGGTGGTGCGTTCTTCCATCATGGGTTCTTCCACCGTGCGTTTTCGCGTTGTGACGAATTGGAGAAATGAACACCCATCAAGAGCCTGATGTTGCGTTTGATCCGTTCGTTCTGCTAACCGAAGAAGAACTTCATCCCGCCGACATCGCGCTCGCTGCCGAGAAGGCTCTTGAGGGCGGAGCCGGGGCCGTTGTGACATTTTCGGGCATCGTGCGCAACAACTCGCGCGGCCCGGATGGTCTAAAGCATTGCGTCGATTACCTTGAGTACTCGGCGTACGAGCCGATGGCACTGCGCGAGATGCGCCGGGTCGCCGAAGGGGTACGCGCGCGGTGGAATGTGCCCTGTGCGATTGCGCACCGCCTGGGACGGTTGGGTATTGGTGAGGCCAGTGTTGTGATCGCAGTGGCGTCACCGCATCGCCACATCGCTTTCGAGGCGTGTCATTGGGCCATCGATGAGTTGAAAGCGACCGTACCGATCTGGAAAAAAGAAGTGGCACAAGATGATGTCTGGTGGGTGGAAGACCCCACCGCAAGTGCCCGTCAACACAATCGTTAATTCATCTATAGCAGTTACAGTTTGATCTGAGACGGTGAAATCGACGCGGTGGTCACGCTTTCGCAATGAGCCAGTGAACGACGGAAGGCGATGATGACTTTGTCGATGTACTTAATAAAGGTGGTGAAGCGCGCTTCACGCTGCTGACGCGGGATACTCTCATGCAATTCTTTCTATTCTTTTCCCGCCACGCAGCGGATAGCTGCCCCCAATGAGTAATTTGTTTGACGAAGGGCGTGACTCACTTTCCGGCTTCCACGAAGGTGACATGCACGATGCTCATCACGTTTCGGGCGGCGAGGCCAGTGCTGATGCGGCCGAATTGACGCATGGCACACGCTTGGGAGGCGACGTTCTCGAAGAGGACTCGCTGAAAATGTGGTGGCGACGCATCCACCAATATCCGTTGCTGACTGCTGAGCGCGAAATCGAGCTGGCAAAACGCATTGAACAGGATGATGAAGCCGCACGCGTGGAAATGATCAATTCCAATCTGCGCCTGGTGGGCAGTATTGCGCGCAAGTGCCGCCGCCATGCGGGAAATGCGTTGTCGCTGGCCGACCTTATCCAGGAAGGCAGCTTCGGCCTGATGAAGGCTGTCCGAAAGTATGATTACCGCAAAGGTTTTAAATTCTCGACTTACGCGTCGTACTGGATTCGTCAGGCCGTGATGCGCTCCATCGACGAGCAAAGCCGCAGCATACGCCTGCCCGTGCACATGGTCGAATCGGTTTCTCGCACCGACCGCGCCCGCGCTACCTTAACTCAGGAGTTGCATCGCCCGCCCACGGAAAGGGAGTTGGCCGATCACCTGAAGATTTCCGAAAACAAGGTGCAGGACATCACCGACAAGGTGAACGAACCCATTTCGCTCGACATGGCGATGGGTGACGAAGAAGATTCGGTTTTGGTCGATTTTATCGAGGACAAAAGCGCGCCCAGCCCGGTCGATTGCGCGTCGCGTGCCGCTCTGCGCGAAGAGTTGGAGCGCTCTTTCGATTGTCTTTCCGCCCGTGAGACTGAAGTGCTGCGTCTGCGTTACGGCATGGATGGCACCGGGCATCAGCGCACGCTCGATGAAGTTGGGGCCATGCTGGGGCTGACGCGCGAACGCATTCGCCAAATCGAGAAAGTGGCCATCAAGCGCTTGAAGCGTCTCGGGCCGTTGCGCGACACGGCACATGGTTCGGGTATCGGTTCAATGATTATTGGCCGCACCACAAACCCCGAATCGCGCCGGAGCAGCTCCCCGCCTACCGGCACAAAGCCGAATGGAAAGCCTGGTGTGTCTAGCTCCACGCCATCGCCACTGAAGCCAACCGACTCACCTTCAAACAACAGTACTGCTCATAACGGCCTACACAACAATGAGTCGCACGACAACGCCGCGCAGAATGGAGCAGCGCACGGCGTTATAGAACAACAGGCAGCGCGGCAACGCGCACAGCAAAATCCTCCGCAAAACGGGTCGGCGCCAGAGCAGCCCTAAGTGCAGGAACCGCGTAGGGTGTAGAAACGAATGAACGAACCCGCAGCGTGAGCGACAGGCTCATTCTTAGCCCCTCGCTCACGCTGCCTCTCACTCGCGCCAGGAGTTCGGGACAGCACACAAATTTACTGCCTGGTTAGAATACGAAAGCACATTTCAGTGTGGTTGTGCGGGGTGTTCCTTGTCGGGGCGCATGGCATGTGCCCCGATGTGGTTGCCGCAGCATGAGGACGCACGCCATGCGCCCCGACAAACAGGACAGCGTCATTCAAATATGCTCTAGTTCTCCAGGCATTGCGTAGGTATGACGCAGTCCATTCGAGTACTCAATGCTCGATGGATGGGCTGGCAAGCGCAAAAACCGGGCGCCAACACAAACTCGCGCGCCGGCGCAGGGCCAATAGAGCTTTCCTCTCACTTCGAATGGTCAATACGGTGCTACTTTGATGGGTGTTGCGTCGCGCGAAATCGTATTTTGCTGCGTGCGTGGCATACATTAATTGTGGGTGATTGACGTATCTGTGCCTGTTACGACGGTGTGAGCCATGACCGTGTGCGATGATCCGGTCAAGTCTGTCTGGCGTTATATCCAGCTCTACACACCGTTCTGCATGCCTTTATTGCACGTGGTTATAACGTGAGGGTTACGCCGCTTTTGGTTGGTGTAGTTCTTGTGGGATATTGCCGTGCGAATCATATCACTCCATTTAGTTGATACCAGTTTATAAGAGGGAGACGCCCATGTCCCTACTTTCCCGTTTAGACCGACTGCGCGACAAAGACGCTGAAATCAGAAAACCAGATGCCCTCATCGACGAGCAGGAGTTGATTGCTTCCGTAGCGACGCCGGCGAGCGTTGCGACACCTCCCATCCCACTCGGCATGAGTACTCAAGCGGAAACTGCTACCGCCTCAATGCCCGGTGCCGGCACCACTGTGACTGCGGCTACAGGCGCGCCCACAGCGACACGGTCGGCGCACACACCGGCGGGGAGCGACTTACCGGGCGACGATTCCGTTATTTCCATTTCCAAGCCATCCATGATTAAGGTGAGCGGAGGCGCGGTGACATCTCCATTAGGCGCGGCTACCGCTGCGGCCAGGGGAGTAGCCATTCCGGCTGCGAGCAGCGTGCCGCCTCCGCCATTGCCCGCGCCATCGCCCGGTAGCGCCTTGAATGGAGAAACCGATCCGCTGGCGGCTCAGTTATCTCTGGTGCAGGAAATCGAGGGCGAAGACAAGAACGATGTGCGTCGCTTGTATCGCATCAAGCATGCGTTGTTTGATAGCGTAATGGGCGCACTGGACGCACGCCTGTGGACCAATCCGCAGCGCGATCCGGTGCGTTCGGCGCTGGAGAAGGCGCTGGAGCAGGCGACACGCGGCGCTAATATCACCCCGGAGCGTGCCGAGCGTGACTGGCTTCTCAAAGAATTTGTGCAGGAAGTGATGGAGTTTGGCCCCATCACGGCTTTGTTGGATGACCCTGCCATTGGCAAAATCACCATCAACAGCGCACAGGATGTGTGGATCGAGCGCCTCGGGCAGTCCGAACACACGCCGATCACCTTCCGCGATGAAGACCATGTGATGATGCTGATCCGCAAAATTGCGGACATCGTCGGCGGGCGCATTGATGCCAAAGTGCCCCTTCTCGACCGTCCTCTGCCAGACGGTTCGCGCGTGCGCGCCAAGGTGCCGCCGATTTCGCCGCACGGCCCGACACTGGCGATTGAAATGACGGGCGGCAATCCGTTCGAAGCAGTGCGCCGTCAGCAGATGGACAGGCAGCGCTCGGACGCGCAGCCTTATGCGCAGTTGCGCGAACGCATTCAGCAAAAGCTGGTGCGAGAACTCGACCGTGATGCGCTGTCGGCGGGCAACCAGGACAGGCTGCGCGGCCAGGTCGAAGAAATGATCAACGGCGCTATTCAGGAAGAGCGCGTGGCGATGTCGCGTGCCGAGCGCGCCGCGCTGATCATGGATTTGCTGAACGAAATCATTGGTCTTGGCCCCATCGAGCCGCTGTTGAACGACCCGGAAATCGACGAAGTGATGGTCAACGGCCCGTTCCAGATTTACGTGGAGCGACGCGGCAAACTCGAACTCACCGACAAGCGTTTCCGCGACAACAACCATGTGATGCAGGTCATCGAACGCATTGTGGCGCCGTTGGGCCGCCGCGTCGATGAAAAATCTCCCATGGTGGATGGCCGTCTGCGCGACGGTTCTCGCTTCAACGCCATCATCCCGCCGCTGGCGCTTTCCGGCCCCACGATGACGATCCGCAAATTTGCGCGCGATCCATTCACCATGACCGATCTGATTAACTTCGGCACGATTACGCGTGAGGCTGCGCAATTTTTGCAAGCCGCCGTTGAAGCGCGCTTCAATATCCTCATTTCCGGCGGCACAGGCTCGGGTAAAACCACCACACTCAACGTTTTGTCGGGCTTTATCCCGACGACCGAGCGCATCGTTACCATCGAAGACGCTGCGGAATTGCAGATGCGGCAAGACCACGTGGTGCGCCTGGAAACGCGCCCGGCCAACATCGAAGGCATTGGCACGGTGACGATTCGCGACCTGGTGCGCAATGCCTTGCGTATGCGCCCCGACCGCGTGGTGATCGGCGAATGTCGTGGCGCTGAAGCGCTCGACATGTTGCAAGCGATGAACACCGGCCACGACGGTTCGCTCACGACAGGCCACTCCAACAACCCGCGCGAAATGCTGTCACGCCTGGAAACCATGGTGCTGATGGCCGGTATGGACTTGCCGGTGCGCGCCATTCGCGAGCAGATCGCCGGCGCCATACACCTCATCATCCACCAGGATCGCATGAAGGATGGACAGCGCCGCGTCACCTCGATCACTGAAATCGTCGGCATGGAAGGCGACATCATCACCATGCAGGACATATTCAAGTTTGAGCAAGAATACATCGACGACCAGGGCAAGATTCACGGCTTTTTGCAGCCATCGGGCCTGCGTCCCAAGAATTATGACCGCATTTTGGAAAGCGGCTTCAAGTTGCCCATTGATGTGTTCCGTCCCAAGGAGCTGGACGGTGTCGCCAGCGGACGTCGTGCTCTGCTGCGGCAATAAGTCGTGCCCGTCGCCATCGCGGCGAATGGCTAACTTCGTGTGATGAGTACTCGTTGCTGGTCACTGTGCAATCATCATGGCTTACGTAATTACTTTTCTGTTATTCGCCGGCATCGTATTGGTGCTGCTGGGCCTGCGCGAGGCGCAGCACGAAGCGCCGGAAACCGCGACAGTGCGCCTGAGTAAACTGCGCTCGCGCCGCGAGGAACTCGCGCCCGACACCGTGACCGAGCGCGAGCGTGACAAAGAGTTCATCAAGCAGGAAGAACAGCGCGCCGCCGTGCGCAAAACTACCTTTCTGCCGTCGCTATCGCAATTCTTCTCGTCCAATATCATGCTGGCGCGGCTCGAAGAAGAACTGGTGCAGGTGCGCTCACAGTGGCGCGCCTCCGAGTTGCTGGCCGCCAGCGTATTGCTGGGACTGCTGGTCTTTATTGTGCTGTCTTTTATGGGCAGTTCGATGCTGGCGCTACCGGTCGCCGTTGCTTGCCTGTTTATGCCGTGGCTTTATGTGAAGCGACTGCGCGCCAGGTATTACCGCAAGTTTGACGAGCAACTGGCCGATACGTTGATGCTGGTGTCGAACTCGCTGAAGGCAGGCTTCTCGTTTTTGCAGAGCATCGAAATGGTGGCGCGTGAAGCGCAGCCTCCCATTGCCGATGAGTTTGGCCGTGTGACACAGGAAATCGCTGTTGGTGTCAACATCACCGATGCGCTGGACAACCTGGGCCATCGCATCAACAGCATGGACTTGAACCTGATGATTACCGCCGTGCTGATTCAGCGTGAAATCGGCGGCAGCCTGGCGGAGATTCTCGAAACTATCGCCGCTGTGATTCGCGACCGTCTGCGCATCAAGGGTGAAATCCGCACGCTAACCACACAGGGCCGCGCCACGGGTGCAATTCTGGGGTGCCTGCCGATTGGCCTGGGCTTAATTCTGCACTTCGTAACGGCGATAATGGCGCCCGATCAACCATCGTTTGTGTATCCATTGGTTTCTACGGCGCAGGGACAAATGATGCTTTTGATCGCGACGTTTATGCAAATTATGGGCTTTCTCTGCATCTGGAAGATCGTGTCCATTAAAGTGTAGTTCGGGCCGCAACCGAGTACTCGGATGGAGTGTTCGGTTGACTTCAATCATTTTTCACTATGCTCACCAAGAATTCTTCTCGACGCTCGTCTGTTCTCGCCAAGCGCGGCGACGTGACGCCATTCGACCGCGTCATGGCTCCAGGCATGCAGAAGAAACAGCACGATCAGTCGTTTATCAATCGTGTTCTGCGTCCTCTGGCGCAACGCGTGACCGACCCGTCGAGCTCCTTAATGAAGAATGTCAACTTCGATGACATTCGCTTTCGCCTTCTGCGTGCCGGTTTTCCTTATGGCTTGCGTGCGCAGGACTTCATGCTTATCAAGCTTCTGGGAACGGCGGGCGGCATGTTCTTGTTCACGGCTGTGCTGCTGCCGCTGGCCAACTTTCTGTGGGGACTCGGGTATTCACCGCTCGTTATGCTGTGGGGCGCGTTACTGGGTGCATTCTACGGTTTCAAACTGCCGGACTTCTGGCTTTCAATGACCATCCGCGCGCGCCAGAACGCGATGCAAGTCTTCATGCCCGATATGATCGACCTCATCACGGTTTCGGTTGAAGCCGGCCTCGGCCTGGACGCAGCGATTCAGCGTGTTTCGCAGCGTTTCTCCAATCCGCTCAGTGAAGAATTCCTGCGCGCCATGCAGGAAGTGCGCCTGGGCCGCACTCGTGTGGAAGCCTTGCGCGACATGGCACGCCGCACCGATGTGCCCGACCTGACATCGTTCATCACCAGCCTGGTGCAAGCCGAGCTGCTGGGCATTGCCATCGCCAACGTTCTGCGCATCCAGAGCGAACGCCTGCGGGAGAAACGCAGTCAGCGTGCTCGCGAACAGGCGCAAAAAGCCCCGATCAAAATGGTGTTCCCGTTGGTGTTGTTCATCTTCCCGGCACTGTTCGTGGTCATCTTGGGCCCGGCGCTGATTCAAGTACTCACGACTGGCTTCGGCGGCTAAAACTCGGCTACTATTCGATCGTTCGGACGCAAAGATAAAGAGGCCTTGCAGCACTGTGCTGCAAGGCCTCTTTGCTGTGTCTCGATGCAGTGGAACCCTGTGGTCACAGCCCACTACCAGCGAGTGCAGGACAAAGGCAAGCCCAGGATGGTGGCTTTAGCCGCGTGTATGAGAAAGCTGTTGATGATCTGCTACGGCGTGCTCAAGCATCAGAATATCTTTGATGCACAGTGCTCGTTACAAGCAGCCGGGAACCTATAGAAGCAGGCACAAAAAAACGCCAAGGGTTACCCCTTGACGATACAGTCTCTTGTTCTACTGTTGTCCCGCTATTCATTGTAGTGAGCCACAGCTTTATATACTTTGCCGCTTTCATCAAAAAAGAAAACTTCGGTCGCCAGTTTCTCCAGAACCGCTCTGTAATAGATGGTAATGCTGCTAACACCTGTAAAAATCTCAAGTATCTCAAAGTGTAAGTCTGGGATGCGTTGCAAGGCCGATTGCCAATAGGCGCCCACTTGAGCCTTGCCTTTGAGTGTTCCAGAGGAACCACCCGTGAAACCCACAATGAAGGGGCTACTCATTTCAAAATTATCCGTGTAGTGCGACAAAACACGGTTAAGGTCATGGGAGTTCCATGCCTCCACCCAGTCCAGCGCAAACTCTTGAGCCTCACTTTCACTTATCATGTTTTTGGTTAATCCAGATAATAAAATCCGTGTCGGCGAAGTCAACGCCGTGGAGTTTGAGCAAACACGCAATTTGCCCTCGATGGTATGTCGCATGATTGACCATGTGCTGAAGCGTCTGCGAAACCGTGGCCTGAAACAAACCTTTTCGCGTCATGTGTTCTACAACCTGGCCCAAACTATTGTCATTAAGTCCCGTTATAAAGTCATTGAGATGACCACGCACCTGAGCTTCATAAATAATCAGGTCTTGGGGCGTTGCAAAACTTTCAGGCGACAAATCCGGCACTCCCTTTTGAGCTAGGCGAGCACGGTAACGGTCAGTGACCGATAACAAGTGAACGAATTGCTGGCGAGCAGACGAAAAAGAACCTGCATATTCTTGAACAAACTGTTCCAGCGATAAAGATTCCACCGCTTCTAATAACTTTGCCGTAGCCCAAGCATCGTAATCAAGCAACTCGTAAATGTTCATCGCTTTCAAGTATTACGGCTCTTTGAATTTGCCACAACCGAAATGCCGCGCAAGCAGTCGAACGCTTGATCTCGCCGGCGCGCGAAAGCGGAG
The DNA here is from genome assembly GCA_036388675.1 of Abditibacteriaceae bacterium. GTDB lineage: Bacteria > Armatimonadota > Abditibacteriia > Abditibacteriales > Abditibacteriaceae > DASVUS01. Next base: position 1,594 of record DASVRI010000041.1, on the reverse strand, counting down.
CGAGGAACGAGCGAAGCTGTAGCGCGCCCGGTGCAGCACCAATATAATGGCACAAATCATGAGAACCCAGACAAGACCATTCAATGTCAGAAGAACTCGCATGAGCGGAAGGCCATTTTCTGGAAACGGCCATAATTTCGTTACTATTAAACAGTTGACAGAGGGCAACACAGGCCAAAGGAAAATCCCAATACCGCCGAAAGCCAGCGAGATGGCGAGTACTCCATGTGCGCCGGAGAGCACAAGGACAAGCAATGACTTTAGCGCGTACTTTTTCATACAGTGAAATAAGTATAAAACTTTCGGTGGCGCTCGGTGTGCAACAAAATCGCGCGCAGCAGCACAACAACCAATCTCACCCGCCGCGGGAGTGGAATGAGGAACGAACGGAACGGAAGCGTTCAGATGCAGCGTCTTGTTGTGCTGCTTGTTGATGGCTATTTGGTCAAGTTCTTGAGCCAAGCTTCGAAATCAGGTTTCTCTCCGTCGTTGAACTTCCACTCCACATACGATTGTAGAAGGCGGCATAAAGGCGCACCACCAATGAAACCAATAATCATACTTGGAACCATAATAACAAACCCCAACCAAAAGGCAGGATGCGAACGGTCGGGCGGATTCCCCATTGCTGTGTTAAGTACACTCTCGCCCCAAATGGCCGCGCAAATGCCCATTGCTGTGAAGATACCCATAAGACCGCCAAACATACAAACCAGAAAACCAACGCCCATGAGCAAGTTGTAGATAATTTTTTTCATTCGGGAAAACTATTACACGCAGCCAAGCCGCGCGCAAGCGACACAACGACTAAGCTCACCTGCACGTGGAAGCGTAGTGAGGAGGAACGACGAGCGAAGCTGTAAGGTGTCGGTGTGCAGCGCCTGGTTGTGTGGCGGTTTTGAGCCTTTTAGTGCATACTTTGGAACATGGAAAACAGATTGCCTTTAGCACAAGTGGTGAGTGTAGCTCCAGATGTGATGAGTGGCACTCCTGTGTTTGCCGGCACTCGTGTGCCTGTGCAAACTCTGCTGGATTACTTGGAGGCCGGAGAATCCATTGAAGATTTTCTGGACGGTTTCCCCACAGTAAAGCGAGAACAAGTGATTGCTTTCTTGGAAGAAGCTAAAGACCGCGTGTTGGCGGCTGTGTGAGCATGAAAGTACTTTTGGACGAGTGCATTGATCAGCGCCTTGCTGCTGGGATTACAGGTCATGAAGTAAGAACCGTGCCGGAGATGGGTTGGGCTAATGTGAAGAATGGCAAACTATTAACTCTGGCACAAACCGATTTTGAAGTGTTTGTCACTGTTGATCGCAACCTGCCGTTCCAACAGAATCTGCCCAAATACAACATCGCTGTTGTGGTGCTGCGCGCCAAAAGTAACCGTTTGACTGATTTGAAACCTCTTGTGCCCCTCCTGTTGAGTACTCTACCAACCGCACCAATTGGCACTGCCACCATTGTTGAACTTTGATTTCCTCCAAGCCGCGCGCAGCAGGCTAACGACCAAGCTTGTATGTTAGAGAGTGGGTGTCAGCGATGCTGAGACTAAGCTCAGAGTGTGACTCTGCGGGTGAGATGAGCACCTGACACC
>DASVRI010000040.1:0-181031 GCA_036388675.1 Abditibacteriaceae bacterium | reverse complement strand
CCACCTCTAGTTCGAGCAGGCGGTCTCGGATCAGCCGTAAACTCCAACGCGCCGCCCCGTCGGGTGGTGTCGAACAAACCACCGCCACTAACTGTGCCTCTTGCTCGCCATCGAGTTTGCGCGCTTTTCGCTGTTGCTGCTGACCCCGCACCAACGAAGCCAAAATACCGCGTTCATGGGCCCGGCGGCGCACCTTAGCTACGGTAAGTGGATTGACCCTGTAGTGTGCCGCCAGTTGCAGATCTCTTTGCGAACCGCCTTCTTCGCGTGGCACACCCGTGTCACTGCCCAACAGCAAACGCGCTCGTGTCTTCTCGCGCACACTGCGCCGGTTCGGCTGTGAGACTTTTTCCAACTCTGCTCATTCTTGCGGAGTGAGTTTGATGATGTGTTGTTTAGCTGGCATACCTCCAGTCAAACATACCTTCTCTTGACTTACTACCTGGTCAGAGCACTAGGCACAAGCACTTCAGAAAGGCTGTATGCGATTCGATCTTCAAATCACATACAGCCTTTTCTTTACGTTTGCAGTACTGGGTACTGTTCTCACTGCAACGTCACAACATTTCTATACTCTAAACCACACATGAGTACTCACCAGCACGAACTGTTGCCGCAACTACGCATGATGTTGTTTATCCGGCGCTTTGAAGAGCGGCTCGATGAGCTTTTTGCGTCGGGCGTTATCAAAGGCACGTCACACTTATACGCCGGGCAGGAAGCCGTTGCGGTCGGCGTGTGCGCCGTGCTGCGTCGCGATGATTACATCACTTCCACACATCGCGGGCATGGGCACTTTCTGGCTAAAGGCGGCGACGCGAAGGCGCTGATGGCCGAACTGTTCGGCAAAGTGACCGGACCATCGAAAGGGCGCGGCGGCAGCCAGCACGTAGCCGATTACTCGTGCGGTTTTCTGGGTAGCAACGGCATTACCGCAGGCGGCTTACCGATTGCAACCGGCGCCGCGCTCGCTGTGCAGATGCGCGGCAGCGATGGCTGCGTTGCGAGCTTCTTCGGTGAAGGCGGCGCCAATCAGGGCACGTTTCACGAGAGCATCAACATGGCCGCAGTGTGGAAACTGCCGATTCTTTTTATCTGCGAGAACAACCTTTATGCGATGAGTACTCGCCTGGATGAAGCCTCGTCCGGCCCTACGATTGCGGCGCGCGCGGCAGGCTACGGCATTCCCGGCGAAGTGGTGGACGGCACCGATTTCTTCGCGGTGCGCGAAGCCGTACAGCAATATGCTGATCGCGCGCGTCACGGCGCAGGCCCGACACTGCTCGAAATGCAAACTTATCGCTACTACGGACACAGCAAAAGCGACAAACGCGAATATCGCACACGCGAAGAAGAAAACGATTGGCGCACACGCGACTGCATCGAAAAACTGCGCCTCGCCATCGGCATCCCCGACGACGATTACAGCGCACTCGATACCGAAGTCATGCGTGAAGTTGATGAAGCCGTTGAGTTCGCCATGAACTCGCCCGAACCCGAAGTCGAAGATTGGGAAAGCGTCGTGTATGCGTGATGCGACGCCGACTTTCATTAGCTGATGTTAACAAGTCGTGTATGACGCTTGTCATGCTTATCGTAAGTAATAAGCTGCATTTGCCTGTTGTTTAGCCAATGAGGATCGCCATCAACGATATGAAATCTCCTGACGATTTCTGCTTTCCAAACATCCGCAACCCATACGTGTGCTTTGGCATCATCACCACCTCCGCCTGAGGTGCCTGCTACATAACGGCCGTTCGGGCTCCACTCGTCCGTATAGCCTACATCTGTAGCAATTCCATCCAGAACTTTTCCCGCTCTCGTAATTAGATAATTGGCTCCGCAACCTTCCAAACCATCATTAAACATTACAGCGCGGGGCATTCCTAAATTGATTTTGCGACTGCCGTTAAACAGCGCCAGTTCAGAGACGCAAAGGTCATTGTCGCGCGCCTGGCGAATGCCGATGAATTCGAGCTTCAAACGTTTCACAGCGCGACGTGGCAGCGCGCACGTGTGCCAGCCCATACGGTCGGGAAGATTAAATGTACGCACCACTTTGTTGCGCCCTTCGTTCATCGTGACACGAATTCTGAGTACTCGGTTGTTGCGTAGGAAGCGGGCGCGGCTCGCGTTCTGGCCGTTCATGATGCGCAGCGAGTCGATGGTGATTGGCCGCTCTGGTTTGAGATCGATGCCGTAGCGACTGCGAAACTGCTCCTTGTCCCAGTCTTTGCTTTTGGCGCTGTACACCCAGGCCGTTTTCGGGTCGTTGTCGAACATCAGCGGCAGCGGATAACTGGAGTATTTGTGTCCGACTTCGTCATAAAGTTCTTCGCTGGAAGAAACGTTCCAGCCCGGCCACCACACCGCTGAAGAACCGGCCCAAACCGGCGAACACATGCAGAGCATAGCCAGCGTGAGAACGAACTTTTTCATAGCGACACCTCTCAGGCTGCATTTTACGCGATTGGCGCCCGCCGTTGCTGGCTCCGTGTTGACCCTGTATCGGCAAACGCCTAAACTCACGGCGCTATGACATCTTCTGTTCCATCTGCGGACGTTCCGCGCCCTGTAATGCTGTGCATCCTTGATGGCTGGGGACTCTCTGATAACCCTGTTGCCAACGCTGTGACGATGGGCAACACGCCCAATTTTGACCGTCTCTGGAATACGTGTCCGCACACGCAGCTGTCGGCTTCCGGGCAGGATGTCGGTTTGCAGCCGGGCATTTTCGGCAACAGCGAAGTGGGGCACCTCAATATCGGTGCGGGCCGCATCGTGTGGCAGGATTCACTGATTATCGACCAGGCGATTGGCGACGGCTCCTTCTTCCAGAACGAAACGCTGCTCGCCACCATGCGCCACGCCAAAGAAAGTAACACGCGTTTGCACCTGATGGGCCTTATTTCCAACGGCAGCGTGCATTCGTCGGAAACGCACTATTTTGCGCTGCTCGAAATGGCCGCCCGCGAGGGCCTGCGCGCTGATCAAGTACTCGTCCATGCCTTCACCGATGGTCGTGATACGGCGCCACGTTCGGCACGCATGTTCATCGGGCGCTTGCTCGAGCAAATGGTGCGCACAGGTGTCGGCGCGGTGGCCTCAGTCATCGGACGTTATTACGCGATGGATCGTGACAACCGCTGGGAGCGTGTGCAACTGGCCTACGATTGCCTGACGCAGGGCAAAGGCTTCGTCGCCCGGGATGCGATTGATGCCGTCGAGCAAGCCTATGCGCGTGACGAAAACGACGAGTTCATCAATGCCACAGTCGTGCTGGACGCCGCAGGCCAGCCGCGCCCGCGCATTGCCGAGAACGACGCAGTGCTGTTTTTCAACTACCGCTCAGATCGTGGTCGTCAGTTGGCACAGACGTTTATTGACCCGGAGTTTGACGCCCACTTGCGCGAAGAAAGCCAGCAGCCCGGCGCCGCTGAAGCCGACCATACACCCACTGTGACGAAGTTCCTGCGCGCAGTCGTTCCGAGTACTCACTTCGCCACCATGACGCGCTACGCGGCCACGCTGCAATGCCCCATCGCTTTTGAGCCGCGCCCGCAACGCGATGGGCTGGGCGAAACAGTTGCTAAAGCCGGCAAAACGCAGTTGCGCATTGCCGAGACTGAAAAGTATCCGCACGTCACCTACTTCTTTTCCGGCGGGCTGGAAATTCCGTGGGATGGCGAAGAGCGCATTCTAGTCAACAGCCCCAAAGTGGCGACTTACGATTTGCAGCCGCAAATGAGCGCGCCCGAAGTAACCGAAAAAGTGACGGCAGCCATTCGTTCGAATGTGTTCGATCTCGTTGTGCTCAACTACGCTAACCCCGACATGGTCGGCCACACCGGCATTTTGGAAGCGGCCATTGCGGCTGTTGAGGAAATTGATCGCGGATTGGGAGAAGTGTTGCAGGCGATTGATGAAGTCGGCGGCGCCCTACTCGTGATTGCCGATCATGGCAACTGCGAGCAGATGGTCAATTACGAAACGGGCGAGCCGCACACGGCGCACACCACCAACCCCGTGCCGTGCATCTTGTATGGAAAAGGTTCCCAAAATGCCAAGCTACGCAGCGGCGGACGCCTGGCCGATGTATCGCCTACTCTACTTGCCTTGATGCAAGTTGAGCAGCCGCCCGCCATGACCGGCATCAACCTGCTGCAAAGCGGCCCGGAGCAACTGGTCGAAATGCAGGCGGGCCCGCTTTCAACCGAGCGCGAGATGAGCGAAGCGATTGCAGCGGCCATCGCCAGCAAAACCGAGATGAGCCATTTCTATCACATGGCACTGGCGGCGCGTGAACCGGCTTTAAAAACGTTGTATGAGAGGTTCGCCACCGACGCGAGTACTCATGCACAAGCGTGGCAATCACAGAACCCCAATGCAGAGCCCGCAACCGTCGCCGCATCGCGCGAGCCGAACCTGGCGCTTGCCGACATCGAAATTGTTGATGCCACACTGCAAGCCGAGCGCGGTCTGGCGCAACGATGGAGCGCGCTTCAAAACAGCGCCCAACTGGAAGAGACCCGCACTTTGTTTGGCGAACTGGCAAACGAAGCGACTTCGCACATTGAACTTATTCAGAAAGTGACGGGCGTAACAGGTGCCCCGACAAGTAGCGAAAAGGAACAACTTTAAATGGCCGATTTTCGAACTTTCCATGGACTGCGTTACAATCCCGACAAAGTGCCGCTCGCGGATGTTCTGGCGCCGCCCTACGACGTAATCAAAGGCGCCATGCGCGATGAACTCATTGCGCGCAGTCCCTATAACATCGTCCAAGTTGAATTGGCCGCACCCTACGGAGAAGACGCTTCCGCCGAGCAATATGAACGTTGCGCCACATTCTTAAAGCAATGGCGCGAGTCGGGAATTCTGGTGCGAGACGACGCAGCGTTTTACATCTATGAGCAGGAGTTTGTGGTGCCGGGAACAGGCGAAACCCGGAAACGGCGCGGCACACTGGGCGCACTGGCGCTGGAAGAATTCGGTGAAGGCGTCAAGCCGCACGAGCACACACTCAGCGGCCCCAAGCAAGACCGACTGAATTTGCTGCGCGCTACACACACCAATACTTCGCCGATTTTTGGACTTTATGAAGACAACGATGGTTGGGTCAACAGCCTGCTCGACAACTTTTGCATGGGCACTCCAGCTATCTGCGAAGCGCGTGACAACGAAGGCATTACGCATCGTCTGTGGCGCATCACCGATGACGAAACCGTCAACGCCATCGAAGCCGCACTTGAGGACGAGCCGATCTTCATTGCAGACGGCCATCATCGCTACGAGACAGCGCTCAACTACTTCAACGAGTGCCGCGCTCGCGCCGAGCAAGAAGGCCGCGACTGGACGGGCGCCGAACCCGAAAACCGCGTCATGATGATGTGCGTCGCGACCAGCGATGAAGGTTTGGTTGTGCTGCCGACGCATCGCCTGATAAAGAATGTCAGCGCCGAGGCCGTGTCGCAGTTGGCGCAAACGCTGGCCGCGCACTTCGAAGTCGAGCCGCTGACCGGCGGCGATGCGAGTACTCAGGCAAGCGCGTTGCTGACACGACTCAACCGAAAGTCGGCCACGCCGCAACTGGGCCTGTATGCCGGAGGCCAAAGCTATCTGCTGCGTTTACGCGACGGCGACGCACACAAGAGCGAAATGGAAGCGGGACGCAGCGATGCTTACAATGCGCTGGACGTCACAATTTTGCACCGTCTAATTCTGGAGAAGCAGCTTGGCATCGGCAGCGAGGAACTGGCGGCAGGCGGTCATGTTTCCTACACAATCGATGCGCAGGAAGCAATGCAAAAAGTCGATAGCGGCGAATATGCAGCGGCCTTTGTGCTGCGCTCCACGCCGGTCGAACAGGTGCAGGAAGTCGCTGCCGCGGGCGATAAGATGCCGCAGAAATCGACATACTTCTATCCCAAGCTCATCACCGGCATGGTGCTGCGCCCGCTCGATTGATGCCTGACACAGTTCCACATTTCCACATCGCGCTGGCGCTGGTGTGGCGCGACAGTCGAGTACTCGTGGCACGTCGCCCGTCCGACGCCGCGCATTTGCCGGACGTGTGGGAGTTTCCCGGCGGTAAATGCGGCGACGGCGAAACGCCGCGCCAGGCGGCCATTCGTGAGGCGCGCGAAGAACTCGGCACCGAAGTGGAAGTAACATCCGAGCACGCGCCAATTTCTCACGCCTACCCAACACGGCGCGTCACACTGCATCCGTTCAGTTGCCGTATTGTGAGTGGTGAGCCGCAGCCTCGTGCCAGTGACGCCTTGCGTTGGCTCGCGCCGCAAGAGATGAACGTCCAAGAATTTCCCGTCGCCAACAAAACATTAATTGAGGAACTGCAACGAGATTCGAGTCCTCGTTAGTGCCTGTCTCACCTGTGTAAGTTGGTGCTGTCAATTTGAGCGCAGTGTTGGGTGCCTGTTAGAAAAGCACTTCTTTTGAAGCAACTTCCGATACCGCAGATGTCCTCATGCGAGAAATATCCTGAACCGGACGCAGAATGGTGGTGACATGGCATAAGGTCGGGTTCAACAAGCGCAATCGATATTCTTGTTGCGTCCGTTTGGGCACAGCGCCGTTTGCAAGTGGAATGATAAACTTCCAGATGTTGGTTGCAGTCGTGTAACCAACTCACTGTTTTCGATTCGAGTACTCGCTATGGCCGATATCGCTCAAGATGCTGCTTTGCAGGCCGATGACTCGGTTCTCTCCGCCGCCGGTAAATTGTTTTGCTATCTGTGGGGCGAAGTGTGGCATCACGCGCCCGGCACCGCAGAAGGCGACGCAGATGAATTGCACGATATGCGCGTCGGTGTGCGGCGTTTGCGTTCGGCCCTGCAAAACTTTGAAGGTTCGAAAACAGCGCCGCTTCTGGGCAGCCGCTTGCGCCGCGAATTCGCCGAGCAGCGTGGCGTGCTCAACAAACTGGGCGATGTGCTGGGCGCCGTGCGCGACCACGACGTGCTCGATGATTACCTTAAAGAGTATGCCAAGACGCGCCTGAAAAAAGATGTGCGCGAATCGCCGGGATTGCTGCATTTCGAGCGATTTTTGCAAACCGAACGCGCACAGGCTTTCGCGCCGCTTGTAAAGCGCATCAACCGCTCGCAGGAGCCGGGACGCTTGCGCGAAGAGTTCGCACGCTATGCACTCGGGGTGCCTGCTGTCACTTTGCCGCCGGGCGCGCCGCTGTTGTTGATTGATGCCGCGCGTTGCATCCTGCCGCAGCGCGTGCAGGAAGTACTGTCGCACGCACCGGCGCTGGACGATCCAAACGATGCCGAAGGCCATCACGAATTGCGCAAATCGCTGAAGCGCCTGCGCTATTCGCTTGAGTTTTTCGCGCCGTGTTTCTCAGAAAAAATCAAGCCTCACCTGAAAAATTTGACAAAGCTCCAGGATAGTCTGGGCGAAATGAACGACCGCCACGTGCTGCGTTTGAAAGCCACAGAAGCCTTTGAAAAGAGCGGCTTCGAGTACGCGACAACTCATTGCAGCGCGAAGAATCCGGTCGCTGGCACCGAAGATTCCGCTGCTGAAGTCGCATCGAACTCACTGTTTCCCGAAGATATTGAAGCGTTTTTGCGCTATGGCGATGGCCGCTCGCGGCGTCTGCTGCGCCAGGTGCGCGACCAGTGGAACGAGTTGCAGACGCAAGGCTGGCCATCATCGTTGCTCAATCTTCTGCAACCGAGCGATGGAGCAGCACCGGACACGCCAGCGGAAGAGCAAGCGGAACCCACAGGTGAACTCCAGAGTCCTTTAAAGGCTGACTTCGAAGTATTGAAACCCTGACAGAGCGCAACCTTGTAGAAACGAGTACTCATATGGCGAAGAAAAACGGTCGCAACCGCGACGAATACGATGAGAACGAGCGCCTCGGCGACCTGGCCGGTGGCGATAATCGCAGTGATGCGTCTTTCGGCTGGCAGTTGCCTGAAACGCAATTGAAGGCGACAGCCCTGGTCGATGAAATGCTGCGCAACGCCTCCAACATGGATTCGCGCACGCGGCAATACCTGCTGTTGCTGCGCCACCAGTTGGAAGTGGACGAGCAGCAAATGGAAGAGGCCGCCAAAGCCCTCGCCGAGTTTGAAGAGGCTTATCAAAAGCTGACGCAGCCAGCCAACCGCATCGGCGTTTACCTGGCGCGGCGCGAAGAAAAAGTCAAAGACGAAAACGGCGAAGCCACCATCGAGACCGCGTCCATTGCGGTCGGCGACCAAGAGTTCATCGTGATGATCGATCCGAAGCTGGAAAACAAATGCTTCGAGATCGGCACGCGCGTCAAGGTGAACGAGGCTTACGCCATTGTCGGCGACCTGGGTGTGGCGACAAATGGCCCCATCGTCAAAATCAACGACATTCTGGATGACGAGCGTTTGCGCGTCGGCGGCGATATGCCGGGACAGGGCGGACGCATCGTTTATCGCGGCGAGGCGCTGCGCAAGGCCGACCTGAAACAGGGCGATGAAGTACGCGTCGAGCCCAACTTCAAAGTGGCGCTTGAACACTTTGCCGGCACGGAAACTCGCGATTACTTCCTGGACGAAGTGCCGGAATTGCCGTGGGAGAAAATCGGCGGCCAGGAAGAAGCGATTCAGCTCATCCGCGACACCATTGAACTGCCCCTGCTCTACCCCGAACTGTTCGAGCGTTTCGGCAAAAAGCCACTGAAGGGTATTTTGCTGTATGGCCCGCCAGGCTGCGGCAAAACTCTCATCGGCAAAGCGACGGCCTACAACCTGACACGCGAATACAACGAGCGCACCGGTGAGAACTTGAAAGAGTATTTCATGCTCATCAACGGCCCGAAGATTCTTAATATGTGGCTGGGCGAAACCGAGCGCCAGATTCGCGAAGTGTTCGCCACGGCGCGCGAAAAAGCCGCCAACGGCCACCTGGTGTTCATCTTCATCGACGAGGCCGAATCAATCTTGCGCACGCGTTCTTCGGGTCGCGGCCTGAACATTCAGAACACGGTCGTGCCGCAGTTCGCCGCGGAAATGGACGGCCTGGTGAAGTTGGAAAACGTAGTGGTCATTCTGACTTCAAACCGGCCCGACTACATCGATCCGGCGATTCTGCGTCCGGAGCGCATCGACCGCAAGGTGAAGATTCGCCGCCCGGATCGTCACAGCGCACGGCAGATTTTTGAGATTTACCTGCACAACGAGTTGCCGCTATCGCCCGACTTGTTGAAAGAGCACGGCGATGACAACGAGAAAGCACGTCAGGCGTTGGTTGACCACGCTATGACGCAAGTGTTTCGCAAAGCGCCGGAAACTGAGTTCATCGAGGTTTACACGCGCAGTGGCGGCGTCGAGACACTGTATTTCAAAGACTTGCTATCGGGCGCGCTCATCATGAGCATCGTCGAGCGCTCCAAAGACTACGCCATCAAGCGCAGCATTGATGTGAAGAGTTCAAACGAAGGTGTCAGCCGCGACGACATCACGCGAGCGGTCGCAACCGAGTTCAAGGAAAACGAGATTTTCCCCAAGACCGACACCATCGAAGATTGGCTCAAGCTGCTCGACTACGAACCGGAAAACGTCGTCACCATCCGTCCGATTGTGCGCGGCGCCAGGGAAAAGTTGCAGTCGCGCCGCAGCGTAATTTAAGGCGCTACGAGTACTCGTAACATGACAAAGAGCGTCCGCAGTTGCTGCGGGCGCTCTTTGTGTTTGTTTCTATTAGTTGGTGTTGGTTTGCAGCGAGTTTTGCGCGACGTTGAAGACGGTTTGCACCTTGCGGCCCAACAGCGTCAGCACAGCAATTACGACCAGGGCAATCAGGCTGACCAACAGCCCATACTCAACCAGTGTTTGTCCTTCTTCTTCAACCAAAAAGCGATTTATCATATCAAACTCCCCCTGTATTGTGACCAGCGTGACCAAATCGGCAGCTTTCAATTCTTGTTATGCCTCAGTCGCGCAGCAGATTGAGAATACTGCACAGAACTTGCTATTTCATTCCGTACAGTCAAAAATGATTGTTGTCAGTGGCGTTTGATGGCAGCTTGCCGGTATCTGGTCTCACCTATCTGGTCTCACCGGCGGGGAATGATGCGCAGGCGCGGTCTCTGCGGCGTGGGGTTCTCTACAGCGGGACGTTCAACAACGGCTTTCTCAAGCGGCGCACGTTCTACCGCGGGCGCACCGTTCAGCACAATTTCGCGCGGCGTTACCAGCAGGGGCACTTCTTCGACGTTGCTGCGCGGGCCAAGCAAAATGCCGTCAGCCGCATCTACATAACGCGGGTTCTGAATTTGAGCGTTGTAAGTCTGCGCCTGTTCCGGCACGCGCTGTAGTTGATAATTCGATTCGCCGTATTGCCGCTTATCCCACTGAAACCACGAGATCGCCTTGACGCGCGGATAGTTCTTCTCCAGCGAAGTGAAGAATTGCTCGATCCACTGCGCCTCGCCGGGAAAGCCAACGAAATAGCGGCTCTTATCTTCGCCGGTCGCCCACTCGGTGATAAAGATCGGTTTCTTGGCGGCGTAGGTGCGATAGATCTGCGCCAGGTTCGACATCGGATTGCCCGAGTAGAACGACACACCAACCCAATCGACGTAATCATCGCCAGGATAATATTTCGTGTAGGGCACCGGCCCCACATCGGGCACATTGGGCGACCACACAAAGGCCGCGTTGTTAGCACCTTTACGGCGGAAAACATCAACGATGCGCCGCCAGGCGGCAATGTAATCTTGCGCCGTCACACTGCTGCCGGGAAAGGCTTCGCTAAACGGATACCAGGTGCCGTTCATCTCGTGGTTAATGGAGATAAAAACCGGGTCTTTGAAGTCGCGCACCGCTTCGGCAGCTTCTTCAAAATAGGCATCATAAACGCCGCGCGCGATGTCACGAGTACTCGCGATGCGCCCCGTCTGGGCGAAGGCATAATCCTGCACCGAAAACTTGATGAGCGAAACAGCACCGGCTTTTTTCACTCGCGCCAGGGGCAACGCGTAATTATTGCGCCACGAAGTCAGTCGTCCCTGCTCGTAAGCCGAAGCGAACCACGTCACAACTGAAATGCGCTTGCCCGCCACACGCTGATACCCCTGCACCTGCGCGCGCAGACCAGTTTCATTCCACGTATCGGGCAAACTCGCACCGTGATAAACCCGATTGCCCGGCAGCTCGAACTTGGCCAATGGCGCACTCTGAGTACTCGCAGAGGGCGCAGGCGGCAAAGGCCGCGATGAGGGAACACTGAACACGCTGCCCGACTGCGCACATGCGCTGGAGAGTGGCAATACGGAAGTCGCGAATAAAATTCCGGCTAATAGATAACGGATTTGATCTGTTTTTCGCATGCGGTACCTTTTAGAGGATGTTTCATATAATTCCTCTGTGTAGTGTGGCGCGCCCCTACGTGATTCAAGCAGGACAAGTGCGGCGTTCTCGGTAAGCAGTCAGGCAGCAGATTGAGATAGTGCCACTGCACCGACATTGTGCCCACGACGATCACTGATTATTCGGAAGAAAATTCCAAACTATGTTTGATCTCCCTCAAGCAAGTTGCACCTAATTGTCGAATGTTTTCTTTATCGTTGTTGGCTAAGTCCTGAGCAACCTCAAGGGCTAAACCTCCATCAAACCGTTGTAAGAAGAGCATAAGCATTTCGAGTTCATCATGATCCTGCTTTTTCTTGATGGCCTTGATGCACTCGCCTATACCTGCTGCAACGGCTTCACGAGGCAATGACAAAATGATTTCGTCTGGACGAGGATAGGAGTAAATGTTGGCCTCGATGAACAGTTGTAGAAGAGGACAGAGAAGCTGTAATCGTTCTGCCTCTTTCATATGAGAAATAATCATCAAAGCTACTCCTTCGGTTCTCGGTTCCAGGCATGCGCTCCTCACGATAGCAACCCTGTCACCTTCCTCACAATGATGTAAGAAAAGCCTTAGAGCATCGTTGTGAGAGTGCCAAGAATCAATAACTTGCCGCCACAGCCTTGATGCATCTTGTAGATTGCTCATGATTGACCTGTTTTATCCCTGATTCACTCTGATACAGCACTTCCTGCATACTCAGCAGTCTACCCCACGTCTTTTGAAACACCTTCTCAAGGACAATCATATGCTGTGCAATAAAGCTGCAAAGCACCTGGAGATGATTGGGGCAATATCGCGGCGATTGTTCTTCAATGGCTCATTTCATTCACGGAAGACGCAAAAAAGCCCGCAACGAGTACTCGTTGCGGGCTTTTTTGCGTCTTCATGTTCAGTTAGGGCTGGTTGCGCACGGCTTGAGCCAATCCGCCTTTGCGCAGTTTGCGCAGGGCCTGGCCTTCGATCTGGCGCACGCGTTCGCGGCTCACTTTGAAGTGGGCGCCCAGCTCTTGCAGCGTGTGCGCCTTGCCGCCGTGCAAACCGTAGCGTAGCTTCACGACTTCCTGCTCGCGCTCGGAGAGCTCGTCCAGCGCTTCGCGCACCTCTTCGCGCAGCATAGCGGTTTCGGCGGCTTCTTCGGGCACAATCGCGTCGTGATCTTTCAGCATGTCCACGAAATCTTCGCCGTCGCCGGTTTCGCCGATTTCATCGTCCAGTGAAAAGGTCTCGCTCATGTTCAAGAGCACAAGCGCTGCGGTATCCTTGCTGACGTTCAGCTTGGCGGCCAGCTCTTCCACGCTTGGCTGACGGCCCAGCGCCTGCACCAGCAAAGCGATGGTGCGATATGCGGTCTTGGTCAATTCCGCGATGTGGGCCGGGACGCGCACCATCTTTGCCTGGTCGGCGATGGCGCGGCTCATGGCCTGGCGAATCCAAAATGAGGCATAAGTGCTGAAACGGTAGCCCAGCGCCGGATCAAACTTGCGCGCGGCGCGCATCAAGCCAAAGTTGCCTTCCTGGATGAGGTCGGCCAAAGTCAGCGAGTGATTGTGACCCTGGTGCAACTGCTTGAGCGCCATGGTGATGACAAGGCGCAAGTTCGCCTCGACCATTTTTTGATATGCTTCTTCGTCGCCCTGCGCAATGCGGCGGCCTAATTCTTTTTCTTCAGCGGCGGTCAGCAGCGGAGTCTTCTGCGCCATCTTGACCCATGCCGCTACGGCATCGGGCAAGGCAGCCGAAGTGGTTTCCACGCCTCGCGAGTTTTGTGTGTTCTGAAAGTTTTTTGTCATCGCCGCTCCTTATCGATGTAGGGTGTCTGCGGCACGCGGCAAAAGGCCTTATGAGGGCGAAATGGGGGCGTGGCGGGACACAAATTCAAATTATGCCATGATCAAGGGCTTTTGTCGAGTGTTTTCTTTTTAACAACGGCAAACGTGGAAGTTGACATCGAAGAACCATCAAGAGAAAAGCCTCTCGATAAGCTCAGACGGCTGATTTGCCGGTCGCGTTCCGGCTGCTTACGAGTACTCGTTAGAACTGCACATGGAACGCGAACTCCGTGCGCGAAAACGGCGCAAGAACCGCGAAAAACAGTATTTGAATCAGCATTCAAGGGAGATCAAGCAGCATCGCGCGTTTTCGCGTTGTTTTCGCGCAACGCAGTTTGGCGTTTCATACCTTGCGGGCACATTACTGCGGGCACAGGGAAACGAGCCTGACCGCGATACATGGCGGTCATTGTCCCGCCGGGGCACGACGTGTAAACTTCGCGTGATATGTCGCAAGAGAATTCCACCCTTCCCCCAACTTCAAATTCCACGTCGCAAGCTTTGGCCAACGGCGCTTCTCACCCTGCGTCGTCAACGATGCCTCCGGCTTTCGAGCCGCACGCCATTGAAAAGCACTGGTACAGCACCTGGAACGCCGCCGGTTACTTTCAGCCGTCGCCGCGCGAAAACAGTGCCAGTGGCAAGCCATTCGTCATCACGATTCCACCGCCCAACGTGACGGGCGTGTTGCATCTGGGACACGCCTTGCAGCACTCAATTCACGATTGCCTCTTGCGCTACCATCGCATGAAGGGCGAGACAACGCTGTGCGTGCCTGGCACCGATCACGCCTCGATTGCGACTGAAGTCAAAGTGCTCGACTTGTTGCAGGCGATGCAGGGCAAATCGCGCCGCGACCTGTCTCGTGAAGAGTTTTTGCAGCACGCCTGGGAATGGAAGAACAAATACGGCGGCACCATTATCGGGCAGCTCAAGGCGCTGGGCTGCTCTTACGATTGGACGCGCGAGCGCTTCACCATGGACAAAGGCTACTCGCGCGCCGTCTTGACCGTCTTCAAAGAGTGGTATGACAAGGGCTTGATTTATCGCGGCTATCGCCTGGTGAACTGGTCGCCGGGCGCGCAAAGCACCGTCAGCGACCTGGAAATTGAGTTTCGCGAAGTGCAGGGCAAGTTGTGGCACCTGAAGTATCCCGTCGTGGGCACGGATGAATTTATCACCGTGGCGACCACGCGCCCCGAAACCATGCTGGGCGATACCGCTGTCGCGGTGCATCCCGACGACGAGCGTTACAAGCACTTGCACGGCAAGAACGTGCTGCTGCCCTTGATGAACCGCGAAATTCCCATCATTACCGATGCGTATGTCGATGCCTCATTCGGTTCGGGCGCAGTGAAGATCACGCCCGCGCACGACCCCAACGACTACGAAATGGGCCAGCGCCACGGCCTGGAGATGATTACCGTCATCGGCTTCGACGCGCGCATGAGCGAAGCGGCGGGCGAGTACTCAGGGCAAACACGCGAGGAAGCGCGCAAAGCCATCGTGCGCGATTTGCAGGCGCAAGGTCTGGTCGAGAAAATCGACGACTACACACATTCGGTTGGTCATTGCAGCCGCACCGGAACGATTATCGAGCCGCTACTTTCCGAGCAATGGTTCGTGCGCATGAAGGAACTCGCCCGTCCGGTGGCCGATGCCATCAAGATGAACCGCGTGCATTACCGGCCCGAGCGTTTCGCCAACACCAGCCTTGACTGGATGGAAAACATCCGCGACTGGTGCATTTCGCGCCAGTTGTGGTGGGGCCATCGCATTCCGGTTTATTACGGCCCGGATGGTGAAATGAAAGTCTCGGTCGAGCCGATTACCGAAGAAGGCTGGCACCAGGACGAAGACGTGCTCGATACGTGGTTTTCTTCGGCGTTGTGGCCTTTCGCTGTGCTCGGATGGCCCGACAAGATGGAAACCGAGTACTATCCCACAAGCGTTCTCATCACCGGACGCGACATTTTGAACCTGTGGGTGTCGCGCATGATTCTCACCAGCCTCTATTTCGTGGACGACGAAATTCCCTTTCACGATGTCCTCGTGCATCCCACGGTGCAGGATGTTTTCGGCCTGCGCATGAGCAAGAGCCTGGGCACCGGCATCGACCCGATGGGACTAATTGAAGTTTACGGCGCTGATGCCACACGCTTTGGGCTTCTGCAACTCGTCACCGGCGCGCAGGACGTTCGTTTCACCGATGAAGCGGAAAGGGCGCTCGGAGAGGACACGGTGCGCCGCTACCTGCGCGAAAAGAAGCCGCTGCCGCTGGAGTGGAATGGCAAACCCGCCGAGCGCTATCCGCAGATGCAGAATGCGCGCAACTTCGCCAACAAAATCTGGAATGCCGCGCGCTTTGTGCTGACCAACGCCGAAAACATCGGCGCGGTTGAGCCGTTCAACATCGAGACTGCCGAACTCGACATGGCCGGCACCTGGATTCTGGAACGGCTGAGCGTTACGATCTCGACGGTGACAACAGCGCTCAACGATTATCAGTTCGACACGGCAGCGAGTACTCTTTACTCTTTCATCTGGAACGACTTCTGCGACTGGTTCGTGGAAGTTTCCAAGCCGCGTTTGCGCGCCGCAGATCACGCACAAATCGCGTTGCTGACTCATGTGCTGGAAGTCACCATGCGTTTGCTGCATCCGTTCATGCCGTTCATCAGCGAGGAAATCTGGCAGCGTTTGCCCAAGAGCGCCGCTGCCGATTCGCTGTGCATCGCGCAGTGGCCCGCACCGGCACACGCCTACGGCCTGATGACCGACGCCAGCGCTGAAGCCTTTGCCGCGCAGCAAAGGTTATTCGGCACACTTGATGAAGCCGATTCACGGCTGGGCTTTACGCTCGTGCAGGAAACTGTTTCGCGCGTGCGCAACCTGCGCGCCGAGGCCAAACTACCACCGTCGCAAAAGCTGAAAGTGACGCTTGTTGCACTATCCAACGAAGCCGCTGAAGTGCTGCGTGAAGGCGTGCCTTACCTGCTGCAACTGGGCAATCTCGAAGCGGTGGATGTCGTTACCGCCGACGCGCCGCGCCCGCAGAATGCGGTTTCAACAGCGCTGCCGGAAGTCGAAGTTTTCCTGCCACTCGAAGGCCTCATCGACGTGGAGCGTGAAACCGCTCGGCTGCAAAAAGAGCTTGAATCGCTGAACAAAGATTTAGCGATTGTCGAGAAGAAGCTGAGCAATCCGCAGTTCGTCGATAAAGCGCCGCCCGCTGTTGTGGAAAAAGAGCAGGCCAAGCGCACCGAGTTGCAAAGTTCCATCGACAAATTGAGTATTCGTTTGCGCGAGATGGCATGATTTTGAGCCACGGAAACACACAAAAAAGCACGGAGAAAGGTGGCGCCGAAGAGTCTCCTTCACTAATCGAACTCTCAATTCTTCCGTGACATTCCGTGTGCTTCCGTGGCCATATGAACGTTATGCTTTCCATCACAGTTGTTGCTTTTGAAACCGATTTCGGCGGCGTGGTGTCGAATACGCGTTATGTCGAATACATCGAGCGTGGCCGCTATGCCCTACTGCACGCCGCCGGTGTGAAAGTGACGCAAGCGTGGGAAACCCAGGGTGTCATGCCGGTGGTGCGGCGGCTGGATATTGAGTATCTGGGGTTTGCGCGTCACGAAGATGAACTGCAACTGCACGTTAAGGTGGGACAACACGGCGGCGCGACTACAACGCTGCACTACGAACTCTCGCGTCCGGCTGATGGCGCAATCTTGATGCGCGCCGTGCAAACACTGGCCTATTTGAACACCAACTGGAAACCGACGCGCGTGCCGCGCACGTTTCGTGACGCCCTGTCCGTCAAGGAATCGAGTACTCATTGAATAATCTTTGCCGCATCTTTGTATGTCTGTTGTTAAGCGTGTTGTTTTGCTCCGGCTGTAATCGAGGCAATAACGCGGGGCCAACGCAACGCGTCGTGCTTTATTGTTCGGTGGATGAGGTTTACGCCAAGCCGATCATCAAGCGTTTGGAAGAGCGCACCGGCTTGCGTATCGACGTGCTGTATGACACCGAAGCCGCCAAGACAGCGGGATTGGCCAACCGCATTCGCGCTGAAAAGTCGCGCCCGCGCGGCGATGTGTTCTGGAGTTCGGCACTATTGCAAACACTGTTATTGAGCCGCGAAGGGCTGTTGCAACCCTATGTTTCTTCTTCGGCCCGTTACATCCCGCCGCCCTTCAAAGATTCGACCGGCGCCTGGACAGGGCTTGGCGTGCGGGCGCGCGTCATTGTCTATCATCAGAGCGTGAAGAACCCGCCGCGCACTCTGCAAGACTTACTACAGCCGCGCTTCAAAGGCCAGGCCGGCATCAGCAATCCGCAGTTCGGCACCGGCAGCGATTGGGTCGCAGCGCTGGCTACGCGCCAGGGAGCCGACAAGACCATCGCTTATTTTCGCGCCTTAAAGAAAAACGACGTGCGCGTGCTGGCGGGAAACTCCATGGTTGCGGAACGCGTGGCACGGGGCGAATTGATGGTCGGCATCACCGATAGTGATGACTTTTACGCTCAAGCAAAGAAGCCTGCAAGCGGCATTCGTGTGCAAAGCGTCGCGACCAATTCGCCGGACAACGTGCTGGTGCCCGGTTCCGTAGCGATTTTAAAAGGCGCACCGAACCTCAAAGCGGCGCAGCAACTGGTGGATGCCCTGCTTGATCTCGACACCGAAGACGAACTGGCGCGCATCATGCCCGGTGTGGAATCGACGCGTCGCACGCCGCAGAACAACACTAACTCCAGCTTCACCTTTCAACTTGAGACGGCACCCGCCGACACAGCACAATGGCCCGCCTCGTGGGACAAAGTGCATGAACCACTGGCCAACATTCTGCTGGGCGGTTGAACCCGGACTCTGTTAAGCATCCGAGCCATCGAATATTCCAACCATCGAGTACTCGCAGAATTGTCATACTCAACGTGTGCCGCGTTTTCGCCCCTCAATCCTGGCGTTGCTGCTGACGCTCGCCCTGCTTTTATTTTTATGGCTGCCGCCGCTGCAACTTTATGGCGAAGCGTTGTGGCGCGTGCTTTGGCACCAACCCGCGCGCCTCATCGAAGCGTTGCCGTTGCAGCCGTTGCAACGTTTCCTGTTCCTCAATACGCTTGCGCTGTGTGCCTCCAGCGCCGCGTTTGCCCTTCTCTTCGGCATTCCGGTCGGGGCAGCGTGCGCGCGTGGGCCGCACCGATTGCGCAACGTGTTCACGGTGCTGTGCATTTTGCCTCTGGCTTTGCCGCCGATGCTGGCTGCCAGTGCGTGGCTTGAAATCACACGCACTCCACCAGCCCGCTCGATGGCTTCTCTGGCTGCAAAGACGGCCTCGCCGCTGCCGCCGGTTCTGGTCGCTTCACTCGTGCTGGCGCTCTGTTTTTTTCCGATTGTGGCGTTGTGGCTGCGCGCTGTTCTTATGGGAATTTCACCCGATATTGAAGACGCCGCACGTTCTCTGGGCAGCGAGTGGACGATGTGGCAACGAGTACTCGTGCCGCTGCTGTGGCCCGCACTGGCCGGTGCGATGGGCCTGGTATGTGCTCTGGCCATGTGGGAAATGGGCGCTCCCGATTTGCTGGATGCACGCACCTATTCAGTTGAAATTTATCGCCAACTCAACGCCGGTGATAATCTGGATGTCGCCGGCAAATACACAAAAGTCGCGCTTGAGGGCGTGCCGATGCTGTTTCTGGGCCTTCTCGCATTGTGGCCCGCCGCGCGTGCCCTGCGCCGTTTTGATCGTTATGGCGCAGCGACACACGACTCGTGGCGCAGCGATACGAGTACTCGCCGGGAAAGCCGCCTGATAATACCCTGGGCAGTTTTGGTTTTGTTGCTCTCGCCCGGAGCGGTCTTGGGCGTGTTTCTCAGCCAGTTGCGCCCACTAAATATCCTGTGGGAATCATGGGCCAGTAACGATGTGGAAATCATTAACACCATGCGGCTGGCCACTCTGGGCGCGCTGTTCATTACCGCAATGGCGTTGCTTCTGGTGCCTGCATGGCGCGCATGGCCATCGCGCCTTCGTCAAACGGCTCTGACACTGTGCGTTGCGCCGTTGCTCGTCGCGCCGATTCTGCTGGGAGTGGCACTTATCAACTTCTGGAATCGCCCTGGTTTATCAATTGTTTACGGCGATTGGCCGCTCACGGGCATCACTTTCCTCGACCAGATGCAACAGTGGGTGGCGCGCGACGGCATGATGCTGATCGGTTATGTCGCGCGATTTGCGCCGCTGGCGATTTTGCTGCTCTACGAAGCGGTGCGGCGCATCGACAACTCGCAAATCGAAGCGGCGCAGAACCTGGGCGCCAATTCTTCACACATCGGGCGCACCATCATATTGCCGCTGCTGGCACCGGCGGCGCTGGCGACATATGCTTTGCTGTGGGCGCTGTGCGGCGGCGAGCTTTCGACTTCGGTTCTCATCAACCAGCCGGGCGGGCAAACTCTGCCGGTGCCGATTTTCAACCAGATGCATATCGGCTCCACGGCGGAAGTGGCCGCGCTCTCGCTGACGCTTTTCGCCCTGTGCGGCGGCGCCTTGCTGCTGGCGACGGTTCTAATACGATTCTTATTGCGACACATCACACCTGGGCGTTAACAACATTGCGATGACACAAAACTGGAACACACTCGACGAACAATGGCGCAAGCGTTACGACGCGGCGCAGTTTGCCGCCTGTGAAGCGGCGCTCGACAAAGCGCTTCACGAACAACAAACACCCGACTTCGCCACGTTGTGGCGCTGGGCGCGCATGTCGCATTTTCGCGCCATGCAAAGCCTGCAAGCCGGTGACAACGCTGCTGCGCGGCGCCATTATGCAGCGGGCGCGCAGGAAGCGACGGCAGCGTTACGCTTGCGGCCAAACCGCGTCGAGGGCTTGTTCTGGCATGGCGTGAACACAATTGAAGCAGCGCGCTTGTCGGGCAAGTTCAACGCGATGCGCGTGTTGTCGCAGGCCACCAAAGAAATGGAACACGCGGCACAAGCTCAGGAAGAGTTTTACTTCGCCGGGCCGCTGCGAGTACTCGGACGCATCACACACAAGAAGCCGCTGCTGTTGGGCGGCGACATCAACAAAGCTGTGGCGTTTTTCCAGCGCGCACTCCAGATCGTGCCGCAGAATTCGACGACACAGCTTTATCTGGCCGAAGCACTTTTAGATGATCAGCAACTCCGCGAAGCGCGAAGCGTCTTGGGAGGTATTATCGACGCTGCGCCCGACCCGGATTGGATATGGGAACAGACCCGCGACAAAACCTTGGCGCAGGCATTACTCGATAAAATGGATCGATAGTTGACTGGTTGAATCGAGTATTATGAAGCGTGCGGTCATCACTGGAGTTGGAATTGTTTCCCCTTTTGGGTTGGGCTGGAACAGGTGGGCACAGGGTTTAAAGAGTGGCCTTTCTACAACGCGCGCGGTCACACTGTTCGATGCAGCGCGGCCTCACCACAGCTACCTGCCGCAGAATGCAACACATTCGGAGCCACTACCCTGTCGTGTCGCCGCAGAAATCCCCAACTTTGAGCCGCGCGATTGGCTCCAGGAACGAGATCTCGACCGTGTGCCCCGCGTGGTACCCCTCGCCTTAGCCGCGACGCGCGACGCGCTTTGCCACGCCGGTATTGATTCACTTCCCGAAAAAGAACGACGGCACATTGATGTTGTTGTCGGCACCGGCGGCGGCGGTTTTTCGTTCGCGGAAGAACAGATTGCGCGTTGGCTCACCAGCGACAAGAACATGTCGCCGTATGCAATTTCATCTTCCATCGCCGGAATGCTGTCGAGCGAAATTTCCATTGCACATGGTTTTCGTGGACGCTCCCATACTTTTTCCGATGGCTGCACCAGTTCGAGCGATGCGCTGGGTAACGCGCTCGATCTTATTCGCAGCGGGCGTTCGCAAATGGTTCTCAGCGGCGGTGCCGACGCTTGCATCACACCGGCAATGATGGCCGGTTTTTGCCTGATGCGCGCCATGCCCACCAAGTGGAACGACAAGCCGCAACAAGCATCGCGCCCGTTTAGCAGCAACCGCGACGGCTTTATCCTGGGCGAAGGCGCCTGGATTTTAATGATCGAAGAACTGCAACACGCGCAGGCACGCGGCGCGAAGATCTGGGCCGAAATCGGCGGCTACGGCGCGACGTGCGAAGCCTACCACCGTGTTGCATTGAACGAGCCGCACGAAGCGGCACGCGCCATGAGCCTGGCCTTGCGCGATGCGAGTACTCGTGCAGAAGAAATCGATTACGTGAACCTGCACGGCACCGGCACGCAACTGAACGACCCGCTGGAAAGCGATGCCGTAAAACTCGCGCTGGACGAACACGCGCGCCACATTCCGATGAGTTCCACCAAATCGCAAATCGGCCATCCGCAGGGTGCCAGCGGCGCGGCGGGCGTGTGCGCTGCCTTGTTCGCCATGCAGGAAAACACGGTGCCGCCAACCATCAACCTCGACACACCCGACCCGCGCTGTGACCTCGATTATGTGCCTAAGGTATCGCGCGCCGCGCATGTGAATACAGCCTTGTGCAACTGCCTGGGTTTCGGCTCCAAGAACGCCGCTCTGGTGCTGAAGCAAATTCAATGAACCTGGCCCCTCCACAAGTTGACCGCGAAGAGTTGCTCGATTTGCAGCGCGGCACATTGTCCCAAGTGCGGCGCTCGCTGCACGACATCCGGCGCATCAATACTTATCTTGGCGGCGCAAGCGTGGTGTGCAACGCGACAATGGATATGTTGCAAAAGCACAAGATGAGTAGTGCCACCGTTCTCGATATAGGCACCGGCAGCGCCGACATTCCCGTGCGACTGGTGCAGTTAGCGCAAAGCCGAAACATCGAATTGCGAGTACTCGCACTGGATAACAACGCACGTCACCTGCAAGTGGCACGAGAAGATTTAGATCAACAACAGCTCCTATCCGCAAATGTGCATCTATTGCAGGCCGACGCCTTCTGTTTGCCGCTGGCCGACAATGCGGTGGACATCGTTGTGTCATCGCTATTTTTGCACCACTTTCGCGCGCCGCAAATTGTGCAGCTTTTGCGCGAGTTCCATCGCGTCAGCCGCATTGGCTGGGCGATGAACGACCTGGTGCGCCATTACGTGCCGCTGGTTTTCTTCCGCCTGACGAAGCCGATTTTCGCGCGCAGTTACATCACGCGCCATGATGGCGAAGCGTCGCTGCGGCGCGGCTACACGCTTCATGAAATGCAACGCATCGGCGGCGACGCCCCGGAACTGCGGGCGTGTGTGCGCGAGCACTTTCCCTATCGCATGAGCATCGTCGGTGAAAAGCTAAATTCATGAGTACTCAACACGTTGATGTCGCGGTCATTGGTGCCGGACTCGGCGGTGCCGTAGCCGCGATAACACTGGCGCAACGCGGTGCTCGTGTGGCACTCTTCGAGGCCGCTAAGATGCCGCGCCACAAAGTTTGCGGTGAATTCTTGTCGCCCGAAATAAAGCAAATCTTTGCACGGATCCACGTGCTCGATTCGATTGAACACACGGGCGCCTGCCGCATCGAAAGTGCGCGCATTGTCAGCGGCCATCGAGTACTCGAAACAACTTTGCCCGGTGCGGCGCTGGCGATTTCACGTTATCGACTGGACGAACTCTTGTGGGAAGCGGCGCAAAGTGCAGGCGCGCAATGCTTTGACGAAGCGCGCGTGCGTAGCATTGAGGGCAACGTGCGTGACGGTTTCCTGGTGAGTACTCAGGGTGAACAATGGCACGCGCGATTCGTGGTGGCCGCCGCCGGACGAAATGCCCGCGTATTGAACACAGGCAACGATGCAACGTCTTCTCCGGCGCGCTTCGTCGGTTTCAAAACGCACTTCGGCAACGCTGCGCTGGAGCCGGGTGCAGTTGAGTTGCATCCGTTTCGTGGCGGCTACTGTGGCCTGGTGCGCATTGAAGATGGCCTGACCAACGCCTGCCTGCTGGCCGATTACAATGTCGTCGCAGGTCGCTCGCCCGCCGCGTTCTGGCAGTGGTTGCTCGGAGAGTGTCCGGCGTTGCGCCGTCGTGTGGGTGATGCGCAAACCACAATGCCGTGGCTTTCGACGGCCAACATCACGTTTGGCGGCACGCAGCCGGTGCAAGATGGCGTGCTGCGTTGTGGTGATGCCGCAGGCTTTATTCACCCGCTGACGGGCGACGGCATGGCGATGGCGGCGCGCAGCGGCGAGCTGGCAGCGGTCATCATTGTTGCCGCTTTGAAACATGGCCTTAAAAAGAACGACATCTCCGCGCTGTATACTGCGGCGTGGCGGCGCGAATTTGCCGCACGCCTGCGCTGGGCGACCCGCTTGCAACCGCTGCTCACTTCGCCGCACGGGTGCGCCCTTGCAGTCGGTGTGTTGAAGCACACACCAGGCCTCGCGCGCCGCGCCGTTGCCTTAACACGTGGTTAGAGGCCAATGTCAAAATTTGACTTTGGTCAAAATAATGTGTTATGCATAGGCTGATTAACCCTATGGAGTACTCATGAAACTTGCAGTCATTGGAACAGGTTACGTTGGACTTGTGGCCGGAGTATGCTTTGCCGAATCGGGTAACGACGTCATCTGCGTCGATGTCGATGAGGCCAAGCTTGAACGCCTGCGCAACGGCAGTTTGACAATTTACGAACCGGGCCTGGATCGTTTATTCGATCGCAACCGGCGCGAAGAACGCCTGGTTTTCACCTCGGATTATGCCGAAGCTGTGGAAGCCGCTGAGATCATTTTCCTTGCCTTGCCCACACCGGAAGGCCAGGACGGTTCCGCCGACCTGAGCTATGTGCTTCAGGCATCGGAAACCATCGGCAAGCTGATTCAAGATTACAAAGTCATTGTTACCAAGAGCACGGTTCCCGTGGGCACGGTGGACGCCGTGCGCGAAGCGATTGCCAAACACGCGCAGTGCGAATTCGATGTCGCCAGCAACCCCGAATTCCTGCGCGAAGGCGTGGCGGTCGACGACTTCCTCAAACCCGAACGCGTTGTCGTCGGAGTTTCGAGCGAGCGCGCCGAGAAAATGCTGCGCGAGCTTTATCACCCGTTTTTGCTGTCGGGCAACCCGTTTGTGGTGATGGACCCGCGCTCGGCGGAGATGACGAAATATGCCGCCAACTCGATGCTGGCGCTGCGCATTTCGTTTATGAACGACATCGCCAACCTGTGCGAAAAGTGCGGCGCCAATGTCGATCATGTGCGTTTGGGCGTCGGCCTCGATTCGCGCATCGGCAAGCGCTTCCTGTTCCCCGGTATCGGCTACGGCGGCAGTTGCTTTCCCAAAGATGTGAAGGCGCTCATCGACATCGGACGCAAGCACGATGCGCCGCAGCGCCTGCTCGAAGCGACCGATGCCATCAACGAAGAACAGAAGCGCGCCTTGCTGCCGCGCATTCTCGACCACTTCGACGGCGACATTCAGGGACGGCGTTTCGCCATGTGGGGTCTGGCGTTCAAGCCGAATACGGATGACATTCGTGAAGCCCCGGCGCTGACACTGATCAAGCAGTTGCTGGAACATGGCGCGAGTGTATGCGCCTACGACCCCGAAGCGATTGAGCCGGTGCGCCGCCAACTTGGCGACAGCATCGGGTACGCCAATCGTCACTACGACGCTTGCGATGGCGCCGATGCGCTGATTATCGTCACCGAGTGGAACAAGTTCCGCGAGCCCGATTTCGGCTTCATGCGCGAACTGATGAAGCAGCCGACCATCTTCGACGGTCGCAACGTGTATGAACTCGATACGGTGCGCGATCGCGGTTTCACCTACTACTCCATCGGTCGCCCGACGGTGTATGCCGAAGTCGTCGCCACCTAAAATGCGTTCTGCGTTTTGCGCCGCGCTCGCGATGCTCTATTGTGTTCCAGCGAGTACTCGCAGCGCGGCGCAGACTGGATCTCCTCCCACTTCGCCGCCATGTGTTCAAACCCGGACAATCGATCTTGAAGGCGACGGCACACCTGAGCGAGTTGTGCTCGATGCACGACACAATCCCACACTGAGCATTTGGCGCGGGCGCAAACTGTTGCACCGCGATGTGCCGCAACGCTGGAAACCGTGGAAACTGGCCATCGCTGATGTGGATGGCAACGGGCGCAAAGAGATCGTGCTTGGCGTCTACAAAGGCACGCGCTTTTTTCCGCGCCCGCACAACTGCCTTTTCGTCTTCAACTGGGACGGCCAGAAAACATCGCCCAAGTGGCTGGGATCATCCCTCTCCAAACCCTTCTCCGACTTCACCTTCGCCAACCTCGACCGCGACCGCGCATTCGAACTTCTCGCAGTCGAAACGCGGCCCGACGGCAAAAAGTGCCTCGTCTGCTACTCCTACCTCGATTTCGGCTTCGGCGTCGATTGGCAACGCGGCAGTTGGAAAACACTGCGCATCGTGTCGTCATCCAAAGATCGAGTACTCGTCGAAGCCGACGGCAAGCGGATATTTGTGGCGCATGATACGTGTCATTTCGAGCGTAGCGAGAAATCTTAATTATAGAGCGCTAAGATTTCTCGCTACGCTCGAAATGACATCAGGGTGATGCTCACAGTTGACAGAAACGGCAATCTCATCTACATACAAGGCGGTTGTTTCTGATTTGGAGATTCCCGATGAAGCGTCTGCCCCTGTTGCTGTGCGTCGCACCTCTTTTAACTGCGCAAGTCGCACACGCTCAAACCGCGCAGGTGAAGCCGTATCGTGTCTCGGCCTCGCTGCGTGAAGTTTCCAACTTGAAGGCGTTCAGCAAAGCGATTCCGCTGCAAGCGGCGCAAAGGCAGATGCTGGCGCGCAACCTCTTTGTCTGCACGCCCACCAGCGCGCAGCAGCTTTTCCACATCTACGAGAACAACGATTACCTCAACACGCCCAGCTTTATCAGCAGTGACAGCGTGTTGCAGCTTTACCACATCTTTTTCGATTTTACGTTGCGCAAAGTCGAAAGCGAATCACTGTTTCCAGTTCTCAAGACGCTGACCGGCGGCATGGTGCAGCAATCGGTGGCGACGTGGCGACAAGCTCCGGACGCCGATCTCAAAGCCGCCGCGCTGAAGAACATTGCTTACTTCGGCACCGCATCGCGCCTGCTTGGCTTAACCACGCCGTTGCCACCTGAAGCCGCGCCCATAGTGCAAAAAGAACTGGCTTTAATTGCGGCGCATCAGGGCTTTGCCGAGGGCGCGATTTTTCCTTACAGGTTCGATTACTCGCAGTTCGTGCCGCGCGGCCATTACACGCGCAGCCCCGAATTGCAGCGCTTTTTCAAAGCCATGATGTGGTATGGTCTGGCGCCATTTTCAGTGCGCACCGATGGCCAGCGCAACGACGAGCAGATTCGCCAGGGCTTGCTGCTGTCGCGCGACCTTTATGTTGCCGGCCTGAACGATAAATGGGCCACCATTTACGAGCCGACCGCCTTTTACGTCGGCCTGTCGGATGACCTCACGCCCGCTGAATGGAAAATCGCCGCCGACAAAGTTTTTGGCGTGCGCGCACCACTTTCCGAGTACTCGAACCCGGCGCGATTTGAAGTGTTCGTCGCCGCAGCCGAAAACTTGCGTTCGGCGCGCATCGCGCCGCGCTTCGGTTTGCAGCAGGGCATCCCCAAAGACACGCCGAACATGATTCAAGGGCCGCTGCCTTCGGGTTCGCAACTGCGCTTCATGGGTCAACGTTACATTCCCGACAGCGAAATCATGCAGCGCCTGGTGACGCCGATTGGGCGCGTTTTTCCTTCCGGTCTGGACGTGATGGCCGTGCTGGGCAGCAATCGCGCGCGAACTGTGCTCGACGCCCATCCGCAAATCTACAACGCCCGCAAATGGAACGGTTACAAACCCGAACGCGTGCGGCTCACACAAGAGTTCGCGCGCCTGCCGCAAAGCACCTGGACATCGAACCTCTACTGGGGCTGGCTCGATGTTCTGCGTATCGTTAATGCACCGGCGTCCATCGGCTATCCCAGCTTTATGCGCAATACGGCGTGGCAGGATAAACAACTGAACACCGCGCTCGCTTCGTGGGCCGAGCTGCGTCATGACACACTGCTGTATGGCAAGCAAAGCGTGGTGCAATGCGGCGGCGATGAGCAGGGCAAGCCTTTTGTCAAAGGCTATGTCGAGCCGAACGTCTTGTTCTGGGATCGCCTGCTCAAACTGACGCAGCAATCGCGTGGCGGGTTGGTCAAGCGCAAGCTGCTCTCGAACGAATTGAAAGACAAATTTGAAGAGTTTGAGAACATGCTGTCGATGCTGAAGCGCATTTCGCAAAAAGAGCTGCGCAACCAGAAACTAACCAAAGAAGAATACGAAGAGATTCGCTATTTGGGTGGCAAGCTCGACTACCTGACGCTTTCGGTCATGAGCGGCAGCCCCAGCAACTGGGAACTGGTCAGCCAGACCGACCGCGACATGGCTACCGTCGCTGATGTGCATACCGGCGGAGATCGAGTACTCGAAGAAGGCGTCGGCCACGCCTACGAACTGCTGGCGATTGTGCCCATCGAAGGCAAACTGATGCTGACACGCGGCGCAGCCTTTAGCTATTACGAATTCAAGCACCCCGCCCGCGACCGCCTCACCGACGAAAAATGGCAGGAGATGTTACGGAGCAACCGCGCGCCACTGCCGCCGGTGTGGACAAAGTCGTTTGTCGTTCCGGTCAAATCGCGTCTCAAAGTCGATCAACTCGAAGGCTACGACAGCGGCTGTTGAAGACGCGTTTACAGAGTCACGCATGGGACATAGCGACAATTAACGAGCTTGGAATAGACAACAACTTCAACCAATTGTAAAAACTCTTTCCAGGCGGCTGGTTTCTGGATCGTAGCTATACATGACTTGGCGCATGAACTCAAGTGCCTGAAGCCGCTCTGCAGGAGTTCTCGATGCCCAGTATTCCCGGTCATCTCCCTGTTCATTCAACGTTCCGATGGAGACAACCGACTTATCCATGCGCAAGGTTTCAATCATGCTCATAATCAATCACCAGCGCAAGCTTACCTATGAAACAGAGCCACTGCCGAGGCGCTGGAACCGGCGACCGGAACTGTTGCCAGTCGAGTGCGACGCTTGTTCAGCGGCTGTGCGCGGCTTGGTGGAGAGATGATGAGAAGTTGGGTGCGAATACTGCGAGACTGGAATGAATTCTTCCTGACACAACACTGAACTACCAGATTATGCCGCTCAAGATAAGATGGTTTAAAATCTAAGCATGCCCCGTATTTTCGATAACATCGAGCTTCGGCTTAACGAAGCACTGTCAAAAACTCTTTCCACAGCACAGCGCGCCGACTTCTGTGTCGGGTATTTCAATCTGCGTGGCTGGCGCGAGATTGATGAGCATATTCACAATTGGCAGGGCGGCGAAAACTCGTGCCGCCTTATGGTGGGAATGCATCGTTCCGAGCGCGATGAAATTCGCCGCCTTTATCGCTCGAAGCGCGATGATGACACGGTGATCGATAACGCCACGGCGCTGCGTTGCAAAGAAGAACTGGCGCGCGAGTTTCGCATTCAGCTCACCATCGGTGCGCCTACGAAAGAAGACGAAGCAGGCTTGCTGCGCTTGGCCGAGCAAATGCGCGAGGGGCGTTTGCGCGTCAAGCTGTTTTTGCGCTATCAGCTTCATGCAAAGCTTTATCTGGCTTACAATCCGAGCGATTACAATAATCCGGTTACAGGCTTTCTGGGTTCCAGCAACCTCACATTCGCGGGGCTGGCGCAGCAGGGCGAGTTGAATGTGGATGTGTTGGAACATGATGCGGCGAAAAAGCTTTCCGGGTGGTTCGATGAACGCTGGAACGACCGCCGCTGTATCGACATCACCGACGAACTGTTGCGAGTACTCGAAGAATCGTGGATAACGCCGCGCACACCTTACGAAATCTATCTCAAGATGGCGTATCATCTGGCGCATGAGGCGCGTGCCGGTTTAGCCGAGTTTCGCGTCCCGAAGCAATTCCAGCATTTGTTCGAGTTTCAGAAGTCGGCGGTGAAGATCGCGGCGCATCATCTCAACCGACGTGGCGGCGTGGTTATCGGCGATGTTGTTGGCCTGGGGAAAACGCTGATGGCGACAGCGCTGGCGCGCCTCATGGAAGACGATTTCGGATTGGAGACACTGGTTATTTGCCCGCCGAATCTGGAAGCGATGTGGAAGTGGCACATCGGGCAATACGGCTTGCGCGCCGAGACGCTTTCAAGCGGTGCTGTCGTCAATGCCCTGCCTAATATGCCGCGCCGCCGTCTCGTGCTCATTGATGAAAGCCACAACCTGCGCTCGCGTGAAGGCAAACGCTATGCGGCTATCAAAGAATATATCGAGCGCAACGATTGCAAAGTCATTCTGCTTTCGGCGACGCCCTATAACAAAACCTACTGGGACTTGAGTTCGCAACTGCGCTTGTTCTTGCCGGAGAATCAGGAACTGCCGGTGCGGCCCGAACAACTTTTGCGCGAAGTGGGCGAAGGCGAGTTTGCGCGCCTGCATCAGTGCGCGCCGCGTTCGCTGGCCGCCTTTGAAAAAAGCCCGCATCCCGACGACTGGCGCGAACTGATGCGGCTTTATATGGTGCGGCGCACGCGCTCTTTTATCCGCGACAACTACGCCAAAAACGATGAAGAGCGAGGTCGTAAATACCTGGAGTTTTCCGATGGCACGCGCTCTTACTTCCCGGAGCGCAAGCCGAAAACCGTAACATTTGCGGGCACGCCCCGCGATCAGTTTTCGCGGCTGTATGCGACTGAGATTGTCGATGCCATTGATGGTTTGCTGCTGCCTCGCTACGGGTTGGGCGGTTATCTCAAGGAAAGCGAAATCGGCGTAAAGCCCGCTGCAAAGCCAGAGGCGAGAGCTAAACCGACGGTGCCGGTTCTGGCAGGCGAAGCCGAAATCGAGCAGTGCAACGATTTGGGACGTGCCGGGGAGCGGCTCAAAGGTTTTTGCCGCACCAACTTGTTTAAGCGCCTGGAAAGTTCGGGCGCGTCGTTCATTCTGTCGTTGCAGCGCCATGTGTTGCGCAATTACATCTTTTTGCACGCGCTGGAAAATGACTTGCCGCTGCCCATCGGAACGCAGGACGCCGGGTTCTTCGAGACCAGCGACCGCGATGAGAGCAGCGACGAAAGTGCCGGCAACGGCGACGAGAGCGGCGAAACCACGCTCAAGGACGAAATTCCTCCCGATCTCAAAGCCATTGAAGCGCCAAGTGTGTTGCGCCAGCGCGCGGCGAAAATCTACGACGAATACACCAAGAAGCCAAACCGCTTTCAATGGCTGCGCGCAGGGCTGTTCGATAAGACGCTGAAAGCTCACCTCAAGCGCGATGCCAAAGCGTTGGAAGATGTTCTAAAGAGCGTCGGATCCTGGGATGTGGCGAGCGATGCCAAGCTGGAACAGCTTTGCGAGTTGTTGCAAAAGCAGCACAAGAGCGACAAAGTTCTGGTGTTTTCGCAGTTCGCCGATACTGTGGAGTATTTGCAGCGCGAATTGAAAAAACGCGGTGTGACGCAACTCGCGGCAGTGACGGGCGGCAGCGCCGACGCGACGGAAGTGGCGTGGAAGTTTTCGCCGCAATCCAACAAACGAGTACTCAAAACAGGCGACGAAATTCGTGTGCTGCTGGCGACCGATGTTCTCAGCGAAGGCCAGAACTTGCAGGACGCGCACATCATCGTCAACTACGATTTGCCGTGGGCGATCATTCGCCTGATTCAGCGCGCGGGGCGTGTTGACCGCATCGGGCAACAAAGCGACACCATTTTGTGTTACTCGTTTTTGCCCGCCGAGGGCGTGGAGAAAATTCTCGAATTGCGCGAGCGCCTCAAAAAACGCCTGCGCCAGAACGCCGAAGTGCTGGGCAGCGATGAAGGCTTTTTCGATGACGACGAAGCCGCTGTGGTCGATTTGTATAACGAGAAATCGGCGGTGCTGGAAGGCGACGAAGGCGAAGTTGATTTAGCATCGTATGCGTGGCAGATTTGGAAAAACGCAACCGACGCGAACCCGACTCTGGCCAAGCGCATCGAAGCCATGCCCGATGTGGTGTCTTCGGCCAAAGCGCAGGAAGACGTGCGGCCCGATTCCGCCAGCGCGGTTGTGGCGCGACGTGGCGCGTTGGTGTACACCAAAACCGCGAGCGGCACCGACCATTTGGCGTGGCTCGATGCCGATAGCGTTACCGTCACCGAATCGCAATATACGGTTTTGCGCGCGGCGGAGTGTGCGACTACAACTCCGCTTCAAGCTCCGCTCGACAACCACTTTGAACTGGTAAGCAAAGCGCTGGAACTGGCGGCGCAGGGTGAAAAACTCGAAGGCGCGACGCTGGGCGGAACACGCTCGATTCGGCGTCGCGTGTATGACCGCTTGAAAGGCCACATCGAACGCTCGCGCGGCACTTTGTTTTACAACGAAGAGTTGCCACGAGTACTCGATGAACTGCTGCAACATCCGTTTCTCGATTCGGCGCGCGATTCTTTAGCGCGGCAAATACGCGCGGGCCTGAGCGATGAACAGTTGTGCGACATGCTCCTGGCGCTACGCGAAGAAAACCGACTGTTTCTGGTCGCCGCTGAGAACACCGAAAACGACGCGCAGATTCTGTGCTCGATGGGCATTGTGTGACGGCGCATTTATTCGCCCTTGACTTGCGGCCAGGCACCGCCGATATGGCCCGGGTGAAAACGCAGAGACTGGTCTCTCATCGCTTGCTGCAAGTGGTGAAAATCGCCTTGAAAGGGAACGTTGTGCGTATCGAGAACGGCTTGTCCCGTGAATTCCGGCGGCAAGGCTTCGATAAGGGCGCGCGCA
The DNA here is from genome assembly GCA_036388675.1 of Abditibacteriaceae bacterium. GTDB lineage: Bacteria > Armatimonadota > Abditibacteriia > Abditibacteriales > Abditibacteriaceae > DASVUS01. Next base: position 148,991 of record DASVRI010000040.1, on the reverse strand, counting down.
TCGCTCAGGGCAGAGCGCCACTGTGCTTTCAGCAGCGAGAAATCGGGCGGCGCACCCTGCCAATCGAGTTCGAGCAATTCGTCGCGCGTGTAACGAGCGGTACGAGCGGCTTCTTCCACAATAAGGAGCGGGTTCCAGCCTTCGTCTTTGCCGCAGGCGGCCCACGCCAGCAGTCCCAACGGCGCGACTTTTTGGTGACAGGTGAGAATGTCGATCCAGTCGCGCGCTTCGACACGGCCTACCAACGCCAGCACTTTGTTGGTCGCCAAATCGAAGGCATGAAGCGTTAAACCGAAATCGGGGTGTGGCAAGAGCGGGAAGAAACGAAAGGCGCTGTCGCGCACCCATTGCATTTCGACGGTTTCGCCCTCACGATAAACAATGGCTTCCACGAAACCGGAGCGTTCGCGCACGATGTCCAGATCGTAGCCATGCGCTTCGAGCAAAACGCGGTCGTTTTGCCACGTCATTTCCAACGCTTCGAGCGAGTCGTGAAAAACATCGACATCGCGCGAAAGCCGGCTCGCGTGCAGGGTTTCGTTGAGTGCCACGCCGCCGGCAATGTAGCTGGCTTTTTGCGCCAGTCGCTGCGAAGCCAGCAAACGGCACACGCCACGCTGAAAAGGGGAGAGCGCCATGCAATGCGTAAGTCTAAACAGGGCCTAATCTAAAAGGCGCAGCAATTGGCGAGCACGAATAAAAGTCGTGCGGTCGCCACGCGCCGCAATGCGTTCGAGAGTGCGACGAACTGCGGCTGGAGTTTGTGGGAAGAAGTCGCGCGGCGCCGACCACAGGGCACGGCCGCGGTTGGCTTCCAGCAACAAACGCAGTTCGCGCTCGAACGAGGGGTCGGGGTTTTGCGTTTTCATCGCGATTTAGATACAAACTACACTCAGAGTTTGCGCACTTCAAGTTAAATCGTAGTCTATCGCACCGTAGCTGCTACCAAAAGGAAAACATGGCCAACCAGGCAAATGAAATTCGCAAAGCTTTAGAGGCTGGAGAATACAAGGAACTTTTCATTGAAGTTCTGGGCTGGGATAAAAACGACGGACATGAGGCAATTCCGCTCGACGGGCAGAGTTACCCCTTACGCGGATTGGGTAAGAAATGGAATTTCCTGGCCTTTGGCGTCGATTGCGGTGCAGAGATTCCCGATAGCAAAACGCTGTCGAAGCTGGCGCGCGAAGTGGCCAAACGCACGCCCGAAAACATCGTGCTTTATCACACGAGCGATGGAGCGCAGCAAGTCTGGCAGTGGGCGCGGCGCGAACCGGGTAAGCCGGTGGCGTTGCGTCATTATCGAGTACTCAAAGGCGGAAACAACGCGCTGCTGATTGAGAAAATCGAGGCGCTGACGGTTTCGCTGGACGATGAGGAAAAGGCGCGGCGCGAAGGACGCGATACCGTTTATGCCATGTCGGGCACGGTGCGCGCCGCCTTCGATGTCGAGAAAGTCACCAAGAAGTTCTACGAGCGTTTTTCCAAAGAACACGCCGCGTTTTTAAGTTTCATCAAAGGCATTCCCGATGCGGAAATGCAAAGCTGGTATGCCTCGGTGATGCTGAATCGCCTGATGTTTATCTACTTCGTGCAGCACAAAGGATTTTTGTATCTCGATGGGCGCGTGGACAAAGAGTATTTAGTGCATCAGTTGCAGCGCGCGAAAAAAGAACAGCGCCCGTTCTATCGCGGGTTTTTGCGCCCGCTGTTCGAGCGCGCTTTCGCCACACCGCAAAATGCACGCACCCAAGCCGACAACGACCTTTTCGGTCGCGTGCCGTATCTCAACGGCGGGTTGTTCACCACGCATCAAATCGAGCGCGACCACGACAGCATTGAAATCTCGGATAAGGCGTTTGAGAAGATCTTTGAGTTCTTCGACGATTACGACTGGCACCTGGATGACAACCCGCTGCGCGAAGGCCGCGAGATCAACCCCGATGTGCTGGGTTACATCTTTGAAAAATACATCAACCAGAAGCAGATGGGCGCCTATTACACCAAGGAAGATATTACCGGCTACATCGCGCGCAACACCATTTTACCGTTCTGGCTCGAACGCGCTCGCGAAGCGTTGCCGCAGGCGTTTGCAGGCGAAAGCAGCGTGTGGAACCTGTTGCGCGACAACCCCGATAAATATATCTATCCTGCGGTGCGGCATGGCCTGCGCGACGAAAACGGCGAGCTGCGCTCATTGCCCGAACACATCGCGCGCGGCCTGAACGACGTGTCGCAGCGCGGCGACTGGAACAAACCCGCGCCGAGCGACTGGGCCTTGCCGACCGAAATCTGGCGTGAAGTCGTGGCGCGCCGCCAAAAATATATTGAGGTTTATGAGAAATGTAGGGGCGGGGTTTTCCCGCCCGCTCCTCCCGTTTCCCCACCCTCATTACCGCATAAAGACACGAGACAGGAAGACGGCGGTGCGTCCAGAGGGCGGGGAAACCCCGCCCCTACGGTGAATTCCGTTGACGATCTCATTACGCTCAATCTCGACATCGTGCAGTTTTGCGAAGACGTGGTGAGTTTGTGGGCCGATGAAAGCCTGCTGCGCGAACTGTGGAAAGCGCTGGCCGGCAACCAGAACCGCACGCGCAAATCGAACGAAGAAGCCAGCAACGGCATTTCGGTGCTCGACCCCACGTGCGGCAGCGGCGCGTTTTTGTTCGCCGCCATCAACATTCTGGAGCCGCTGTATTCGGCGTGCCTCGACCGCATGACCGGCTTCGTGGCGGAAGCCGACGCCAAAAAACTGAAGCAGAAAAACGTCGACTTTCGCGAGATCCTTGCGCGTGTGGACGACCGCGCGCATCACCCCAATCGCGAATATTTTGTGCTGAAAAATATTCTGGTCAACAACCTGTTCGGCGTCGATATCATGGAAGAAGCGGTGGAGATTTGCAAGCTGCGCTTGTTTCTCAAACTCGCTTCGTGTGTCGAACCCGATGCGACGCAGGAAAACTTCGGCATCGAGCCGCTGCCCGATATCGATTTCAACATCCGCGCCGGAAACACGCTCGTCGGTTATGCCACAACCGAAGATTTGCAGCGCGCTTTTAGCGCCAAGCTCAGTTTCGACGACACGCTGCAACAAATTGAAAAGCAGGCGCAAGACATTGAAAGCGCCTTCGATTTGTTTCGCCAGTGCCAGACGCAAAACCGCGACAGCGAACTGCCCGAAGCCAAGCGAGTACTGCGCACGCGATTGGAAACGCTGCGCGACCAGTTGGATGTCGCGCTGGCCGAGCAATACGAAATCGGGAAGAGCAAAAAGTCGAAAGAGTTTGGCGCGTGGCGCGAATCGCACAAGCCGTTTCACTGGTTCATCGAGTTTTACGGCATCTTGAAACGCGGCGGGTTCGATTGCGTTATCGGCAATCCGCCGTATGTCGAGTACTCGAAGGTGAGGAACGAGTACTCGATCAAAGGCTTTGAAACCGAAAGCTGCGGGAATTTGTATGCGTTTGTGCTGGAGCGGCACTTTGCAGTGCTCCGTGCGAATGGATGGAGCGGATTGATTGTCCTGCTTGCTGTGTTCGGCACGAGACGAATGCGACCCATACAGCATCTTTATAAGAAACACTGCAAAGCCATATTCGCATCGCACTATGAAGGAACATCCCATCCTTCTGTCATATTCAACGGTGTTGAGGCTCAACTGTCAATTCTTATAGCTCATCGCGAACAAATACTACAGGACTACGAGTGCTGGTCAACGAATTACACTAGAACCTATTCTGTCCAAAGGCCAACACTTTTTGCCCGCATATCTTATACAACCATAGACCATCGATTGTGGGATGGAGCACTGCCTCGTTTTTATACAGACCTTGAAAAGCAAATATGGCGGAAGATGTTGACAAATAGCCCCACGCTTTTACAAGGACAAGAAACATTACTGATTCGCACAATGGGCAATTTCTTTTGGCGATTGGCATTTGTTAAAGAGCCTTTGTTTGAAATCAATGGAGTACAATCGCGCTCATCAACAACAAGTGAAATGAGCGTTGCTAAACCTAGAAGGGCTGTGCAGGCCATCATCTTCAGTTCACTGTTTTATTGGTATTGGGGATGTTTTAGCGATGTTTATCATCTGACTAAGAGTGACCTGCAAAACTTTCCATTTGACATAACGAAAGCCACGCCCGAACAATTGAATCAGATGGGGCACAGGGCAAAAGATGTCGAACGGAAACTATTCGATACGGCCAAGATTGGGGACTATGAAAGGAAAAACGGCAGATACGTTTTTAATCGTTTTTTCCCCCATGAATCCAAACCCATCATCGACGAGATCGACCGAGTACTCGCGGCGCATTACGGTTTCACGGACGAGGAGTTGGATTTCATCATCAATTACGACATCAAGTATCGCATGGGCCGCAGCGACGACGCCGAATGACGCAGCACATCTGGCACGACGGCGCGATTTCGGGCGTGGGGCCGCGCGCTCTGTGGGAACGCCGCGCCGCCTGGACGGGCGTGTTGTGTTCGCGTCGTGTTCCGGCGAGTTTGATTTTAGCCGCGCAAGATTGGGCGAATGATGTATGTAGGGGCGGGGTTTCCCCGCCCGATGCCTCGCGGCTCAATACCATCGCGCCCGATGCCATCGCAACCACATCCGCCACGATGTTTTCTGGGTGTGATGAAAACGGGCGGGGAAACCCCGCCCCTACAGTTGGTTATTCCAGCGCGAGCGAACATTGCAATTCGGGGACGAATGACATTTTGGTTTCGGGTTGGCAATCGCCGGTTGAACAGGAGATTTTTCGCATCGCGCTGCGCGAAGGCGCACCCATTGTCGGCGTGGCGTCGCGCGAATTGACGGGCGCGCGTTTATCACCCGTGTGGCGCGAGGCCGTTGACGCAGGCGCGATGACGGTAATTTCGCCGTTTAAGGGCGTCGCGCGCCTGACCAGAGCACGCGCCCGCGAACGCAACATGTGGATTCTGACGATGTGCAGCCGCATCGTGGTGCCGCACGCCGCGCCCGATGGCGAATTGCACGCGTTGCTCATGTCGGCGCTCATCACGCCAGTGGCGCCACGCATCGAAGTTTTCGACCATCCGTTGCACGCCGCATTGATCGAAAACGGCGCGCATGTGTTGTGATGAAGCCGTTGTAACGCAGGCCTTAAAACGGGAGCGTTGTTACGAAAATGTCACACGCCTTGTATATGCGACGCGATGCAGTCGCCGCAATGCTAATTCTTGCTCCAGATGCGCGTATTCAGGTCGAGGTCTTCGACGATGCACAGCACCGATTGCAAATCGGCGATGATGCGGCGCACGGCATCAACCGTGAGCGGAGTGCGCAGCGACGGCGGCTCGAACAAGTCGCTGTTTTGAGGCAGCGCGAGATAGATGCGGTTCAGAATGAATGAGATGTGCAGTTCGTTGCCGTGTCGCGCCCGCAAGTCGAGCAGGCGCCGCATCATGCTCGGCGAGAGAATATAGCGAGCTTCGATTTGATCGGTGGATGAGACGACAAACATCTTTTCGAACTCAGGGTCTTCGAGCTTCACCAGGTCGCGCTGGTTGAAGTTGAGCTTTTCACCGAACTCCTGCATCGACTGGCCGAAGCGGCCCAGCAAGCGTTGCGCCGTATCGGGCTTGACGATGGTGACGCCTTGAAAGCTCTTGTTAAAGTCGGCGATAAAAAGCACACCGCGAAATATGGTGTGCCATTGCGACTGCCCCTTCGAGTTGCGCGTTTGGTATTCGGCATGGATTTCGGAGAACTGCAACTGAGTAGCGCCCATGCGGCCCTGCACCAGGTCTTCACCGTTGAAGCGGTCGGCGCTGCGAAAGAGTTGGCTCGCGTCATATTCACGTTCGCTGACGTGGCTCCTGGGCGAGTAACGCAACTCGCTGCCGACAATTTGCACCACGCGGTCAACGATCAGCAGCTTGTAAGTACCGCGATACTCTTGCGCTTTGGAGTTGTAAGCGATGCTTGCTGCGATAAGGCCTGCAAGGATGGGAAACAGAAATGCCTGCGCGAACTGGCCGAAAAATCCAATTACAATAATCAGGCCCAAGGCGGCAACGGCCAGCCCCCAGATAATCGTTGCATTGGTGGCTTCTTTTGCAAGGCGCTGCCGCTCGCTTTCAACCGCGTTCAGCGCGCTTTGCAACGCGGCATTGGCGTCAGCGCGCGACGTGTCGCAGTGCAAAGTGTCATCGCGCAAAGTATTGTCGCTCCACGTCGCGTTATGAGTACTCGGATCGGTCATGGTGCAAGACTTCCTTTAAGCCGACAACTGCCCACTAATGTCCACGTTTTTTCGCTGCTCATCGGCGATTTCGAACCACTGTTTCTTTTGCAGGCCCATCATGCCGGCCATGACGCTGCTGGGAAACATCTCGACGGCATTGTTGTAATCGGTAATTGAAGCGTTGAAGGCGCGGCGCGCGGCGGAGATTTGCTCTTCCACTTCGTTGAGTGTCGCCTGCAAATGCAAAAAGTTCTGGCTGGCTTTGAGTTGCGGATAGTTTTCAGCGAGCGCGAAAAGCTGCTTCAGGTTTTCCGACATTTTGTCTTCATCCTGCAAGCGGCTGCGCGCCGAGGTATTGGCGGCATTGCGCAGTTGCACAATCTCAAGCAGCAGTTCGCGCTCGTGCTTCATGTAGCCCTGCACAGTCGAAACTAAATTGGGAATGAGGTCGTAGCGCTTTTGCAACATGGCGTCCAGGCTGGCGTAGACGTTGGCCACCTGATTCTTCTTGCCGATCAGGCCGTTATACATACCGATGAGGAAGATTCCAAACGCAGCCGGAATACCGAATAAAATGTAGGCGCTCAAGGGCGAAGTCCTTACGCGGAGTTGAGCATTAAGATAACACAGCACAAGCCATTTGGTGCCGCTGTTATGCCTCTGGTGGGCTATCGCGGTTGTCGCGGTGTAAACTCGGCGCATAGCCGCGACACAACGATGCATAAAACTATGACCTCTAAACCGCACTTATTTTGCATTGCGGTTCCGGTGCTGCTATGTGCCGGGCGCATGGCCGGGCATAGTAGGGCGCAAACAATACGGGCCAAGCCGCCATCTTCCAACGCAGAAATAACCCTCTGCGCGGTCGGCGATATTCTGCTCGATCGGGGCGTGGCGAAAGAGATTGAACGTCACGGGCTGCACTACCCGTTCGGACAAGTCGCGCCGATGTTAAAGAGCGCCGATGTAGCGTTCGGTAATCTGGAATGCCCCATCGCGAGTGAAGGCACGAAAATTGTCAAGCAGTTCGTCTTCAAAGCCAAACCCGAGTACTCGCCCATGCTGCGCGACGCTGGTTTCGATATGCTGTCGCTGGCCAACAACCACACGCTCGATTGCGGTCGCACCGGATTGTTGGAAACGATGCAAAACTTGCAACGCCACAATATTCGCTGGACGGGCGCGGGTCGCAACCGCAGCGAAGCCGAGCGCGCAACAATACTCAACGTGCGCGGTGTTCGCATCGCATTCGTCGGCTTTTGCGAGTTTCTGCCCGAAGGCGTCTTCACCAACGATGAAAAGCCAGGCATCGCTTTCGCTTCGGCTGAAAACGTGCGACGCGTGGTATCAGCAGCACGCCGCCAGAGTGATGTTGTTGTGGCCTCGTTTCACTGGGGCACGGAATACGCGAACCGCCCGCGCGCTTTGCAAACCGAACTGGCGCACGTCGCCGCGCGCTCCGGTGCCGACCTGGTGTTAGGCCATCATCCGCACGTGCTGCAAGGCTTGCAAATGGTCGTCACGCGTGATGCGAGTACTCGCAAAGTGCATCGCACGCTGGTCGCCTATTCGCTGGGCAATTTCGTTTTTGACCCGGCGCGCGAACGCGGTGCGGCACCCACTGAAACAATCGTGCTGCGCTGTCGCCTCCGCAAAAGTGGCATCGTTGCGGCGCAGGCGGTGCCAATGAAGATTGATAACACGCGCCCACGTCAGGCAACCTCTGCCGAAGCAAAAGCGATTTTGTCACGGCTTGCTGCACTTTCGCGAGAACTCAAAACACACGTAACCAGTGGCCGTGTCGATATGCGCCCCGTTGCGCGGTGAGAATAGAAATATTGCAATACTGCACTTGTGCTCGAACATCACACTGACCCTTTAACCCAACTCATTGATGCCATTCTGCCTGCCGGTGGTCGCGTGAGCGGAGAGTTAGCCGAAGAATCCGGCGCCACCATCAAAGCGCTGATTCCGCTGCGCGGCGAAACCCTGCTGGAGCGCGAGATACACGCCTTACGTGAGACGGGTTGCATGGGGCGAATCGTTGTTATCGGGCCGCCGGAATTGCAAGATCACGAGGCCGCGCGCGGAGCCGACATCGTTTTGCATGAAGGCAGCGACGGGCCGGAGAACATTTTTCGCGGCCTTGAATGGCTCCAAGCACAAAAAAATGCGGCGCGCCGAGTACTCGTTGTCACGACCGATCTGCCGTTTCTCAGGCCGCAGGCTCTTACACAATTCATTGAGATGTGTTCGCCGGAACTCGACATCTGTGTGCCGGTGATAGAGCGCCGCGAATATGAAGCCGTGTTTCCCGATGCGCCCGGCGTATGGATGCGCTTGCAGGATGGCGAATGGGCGATTGGCTGCGCCTTCTTGCTGAATGCACCGGCGCTGCAGAAAAGCCGTCCTCATCTTGAAGCGGCTTTTGCAGCGCGCAAAAGCCCGATTGGCATGGCACGCTTGCTGGGCCCGCAATTTATCATGCGATTTTTGTTCAAGCGTTTAACCATAGCGCACATTCTGCAGCGCTGCCGCCGCGGACTCGGATGCACGGGAGAGCCCATTCGCGGCTGTGCGCCGGAACTCGCCTACGACATCGACGAAGTTGCGGAGTATCGTTACGCCGTTCAACACACGCAAAGGACAAGTTCGTGATTCGCACTCCGACTACGCGCGACTATCTGGCGATTTCGATATTCTATTTAGCCGTTTCTTTCTTCTGGGGCGCCATGCTCACCGTCGTGTTGCAGGCGCGCGTGCAAACGCTGGTCGAAGCCGACTACGTTGCAGCGATCAAAGCGGGTGCGATGTCGCAGCAGCAACTGGAAGCCGCCGTCGCGCAAAAGCTGAGTTGGTTGCTCAGCATGGGCGCGCTCGTCGCAACGGTGTCTCAGGTGTTGTTCGGTGCGCTGTCCGACCGCTCGCGCCATCGCGCCGGACGCCGCAAACCGTTCCTCATCGCCGGTGTGCTGGGCACCAACGTCGGGTTGTTGCTATTCCCATTTGCGCAAACCTATACGCAGCTTTTTGCCGTGTTCCTTTTGTTGCAACTTCTGTTGAACTTGGCGACGGGGCCTTATCAGGCGCTGGTGCCCGATCTCATTCCCGCACAGTATCATGGCCGCGCGGCGGCTTACATGGGGCTCTTCGCGCTCATCGGGCGCACCGGCGGCATGGTAATCGGTGGCATGGCTCTGTTGTATCTGAAGGAGAACGCGCTCTATGCGCTGAGCGCCGCATTCTTTCTGCTGCTTAACGGGTTCATGATTGTGACGGCCAGCCTGACGCGCGAAGACCCGTTACCAGCCGAAGCGAGTACTCGCGAAAGCTTCACCGATGCTTTGCATGCAACGTTCCAGGTCGATTTGCGCGGGCAGGCGAGTTTCGTGTGGGTCTTGATGTCGCGCTTTGTGATTAACACCGGCGTTTATACGATCATGCCGTTCATGTTGTATTACCTGATAAACGTGTACAGCCTGACGCGTGACGAAGCCTTTGGTCGACAGATTCAAATTGCGATGCTGGTCAACCTGACAGGTCTCCTCGCGACGTGGCCTGCGGGGATGGCAAGCGACCGCTTCTCCAAAAAGCGAGTCATCTACTTTACTTGCGCCATTTGCATTGCGGGCGGGCTGGGCTTCGCATTTTCCGGTTCGATCATCGCGGCGATTGTGGCGGCGGGTATTTTCGGTTTCGGTTACGGCGCGTTTATGGCCGTCGATATGGCTCTGGTGTGCAACGTGCTGCCCGAAGGCGCGCCCGCCAAATACATGGGTATCTGGAGCTTTGCCGACACGGTGCCGCAGATCATCGCACCGTTTATTGGAGGCGCCGTCGCAGCCTGGACTATCGCGAATTACAACAGCTCGGCGCTGGGATATCGCGCCGTCATGCTTACGGCGATTGTGTGGTTTATGCTGGGCACTTTGTGCATCGGCTTTGTGCGCGAGCGCGTGTTTCCTCAGCCTGTAGAGACCGTACCCGAAGAGGGACGCTCCACAGCCGAATCTGCCGAGGCCGTTTGAACCAAACGCAACTTAAGAAACAAGAGCGGTGCCAGAAACGCCACCCACCACGTCATGAGAGCGTAGCGCACGAAGCGGAAAAACCAGTCGGCGGCTTCAGGCTCGGACGGAAATACCCTGCTTAAACCAATGCGCAAAGTCATCAACCCGACGAGGGAAATGAGCAGACGTGCCACCCTTTGCGCCAGCGTTCCACCCGCTTCAAAGCGCGCCCATTGATGCATCATGGCCAGCCCGGCGCCCAGCCCGAACAAGCCGCCTGTGCGACTGGCCAACGCCGCCAGGCTGCGCGATTCTCCCTGCGTCATTGACGCCCACTGCGCCGGGTCGAGAGTACTCGACAGCAGTTGACGCAACGCAAATCCCAGGGTGAACAGCAAAACGGAGAACATAAAAGACCATGCAACTTGCTGTAGCCACGAGAACGAACCGAACCAGCGGCGTAGCGATGTTTCATAGCGCAGGAACAGCACCAGAAACAAAGCGCCAACGATCCAGCCACCGATGACATCAGTCGGAAAATGCACGCCCAGATACACGCGCGATAACGAAATGAAAAATACAATGATGGCAGCGACAATCCACATCCAGGCTTTCTTCGAATGCGCGGCGAAGAAAAACCACACCGCAGTCGAAACCTGCGCATGGCTGGATGGCAAACCGTAACTGGTATCGCGTAGGCCTTGTGCAACTTGAATGCGTGGGTCAATCCAATAAGGTCGCGGCAGATGAAAAAACAACTTCAGCATAAACGCCAGAGAATCGCACAGCAACACGATGAATCCGAGCCGAGCACCAATCCGGCGGTCGATGCACAGATAAACCAATGGGATGAGCAACAGAAAGAACTCTTCATTGCCCAGGAAGGTGAAGAACCTCATTAACGGCTGCAAAGCCGTTGTGTTGTGTAGCGCCAGGATAAAGGGAATTTGTTCGTTCATTGCTGTGATATATTACGGGATCAAAATGGTGAGCGCATCCGGCACGATTTCAAAGCGCATCGGCAACGGCGCCAGCAACTCGCCATCGACCTGCACCCACGGCGGGTTGTCGCGGTGCTGCGCCAGCGGCTCCATCTTAACTGATTCGGTTTTGCGATACACCACACCACCATGCCTTCTGCCGCGCCACGAGGCCACAATGTTTTGCGAGTACTGCCAGGCGAACGAACGCAGCGGATAAATGCAAACATCGAGCAGCGCTTCATCCATGCGGGCGCGCGGCGTGATGCGAAAACCACCGGCGTAAGTCGCCGCATTGCCCACAACAGTGAAGGCGCTTTTGTAGCGACGCTCTTCAAGTTGCACCCAGAACGCTTGCGGACGCCACGCCACAAAGTGCTGCAGACCGGCCAGCCAGAACGCGCCTTCGCCCCAACGTGCTTTCGCAACCGGATGCAATGCACGCACAATCGAGGCATCAAGGCCAACGCCGGCCATCAGGAAAAAGAACCTCTCGCCATCGCTCCACACCGCACGTCCGATTGCTACGCGACGCTGCTTGCCGTCAAACACCATGCGCGCAATGGCGTTCGCATCCGATGAAATTTTCAGTTCGCGCGCCAGCACATTGGCGGTACCGCACGGCCAGATCGCGAGCGGCACGCAGCTGCCGACCATGCCCTGCAACACTTCGTTCAAAGTGCCATCGCCGCCGCTGGCAACAATTACATCGGCACCGCTTTCGACAGCACGACGCGCCAACGCACTGCCATCGCCCGGCCCTTCGGTGCTCCAACTTTGTGCCACGAAACCATGTGCTTTCAATTGCGCTACAAACGCCGCCACATCGGCAGCGCGGTCGCGACGGCGGCACGCACCCGAATGCGGATTATAAATCACGATGGCCCGGCGCAGCTCTTGTTGTGTCACAGACAAGAATTATGGCACAGCGCGGGTCAATGTGAGCGAACTACATCAATCAGGCTCAATCATGTGATGAACGAGTACTCGCTGCGAGACGGCGCTTGCAAAATGGTGTGTCGCGGGTTTATATTGAATGTGCCTCCTCAGTTTCGTCGCACATCACACGATGAACCATGAAAACTTCCACTGTCATCAGCCGCATTCAACCGCAACGCACCATCGAAGGTATCTCCGCCGTGCTGCTGCCTTTCGATGCCCTGGGTGACATCGACCTGGAGTCGTTTGCGCCGAACGTCGAGCGCACCCTCCAAGCCGGAATTGCGCCCGCCGTCAACATGGACACCGGCTACACCAACCTCATCACAGCCGATGAGCGCCGCCAGGTGTTGCGCACCACGCGCGACATCGCCAAAGGAAAGCGTTTCGTGGCCGGTGCTTTCATCGAAGGCCAACAGGGCGACGCCGCCACATTGTATAAGCGTGCCGTAGCTGAAATCCGCGAGCACGGCGGCACCCCGATTCTCTTCCAGAGCAGCGCGCTCAAAGCGCTGGATAAGAAAGCCAAAGTCGCGCTCTATCGCGACGTGGCCGCCGAATGCGAGCAGCTTTTCGCGTTTGAACTGGGCGAGATGTTCGCGCCGTTCGGCGAGATTTATGATCTTGATACGGTGCGTGAGCTGATGCAGATTCCACAAATCACGGGTATGAAGCATTCGAGCCTCAACCGAGTACTCGAATTGCAGCGCCTCGATCTGCGCGACGAGATTCGCCCCAAATTCAAGGTATACACGGGGAACGACCTCGCCATTGACCTGGTCATGTATGGCAGCGATTACCTGCTGGGACTGTCGGCCTTTTCTCCCGAAGCGTTTGCGCTGCGCGACCGCCTATGGGCCGCGGGCGACGCACGTTTCTACGGCCTCAATGACTTATTACAATATCTGGGCTTCTTCGCTTTTCGCCCGCCGGTGCCGGCCTATAAGCATAACGCGGCGCAGTTCCTCAAATTGCGCGGACGCATCGCCACCGATACACCACACCCCAACGCCACGCAGCGCCCGCAAAGCGACTGCGATGTGCTGCGCGATATTTCCGAACGGCTGGATGCGATGGTGGCCGAAATCGAAGCAAGCCCTGCATCCGTGAGTACTCAGGATGAAACGCAAAGCGGAGGCGCGGCATGATTATCGCCGACTTGAACGAAACAGCGGGACGCACCTATCCGGCGCGGCGCCTGACCAAGAATTTAGTCGGTGGCGTCTCCAATATTCAGGCCAGCAACTTCTGCATGGGCTTCGTCACGCTTGAGCCAAACGGCGGCCAGGTGCCGTGGCACAATCAGGAACAGGAAGAGATTTATTTCATCGTCGAAGGCACCGGCGAAATGTGTCTGGGCGAAGAGCGCCAGACCGTGACGACCGGGCAGGCGGCCTATATTCCAAGCGGCGTGTTTCATCAACTGACCAACATCGGCGACACCCCGTTGAAGATGATTTATTGCTACGGCCCGGCGGGTGACGTAGCGCACTGGAAACAGGAACTGGAAGGCACACTGCCCCGCGCCGGCATTGAAGCGCCGCCACTGCCCGAAGGCGCGCACCCGCAATGCACCGATAAACCGCAAACCACAAAATGAATAATGGCCACGGAAACACACGCAAGAGCACGGAAACAAAAACAAGCGCCGTCCAGTTCGCATCAAGCGCATGATTCCTCAGCCCTCATTCTTTCCCTGCCCTTCCGTATGACTCTGTGGCCCAGCAACCAAGCGAGAGAAAATGGATAACATCACGACACACAACATCGGCGTCATCATGAACGGCGTCACGGGGCGCATGGGCACTAATCAGCACCTGATTCGCTCCATCTGCGCCATTCGCGAACAGGGCGGCGTCAAAATTAGCGACAACGAAATCATCATGCCCGACCCGATTCTGGTAGGGCGCAACGCGGCCAAACTGCAAAAACTGGCGCAGCAAAACGGCGTGCAGCGCTGGAGCACCAATCTCGATGAAGTCTTGGCCGATGCCCACAACACCATTTACTTCGATGCGCAACTCACGCAGCTTCGCGCGCCTGCGGTGAAAAAAGCCATTGAAGCCGGCAAGCATGTGTATTGTGAGAAGCCGACCGGCGTTTCGGTCGAAGAAGCCTATGAGCTTTATACGCTGGCCAAAGAGCGCGGCATCAAGCACGGCGTGGTGCAAGATAAATTGTGGCTGCCCGGCCTGAAGAAGCTGCAACTGCTACGCGACAGCGGCTTCTTCGGCGAGATTCTCTCGGTGCGCGGCGAGTTCGGCTACTGGGTCTTTACCGGCGAAGACGACATCGCGCCGCAGCGACCAAGCTGGAACTATCGCAAGGAAGACGGCGGCGGCATCATCGTCGATATGCTGTGCCACTGGCGCTATGTGCTGGACGACATCTTCGGCGCCGTGAAGTCCGTCAGTTGCCTGGGCGCGACGCACATCGAAAAGCGCGTGGACGAGAGCGGCAACGAGTACTCGTGCACCGCCGACGATTCGGCCTATGCCACCTTTGAACTGGAAGGCGGCATCGTGGCGCACTTCAACTCCAGTTGGACGGTGCGCGTGCATCGCGACGACTTACTGACGATTCAGGTTGATGGTACCAAAGGCAGCGCCGTGGCCGGTTTGCGCGACTGCGTGATTCAGCCCTATGGCGCCACGCCGCGCCCGACGTGGAACCCGGATGTTCCTAAGACCATCGACTTCACTGAAGGCTGGATGGAAACGCCGCCTCAGCAAGTCTTCGACAATGCCTTCAAAGTGCAGTGGGAACTGTTCCTGCGCCACGTGGTAAAAGACGAGCCGTTCCCGTGGGACTTGCGCGCCGGCGCCAAAGGCGTGCAGCTCGCCGAGAAAGGCATCGAGAGTTGGGAAAAGCGCTGCTGGGTGGATATTCCCGAACTGCCGGTGTAGCATCGCGCATCAAACGCAAAGCTTCGCTTCGCCAAAACGGCGCGAAAAAGACGCTACTCTTGCATGTTGGTTTTTCACAATGTTCTTTAGCGAATTTTCGCGCCGTTTTCGCGCACGCAGTTAGCGTTCTATCACAGCGCAAGTACTCATCAATGCGCCGAGCGGCGTGGTGTTATAAAATAAGACGCCGGTGAGTTTCCCATTTCAAATCTTTTAAAAGTTGGCGCAGCGCCGCCGATGCCCGCTTCATCTGAAAAGTCGGCTCGCATCACATCGCAGTGGAACGATTTCGTGGCCGCATCACCCTATGGTGACGTGCTGCAATGCCTCGAATGGGGCGATGTCAAAAAACCGGATTGGCGCCCGGTCCCTGTTGCAATGGAATCGGCGAGAGGTCTCGACGCCACCGCGCTTGTGCTCAAGCGCTTCATTCCGCGCACCGGACGCAGCATTTTCTACGTGCCGCGCGGTCCCATCCTCGACTGGAACCGTCCCGAAATCGCCGAATCACTGGTCAAGCGCCTGCGCGAAGTCGCGAAGTCGCATAACGCAATTCTCATCAAAGTCGATCCGGCTGTTCCTACCGGCACGCCCGGAGTTGTCGAGACGCTGCAACGCCTGGGATTTCAAGCATCGCCCGATGCGCAGGGTGGCTTTGGCGGCACGCAACCGCGCTGCGTGATGAAGCTCGACATCAGCGGCAAGCCCGATGAGATCATGGCACAGTTTCACCAGAAGTGGCGGTACAACATTCGCCTTGCCGAGCGCAAAGGCGTCGTTGTGCAAGATGACTGCACGCGCGACGATCTCGAAATTTTTCATAAGTTGTATGCCGTGACGGCGCAGCGCGATGGCTTTACCGGACGCCCGCTGCGCTATTTCCAAAAGCTCTGGGACGCGCTTGTCGCCAAAGACATGGCCAAACTGTTCATTACCTACTACAACAGCCAACCGCTTTCCGCCGCGATTTGCTTTGTTTTGGGCAGTCAGTGCTGGTATGTTTACGGCGCGTCGAGTAATGAGCATCGCAATGTCATGCCAAATCACGCCATGCAGTGGGCCATGATGCGCTGGGCCAAAGAGCGCGGCTGCACGCTTTATGATTTTCGCGGCGTAGCCGATGAAGGCGGTACGCCGTCTGGAACAACACCGTCAGCCTCTTCGAGTACTCAAAACACTGAAAAGAGCGACGAAGGCGACAACCACTTGCAGGGCTTGAACCGCTTCAAGGCTGGCTTTGGTGCGCAGCTTGTCGATTATGTGGGCGAATGGGATTTGCCGCTCAACAAGAACTGGTACTGGCTGTGGACCGTGGGGCGTCCGCGCCTTGTCGCCGCACTGAAGAAACATCGAAAGTAGAGGCGCATGGCATGCGCCCAAACCTATCATGCTCATTAACCATCAGGAAACTCTGGTCGCGCTGTGTCAACGCTTGAAAGCGGCCAACGCGCCCATCGGCATCGACACCGAGTTCATTTCGGAAAAGCGCTACTACGCCAAGTTGTGCCTCGTGCAGGTTTACTGCGAGTACTCGGATGACAAACTCGAAGCACTCATCGACCCCTTTGCAGTTGACATCGCGCCTTTGCTCGAACTCATCAGCGATGAAAGCGTGACCAAGATCGTGCACGCCGGCGGGCAGGATTTGCAAATCTTCTTCGCCAACTACGGCTGCACGGCGCGTCATGTTTTCGATACGCAAATCGCGGCGGCGTTTCTGGGCTATGGCCATCAGGCCGGCTACACCGACCTGGTGCGTCGCTCCATCGACGGCCCCACTCTCTCCAAGAAACTGCAATTCACCGACTGGGCGGCGCGCCCCCTCTCGAAAGAGCAGATGGAATACGCACTGGACGACGTGCGCTACCTGCCCACGATGTACCGCACGCTGCGCGCCGACCTGGTGAAGCGCGGACGCCTCGCCTGGGCGCAGACCGAATTTCGCCGCGCCGAAGCGCGTGCCAGCAACCCGCTCACTGATGAAGAACTGTATCAGCGTTTGAATCTATCGGGCCTGTCGCGGCGCGATCTGGCAACGCTGCGCGAACTGGCCTCGACACGTGAAGAACTCGCGCGCAGCATCGACAAGCCGCCCAGCTTTGTGGTGCCCGATCTTTCGCTTGTGCAACTCGCCAAGCACCCGCCGCGCAGCGTGGCCGACTTAAAAAGCGTGCGCGGCATGCCCGGCGTCAGCGACAAGCAGGCGCGTGTGTTGCTCGAAGCGGTTGAGCGCGCCTCCAAACTGACCGACAAGGAACTGCCGCCGGGTCGCAGAGGTGAACGCCCCGACCCGCAACTCGATGCCGTCGCCGGTTTGCTGGGCGTTGTCGCGGGCGCACGCGCCGCCGATCACGACATTTCGCGCACCTATTTGGCGGCGCGAGAGCAGTTAACAACGCTGGCCGCGTGGTGGCTCAAGCGCGACGGCTCACCGCCACCCGACTTGGCATTGCTCACCGACTGGCGCCGCGAACTCTTAGGTCAGGAACTGCTCGACTTGCTGGATGGAAAGCTGCATCTCGCGTTCGACGCCACACCGGACAAGCCCGCGATTAAAGTCGTTGCCACCGATTGAGTACTCGCACAATGCCAAGTTGCTGGGTCGAAGTCAACCTGGATGCCATTCGCCACAACTACCGCGCCATAAAAAACGTGGTGGGCGATGAGACATCAATCATTGCGGTTGTGAAAGCCAATGCCTATGGCCATGGCGCAGTCGAAGTATCACGCGCGCTGTCGGCAGAAGGCGTTTCATATCTGGCTGTGACGCGGCTGGATGAAGCCTTGTCGTTACGCGCCGCCGGGCTGCTGACACCAATACTTCTCTTAACACCTGCCCTGCCCGACGAAGTTGACGAAGTCGTGGCGCAAAACCTGACGGCGTGTTTATCTGGCTATGAAGATGCCGAGCGCCTTTCGCAGGCTGCTGCAAAGCGTAATGTGACGGCGCGGGCACATCTTAAAATCAACACCGGCATGGGACGGCTAGGCGTTGAGCCGGATGAAGCCATCGAAATCGCAACACGCATCGCGCAGTTGCCGCATCTCAGCCTTGATGCGGCGTTCACGCACTTCGCCTTTGCCGCCGAGCCTGACCCGCAAAAAACGCATCTGCAATTCGCACGCTTTGCGCCTCTGGTGCAGCGCATCGCAAACGCGACCGGCATCAAGCCCACAGCGTTTCACTGCGCCAATTCAGCCGCGACGCTACGCTTTCCTTCAATGCGCCTGTCGTGCATCCGGCCCGGCACAATTTTGTATGGCCAATATCCTTCGGCAATGGCCAAAGAATCCGCCGAGCAGCAGCATTTGGAATTGCGCGATGGCTTCGCCGTCAAAGCACGAGTACTCACCATCCGGGACATTCAACAGGGGCAAAGCGTCGGTTACGGCGGCGAGTGGAAAGCGGCAAAGCCAACACGCATTGCAACAATCGCAATCGGCTGGGCCGATGGCCTCACGATGGAACCAAACCCGCGCACGCCGCAACCAAAAGCTGAAATACAGAAGGCCTTACGCGCTTTGCTCAAGCGCAGCGCGAGTACTCGCACCGTCGCCATTCGCGATGAACGTGCACCAATTGTGGGTCGCATTGCCATGCAGCAATGTTCAATTGATATTTCACACATCGAAGGCATACAAATCGGCGATGCCGCGACCGTTGCGATGCGCCGCACCAGCGCCGGCGCGCATCTGCCGCGCGTTTATGTGGGTGATTAAGCACTGAGGTTAATGAATAAGCTGGTTCACACTTCAAAATACGACTTCAAATAACGGTGCACGAAACAATCTGATGATTAATTTCTCCCGCACCGGCGAATAGAAAAGTGAAAGCTAAACGTGGAAATGTCGCCAACTGGTACAGCGCCTTGTCGGTATGTACTCAAAGCTCTACTCCCCGGTCTGCTCCAGAATACTGGCGTCTATCAAATCTTGTGGGCGGCCTGAGGCGCGTTTAGAAATGATGAGATGCTGCTTTGAAATGAACGGCAGCATCACCCCATCGAAATCAACGATCTCGCGCTGTTGCCATGCCTCATCGAAATTCAGGCCGGGAACCGACATGAGGATATCCACGCGCACCGGCGGAACGCCCATCTGATAGAAATATCCTTCGTGAGCGGAAGTCTTGCGGAGTGAGATTGGTTAGTGGCGCGCCGAAAGAACGTAACGCTGCAAAAACAGCCTGAGCATTGGCCAGATCTGCCTTGACCCACAGATCAAGGTCTTTGGTGTAGCGCGGCTCGGCGTATTTGATGACCGCATAACCGCCGATGACCAAATACTTAACGTGGTTGCCGTTCAAAGTGCTCAACAGTTCTTTGAAGTCGGAGTTGACTAACATCTTTGCCTTTGATGATGAACGCTTGAACCACCAGTTCCCACGCCGCCGAGAAACGCTCCGTGTCCGATTGCGCCTGCCAGAACTTGAGGTCGAACGATCTGTCCATGTCTTCGATCCTACCTATTCTTTCAACAAATCCTGTTCGCATACTCACAGTTTACATAAACACCATTTCTGTGCCTTGCTAAAGCGCAACGCGAGTACTCGCAGCGTCACCATCCGCGACGAGCGCGCACCGATTATCGGTCGCATCGCGATGCAGCAGTGCTCGATTGATATTTCGCAAATCGAAGGCGTGCAAATCGGCGATGCCGCCACTGTGTCGATGCGCCGCACCAGCGCCGGTGCGCATCTGCCGCGCGTTTATGTGGGTGACTGACGTATCTCAGTCGATGCGATTAGAACCTGCATCATTAGCAGGTGACCTTCCGTCTCACTGTAGCCACAAGAATCAGAAAGTTAGACTGCATCTCACATGAAGCCGAAGAACTTTTGATCCTCGCTTGAAACAAATGCGCTAATTCCAGACTTTTGTAGTTCCTCAAGCGCTTTCTGCCTGGCTCCTTCTGGTATGGCATCTTTCGCCTGCTGCGAGTACTCGGGATGCACAACTGCACAGTAGGTGGCGAGGTTGGGTATAAATTCAGGCCCCCCGTGATCATCATCCAAGTTTATCTTCCCCTGCCTCAATCGCTCAAAGAACACCTTTGGATAACGGTCTGCAACTACAATGTATGCAGTCCATCTGATGAATGGGTTCTTGACATCCAAGCACCTGCTAATCGGGTTCTTTTCAAAGGGGACATTCATAAAGCGCAGTTGCCACATCAATTTGTCACCAGCGGTCCATGAGTTCTCCTCATACTCTCGGCTGTTTAGAATAGCGCCAATTGCTGCGTTGCCTGAAAGGTGGCCATACCGCGTTAAGAAGCGATCTATCTGTCCTCGGAGCCATGGAGCAGAAGCTTGATCCTTATCGGCCAACGCAATTCTGACCGGGTTCTGCTCGATTTTCTTTCTAACTTGGAACCACATAATGTCCAATTGTCGATAGGTCGGCGGAAGTATCTTTGAAGGAACAAATCTCCTGTTCTGGATACTTTGGAGCTGCTTTCTCGCGAACTGCTGCTCTTTATCGGTGAGTGCGTGAGCTTGAGACGCAGCTAACCAGACAAATGGCTTCCCAGGCATTCTGTAAAGTGCCATGCGAATCAGTGGCCTGTCCGCCATCTCACCATTGAGTGCCAGCAGAACGACAGATGCATCTGCAGTTGAAGAGTAGTCCCAGTTATTAGCCGTGTAGAGGGGAACCACTTTGCGCACTACATAACGAGCTATGGGAAGGAAACGCCGGTCAATAAATGGATAACGCGACAGATGCTCACGCACCATTGCACCCAATGAGCGCACGTCCAGCCAGGTCATACGTTTGTTGAGGATGTCAAAGGCTGCGGGGTCATCGGCTGCTAACAAAGCTCCAATTACAGCTGCGGCAATGTAGCGGTCTGTGGTAGCTGTGGCAATTTCACGAAAGATCGGGAGCTTTTGTGCTGTAGATAAACCTAAAGCGGCAAACTGATTTAAAGCCTTCTCCCGCTCGTGCGCCGACGATTTCCAGTCGAGAATGCGGTTCTTTACACGCCGCACTCTTTCCGCCATGACGGGCGTTAGCTCAGGTGCTGCTTTCGGCTGGCTCTTAACCGCAGAATCTGTTGTAGAAGCGGCTGTGGAGCCGCTTGGCTTCGCTGGTTGCTGAGTCGCTGAGCTGTTAGCGCAGGCTGTCACAATGCCACAGCATAAAACGGCTGCCGAAGGATTAAAAGCACTTTTGAGTTGATTCATGATATTGCCCAAGCGGGAGTTTGTTACATAATGCTGTAAGTAGCGACATCAGTAGTTGACACCGGCCACGATGTCGGTTTTCGTGCTCTGGAAAAAGTCTCCACTGAGCGTGTAGCGATGCAGGTCAGCTTGCGTGCCCGCTCGATCTTTGTAGCGGGCATCCTCATAGGGCCTGCCGCCATCGTCTCGCGAATCAGGCCCAACGCTGTACAATGCGAATGGCACAGACTTATAACTTCGCACCAGCAGCGGCCTGCGCGGTGGATTGTTGCTGCCCTTGTATCCATCCTCGCTCTTATCTCGCACAGAACCGACATAACGAAGTGGGACGCGTTTATAACTCAACAGCTTCCGGTTGCCGTAGGGATCGAGAGGAACTTTGGGCAGATACCTGGGAACAAGTTCTGAAAGCTTCGCCGGATAGTGACAGTTATCCGCCTGGTAGGCATCCAGTGCCAGAGTGGTGATGAGCAGCGCTTCTTTCGCGTCGCTACGGTCGAAGCTCATTGGGGCACGCGTGAATTGCTGATATTTAAACCAATGCAAGCTGACCTTATACGAGCGCTCGGAATCGGGGAACGGCCACTCTTTCGAGCGCAGCGGATATGGCTTTTTCATTTGTGCGATCTGCCAATCCATGCAGCGCGAGTACTCGGAGAAGATGTTGGGCTTGCTCATGCACGCAGCCCACAACTGCAAGCCCGGATGGACGTTGTTGAGTATTTGTTGCTTTTCCTCGAGCGTTGGTGGTGTTGAACAGCCCAGCACGCAGATCGATTCAACGAAGAGCGGGCGAAAGTCACGCTCGCGCGTCATTTTCAAGATGAACCGCTGCATGGCCCTTTTCTCTTCTTCCAGAGTTTGCGCGATGGTGATGCGCGACTCGTGCAGCGCATAAATGTCTTGCGCCAACTTGCGAGCCCTGGCAGAGGAAAGATGCGGTCGAACAACCCACAATTCCTTGAGCGCCATATCACGAATTGCAATGCTTACGAGGCCGGCGATCAAAGCAGCACCGCGCGGCACCTCATGACCAAAATGCAAGATGTCCAGTAGGGAATCGGCGGCGCCATCCCAGTCGCCACTTTGCGCTCGCGCGTGCGCTTCCACAATCATCAATTTTGCTAAGTCGCGGTAGCCCTTGTAATCGGCAACAGCTTTGGCTTCGCGCTCCGGGCGCTGAACGTAGCGCAGTTTCAAACCCTGACGCCACAATGCAATCGTCTGCGCGTTGCTCTTTAGGAATATGCGCTTCGCCGCCAAAGGATAACGCTTGTTGTATGCGGACGAGTAGAGTTCGCCTGCCCCTGCCGGAACAGAGGCGATATTGTCGAGGTGAACATCAGGCGCTGGTTTTGTCGCTGGTGCAATGTGTCCCGCCAGGGCGCGTTCATACCATTGCAGGGCGTTGTGCTGCGGCATCGCAGTTTGAGGAATTGTGACTCTGAGTACTCGATTGTTCCATTTGTAGGCCCCACCCGCAGCAGCAAGGCTGAGCGCCGCCACAGCTATCAAGATGAACAAACGCTTTTCTTTGCTTGAATAACGAGACGCCTTCGTCATATAAAACCTCAGCAGATACAAGAACAATAAACGACAATGCACGTCCGCTGCGCCCGGACGTGCATTGTTTGCGACAACCAACTGACAAATGCCATCACGCTATAAATTCGCTGCAGAAGATATAAATACGTGGCGCATCACCGTCTGCGGGTGCGGTTCGATAACCCATTTTATCGCCAACGAGTTCACCCATTGCAACAACTTCGCCGCTACAAGCATCGAGTACTCGATAGGGCGCCGGAACGTGTGTGCTCGTAACTGTGAGATCGCCGCCACTGGGCAGGTACACAATCAGTAATTTATCGGGGATGGCGAGGCCGCGTTTGCCGAGAGTAAAGTCCCAGTTCGGTTCCATCTCGGCAAATGGGAGTCCCTCGAAGATTTTCGATAGCACGCCGACGTAATTGGAGCCTTCAAAATCGAGCGCCTCGCGCCAGCCTGCATTGGCGGCTTCGCACCACGCTTCGTGGCCCGGTTCGTCGGGGCGCAGTTTCCATTGCCACAGGCTGCCCGCGCCATATACCGTGCCCATGGTGCCGCCCGCGCACAGGTTGCACCACGCTTCATGCCCTTGCCACCAACCCGCACCGTTACCGGGACGACCGATATTTTCGTAAGTTGGTTCGCCGTTGGCCACGCCCTTAACAGGCTCGTTGCGCCACATGTCGGCGACACGCTCCGGCATGTGGTCGCCGCTGTGGCCGGTCTGGCACCATTGAAAGTCGAGCCATTCTTTGTCCTGGAAGGCGTGGTTGCGCGCGTGCGGACAGTAATGAATGCCGCTTGGCTGACCATAGCAATCCCAGGTTTGCACTTCTTCGCCGCCCGCATTCACCTGCGGGATGTCGCCCTTGCCGTCGCCGCCGATGAGGTAAATCGCTGGACGCGCGCCGTAACGCGCCACAAGATAGCGGCAGTAGCGCGCATATTCATCGCTGGGCACAACCGGCCCGGCGACTTGTTGGCCTTTCCAACCGTAGCCATGAAAAACCGGCTGATACACCGGCACAATTTCGTGCGACACCAGAATATCAATCAGTTGATCGAAGTATTGGAAGTATTCGATGTTGATCTGATTCAAGTGGCCGCTCGGCAAGTCTTCAAAACCGACATCAAAGCCGTAATCTTGTGTGCGGCTGCGCGAACCTTGCGCTTTCATGTCAGGTTGCACCGTCATCAGCAGCGCGGCATTGAAGCCCTTGCGCTGGCGGTCTTGCGAGTACTCGCGACACTGATCAAGCGTAGCGCGCCACGGCAGCGCCCACGCTGTATCGCCGACCAGCAAACAGGGTGTGCCATCGGCGTAAACCAGGTTGCGCTTTCCGGGCGACATTCGCCCTGTGCGTGCGGTGATGTAAAACGGATTCTCCACGTTTGCCCGCGGTCCCAGAAAGCCGGACGCCGCAGCGTTGTGCCGTCTGAATGCGTAAAATCGGCCCACACTTCGACTTGCGTGTAGACGTTGTTGTAATCGTTGGCGGCAGAAAGTGAAATCTCCACTTCGCGCCACGGCTGGATGGCGTTGTCCATAGGGTTGTCTTTTGTTGTGAGTACTCGAATACGGCGATCACCTGGGCAAGCTCATACATTCGATAACGCGCGAGACTTGCCCGTCATCTTTCATGCTGTCCAACGCGTGCCAGGCAACGCCTTGTAGCAATCGTTCGCTTGTTTGCAGATGCGCTTCTTCAGGGTCATATCCCAGTTGCGCTTCTTGTTTGCCATCTATTTCTACAAGGTAGCACTGGCAGGTGGCTGTGCCTTGTAGATACTCTTCCTCGAAGAGAAGGCGCGAGACAGTTGCCGTGAGGCCGGTTTCCTCCAGCACTTCGCGAACCACAGCCTGTTGTGGAGTCTCGCCAGTTTCAATGGCTCCACCGGGAAGCGTCCAGTATTCGCGCTGGGAGTCGCGATGCTGCACCATCAAGATGGTGTTGTCTCGGATGATGGCGGCACATACTCGCTGTCTCATTGTTACAAGGCTCGTCTATGGAATGCGGCACGATTCAACTTCATCGGCGGAGATGGTGCCGATGAGCTTGCCGATGGGCATAATTTTGCGGAGGTGAATTTCGACGCGCTTGGCGACGTTGGGGCCGTGCGTGAAGTAGCCGTGCAGACGAACTTTATCGGCCTCGACGGCCCAGATTTCGGCGCCGCCGTCCGGCATGACGTACACGGCCCACAGTTGGTCGATGCGATCCAACATGTCGATGAGAACCGAAACCGGCGGCATGGTGCTTTTGGCGCACTTGATGACGATATCTTTGCGACGCCAGGTGCCTTCGTTCTTCGATTGGTTGAGCGACATCTGCACGTTAAATTTGGCTCCGACAAGACGTGCTAAACGCCGCCCCCACTGCGAAGGTGCGACGTTTTTCTCTTCTATCGGTTTGATGCGGCGCAGGCTCGTGCGAGCCGTGGTGCGCGTGTTTGTGCCGGTTGCGCCGCGTGTGCTGGAAGGGCGCTCCGTAGAAAGTGGCATTCGAGTGGTTTGCACGCTTCTTCTCATGGTGCACCGGGTTGACGAGTACTCAAAGGCTAAACGTGCGCGGCGGGGTCTTGGCTGTCGGTTGTAGTCGTTTCAGTCATCGCTTCAAGGGCGGCCTGCGCCGCGTTGCTTTCGGCTTCTTTCTTGGTGTGTCCCTGCCCGCGTCCGCGCACTTCATCGAGCAGCAGCACCTGCGAAGTGAAGCGCTTCTTGTCGCCCTGCGCCTCGCCAATCTGTGTTGTCTGGTAGCGCGGCGTGCCCAGGCCGATGGCTTGCGTGCGCTCTTGCAGCAGGTTCTTCACTGAAACAAACGGCGAATTGCGAGTACTCGCCACGGCGTGCGCCAGGTCATCGGCTAAGATGCTTGAGACAAAAGCCCGCGTCGCTTCGATGCCGCACGAAAGATAAATTGCCGCGACAACGGCTTCAAAAGCATCGGCTAAGATTGTATCACGGCTGCGCCCACCACTGGCTTCTTCGCCGCGTCCCAGCCGCAAGTGTTGGCCCAGTCCTAAACGCATGGCCGCACGCGCCAGGCTCGTACCGCGCACGATCGTCGCTTTGCGCTGCGTCAAATCGCCTTCAGGCAACGCTGCATTGGCGCGATAAAGATGCTCGGCCACAACGGCACCAACAACCGTATCGCCCAGAAACTCCAGGCGCTGATTAGAATGCAACGTGCGCTCAGCGCCTTCGCCCGTGGCAGATGGATGAGTTAGCGCCAGTTGCAACAGTTCATCGGGGACATTGGCACCGAGCTTGGCGCGTAAGTCACTCAGCGATTGAGTACTCGTCGGCGCAACCGAAGCCGCACCAGCTGCTGTCTTTTTGCGCTTGCTCTGCTTTGGCCCGGCCATTGGCTTAGCCCTGCCAGCGCTTGGCGACCAGGGTCGCGTTGTGGCCGCCAAAGCCCGCTGAGTTGCACAATGCGATGTCGATGTGCGCCGGACGCGAACCGTCGCTCACATAGTCGAGGTCGCATTCCGGGTCGGGATTCTGCAAGTTAATGGTGGGCGGCATGATCTGGTGATGCAGTCCCAAAACGGTGGCGATGAACTCGACTGCGCTGCCCGCGCCAAGCAAATGGCCAATCTGCGACTTGGTGCTGGATACGCCCATCTTGTAAGCGTGTTCGCCGAAAACGGCTTTGATGGCTGCGGTTTCGGTCTTGTCGTTGACCGGAGTACTCGTGCCGTGCGCGTTGATGTATTGCACCTGTTCCGGCTCGATGGCGGCGTATTTCAGCGCCATGCGCATCGAAGAGCCTATGCCGCTGCCGTCTTCGGGCATGTTGGTGATGTGATAGGCGTCGCCGGTAATGCCGTGCGACAGCACTTCAGCGTAGATGGTGGCGCCGCGCGCCTGCGCCGAAGAAAGCGTTTCCATGATGATGGTGCCGGCGCCTTCACCCATTACGAAGCCGTCGCGCTCTTTGTCGAAGGGGCGCGAGGCGTGTGCCGGATCATCGTTGC
This sequence comes from Abditibacteriaceae bacterium, assembly GCA_036388675.1. GTDB lineage: Bacteria > Armatimonadota > Abditibacteriia > Abditibacteriales > Abditibacteriaceae > DASVUS01. Next base: position 122,222 of record DASVRI010000040.1, on the reverse strand, counting down.
GGCGCGACAAAGCGCGCATATTGCCGAAGCCAGCCAGAGCCGAATCGCAAATGGGGGCTTCAGTGCCGCCGGTTATCATGGCATCGGCGTCGCCGCGCTTGAGAATATCGTAGGCCATGCCGATGCCGTGCGCGGAAGAGGCACAGGCCGCCACGGTTGTGGTGTTGGGGCCGCGCGCGCCGGTCTGAATTGAAACGTGGCCGCTCGCCATGTTGGCGATCATCATCGGGATGAGAAAGGGGCTGACGCGGTCAGGGCCTTTCTCGATGAAGGTGCGGTATTCGCGCTCCCACGTGGTGAGGCCGCCGATGCCGCAGCCGATGATGACACCGATGCGGTCGCGGTTCTCATCGTCGATTTTGAGGCCGGAATGCTCGACCGCTTCCTGTGAAGCCGCAATCGCCAGATGCACAAAGCGATCCATGCGTTTGGCTTCTTTGCGGTCGATGAACTCTTCGACGTGGAAACCCTGCACTTCACCGGCGAACTTGGTGTTGTGACGGGTCGTGTCGATCTGGGTTATGGGACCGATGCCGTTGGCTCCGCTCTTGACGCCTTCCCAGAACTTTTCCGTTCCGACGCCCAGCGGCGTCATGGATCCCAGACCAGTTACGACAACTCTTTCGTGTTTCATTCTTTGAGGGATGGGGATGAGGGATGGGGATGAGCGGTGGTTGAAAACTTTCCCCTCATCCCTTTCCCCTCATCCCTTTTACGAACCTTCCGACTTCTTCTCGATATAGGAAACGGCTTCGCCAACGGTGGTGATCTTTTCGGCGTCTTCGTCGGGAATCTCGATTTCAAACTCTTCTTCGAAGCGCATGACCAGTTCCACGACATCGAGTGAGTCGGCGCCCAGGTCTTCTACAAAGCGCGCCTGCGGCGTTACGATACCGGCATCGACACTCAACTCGTCTGCGACAATTTCTTTGACCTTATCGGCTGTTGCCATCTTCTTCCTCCAGGAATATGAGTACTCAATTTGGGTCTCTGGTTTTCGGTTTTCGGTCTTGAGAGATCATTAAGTCCATTGGCAAAGACCAAAGCTCCGAATCCCAAGCCCAAATTCCAAAGTCCAAAGGACACTTCCTACATTACCATACCGCCATCAACATTCAAGACCTGACCAGTGATGTAACGCGCCGCATCGCTTGCCAGAAACAAGGCGGCTTCGGCTACATCTTCGGCTTCGCCCAGCGCACCCAATGGGATATTCTGCAAAAGCTGCGCCCTGGCTTCTTCGCTCATCTCGGCTGTCATGTCGGTCGTGATGAAGCCCGGCGCAATCGCATTCACCGTAATGCCCCGGCTGCCCAACTCTTTAGCGATCGACTTGGTAAAGCCGATCAGACCGGCTTTACTGGCGGCATAATTAGCCTGTCCGGCGTTGCCCATCTGCCCGATGACACTGCTGATGTTGATGACGCGTCCCGCTTCGTTTTTCAGCATCGGACGCACCACAGCCTTGGTGCAGTGAAACGCGCCGGTCAGGTTCACATCGAGTACTCGACGCCACTGCTCCAGCTTCATGCGAATGAGCAAACCGTCGTCGTTTATACCAGCATTGTTGACCAAGATGTCGATTTTACCAAACTCACTCACAGCCTGCTTCACGGCGGCATCAACCGCATCGCCATCGCTCACATCAACCGCCAGAGCTAAAGCGCGCCGCCCCAGGCCGCGAATCTCTTCAGCCAACTCGTCTGGCGCACTGCGCGCCAGCAGAATGCAATCGGCGCCGGCCTGCGCGTAACGCAGCGCAATGGCGCGACCAATGCCGCGCCGCGCCCCCGTAATGAATGCGACTTTGTTTTCCAGTGTCATTGTTTTCCAGACTTATTACAGATTTTATGTTGCTTCAAGGGCATACACAAATAGTGTCATTTTGCGACCAGTGCAACGCATGTGGCGAGTACTCGCATGTCGTTCAATGCGGCGACAACCACTTCAAACCGACAACACCAATAATGATTAAAGCCAGACACAACAAACGCGGCCAGTCGCGCGGTTCGCCAAAAAGCAGCATTCCTAAGAGCGCCGCACCGACGGTTCCGACACTTGTCCACACCGCGTAGGCCGTGCCGACGGGCAAGGTTTTTACGGCCTGCGCCAGCAGAACGATGCTGGTGGCACCGGTTACAACGGTCAGCACACTGGGCCACAAACGCGTGAAACCTTCCGCGTATTTGAGCGATACAACCCAGACGATTTCAAACACACCGGCTACAAGCAGATACAACCACGCCATTACTATTCGCTACTTTCAACGGCAACCGATTTGTCGATGCGCTTGATGAGTCCCGCCAGTACTTTGCCCGGCCCCAACTCGTAAAACTGCGTCGCGCCGGCGCCAATCATGTTTTGAATCGTTTCCGTCCAGCGCACAGGGCCGGTCATTTGGCCTTTAAGAGCGGCTTTCAATTCGTCGGGCGAGGTGGCCGCTTGCGCCGTTGTGTTCTGGTAAACCGCGATGCGCGCGGTGCGAAACGGCGCGGCGTCAATCAACTGGCTCATCTCGTCGCCGGCTTCACGCAAAAGCGGCGAATGAAACGCGCCGCTCACCGGCAGCGCGACGGCCATCTTGGCGCCGTGTGCCTTGGCTGCTTGCATTGCTGCTTCGACGCCACCTGCCGCGCCGCTGACCACAATCTGCCCCGGCGAGTTGAAGTTCGCCGCCACAACCAAGCCTTCGCTTTGTGCTTCTTCGAGTACTCGATCCAGCTCCGCATCGGGCAAGCCAATGATGGCCGCCATTTTTCCGGCGGGCGCAGCGGCCATGAGTTGCGCGCGGCGTTGCACCAGGCGAAGCGCGTCTTCAAACTCCAGCGCGCCGGCTGCGACAAGCGCCGCATATTCGCCAAGCGAATGGCCTGCTACCATTTCAGCCGTGACACCTTTGGCCAGGGCCGCTTCGTGCGCCACGAGATCGACTGTCAACAGAGCAGGCTGCGCATGCAGCGTATCGGTTAGCTTCTCTTCGGGGCCATCGAAACAGAGCCGCGCCAAATCGTAGCCGAGCACGCTGCTGGCGCGATTGAACAGGTCGCGCGCCGCCGTGCGCTCTTCATACAGCGCCTGCCCCATGCCAACTTTCTGACTGCCCTGACCGGGAAAAACAAAAGCGTTCATTCAATTCATTTCTTAACGGCACGCACCAGATAGTGATACGGCCCGACATCAATTGTTTCTGTGATTTCAAAACCGGCGTTGCGCACCAACTCTTCGGTGTCAGAGGTTTCCAGTCGCACCGTGTTCGGTGGGCCGGGCTGCGATTCCTCATCGGCCCAGTGCCATTCGACGAGAACAAGCTGCCCGTCGCTTTTGAGTACTCGATGAACTTCGCGTAGATGTGTTTCCGGCTCGGCGCACTCGTGCAGCACATTGGCGTGAAACACGGCATCGACTTCACCCTCGTCGAGTTCAAAGGTGTTCTCACCGCAGGGCAGAGTCAGAATGCGCTCCCAGTTTTCGCGCTTGGCACGCAAGATTTGCAACATCGCCGGCTGCATGTCCAGCGCGTAAATGATGCCGCGCGGACGCACCGCCTTTTCGAGTTCAAAAGTGAACCAGCCGGTGCCGCAACCAATTTCCGCCACGCGCGAGCCGGGCGCGATGTCGGCAGCCGCCACGAATTCGCGTGGATTGTTCCATGTCGCGCGTTCGGCGGAATCGAGTTTCCCGGCCTGTGCCGGATCGAATTTATGCATGACGAGTACTCGTTGTAGCCACGGAAACACACGGGAAGCTTTTCCAGAACCCGGAGCGTGAGCGACGGGCTGAGGGCTTGGCCCGTCGCTCACGCTCCGGGTTCTGGACGCGAGCCTTTGCGGCCATCTCGTATTCCGTATGGTTCCGTGGCTCTCTAAACCCAGCGCATCACGCACGAACCCCATGTCAGGCCCGCGCCGAAACCGACCGTTACGACCGTGCTGCCGCTTGTAATTCTGCCGGTATCGCGCGCTTCGCACAAGGCGATGGGAATGCTGGCCGCCGATGTATTGCCGTATTTGCCAACGTTGACAAACACCCTGTCGGATGGCACACCCAGACGTTTGGCCGCAGCATCAATGATGCGCACATTAGCCTGGTGCGGCACGAACAAGTCGATGTCCTCTGTTGCGATGCCGCAACGCTCCAGCGCGCGCACTGCCGACTCGCCCATCACGTTCACGGCGAAGCGATACACTTCTTTGCCATCCATCGCGATGTAACTTTTGCTGCACGGTTCATCAGCGGTCGCAGTGCCTTTGCCCGCTGTAAAGCTCGTGCCCAGGAATAAATGTGTGTTGATTTCGGCCTTAAGCAAATCGCCACCACCGCCGTCGGAACCGAGATCAAAGCCGAGTACTCCCCGGCCTTCGGGCACAGCGCGCACCACGGCGGCACCGGCACCATCACCAAAGAGCACGCACGTATTGCGATCGGTCCAGTCGGTGACGCGCGACATCACATCAGCGCCCACTACGAGAACGGTGTTGGCCGCGCCGCTGGCGATAAATTGCTGCGCGACAACGAGCGCGTACACGAAGCCGGAACAGGCCGCTTCAAGATCGAACGAGGCGCAGGAGCATTTAAGGCGATCTTGCAGCAGCGCGGCGGTGGAAGGGAAGAAGTAATCAGGCGTGCAGGTCGCGACAATGATGAGCTGCACATCCGAAGGCTGCAAACCGGCGTCTTCAAGAGCACGGCGTGCGGCAGGTTCGGCCAGATCGACCGTCATTTGTCCATCAGCGGCGATGCGGCGCTCGGAAATTCCAGTGCGCGAGCGAATCCATTCATCGCTGGTATCGACCATCTTTTCCAGGTCGGCATTGGTGAGTACTCGCTCGGGTACATAATGCCCCAGACCGACAATTCCGGCGGCGCGACCCACAGTTTTTCCTATGACATCGGACAAATCGGTTCCTATCGTTAGTACATTGTGTGATGCGTAAATCTTCAGAAACTGATGGGCGGCACGATGCCGTCACTCAGTTTTTCGCCTCCGCTGCCGTTTTGATGCAGCGTGTTCTGCGGATTCGCCCCGTTGACCGAAGCGCTCGCTGAAGCGTTGGCACTCGCTTCGTCCAGCGCTTTTTGCTGCGCCTCGATGGCCCCTGATGAATCTTCCATGATGGAGCGGATGGCGCCCACCACATCGGCGGAAACGGTTTGCTTGGCAATGCGAATCGCCGAGTGAATGGAGCGCGCGTCGGCGCTGCCGTGGCAAATTACACACACGCCGTTCACGCCCAGCAGCAAAGCGCCGCCGTAGCCGGTGTAATCGAGACGCTTGCGCATGCGCATCAGGGCCGGCTTGAGCAACAGCGCGCCCAACTTGGAACGTGGCGAACTGGTCAGCGCGCTTTTCAATTCGCCAGTCAGCATCTTGGCCAGGCCCTCGGACACTTTCAAGACGACATTGCCGACAAAGCCATCGCACACCACGACATCAACCGTGCCTTTGCCGATGTCGCGCCCTTCGACGTTGCCGAAGAACTGGTATTTCCCTTCGTCGGCGTTGTCCTGCAACAGCTTGAAGGCCGACTTCGTGAGATCGTTGCCTTTGCTTTCTTCCTCGCCGATTGACAGCAGCCCCACAGTGGGCAACTTTCCTTTCGGAATCCAGCTGCCGACGCCGGGAATAATCTCTTTCACGTTACGCGCGTAGGCGGCGCCCATCACGGCGAACTCGGCCAGGTGGCGTGGTTTGCAATCGACGTTAGCGCCAACGTCGAGCACCACAGTCGGGTTTTTCGAAGTAGGAAACACACTCGCGATGCCGGGACGGTCGATGCCCGCGATGCGCTTCAATTTGAACAGCGCCAACGTTGCGGCGGCACCCGTATTGCCGGCGGAAAGCACCGCATCGGCCTTACCGTCGGCGTGCAGTTGCGTAGCGACGGCGACTGACGAATCGGGCTTTTTGCGCATCGCCTGCATCGGCGCTTCTTCCATATCGACCACTTGCGAGGCATGGTGAATCGTCACGCCTTTAGGCAGCGTGGCTGGGATTTCGATGGAGGTTTTATCGAGCGCTTTGTTGCTGGAGCCGAAGCAGCTTTGGATGGCCGCTTCATCGCCGACGAGGATGACTTCAACGCCAAAGTCGCGCGCAGCGGCACACGCCCCGGCCACGATTTCAGCGGGAGCCCGATCACCGCCCATTGCATCAATGGCGATTCGCATAAGAGAAAACACAAGAAGCAAGGCGAGTACTCGTTGAGTGCTGCGCCTCGCTTCTTAACCGTTCACCATCTTATTCGGCGTCGAGGCCCGGAGTCTGCTTCGTTTTTGGCGGCAGAATCTGGCGGCCATTATAATAGCCGCACGAAGTGCAAACGCGATGCGGCATGCTGGCTGCCGAGCAATGCGGGCAGGTCGTTGTGGTTACGTTTTTGGCAGTCCACTGCTGGCGGCGGGTGCGCACACGAGCGTGGGATTTACGTCTTTTTGGTAAGGCCATGACAGTCTATTCCTTTTGTTCGTTCCAGTCTTTGAGCGACTCCCAACGTGCATCGTCGGACTTTCCGCTCATATACTTCGCCGCTTCGGGCAAACCCGGACAATCGGGTGAGCACAGCGGCTTGCGCGGCGATTGCAGCACGATGGCCTGCCGCACCAGTTCCAATACGTCAAGAGAATTCGCGTCGAAGATCGCTGCGAGTTCGTCGTCCGGTTCGTCTTCTTCGTCAGCGTCGGGCGCAGCGCCCAGCAACAAACCGCGAAAGTAGCTCAGCGGCGCGTTGGCTTCCAGTTCCAACTCTACCGGCTGAGAATACGACTCCAGACAGCGCGCGCACTGCATGGTGATCGAGCCCTGAGCTCTTCCTTCCACCACAATGCTTTGCCGCGCGTTGGTCACGCGCACCCATCCGTGAATCGGCTCGACAACTTCGATGTCGTCCAGCATTCCAGGCGCGATATTAATCGGCTTTTCAGATGTGCTACCCGGCGCACGCAGGATGTCCGTTAAATCCACATACATGAGGGTTCATCAACTCCTCAGGCGCGCAGCCAACTACGAAAAGCCCAGAAAACTTGTCGCTAAGGCATTTTAGGTGGCTGTGCCTGCTTTGTCAAGCCGCAGTGAGCGTAACTGCTGTAACGTAACCGCTCGTCATGCACCAGACGGCTTCTCCATATCTACAACGCTCGTAGTGCACGCAAGGTGCCACAGACACAAAAATAATCCCCGATGATGAGTACTCATCATCGGGGATTATTGCTGCGCTTGGGCAAGCGTTCTTACTTCAGCACAATTCTCGAGTGGTTACGGCTGTTTGCACCGCTCGAAGCGCTGTCGCTTTTCTTGTTAAAACCGATGTAACCAGGGTCATTGGGGTAAACGTCACTGCCGGCGTAGATATCTGCATCGGAGTAAACGTCAGAGTCGGCGTCCACATCCGTGTACACATCGTTGTCGGCGCGATCGTCATCAGCAGGATACTGTGCAGGAAAGTCGTCGCTGTAAACATCATTGCGCGTGCTGTCTGTGCGCCGAGTTTGCGTGCGCCGAGTTTGCGTGCGCCGACCCTCCGTGCGTATACTTTCCGAACGGCGTGTGGTGCGTGTGCTGTCAGGATAAACGTTGCCTGCGCTACGCTCGTTGTCGGCGTCCTGGCTTTTCTTGTAAGCGTAATAGGCACCGGCACCGGCAATGACGGCTGGCACCGTTTTGCCTTTTACGGCCAGAACCGCGCCAAGCGCACCAAGAGCGATGGCGCCGGTCTTGTAGGTTTTTTCCTTATCGGCGTGCGCGGCCTGCATCGGCACCAGAGCCGAAGTCGCTACCGCCACAGCCGTCAACGTCGCTACGCCACGCACTCCACGATTGCACATTTTCATTTTTCAATTCCCCTGCCGACACTGAACCCGCACTGTGTTCATTCAACTCGATTGTGATTTAGCGGCGCTTGCTCTTCTTGTAGGCGTAGTAGGCACCGGCACCGGCAGCAACTGCGGGCAAAGTCTTGCCCTTGACGCCCATGTAAATGCCCAGAGCACCCAGACCAATAGCGGCATACTTGTAGGTCTTCTTCTTGTCGGCGTGTGCGGCTTGCATCGGCATGATGGCCGTTGTGGCCATAACGGCACCTGTCAGCATGGCAACGCCACGAACTGTACGATGATTGGTTTTCATGTTCATTCCTCTACGAGTACTGGTTACTCGCTTTCGGCACCGAAGTTTTCCGCATCAGGCAAACAACGCGGTAGCAGGCCGATATTGCACTGTTGGACGTTTATCGGTGAAGCGTGTTCAAAGTGTTTTGACGTATATCGAGTGACGTATGTCAAGTAAGGAGGAGAAGGTTGCGCGACCTTAAATAACCAATGGTGCGGGTTTAGGTTGAGCCGCCCGTGAACGAGCGGGCTGCGGTGCAAAAGCGGCGGGTGAAATACCGTTTTGAGGCAAACCCGCACCACTGGTTAAATATTAGCGCGCACAAGTTCTTCAGTTGCGGCAACAAGTTGGAGCCGTGCCGTTTGCATTCCGGTGTTTTTCGCAGATTAACTGCGGCAGGCTCCAACTTGTTGTGCAAGCAGATTTTGAGGAGAAACTAACCGCCGGATGTCAGTTGGCTTGCGATTCACCGCTTTTGCCGGAAAGATCCACGCCTTCAAGCAACTTGGAGAAGCGATCCATTTCGTCGGGGGAAACTTCGGTGATGGGCTGCTCATCCTCAAGTGTCAGTGACGGCAGTTCGCCGGCTTCAGTGGAAACTTCCTCGACCTGAATGCCGCTTTTATCAATGACCTGATCGCTCACCCAGATGCCGCACTGCGCGCGCAGCGCCAGAGCAATGGCATCGGAAGGACGCGCATCAATTTCCTGCGGCGAGCCTTCGTCCTTGCCTTGAATGTGCAGCGTGGCGTAGTAAACCAACTTGTCCACGTCGTTGACCGTGACTTTGAGAAGCTGCACGTCCAGCTTGCGCAGAACGTCGGCCATTAAGTCGTGCGTCATGGGGCGGGGCGGCTGGCGGTTGTCCAACTCCATCTGGATGGACATCGCCTCAGCCGGGCCGATGTAGATAGGCACAAACACTTTGTGCTCTTCATCGCGCAGCAAAACTAGAGTATTGTTCTGGGGATCGATGCCGATGCCCTCAACAGTCATTTTAATCATCATGATGAACCAACCTCTCGGCAGGCACTTGAAATGTCTTGCTGCCTATTTGGTTAAACGCACAGTGTAACTCAGCTCAAAAACAGAAGGAGACAAAACAGTGCTGCGACTTGCTCATTATTAAACGAGCATCGGTTCCTGCCGTTCCCTGCTGCGCTTTTGCTAATGAGCTTTCGCTCGCTCCGAGTACTCAACGCAACCATTATGAATGTGCACGCGTAACTCACACTATTGCTTCGATTTGGCCAAGTGAGGGAACCGTGGCCTCCAGGCAATTGAGCGTGGCAGCGACGGCGGCAAAGCGCAAGCCACGGTCCCATTCCCAATTTTGCAAGCGCGACCACAGGAGCCCGGCACGAAATACATCGGCGGCGCCCACGCTGCCCGACAAATCCGTGCTGCCCGGCAAATCTGTGCTGCCCGGTAAATCTGTGTCGCCGATGTTTACAGCCGCGTAATGCTGCGGCCCTTCTCCGGCGCGGCACCACACGCCGCCCTCTGCACCGCACATGATGACAACAGTGCTGCCCCACTCCGCGGCGCGCTCGCAGGCCATGCGCGATAACTGCTCTTGCGTACTTTGTGGCCAGAACGCATCGGTCAGCAACACAACTTCGGCCAGAGGCGCGACCGAAGGGTTGAGCAAGGCATCCCGGGCAAAAAGTGGCGTGCTACACTTCTGTAGATGCGTTGCCAGGTGATGGGTGCTCGATAGCAGGCTGCCGTCACAGGTCGCCAGCCGTGCTAATGGCCAGTTGGTGTGCTGAGTACTCGCAAAGGCTTCGTCATAACTTTTTGCGGCGGCGTTGCGCACCAGCACGGCGCGAGGTTGGCCTCGTGCGCTCATCACCACAGAATAGGGCGTTTCGAAACCTTCAATGACAGGCGCTTTCAGCGTGAGGTTCGGCAGCAGAGCCAACTGCGCGACGACGAAGCGCCCGTTGCTGTCGTTACCCAGAGGATTGCCGCACAGGCAGACGCGCGCGCCCCAGGCCGCCAGCGCCAGCGCGCAGGTGGCTGCTTCGCCGCCGACGGTGCGCACTTCACGCTCGATGCTGCGCACCTCTCCTGCCGCGGGGATGCCATCAAGTTGCAGCAGATAATCGGTTCCAATGGCGCCATGCACCAGGACATCGTAAGCAGTTTCTGCGGGCAGTTGAGTACTCATAAGGAAGAAGAAGACATCACATCAGCCCTGGTAATGTCAGTCGAACCTGTCAGGAGCTTAAGCGTCTGCTGTTATGTTGACGCTTCTACAGCGGTGCTTTCCGGACGGATCGTTGATGTGCGATTTGCACCGAAGCGCCAAATCAGCTAATTTACAAGTTATCGCCTTGCGGAGTCTTTGTGAACCATTTCTTTGAAACGCGGCGTGTTATCCCTCTTTCCATTCGCGCCATTTTGCTTGCGAGTCCTGCAATTGTGCTGGGAACGACGGGAGTTTTGCGTGGTCAGGACAGCGTTGTGCAAGCCGCGACACCGGCAGGCAGTGCAAATTCTACGCTCTCGTTCAGGGTGACGGCACGTTTTGCAGCTCGCGAAGCGGGACGTAACACGGCGCAGCCGCAGCAAGTGCTGGCGGCGCGAGTTTTCTTGAAGGGTCAGCGTGCGCGCATTGAGACGCGTATGAGTGACCGTCCCATTGTCTTTCTGCTGGCAGCGCCCTACGCTTTCAAGTTGCTGCCGCAGGCAAAAGCCGGAGTGCGCTGGCGCGTTAATCGCAATGCGGCGCAAGGCATGGGCGGCCTGAACCTGCAAAGCCTGTTGCGCAACCCGGCATCGTTACGTGGCACATTGCAAAGAGCCAGCGCGCGCAAAGTGGGCTCGGTTATGCTCAACGGCACACCGAGCGATGTCTGGACGGCGCGCAATCTCGGCGGGCAAAGCGGCACGACAAAAGTGTGGTTGCGTCGCAGCGATGGTTTGCCATTGCGCCTCGAAGCCATCTCCCGGACACTGGCAACCACCTTTTCGTGGAGCGACTATCGGCGTAACAGGCCTCTATCCGATGCTTTATTTCGTTCACCGGCGGGTTACAGCGTGCGCGATTCGGCGGGACAACCGAAACTTTTCTGAGACCAACATGTGTCTAAGACGTAAATACGACCTATATAGTGAATAGTGAACTCGTCAATCGAGACGGAGGCCAAGAATATGTCTGAAGGTAAACGCCGTTTGAGTGCGACAAATGTCGCGCTCGCAGTGGCAATTTTTACGAGTACTCTCGCGATGCCGTTTGGCGTCCGTGCTCAGGACGCGGCTGCGCCAGGTGGCGATACCTGGGCCACATTTAAAGGAGACTTGCAGCGCACCGGTTCCAGCGCGACGCCTTTGCCATTGCCGCTGAACCTGACTTGGCGCCACACCGTCGATCTGGCGCAGTATGCCGTGCCGGACGCGAACACGACGAGTCCTCTTGTGGTGGGGCCGCGCAGTGCACGACGTGTCTACTTTGCCGTGGGTCGCCAGGTTCTGTGCGTTGATGGTCAAACCGGCGAAAAGCTGTGGCAGCAGCCGCGCATTCTGGAAGGCCGCGTCCGAGCACCTCTTACACTGCTCAGCGGTGGAGATGCCGGCGATCTGATTCTGGCCGCAGGCGAAAACGGTGATCTTAACGCTCTGCAAACAACTGATGGCAGTGCCGTTTGGACCGTTAACATGGGTTCGCCCGTCGTGGACGCGCCGGTTATCGTCAACACAGCCGGCGGTGAACGCATTCTGGTGGCGTTAGCCACGGGCCAACTGCGGGCCTACACCCGCGCCGGAACTCTCGACGAAAAGTGGAATGTGCCGTTGGGGCGTGTCGGTGCCACGCCATTGTCATCGCCGGTGCTGAGCACCGATGGCAAGCGCATATTCATTACCGCCAGCGATCAAAATCTCTATGCCATCAACCTGATGACGGCCAAGATTGACTACACGACTCTGCTGCCCGGCCCACCGGCGGAAACTCCCGCCTTGCTGGGAGATCGCATTGTTGTGGCCGCAGGCGAAACCGTTGTGGCGGTTCAACAAAGAACCGGCACCATTGCATGGAGTGCCCCCGGCAACGGTCGCGTGATGAACTCGCCGTCGGGACGTGCCGCTCCTAACGGCAGAGGAGTCGTTTACGTCGGTTCAGATAAGGGCACTTTATCCGCCCTCGATTTGCAAAAAGGCACCCAGTTGTGGCAGGCCGACCTCGGAGCCGCAGTAACCGGCTCGCCCCTGGTGTTGCCCAACGCCATTCTGGTGGGCACCAGAAACGGCCTTTTCTACGCCGTGAAGCCGGAAACTGGTGATATTACCTGGCGTTATCGCCTGCACACCGAACGCGAGATCGAAGTCGAGGTGCGGACACCGCGCACCGGCCCCGGAGCGCAGAATCGCCCTCGTGGTAACGTCGGGGGCCAGGGTGGAGCTGGCGGACAGGGTGGATTCGGGCGTCGTGGCAACAACCAGATGGCGCCTGGAGGCAGATTCCCCGGCGGCGGTTTCCCCGGTGGAGGTTTTGGTGGCGGACGCTTCCGCAGCAACATTGAAACCCGTATCTTTGGCGTTTCTTCGGCGCCGGCGGTTGCCGGCAATCAGGTCTTCTTGCTGGCGGATAACGCTGCTCTATACGCTTTTGAGGCTACGCCTTTCGATGCCGACCCACCGCGTGTCGTGGAGCCTTCGGTAACTGTTCGCTCCGAAGAAAAAACGGATTTCGCGCAATTGATGGACGCAGGTCGGCCCCTGCGCCTGCCGGGACGAGCACCGGTTTACTTCGCAGCACAAATCGAGGACAGAGGTTCAGGTGTCGACCCCAGCAGCATCAAGGTCACAATGAACAATCGCGAACTGGCTGCCGAGTCGTTTTATTACTTGCCGGCGACGGGAGTTCTTACTGTGGCGCTGGCCGAGTATAAAGGCGGCACGGCCAATAACCTGCCCGACGGCGTTGTCACAATCGGCGTTCAGGCGCGCGATTACCGTGGCAACCCCCTAAACTACACCGGCAACTTCGAGGTTGACAACGACCTACCACAACCCAACGACCCGAATGCTTTGATCGGCATTCCCGGCGCTCGTCGAGGCTTCCCTGGCGGGCCAGGTGGCTTCCCCGGCGGCCCCGGCGGCTTTCCCGGTGGGCCAGGTGGCTTCCCCGGTGGACCGGGCGGATTCCCTAACGGCCCTGGTGGTTTTCCCGGTGGCGGGCCGGGCGGGTTCCAGGGAGGATTCCCCGGTGGTTTCCCGGGCGGGCCTCCGGGACAGGGTCAGTAAACCGTCCAATCCGCATGTGAAATTTGTTGCGGCATAAGTGGGAGAGGCAACGCGTCCCTTGCGTTGCCTCTCCCTTTTCTCTATATTGGGATGTCGTTAACCAAATACGGCGGTTTTGTAACAATACAACCAGCCGGATCAGGGCAATATTTCTTTCGCCCGGCCTGGCACGACCTTAAAGACGCAACGCTGTCTCAGGACGCAAGGACAGAATGGGCAACGCCCGGTACAATGACAATGTCGCTTATAGAAGAAACACACACCGATTTACCCGATTGGTTGCGCCTGGCATTTGTCGGTTTGCCGGCTGGACGCTGCAATGCGGCTCTTGCCCGGTGGGAAACGCCTGCACGTCTGCTGGCAGCAGCGGCCCAGGGTCAGGACAACGAACTATTGAGTACTCAGGGTATTACGCCAACAACCGTCGAGCGCCTGCGTGACGCTGCCACGCGCCAATTGACTCCGGCGTTGCAGGCCATGCAAAAGCACGCTATTCGCCTGCTGTTGCTGGAAGATGCCGAGTATCCCGCCGCTCTACGTTCGATTCCCGATCCGCCGCCGTATCTCTTCGTGCGTGGCGCAGTCGAGGCGCAAGATGAAGTCGCGGTCGCGATTGTCGGCACGCGCCACACTACGGAATATGGTCGCGGCGTGGCCGAAAAACTGGCCTGTGACCTGGCGGCGCGCGGTGTGACGGTCGTCTCAGGTTTGGCGCGTGGTGTCGATACAGCGGCACATCGCGGCGTTCTGGAAGCGGGAGGCCGCACTTTTGCCGTTTGTGGTTGCGGGCTCGACATCACGTATCCATCGGAAAACAAGTCGTTGCTGGAGCGTATCACGACCAGCGGTGCCGCATTCTCCGAGTTCGCACCGACGGTGCATCCCGAGGCGTGGCACTTTCCGGCACGCAATCGCATTATTAGCGGACTGAGCGCGGGTACAATCGTCGTTGAAGCGGGTGAACGCAGCGGTGCCCTGATTACTGCCGACTTTGCCATGGAACAGGGGCGCGAGGTGTTTGCTGTGCCCGGCAATATACATAAGATCCAGAGCCGTGGCGCGCACGCACTGATCAAGCAAGGCGCAACTCTGGTAGAATCGGCAGACGACGTTCTTGAAGCGCTTAACAATCGTGCCTTGCCGTTTCAGCGAGAATTGCCTTTTGACAAAGCAGACTCGCAAGGTCGAAAACCATCGAGAACGGGCCAGCGTGCCGAAAAGCCGTCGTTGCGCGCCGACCTGTCGCCAACCGAAAATCGAATTTATCTTGCGCTGGACTTAGAGCCGCGCCACCTGGATAATATCGCAGCGTTGGCAGACATGGGAGCCGCCGAGGCCTCTGCAACGTTAGTAGTGCTGGAAATCAAAGGCATCGCGCGTCGTATGGCGGGCGGATTATTTGCGAGGACAGCGTAATGAGTACTCGCTGTCGGGTCTTAAGTAAATATCAGGCAGTGCCGCCACGACGACAGCGGCACATTTAGTGCTGAAGCGAACTCCGAGTTCTTTTATGCGTCTCGCATGGCCTCCAGTTGCGACCGTTTGCATGGCCAGTCTGTGGTGGCCAACTGCTGTTTATGAGCAGGTCCGTTCAACTTGCTATGGATAGAGTGCGGGCATAGCGCTGAAAATTGGCATACTCTGCGTTTGCCGCATAAATTAGGAGCCTGATCCTGGCGCTGCGCATGGTGGAGCGGCTGGTGCTTAACAATTGAAGTTTGAGACGCGAAATGGAAAAGCCGTAATTGGAAGTATCATGAGCAAATCACTTGTCATCGTCGAATCGCCGACCAAGGTTAAGACCCTCAAAGGTTTCCTGGGTGCGGATTTTAAAATCATGGGCTCCAAGGGCCATGTGCGCGACCTGCCTAAAAGCGGCCTGGCCGTTGACTTGGAGCACGACTTCGCGCCCGACTATCAACTCTTGCCCGACCGCAAAGCGGTGATCGACGAGTTGAGAAAAGCCGCCAAAGATGTCGATACGGTTTATCTGGCCAGCGACCCCGACCGCGAAGGCGAGGCCATCGCGTGGCACATTCGCGAGGCGCTTAAGCTGAAAAACGTGCGCCGCATCGAGTTCAACGAGATCACCAAGACGGCGGTGCAGCGCGCGCTCGACAACCCGCGCGAAATCGATATGGATCGCGTGAACGCACAGCAGGCGCGTCGAGTACTCGACCGCATCATCGGCTATCAGTTGTCGCCGCTCTTGTCGCGCAAAATTTCCAAGGGCTTGTCGGCGGGACGCGTGCAGTCGGTTGCGGTGCGTCTCATCTGCGAGCGCGAGCGTGAAATCCAGGCCTTCAAGATCGAAGAATACTGGACCATCAACGCGCTGCTGTCGCCCAAGACCGAAGATTTTCCATTTCCGGCCAAGCTCCTGACACGCGCCGGTAAGAAAGTTGAGATCGTTAACGAAGAGCAGGCGAACGAGCTTGTGACGGCCTTGCGCCCGCTTGAGTACTCGGTCGCCAATGTGAAGCGCCAGGAAAAGCGGCGCAACCCCGGCGCGCCGTTCATTACGAGCACGTTGCAGCAGGAAGCGAGCAAGCAGTTGCGCTTTTCGGCCAAGAAAACCATGATGGTGGCGCAGGCGCTGTATGAGGGTATTCAACTCGGCAGCGGCTCGCCGGTCGGTCTCATCACCTATATGCGCACCGACTCGACGACCATCGCCGCCGAAGCGCAGGTCGCCGCGCGCGAACTAATCACGCAGCGTTTCGGCCCCGACTTCGTGCCGGATGCGCCGCCCAAATACAAGAACAAGAAAAGCGCGCAGGAAGCGCACGAAGCGATTCGTCCTTCTTACGTGACGCACATCCCGGAAGAGATCAAGCAGTATTTGAATGAAGACCAGTTCCGCCTTTATCGCCTCATCTGGCGTCGTTTTATGGCTTCGCAGATGAAGCCCGCCGTTCTTGATGTCACAACCGTCGATATAACCGCAGGAGAATTTGGCCTGCGCGCTTCGGGTGCAGTCATCAAGTTTCCGGGCTTTCTTAGCGTGTATGAAGACGCCAAGGACGAAGACGCCGTAGATGAAAAAGAAGCGGACGATGAAAACACCGAGCGCAAGCTGCCCGCCCTCGAAGCCAGTCAGCCGCTCGACTTGCGCGACATTTTGCCCCGGCAGCATTTCACGCAGCCGCCGCCGCGCTATACCGAAGCGACACTGGTGAAAGCGATGGAAGAAAACGGCATCGGGCGTCCTTCGACCTATGCGCAAACGCTTTCGACCATTCAAGATCGAGGCTATACCGAACTGGAACAGCGCCGCTTCAAACCGACCGAACTGGGCTTCATCGTCAATGACAAATTGGTGCAGCACTTCCCGGAAGTGGTTGACATTCAATTTACGGCGGGCGTTGAGGAAAAGCTGGACGAAGTGGAAGAAGGCCGCCAGAACTGGGTCAAATTGCTCCATGAATGGTACAATCCGTTTAGCGAAGACATCAAGCGCGCTAAAACCGAGATGGAGAAAGTTGGCCCGGTCGAGACGGATTTCGATTGCCCTGCCTGCGGCAAAAAGCTGTTGCTACGTCGCGGGCGTTTTGGAGAGTTCTTCTCGTGTTCGGATTATCCCGAATGTAAAACTTCGATGAACGTCGGGCCGGAAGGTGAGCCGGTGGCGCGTGAAGAAAAAGTGGCGCCGGTTGTCGAAGGCATCGAACCCGGCGCGACGCAGCCATGCGAAAAGTGCGGCAAAGACATGGTCGTACGCACCAGCCGTCGCGGTGCGTTCTGGGGCTGCACCGGGTTTCCCAAGTGCCGCAACACCATCGCGATTGAAGGCGCGCAGGCTCAGCCGCAGGTTGAAGAAACCGAGCACGCGTGCCCGAACTGCGGCAAGCCGCTGGCACAGCGTCGTGGAC
The DNA here is from genome assembly GCA_036388675.1 of Abditibacteriaceae bacterium. Lineage (GTDB taxonomy): Bacteria > Armatimonadota > Abditibacteriia > Abditibacteriales > Abditibacteriaceae > DASVUS01. The sequence continues at coordinate 104,996 of DASVRI010000040.1, read as the reverse complement.
GTTTTGGGCCGTTTCTGGGCTGCACCGGCTATCCGGAATGCAAGACAATCGTCAACCTCGATAAAGAAGGCAACCCACGCTGGCCGGTTGCAGATGCCGCTGCGGCAGATGGCGCTGCTGCAAGTGGTGGTGCCGGTGACGACGCGGCAAGTTCCGGCACAGCCAGGGTCGCAGCGAAGAAATCTGCTGCGACCACCAAAAAGGTAACTGCCACGCGCGGCAAAAAGGCAGTAACCGCCGCGAAAGCGACATCGAAGAAGCCGGCTCGCAAAGGTGCATTGGCCGAAGTAGCCTAAAACCGCAAAGCCAAAGCGAGAGATAAGCGTCACGGCTTGTCTCTCGCTTTGCTTTATCCCTCGGCGCAGAAGGCTGTTGCAGCGCTGGTCTCGTTCTCGTGTTCAAACCGCGTAAAGAATCTGGGTGCTGTTACGAACGAAGCGGCCTGAAGAGTGATCATCAGCCCGGTTCAGGGGCTTCTCATCATCAGCCCGCTGCTTGAGCGGCACTGCTTGAGCGGCACTGCTTGAGCGGCGGGCAATCTCATAGGTGCAACTTGGATTAGGTATTGCTCCGGCTTTGTGAAGGCAAATTCATACATGACACAATCGGTACCGATATGGGCATGGGTCGCATTCACCGCTTTTGTACTGGGTATGCTGGCGCTCGACCTGGGCGTTTTTAATCGCAAGTCGCACACGATTTCCGTGGGACAGGCGTTGCGCTGGACAGCCGTCTGGGTAACGCTGGCTTTTGCCTTTTGCGGCGGCGTTTGGAGATACTACAACAGCAACAAGGCGCTGGAATTCCTGACCGGCTATCTTATTGAGTACTCGCTGAGCGTTGACAACATCTTTGTTTTCATCCTGATTTTCTCCTATTTCAAAGTCGCGCCCGAACATCAACACAAAGTTTTATTCTGGGGTATTTTAGGCGCGCTCCTCATGCGCGCCACCATGATTTTTGCGGGCGCGGCCCTGCTTCATCGTTTTGAATGGGTCATCTACATTTTCGGCGCCTTTCTGGTTTACACCGGTTTTAAACTGGCTTTCGGCAAAGATGCCGAAGTCGATCCCGATAAGAACCCGCTAGTGAATTTCGCCAAGAGATTCATGTCCATCACGCCGCAGTTCCACGGCGACAGGTTTTTCATCTGGGAAAACAGCAAGCGTGTGGCGACGCCGCTATTCATCGTTCTCTTGATTGTGGAGACGACGGACGTAGTTTTCGCCATCGATTCGATTCCGGCCATTTTCGGCGTCACAAAAGACCCGTTCATCGTTTTTACATCCAACGTTTTTGCGATTCTCGGTTTGCGTTCGCTTTATTTTGCGCTCTCAGGCGTGATGGACAAGTTTCACTATCTTAAAACTGCCCTGGCCTTCATTCTCGCTTTTATCGGTGTAAAAATGCTGCTGGGCCACACCGATTATAAAATCGAAACGCCGCTGGCGCTGGGCGCGGTGCTCGGTTCGCTTTCCGTTGCAGTTCTGATGTCTTTATTGAAACTGAAGACCTGGCAAAGCGGATTGCTGTTGACGGCCCTGTTTGGCGCGATCGGTCTGATTCTCGATTTTCTTTTCAAGTCGGACGGCGCGGCGTCCACGCTTTATGGCATGGCACTGGGCTGTTTTCTGGTCTCCATTCTCGTGACGATCTTGCATCCCGAAACTGATGACGCTTCGACGGTGGAACTGCCGCCCGGCCATGCCGAACATTCGCCTGCTACAGACGAAAGCGATGGAGCGCGCATTCATCAATAAACTATGATGCGCCTTGGCGTCGTGCCCTACCTTAACGCATTACCGCTATATCACACGCTGCAACAGCACACGCTGCAAGCCAGTACTCAGGTTGACGTAGTGCGCGCCGTGCCGTCACAACTGGCGCCACAACTGGCGCGCGGCGAATGCGATGTGGCTTTGATTCCCATTGTCGAGCACTTTCGGGGCGTCGGTGAAAGCGTGATTTCAGACGCGTGTATCGGCAGCAGCCAGGCGGTGCGTTCAGTTCTACTATTTCATCGTGTGCCGTTGCAAGAGATTACGAGCGTTACAGTCGATGCCAGTTCACGTACCTCGGTGGCCCTGCTGCGCATCGTGCTGGAAGATGGCTACGGCATCACTCCCGCATTCATCGAACACACGCCAGACTTCGACACCATGTTCGATGCACACGACGCCGCTTTGCTTATCGGTGACAACGCGCTGGAAGCTACACCGCGCGCGCAGGAAAGCAATACGGCCATTCTCGATTTGGGCTTGGCGTGGAAGAGAATAACAGGACTGCCGTTTGTATATGCGGCGTGGGTGACGCGGCGCGGCTTGGAGCCGCACACCCAAGCGGAACTCGCGACCTTGCTGAACCAGGCGCGCGACGAGGGCACGCAGCGCATCATAGAGATCGCACGCGATGCTACGGCCAACATTCCCGCCGCAACAATTGAAAGCTATCTGCGTGAAGCAATCGAGTACTCGCTAACGCCCCGGCACCGCGCCGGAATGACGGAATTCAAGCGTCGCTGCCTGGCGAAAAAGCTGATCGAATCACATTAAGGCGCGTTTCATTGCGATGTCGATGTATGTTGGGGCGCATGGCATACGGCCTCACGGTATACGGCCTCATCCTGCAAGTTTGCGAAAGATGAGGTCTTCTCAGCCCGCATCAATGCGATTTATTCGTTCGGGCCTTTGGTGAAGTATTGCTGGATGTCGTTCCACTGCGGCGCACTGAATTTCGCGGGCTGTTTGACATCCACGATATAGGCGTATTGCAGACCGCCCACTGGAGGCCCGATCAACTTGACCACACCATTCACGGTGCGCGGCCAGTATTCGCGTGGACGCGGCCCATCATCAATCACGAGCAGGCGATAGTCGCCCTGTGTCAGCGTATAAATATTGCGATTGGAAGCTATTTTGGTGGCGCCACGCACGCGGCCTGTTACCGTTATACGTTTATTTGCATAACGTGTCGGTTGCTGGGTAATATTGCGAAACCTCTCGCGCATCCTGGTGCCGACACCACGTTCATCACGCTCGGCCCGGTCGGCGCTGTTGCCCGCAATGTCACCTGTTCCATAGGCCGGCGCTGTGGTGCTGCGCCACTGGCGCACAAAGCCGAACAAGCCGACCACCATCAACACCACAACTATCAAGCCAATAATTTTACGCATTTTCAAAATGCCCTTTGCAGAAGTTTTGGCAGATCATGGTCAACAGGAAGTCCACATGAGTATCGGTGTTATGGGCTCACACTCAGGCCGCCACCAAAGATTCATCCCGCGTGCTCGCAACGCCATTGCGTGACGGGCCGGCGCCGTTGCTCAAACCATTGGCAAGGCCGTTTGCTCCGTCAGCAGAGCCATCATGCGGCACGCGTTCATCGTCCACCAGACGCACTGAAACTAAGCGCGATATGCCCTGCTCCTGCATTGTAACACCGTAAAGCACATCCGCCGCCTGCATGGTGCCGTTGTTGTGCGTAATCACGATGAACTGCGTGTGGTCGGTAAATTCACGTAACAATTGCGTGAAGCGCCCGACGTTGCTCTGATCGAGCGGCGCATCCACCTCGTCCAACACCACAAACGGGCTGGGATTAACGCGCAACAGCGCCAGCATAAACGACAACGCCGTAAGCGCGCGCTCGCCGCCCGATAAAAGCGAAATGTCCTGCGCGCCCTTGCCCGGCGGCTGCACGCGCAAGTCGATGCCGGTTTCCAGTAAATTGTCGGGGTGCGTGAGGGAAAGCTCGGTCGAGCCGCCATCGAAAACGCGCTTGAACAGTTCATCAAACGCGATTTGCACCGCTTTGAAACTGGTCATGAAACGGTCGTGCGTGCGACTGTCGATGTCGGCGATGATTTCTTCCAATTGCGTCCTGGCCGAGTCCAGATCGGCTTTTTGAGTACTCAGAAAATCGAGGCGTTCCTTGACTTGCTCGTGCTGCTGAATCGCACCGACGTTGACATTACCCAGCGCACCGACTTTATCTTTCAGCACTTCAATTTCATCCAGCGCGAGTTGCTTACCTTCGATGTCATCGCGGCGTGGCAGCGCTTCTTCCACGCTTAAGCTGAACTCTTCACCGAAGCGACGCTCCATGTCCTGCATTTCGGTCTGCGTCGAGGTGAGGCGAATCTCGATTTTGTGTAACTCTTCTTCGGCAGCGTGCAAGGCAGTGCGGCGCTGGCGCAAAGATGCCCCGGTTTCTTCCAGTTTTTGCAAGCCCTCCTGGCGCCCGGCGCGCCATTGAATAAAGGCTGCTTCCAGCTCGTCGCGGCGCTGCTGCAATTGCGACAAACGGCTGACGTGTTCGGCCTCGCCCGCGACAAGCTGCGCGTCCTCGCCAGCGGCGCGCTCGATGCTGTGCTGCTTGGAAACAATCTGCGCCTCGAACTCTTTGATCTGGCGCTCCAGTTCAACTATGGCGCGGCGCATCGCGCTCTGGCGTTCCTGCGCTGCCGAGTACTCGGCGCGCACATCGGCTACACTCGTCGCGACATCTTCTCGCTCCTGCTGGCGCTGCGCCACAATTTTCTGCGCTTCGGCGACGGCGGCATCCAGCGCGTGCGCCTGGGCATCAAGTTCAATCGCCTGGCGGTCGAATTCGTCTTGCTGTGTGCTGCGCGATTCAACTGTGGCGCGCACCTGCTTCAACTGCGATTCGGTCGCGTCGGCGTTGTTCTGCACGCGGCGCGCTTCGCGTTCGCCGTGCTCTTCTTCGCGCTCCTGCCGCGCGATTTGCGAGCGCAACTCGTTGGCTTCTTCCTGTGCGGCACGCTGCTCTTTCTGCGCTTCTTCGACGGCAGCACGCGCGGCATTCAATGTGTCGTTGCGCTCCTGCAACTGGCGATTGAGTTCTTCAACGCGCGCTTGCGATTCATCGAGTTCACGCTTGCGCGCCAGCAAACCAGAGGCTTTCTGCTTGCCCTGCCCGCCGGTAATCGCACCCGCCGGCAACACCAGTTCGCCTTCAAGCGTGACAAGCCGCACACCGTTATCGCAGCGACGCGCGAGGGCAACCGCATCATCCAGCGTCTCGACGATGAGTACTCGCCCCAGCAAATACTCGACGGCGGGACGCAGCGCGTCATCAAAAGATACGAGACTGGAGGCGATGCCGCGCACGCCGCGTTCTTTGAGCAGCGCGCGGGTGCGATCCCCAACGCCGCTGGCGCGCAAGTTATTCAGCGGCAGAAACGTAGCGCGTCCGGCCTGGTTTTTCTTCAGCCAAGTGATAGCGGTTTTCGCTTCCGCGTCCGTATCGCATAACAGGTTGTGTACGCCCGCGCCGAGCGCCACTTCAATCGCCTGCTCCAGCTCGCGCGGCGCGCGAATGGCATCGGCAACCAGAGTGTAGCGATCCGGTAACTGACCCTTCTTCACCGCCGATAACACCGAACGCGCGCCGCCCTGCACACCTTCCAGGTTTTCTTCCAACTCGCGCAAAACGTTGAGACGCGACTGAATGCCCGAACGCTGCTCGCGCGCCGCGTTGAGTTCGTTGGCGCTTTGCGAGTGCTCGTTTTGCTTTTGCTGCACTTTCTCGCGCGCTTGCGCGATTTTCGCTTCCGCCGCTTTGTGCTGGGCGCGTGTCGCTTCGAGTTGCTCGCGCACGGTTTGGCGCATCTGTGCTACGCTTTGCGATTCTTCGCGCAGCGTTTGCGCCAGGCGCTGTAAATCTTGCAAGCGATGTTCAAGCGCCTGCGCTTCGGCGCGACCGGCGGCGGCGGCTTCGCGCTTCGATTGAGAAGCGCGAAGCAGTTCAATGACTTTGCTTTGGCGCTGCTGCAATTCACGCGTCGCTTCCGAAAGCTGCGCGTTGGCAGCGCCTAGTCGCGCTTCGGCATCGGCGGCGGCGCTCGACAAACCGGCGGAAGCGTTTTGCGTGCTCTCCAACTCGGCACGCTGCGTGTTCATGCTTTCCGTTGCGGCGTTGATGCGACCGCGCAAAAGCCCGATTTCCTGCGCCTGAAATTCCTGTTGCTCGGTGAGAGCGCGGCGGCGTTCGCGCGCCACGGCGATAGCGCCTTCTTCCGATTTCAGGCGCGTCACGACATCGGTTGTTTCACTTTGCAGCGCGTCCATCTGCTCTTCCATGGCGCGCATCTTGAGTTCGAGTTCGGCTTCGCTCGCTTCGAGCTGCGCGATGGCCGCGCCGTTTTCTTGCACGCTTTGCGCGGTCGCCGTCTGCGATTCTTCGAGCGCAGTCTGGCGCTTCAAGCGCACGTCGTATTCGCGCGCCAGAATCGCCAGTTGGAGTACTCGCAGGCGCTGCATGTAGTTGTCGTATTCGCGCGCCAGTTCGGCCTGTTCGGCAAGCGGCAAAAGCTGGCTTTCCAACTCGCTGGTGATGTCAAGCACGCGTAGCAAATCGGTTTCGACTTTGTCCAACTTGCGCCGCGTTTCGGTGCGGCGTGCGCGGTATTTCTGCACACCGGCCACGCCTTCGATCAGGCCGCGACGGTCTTCTGGTTTGGCGGAAAGGATGGAGTCGATTTCGCGCTGCGATACAATCGAATAGGTTTCCGGGCCAACGCCGGTATCGAGAAACAGGTCGGACACGTCGCGCAGGCGGCACCTGGTTTTGTTGATGGCGTATTCGCTGTCGCCGTCGCGAAAGACGCGCCGCGTCACCTGCACTTCCTTGAAGTCGAGCGGCAGGCTTTTGTCGTCGTTGTCGAAAAACAGCGACACTTCGGCCATGCCCATCTGCGTGCGCGCGGCGCTGCCGTTGAAAATCACGTCGGTCGGCGCATGGCCGCGCAACGCTTTGTGACTGCGCTCGCCCAGCGACCACAAAATCGCGTCCACGATGTTCGACTTACCGCTGCCATTCGGCCCCACGATGGCCGTGATGCCGGGGCCAAACTGAAGCTGTGTATCGTCTGCAAAGGTTTTAAAACCCGAAAGTGCGAGGCTTTTTAAGTACATTGATGAACTGCTCCGATGAGGGTGCGGCGCGAAGTGCCAACGATTCGGAACTCTTGCCCGTCATGTATCGTCAAAGTCGCCATAAGTTGCCAGGGTTCTTGACAAGCGATACATAAATCGTTTACGATATTTTAACATATTGGCAGTAGGTCCTCCTTTGGCCAATATTGTGTTGATTCAAGAATCTGATGTGCCGTCGTAGCGTCGCAGCCGCCGTTATCCGTAGCACCATTGCAGGCGCCAATATTCGGATTCGCCTCTCGAACGTTTTTCGAGCACAACGCTCGGCATTGAGCCAACACGCTCAAGCGTTCCTCCGCGAAGCGCCCGCCGAAGATTAGGCATCGTACCTCTCGACGCATTGCGTTCCCGGGCTTGCCGCCTGGATAGGCTCCCGCCTTCTCGCTTGCCGCGTCAATCTGTAATTTCCGCGCCACACGGGCGCCACTCCGACTCCTGCCAGAACTCCTGCCGGATTGTCGTGAAGCCCGTTGTGCCGCATCCTCGATGTGCGTGCCGCAATGGTTGGGCGTCGCGTCATCGCACTTGTTCGTTTCGCCTCGCTACTCCACAGGCTTTGCTTTTACGAGTACTCATCAGGCGCAACGACTCCTCAACGAAGTATTTTTCGGGCGAAGCGCCGGTATTCGCCCTGGCTCATTGCTTCTTCCGCGCAAGTTTTAAGTTCTCCTTAAATTTAATCTTGCTTCAGCGTTTTGCATCTGGCAGTTCTTCGCCACCGCAGGAGGTCAACCCCTTATGGCCAATGTAATTTTGCAACAACTCGTTGCCGCGCAGGATACCGAACTCTATCGCAACCTCACCTGGGAAGGCAGCTTCGAAGAATATCTCGATCTGGTGCGCGATAATCCGTGGCTGGCACAGACCGCATTCCAGCGCCTCTACGGCATGATTCTGTCTTACGGGCACGAAGAATATACCGAAAACAAAGAGCCGGTCACGCGCTACAACTTTTTTAGCGACCCCTTCGACCATGGCCGCGATGCCATCTATGGCCTCGACCGCACCCTCATGCACCTGGTGCAAATCTTCAAAAGCGCGGCGCGCAACTACGGCACCGAGAAACGAGTACTCTTGTTGCACGGCCCGGTGGGTTCTTCAAAGTCCACCATCGTGCGCCTGCTGAAGAAGGGACTTGAAGCCTATTCCAAAACCGATGAAGGCGCCGTCTATTCGTTCTCGTGGTGCGCCGATGACGGCACGATGCTGCACTGCCCGATGAACGAAGAACCGCTGCATCTTGTGCCGCACGAATTGCGTCCACAGCTCGAAGGCATGTTGAACGAAGGCCGCGAGGAAAGCAAATACATCCACATCAGGGGCGACCTGTGCCCGATGTGCCGCTTCATGTTCCGCGAAGAGCTGAAAAAGGCCGAGGGCAACTGGCACAAAGTTCTCGACAAGGTGCGCGTACGCCGGGTACTGCTTTCAGAGCAAGATCGTGTCGGCATCGGCACCTTCCAGCCCAAAGACGAAAAGAACCAGGACTCGACCGAACTGACCGGCGACATCAACTATCGCAAGATTGCCGAGTATGGTTCGGAAAGCGACCCACGCGCTTTTAACTTCGATGGTGAGTTCAACGTCGCCAATCGTGGCCTGATTGAATTCGTCGAAGTGCTCAAGCTGGACGTGGCGTTTTTGTATGACCTGCTCGGTGCGTCGCAGGAGCACAAAATCAAGCCGAAGCGTTTTCCGCAGACTGATATTGATGAAGTGATCATCGGCCACACCAACTCGCCTGAATACAAAAAGTTGCAATCCAACGAGTTCATGGAAGCGCTGCGCGACCGCACCGTCAAAGTGGACGTGCCTTACAACACCAAGCTGACGGACGAAATCAAAATCTACGAGCGCGATTACAACTCGAAGGAAATCAAGGGCAAGCACATCGCGCCGCACACCGTAGAAATCGCTGCGATGTGGGGCGTGCTGACGCGCCTTGAAGAACCCAACAAAGCCGAGCTTTCGCTCTTGCAAAAGCTGAAGCTTTATGACGGTAAGACGCTGCCCGGCTACACCGACGACAACATCCGCGAGCTGAAGCAAGCCGCCAAAGTTGAGGGCATGGAAGGCATCAGCCCGCGCTACATCCAGGACAAGATTTCCAATGCGCTGGTTTCAGGCGAGGCCGACGGCTGCGTCAACCCGTTCATGGTGATGAACGAACTGGAGCAGGGCCTGACGCACCACTCGCTCATCAACAACGAAGAGGTTAAGAAGCGTTATCGTGAACTGCTCTCGGTGGTTAAGGAAGAATACGAAGACATTGCCAAGAGCGAAGTGCAGCGCGCCATCAGCGCCGATGAAGAAGCCTTGAAGCGACTCGCGGGCAACTACATCGACAACGTCAACGCCTATGTTTCGCGCGAGAAAGTGAAGAATCGTTTCACCGGCGCCGACGAAAATCCGGACGAGCGTTTGATGCGTTCAATTGAAGAAAAGATCGACATCCCGGACAGCCGCAAAGACGACTTCCGCCGCGAGATCATGAACTACATCGGCAGCCTCGCTCTGGGCGGCAAGACCTTCGCCTACGACTCCAATCCACGCCTGCACAAAGCGCTGGAACTGAAGCTGTTCGAAGACCAGAAAGATTCGATCAAGCTGACCAGCATCGTCAGTAACGTGGTGGACAAGGAAACGCAGGAGAAGATCGAAGTCGTGAAGACGCGGCTCATCAACCAGTATGGCTACTGCGACATCTGCGCCAACGACGTGCTGCAATATGTGGCGAGCATCTTCGCACGCGGCGACGTGAGGAAGTAGGTTCGGGGTTAGCGGTTTGAGGTTTGCGGTTATGGCTCGTTTTCAAGATTTGCAGGTGTGGCAGCGCGCGAAAGATTTAGCGGTGAGCATTTATCAACTCACCAATGAGGGCGCGTTCAACCGCGATTTTGGATTGCGCGACCAGGCAAGAAGGGCCGCAGTGAGTATCGCCAGCAACATCGCCGAAGGCCATGACCGAGGCACCAACAAAGATTCAGTGCGATTCTTCTACATGGCCAAAGGTTCCGCCGCTGAATTGCGGACGCAACTCATCATTGCTAAAGAAATCGCTTACTTGAAGGAGGATGAGCACAGCGCACTCGGCGAACAATGCGACGCCATCAGCAGAATGTTAGGGAGCCTCATTAAAGTCAGAAGCGCAAACCTATGACCGAGAACCGCGAACCGCGAACCTCAATCCGAGTACTCGAAACGGCGCTGTATGTCCAAGATTTGGATACTTCGGAACGTTTCTATCATGAACTGTTCGGTTTTGAAACGATGCTGGGAGATCATCGTCTTCGCGCCTTAGATGTCGCGGGCAAGCACGTATTGTTGCTCTTCAAAATAGGCGGCAGCACCAAAGGCGAAGACACACCGGGCGGCTTCATCCCGCCGCACGATGGCCACGGGCAATTGCATCTGTGCTTCGCCGTTGAAGCCGCCAGCCTCGAAGAGTGGAAACGAGTACTCGAAGAGCACGGCATTGCGATTGAAAGCATTGTTCATCCACCACGCGGCGGCACCAGCGTATACTTCCGCGACCCAGATGGACACGCGATTGAATTAGCAACACCGGGCATCTGGCCGATTTATTAACAGGATGAACAGGATAGACAGGATGGTGTATCTGCCAGCGAACATTAGATCACGTCTAAAAAACACTGATGTTTTCTATCCTGTTCATCCTGTCCATCCTTGTTAATTCATTCTGAAGGAACCGAGAATGGCACAGCGAATTGAAGGCGATGCGGCACGGTTTCGTAATATCGTGCGCGGCAAAATCAAAGAGCAGCTTAAGGGCTACATTTCCAAAGGCGAGATGATCGGCAAGAAAGGGCGCGACCTCGTCTCGATTCCGCTGCCGCAAATTTCGCTGCCGCAGTTTCGCTATGGCCAGAAACAAACCGGCGGCGTGGGTCAGGGCGAAGGCGATGTTGGCGATCCGCTCGGTGGTGGGCAGCCCGGCCAAGGCAAAGCCGGTCAGGGCACAGGCGAACACATTCTCGAAGTCGATGTTTCGCTGGAAGAACTCGCGGCCATGCTCGGTGAAGAGTTAGAACTGCCCAACGTGGAGCCGCGCGGCCAGAAGAACCTGTCGCAGCAAGTCGATAAATATACCGGCATTTCAACCGTAGGGCCGAACTCGCTGCGCCACTTCAAGCGAACCTATAAGCAGGCGCTGCGACGCCAGGTGCTCAGCGGCGAATACAACGCCAAAGACCCCAAGATTGTGCCGGTGCGCGAGGACACGCGCTATCGCACCTGGAACCCGGTGATTCTACCCGAAGCGAACGCTGTCATTCTCTATGCAATGGATGTGAGCGGCTCAATGGGCGACGAGCAAAAAGAACTGGTGCGCATCACCAGTTTCTGGATTGATACGTGGCTGCGCTCGCAATATAAGAATGTGTCGCAATGCTATGTCATTCACGATACCGAAGCGCGCGAAGTGGACGAGCACACCTTTTATCACACGCGCGAAAGCGGCGGCACCAAGATTTCGAGCGCCTATCGAGTACTCAATTCCATCGTGGACGAGCGGTTTCCGCCCAGCGAATGGAACATCTACTGCTTCCACTTTTCCGACGGCGACAACTGGGAAGAAGACAACGAAGCCTGCATCGACATGCTGGAAAAACAACTGCTGCCCAAAGCCAATTTGTTCTGCTACGGTCAGGTGGCGAGCTACTGGGGTTCAGGCCAGTTCCTCACCGACATTTACGACCACTTCGAGGATGAAGATAAAGTTGTGACGGCGGAAGTCAATGATCGTGAAGATATTCTGAAGGCAATTAAAGCGTTTTTGGGGAAGGGGCGATGAACAGAAGTGATGGGTAATAGGTGATGAGTGATGAGTACACAATTATGAATGATATTCGTAGGTTTGAGGATTTTGTGGCATGGCAGAAGGCGCGTCAACTCACCAAAGCAATTTACATTGCCACGCAACGAGGCAGTTTTTCCAAGGATTACGGTTTGGTTAATCAGATTCAACGCGCCAGTGTTTCCATCATGTCGAATATTGCGGAAGGATTTGAACGAGGAGGCTCAAAGGAATTCCATCAGTTCCTTTCGGTTGCTAAAGCCTCGTGTGCAGAAGTCCGTTCACAGCTCTATGTCGCATTAGATGTCGGTTACCTTGACGAATACACCTTCAGCCAGCTCATGTCACAAGCGGAAGAAACCGGACGATTGATCGGCGGCCTGCGCGCCTCGGTGGAACGTAGAAAGGACGAAGGGCGATGAGTGATGAGCACTCATCACCCATTACTCATCACTTCAATGATTACTCCTTCTCAACTTCTTGATATTCAGCGCGAGATCGAAGACTACTCGCATGAGATGGGCTTCGACTTTTTTCCGGTCGTGTATGAGATGGTGGATTACCACACCATGAGCGAAGTGGCGGCGTATGGTGGCTTTCCCACGCGCTATCCGCACTGGAGCTTCGGCATGGAGTATGACCGTCTTGCCAAAGGTTATGGTTATGGCCTTTCCAAGATTTACGAGATGGTGGTCAACACCGATCCGGTTTATGCCTATTTGCTGGACGTAAATCAAGTCATCGACCAGAAGATGGTCATCGCGCACGTTTGCGGGCACGCGCACTTTTTCAAGCACAACTACATGTTCGGCCCCACCAATCGCAAGATGATGGACGAAATGGCCAACCACGGCAATCGCATCCGGCGCTACATGGCCAAGTATGGCGTGGAAACCGTGGAGAACTTTATCGACTGCTGCTTGACGATTGAAGACCTGATCGATATGCACGCGCCTTTTATCAAGCGTGCGGGCACAATGAATTGCGCCACTACGGAGCATGATGATGAAGAAAGCGAGTACTCACCGGAGCCATATCAACTGCCCGCGAGTGGTTACATGCGCGATTACATCAACCCGCCGAGTTTTATTCAGGAGCAGCGCGAGCGAATTCAAAATGAAGCGATGGAGCAGGCGAAGTTCCCGCCGGAGCCGCAGAAAGATGTTCTCTTGTTCCTGTTGAACTACGCGCCGCTGCAACCGTGGCAAAGCGATGTGCTGTCCATTATTCGCGAAGAGGCGTATTACTTTGCGCCGCAGGGACAAACAAAAATCATGAACGAGGGCTGCGCCTGCTGGGCGCACACGCGCCTCATGACGCAGAAGGTTTTGCGGCCGGAAGACGTGGTCGATTATGCCGAACACCACAGCGGAACCGTGGCTAATCATCCTGGGCGCATCAATCCTTATCGTTTAGGTCTGGCGCTGCTCAATGACATCGAACGCCGCTGGGATAAAGGCCAGTTCGGCAAAGAGTGGGAAGATTGCGAAGACCTGCGCAAGAAACGCAGTTGGAATACCGGCGCGATGATGGGCAAAGAGAAAGTCTTCGAGGTGTGGCAACACTTCAATGATGTGAGTTTCATCGACGAGTTTCTCACGCCCGACTTTATCGCCGAGCACATGTTCTTCGGCTACGAGTGGAACGACGACATCGAAGCCTACACCATCGCCACGCGCGACTTCAAGAAGATCAAAGAGAAGCTGCTCTTTGGTCTCACTAATCACGGGCGGCCATTTATCTACGTGGTGGATGGCAACTATGAAAACCGGGGCGAATTGTATTTGCAGCATCGCCACGAAGGCATGGACCTAAAAGAAGACGAGGCACGCGACACGTTGCGCAACATCTTCCAAATTTGGACGCGCCCGGTGCATCTGGAAACAATGGAGGGCGGAGAAACCAAAGTTCTGTCCTATAACGGCAAAGACGATAAATAGAGGCGCAAAACATTGCGCCCTCGCGGGAGATGCCATTATGTCGAATCATTCTTCAAATCAAACTTCAATTGGAACCAAGTTGGTGCAGGCGGTGCAAAAAGAAGCGGCCATGAATCGCCCACTGCCCTTGCAGGCCGAAGCGCAGGACGGCGCCGTGAAAGCCAGCGTCATCGTGGCCGATAACGACCGCTTGAGCCACCTTGCGGGCGAAGTCAAGGTCTCGGTTTCTGGTGGCGCAAGTAAAGCAGCCAGCCCCAAGGCCAAAGCCGAAGCATTCGCCGGACGCACAACCTATCTCACCGAGCGTTTGGGTTATGTTGAAACCGATGCCGGCGGCACGGCTGTGCTGCGCTCGACGCCGGAAACGATGCGCGGCAAAAAGAGCGAGTATTACGAAGCGCGCGTCGGTGATAGCGAAATGTCGCTAAAACGCTACAAGCCACACGCGCAAAAAGGCGGGCGCGATGCGGTGCCGTTCCACGTCACAGACGACACGTTAGCACGCATTGCTGATGATGGCGCCGCTGCACTCACAACACGCAAAAAGTAATCGCCAAAACACACGGAGTAGCCCTACAACTTCGCGCCATTTCAACTATTTGCCCGATCCTTAAAACAGCGGAAGCGGTATGTCGTGATAACCGCGATCTTATCAGCTTAGCTCTGGTTTCCCGAGTACTCGTTACCCGACCTGTCTTGCCGCGACACGGGCAGCAGCTTTGGCTTCAGCGATTCCAATGGTGTCTCCCTTTGAACGGGCTGCTTTGCGCAACAAAACACGTAGGCATCACAAGTTGCCTTTGAGGGCACTGCATAAAGTAAACTGCTCTACCGATTTACTGATTATGCAACCGGCTCGTCAAACCCTGCTCGCTCTTTTGCTTTCGTCTGCACTGCACGTTTCGCTGTGGCTGGCGTTACCACGTGGAAGCAACATCACGCGTGAGCCGCAAGTGATGGAAGTTTCTTTTCTGGGTGGCCACTCCGCTGCGGGAGTTCACTCGACCTCAAGTCGTGCCGGCGGCACCGCTCTGCACAGCACATCAAATAACAACACAGCACAGCATGGCGCGGCACAGCAGGGTCAGGCACGTTCCCGAAGCCGTAACAGCGCGAACAATCTGGCTGGTAACCGATTCATTACAGAACCTTCGCATCGGCACCGCAGGGAAGTCCAACCGCAACCTCGCCACATAGTGACACAACACAGCCCTCATTTCAACAACCCAGACGACCAGCAAGACCTTTCAGGCTACAGCGCCATACGCGGTGCAGTGAGTACTCGCTCTGATTCGGTGCAGCAAAACGCGCCATTGCCTGAACCATCTCCATCAACAACGGAGCCTCACACACAACCGGCATCTCGTCGGGTATCGAGCAGCGCGGCGCGCAGTCGAGATGTGGTTCCTGCCACTCGTTCCACCGTTGATGATCGCTCCCGGCGCGGCAGCGGTTTACTGCCACGCCTTTCAAGAAACGAAGTCACAAGCAGCGGGCCTTCACGCGGACGCAATCATACTGCGGGTGGTAATTCCCCGGATGTTGGTTCGTCCCGTGCCCAAACTGGCGATGCACCGCGTGATAATACAGGTGCAGGCGGCGGACAGCAGATGGCAGGCACCTCTAATCGCAGGTTTGACGGCACGCCGCCCGGTGCGGGTTTAGAAGGCGGTTCACAAAATGACGCTGCCGAACGTGCAGCAGCCCAGCGTGCCGCTGCCGAACGTGCCACAGAGCTAGCCGAGGCGCAACGCCGCGAAGCCGCGCAACAAGAGGCGGCTCAACGCGCCGCACAAGAGCGCGAACATCAACAGCGCGAGCAAAGAGAACAGCAAGAACGTGAGGAGCAAGCGCGTCGAGAACGCCAGCAACAGCGTGAGCAACAAGAACGCGAATCTCAAAAAAGCCGTAAACGAGGACGTTACGCCCGGTCTAAGTCGCAAGTTGACACACCTGAAATCGATGATGACACGGCACAAGCCATGCGCAGAAAAATGGTGCGTTTACGGGCCGTAATCACTGTCGAGGGTAAAGCGGAGCAAATTGAAGTCTTGCAATCGTCTGGTATTCCTGCATTTGATAGAAGCTGTATCGAGAGCGTTAAACGTGGACGTCATTCACCAAAAATGATCAACGGAGAACCAGTGGCATCAACTGCTAAATTTGCTTTTTCTGTGACTGGTTAACGCTTTCGATATATAATGGTCACGCGCTGCGTTTGTTTCGATGTCTCGTTTGCACAATTAAAGAAGGTCGCGGACGCCAATGGTATCCACAACCTTGAAGCGTTGCAGCAATGTATTGAGTTCGGCCAGAACTGCGGCTTGTGCCGGCCTTACATCAACCGAATGTTGCGCACCGGCCAGACCGAGTTTGATGTCTCTTACGACGGCACGGAATAACGCCAATAGGTTAGAGCTTACGCAAAATATCTGATTGGTAGGGGCGAGGTTGCCTCGCCCAGGTTGCCTCGCCCGGCCCGCGTCGTGCAAGACGACCTCGTCCAGGGCGCGAAGACCGCGCCCCTACGAATCATTGCGGTGCGCGTGCGTAAGTCCTATAAGTTTGAGAGCCATCGCGAGACCTCGCGGCTTTAATGACGCGCTGGCGAGTACTCACATGCACTACTCGCCCTTAATGAAGCTGGTCACCACTTCGCGCTGCTGAGGTGCGATGCCCAATGCCACGCCGTTGGCCACACCGTTGGGAATCACACGAACCTCAACCGGGGTAGCGGATGTAGGCTGATACTCTTCACCCAGAAACGATGACTCGACGGAAACTTTCCAGGCGATGGGTGCTAAGCCATGCAAAGTGAAGTTGCCCTTTGCATCGGTAAAGCTGATAACTTCACTGCCCTCTGCACGCACCATGACATTACCAACACCTGTCTCGCCTTCATCACGCAGCCTGTTGCGGTTGGAGTCGAGAAATACCACGCCGGAAACTTGCCCGGTGCGCACGACGGGAATATCCAGAGTGGCCGACTTACCGGCCACCACAGTCACGGGCGCATCGGGCAGCGACAAAACACTGTATTCGATAGGCAAAGTTTTCGTCACCAGATGTAATGAATGGTTGCCCGGACGGAAATTGGCCAAAGAAAATAGCCCGTTGCGGTCGGTTTGAGCCTGCAAGCTGCTCGGCGACCCGATGCTTACATTGGCAACGCCGGGTTCTCCAGCGTCCCAGCGGCCATTGCTATTCTGGTCTTCGAACACGCGCCCGGTGATGGTGCCCAGTTCCCGCCGTTCCTGTGAGGTCAAAATGCGGCTCATTGGCCTGTTGCTGCCGAAGCGATGCGTGTAGCCCATATGAAAGCGATCTGATGAATACACACTGCCTGAATGCCGCAGCGTTTTGCCAAGTTGTAAATCGATGGAACTTCCCGAACTCAATCTGTAGTTAAGACCGGCGCGCAGAGAAAGCGCCTGGCCGCCATCACTTGTCGAGCGACGATTTTCAAGTTGCAAACCTAAGTCGAGCCGCAGCCCGCTGTCACCCACGCGATGGCGAACATCCACCGCAGTGTAGCTGCTACGTTCCGCAGCGTTGCGCTTAACGCCCTTATCGGAACGAGTTTCTTCGCCAAGGTTCAACATCTGCAGCAGGCTAAATTCTGTTTGTCGCCCCAGTGGTCGCGTCCATCCCAAGCTGATGCGATTGAAGTTTCTATCAATCTGGTCATTGTTGAGATAATGAGATTGAACCTGCTCATACTGCAACGACAAACGGTTCGCTCCCAGGCGATGCGATAGCCGCACGCCGCGGTTCTGTGATACAGTGCTGCGGTCTTGAGAGGCAGGACCCAGACGTAAAAGATCGGACTCGCGCCAAAACAAACTGACCGAGGGTTTGTTTCTTCGCGCAAAGCGTAGAGTTACCGATTGGGAAATGGAGTGGCCGCCGAACCCATCATCATAGCGCTGCGCGCTTGCGGCGAGAGTGAGCGGTTGTGCCAGGCGATAGCGCATTGCGACGAAGCCACCATTGCGTCGTGTGCGCAACATCGGGTTACCTGCCGAGGAAAATCCGTTCTCGGCCTGACGATAGCTTCCCCGCACCATGAGGCGCTTGCCTTCTCGCGAAGCCGATAGCTGCCAGGCCGTTCCATTCTCGCTGCGGGCAAGTTCCAGCCCCAGCCTTCGGCGTAAAGTGGGTTGATAGTCCAGCGCCAGAGTACTGATGGTGCCACCCTGAGACTGCGGCGCATCGGGTGTAAAAAGCTGTGCCACGCCCACGTTAAGGCTGCGCCCCAGCGGCAAGGAGGCGCGTGCGCCATAAACCTTTGAAGTTATCGGTTTTGCTGGCTTGCGAAAATCCGGATCGTCCGGGGTATTCAATAAATCGGGTTGAATGACAACGTTGCCACCCAGCAACGACACATCGACTTTGCCCGCCGTGAATCCTGTTGTTAACCCCTGAAAACTGCGTCCCGCCAGGCTTAGCTGATCCCAATTCGCGGAGATGTCGCCCGCATCGGCACGCAACAACGGGCCGTACAGGTTCATGTTCATGCTCGACACGTTGAACTCATCATCAAATTGAAAACTTGATGAAATGGAGTTACCCCATAACTGCCCCTGCATGGCGAGGCTGTAGCTGGTTTGCGGGCCGGCATAAGCCAGATGTGGCAGGGAAAAACCAGCCCCTGCAATCATCAGGAAACGAGTATGATTTTGTCTCCACATAGCTTAGTTACACTTCCCCGCCCTCTTACGCTGCTCACTCAAATAGCGTCCAGGGTCAGCCTGCATATCAGCGCCCTGATGTTGCGCTGCCTTCGGCTGCCACATCGGCTGCGGATGCGGCTGCCGATGCGGTCTGCACGGCAGAAGGCGCAGTGGGTGCGACAGTGGCTTTAAGTTCTCCACCAATTAATTGCCTGGCACCGTAATCAAGTTTGGCCTTGATGAGGTAGGTGCCCGGCGACAGCGGCTTATCCCAGCGAACTGTGAGTTCACGTTTTGCTCCGGCCAACACCAAAGCCGGCGGCGCTGTTATGTTACCTGTTGCCACGACTTGGCCATCGAGGCTGCGCGCCTCAACCGCAGCTTTGATGCGAATGCTCGATGAGCCGGGATTTTCGACGGTAATCTTCAGTTTCTGTGCAATGGCGGTCTGTGGTTCCCGTGGCACAACAAGAATCGGGGTTGCTTGTGCCGTTGCTTGTGCCATTGTTTGCAGCGTTGCTTCATCACCTTTGCTTGCACTGATCAGGCTACCGTTCACGGCTCCAGTACTCGTTGTGCGGACCGGCGCTGCAACGGCATTTGCAACAGCATTTGCAACCGCATCTGCTGTTGCAGCTTCAACCGGCAAGTTCATATCGAGGATCTTGCACTGGGGAGGCGTTTTTTGAGCAGGGGCAAGCAAGACTCGGCAGCCGATGCGGGTATTAACATTGAGTCCGATTCCTTGTCCGGCCCTGGGTGTTTTGCGCGCGGTGAAGAAAATCATGGCCCAGTGCTCAGCACCAAGATGCTCAGCATCAAGATTGGCTGGCTGCGAAATGCTGTAACGCACGCGGATGCTCTGTTTGGGTGCGAGCACAAATTCCACCGGATTCATCTGAATCCACTTGGCGCAAGAGTTAGGCTGCGTGCCCGCCTCAAAATACTGCTTGTGCCCTGATAGCGTCAATGTCCAGTCCATCACCGAACTGCTGACATGCAACGATTCACTGGTTGTGTTCATGACTTCGATATCATCCGACAAACGTGTTGCTGCACTGGAAGCTTGAAGCTGAATGTCCATCGGCATAATGCTGATGTGGCAGTGCCCGGCAGTCGCGAACGCCAGCAGAGACATCATCAGAATTGCGCCCTGGAGCACAAAGCGGCGCGGCACTACATCTTGCAGGCCGCGCAAACAACGACCTGATCTCGACTCCGAATTGCAAAAACCCTGTTTTTTTATGGATTGCAGGCTCAGGGCCACTTGGGTTAACGTCACTGTAATCAACTCCCGGTGCAACATTCTTGAACTCATTTGAATGAACTGCCGCCCCTTCTTCTGTGCTGAAGAAAGGGGCGGCAGCGTGCAGGTTTGTGCGATTGTCGGTCGTGCTTACCGAGTACTCAGCGAGTGCTTTTCAGCACAAGGCTTAGTCAATGCCGCCATCAGCCGCCGTCACAGTGAACGTCACGGTGTTGCTGTAGCTGCCGACATCATAGGAGCCCAGGTTGGTGATGCGCACATTGACCGGAACCGCAACTCCGTCCTGAGCGACACTGCTGGTGTAGAGGGCAGTCGCGCTATCTTCGGCACCAACCCAACCCTGGCCCGCATTCAACTCCAAATCTTCATCCGCCAGGCTTCCGCCGCTTCCCTCAATGGTGACTTCGGCGCCATGCGATGAATCGATGGTCAGCGTGATCGGGTTATCGGCTGTCGTGACACTGCCGCCGTCGATCTGCGACAGAGTTGGCGTGACTGTGATCGAGGTCGTAGCGTCAACAGCCACGTAGTCGTTAATAGTAAGATTGACGGTGGTGCTGTCGGTGGCGGCATTGGCTTTGGGAGCGGCAACGGCTAAAGCAAAGGCGGCGGTCAGAACGGGCAGAACAATCAGTTTGTTGAGTTTCATGGTCGTAATTTCCTTTTGTTTTCGTACAATATTTTTGCCGATTTCGGCGTCGTTACGTCTTGACAGTCGGTGCGCACAGCGTTTGTGCGGCAGGCTCTAAAACACGTTTTTGCGGCTATAATGTCATGGTTGAAATGTTTATCGCAGGATTACCTCCCGGCATCACCTCTCGAAGGTTCGTTTGATGCGGCATTCTGTTGCGACCCTGTCATGCTTAGCAGCACATCGCGCACTTTCTCGAACTCGGTCGATTTGTCGAAAAAGAAGTTCGCTCCGGCGTCCATTGCTTTGCGGCGGTAAAGTGCATGTGAGTAGTTGCTCAGCATGATGACAACAGGCGCTTGCTGGAACTGCGGCACGTCGCGACGGATTTGCTTCAACACATCAAGACCGGTTCCGCCCGGCATCCGAATGTCGAGCGTCACCGCGTCCGGCTTCAACTCACGGATGAGATCGGTGGCCTGCAACACATCTTCCGCCTCACCCGCAACCTCAACTCCCTCTACGTCGCAAAGCATCGAGACCAGGCGTTCACGCACCATGGCGGAATCATCGGCGATGAAGACTTGCAATTGTTTGTTTTCTTCATTGTTCTGCATTGTCTCCACCTCGCTCCCGTTTCGATGCCGGCACTTAATTCAATGTCTGTGCGGCTTACGGTTATTAGAATACGTCCGAAACAGTTGAGGGGATATCAGCGAAAGTCTGAATTGCTTGTGGGACACAAAGCAACACTTGTAGGACAATTCCTACAAACAGGCCATTGCTTAAAGTTAATATAATTGTGAATACTCATAGCAAAGCAGATGCACTTGAGGACAGGTGCGCAAACGCAACAACTGAATACGGGTCATAAGCCACGAGTACTCAGTTGTGGTGAAGATTTCAGTTGACGAGATTATTCTGGATGGCGTAGTGTGTGAGTTCGGCGTTGGTCTTCATATTCATCTTGGCCAACACGCGCGTGCGAAATGTGCTGATCGTCTTCACGCTGAGCATCAGTTCATCGGCAATTTGCGTCGTTGTTTTGCCCGATGCGAGCAGACATAACACCTGATACTCACGGTCGGATAATGTTTCGTGTGGCGCCTTTTCGTCAACCCGCCCCAGCCCAAACGCTAACTGTTCTGCGAGTGTCGCGCTGACGTATTTACCGCCTTCCAACACTTTGCGAATGGCTTTGATAAGTTCATCGGGCGCGGTTTCTTTAGGCAAATAACCTGAAGCTCCCGCTTTGAGTACTCGCACGGCGTATTGGTCTTCAGGATGGCCACTTAACACGAGGACAGGAATATGAGGTTTCTCCTGGCGCAAGTCGCGCAGCACATCAAATCCGCTGCGACCCGGCATATTGATGTCGAGCAACACGACATCCCATTCTTCTTTGCGAAACAGAGGCAGCAACTGCGCCACGTTTTGTGCTTCTGCAAAGAGAGCACCCGCCCACTCCTGCGCCAGAATGTGCTTCAGGCCTTGCCGCACTACAGCGTGGTCATCAACGATCAGGATTTTTAACTTGATGTTCACACATCGCCACCTTCCAGGATGTCTGACGGCAACTCGCCCCGCAGCGGCACATGAACCCAGACCGTAGTGCCCTGGCTCGCTTCACCCGCGATCTCGACACGCCCGCCAACCAGAAGTGCACGCTCGCGCATACCGAGCAGACCCAGTGACCTGCTGTTGGATGTTTCGCGCGAAGTGATTCCCCATGAACTGATTTCCCACTTGGATAGGCTTCCATCAATACTCAGCTCTGTTTGTTCTGTCTGTGCAACTATCGTGCGCTCAGGAATTTACCCACTGCTCTGTTGCAGGAAATCTTCGACATCCGCGCGCGCTGGAATTCCCGCCTGCGCGCCATGTTGAGTCGCTTTGAGTGCCGCTGCCGCCGAAGCGAAACGCAGGCGTTCATGCAGGGCGCAGCCGCGCGCCAGGGCCAATGCATAAGCGCCATGAAATACATCTCCACAGCCGGTGGTGTCAACCGTTTCAACTTCAAAGGCCAGGTGATGCCTCGCCTGTATTCGATTCTCCGCTTGTACACTCCAACAGCCTTGCGCACCGCACGTCACTACAACCACCTGACGCGACGCATTCCACAACGCCAGCGCGGCATCAGATGCACAGCGAGTACTCGTGAAGCGCAGGGCAAATGCCTGCGACACGATGAGATGATCGACCAGTTCCAGCAGTTCATGGAAGCGCGGCACGTTTTCGCGCTCCAAGTCGGCCACAACCGGAATGCCCGCTGCACGCGCAATTCGCGCCGCGCGAATGCCGCCTGTTGTGCCGTAGTGATCGAGAAAAAGCACACGCGCCGCACGGATAACTTCTTCCTGCGGCAACTCATCGTGCGCACCCACGGCGCCGTTAATCTCGAAGAAGATATTGCGTGTGTGCCGCTGCGTATCGACAACAATGACCGAGTGAATGGGACGTGCATCATCGTGCCACACCACCTGCGACAAATCGATGTTTTCACGCCGCAGATTGTCTGCGACAAATTGCGAGTACTCGTCGTGCCCCAGCATGGCCGCATAAGCACAACGCGCACCAAGTCGGGATGCCGCAACAAGAGCTGTGGCCGTGAGGCCGCCGCCCTGCCGCTCACTGCGCAACACGCGCGTTTTAACGTCCGGCGCGGGGAACTGCTCGACATAAAGCAGGTCATCCACCGTCGCACAGCCCAGTCCCAGAACATCCCATTTTATGTTCATTTTCTTGCAGTTTAGCGCTGCAAGCGAGCAACGGCGCAGTTTTACCACACCGCCGTTTAGTCACGGAGAGCGAAACAAGAATTTAACACCCGCGCAATCTCAACATGACTCATCACTCTTAGACTGCCCTCATAATTGCAAGCGCAGCAAAAGCACGCGCTGGAGATAGGGAACAATGGACAGGCATTGGCTGGAGGTCACAGAACAAGCGGCTTCCGAGCGCGGCAGCTCCGAGCGTAGAAGCTCCGGGCGCGGAAACGACGCTACGGTGCCCAGTGCTCTGCACGACGAGTCAAGCCTGCAACGTCTGGTCGAGTGCGCCCAACGAGGCGATGACCATTCTTGCGAGCAGTTGTTAAAGCAATTCCGTCCGTTGTTGCGCTCGCAAATGCACCGTGCGTGGTCGGCGTTGCAGGACGAGTTGTCAAACGTCGAATGGGATGATGTCGAGGCGCATGTCCGCTTTCTATTTCTGGCGCGACTGCGCGATTTTCGGTTGTCGCAGGGTGTGTTTTTCCCGCACTACATCAAGCAAATGCTGGATGTCGATTGCCGCAATTATGTTCGTCAACAACGTCGCCAGGCGGCTGTGCCGTTTTCGCAAGTTGATTTACACAGTGAAATGCACGACCTGGACGAACTTGCCGACGAGTACTCGCCGCAAAGTACCAAGGCCGCGAGCATTAGGTGCGAGAGCACGGATCAACTCGAAGACAATTTGAGTTTGCAAACCGCGCTGGAAACGCTGACGGCGCCACAGCGCGAAGTAATCTGGCGTTGTTGTGTTCTGGGCCACACCGAAAGCGAAGCTGCAACACAACTGAACCTTTCGCGTTCAGCAGTGCGCAATCGTCTGGAGAGCGCGCTGCAACGCCTGCGCGCTTTCTTCCACGAAAGCAGCGTCGGCAACCCGGCGCATTGCGATGAACGAATAACAAATCTTGCCACGCGCACAGGTCGCACATCGACGCAAGGCGGAGCACGCCAACGCGAGTTTTGGATGGGGAGAATAAATATGGCTAAAGATGATAAGCGTCCCGATTTGGTCGGAGTAGGCGGCGGACGCCCCATTCTATTGCAAGGTGTTTTCGACTTTGAAGCGACCGGCCTCAAATCGCCGCAACTGTTATCAGCGAAGCTGAGCTATACGGTGCCGCCGGGCCATGTGCTGGGAATACGCTACTTTCGCATTGGTGTGTCGTGTGAGCGCATGGTGTGCCTTTCAACCGTTGTCAACGGTGCTCCGCATCGCCTGGTGCCGGTCGCCGCTAACTCTTCAATGCACGTTCCCTTCGCCATTGTCGAGCCGATTATCGCCGGTTCGCAAATCGAAATTCACGTTGCTGCTGAAGCACCCGGCACAGCCATCATCGATGTTGGATGTCTCCAGATGCCGGCCTGAGTACTCGCTACACAACGCTCTTTCTGTTCTTCTTTTGTGTAACGAAACCGAAACAAAATTAATCCGAAATTTATTTAATAGCACGGGACAACGGCTGCCAAGCGGGTCACTTTAACACTGTTGCGCATGACGGACAGCAACTTTGCGCAACACGCAGGAGGAGTGACATGAGCAACGCAACAATAAACACAATCTTGCCGGATGCATTCTCGGCTGAGCAGAAGAATTTTTTACAGGGCTTCGTCAGCGGTTCAGATGTAGCGCGCGCCTCTCGTGGCCTGCCGACTTTCGCCGCTACATTGGGCGTGGTAGTTACGCCAGGCGTAGTTACGCCGGGCAGCGACGAAAGTGCCGATTCAAAAGATAACAGTGTTGTGGAAAAGGCGCCCGCCGGGCCGGAGGCGATTCACTTCGAAGCGCAAAACCGCTTTCTGAACGAAGGCAAACAATTGTGCGCCGAAGAGCAGGCCAAGCGCCGCAAAAACCCGCTCGATATGTGGGATGAGATGCAGCAGCACGCGCAAGAGGAGCGCTTTCCCAAGGGCACCGACATCTTCTGTTTCAAAACGCACGGCATGTTTTATGTCGCACCGGCGCAAGATTCCTTTATGTGTCGCCTACGCTTTCACGGTGGAATTCTCGATTCGTATAAGCTGCGCAAAGTGGCCGACATCGCACAAGAACTGGGTGGCGGTTATGCCGACATCACAACGCGTGCCAACTTGCAGATTCGCGAAATCGCGGTGGCCAACGCGCCCCGGGTACTCACCGCTTTAGAAGATGCCGGCATTGTAACGCGTGGCGCCGGAGCCGATAACATACGCAACATCACCGGCTCGCCAACGGCAGGCATTGATCCGCAAGAACTTATTGATACTCGCTCGCTCAGTGCGGAGTTGCATCACCATATTTTGCATCATCGCGAACTCTATGGTTTGCCGCGCAAATTCAACATCGCCTTTGATGGCGGCGGCGCAATTTCCTCAGTGGCTGATACCAACGACATCGGTTTTGTTGCCGTGCGTGTTGGCGAAGGCAAAGCTGTTCCAGCCGGTGTCTATTTTCGCGTGCAACTGGGCGGCATTACGGGGCACGGCGATTTCGCGCGTGACACCGGTCTGTTGCTGACGCCGCAGCAGTGCGTGCCCTTTGCCACAGCAACCGTGCGCGTCTTCATCGAGCATGGCGACCGCACCGACCGCAAGAAGGCGCGCCTGAAGTATTTGCTCGATCAATGGGGCTTCGACAAATTCATGGATGAAGTGCGCCGGCACCTGCCGTTCGAGCCAATGCACTTTCCCCTTGAAGAGTGCGAGCCTCGTCCTGCAACGCTCAAGCACGGACACGTCGGTTTTCACGCGCAGCGCCAACCGGGCTTGTTTTACGTCGGTGTTGTGCTGCCCGTCGGGCGTTTGCAAGACAACCAACTACGTGGCCTGGCCAGCATCGCTGAGCGTTATGGCAGCGGCACGATTCGCCTCACGGTATGGCAGAACCTGCTCATCTCCGACATCACACAAGAGAACATTCCCGCTGTAAAAGCCGAACTTGAAGCGCTCAGTCTTGATTGGAGTACATCGCCCGTACGTGGTGCTCTGGTCGCTTGCACGGGTAACAAAGGCTGTCGTTTTTCTGCGACTGATACCAAAGGTCATGCAGCCGAGATCGTGCAGTTTTTGGAGCCGCGCGTCCATCTCGATCAGCCGATCAACATTCATTTGACGGGTTGTCCACACTCCTGCGCGCAGCATTACATCGGTGACGTTGGGTTGTTAGGAACCAAAGTCGAGAAAGATGACGACATGGTGGAAGGTTATCACTTGTTTGTTGGCGGCGGCTACGGCGACGATCAGCAGCTAGGCCGTGAAGTGCTGCGTAACATCCCCGCCGATGAAGCGCCTGTTGTGCTGCAAAAAATGCTGGCTGTTTACAATGAGGCGCGGCACGATGAAAACGAAACCTTCAACGACTTTGTACGGCGTCATTCGACCGAACAGCTTCAGCATTTCATCGGCGCGTCAGCCGCTTAACGGCGAAAGGAATCAACTCGATGTCTATCCCTCTTCTTCCCGAAAGTGCGCCGTTTTCCGGTGAGCAACGCGCCTGGCTTAATGGCTTTTTTGCCGGTTTGCTCGGGCTTGATAACAGCGCAACCGTTGCCGCGCCAACTGCAAGTACTCAACAAAATGCAACACAGCCTGTTGCGGCACAGGCACCCGTCGAGAAAGCCGAAGAGTTTCCGTGGCACGATGCGAACCTTGCGCTGGAAGAGCGCATGCAGTTGGCGCAAGGCAAGCCCTTCGAGCGACAGCTTATGGCAGCAATGGCCCAGCTCGATTGCGGCACATGCGGCTACAACTGCCAGATGTATGCAGAAGCCATTGCCGGTGGTCACGACAAAGACATTAGCAAATGTACGCCCGGCGGCAACGAAACGCGCAAGAAGCTAAAGCAACTGCTGGCCGAACGCCCGGCAAACGAAACGAGTACTCAGTTGCAACCCGCCCATATCGAGCGTGACGCTTTGAAGCGCAACGCCGCTGTCGCTAAAGAACTGGAAACTTCTGCACCTCTGGCCGCTTACGACCGGCTGAATCCGTTTCCGGCAGGCATCCTGGAAATTGCGCCGTTGACACGCAAAGATTCAGAGAAAGACGTGCGTTTTGTATCGCTCGATTTGTGCGGCAGCGGACTGCATTACGAAGTCGGTGATGCACTCGGCGTTTATCCGGAGAACTGCCCGGAACTGGTGGAATCGCTTTTGGAAGTGCTTGAGATCACCGGTGAAGAACCGGTGGCGACGCCGGAGAATTGCGTTGTGCCGGTGCGCATCGCG
The DNA here is from genome assembly GCA_036388675.1 of Abditibacteriaceae bacterium. GTDB lineage: Bacteria > Armatimonadota > Abditibacteriia > Abditibacteriales > Abditibacteriaceae > DASVUS01. The sequence goes on along the minus strand of DASVRI010000040.1, from coordinate 77,737 downwards.
CTATCTAAAGCCTATGTCATCAACTCGTGCAGCGACGATTTCGTTGCCACACTGGCGCGCCTGGCTGCCGATCCGAATGAGTCGAGCCGATTGGCGGCGCTGGCGCGCGACGACCACGAAGGTTTTCTGGATGGCCGCGATATATTCGACTTATTAATGTTGTTTCCTTCGGCACGTCCACAAGGCCGCGCCGAACTTAGCGAACTGGTATCTGCTCTGGCGCCGTTACGACCACGGCTGTACTCGATTTCGTCATCATTGAAGGCGCATCCCGATCAGGTGCATCTTACCGTGGCTGCTGTGCGCTATTCGCTCGATGGCTGCAATCGCGTGCGCAAAGGTGCCGCCTCCACGTTCCTCACCGAGCGCATTCGCCCCGGCCATAAAGTCGGTGTATTCGTGCAGGAAGCCCACGCATTTCGTCCTCCCTGCGAGGGCGACACACCGATGATTATGGTTGGCCCCGGCACCGGCGTCGCGCCGTTTCGCGCTTTCCTGCAAGAGCGGGCCGCCACCAATGCGCGCGGCAAGAACTGGCTCCTCTTTGGCGATCAGCGCCACGACTGCGATTTCCTTTATCGCCACGAACTTGAGGACTATTCGCGCAGTGGTTTGCTGACGCGGCTCGATACCGCGTTCTCGCGCGATCAGGAAAAAAAGATTTACGTACAGCATCGCATGCAGGAAAACGGCGCCGAGTTGTGGCGCTGGCTCGAAGCGGGCGCGCACTTCTACGTTTGCGGCGATGCGCAGCGCATGGCGCGCGATGTCGATGCCACGCTGCACGCCATTGTCGCCGAGCACGGCCAGATGAGCGAAGCCGCAGCCAAGTCCTACATCGCCGATCTCACCCGCACGCAGCGCTATCAACGCGATGTGTATTGAACCCGAAAGTCATCACAAACGAGTACTCAATAGGAGAAATTACATGTCTTACGTAAAGCCCGAAACCGTTGTCGAGAACATGGTGCAAGCCGGAACCAACAAAGCGAATCTGTCAATCAAGGACTGGCTGCTGCGCGGCTTTCTATCCGGCGCTCTGCTGGGTTTTGCCACTACGCTGGCCTTCACCGCCGCCGGGCAGACCGGAGTAAAGATCACTGGTGCGCTGCTTTTTCCGGTTGGCTTTGTGATGATCGTTCTGCTGGGTCTGGAACTCGTGACAGGCAACTTCGCTCTGCTGCCTCTTTCAGTTATGGAAGGCAAGACGCCACTCAGCAAACTGGCTGCGAACTGGGGTTGGGTGTTCGTCGGAAACCTGCTGGGCAGTTTGTTTTATGCCGGCTTGTATTGCCTGACTCTGGCGCCCGATGCGCCCATCATCAAGGCGATTGTGGAAGCGGCGGAAGCCAAGACACTGGGTTACGAGAAGATGGGCTTGCAAGGCATGGAAGTGGCGTTCGTCAAAGCGATTCTGTGCAACTGGATGGTGACGATGGGCGTTGTGATGGCGCTCACTTCGCAAAGCACCATCGGCAAGATTGCGGCCATGTGGCTACCCATCCTCACCTTTTTCGCGCAGGGCTTCGAGCACTCCGTCGTCAACATGTTTCTGATTCCTTCCGGCATGTTGCTGGGAGCCAAAGTTTCACTGGCCGATTGGTGGATGTGGAACCAGATTCCCGTTACGCTGGGCAATGTGGTGGGAGGGATGCTTTTCACCGGCATGGCTCTGTATCTGACGCATCGCAAAACTGTCGCACCCGCAACGGCACCGGCCCGCAACGCACCGCTTACACTCGAGCCGGAACCCGCGACATCTTGAATGGGACGTTTCAGGACAGGCGGCGCGAGTCGGTAACGAGTACTCAATATAATGGCGGGCACAATCGCGGGGCGGCTCTTCGGAGTTGCCCCGTTGTGTCGGGTGACGCACAGAAGCACAAGGCAGTGGGCTTCGTAATGGCTCTTGGAACAAACGACTTGAGAGGAACATTTGACCCATAGTTCCCAGAAACAAGCAAAGGAAATTCAAGATGAAAAAGGTGTCTCAACTGATTGCAGCCGGTGGTTTGCTGGCCATGATGTCGCTGCCTGTTCTCGCTCAGGGTGCTGCTGCGCCACGGCCAATGGTCGATCCGGTAGTAGCCGCTCGCACCCGCGCGGCTCTGGCAGCGAACATGGATCGCTTGTTCATGCTGAAAGCGGCGCAGGGCAACACGGCTGAAGTGTTGACCGGACAACTGGCCTTGCGCAAATCGACAAACCCTCAAGTGCGTCAGTTGGCGCAGATGCTGGTTCGTGAGCACGGACAGGCAAACGTCGAGCTGTTGCAAATCACGCGTCGCAAAGGTCTGCCGTTGCCTTCGACCGTCGGTGCAATGCACGCTGCGACGAGCGATCAGCTTTCACGCCTATCCGGCGCCCGTTTCGACCAGATGTTTATGGCCGCCCAGGTGGAAGCGCACGAAGCGACGATCTTGCTCTATCAGCAGGAAATCGCGCAAGGCAGAGACCGCGACGCCCGGGCTTATGCAACGAAATATCTGCCCGGTGTCCTGACACACACCGCAATGATCTACAACATTGCACGCCGCGTTGGTGCGCCCGGCATTGCCGACCGTCCGCAGGCTCTCACCAACCTCACTCGTGCCAGGTAATGAGCAACGCGAACGAGATATCGAAACGCTGCTGCGCTCTATAGCTCAGTAGCAGCACGCTGCATCGCAGTGCAAAAGGCGCCCACTCTTCAGGAGTGAGCGCCTTTTGCTTTGGGAGCGGAGCCTGTCGGGGCTTCTATTCTTGCGGAGATCCGTATTCGGACTCGACTTCCTCCGCCGAATCTTTGTCCACTTTGCGCAGTTCCAGAAGCGCTTTTGAGTACTCGATGTTGTTCTGTTGCTGACCATAAATCGAAGCCAGGTTCCACCATACCCATGTCGGGTCCTGCCCCAGGGCAAGGCTGCGTTGATACCAACCAATGGCAGCATTGTAATCACTTCGTTCCTGTGCCTGCGTCGCTTGCAGGCTGGTCCACTGCGGAGAGAGAGGGCACCACTTCAGTGGAACAAAAGAAACGGTGAGCAGTAAGACTAATGCAGTGGCAGGAATCCACGGGCGCCAGCGCAACACGAACAGTGCGGCGACGCTCGCTCCAAAAGCCAGGCCAAAAGCGTGTGCCCAATTCGCAATCTGCATATAGCCCGTTTGTGTCAGGGCGACACAGAGCACCAGCCACACCAGAAACACTTGCACGGTTTGGTCATTGAGAATGTCGGCGAAACCCGGCACCTTTCTGCGCGCCACCCAGCCAAAGCCGAATAAAGCGTAGCCCACGCCCGACATACCGATGCCACTGCTGCCGCCGAACAATAATTCAGCCGACGAACTGACCCACGCCGCGCCCAGAAAGAAAAGCAGCCAGCGCCATGAGCCAAAAGCCTCCTCAAAGCAGGTGCCGAGGAACCATAGCCAGTAGATGTTAAAAGCAACGTGCCAGATTTCCTGATGGACAAAGACCGAGGTAAGCAGCGCCCACGGCTTTCCTTCCCAGATGACGGTATCTGGAAAATGACCCCAGCGCTCCAATACTTCCCACGAGCTACTGTCGCCCGTGAGATTGAGAGCCGTAAAGACCACAACGCAAAATATACAGGCGAGTACTGTCAAAGGTGCTGCGGTCGCCTTCGAGCTAAAAGAAGTTTCGTTTGCCATAAATTAAATGAGCGTCTATAAGAAAATGAATTCGATGCCCCCATTGTAGCAGCTCTCAACGACTGAAAGTTTGTGTTTAGGGACGAGCATGGAGATAAATGCAGCGCCACTCGAATCCCGACATCCGTTAGCCATGCCGCTTGGAACGGACGTTGCTCGCATCGAGTGCAGATTTCATTCAATCAAAGGCTTGCACCATGAACACGTATCTTGCCGGGATGGTTTCAGGCTTTGTGGCGACGGTGCCCATGACAGTCGCCATGGAGATGATGCATCGACGTTTGCCGCGCCGTGAGCGCTACCCGCTGCCGCCGCGCCAGATTACCATGAACCTGGCGCGCAAAGCCAGAATGCAGAAGCATCTGCATGAAGAGGAGCGGTTAATCGCTACTTTAGCGGCGCACTTCGGTTATGGCGCGGCTGTGGGCGCCCTGTATGCACCACTGGCACAGAAAGTCAGATGGCATCCGGTGCTCAAAGGCGTTCTCTTCGGTTTGACCGTGTGGACAGTGAGCTATCTCGGCATTTTGCCGGTGATACGAGTACTGCCTCCCGCAACCCAGCAGCCACAACGACGCAACGAGCTTATGATCGCCTCACACATTATATGGGGAGTTGTACTGGCGCTGCTCACTGAGCGCCTGAGTTCATCTCAGTCTGAGGGCGACTCTCCCAATGAGAGCAACGCCGAGTGAACCACTTGCAGACACGCAATCTTCCGCTACGTTAATCGTCACACGCGCCTCGAGCGCGGAAATATCCGCTTGATGGCGGCGCCTCTTAAAGCAGCCTTGACACGCTTCACCAGCTCGCGCGGATTGAAAGGCTTGGTCAGGTAAACGTCGGTACCGGCTTCCATTCCGATGGCCCTGCTGCCCCACGACTGGTCGGAAGTCAACATCACAATCGGAATATGGGCCGTAGCCGCATCGGCTTTTAATTGCTGCACCGCTTCAAAGCCGTTCATGACCGGCATATTCACGTCCATCACCACGAGATCGGGCGACTCGGTATTCACCTGAGCAAGGGCTTGAAGCCCGTTTTGTGCCGTCAAAACTTCAAAACCGACTTTTTCCAGGCTCATCTGCACAGCGCGAACGACTTCCTGTTCATCATCAACAACTAGAATTTTCTTGGCCATGATTAACCTCTTTCGTGCCAACAGCGACTCCCCACAGGGGCCGCACCATAACCAACAAAAGCTGAATAAAATGCTCATTGCAATTCTGTGGCCGCATCGTCAGGCTGCCGAGTACTCGTTATGCCACACCGCCAACCTGCGCCCTGAACACCAACGCTTGTCATGAAGATTTGCACTATAATTCTGTGCGAATCGATGTAAGCACATCTTCAAAGGAAATGGCATTGATGATTACCACTGGCGCACTGCGTTTAACAATGGTCGGTCTTGCGGTCGTGGGAGCGTTTGCTTCACCCTTGCGCGCTGCCAACTGGTATGTCGATAACGGACGGGGGCGCGGCGGCAACGACAACAACGCCGGAACTTCAGTTGCCAGGCCGTTTCGCACGATCGGGAAAGCGGCTGCGGTCGCTAAAGCCGGCGATACGGTTCTGGTGCGCACCGGCACTTATCGCGAAACGATTGTGCCACGCAACAGCGGTCGCGCCGGAGCGCCGATAGTCTTTCAGCCCTATCGCGATGAGGCCGTGACTTTGAGTGGCGCGCAGCGCATAACGGGTTGGGAACTGGTCGATAACAACGTTTATCGCGCACCAATGCCGTGGAACTTTACGAGCGATTTTCAAAGCAATCAGGTTTTTGTCAACGAGCGCATGGTGCATCTCGCCCGCTGGCCGAACAATCGCGGCACGCTGACACGCCCAACCGACGCAAAAGCGATGAGCGCCGCCGATGCAGGCGAGGGTAAAGTCACTTTTACCATGGACGACAGTTTCAACGAACCGGATGGCCGCTGGAATGGCGCGCAGGTGTGGGTCAATCTGTCGTTAAACCAGGATGGCCAGGGGCAGACCGGCACCGTGGTCTCCACCAACAACGAAGCCAACACCATCACTGTTTCAGGAATTGATAACCGCACCTTCAACGAAGGCAAAAACAACCCCGATCAGCCATGGGGCATCGGGGCCGGCACCGAGTTGTATCTTTTCAACCCGACTCTGGCCGGGCTGGTCGCCAGCGGCGGCGTGGAGCAGGCGCTCGATCACGGCGAGTGGTGGTATGACGAGGCAAGCCGCCAACTCTATTTAAAAACACCGGACGGCAGCACGCCCGATATTCACGCCGTGGAAGCCAAACGCCGCTCGTATGCATTTAATCTCAGCGGCAAGTCCTACATCACGGTGCGCGGCTTTCGGCTGCTGGGCGCCAGCATCACAACCGACATCGGTGCCGCGGCGCGCACCAACAGCGTGGCACCGGCGCATCACATCGTGCTCGACCGCCTGAACGCTCAATACCTCACGCACTTCACCGATCAGAGTGGTAACTTCCAGATGCAGTGGCTGCAAAAGTCGGGCATTATTCTTAGCGGTTCGCACAACACCTTGCAACGCAGCCATCTACGTTACAGCGCCGGGCCGGGCGTTTCGGTTATCGGACGCAACAATCGAGTACTCGGAAACACCATTCGCGACTGTAACTACAGTTCATCCGAAGCGGGCGCGCTTGATACTGGCCGCACTTATGCGCCGTCGCCGCAAACGACAAGCCTCGATCACGAAATCGGCTACAACACGCTTTTCGACAGCCCACAGCAGGGCATGAACATTCGCGCGCTGACCAATTCCAATCCGAACAAGCGCGGTGTGGCGAGAGTGCATCACAACCTGATTCATGATGTGATGCTGCGCACACACGACAGCGGCGCCATCGACCAGTTCGGCACCGACGCGCAATGGGTGCGCATCGACCACAACGTGATCTACAACATGCCGCAATTTTTGCACATCGGCATTTACCTCGATTTCGGCACGCGCTACATCATCGACCACAACGTGATTTACAACGTGGAGCGCCCGATTCAAATCAACTGGAAAGATCCCAACAAACGCGTCGAGGCGCTGGTGTTCAACAACACCTGTCTCACTTCCAATCCGCAGCACGTAAAGTCAATCTGGAATGGCTTCAACGAGCCGAACCCCGGCACGGTTGTGCGCAACAACATTTCACTGGGCGGCGTGCGCTTCGGAGCCGGCTCTGTCACCAGCCATAACATCGACGCCGAGAGCGCGATGTTCATCAACAGCGATACAACTGACATGGCGGCGCGCAACTACGCCCTCAAACCCACAGCGACAGCGGCCATAAACAAAGGTGTCAACGTCGCGCCGTGGAATGGTGCTCTCATCGGCCTACCCGACATCGGCGCTTACGAATACGGATCACCACACTGGCAGGCCGGAGCCGCCTATGTGGCCGCTTTAACCGCGATGAATCGCACTGCTGATCGTCGCGCAGCACAACTTTATTACAACCAGACTTTTAAGTGGCGCCACGCTCCATATCAACAATTAAAACAACCAAACCCAGCACTGGGCCAGGCGCAACCGCTGCAGAAAGCCCCACGCCCGAATGCGCGCACCGGTACGAAACTACTAAAGCCCTAAACCAGATTCGCTTGGAGGAATTATGTCACGCAGAGGTTGTTTCGGAGTACTCGCCGCATTTGCAATTGCCGGTATAGCCACAATCAGCGCCATCGCCAGCTTTTCGGCTCACCTGTTCACAGCGCTTTGAGATGATCCCGATGCTGTGATTTAGCGATGGGGCGCATGGCGTCCGCCCTCTTTACGAGGCCAACGACTCTCAGACGCATGTCATGTGCCCCTACAACCATCACGGATACTGAGTGCAAAGATTCCAATTACGCATCAAGGCTGGGCAACATGCGTTCGACGAGTGCGTGCTTCTGTTCCTTGCCCGCCAACACGGCTTCAAAATCATCGATCAACCAGTTCAGCGTGCGCGCCACCGAAGCCATGGTGCCGCCGGCGCGATGCGGTGTCAGATAAGCATTGGGCAAAGTGCGCAGAACCGCATCGCGCTCCAACGGCTCGCTGTCGAACACATCGATGGCCGCGAACAAGTCGCCGCGCTGCAAGCGCTCGACTAAAGCTTGTGTATCGACCAGAGCGGCGCGGGCCACATTGATGAACACCGCGTGCGGGCGCAGCAACTCGATTTCTTTGCGACCGATGAGATGCGCAGTGCCAGGGTTCGAAGCCGCGCACAGCACAACAACATCGCTGTCGCGCAGCATTTCATCGAGTTCAACGCGTGTGGCGTTGTGAGCTTGCAGCACGTCTCCCGGCACAAACGGGTCATAGACGCGCAACTCTGGACGGAACGGCTGCAACAATTCACCTAAGCGCCGCCCCACATTACCGAAACCCACAAGGCCGACGCTGCGGCCGGTGAGTTCGCGCTCCAGGGGGTCGATGTCGGTGGGGAAATTTTTGACCCAGGGCTCTGCACTGGCACGCATCTGTGCATGATAATCGGACACCTTGCGTAGAGTACTCAGAATCAGCGCCAGCGCTATCTCCGACACAGCAGGCGAAAAGCCGCCGCGCGACAGCGAAAGCGGCACGTCACGCGACAGCGCCACGCGCGCCGCTCCCTGCGAAATATCGATGTGTCCACGAAATTTCAGGTTCGCGGCATTGTTCAGTAAATCATCGGAGAGGGCGGGCCATGACCACATGAACAGAGCATCGGCCCAGGCGAGGTCATCACGGATTTCATCGGCGGCGTTGTGCGAGGTCTGCCGTAAAGTTCCCAGTCGCGCCAGGCGCTCCCAGATCGGTGTCAGTTCAGGTTGTTGAAAGAATCCGGGTGGCAGGTTGATGAGAATGTTCATGATCGTCCCGTTGAAAACTTGTGCTGTAAACTCGCTCCGTAGAGTAACAACTCCATATTACAACACGAAACCGCAAGAAGTGGGATTGAAAGCGTGAGCCGCCGCAAAGATTCAACTGCGCATATCGCAGGCACAAAGAGCAATGGGAGCAACAACGAAGTTCAAGGGGGAGTGAGGCGAGTACTCATAAATAAACAGGCCGAATCGTGGGCCGCATGTTTATAACGCACGATACCCGTCGAGTCAAGGAAAACGCCGGCGGGTTACTGTCTGCAAGCGAGTATGAGCGCGCAACAACGCTAAGCCATTGTTCATGACTTCACGTATGATTTTTAGCTCCTGGGACGACCAGAGCGGTATGTAATGCTTGCCACTCGGTGTAAGAGCTGGCAGATTGCTGCCAAAGAACAGCTTCTGATAAATCTTATGTGTGCGTTGCTGGTCGGCATCGAAACTCCCGCTCAGCGACCGCGAAACATCGGCAAACAGGTTCCATGCTGTCAGGCAGGCGTCGCAATGCAGTGTCTGTGTGGCGCGCCTCGTCTTGAGCCACTTCAACACAATGTCGAGGTTGTGTAAGCGAGGTTCTTCCGCATCGATTTCAAATTCTTGAGATCGCGCGTAGTGTTGTAATTCATCGACGGCGACGAAGATTGGTATCTTGCTCGCAGAATCCAGAACGACACCGTCCAGGCATGAGTCGCCTTCGACCTCATGGTACCAAATCAGGTAGTGGTCTTTATTGTCGAGCCTGTACCAGAGGACAAAATGCGTGCGATCCACATATATAGTCTAAGATGAGTTGATAGGAGCAGCAAATCATAACAACAGGCCCGGCATCACTACGATGCCGGGCCTGTCACTTTGTGCGGTTGATACCCTACTCTTCATCGGGAGTACTCAGCAAAGCCACAACACCCTGAAGCAATGCCAGAGCGATAACTGAATTACGCGCTTTGCCGTTTTTGGCGAAACCGAAAAGCCACGGCGCGGCCAGAGAAAATCCGGCAGCCGCTAAATCGAGCTTGAGGTGTGTGTTGAAGGGAATCATCTTCACCACGCCGCCTTCGTGGCGTGTCGTGAAAGCGGAAAGCAGCGCCACGACGCCAACGCCGTAGCACACGGTGCTTGCAGCTTTGTTGTCCTCAAAGCCCATCACCTTCGGCGCGGCGAAAGCTTTCAGGGCGTAGACATAATCGAGCACGGCATGGATGGGACGGGGAATCAGATTCGGCATGGGTTCACCTTTTCGTTTGTTGCTGAAACCGGAAGCAAACGCTGTGCCCTGCGTTGACTGCTATGTGCGGAGGATGCCGTAAGTGGCGAATCCTTTTGACAGTGTTTTGTCACTTTGACGAATGGTGTCATTTCGAGCTTGCGAGAAATCTTTATGCGATACGACTAAGATTCCGAGCAAGCTCGGAATGACACATCATTAATGCAAGCAGTCCCGGCATCGCAATTGATGCCGGGACTGCTTTTACGAGTACTCGTGTTACGACTTGTAGGGCCGCGCGTCGGCTTCGACCGGCGGCAATTTTACGGTGCTCGGATCGATGCCCAGGCCCTGCGCCACGCGTGTGCCGTATTCTTCGTCGGCGCGCAGGAAGTGTCCGATCATGCGCTCCTGAATATCGCGGTTGCAGATCTTCAGGTTCTCCACCAGGTTGAAGATAAGGTCGTCGCGCTCCCACTGCTCGAAAGTGCGATAGCGTTCGCCCGCCTGCTTAAAGACGTTGCGACGCGCTACCGGCTCGCGCACCAGGTTGCCACTGACAAACGGCGTGTGCGGAACTGGCGGCTCGGGCGCTTCGCGCAAACCGTTCAGGCTGCTCGGCTCGTAGTTGACGTGCGGGTTTTCGCCGGCTTCAACGCCATCAACGTGATAGGTCATCTGGCCGTCGCGCTGGTTGGTGGCGATATGCGACTTGGGGCTGTTGATAGGCAACTGCAAGTAGTTCGGCCCAACGCGGTAGCGCTGCGTATCGGAATAGGACAACGTGCGGCCTTGCAGCATTTTGTCGTCGGAGAAATCGAGGCCGTCCACGAGTACTCCGGTGCCAAACGCGGCCTGCTCGACTTCGGCGAAGTAATTCGCCGGATTGCGGTCGAGCACCATGCGGCCCACGGGCAAAATGGGGAACTGGTCTTCAGGCCAGATGTTGGTGTCGTCGAGCGGGTCGAAATCGAGTTCCGGGTGATCGTGATCTTCCATCAACTGCACGCCGAAATCCCATTCGGGAAACTCGCCGCGTTCGATGGCTTCATACAAATCCTGCGTTGCATGATTGAAGTTCTTGGCCTGAATCTCTTCGGCCTGGGCCTGCGTCAGGTTGCGCACGCCCTGCTTTGGTGCAAAGTGATACTTCACCAGCGTGCCGACGCCCTCGCTGTTGACCCACTTGTAGGTATTAACGCCCGAACCCTGCATGTGACGATAACCAGCGGGAATGCCCCACGGGCTAAACAGCCAGGTGACCATGTGCGTGGCTTCGGGAATGAACGAAAGAAAATCGAAGATGCGACGCGAATCCTGCCGGTTGGTGACAGGATCGGGCTTGAGGCAATGGATCAGGTCGGGGAACTTGATGGCGTCACGGATAAAGAAAATCTTCAAGTTGTTGCCGACCAAATCCCAGTTACCGTCTTCGGTGTAGAACTTGGTGGAAAAGCCGCGCGGGTCGCGCAGCGTTTCGGGCGAGTGACCGCCGTGAATCACGCTCGAAAAACGCACAAAAACCGGCGTGCGCTTGCCCTTCTGCTGGAACAGCTTGGCGCGCGTGTATTTGCTGATGGGTTCATCGCCGACTGTGCCATAGGCCTCAAAATAGCCGTGCGCCCCGGCGCCGCGCGCATGTACCACACGCTCGGGAATGCGCTCGCGGTCGAAGTGCGTGATCTTCTCGATGAACTGATAGTTTTCGAGCGTTGTCGGGCCGCGATTGCCCACGGTGCGCACGTTCTGGTTATCGTAAACCGGGTGGCCTTGGCGCGTGGTCAGGACGGGCTGCTCGGCCTGATGCGACACGCCGTTGGGCGAGCCTTCACCTTTGTCTTCGACATCGGTTCGCGTTGCCATCTCACCGGCGCCATTGGTGCCGGCACTGCCTTCGGCCCGCTCGTGGACTTCTTCCTCGGTGGCCTTTTCGCTGGTTGGAAATTCTTTCATGTGCTGGTCCCTTCAAGTTGAACAACTGAAGCCGCATGGCTGGAGAACAAAACGCCACCAAACGTGCAAGAATGATGCAACGTTTGGCGCTGCGAGTACTCGTTTGTATTCGACAGGTCAAACAAGGCTAATCTTCTAATAACACTTGGGGCGTGTCAATGTGAACGCTCGGACATTAAACTGTGCGTACATCATTGGCACCTGGCCCCTTCATATTGAAGGCAATTCTAAGGGTAACTCGGGTTCCAACGGTTAAGTCGGCCCATGTGCTCCTGTGTATATCATTGCGGTTTGCATATATCCAGTCACTGATGCCATCAGCAGCGATGAAGCAGTAATAGGCTTCGATCTTTGTGACTGTTCCGGCGAAAATCTGCTTCAGTGGATAGAGTAATCTCGTCTTTGTTTCTGGATCTACTAAGGCAAGGCTAAGTTGCTTGAATACCGCTTTGTACTCATCACGTCTGTTCGCAACAAATAACTCTCGACCATACAGCAATTGGGCATCATAGTTGTCGTCGCCTTGTGAGAACGATCTCGCTAGATGGTGTAATAAGCTGTCCGTAGTTCCCTCATTATTGCGGATTAGTAGCTTGGCATAGGCATAGTGCAGCTTTCGCTCTCTGTCATTAGCGTTCAGTGCAGCCTCTAGGATAGCCTTAGCTCGACCGGTATTCTTTTGTTGCTCATAGTATCGCGCAAGCCTCAATGCGATGAAGGCCACACGCGGATTTGCGTTAAACGCTTGTTCCAAGGCATTGAGAAAACGCTCTGAATCAGACAAAAGCGAAGCAAATTGTGACTCAGCTTCCAGTAGATGTGAGTCACCGGGGAACTGTTGCAGCCCCTCTGACAAATCACGTTCTATCTGCTTTACAATTTCTTCTATTTTCTTCTCACTAAATTCGTCTTCAGGAAGCTCAAGAGTATCCTGAAGTCTCCGCAGATTAGCCTTCACCAGAGTATGATGACCGTGAGCATCGCCTTTATTGGACTTCATGGCTGACGCGATTTTTGTCGCATCCGACAGCAACCTGTCTCTCTCTAGTTGAGTTGGTGCTAAATCAGCACTGCGCAAGCTTAGTTCTGCCATAGAGTGCTGAACTGATCTTGATATAAGGGTATTATGCGCAGCTTGCGCAGCTTGCGCAGCTTTGTTGAACAGATCAGCACTCTTCCTTAAATCACCACCTGGGCGATGCATCTCATATATACCGATCTGATGAAGTAGATATGCATCATCGCCTGCCTGCCTTCTTGCTTCTTCATGAATAGATTTTACTAATTCATGAGTGGGGAAGAGATCTAATAGTGGACGCCCTCTTATCATTCTGCGGAATGCCTTGGCATCCGTTGAATAATCTAGATGAAGGCCTCTCAGGCACTTCATGTACTCTTCAAATCTTACTTCTTCTTTATTTAAGACTCTGTGGAAGACTATATCTGCAATGTGAGGATGTCTGGTCCTGTAGACGTAATCACGTGCTACTGGATTGTATGCAGCTTGAACAATATGCTCCAGTGGCTTGAACAAGTGTTCTCGGAAATCCTCAAAACGGATACCGTGAATGCGAGCTATGACCCCGGCTCGCACAGGAACATCTAGGCGATCCAATATACATATGCTTAAATAGAGACGTTGTGCCTCGGACGGCTGAATATTCTCATATTCATTGGCTATTATGTCCTCAAACGGCTTACCCATTGTAGCCTCATGCAGAGCCACCAATAACTGCCGTCCTGCACGCTCAGCAAACGCCGTCCTTCGATTTTCTGCAGAAAGTCCGGCTAGAGTACCTAAAGCTCTATGCTCCTCTAATAACAACAATAGCCCTTCTATTTCTTTCGTGTCCAAATAAGCTAATTCATTTTCAGAAGTAACGAAAGGCGCCAGTGCCTCGCAAGAGAAATTCCACTCATTGATTCTTTCGGCAAGTATTACAGTTATTTTCTTGCCCTCAGGGCCTATATTTCTGACTAGAGATATAAGCTCTCTAACCCTATCAGCTGCATCATCTACGAATAGATATATACGCTCGTTGCAAAGCTCGACCAACTCCTTGAGGGCAGCTGAGTTTATGACCCCATGAGGATTTACATACAAACAGAGAAGATTGTATTCATGTGCTGCATCCCATGCTAATCGCCGCATCAGGACTGTTTTTCCGGCACCAGCATGAGCTTTAATGAGAACAAGTTCTATGCGGTCTAGATGCTTACTTTCTTCTATAAGAAAACTATCCACCAAAATTGTGTCTGTTAGGTTCCTGCGAACATCAAGATTCTGTTCAACACCCGACCAGCCTGGGTTCATGCCTTTATAAAAATCTGTACTTGCTACCAAGTCCCTGTTCTTAGCGCTTCGGACATACTCGACATCAGTTTCTAAAAATTGCTTGCAATGATTTGTTATGACTGCATCACGACTTGTGAAACGTTCTGTTATGGGGAATTCCGGCTGACTTGTGGTGATCGGCAGTCCTCTGATGGAAGATGGAACTGCTGTATTGATAGAGGATATGAATTCGTCGAACGTGCCAGACAGCAATGTTATCTTCATGTTCTCATACATACGCGAGAACATCGGATCGGGGGTAGGGGCAACTATATAGTAACGAGATCTACTTGACGTCAGGCTGGATAGTTCATGTAGAATCATTCTGATATCACTGTCCATGACACTGTGGCCAACAAATACGACAGTGCGCTCGATAGCCCAATCCGTGAAATGTCTAAATATCCGCTCTCTCCCGATCCGGGCTCTTATGTACTGATCTGTTGTGAGAATTAACGGCCAGTCTGGATTAGTAGTTCTGGAAATACATCCATGCAGTTTCACTAGTGGAAGCGCTTTGGGAGAACGTAACTTTTCATCTACCCGATCAGATTGGTCAATGAGTGGCACCACCTCTTGAATTTTGCGGTGATCCATCTCATAGGCTCTTTCTATCAAGCGGTCATAGTTAGTGGTTGCTAGACCCCACCATCGAAAAGAGCACAGCATCTTGTGAGAGGGAGTTGGTTCAAAGTTCTGAAAGATCTCTCGTATGTATTCTTGAACTTTGACAATGTCGCCGCACTCACTAATAGCTAGTTCTGCGATTGTGCTTAATGGAAAATCCGTGTGAAGGCCTCCGAGGAACTTATTTGATAATAGTTCACCGAGTTTCTTTGCGTTGGGAGGCCGATTGCCTTTTGAGTCTTGTGCACTTAATGATGCTCCACAGCCGAAAAACAACACAGCTTTACCTTCTTGTATTTCGGTCTTTAGATAAGGGGGAATGTCCATACTGAAATAGCCCTCCACTCCGATTATTATCTGATTTTCCTCAAGAACTCCTGTGGCGTGAGTACTCGTAGCCAGCCATTCTCTTGAACAGTGGAGACGTGATCAACGGTGAAGTACTGCTTGAGCTTTCTAGAGAGGCACTCATCAAGCAGCACACGCAGTGGCATGGGTGAACAAAGCCTCCTTGGCCAGTTCTAACACCTGAACGGTTTGCTCACGCGACACAGAGGGAAAATCATCCAGAAACTCGTTGATGTTGTCCCCGGCTTTGAGATAATCCAGTAGATTCTGCACCGGAACACGAGTGCCTGCAAACACAGGAGTGCCGCCCAGAATCTCAGGAGAAGAAATAATCAGATCATCTTTGGCCATGTTCAACACCTCGCTTTACCTACAAAAGTGTATCAACTTCCACTTCGATAGTTAAATTGTTCTACAGAAATATCTGAACCGCAGACGAGAAAAGAAATACCGGCATATTGATGTTCAATTCTTCTTCCACCTTCCAAACCCCAGTGTCCTCTGTGGTTCAATTTTCATCAAGCGGTTTGCTCTTCGAGCAAGGCGTCCAGCACGCGCAGGAACTTTTCCACCTCGATGGGTTTGGTCAGGTAGTCGTGTGCGCCTTGCTCCAGAAGGCGCGTGATTTGAGCCGGAGTCGCATCGGCGGATAACATGACGACAGGAATGTCGTGCGTGCGCTGGTCGCTACGCAGGCGGTCGAGCACCTCGCTTCCCGTTATGTCGGGCAGTTGCACGTCGAGCAGAATCAGGTCGGGGCGGTTGTCTTGCGCCATTTCCAATCCCGCCGCGCCGCTATGGGCCGTCGTTAAATGCACAGCGGGGCGATGCGTGAGGATGTGCTGCATCAGCGTGATGTTGGAGGCGTTGTCTTCAACATACAGCAAATGCGTTGTCGCTCCGTGCGCTTCGCCAGTGGCGGGCGCGGCTTCATCGAGTACTCGTTCCGCATCGGGTTCATCCCCATGCGGCGCGACAGGCAACTCGACCCAGAAGCGGCTGCCTTCGCCTTCGATGCTGTGCACGCCGATGTGACCGTCCATTGCTTCAACCAAACGCTTGCACACCGCAAGACCCAGCCCTGTTCCTTCAATGGCGCCGCCTTCTTTGCCCACGCGCTCGAACGGCTCGAAGATCTTGTCCAGGCTATCGGGCGCAATGCCCAATCCGGTGTCGCTCACCACAAAGCGCAGGCGCTCGTTGCACTGCGTGTTGTTTTCATGGATGACGCGCTCACAGCCCAGCGTTACGCTGCCGCCGGGACGATTGTATTTGATGGCGTTGGCCAACAGGTTCAGCAAAACCTGACGCATCCGGCGCCGGTCGGCTTGCACGTAACGTTCATCATGGGGGCCGGGCTGCATTTTGAGTTCGATGCCGGCCTGCACCGCTAAAGGCTGCGCCATCTCGAAGGCTTCGGACATGGCATCGACGGCCAACATCGGTGTGAGCGTCAGGTTCAACTGTCCGGCTTCGATGCGCGCAATATCGAGCACTTCGTTGATGAGTTCCAGCAGGTGCTTTCCGGCGCCCAGAATGTAATCGATGCTTTCGACTTGCAGCGGCTCCAGCTTGTTGTCCATCTTCAGCAGTTGCGCAAAACCCAGAATGGCGTTCATTGGCGTGCGCAGTTCGTGCGAGATCATCGACATGAAGCGCACTTTGGCCTGGCTGGCTTCTTCGGCTATCTTTTTCGCCTGCAACAGCTCGTCTTCATACAGACGGCGCTGGCTCATCGGCAGGAAAACGTAGTCGTGGGTGAAAGCGCCTGCGTGCTCATGGCGCACCGCATTGGTCAGCACGGCGACTGCTGCGCCGTTCTTGGCCTTTAACGAAAAGTAGATTTCCTCGGCGCGGCCATGTAATTTCAACAGAGGGGAAATATGAGTCTGATAAAAAATGCGACCGCCAACGGAAAGAATCGCTTCGACCGAACGGCCCGTCAGTTCCTCGGGCGCGTAGCCCAACCAATCGGCCAGCGTGGTGTTGACCACCAAAATCGTGCCGTCGTCGTTGCAGGAAAGAAAACCGCAGGGCGCGGTGTTCAACAGTTCATTCATGGCACAATTCTTCCCGCAATGTCGGCTTCCCGCGCGATGTTCACCGTAACGCCCGCAGTTTAACCTGTGGCAGCGGTGCGCAGATACTGCCGGATAACATCGATGGTTTCTTCGGGATGGCTCATGTGCGGACAATGGCCCGTTGCGTTCAGGAGATGAAAGGTGCTGTGGGGCAAATGTCGATGCACATATTGACCCACGGCCAGCGGAGCGATGATGTCTTCGGCGCACTGCATGATCAGCGAAGGCACACGGCCCTGGGGAAGATCGCCGCGGTTATCGGCAAAGAAGGTGGTTTTGGCGAAGTGCAGCGCAGTCTTCGGGTCGGTCGAACAAAAGCTGCCTTCCAATTCCTCGGTGAGTTCGGGTTGCGCGGCATTTTGCATCACGGCGGGCGCAAAGAAACTGGCCCAACCGATGTAGTTCGCTTCCATCATTCCGAGCAACTCTTCAATGTCCGAGTACTCGAAACCGCCCATGTAATCGGGAGGGTGATTGACATAGCAGGGCGAGGGGCCGATAAGAACCAGACGCTCGAAAAGCTGCGGCTGGCGGATGGAAGCCAATAGTCCAATCATGCAACTGACCGAATGCCCGACGAAGACGACGCGCTCCAATTGCAAAGCGTCGCAGATTTCGAGCACATCCTGCGCATAGCCTTGCAGATCGCCATAGCGTTCGCGGTCGAAAGCGCCCAAATCCGAGCGCCCCGAACCAACATAATCAAACAAGATGACGCGGTAATCCTCTTCAAAAGCTGGCGTTAAAAAGCGCCACATATTCTGGTCGCAACCAAAGCCGTGCGCGAAGAGAAGAGGCTGCGTGCCGCGCCCAATGACGCGCACATTATTACGAGTGAGAACATCTGTCACCATACGGTTTCACCAGTTCTTCTTATGTAACCCAAGTTGTTGCCCATGAGGTAGCCCGTTACGGCAGCAGTGGGCTGAAATGAGAAGCCCCCTGAACGGAGATAATGATCACTCCTGATGCTATCCGAGAAGGCCGATCCAGCGTCTTATTTTCTTCCCCGGCTCCAGGCCAGCCTGCGCAACCTACTTGCCGTGCCGCTCGAAGTGCATTTTGAGGAACTGGCCAGTGTAGCTGTTTTTCACTTTCATTACCTGTTCGGGCGTGCCCTCTGCGATGAGTGTGCCGCCGCCGCGCCCGCCCTCAGGGCCAAGATCAATGAGGTAATCGGCGCACGCGATGAGGTCGAGGTTGTGCTCGATGACGAGTACTGTGTTGCCCTGATCGGTCAGGCGTTGCAGCACTTCGATCAGCACTTTCACGTCCGCCATGTGCAGGCCCACACTCGGCTCATCGAGAATATACATCGTGTGCCCGGTGCCGCGCCGCGACAGTTCCGTGGCCAGTTTCACGCGCTGCGCTTCGCCGCCCGAAAGAGTTGTCGCCGGCTGGCCCAAACGAATGTAACCCAGGCCGACATCGCAAATCGTGCTCATCTTGCGCGCGATGCTGGGGATGTTTTCAAAAGTTTGCAGCGCTTCTTCGACGGTCATGTCGAGCACGTCGCTGATGCTGTGGCCCTTGTATTTCACTTCCAGCGTTTCGCGGTTGTAGCGCTTGCCGTGACACACTTCGCACGGCACGTAAACATCGGGCAAAAAGTGCATCTCAATTTTAATGATGCCGTCGCCCTGACAGTTTTCGCAGCGCCCGCCTTTCACGTTGAAACTAAAACGGCCCGGCCCGTAACCGCGCGCTTTCGATTCGCGCGTCG
The DNA here is from genome assembly GCA_036388675.1 of Abditibacteriaceae bacterium. GTDB lineage: Bacteria > Armatimonadota > Abditibacteriia > Abditibacteriales > Abditibacteriaceae > DASVUS01. The sequence continues at coordinate 58,959 of DASVRI010000040.1, read as the reverse complement.
CCTGGAACAGTTCTCGCAACGGCGTGAACGCGCCCGTATAAGTGGCGGGGTTGGAGCGCGGCGTGCGGCCAATGGGCGACTGGTCGATGTTGATAATTTTATCGATCTGCTCGATGCCTTCAATGCCATCGTGCTTGCCCCAGATGGTGGCCTGCTTGGAAACTTCATGCGCCAGACGCTGATAGAGAATGTCCTCCACCAGAGTACTCTTGCCCGAACCGGAAACGCCCGTCACGCAGACAAAGCAACCGAGCGGAATTTGCACATCAATTCCTTTGAGGTTGTGCTCGCGCGCGTTTCTGATGGAGAGGTGTCCCGTCGGCTGGCGTCGCGTGCGCCGCATCGGAATAACATCGGTGCCGCTAAGAAAGCGGCCCGTCGCCGATTCTTCGCACGCCATGATGTCGGCCAGCGTGCCCTGCGCCACGACGCGGCCGCCGTGCTCACCCGCCTTCGGGCCGATGTCCACTACATGGTCGGCGGCGCGAATCGTATCTTCATCGTGCTCCACGACAATGACCGTGTTGCCCAAATCGCGCAGGCGCACAAGGGTATTGAGCAGCTTTTCGTTGTCGCGTTGGTGCAAGCCAATCGAGGGTTCGTCCAGCACATACAGCACGCCGACCAGACCGCTGCCGATTTGCGTCGCCAATCGAATGCGCTGCGCTTCGCCGCCGGCCAGCGTATTGGCGCTGCGGTCGAGCGTGAGGTAATCAAGGCCAACGTCCACCAGAAATTGCAGACGCTCCTGAATCTCTTTTAGAATCGGGCGCGCGATGATCGTCTCGCGCTCGTTCAACTGCATAGCCGCCTGGCCTTTTGAACCATTGGCCGATGAGCCGTTGGTGCCGTTGCCAAGGTCGGTGTGCGCGGCGCCTCCTGTGGCGATGTTTTCCACCTTTTCGAGTACTCGCGCTTCGCTTGCCGTGGTTTCGTTGTAGGCACCGCCGCGCAACGCGGTGAAAAACTCCGCCGCTTCGCCGACGCTCATGTGCGTCACGGTGGAGATGCTTTTCTCGGCCACGGTCACGGCCATTGGGAACGGCTTCAAGCGCGCGCCTTTGCACACCGGACACGGATGATCGCTCATCCACTTTTGCAACTCTTCGCGCCAGGCGTCGCTGTATTCGGTGTACTCATTTTGCAGACTGGCCAGCACGCCTTCCCACGGCGTGTGGTAAGCGCGACGACGCCCGTGCATGTTGACGTAACTGACGTGAATCTTCTGCCCGCGCGAGCCGTTGAGCACGATGTCGCGCTGATCGTCGGTCAGTTCGCTCCACGGCTGGTTCATGCGAAAACCGAAAGTATCGGCCAGCGAACGAAGCATCGCTTTTTTGTAGTTGCTGCCGCTTTTCTTCCACGGCGCGACGGCGCCTTCATCCAGGCTCAACCGTTCATCGGGCACCACAAGCTGCGCATCAAACTCCTGGTGCGTTCCCAAACCGGAGCATTCGGGGCAGGCGCCATACGGCGAGTTGAAGGAGAAAGTGCGCGGCTCGATTTCTTCAAATGAGAGGTCGCAGTGCGCGCAGGCGAAGTGCTCGCTGAAGGTCAGTAATGAGTCATGAGTGATAGGTGATGAGTTTTCATCCGCAGGGTTCTTCTGATCCCTCGTCCCTTTCCCCTCATCCCTTGTTACCACTTCCACCATCACAATGCCTTCGCCCATCTTCAGCGCGGTTTGCACACTGTCGGCGATGCGCATCTGCGCGTCATCGCGCACCACGGCGCGATCCACCACAATTTCGATGTCGTGCTTTTCGTAGCGTTCGAGGCGAATGTCCTCGGCTTCATCCAGCGAATAAATCGTGCCGTTGACGCGCACGCGGGCGAAGCCCTTCTTGCGCGCGTCTTCGAAGATCTTGCGGTATTCGCCTTTGCGACCGCGCACAAGGGGCGCCAGGATGTGCAGGCGCGCGCCCTCGCCCAGATTCATGATGCGGTCAACAATCTGGTCGACCGACTGGCGCACAATAGGCCGTCCGCACTGCGGGCAATGCGGCTCGCCGACACGCGCGAACAACAATCGCAAGTAGTCATAGATTTCGGTAACGGTCGCAACCGTGGAGCGTGGATTGCGGCTGGCCGTTTTCTGGTCGATGGAAACAGCGGGGCTTAGCCCTTCGATGAAATCGACATCCGGCTTGTCCATCTGGCCCAGGAACTGACGCGCGTAGGCCGAAAGGCTTTCCACATAGCGGCGCTGCCCTTCGGCGTAGATGGTGTCGAACGCGAGACTGGATTTTCCACTACCCGACAGGCCGGTAATAACCACCATCTTATCGCGCGGCAGCGTGATGTCAATGTTCTTCAGGTTATGCTGGCGCGCGCCTTTCACAATGATGTATTTATCGGGCGTGATGTCGCCGGGAGCCGGCGGCGAAACCTCGGCGCACAGCGGCTTTGGCTCGACCTTGCCTTTGCTGCGGCGCGTGACTTTAGCCGGCTTGGTTGCTTTGGCCAGGCCATCGGCAGCCGGAACAGTGCCGTTTACGACCGTGCCGTTTACGGCGGCGCTTACTGACGCACCGTTTACAGCAGCATCGCTCGCGGTCGTGCCGTTACTCGTCGCGCCATTGTTGGCCGGGTTGGTCGTTACGCCACTGGCGGCTTTTTTCGTTTTTGGTGCGGCGGGTTTACGTGTTGTCACGGTAGGCGTTTGAGCAGACTTTCGGGCGGCCACGAGTACTCCTAAAGCGGCTATGGATTCAGAACACTTTCCCTACGCTCCAACTCGGAACAGGTTTCAGTGTTCCGAGTGAAGGGCAGTGTCCATGGTTATTGTTGTCGAGAAAAGTATAGCAGCGCTGCACATTGCGGGCGGTACAATAGTGCGCGCGACAAGAAGTAGCCGCAAAGAGTCCCAGAAGGTGCAAAGGGAGGAACGTCTGAAATTGAGAACCCTGCCTTTTATCTTTAGACCTGTTGCCTAATTGCGCTTCTGTGCAACCTCGCCCGTGAGGAAGGGGGCTGATTCGCTTCAGCAAGCCCGCTTGCTCACGGGCGAGGTTGGGAAAAACAGCCGTCGCCAAGACTTATGCAACAGGTCTTTTGTGTTTTTATGTCTTTGCGCGGCCAACATTTTCATGGCCGGCAGCCGTTACGCCTGCGACGCCTCGGAGTAGCACGCGGCGACGACGGTAATGTCATCGCGGCGTCCCGAGGTGGCGCCACTGCCTGCATCGATGGAGCGGCGCAGCGGTGCCAGGTTGAGCAGGCGCGAATCAGTGTATTCCAGCGCTGCTGAGGCCAGGTTCACGAAACGCTGCGCAATGGAATCAGGCTCGCTCCAGTACTCGGGGTTGATGGCCAGCGAAGTGAGACGGATCTGTTCCTCGCCGTCTTCGCTGCCGCCGTAAGAGAGAGCGTCCGACAGGCCATCGGTGAACATCAGCAGGCGGTCGCCGGGGCGCCACGGCAACTTTTCTTCGCTGTAGCCGATCTCGGGGAACGGCCCCAGCGCTGGGCCATTGGTTTCCAGCAGAGTGATCTCAGGAGCCGAAGAGTCGCCTTGTTTGGTGTTTTGCGCCCGGCTCGAAATGAGGAGCGGCGCGATATGTCCCGCGTTGCACCACGTCAACTGCCCGCGACGCGGGTCGAGCACCACATAACACAGACCGATAAACAACTCCGATTGCAGGTCGGGCGCCAGCGTTTCGTTGAGACGTTTCACGAGGGCGTCCGGCTCTTTGTAAAGCGGCGCGAGCGCGCGCAGCGAGTATTTGAGCAGCGGCAAACGCGCCTGGGCACGCACGCTTTTGCCTGATACATCGGCGATGCAAAGCGCGGTGCGCCCGCCGCTTAGCGGAATGATGTCAAAGTAGTCGCCGCCACCGAAAGAGCGCGCCGGTCGCATCGCGGCGCCCATTTGCAGAGTGCGGTCGAGCATCGGCGGCAGTGGGCGCACATCGACGAGTTCACTGTCTTCCAATTCGCGGTTGAGTACTTCATCGCTCAGCAACCTGTCAGGCGCGCCCGGCAAGGCAAGGAAGTCTTCCGTTGGCGTTTTTCCGTGCGACTGGTGGCCATCAGAAAGCTGGTTGCGCAGGCCATTCTCCCCAGACACGTTAGGCGCAGGCGCGTTAGGCGCCAGGGCGTTGGGCGCCAGGGCGTTAGGCGCTGGTGGGTTATCGCTCAACGCTATATTCTGAGTACTCGTTCCACTGCCCTGCGCCCCATCTCCTTGCGAGTCACCGCTTGCGCCCGGCTCATTGTAGGCGAAGCGCAGTGTCGTGATGGGGCTGTTGCCATCGCCGGTCGAGACCCACTGCGACGGCACGAGCAACGGCTGCATCTGCGTCGCCAGGTCGATCTCGCGCTGATAGTTCGCCACCAGCATCTGGCCTTCAAGGCGGCGTGTGCGTTCACGTTCCTGCGCTTCGGCCACGCTGCCTACCAAACACGCGATCAGCAACAGCAACGCCACGTTAAGGGCAAAGGTCGTGGAAAAAGCCAGCGGCTGCCCGCCGGGACTACCCGCCGCGCGCGCCCACAACAGCAGGAAGAAGAAGTTGCAAAACAGCGCCGCCACCACGCCGCCGAAAACGCGAAACCACATCGCGGCCACCACGACCACCACGTAGTACAGCGGAAACAACTCCCACTGATCGGAAAGTTGAATCCACAACGTGATAAGCAGCATGTCCATCGCCACGATGAAATGCCGCCGCATCCCGAACGGTGACGGCGCAAGATAGGCAAAGCCCACCGCGACGTTGTAAATGCCGGCAATAGCCGCCAGCCAGATCATCTGTATGTTGTAGCTTGCCGTGGGGTAGAAAAGGCGCGGTGCCAGCAACGCGACCAGCAGCACCAGAGTGCGAAAAATCGCGACGATCAGTTCGATGTCTTGCGTATCGGTTTCGATTTCGGGCGGCGGCTCGACGGCGTTGCGCGAGACCTGGGGCAAGGGAACTTCTCGGACGGCATTGAGCGCGTTGCGCGCAGCAAGCGTGCTGAGGCGTGGCGCGCGGTGATGCCAGGAGCGCCCACGGCGGCTGTTTCGCGTTTCGCTCCCGTTGGCCTGCCTCTCGGTGGGAGTTGCGGAGCCATTTGCCGCGGGTGCAGCGTCCACGGGCATTTCTCCCGACGTTTTCGCTTGCGTTTTCATGAAAGGCTCATCGGACGAGTACGCGTTGACGAGTACGCGTTGAATGGCATTGCACTCGTTGCAGGCGCGGGTGTTGCTTCTCCGGGCAGTACTGGCAAGAGGCACCTCGGCGCAATATCCAGGAGCGCACGCCCCGCCCTGGACGCAATTGTCTACTTCAATTGCTCCTTTACGGGCAACGCCGGCATCCAGAACTTCAGCATGTTCAGCAGTGCCCCCTGGCCGCAACAGTGCGCCGACAGGTGTCGTTAAACAATGAACCTGGGGTCAACGACCAGCCAATCTCATCGGAAGCAATTTTCATTTTAACAGATAATGGCATCCACATAGAAAGCGATTCTCAAACACTCCTTGCGACAACAGCGATATGCACCTTTGCGAACCCGACATTTTGATGTCCGGAGCAGCAGTGCGAGTACTCAACGCGTGCTATATAATTTGCGATGTGCCCGTTTCCCCTGCATCGGCATCATCTATCGATTCGCCACTCGGCTCAGCGCCACTCGACTCAACGCCGCGCGTATCGCCGCAAGACATGTCGCCTGAGAGTGCATCGTCTGAAGGCGTGTCGCCGTTGCGTGTCGTTTCCGTGTCGCTGGGTTCCTCGTCGCGCAATCATGCCGCGCAGGCCACTTTGCTGGGCCGCGATTTCAGCCTTGAACGTTTAGGCACCGATGGCGACATGAAGCGAGCCCGCACGCTCATCGCCGAACTCGACGGCAAAGTCGCGGCCATTGGCCTAGGCGGCATCGATTTGTATGTTGTTGCCGGACAGCGGCGCTATCTCATGCCCGATGCGGCCCGTTTAGCCGCCGCCGCCAAAACAACGCCCGTCGTCGATGGCAGCGGCCTCAAAGACACACTGGAACGCGAAACGGTGCATCGCCTGCAATCCAGCGGGCAAGTCGATTTTCGCGGCAAAAACGTGCTGTTGGTTTCGGCAGTCGATCGTTTCGGCATGGCCGAAGCCCTGGTCAAAGAGGGCGCGCAGGTTGTCTTTGGCGACTTTATGTTCATTCTCGGTCTGCCCTTTGCCATGCGCCGCTTGAGCACAGTGCGCCGTTTGGGCGCATTGATTCTGCCGGTCGCCACCAAACTTCCGTTCAAAATGCTGTATCCCACCGGCGAGAAGCAAGACGCCATCACGAGTACTCGCAAGCACAGCCGGTTTTACGAGCGTGCCGAAATCATTGCCGGAGACTTTTTGTTAATCCGCCGTTTTTTGCCCGCGCGGCTGGACGGCAAAACTATTCTGACCAACACGGTCACAGCCGGCGACATCGCGTTGCTGAGCGAGCGCGGCGCAAGGCAACTCATTACCACGACGCCGGAATTCGGGGGACGCAGCTTCGGCACGAACGTCATGGAAGGTGTGTTTGCCGCTGTGGGCGCGCGCACTTCGGCGCAATACCTGAACCTGTTGCAGCAATTGGACTGGCAGCCACGCGTTGTAAGCTTGAACCACTAACCGCAGAGGGCGCAGAGATTCTTGGGAGAACGCTTGATGCATATGTATGCATTACACCAACCCTTTCTTCCTCTGCGCCCTCCGCGTCCTCTGTGGTTAATCTAAATTAAGAACATGGAAAAATTTGCATTCATCATTCACCCGCTTGATGTAAAGCGTGATGCGGCCAAGAAGTATCCGCCGTTACGTTTCGCCTCGGTCGGCATGGTCGAGGGGCTTATGAAACGTATGTCGCCCAAGCTGATGAGCCACATCACGGGCGTGCGTTCGCAAACCGGCGCCGAGGCCGAAGGCTGGCTCATCGGCTGTCCGCTTTCACCGCGCCAGTTCCAGAGTCTGCCCACCGAATTCGTGTATGACAAAATTGCTGCCGCCGGTAAAATGGGCGCGCAATACGGTGCCAGGGTCGTCGGGCTGGGTGCGTTCACCTCGGTTGTGGGCGATGCCGGCATCTCGGTCGCAGAGCGCTTGAAGGGCGTTATCAATGTCACCAGCGGCAACTCCTACACGGTTTATACGGCGGTCGAAGGATTGCTCCACGCCGCCGAACTGATGAACGTCGATATTGCACAGTCGCGCGTTGCGATTATTGGCGCGACGGGTTCCATCGGTGCGGTGTGCGCCAAGATGCTGGCTCCGCAAGTCGCTGCTATTGATCTCGTGGGACGCGACCAGCAAAAACTCGAAGCGTTGCGCGTCGAAGTGAGTACTCAGGCGGCGCGGCGCGCGACCGTCAGCATCGCTACGAATGTGAAAGAAGCGTTGCGCGAAGCCGATCTGGTGCTGGCCGTTTCGGCGGCGGGCAAAGAGCTGATTTTCCCCGAAGACCTGAAAATCGGCGCCATCATCTGCGACGTGGCACGCCCGCGCGATGTCAGCAAACGAGTGGTGGACGAGCGCAACGATGTCTTAGTAATTGAAGGCGGCGTGATCGCGGTTCCGGGGCCGGTGAACTTTAATTTCAACTTCGGCTTCCCCGACAAAACTGCCTATGCTTGCATGAGCGAAACCATGCTGATGGCGCTCGAAGGCACTTACGAGCCGTTCACGCTGGGCCGCGACCTCACCGTAGAGCAAGTGCAGCGCATCGGCGACATCGCCAAAAAGCACGGCTTCAAACTGGCCGGTTTCCGTTCTTTCGAAAAAGCCGTCACAGAAGAGAAAATTGAGAACGTGCGCCAGAACGCCGAGCGCAGAAGAGCGGCGGTTTCGCCCTCCATGTCGGTGCCGATGGCAATTTGAGTACTCGCACGACAGCGTAACAGAGTGTTTCATAAGCCATACGTCCATCGGCACCCCGCTCTTTTGATGACAGAGTCATATATATCACTTGGATGCGGTTCCACTCTATAAAAGTGATTTGGGACAGCGAGTGGCATCTTGTCCCGAAACAAGAAACATTACTGCACATCTGTTAGGAGTAACTCAACATGCTGGCACCTATGAAGGGCCGCCGACGGCTTCTACCCACTGCTATCTTCGCAGGTGCATTGATTTTAATCAGTGTGTACGCGCTCAGGTTGCGTAATTCCCGTTACGAGCACGTCCAAGTGGATCTGGGAATATCAGGGGTTGCCGTAAAGACGCACCGGAGCCCGATAGATGTTGTAGCCATACAGAGGCTGGACGCAGAGATTCAAAAGAAGGCAAGCATTCTAACGCCGTTGAAACAGGTGACTCTAACTTGGAATGAAATTCACCCGCAGGGAACCAGTGTCTACCGGCGCGTTGTTTATCTTCATGAGGGCGAGTACTTGAGAGACACGCAAGGTGGTTCTGGGAAGTGGCAGGAGACAGGAGGAATGATTCTCTACTTAGGCGTCACCCCACACATAATCCATGCGATGGCAGTTCAATCCCGACAGAGGCATATGACTTTCAGAAATTTGAAAGACTATGGCTGTCGTCAGGTTAAGCTAACCAGAAACTAGCCTACCTCACGCCACAAACAACTGAGCAACGGCTCCATGAAGGTGGTCGACCATCAAGTCGACCACCTTCATGTTTCGGGCTGGGTACAAGAGGCTCTAAAACGAAAGTTATACTACCCCTTTCAAAATACCCTGTAAGGCTGTTTACACGAATAAACGACATGTGGACTTACTTCCCACATGTCGTTTTCTTTATTTGCAAGGCACCTGGCAGAAGGTTAAGAGTTCTGCGATTGAGAATCGGTGTCGGAGGCGGGAACGGTCGCCACTTGCGCACTATCGGGGACGCGGCCCCATATGCTGACATTCAAGCGGCTGCCATTGACAACCGCGCGCAGGTAGACGGGATGCCCCAGCGAGTTGCGGAAGCGAAAGTCTTTGATGGGCCACGCGACGGTCGCATCGAAGCCGGGCGGCACATAGGTCACGGGCAACGAGTGGTAATTGCGCTCCACAATGCGTAGGCCGCGACCCACTTTATCTTTGCTTTTGCGCACCGCGTTATACAGAGTACTCGATACTTGGCAAACGCCCCCGGCCAGGCCATCCACGACTTCGGCTTCGGTTTTTCCCGGCTTGCGCTCGAAAATGTGCGCCATGCGGTAGCCTTTGTCCCAGGTGCGCTCGCCGGTCGATTGGTTGAAAGAAAACGTTTCGCCAGGCATTAACACCTGACCGTCGATGGATGCAGCCGCAACGTAAATATTGCGTGTGCGCCCCCACTCGCCGGCGTTGAAGCGGGTTCGGTACTCGCCCAGTTGAATGTCGGTTCCAGCCAGATTCGCTGCCGTGATGCGCGGCTTTACCGCGCGCACTGTGGCCTCCACCGCTGGCAGACCGGCATAGTATTTCTTTTGCAGTTGCAGCAGCGTCTCACCTACATTGAGCTTGCGACCGCTGCGCCCTTCGATGACATCGGCACCAATTTCGGTCACTTGCAGCGTGGCGTCCTGCGGCTCCTGATTATAGAGCCTGGCAACGGTCCACATCTTCTGGCGCAAGCGGTCTTTGTTCCATCGCACCGGCAGAGTAAGGCGCTTTTCGTTTTGACGTGCCGACATCACATTCCACACATTATGCACCACGCCTTGCGAGCGGCCAAACCAGTAAGCGTTTTTCACCGCCTCCTGAATCTGCGGCTGTCCACCAAGCTCTTTCACACTCATCTTAAACGAGCGTTGCGGCGTTTTCACCTCGATAAAAAGGCGGTCGAAGCGCTCGGTGAGACGGCGGCGCGCGTCTTGTGCTGTCAGGCCGCCGAGGTGCTCGCCCTGTACGATGACACCCGGCGCAATGCGACCGCTGTTGAGCCACATCGAATAGGCGCCATAACTTGCGCCTGCCGCGACAACACCCAACGCCAGCAAAGAAAAGGCAGCCGTGCGCAGCCAACGTGAGCCCGAAGCAGTTTGGTCAGACGACAACGATGATGCCGGTGCGGTATGGTGCCCACGGCCCTCGACCGCATTGTTGAGCGCGAGTGTGCCGTCAGAAGAAGCTTGAACAGAGGGTTCGTTGTGGATATGTGGTTCCATGAAAAGGCAGCAACTGTTATTCGTCGTGCGACATTATAACCCAAAATACCGGGGTGTTTAGTCTCACCCACGCTACTGGGACTAATAAGTCACTGTAAAAGTTTCCTTTAATTCCGCTCCAAATCTGAGTACTTGCCAGGCCGCATTGTGCAACCGAACAAAGGTGATTTAACAGCCGCTTTACTTTGTAGCCTGCCGGATGGCCAGAGCAGCATCGAGCAAGGCGGGAATCTGTTGCAGCGGCACCATGTTCGGGCCATCGCTTTTGGCCTGCTCCGGCTCAGGATGCGTTTCGACAAAAAGCGCATCGACGCCCACGGCCAGCGCAGCACGCGTTAACAACGGCACGAAACGACGATCTCCACCGCTTTTATCGCCCGCTCCGCCCGGCTTCTGAACACTGTGCGTCGCATCAAAGCACACCGGCGCAAACTCACGCATGATTTCCAGGCCACGAAAATCAACGACCAGGTTGTTGTAGCCAAAGGTCGTACCGCGCTCGGTGAGAAGCACGTTCTCGCAACCCGCTTCACGCATCTTGTTCACGACGTTCTTCATATCTTCAGGAGCAAGGAACTGACCTTTCTTCACATTGACCGCTCGTCCATATTTAATGGCTGCACACGCGGAAGCCACCAGCAAGTCGGTCTGGCGACAGAGAAAAGCCGGGATTTGCAGCACATCGCACACCTGCGCTGCGGCTTCGCACTGCTCCGTTTCGTGAACGTCGGTCAGCACGGGAATGGAGTACTCATTCTTGATGCGCTCTAAAATGCGCAGGCCATTTTCCAGCCCCGGCCCGCGATAGGAGTGAATCGAGGTGCGATTGGCCTTATCGAAGCTGGCTTTGAACACGAAGTTGATCTTGCGTTCGCGCGAGTACTCGCACAACGCACCGGCCACTTCGCGGCACAGTTCTTCGCTTTCGATGACGCATGGCCCGGCAATGAGCAGCAGCGGTTGATTCTCTCCAACGATGTAATCGGCAATTTGAATGTTCATTATGTTCCAACATTTATTGGGTTACGAGTTTTGAAATGACGCTTTGTTAACCGGCGGCACAATCTTGGTCATGCGTGTTATTCCCCGCTTACCCTCTACCCAGGTCTGCAAGGCGATGCTGATGGCAGCAAGCCCGATGATCATCCAGCGCGCGTCCCACGCCGTAATTCGCCATAGTGCAACAGCGGCGGCAGCCAGCCCGAAGCAAATAATGCCCAGCATCATAGTCAGAGACTGCAATTGCGACGAAGCTGTCTGAGTACTCGCCGACACCACATTGACGCCAAGGCGCGTCAGCATGGAGCGAAAGTAATCCTCAATCTGCCTGTCGTTTTTGGTCACATATGTCGCCGGCAAGTTTGGGCTGACACAGTGAAACACCTGGAATTCCGCAGGCGACTCCACGACACGTTCAATATTGCTCCACTCAATGAAATGATTTGTGCCTAACCGCAAGCCTTCGTCCGAAGAGCGAAGTTCGCTTTCCGTCCAGAACATTGCGCCGTAGAATACCGACAGCAACAACGTTACGATGAAAGTGAACAGCGCCTGAGAAGGCGTCAAGGGCATTGTTGCATCGCCGCCTCCAGCAGATTCTACGGCGCAAACTACAAGCACAACCAGGGCAAACAGCAATGGAGACCACATCGCGCCCATCATCCACCAACCGCGTGGTAGCGAGGCCACGTATGTCTTGCGACGCAGCACCACCTCGCCAGGCCCGACCCGATAGCGCATCGGCTTGTAAAACATGAGAACACCGGCGATTATGGGCAGCACAACAATCGCGGCGCGCATTAACTGACGCAGCATTTTGTCATCTGGAAAAATATCACGACCTCGCATCGTGGCGCGCAGCAAGAACAAGCCCAGCGGCACGATGATATAGATGGGCAATGCGCCCAGCACCTTCCACACACCACGCTTCAAAGCCTCAGTGCTCTCGGCGTCATAATAAAGTGGCTCCGGCATGGTTTCCTGCTCTCCCGTTAAGTCATACGCCCACAAATCAGGCACCTAAATAAGCGGCTTTGATGCGCGGGTCGCGCGCCAGCTCATTGGCCTGTCCGCTCATCACGACGCGACCTGTTTCCAGCACATAGGCACGGTCGGAAATTGCCAGCGACATATGTGCGTTCTGTTCCACCAGCAGCACAGTCACACCGCGCTCGCGAATGCGCTTGATGACGTTAAAAATCTCTTTCACCAACAGTGGCGCCAGGCCGAGGCTTGGCTCATCCAATAGAAGCAAGCGCGGACGGCTCATCAGCGCGCGGCCTACAGCGAGCATCTGCTGTTCGCCACCCGACAGCGTGCCTGCCGCTTGAGACTGGCGCTCGCGCAAGCGTGGAAACAAGGTGTACACCTCTTCCAAGTCGCCGGGCACAGCCGCTTTATCGCGCCGGGTGTAAGCGCCCAGCGCAAGGTTCTCCGCAACCGACAGCGTAGCGAAAACGCGCCGTCCCTCGGGCACCTGCACCAAACCGGACGAAACGCGAATGTGTGCCGGAACTGTGCGCAAATCTTTGCCGTCGAATTCCAGTGTTCCGCCCGAAGGCTGCAACAAACCCGAGAGCGCCAGCAGCGTCGTCGATTTGCCGGCGCCATTCGAGCCGATCAGCGTCACGATTTCGCCTTTAGCGACTTCCAGCGACAAGTCGTGCAGCGCGTGAATTACGCCGTAATGAACATTGAGATTATGAATGCGAAGCATGGTTGACTGGCACTACGAGTACTCGGAACTAAATCCCAAACCGCTCTTTGATTTTGCTTTCGACAACGCGCGGCACGCTGCCGGGAATGACGCGTCCGCCGAACTCTGCGGCCTGGCGCACGATGCTTGAACTGAGATAGATGTGATTCTGGCTTGGCATAACGAATATGGTTTTTATAGAAGAATCAAGCTGTTCGTTGCCCAACACAAGCGAGAACTCGGCCTCAAAATCGGTGACGGCGCGCAGGCCGCGCACGATGTATTGGGCGCCGCGCTCGCGGGCAAAATCGACCGTCAGGCCGCCGAAAGCCGCCGCTTCCACGTTGCTCCAGCCTTCGTTGGCTACAGCGGCGCGCAGCATTTCGAGGCGCTCGTCGAGCGAAAACAGCGGCACCTTGCCGGGGTTGACGCCAACCGCAACCGTCACACGGTCGAAGAGATTGGCCGCTTCGCGCAGAATATCGAGATGCCCGCTGGTGACCGGGTCGAATGTGCCGGGATAAATCGCCGTTTTCATCGTGATGAGTACGCAGAACTCCATCACTAATTTACTAAAAATCGAGCGACAGCCCGTCGTTGGCGTAAACGGCGTTGGGAAGTGCGTGCAGCGAGTCTTCATCGGCGGGGTCGGTGTGCGGGCGCGGATTGAAATGTGTCAGCGCAATTTTACGCGCGTGCGATTCCTGCATAACACGCATTACCGCCTCAGAAGTGCAATGCCCCGATGCGACTGCGACCTCATGGAGATCATCGGAAAAGTTGCGCTCGTGAATCAGCAGATCGACATCGCGAATAAAATCGATATAACGACCGTCGCCAACCGTATCCGTGATATAAGCCAGCGATTTTTGCTGTCGTGCGGCGGGCGGGCCGAGGCTCCAGCCGAAGCGATAAGCCAGCGAACCGCCGGGATGCGTCAGGGGAAACGTCGAGACGCGCACGCCGTTGACTTCAAAACAATCTTCGCTGCGCACCGGACACAATTCATGCGTAAAGGGCAGCGGAAACAACGGTGAATCAAAGAGATCGTTTTTCACGGTTTGCAGCGTCTGCTCCATGCCGTAAACCGTGACTTTGCACTGCTGCCCGAGCAAAACGTCGAGCAGGAACGTGAGGCCCACAACGTGATCGAGATGCGCGTGCGTCAGGAATATGTGCAGTTGTGCCGGTAACGGGCGGCCCACAAGACGAAAGAAACCGGTTCCGGCATCCAGCACGAAGGCGCAATCGGGCGCGGCATCGGGCAGAAACACGCAACTGGTATGGCGTGTTTCGCTGGGATGATAACCGGCTGTTCCGAGAAACTCAACGTGCATTTTTATTTAACAGGGATGGACAGGATAAACAGGATAGGCTGCACGCTTCGACTTCAAGTGTGATTCGCGCATCGAGAAGACCACAACTCAAGCATCAAAAACCCAAACTCAAATCGAGCCATCCCATTCATCCCCATTCATTTCACGGCGTAATAGAATGATGATGCTCGATGGCTTCATCGACTTCCGGGTCGGGTTCGCCCAGATACGCTGCAATGACGTGCGGATTGTTCTGCACCGCCTGCGGCACATCGTCGGCGATAAGAACTCCGCCGTCCAGCACAATCACCCGCTCGCAAATGCCCATCACCAGACTCATGTGATGTTCAATCAGCAAAACCGAAATATCGAACTCATCGCGCACGAAACGGATTAGTTTCGTTACCGCTTCGGTTTCAGTTGGGTTCATGCCCGAAGTCGGTTCATCTAATAATAACAGCTTTGGCCGCGTCGCTAAAGCACGCGCAATTTCCAATCGTCGCTGATCGCCATAAGGCAGATTGCGCGCCGACAACTGCGCCCGAGTACTCAGATCGAACAGCTTCAACAGCTTCGCGGTTTCTTCAGCAATCCAGCTTTCTTGCTGCGCCTGTTTCCCACTGCGCAGCAGAGTTGCCATTAATCCGTAACCGGCGCGACCGGCAAAGGCACAACGCACGTTGTCTTCCACCGACATGTCACCGAACAAGCGGATGTTCTGAAACGTGCGCGCGATGCCTTTATGCGCTAGCTTATGCGGCGCGAGAGATTTTCCGGCGGACGCGATGCGCTCATCCTCGAACAAAATCTCACCCGCCGTGGGCGCATAAACGCCCGTAATCAGATTAAAAACCGTTGTCTTGCCGGCGCCGTTGGGGCCGATGATCGCCGCCAGTTGCCCACGAGGAATGGCAAACGATAGCGGCGACACCGCCATCAATCCGCCGAAAGTAATCGTGGCTTCTTTAAACTCAAGAACGCTCATCTTTATTGAACAGGGATGGACAGGATGAACAGGATGAGAAAGCAGCAAGAGAACTCTTCGTTCCCTGGCACACGATTCCATTTGATAGCGGAATCAGCCATCCTGTTTATCCTGTCCATCCCTGTTAATTACGTCTGTTTCGGGCCGCGCACGAGGACAATGCGACCAGTGCGAACAAGCTCCAGAATCTCGAACTTTTCGAGCATGCGCTGAATGGCGTCAACTTTACTTTGCTTGCCCGTGACTTCAATCATCACCGTATCGTTGCTGATGTCGACCAGGTTAGCGCGGAAGACATCGGCGATTTGCATGATCTCGCCACGAGTACTCGGATCGGTGCGAACCTTGATGAGCGCCAGTTCGCGCTCGACCAGGTTGTCGCGCGTGTGGTCGATGACCTTGATGACATCAATCAGCTTGAGCATCTGCTTGCCCATCTGGTTGAACAGTTCATCGTTGCCCGCCACGACAATCGTCATGCGCGAGACTGTCGGGTCTTCGGTGCGCGAGACGGCCAGGCTTTCGATGTTGTAACCGCGCCGCGCAAACACATGCGACACACGCGCTAAGACGCCGGGCTGATTTTCCACCAGGACAGAAATTGTGTGCAGCGTTTCGTTGCCGCTCATCACGTTCACGCCCGGCTGGCCGTCGGAGATGCCGCTCGACACGATTGTCGGCACGCCGTTTTCCATCAGCAAGCCTTCTGCCTGCGCCGGCACATTGCTGGTGACGGTGCTCGCTGCTCCATTTTGTATGTTTGTGTCTCTCATTTTTTCCTCTGGATTCCGCTATCGGGGGCAGGTTGATTCATGAACGAGGGGGTTGCCGCGTCATGGCGCTTTTCCACAGCCAGACCGTTACGGCGCCCAGCACGATAATGAGCAAAAGGTTAAGAATCAACTGTCCGCTTCCTCCCGAACCGTTGCCCGGTGAGGCGCCGTTCGGCAGTTGTGACGTGCCCATAAACAACAGCGCCAACCGACTCAAAGTAAAAAGTGCAAATACGCCGCATAGAACCAATTTGACTGCTTGCATATTATGCCTTGATCTTGCCCGACTCCAGGTCGTCGTTCCACTCGCTGGTGTAGCCACCGGCAGTTGCTGTTTCCAGCGCTTCGTTCAAGCCGTTGCCGACACCGGGCACGGCCACTGCTTTGTGGCTCGAATCCAAAACCATGTCGTGAATCGTCTTGCCGCCCGGAATCATCGGAAATACGTCTTCTTCGGCGTCGGTCATGAAGTTCAAGACTACTGTGCCGGGGTTCTTCTGCGCTTCGCGAATCGCATCGGCCACTTCGTCGGCTTCGGTTACGGTGACACCAGTTGCGGAATAAGCTTCGGCAACTTTGGCAAAGTCGGGACACTTAGACAAGTCGATGCCGCTCCAGCGACGCTCGTAGAACATCTTCTGCCACTGGCGCACCATGCCCAGCGATGAATTGTTGAGTACGGCAATCTTGACGGGAATGTCATACAGCACGCCGGTCGCCAGTTCCTGAATGTTCATCTGGAACGAGCCGTCGCCGGTGATGCACCACACGTCGCGGTCGATGCAACCGACCTTGGCGCCAATCGCCGCCGGATAGCCGTAGCCCATGGTGCCCAATCCGCCGGACGTAATAAACGAGCGCGTCTTGCGCGGATTGTAATACTGTGCGGCCCACATCTGGTGCTGGCCCACGTCGGTGGTGACAATCGCTTCGCCCTTGGTGGCCTTTTCCATTTCGGAAATGACGAACTGCGGCTTCAGCTTGCCATCTTTCTGATAAGTAAGCGGTGCGTCTTTTTTCCACTGATCGATCTGCGCCAGCCACTGCGGGTTCTTCTTGGGTGCCACGGCTTGCGTCAACTGCTTGATAACAGTTTTTACATCACCCAGAATCGGCACCTGTGCGAAACGGATTTTGCCCAACTCGGCAGGGTCGATATCGACGTGAATCACTTTAGCGTCGGGTGCGAACTTCTTCGGGTTGCCAGTCACGCGGTCATCGAAGCGCGCGCCGAGCGCAATCAGCAAGTCGGAATTATGAACCGCCCAGTTCGCATAAGCCGTGCCGTGCATGCCCAGCATATCAAGCGCAAGAGCATGTCCGCCGGGAAAGGCGCCGCGACCGAGCAGAGTTGTGGTCACTGGTGCGCCGATCTTTTCAGCCAACTGCAGCAGGTCGTCGGCAGCGTTCGCCTGGTTGACGCCGTTGCCCACATAGAGCACCGGCTGTTTGGCTGCGGCGATGAGCGCGGCGGCAGCTTTGATTTGTTCGTCGGCAGCCGGCATTTCCGGGTTGTAGCCGCGCAGTTTCACTTCTTCGGGGTAGAAGAATTCGCCGATCTCGCCTTCGCCCATGTCTTTGGGAATGTCGATGAGAACCGGGCCGGGACGACCTGTGCCCGCGATGTGAAACGCTTCTTTGACGATGCGCGGAATGTCGGACGCGCGCTTGACCATGTAGGAATGCTTCACAATCGGCATGGTGATGCCAAAGGTGTCGCACTCCTGGAAGGCGTCCTTGCCGATGTTGGGCGACGCAACCTGACCCGACAAAAACACAACCGGCGTCGAATCCATATACGCATCGGTGATGGCCGTGACGAGGTTGGTCGCGCCCGGCCCGGATGTGCCGATACAGCAACCGACTTTGCCCGTGGCGCGCGCGTAGCCTTCGGCCATGTGACCTGCGCCCTGCTCGTGGCGCGTCAGAATGCTCCAGATGTCTTTCTGTTTGCCCAGCGCGTCGTAAATCGGCAAAATGGCGCCGCCCGAAATGCCGAACAGCACGTCCACGCCTTCGCGCTTCAAACTTTCTAAAAGTGCCTCTGCTCCGTTCATACTTCCTCCTGCTGCCCTGCAGCCAACAACTACACAAAAACAAAAAACTCCCGCCCTGCTCGGCTCGCGCAAAGAAACAGTCTAGCGCAAGCTTCGCGGGACGGGAGCTAAAATTCAGTTCGCTCTCGTGGTACCACCCACGTTCCTTCCAAGGATGAGGGATGAAATCTGACGGATGAAAAAGATGCGGCATACGGCCCTCATCCTTTATCCTTCTGCCTTCATCCTTCCAGGAAAGCTCTTCATTCACGCAGTAACGGGCGCACCCGGCCAAAGTTACACAATGCGAGTACTCGAAACACTTTTCGCATCTTCACCCTGACGACTCCGAGGCGACTTCGGCGGCGATTGCGTTATCAGTCTCACAGCACATCGACTGACTCTCTCGAACGCTCGTCCCGCTTACTACTCCTCTTCGCGGTCTTTACTAAATTGTCAAAGACATTATATTGTGCCGCGCAGCCGATGTCAATACATGATTATTATGCGACATGAAGATGCTGCGCTGTACTCAACTTTCATGTCGCTGTCAGGAGGTCAAGATGACAACCAAAGTCACCGAGCAGGGATTGCTCATCCCCAAATCGTTTTTAGAGAATGTGGAGGAAGTCGAGATTCATAAAGAGCGCAATGTTATTGTGATTACTCCGATTCGCCCGCAAGATCCGATTTTGAGCTTGGCACCCAGCCTGTTACGGTTGAAGTAAACGACGCCTCCGTTAATCACGACGCCTACTTAAATCATTCATGAGCGCCGTTTTCGTAGACACAGGTTATTTGCTGGCGCTCGAACTGGCCAACGACATCAATACCGCTTACGCCTTTGACAGGCACTTCATGCAAGCCAGCTTTATCAAAGAACCGCAGTGACGAGCCATGATGCCGATGTCAACTGCTCCACGGGTTTTCACGGTTGCGCTTTGCTTCTCCCAGAATACGCGCCGCTTCTCGTTTTGCGTCTTCAATAATGCGTTCGGCTTCGGTCTGCGCCGCTTGCACTTCAGATTCTGCGCGTGATGGGTGGGAAGCCACCCACTCTTCAGCCTGCCTGAGATCTCGAATGAGGGCGGCCTTCAAAGCCTCAAGTTGCTGCAAACAGACTTGTTGGTTAATCCAGACTTTGCCGAAGACGTGTGCTTTACCGGTTTCTGCAAGTATTTCCAGATTATCTATCTGAGTCAGGCAATCAAGAGTGCGCTTCATGTCTTTTTCTACCCTGGCCAAGATTCTCAGCTCATTTGGCAGAATCTTCTTCAATCTAGAGGTGGCAATAAAGAACGCCTGCTCATCTATGAACGCACCATTTAGAAACGTTTTCCCTGAATTGATAACGGTTCGTATTTCATCAATAGCAGCTTGCACATTTGGTGGTAAAGCCATATAACCCTCGCAGTCAAATAGTTTCTCCTTCGACGCACATCAAACTCACGACACCTTAGGTGCAGCGTGGAGCAGTAGAAAAACAGCGGCGGTTATCAAGTTGTGCAGGCTGTGAATGGCGGCTGTGACCCAGTAGGCGCGCCATCGCGAGTACTCGCGATGCACCAGGAAACTCCACGACAGAAGAAACGCGACAGGGAAGGTATAGAGAAAGCCACTGAAGCCAACATGAAGATGCTCCGCTGCGAATACCGTGGCCGAAGCCAGCAGCAAAACCGGCCAGCGATGGGAAAAGAACCAGGTCAGGCGAATGGGAATCCACTGTCCGACAAAGGTTTCCAGCAGGGGCGCGGCGACGCAGGCCAGCAGTAAGAACTGGACCGCGTCGCCTTTGTAAACGGCTCCGGTGGTCGAGCCCAACTTGCCGCCGAGGGCAATCCACGGCAAGATGAACAAAATCTTGAGTGGAAACGCGATAAGAGTGAATTCGACGATGAAGCGCAACGTCGAATACCGGCGCGTGGCGTCGAGATAGGCACGAAGACCGCGTGAGAAATTCAAGCCGGCAGAGCCGTTGTTTCGGTGAGTACTCAAGCCAGGTATTTGATCAGCTTAAGTTCGTTGCCCTGTCCGCAAATGAAGCGATGCTCCACATGATCGACAAAGTTGCGGATGATGTACAACCCAAGCCCGCGACGGCGCTGCGCTTCGATGTAGTCGTCGAGCGGCACGCCGGGCATTTCATCAACCGGGAAGTTGATGGTGGAATAATCGAGAATGGTCACTTCGAGACGATTGGGAAACGGCTGCACACGCACTTCAAGTTCGTAGCGCAGCGGCTGCGTGAGATAAGCGTGCTCGATGATGTTGGAACAGGCTTCGCCGACCGCCATTTCAATTTTGGCGACATCAGTTGAATCGAAATTCATCTGCTCGGCGTGCGCGACGACGGCTTCGCGGATGCGCGGCAGCGAATCAGGCGTGCCGGGCAGCAGCAGATGCGTGCCGTTAGCCGGCGCACCTGCACCGCCATTGGAGAGGCCCTGTGCGGGGTTCACTCCCCCCGCCGCGCTTTCACCGCTCTGCAATTCCACCTTTTTGCTCCCGCACTCTTCGAGTTCGAACCGTTCACGTTCGACGTTCACGTTTCGACGTTCACGTTCGAACCGATTGCGTTCGAGCGTTTCACTACGTTTGCGCCACTTGCAGCATTGTCATAAGCCCATGTTGAGATGCGTCACACAGGTCTCGCTGCACACAGGCCTTGCTGCACACAAGCTATGCTACCGAAATGTTGAGCCTTCAGGAGTGACACACCAGCGTGTCGCTGCATGTCAACACTACCGTTGTGGCCAACACCATCTCAGGCAGCAACCGCTTTTGCACTGCACCGTTTTGCACTGCACCAGTTTGCGTTGCACCGCTTTTCGACCTGGTGGCCTTTAACTTTGTTCGTTTGCAAATCCGGCACCCGGCCACTCCACGCTATTTAGAGCGCCGTGATCTAAAAAAGGAACGAGTACTCACAAGCAAGTACTCAGGTGCCTGGCGGTTCAGGCCATCTCTTCGGCTTTCAGGCCGTCTCCTCAGCCTGGGTGAATTTACTCAAGGCTTCTTCTTCGGTGGGATAGGTGTGGATAAGCCGCGAGAATCCCAGCAAATTAAAAATGTTGGTGATTTTGTCGCTCATCTTGGCGATGACTAAATCACCGTTGTACTGGCGCACCTGACGAAAGGTTGCCATCAGCAGGCCCAGACCGGTCGAGTTGATGTAAGTCAACTTTTCCAGATCGAGCAGCAAATTATAGTGGCCGCCCTCGACAAGCTTGTTCAACTCCTCTTCGAAGTCGGTAAACGTATGCGCATCCACGTAGCCTTCCAGCCGTAGAATTTGCACGTCTTTGCCGCCGGACGCCCCTGTTTCGTGCTCGATCTTCAGTTCCTTCACTGCCAACCTCCAAAACGTCACGCTGAATTTTTGTGCCTGTTTGTTGTAACGGTTGCGAAACGACAAGGTCTATTGAGTACTCGTTGGTGCTTACCGTTGAATTTTATGTGGCGTGCCGCCGCTTGTCAATTCGATTACACCACAGCTTTGCTTCCGTTGCACTGCACCTGGCTGCAATTTTAACCTAATTCTCCGGCTTCCCACTGCAAAACCGCCGTCGCCACCAACGCTGCTGTCTCGGTGCGCAACACCAAACGCCCCAATCCAACCGCTTCCACACCGTAGCGCTCGGCCCATTCTCGTTCACGTTGCGTCCAACCGCCTTCGGGCCCCACCATAATCATCACACGCGCCGGAACACTTTCATCTTCGTCCCATTGCAGCGGCTCACGGCGCAATGCTTCGCGCAGAGCATCGGCTTCGCTGAGTTCATCCAACATGAAGCAGCGCGTGCCGTTGCCGGTGCCATAATCGACCACTGTGGCGAATTCGCACACCGCGTGCACAACCGGAACATCGGCGCGGCCACACTGTGCTGCCGCACCCTGCACAATTTTGCGCCACCTGTCGGCGCGGGATGCGGCACGGTCTTCGTCCTCCAGAATTGGCACGCTGCGCCCGGCCTGAAACGGCCAAAACTCGGCGACGCCCAATTCGGTGCCTTTTTGCAGCACCCATTCCATCTTTTCGCCTTTGGGAATGGCCTGCGCAACGGATAAGTGCAGCCGTCCCGCCGGAGCCGTCGCGCGCTCGTTGAGGATCGCGGCGCGTGCGCCCTTACCGCCTGATTCGGTTGTGAGAGCCGTCAGCGCGCAATCCCACTCGCCGCCCATGCCATCGAAAGCGACAAAAATTTCGCCCGGCGTCAGGCGCAGCACGCGCGTCAGCTTCTTGGCGGTGTCGGCATCGAGATCGAACTCTTCACCGCGCAATCCCGGCTCCAAAATGTGCTGTGGCAAATAGACTCTGGCCATAATTTCAGTAGGCAGTGAACAGTGGCCGTCGGCATGAGCAGTAGGCAGCGGCAGTAACTCCACTAACAATAACTGTCTCGCACTACGGGTTCTGGCCGTGCCGCTGCCTACCGCTCAAGCCGTCTTTCTCATCACAAAAGCGGTCCAGCGTTCAGTGTAATCGCCACGCTGGTCGCCGTCTTGTTCGCGCTTGTGCAGCGTCGCGAAACCGGCGGCCTGCAAAGCGGCTTCCACGTCGTCGGCACGCGGCGCCGAAATGCCGGATACAACCAGAGTTCCGCCGTCGCGTGTCGCCCCGGCCAACTGCGGCGCCAGAGAAATAAGCAGCGCACTCATTAAATTGGCAACCACCAGGTCGAAAGGCTGCGTCGTCCACGATAATCCGGCGGCTTGCACAATGTGGGCCACGGCATCGTTGGCGCGCGTGTTATCGCGTGTGGCATCGACGCAGAAACGGTCTAAATCGCTGGCGAAAACCGTGGCGCCCAGTTTATTAGCCGCGATGCTGAGAATGCCGCTGCCGCAACCCACATCGAGTACTCGGATGTTCGGCTGCTCTTCCAACTGCTCGCCCAGCAGTTCCAGGCACATGTGCGTGGTGGGATGCTGCCCGGTGCCAAACGCCAGGCCGGGGTCGAGGCGAATCACGATGGCTTCGCTTTCTTCAACACTCTCCCACGGTGGCGCGATGAGGAAACGCCCGATGCGTAATGGCGGAAAGTTCTGTTTCCAGCCTGCTTCCCAATCTTGCGGCGGCAGCGGCGATATGTCGATTTGCGCCGCGATTCCGAGGCGGCGCAAATTATCACGCAGTTGCTCCTCGTAAGCGGCGTGGTGCTGCGAGGAAGGCAAGTATCCCGTCACCAAGGCGTGGCTTTTGGCGGCCAGCGTGGCGTCTTCGCTTTCGTCGAGCAGCACTTGCGTATCGTCGATTTGTGCGCCGGCTGAACCACTGTCGAGCAAAGTCTGCGCACACAGTTCGGCATCAGTGCAGTCAACCGTCACGCGCACTTGAAGCCAGTCTGTGGCCGCTGTTGAGTACTCATCGCTTGTCACGACTTAAAATGATAACTCATACCCCGGGTTACTATCTACAGTGCCACGCCCGTGAACGAGTGGGCTGCGCTGAAAACAAGACCGCTGAAGCAGCGGCACTGCTTCAGCGGCGGGCAACCTCATCAGTGGCAACTTGGGTTAACTCACAACCACGCGCCGTTACAGCGACGCGTCGTTATAGCGACGCGTCGGCGACAGGTTCCACAGTCTCGTTCGGTTTGGTGCGCTCCGCCAGAACAACGGCAATGAGATTGACGACTTTTTCATCGAACTGCGTTCCGGTGCAGCGGCGCAATTCTTCAAGCGCCTCCTGCGGGCTTATTGGATCGCGATAGGGGCGCGGCGTCGTCATGGCATCGAAGGCATCCACCACGCTGATGATGCGCGAGGCCAGGGAAATATCTTCGCCGCTTAAGCCATCGGGGTAGCCACTGCCATCAATGCGCTCGTGATGGTGCAAAATTGTGGCGGCGATTGGTTCCAGCGACGGCACGCGGCTCACCAGATCGCGGCCAATGGAGGTGTGGCGCTGAATAACCTGATACTCTTCGGGCAGCAAGCGCCCCGGCTTGAGCAAGATGCCGTCGGGAATGCCGATTTTACCGATGTCGTGCAGCAACGCGGCGTAGCGAAGGTGTTCGAGCGCATCGTCCTGCCAGCCCAACTTTTGCGCCACGCGCACGGCGATGCCGGCCACGCTTTCGCAGTGCCCGCGCGTGTAGGGATCTTTGGCTTCAATGGCATCGGCCAGAACCGCAATGGTGGAAAGATAAGATTCGGTCAACTGGCAGTGCAAACGGTGGTTCTCCAGCGCAATGCCGGCGTGACTGCCGATGGCCAACAGCAAATCGGTGTCTTCTTCGGTGAATGGCCCGGAGCGCTTGTTGGCGACCAGCAACACACCTTTGACGCCGCCCTGCACTGCTACCGGCAACGCTGCCATATTGACCAGATCACTGCCGCCGGGCAGGCTGTCACTTTCGTTGCGCACTACGGGTTCTTCTAATTTCGCAGCTTCTTGTGTGAGCGAGTGCAGTTCCGTGGTGATCGTCTCGGACAGATTGTCCATGCCAAGAGAGGCAATGGTAGTGTGGCCGCTGCCATCGACATAAAGGCCGTTTTCCGCGCCGGTCAACTTCATACCGATACGCAGGATGAGCGACGGCAAATCCTCAGCGCGCAGATCGCGGTATAGCTCCATCAATTCCGTGTTGAGATTGGTGTTGCGATGCGCCACGGCGGCCAACTGATCTTGCAAACTGCGGCACACCGCGAGATGTCGCTGGCAATCGTTGCGCCAGTGGTCGCGCTCTTGCGCAATCTCATTGCGCTCTTGTGCGATCTCATCACGGTCGCGCGCGATTTGCTGGCGTTCGGCGGCAATGCCATCGCGCTGAGAGGCGAGAAGGTCGCGCTGGGACATGATGGCATCGCGTTCAGCCATCAGAGCGGCCACTTCACCGCGCAAAGTATTGAGGGCGCTTTCTCTTTGCTGCACCTGGTTTTGCACCGACACTAAGCGCGCCTCGGTCGCCACCAGCAGGGTTTGCGTTTCATCCAGGCGATCTTGCATCGTCGCCTGCCATTCGAGAACAGCGGTGCGCGCCCTGTTCAAGAGTTGCATGGGCGACGATGCCCTGACCGGGGAAACACCATCTTGTATGCCGACCGGGTCGGAATACAGCACATCATCGTCGACAATGCCGCCTGTTGGGCCTGTGCCCATCCGGCCTGTCATCACGTTCTCGGAGCACTGAAAATGCGCCCCGTCAAGGCTTGCATCCTGGCTCGACGCATCACTACCACCTGCATCGGATACGGTTCTCTCGCTCATAGCACCACCACAGAAGAAATAGAGGATTGCAGATACAACTGAAGGCCGAACGAGCAACAACGCTCGCTCGGCCCTCAATATGAATTTCCGATTCTCGTTCTACTTCCGTGCCAAGCTGAGATTATGTGCCGTAAAGCATAATATTGTGGCCCATGTGCACTGAACCTCGCCGACGGGGAAGCTAACCAGCCTGGCTCAAGCGCTTATTAACTTCGTCCCAGTTGACAACATTCCACCACGAGTTCAGGTACTCGGCGCGCACGTTCTTGTAACGCAGGTAGTAGGCGTGTTCCCACACGTCGTTGCCCAGGATGGGATATTGACCTTCCATCAAAGGAGTATCCTGATTGGGAGTACTCGTGATGGTGAGCTTGCCGCCTTCGCCCTTGACCAGCCACACCCAACCACTGCCGAAGCGCTTGGCGCCCGCATCGGCGAACTGCTTCTTAAAGGTTTCGAAGTCACCAAAGCTCTGCGTGATGGCGTCGGCGATTGGGCCGGTCGGCTGACCGCCGCCGTTTGGCCCCATGATCTCCCAGAACATGCTGTGATTGGCATGGCCGCCGCCGTTGTTGCGCACTGCCGTTTTAATTTCGTCCGGCACATTGTCGGCGTTTTTGAGAAGCTGCTCGATACTCAAATTTTGCAACTCGGGATACTTTTCCAGCGCTGCGTTGAGGTTGTTCACATACGTGGCGTGATGCTTGTCGTGGTGCAGGTGCATCGTTTCTTCGTCGATGGCTGCTTCGAGAGCGTTGTAATCGTAAGGCAACGGCGGTAATTCATGTGGCATCGTCTTCCTCCTGAGGATTGGGAATTGATGTGTCTCCGCACGGCTTGCGACGCCTTGTGCGCCGGCAGGCTCCACTCGATGTGTGCTTCTGTTATGAATAGAACAAATACCGGCTTGCGGCGCGTCGGCAACTCTCGTTTATACTATCGCTGTCGCTTCTGCGCAAGCAGCGCGACTTTGTGATGAGTGTCGCCACAACATGAAACCGGACAAAAATGCCGGCTTCACACCATGAACAGAACACACGAAGGATGACTGATGAAACGCAGAAACTGGATGGCTTCTCTGGCAGGCGCAGTCTTGATTGGATTTACGGCGGGCGCCTGCGTGCGCAACAATCCGAACACTTCGAGTACTCAGGACGGCGCCATCGACGCCTCGGCCCAGGCGCAGCCCATTACCAATGCCGAGGACTTGCAGCAACTTTCCGCGTCTTACGCCTCGCTGGCGCGCCGCGTCACCCCCGCTGTCGTCAACATCAACACCGAGCAGGTCGTTCCCGGACGCCGCTTCCGCGACTTCTTCGGCGAGTCGTTTCGCGAACCCGACCAGAAAGCGGAAAGTCTCGGTTCAGGCGTTATCGTAGACGGGCGCGGTATCATCATCACCAATAATCATGTGGTCGAAAACGCCAGCACCATCACGGTCAATCTCAGCGACAGGCGCCGTTTTCAGGCCAAGCTGCTGGGCACCGACCCCTATTCCGACATCGCCGTGCTGAAAATAGATGCCGACAAACCGCTGCCAACCGTTCAATGGGCCGATTCGGACGCGGCGCAAGTGGGCGACATCGTGGTCGCTATCGGCAGCCCGTTCGGTCTTGCTTCGACAGTGACGCAGGGCATCATCTCCGCCAAGGAAAGGCGCGACCTGGGCATTTCAGTCATTGAAGACTTTATTCAGACCGACGCCAGCATCAATCCCGGCAACAGCGGCGGCGCCCTGGTGGACATCAACGGACGTTTGGTCGGTATCAACACCGCGATTTTGTCGCGCAGCGGCGGCAACCAGGGTATCGGCCTCGCGATTCCGTCCAAACTGGCGCAACGCATCAGCGGGCAGATTGTGGCGAGTGGACGTGTTACACGCGGCTGGCTGGGCATTGCGGCTGAGCCGATGACACCCGACATCGCCAAGGAAATCGGCCTGCCCGAGGCGCAGGGCGTCATCGTGACAGGTGTGGCGGCGCGAGGGCCGGTAGCAGATTTGCCATGGTCGCAGCAAGGCGGCAATGTGCTGCTGAAGGTCAATGATACTCCCATCGACTCGCCGCGCCAGTTGCGCAGCCTGATCGCCAGCACCGATCCCGGCACCAAGATGACGCTCGACGTGTGGATCGACGGCAAGCGCCAAACCCTCGATGTCACCGTAGCAAGCCAGCCGGACCGCGTGGGTTAAGTTTCGCTCTACAGCTTTTGCTCGACTGCTGCGAGCACGTCTTCGATGTGCACGCTGTCGAGTGAGTACTCGGAACCCGTTACCACGCCGTCGCTTTGTCCATAAGGATGATGGCGCGGCGCGAGTCGCGGCAGAAAGAGCGCCACGATCGGTGTTTGCATCGCGGCGGCGATGTGCATCGGGCCGGTATCGACTGTCACCATCAGACTGGCGCGCTCATAAAACGCCGGCAATTCGCGCAACAAAAAGCAGCCCGCGGCATCATGCGCGCGTTCCGAGTGTAGCATTGAACTGATGATGTGCAGGTTGTACAGAGCGTCGGCATGGGTGCCGGTCAGCACCACATCCAGATGGTGCCTTTCCACCAGATAATCGGCGACAGCAGCAAAATGTTCCGGCTGCCAGTTGCGCTGGGCGTCGTTGGAGCAGGCGTGAATCGTGGCAAAGTTCTCGGCAACTTTTAAGTGCTGCAACTTTTCGGCAACACGTCTTTGCTGCGCGCGGCAAATCGCAAAGCGAAAGGGACTTGAGGATGGCGCTACATCGAGTACTCGCAACAGGTCTAAATTGTTTTCGACAGCATGGCGCGGTTCGTCGAGCAGCGGCACCGAGTGCGTCATCAGAAACGCAAAGTTGGGCGCGCCAACGCTCTCGTAAAAAATGCGATCCGGCCCGACACGCAACGGCACGCCGCTGAAGAAAACCAGTAACCGAGCGATGTCGTCCCCGCGCATGTCGATAGCAACATCATATTGGCGGCGGCGCAAGCGATGAACTAAAGCCAGCGTGCGAAACAAGCCCGCACCACGCGAACCTTTCTTTTGCGGAAAGCGCGGCGTGTCGTAAGTAAAAATTCGGCTTGCATCGGCGTTGTTGCAAAATAGCGCGGCGCAACCGGGACGCACCACCACATCAATCTGCGCCTCGGGATAGCGCTCGCGCAAGGCGTGCAACGCGGGCAGGCTCATCACCACATCGCCGATGTGGTCGAGGCGCACCCACAAAATGCGCCGGATATTTTGCGGTGCAATAGTTTGCTGTGTGCTCGCACCAGGCACAAAAATGTGTTCAGCCAATCGTGCCGCCGCGCGAAAGCCGTTGATAACCAGGGTTCGCGGCGACAGGCGAGTGCTCGTTGTTGGTTCAGGTGGCATATTGAATTCAAACGATGTCGGCACAGGCTGCTAACGAGTACTCGCCGGCCAGAGGCGCTTCACAGCGCGGCTATAGCGCAACTCGACATAAGCGTTATATGTCCAGCGCAGCGGCGCAACTCTGTTGATGGCTTCGCGCACACGAAACGATTTCAGAGACGATGTGCGCCGGAATTCTTCTGCCAGATGCGGCAAAAGGGCCTCGACCTGCGCGGCCATCTTTTCAAAGGTTTGCGGCTCAATGCGTTTGTTCGCACGCGTTGCCTGCACCAGAGCCAGCGTATACAAAGAGCGGCACCAGTATAGGAAATACTCATCACGATGCGCACTAAGAGCGCGTAACAGTTCCACATCGCGCGCGGCTAAATTTTTGAGAAACGGCACGTATTCGTTCATCGCCGCCATCCACGATTGCCACGTCGCCGAACCGCTCGTGCTGCCCAGGTGAATGCGGCACGAGAAGCATTCTTCCGGCGCCGTCGCTTTGTAAGAGCCGCTCATCAACGAGAACCACAAGGCGTCATCAGCAAAGAGTAACTTTTCAAAGTGTGGAATGCCACCCAACGCATCATACTTTTGTGAACGCCAGAGATAGCCGGTGCCATAAGTATCGCGCTGGTTGGTAAAAAGCGCCGTCAAATACTCAGCGGCGCTTTCTTGTTCGGGCAGAGGCCGGCACGCGCGCAGAAAACCGCCGTTCTCATCAATGAAGCGAAAGTGCGCGTGATACAGACCGGCATCGGGATGGCGCTCGATCAACTTATTCATTACCTGAAGGTAATTGGGATGCAGTAAATCGTCTTGCCCCAGAATAGTCGTGAAGGGCGCTTTAGGAATGCCGGCGGCACGCGCCCAGTTGCCGACAATGCCCAATCTTTGTTCCGATGAATAGATGCAAATGCGTGCGTCGTTTTGCCGGCGCAGCCAGTCGATGCTCTTATCAGTGCTGCAATCGTCGAGCACGGCAAGTTCGAAGTCGTTAAACGTTTGCGCGAGAACCGATCGCACGCATTCCTTGAAATACTCGCCGCCATTATAGGCCGGAATGATAATTGTGAAGCGGCTTGCCATCGGGATTAGATGCGACTTCGCATTGCATTTCTTCGCTGTCGAGTACTCGCAACTCTGCCGTAATTACGCTCGCGGATTATGAGGCGACATACGACTCGTCTGGCGCAGCACTTCACGGAACAACTTGACTTTCTCGCGCGCTGCAACGCCTCGCCGGGAAGGCAACAGCGCCATGAAACTCCAACTAAAGAGGCGCAGCGCAGCGCCGGTGATGAACATCGCTTTGAGCGCCTGTCCCTGCCCTTTTCCTTCGTGTTGATAATAGTAATAGTATCGGCTTTTATTGAGCGCTGAAATCATACGTGCGCGCGTCTGCCAGTCACGCTCACTGCTGGCGCCCAGATGATGCACGATGCGCGCGTCCGGCACAAAGAACAACTTCCAACCGGCGCGCCGTAAACGAATGTTGAGATCGACATCTTCGTGATACATAAAGTAGGCTGGATCGAAACCGCCGACTTGCGCGTAAGCCTCGCGCCGCACGAACTGGCAGGCACCGCAAATTTGCTCGACTTCGCGCGAAGATTCGTTGCCCTGCGACTCGTTGGCCTGCAACTCGTTGCTTGAAGTTGCAGCTTCGTCGTTTTGAGTACTTGTAGACGGGCGCAAACGCGAGCGCAATTTATCAATGCCAACCTGCTCGTTGAAGATGCCTTTGAAGCTGGGGTCGCATCCATAGGAAGTTTGCGGACGGCCATCGGGATAAATCAGGCGTCCACCTGTGGCACCGGCTTCGGGATGTGCATCCAGAAAGTCGCGCTGCGTGCTAAGCGCGCCCGGCTGCACCTCGGTGTCGGAATTCAGCACGAAGAAATAGCGGCCCTGCGCGTGTTCAAAGGCCAGGTTGTTGGCGCGGCCATAGCCCAGGTTGCCGCCGGTTTCCAAGGCGAGTACTCGTGAAAATTCGTCGCGCACCATTTCGATGCTGCCATCGGTCGAGCCGTTGTCCGCCACGATGATTTGCAGGCTGGCTTCGCCTTCATCTTCACGCGCCACAAGAGCGGCCAGGCACAAGCGCAGCAACTCGCGCGTGTTGTAGGAAGCAATGGAAACGGTGATGTCAGGCAATACCGCTGAGGACATGTCGTATATTAAACTTCAAGTATAATGTTGTGACTATGGCAGTTTACTGACTTGGTTCGCCACATGCTTTTGAGGAGCACCCTGGACGTAAAATACAGGTGTGAACTTTGACAATGCCGACAACAGATGTCGCTTTAGTTGTGCTCCACTGGACTGACCTAAAATACATCAAGAACAACGTATAGCCCCTCACTTGCTGAGGCACAATCGGGAGATTGAATGCGCCTGAGTTCGCTTTTGACATCGTTTGATAACATATCTCCTTCAGGACAGCGCAAGTGGCGTCGCATCCGGCGCTTGATTCCTTATCGCTTGCGATGGTTTTATGAAGGATGTCCAGAGGTGCGTGGACAACTCTGGTATGCCGAGCGCCGTTTGCTATACCGCACTATTCGTAAGCATCGTCCACGTGTGGTTTGTGAAAGCGGCACATGGCTTGGCGGGGGAAGCACGCTCTTCATTGCCCAGGCACTACACGACAATGGCGCCGGCATTCTGCACTCTACAGAAGTTATCCCTGAGTTCCATGATTCGGCTCAAAGGAACTACAAACGCTATCTTCCGCACCTCCTGCCACACGTCAAGTTTCACCTGGGGGCAAGCAGCGAAATTTATCCAGCGCTGCTGCCAAGTCTAAAGTCGATTGGCGCCTTGCTGCTGGATGGCGCGGAGAACGCGGAACTTACGTGGCGCGAGTTTTCTCTCTTTGAACCTTATCTTCAAAAAGGTGCGATTTTGATGGCGCACGACTGGCACAGCGAAAAAACGGCACGATTAAGACCACACCTTATCTCATCATCAGATTGGGAAATTGAGCGTGTGCTGCATCCGCCTTACTCGCTGGGGTTGGCGGTTTGCCACCGCACCACGTTTCCCAATAGCGAGGGAACAGAGCCGCAAAGGCCTGGCACAACGGCATGACTATTCACTTTGTGTACTCGGTGCCTTTGCAGCGTCCCGGTTATGGAATGGGCCGCATTCGGCGCACGTATGAAAAACTCTCCGCGCGCTTTCCCGCACTGCCGACATGGTATCGCAAAGGCTGGATGCCCGCCCTGCAATCGCCGCTTTCAGCTCCCGGCTCCATCACGTGGAACGTTTATCGCCACATGGCTCGTCATGCCCCTACGCTTTTATACGATTGGCAGGAGCGCGGCGAAATTCCTTTCGGTCCGGATGACATTGTAGTGGGTCATCCTCACCCCGACAGCGATACGGTGATACAAAAGGCGTTCACGAGTACTCGCAAGTGTCGCGCAAAGATATTGATGTTTCCCATACATCACGCTGCTTCCGGCATCAACGAATTTACAATTCCACTGATGGAACGCGCCGATGCCATTCTCGGCATCATGGCGGAGTACTGGTATGACACCATTGATAACTCGTTCTTTGCACCCTTCAAACACAAAATCACACGCGTTGATATGGCAATCGATACCACACACTACCCACGCGTCAAACAGCAGTTCAACCCGCCGGGAAAGCGGGGTTACCTGAATATCGGCAGCAATCGACCGGAAAAAGGTCTGGATGTTCTGAACGCCACGATGCAGGAACTCAAGGAATATCGCTGTGCATGGATTGGCCCGGGAGCCGAACTGTCTTACGTGCCGCGTCTCTATGAACATGCACAACTCACACCGAGTCTGATGAGCACCCTGACGGAGCAATACGATTTCTTTGTCAATACATCGCTTTCTGACCCGAATCCCACTACAATTCTTGAAGCGATGGCGTGGGGACTTCCCGTGGCCTGCACGCCGCAATCCGGCTACTACCAGATGCCGTCCATAATTCCACTCAGCACCACCGACATCAGCTTCAACGTGAAAGCTCTTACAGAACTGCAACATGCTCCCCAGGAACGACTGACCGAGCTAGCAGATACAAATCGTCGACTGGTTGAAACGCACTATACATGGGAACGTTTCTGCAACACCGTGTGGCAGACAGTCGCACCATACTGCTAGCTTTTATGAGCGCAGACTGATGCCATACTCTTATTTACATTGTCCAGGCTCAATCTTAAATACAACACATGCGCATCCTGTACGACGGGCAGATTTATCGAGTGCAAGCCTCGGGCGGCATTAACCGCTACTTCGCCAATATCATTGCCGGGTTGCCGGAAACATTTGAGCCTCACTTAACAACGTGTCAAATTCGTGAAGTTAACTATCCGTCGCATCCACAATTGCACACCCACTCCTTTAATTTGTTTTATCCTCAACGCGTGACATATCGCGTGGCCAACTACTACTTCCGAAGTGTCGCGGCGCGCAACCAGTTTGATGTTGTACACCCAACTTACTACTCGTTGCTGACGCGCCAGCCCATGCGCAAACTGCGTCGCCCCATTGTCTTAACCGTGTGGGACATGATTAGTGAAGTATTTGCCGATCAACTCGACCCGACGGGACGCGTGGCGCAGGAGAAGCGTGAAGCGATTGAGGCAGCTCAAATCATACTTTGCATTTCACACCACACAAAACAAGATTTACTGCGATTCCATCCCGGCATTGAAGATCGCATTCGAGTCACGCATCTGGCCGCAGATATTGATTTCACGTTGTCCTTTGGTGAAGAAACTGTTCCACAACAACCCTACTTCCTGTATGTCGGCAGCCGCATGGCGTATAAGAACTTCGACCGTTTGTTACAGGCGTTCGCGCACGTTGCGTCGATGCACAAAGACGTAATGCTAGCGGTGGTGGGCGCTCCCTGGGATACACGGGAAGGAAACTTGTTGGACGATTTATCGCTGATAGGCAAAGTGCAACACATGGGGCTGGTTAGCGACACACACCTGGCCAAGCTTTATCGTTGCAGCGCGGCCTTCGTTTATCCTTCGCTATACGAAGGCTTTGGTATTCCACCGCTCGAGGCCATGGCCTGCCACACACCGGTTATTGCCGCAAATACATCCAGCATCCCTGAAGTTGTGGGTGATGCCGGTGTTCTTTTTGACCCGACCTCAGTGCAGGAACTCACAGATATTCTGCTATCGATGCTCAGCGATGACAGGCTGCGCCGGCAATTGATAAAACAGGGGCAGGAGCATGTGCAGAACTTTAAGTGGAGTAAAACTGTGGCCCAGACAATCGACGCCTACGGCGCCGTGTGCGGTTAACAGTGCTTTATCGAGAAGAAAATGAACCCTACTGTTAAAGATACTCCACGTCAAGCGCCTCTCTTCTCCGTCATTACTCCGACATTCAATTGCGCAGCGCAACTTCAGCGCACGGCTGATTCGTTGACACAACAAGATAATATCCTGTTTGAACACATCCTTATCGATGGCTTATCAACGGATGAAACCGTAGATGTCATCAGGAGCTATGCAGACCAAGCCACACACGCGGTGCGCTGGGTTTCCGAAAAGGATCGGGGAATCTACGATGCGATGAATAAAGGCATCGACATGGCGAGCGGCCGGTTTCTGCTATTTCTTGGAGCCGGTGATTTACTCCGTCCCGGAATTTTGCAAGAGATCGCACCGCTTCTGCCGCAGAACACACTTGCATTTTTTTACGGCAACGCTCTCATGGAAGGCGGCCATGTGTACGGCGCGCCCTTTGATAAGAGCAAAATCGCCAAGCTGAACATCTGCCATCAGGCCATTTTTTACGGGCGCGAAGTCTTCCATAGCATCGGCAAATTCGAGTTGCAATATCGAGTACTCGCAGACCATGCTTTTAACATTAAATGCTTTGGCGATGAGCGAATCCACAAGATATATGTCGATCGCATCATCAGCGAATACGAAGCTGATGGTTTCAGCGCACATAACGCTGACAATGCTTTTACACGCGACCGCGAAACGCTTATCAAGCAATACCTGGGGTGGAAGTCGTTGCTGGTCTATCGCATTTTTCAATGGGAGCTTTACGGGCCAACGCCGATACGCATCGTTATTCACGGCAGCAAAGAACTCTTCAAGATTCTGCTGCGCCGGCCCCGTGGACAACGAAAACTGGACGGCGATCAATAACAGTGCCAAAGCAGAGCAAGAGCAGCCTTAAAATGATAAACACCTGCATCAAATCGATAAAGAATGCCATTCGCCCGTTATACAGGCGTTTCGTTTCCATCAACCCTGTGCGACGAGAAGTCGCCGCACGCTACCTGAATGGCAACGGCATCGAGATCGGCGCCCTGCATTTTCCACTCGAAGTTCCTCGCTCGGCACACGTGCGTTATCTCGACCGCATGACGGTCGCGCAACTGAGGCAACAGTATCCAGAACTCCAGGATGTGGCGCTGGTTGATGTGGACATCGTGGACGATGGAGAATTTCTACCTTCCATGCCGGCAACGTCACAAGATTTCGTCGTGGCCAATCACATGATAGAGCACTGCCAGAACCCGATTGCTTCAATCGAAAATTGGTTGCGAGTACTCAAACCCGGCGGCATTTTGTATATGGCCGTGCCGGATAAGCGTTACACCTTCGATGTTGACCGCGACATCACTTCTCTTGAACATCTCGTGCGCGATTACAGGGAAGGCCCCGCGTGGTCGCGCGCCACGCATTTCAAAGAAGCCGCTTCACAAGAGAACAAAACACTTCAACAAATCGAAGCCTATGCCGCAGAACTGCAACAACAGGATTACAGCATTCATTTTCATGTCTGGACGCAGGCCGAAATCTTGGAACTCTTGATTTACTGCCGCAACAAATTATCGTTTCCCTTCGACATCGAACTCTTTCAGAAGAACGGTATTGAATTTATCGTTGTGCTGCGCAAAGAGGCAAAGCCTTGACTCATCGTTCCAGGTCGTGCTTTTAAACAGCTTGCGAATCATTATATTGAGCAATGACTTCCTGTGCCGGGCCGTCGGCACGCACAACATGCTGATCGATCCAGAGTACTCGATCCGATACACGCTGGATGGCTCGCATGTC
Organism: Abditibacteriaceae bacterium; assembly: GCA_036388675.1. Taxonomy (GTDB): domain Bacteria; phylum Armatimonadota; class Abditibacteriia; order Abditibacteriales; family Abditibacteriaceae; genus DASVUS01. The sequence continues at coordinate 23,486 of DASVRI010000040.1, read as the reverse complement.
GTGCGACACAAAGAAAATCGTCACACCTTGCTTTTTGAACTCTTCAATTTTGGCGTAACACTTTTCTTGAAAACGGTAATCGCCCACGGCCAGCACTTCGTCTACCAGCAAAACATCGGGGCGAACGTGTACGGCGACAGCGAAGCCAAGACGTGTAATCATGCCCGACGAGTAGTGTTTGACGGGCGTATCAATGAACTCTTCCAGTTCGGCAAATTCGATAATGCCCGGCAGGCTGCGCTCCAGTTCATCGCGCGGCACACCCAGAATCACGCCGTTGAGAAAAACGTTTTCAATGCCGGTGAATTCCGTATTGAAGCCTGCGCCCAGTTCCAGCAATGTGGCAATGCGCCCGCGCACGCGAATACGGCCCACAGTCGGGCGATAGATGCGTGCCAACAGTGCCAGCAGCGTGCTTTTGCCCGACCCATTGCGCCCGATGACACCAACTGTTTGGCCCTGCGGCACAGAGAAAGAAATGTCGCGCAAAGCCACAAACTCTTCGCGGCGCGGCAGCCGAAAACGCAGCAGGTTCAGCATCTCCGATTTCATGGTGCCCTGGCGATGCAACACCTTGAACACCTTGGTCATGTTTTCGACTTCAATGGAGTTCATAGTTCAGTGCGAGTACTCGCCTACTCCGCAGCTTAAAGGCGCTCGCCGATTTGCCACTTGTTCTTTTCAAATAAGGCAAACCCGGCAATCAGAGTCAGAGTACTCACCAGACAGGCGATAGCAAAGTGGCCCCACGGAGTTCCCACCGACGGGATCTGGTTTCCAAAGGCATCCTGAACAACCGGCGGCGGCATCAAAGCACGCTGGAACATCACCAGAAACGTTGCGATGGGGTTTAGCAAATAGAGGTCGAGCAAGCCTTTTTCAGCGACCTTTTCAACTGGATAAAGAATCGGCAGCGCATAGAACAAAAGTCCCATGAAAGCACTGAGGATGAAGCGCACGTCTTCATAAAAAACGTTGAGATAAGCCAGAAAGTAACTAATTCCCAGGCAGAGCACCATGAGGAAAAAGATGACAGGCACAACAAGGAAAAATCTCCAACTCCAGTGTTCGGGGTAAGCACGAACAATGAACAGGTAAATGATGATAAAAACGAACGAAATGCCGAAGTGGAAGAAGCTGCCGAGCAGCGTCGTCAGCGGCAGGATGGCGCGCGGGAAGTAGATCTTGCGCACCAGTTGAGCGTTTTGCAAAACCGAAACGCAGCCATCGAGCAGCGACGCCTGAATCAGGCTCCACAGAAAAATCGCACCAAACACATAAGCTGAGTAGTTTTCGACGGGGCGGGGCAGCAGGAACTTCATCACAACGGTGATGACAAACACCTGCATCAACGGATTGAACAAACTCCAGGCGATGCCGCCTATTGAGTTCTTGTAGCGCACTTTCAGGTCACGCCGCACCAGTTCAAAGATCAGCGGGCGATACTGCCAGATTTCGCGCAGGCTGGCGAAAAGTTGCACGCCATTGGGTTGCGCTTCGTTGACAACCCAGCCCGCATCAGACGAAATACTTTTCATTGATGCAATTTAGTCTTCGGGCATGATGAGCGCGACGGCATAAGCGTTGAGATATTTCTGCGCCACACGCCGCACATCAGCCGCTGTAACGGCGGCGATTTGAGCGGGCCAGTCCCAATCGTTGGCCACAGCCATGGAAGCTGTGCCCCGCGCCAGTGCCGGAACCGGATTGACAGCAGCGGCCAACCCGGCCTGAAAGGCGCGCTCACGCAGCCCCTCGCGATCAACGGCCCAACTACCACGCGCAAAGTTTTTGGCGCGCAGCAGTTCGGTGGCCGAAAGGCTCGTTTCGCGCAGCTTGCGCACTTCGTCCAGCAGTGCATCCTTGGCCGCATCCACATTCGAGGCGCTGGTCTGCGCAAACATCACCAGTTCTCCACCGTAGCGGCGCGGTGTAATCGAAGCCGCCGCAACGGCGCCGGGGCCAGTCACGCCGCCGAACCCAAGACGATTGTTCTGAGCGCTCACACGCCGCTGCAAACGGGCGTTGGGTTCTTCGCCCAGAGCCGCTGCGAGTACTCGCAACGCGGGTGCGTCGGCGCTTGTGGAAGGCGCAACGCGGTAGCTGATGAAAACCCAGGCATCGCGCGTCGGCACCTGGCGCACAATCAACGCCGGGTCAGTTTTGGCAGGCAAGGCAAACAGCGAAGGCTGAAGCGGCGGCACCGGCGTCTCAACGACAGCAGGCAATCTTTCGAGTCGTGTCCGCAAAGCCGTAACATTCACGTCACCGGCACCGGCAACCGTGAAACGCGACGGCACGAAATAGCGGCGGTAAAGCTCGAGCAGCCGCTCGCGATTGAGGTTGCCCAACGATTCGGTTGTGCCCGTGCTGGGCAATCCATAAGCGATCAAGTCGCCGCGCGTGTCGCGGTAGAGTTGGCCGCGCAACGCAGCAGTGGCCATGACGGCAACATCATCGCGCTCCCCAGCGATGCGCTCCACAGTGCGACTGCGCGCGGCACGCACATCGGCATCCGAAAGGCGGGGGTGCTGCACCACAGAGAGCAGCAAATCGAGCAGAGTACTCGCATTGCGGCTGTCGCCTGTCGCCCAGAACTCGATTACGTCGTCGCTCACCGTCGCGCCAATGCGGCCACCGGCTTCTTCGGCCAGCTTTTGCATCTGCAACCCCGTGACGGCGCCCGTCCCACCCTCCGGCAGCGAAGCGCGCAGCATGGCCTCGGTCAACAGGCGGCGCCAACCGGCCTCGTCAGGTGTTTCATCAACGGCACCGGCGCGAACCAGCAGAGAAATAGCAACACGCGGCGCGCTGCGGTCGAGGCGAGTCACCAGAGTGGCGCCGCCGGGCAAAACAGTGCGCCCATAAAGTGGAGCAGATGATTTCAAGCGCGGTGTCGTTGTCGCGACAGGCCGTACCGTCGCGACCGGCTTCGGCATTGCCTTTGGGGCTGTTGCTTTTGGAACGGTGACTTTCGGAGTACTTGCTTTCACAGCACTGGCTTTTTGAGTACTCGCTTTTGCGGTGGGAGTTGCCTTTGGTGCAGTCGTAGAAGACGTTCTCTTAACAGGTGCCGGTTTGGCAGGTGCCGGTTTGGCAGGTGCCGGCTGTGCTGGCACTTTGCGCGCCGTGCTAGTGTTGGCACGCGGCGCACTGCTACGAGGCACCTTGTTTTGGGCGCTCGCGTTGCGGGCCATAATTGGAGCAAGCAGCCCACCCAGGGTGACAACAGCCAGCGCCAGCTTCAGGCCGGGTGATTTGCGCAAAGATGACATGCTCATGCGGTGATGCCTCCCGAATTGTTGTTATCGCGCGGGAAGGGGCGTGCCCGAGGCACCGGCGCCGGCTCAATCGCGACCTGCACGTAGTTGGTTGTCGAAAGATAGTTGCGCGCGACGCGCTTCACGTCGTTAACCGTGACCTGCTGCACACGATTAAGGTAAGTCACAGCGAATTCGTAAGTGGAAATCATGTCATAAAAACCTAACGCGCCGGCCTGTCCGGTAACTGTTTCGCTTTGTTGAATATACTGCCGCGCCAGCATTGTTTTGGCGCGCGCCAGAGAAGCCGCGTCGATGCCCTGCGTGCGCACGCGACCCACTTCAGCCAGCAAAGCACTCACGGCGCGTGCGCGCGCATCCGGCTCCACAACCAGCGAGATAATAAACAGACTGGGGTCGCGCTGTGTCAGAAAACTTGCATCGTAGCCCAGCGCCAGCGCCTCCACCGGTTCGGATGCAGAGGCTGAAGGTGTAGCCGGCTCCGTTGGCGCAGCCGGGGCAGCATTGGCTCCATTGCTTGGAGACGTGCCGTTATTGCCGGGTGCGGCAGCCTCAGCTTCACTGTTTGCTTCGAGACTTTCCTCTGTCGGGGCGTTCATTTGCAGCACGCGGCGCAGAGCGGCGTCCTGGCCTTCGTTCCAATGGGCCTGCAACACGTCCATGGCGACCACGTCTCCAGGCGCACCAATGCCGGGAGCGCGAAATGCCAGAGCAACGGCAGTGCGAGCCGCGCCGCCGCGCCGCGTTGCCGTGCGAAAGACGGTTGGTGCGTTTTCGGTCGGGATGTTGGGTCGCTGCGAGCGTGTAGGAGACGCCGCTGAAAAATACCGGGCGATCAACGTGTGCGCTGCTGCCGGATTGACATCGCCGACCACGATCACGCTGATGTTGGCACCGGTGTAACGCTGCGCATAATAAGCCTTTACGCTTGTGCTGTTAAGTGCGGCAATGTTTTGCGTCAGGCCACCTGCCGGTTGACGATAAGGGTGCCGGGCAAAGGCCGTAAAGTAGGCCATGTCGGAAATTGCAGAAATGGGATCGGCGCCGCGACGCTGCAAGTTCGATTCGACTTCGGCTTTAGCGGCCTCGACATCAATGCTGCTCAAACGCGGAAACAGCGTCGCATCGCCCAGGATACGCATGGCCGACGGCAGAAAACCGGCGGCAACAGTCGCACCGTAGTTGGTGGAGTCGCGCGTCGTCTGCGAAGTGGCAACGCCGCCCAGCACCTCAATGGCATCCGAGACACCGCCGCCGCTTTCAGTCGCGGGATAGTTGCGCGACGAACGCATCACCGACCGCTCGATGAGGTGAGAAACCCCGGTCGTATTCGCCGTTTCAAAACGGCTACCGGCCCGCACCCACACCTGCACGGCCACGACACCAGTGCCGTGCGTTTGCTTCACAATGCCGCGCACGCCGTTCGGCAAAACGCGCAGAGAAATCGTCGCCGGGTCGAACAAAGGCGCCGCAACAAAGGAAGCACTTCTGGAAGCACCTTGGGAAGCACTTCGGTTTGAACTCGCCGCCGCTGACGCTGGCGTTGGTGTCGTTCGCGCTGACGCCGTTCGCGCTGACGCCGTTGGCGTTGCCACTGTTGGCGTTGCCACTGTTGGCGCCGGAGAGTTGGATGGAGATTGCGACGGAGCGGCATTTTGGGCGAAGGCACTTCCCGCGCAAAGCAAGGTTGCGAAGCCCAGCGGCAACAGGGTTCGCGTGCGGTGGGAAGAGGGCCGTAGCGGGAAAGCGTACATGGAATTGTGTTGGCAAAGCGGAGACTGCGAGACGTCCGGTTCTCAGAGGTTCTTGTTCTTGATTATTTCACAATCGGCCCCGGCGCGCTATGAAGTGGCCCTTAAGTCATGCCTGTGCGCAGCACCATTCCTACAGGCACTGAAACTGCAAACAGCGAGTACTCGTTATGCGCCTCGATCTCTTTCTCAAGCAAACCGGATTAGTCAAGCGGCGGCCCATCGCTAAAGCCATGTGCGACGCCAACAAAATTCTGCGCAACGGTCGTGCCGCCAAACCCAGCGATGAAGTTCGCCCCGGCGATACGCTGCGCATCCAATACGGCGTGCGCACCGTGGATGCCGAAATTTTGGCCGTTCCCACCGGCAACGTCGGCAAAGCCCAGCGCGAAGAATTCTTCCGCATCACGGGCGAGCAACGCGAAGAAGACGAATGGTGAATTACCTTGCACAACGGGAAGTTCACCGCAAAGGACGCAGAGGCCGCGAAGAGAGTTGACAGTGATGCGCTAGCAGCACATTGAGTACTCACTAAGCGCGCATGGCAGCAGCCGAGGCGGCATAACATTTTAGAGTGGCAATGGCCTGCGTGCTCCTTTGCATGTTGTCACTCTTCGCACCCTCTGCGTCCTTTGCGGTGAATTCACAGCTAGCGTGCGCCATCGGCTTTCTTCTTCCACCACGGTTTGATCGACCACGCCCACAGCGCGCCAAAAAGAAAACCGCCGATGTGCGCTGTCCAGGCGATGTTGCTGCCTCCGCTTCCAACCCACGGCAGGTTGGTGAAGAAACTCAGCACCTGCGACAGAATCCACAACGCGAGAAAGAGCGGCGCCGGCACGGGAAAAAGAAAAATCGGCGGGAAGTAAGTGAGAATCCACGAGCGCGGCAGCAAAATGAGATATGCGCCGAGGACTCCTGAAATGGCGCCGCTGGCCCCGATGGCCGGAGCATTCGAAAACGGATGCGTAATGATGTGCGCCAGGCTGGCCACGATGCCGCAACCCAGGTAGAACATCAGAAACTTCCATTTGCCCAGACGCTCTTCCAGGCCCGGCCCGAAGACCCACAGAAACAGCATGTTGAAACCCAGGTGCAGCAGGCCTCCGTGCAGAAACAGCGAAACGAAAAGCGGCTGCCACAGCAGTTGAGTTTCGCCGGGCACGCTGATGCCGCACGAACCCGGAGAAAAATAGCAGCGCGGCTTCACGCCCATCTCATACACCAGCATGGCGCGCTCCCATGGTAACGCCTGAAAGCAAAACGCCAGCACATTGGCGAGCACTAAGAGGCGCGTGATCCACGGCGGCTTGGCGGTTTTGTGAACGGCGCGCAGTGGAAACATAGAGAGAAAATCGACAGCTCAAGACAAGCGAGTACTCGGACGCTTTTTCAAGACACGCCATAAACGCCACGACGATGCTCCGGCTGAAGATGTCAGCAAAAAGCATCGTCGTTGAAAGAAAAGTGGCAGGCTACTTCAACCAGTACCACACGCTGGGGATCGCCAGCGCCAGATAAATGAGCAGAAAAATCGGATTGCCGCCGGAAAGCCAATAACCGGAAAGTCCCACCGCCTCGTCGCCCAGCATCTGGTAAAGCGCCAGCATACGAAAAACGCCACTGATGATGTGTGGCAGCGCGCCCAGCACCAACCCACCGGCTGCAATCACCGCCAGAGGCGTGCCACGCTTGTGTTTGGCCACGGCGGAAACCGCTTTGCCGATGAACGTTCCGGCCACCGGTGCATAAAAGATAGCGAACAGCCCAATGAATGCCGCAATGTAACTGGAAACAAAACCCAGCGCCAGCGAAGTGACAATCGCCGCGACATAGTGCTGCGGCGCCACCTGATACATGTGGCTGCCCTTGTAGGAGACGCACTCGCGGCAGCGCGCGCCGGTCGGCCCATAGGTTGTGCATTTAGGGCAGATCGGTTTTTCGCAGCGCCCGCAACGCAGACGCGTTTTCACGTTTTTATGACGTGCGCACCAGTAAACACCGGGCTCGCCTGCAACTTCGAGCCCGGCGCTGCCCGAAGGCACACTGCCCCCACCAACAGCGGTATTCTGCGCGACCGTTTCTTCACTCATCGAGTACTCCACCTAAATTTTCAAGGCACCTTGCGGCCCCAGGCAGCAGTCCAGAGTTTAAACCAATCTTCGCGTTCCAATTTTAAGTCGGCGGCTCCCGCGGCTTCACGGATGTGGTCGGGATTCGCGCTGCCCACAAGCGGAATAATGCCTGCGGGATGCGAACTCAGCCACGCAATCGCCACCTGTGTCGGCGTGTGGTTGTATTTCTCGGCGAAGGCTTGAAGCTGGTCGCTGATCGCCTGCTGGCGCTCGTCTTTTTTGCCTTCGCGCGCGATACCGCCTCCGCCCAGCGGGCTATATGCCAGCGGAGTCATACCCAGCGCCATGCATTGATCGAGTACTCCGTTGCCCGCCTGGCTGTAGCCGGACGTTGCGCCGCCCCAATCAAGCCCTTCATAAATTGGCTCCAGGTGATAAAGGCTGATGCGCACCTGATTGCTCACAATCGGCACATCCAGATAGGTTTGCAGCGCACGCACCTGTTCAGGGTAGTAGTTGCTGACGCCGACCTGACGAATCACGCCTTGCTTTACGGCATCGTTCAATATGCTGGCCGTTTCGCGCGGATGTGTGTACGGATCGGGACGATGCACTTGATACAAGTCGATGTATTCGATGCCCATGCGGCGCAGCGAGCGCGCAATGCACTCTTTCAAATACGGCGCCGACAGGTTGTAGTGTCCGCTGCGAATGCCGCCTTTGGTCGCGATCTGAATCTTCTCGCGCGAACCGGGAACGGCTTGCAGACACTTCTTGAACACTTCTTCGCAGGAGCCGCCGCCGTAAATATCGGCGTGGTCGTAGAAGGTGATGCCCGCTTCGAAAGCGGCTTCAAAAGCGCGAATGGCTCGCTGCTCAACTTCAGCGTTGACATCTTTCGGGTTCCATGTGCCGGTCAGGCTCATGCAACCAAGCGCGATGGGGAACGAAACATTTTGAATCATGATGTTTGGCCTTTCACTGAGTGATTTTCATCTTCCGGCAATAGAACTCTCGCAACGCTCAAAGACGAGAGCGATAAACATAAAACGCGACGCCGACAGCGTCACCAAGTTTGATTTCCGTTTTGTCAGTCCAGTTCCAACCGTTGTGACACTTGACACACGCTTCATGACTGGCACGAACTGGCACAGCCGCCACACGCCAGTTTCCATGTCCAGTCGCTGCGACCATGCCGGGACGGGATTGAAGCTCTGCTTCCTCAGCACGCTCGAAGACACGCTTGCCCAGCGCACCAAGATGGCGTCCGTCCGGCAACGCATCAGGCGGCGTGGCGAGCGGCACTGGTGTCCCATCAGGGTTAGCCTGCTCCAGGTTGTGCGGCTCAATAATTGTGCTGCGCGTCGGATCGCGGCGGTCGATGCGACTGCCGGGCGCAGGACTAAATGGTTTTATGCGCGGCGGAGGTTCAAGTATTTCACGCGTAATGTAAACCGGCCCCTGAACCGGATAATGCCCAGACGGTCCAAACTCGCCACGCCAGGTGCGGCGGCTCATCACGTAAAACGCAACGTCGAGATGCTGCTTTTGGAGCGCAGCAACAGTTTGCTTTTCTACCCAACTGTGCGGAGCATATAAATGGTGCAGAGGAGCGATACGCTCAACTCCGAAACCTTTTGTCGGCACAACGGCAAAGCGCGCCTGCACATCGCGGTCGAGAGATGCAAGTTCGGCGTGTGGAAACTGAAACGGCGCATTAACTTCGCGCTGGCGTGCAGCGCGGCGAGAAGATGTTTGATAGGCGATTGTTGCCACGCTCACAACCGCAACAGCAGCAAGCGAAATCAGCACGTTGCGACGGAACGTGGCCACTTGTGGCTGTTGCGCCGCCTGTTCTGCACCGGCCTCTTCTGATGAGCATCGCATAAATTTCCGTTTACAAAGCAACGGCCTGCCTGTGTCTAGATGCTATTAACCACCTGCGAGTTCGTCTCCACTCTGGAAGTGCTGTTCACCGGTTGTGGGGCCATCGCAGCGGGGGCCGTCTGGTGTCCAGATAAGTGGGTCGATGCACATGCGACGCGCGGTCTGAGCCACGTCCCAGGCATGATAAACCACAAACTGCGTTTTGTCGTCCGGCCCGACTACAACCGAATTGTGGCCGGGGCCGATGACTTGGCCGGGAATGCCGCGCAACACAGTTGGCCCTTCGCTGCTCCATTCGTCGCGGAACGGCCCCAGCGGATGCTCGGCCACGCCGTAACTCACGCCGTAGTTTTCGCTGTGCCACGCCCCGCCCGAATAGAGGCAATAATAAAGGCCGTCACGCTCCACGATAAACGGCCCTTCAACGGTGTGCCACGCTTCCCACACCTGGTTGTAAAGAGGCCGGTCGCGCGCAAAAATGTGCCAGTCGGAACTCGCACGCAGCACGGTGCGGGGCGCATCGGCGGGCGTCATCATGTCGTCTTGCAGCGGCACAACGGCGGTTCCCGTCCCAACGCGCTCATCGAAGAAGTCTTTGGCGAAGTATAAATACCACTGCCCATCTTTGGGGTCGCGGAATGGGTGCGCGTCGATGCTGAAGTCTTCTTCAGGCAGCACCAGGCGGCCCGAATCGACGAATGGCCCCGCCGGATGATCGGCTATGGCCACGCGCAAACGATGACTTTCATCGCCTTCGCTGTTGGCCGCCGAGTAGTACATGAAAAACCTGCCGTCGCGTTCGGCGACTTCGGGCGCCCAGTAGTCGGTCGAGGCCGATTGGGGCAACGGTTGCAGCGCGCCACCGACGAACTCCCAGTGCGCCAAATCTTTCGAGTGCAGCACCGGGAACATGCGCCCGTTACTCAAGTCGTCGCCGACCGAACTGCCCGTGCCGTAAGCGTAGTATTCGCCGCGCCACTTCAACACAAACGGATCGGCCATGTAGCCCGGCCACACCGGGTTTTGATAGGTCAAAGACATGATGTTATCGCTTCTCGGTTTTGTTTGCCGGGGTCGATTCCATTTGGCTGGCCTGTTGGCTGGCCTGAGTTTGCGACGGCAAACGAGTACTCGCAAAGGGCAACGACGCGGCTAGTTTTCCTTTGGCACGTCGGCGCCGGTGACTTCCAAAGTCGAGCCAAGTGTCAGGCTCAGATTGGCGCAGACTACGCGCGGCACCGAAATTTCGCTGGCGGCACTGACGGACATTCCAGTTGCGGGTGCGTAGATCACGCCGTTGAGCGTGCCCTGCGTACTGGTGATGCGGACATTGTCGCTGCCTTCGGCGCGGCTCACGATGAGCAGTCCCTGCAATGGCCCCTCGGTCGGCGCCGACAAGTTAAGCTGCGTTTTGGCAGCCGTCCAGAATGCACCCGGTCTGGAGCCGCTAAAAATCAGCGTCACACCCTGGCCTTCGAGCTGCGCACCTGAAACGAAGAAGTCGCCATCTTCCATGATGTAAACGCCGGGGCGAAGCACCACGCGCTGCACGCCGCCGCTAAAGATGCCGCCGCGATAAACACCAGGCGTCAGCGTCACTTCCGAATTACGCAGAAAGAGCTTGGCGTGCGAGACAACCGGCAGATCATCCGGCGTTGTGATAGTGGGAAACGGATCTTCGATGACCTTGAGTCCGCTGGCCGGTTCGGGCGTGACCGTGGGCTGTCCCATGAGATGCACGCCGCCCACCACGCCGATGTCGCCGTTGGAAACTTCGATTGCACCGTCGGCAACCCACAGCGCCTTCTCGTGCGATGAATCCACCATGGCGTGCCCGCGCAGCACCGATAACTTGCTGCCGCTGGTGATGTGTAGCGCCCACACTTTCTCCGAAGGGTCAACTAGAAGCAACGGCACAGTCGGCGCCTTGCTCAAAGCCACGCGATAGGGGGTCGCTGCGTCCGTGGCAACTGCATTGGCAGCAACTGCATTGGCAGCAACTGCATTGGCGGCGACCGGCTTTTCAACGCCGGTTGTTTTCTCGGCTTTGGCTGTCGTTGCAGCCGTCGTTGGCACTTCAGCAGCAAATACCGGCGCGAGCACCAGCATCGCAGAACAGGTCAACAGCCGCGCCACGGCACCAGCAACTTTCTTCCTATGAAGCACAGGTTTCATGATTCTCATCCTTCTTATAAAGGCCAACAGCACACCGGGCCAACTTCACCCTTGCTTTGCTCACGACAACTTTTAATCTTCCAGGGTGGAAATGTCGCCGGGTTCGACGCCGAGTTCTTTAGCCTTGAGTACTCGACGCATGATCTTTCCACTGCGCGTCTTGGGCAACGAAGGCACGAACTCGATGTCAGCGGGAACGGCGATGGGAGAAAGCTCTTCGCGCACGTGCTGCTTCATTGCTTTAAGCAACTCATCACTGGGCTGGTGGCCCTGACGCAGAATCACAAACGCCTTGATGGTTTCGCCCTTGATGGGGTCGGGCCTGCCGATAACAGCCGCTTCGGCGCACGCCGGAAAACTCACAAGTGCGCTTTCCACTTCCGCCGTGCCGATGCGATAACCCGATACGTTCATCACATCATCGGCGCGGCCCATGACGCGGAAATAACCGTCTTCGTCTTTGGTGGCCACATCGCCCGCGGCGTAGAAGCCGGGAATGAGGCTCCAGTAGTTGGCATAACGCTCCGCGTCTTTGTAGATGGTGCGCATCATGCCCGGCCACGGGCGCTTGATGACCAGAAAACCGCCTTTGCCCGCCTCGACTTCGTGGCCGTCTTTATCGACCACAGCCGCTTCGATGCCCGGCAGAGCGCGGCCCGGCGAACCCGGTTTGGTGGGGAAACTGGGCACTGTGGCGATCATAAATTGGCCGGTTTCGGTTTGCCACCACGTATCGACAATCGGCGTTTGCTCGCGGCCCACGTTCTTGTGGAACCACAGCCACGCTTCGGGGTTGATTGGCTCGCCGACGCTTCCGAGTACTCGCAGCGAACTCAAATCATACTTGGCCGGGTATTCCTCGCCGAAGCGCATCAGAGCGCGAATCGCGGTCGGTGTCGAGTAGAAAATCGTTACGCCATAGCGCTGAATCAGGCTCCACCAGCGGCCCGGATCAGGAAAGTCGAGCGCGCCCTCGGCTAAGAGCACCGTGGCGCCGTTAATGAGCGGGCCATACGTTACGTAAGAGTGGCCGGTAATCCAGCCGGGGTCGGCAGTACACCAATAGATGTCGTCGTCCTGCACATCGAAGCAGATGCGGTGCGTGTAGCTCGTGCCCACCATGTAGCCGCCATGTGTGTGCACCACGCCTTTTGGTTTGCCGGTTGTGCCCGATGTGTACAAAAAGAAAAGCGGCGCTTCGCTATCGAGGCGTGCCGCTTCGCATTGGGTGCTTTGCGTGTCCAGCAACTCATCAAAGTCGAGTTCCCGGTCGCCCAATTGAGTACTCGCATCGCGGCGATACACTAAGACTTTCTCGACCGAAGCGATCCCATCAATGGCTTCATCGACGGCGCCTTTCAAGTTGATGACTTTGCCGCGCCGGTATCCGATGTCGGTGCAAATGACGACTTTCGATTCGCTATCTTCAATGCGCGAGCGCAACGCTGGAGCGGAAAACCCGCCGTAAACAACGGTGTGAATGGCGCCGATGCGCGCGCAGGCCAGCATCGCAATGGGTAATTCGGGCGTGAGGCCCATGTACAGCGTGACGCGGTCGCCCTGCCCTACACCGAGTTGCTTCAAGGCGTTGGCGCACTGGTTGACGCGGCGCAACAACTGGTCGTAAGTGAAGGCGCGTTCCTGCACTTTGCCGTTGCTGTCCGGTTCGCTGACCCACAAAAATGCGACTTTGTTGCGGCGCGCGCTCCTGGCGTGGCGGTCGAGCGCATTTGCGGTGATGTTGCACTGCGCGTCCACAAACCACTTTACCTGCGGCGGCGCTTCCTGCCACTGCATGACCTCGTTCCACGGTGCAAACCACTCCAGTTGCTGCGCTTGCTCGGCCCAGAACGCGGGCGGATTCTGAATGGAACGTTCATACAACGCATCGAAATCCGGCGTTAGGCTGCGCGCTTTGACCGCCTCGGACGGCAGGTAGCGCTCGCCTTCTTTTTGCAACGATGACAGGTTCTCTTCGGCAGTGGGTGTTGTGCCGCTGGCGTTTTCGGACATGAAAGAGGCTCCCGGTAGAAAATGTGGAACAGTCCGGCTCGTGGAGTACTCGGTTCCACGCTGGTTTGGGTTTTACCCTGACGATTCTACTCTGGTGGTCTACTCTGGCGGTTCGGCGGTGTTCGATATTTTAGCACGCACCCGCTCTTTTCACATCGTCTCAGGCAAGGAAATCGCTATACTACGGCTTTGTGACAGGCTCTCTCGCAAGCGGGTTCCAAACAGGTGGCGAAGCGCTGGCTCCGCACCACGCCCCCTTTGCGCCGCTGCTGCGGGGCGTGCTCATGACACTGGCGGCCATCGTCGGTGTCGAGACATTCAACACCCTGCTGTTTCCCATTCCCAACCCGGCGCCGATCTACATGACGGCCATTGTGTTCGCGGCCTACAGCGGGGGCTTGCAGGCCGGTTTGCTCAGCGCGCTGCTGACCCTGCTCTATGTCGCCTACTCCTTTTCGAGCGATGCCGGGCTTTTTCACTACACGCGCGACAATGCCGTGCGCGTCACCGTGCTGTTGCTCACCACGCCGCCTGTGGTGTTAATGGTCGGTTTGCTGCAGCGGCAGGCGCGCATGCACGCACAGATTCAAAACAGCAGCCGGGCGCTCAAGCAAAGCAAAGAATGGCTCGCCACCACTTTGCAAAGCATCGGCGATGCCGTGATTACGACCGACACCAAAGGCTGTATCACCTTCATGAACCCGATGGCCGAGCAACTCACCGGCTGGAGCGAGGAAGAAGCGTGTGAGCACTCGATAGACGTGGTTTGTCGCCTTGTTGACGAGCGCACGCGCCAGAACATCCATAATCCGGTGCATCGAGTACTCGCGACGGGCGAGGCGACCGCGCTGGACAATCACACGCTGCTCTTAGCACGTAATGGCAGCGACATTCCTATTGAGGCTAGCGGCACGCCTATTTGCGAAGGCGCCCTGCCCGGCACGGAACAGTGTCCCATCATCGGCGTTGTGCTGGTTTTTCGCGACACTCGCGAGCGGCGCAAAGCCGAAGAAGCCATAAAGCGCAGCGAGGAGCGTTACCATTCGCTGGTCGATGCCTCAGCGCAGATCATCTGGACGACGCCGCCAACCGGAGTCGTGACCGACATGCCGTCGTGGCGCGAGTACACGGGTCAAACACTCGAACAAGTGCAAGGCTGGGGCTGGCTCGATGCTATTCATCCCGATGACCGGGCGCGCACCACCAAAATCTGGAATCGTGCCGTGGCGATTAATGGTGTTTACGAAACGGAATACCGCATTCGCCGCAGCGATGGCACGTATCAACCGTTCGCAGTGCGTGGCGTGCCCGTTCTTGAAGCGGATGGCAGTGTGCGTGAATGGGTCGGCACCTGCACTAATATCTCAAAGCGCAAACGGGCCGAGGAGAAGTTGCAGTCGGCGCTTAACGAAAAGGCGCGCACGGCGAGCGAGCTTTCAGGTGTGCTGGCGCAAATCGCTGAAGGCGTTGTCATTACGGATGCGCAGGGAAACATCACCTTTGCCAACGAAGTCGCGCACCGCCTGTATGGAGTGGAATCGTTGGATGCCTGCGAGGGTGACATCAACATCTCCGAGTACGCCAACGGCGATGTTTTCTTCACACCCGAAGGCGAGCCGTATCCGGCACAAGAGTTACCGCTGGCGCGTGCCGTTTTTCACGGCGAAACCGTGATCGGCCAGGAGATGATGGTGCAGCGCCCGGACGGCACGCGCATCGTAGTTCAGGGCAACGCAGTGCCGCTGAACGGCGAAGACGGCATACGACTGGGCGCAGTTCTCACCGTGCGCGATGTGACGGCGCAACGTGCAGTGATGCAGGAATTGGTGCGCGTCAATCGCATGAAGGATGAGTTTTTGGCCATTTTATCGCATGAACTCCGCACGCCGCTGACGCCGATTCTGGGCTGGGCTTCGCTGCTGCGCCAGACCAAAGGCGAAAACCCCGAAGTGCTGGCGCAGGCTGCCGAAGCCATTGAGCGCAACGCCGAAACGCAGAAGCGCCTGATTGATGACCTGCTCGACACAACACGCATGATGTCGGGCAAATTCAGCATCGACAGGCGTCCGGCCAGTTGCAACGCGATCATCGTCACCACGATTGAATCGGCGCAGCGAGCCGCCGCAGCGCGAGGCATTCGCATCGAGCATCAACTTGACGAGCGGTTGCCGCCAGTGGAAGTCGATGCTGTGCGTATGCAGCAGGTATTGTGGAATTTGTTGTCGAACTCGCTGAAGTTTTCCAAAGACGGCGACACGATTCGCGTGCGCAGTCGCCGTCTCGATGATTTCGCGGCTGAGGACGCAAAGAGTTATCAGCCACAGCCCACAGCTACTTCGTGGGTCGAAGTCGAAGTCTCCGATGAGGGACAGGGCATCGAGCCGGAAATATTGCCGCACATTTTCGAGTTGTTCCGCCAGGGCGACAGCTCTTACACGCGCCGTCATGGCGGGCTGGGGCTGGGTTTGGCCATCACCCGCTCGCTGATCGAGATGCACGGCGGCCATATCGAAGCCCATTCCGCCGGAGTTGAGCAGGGCACGCGTTTCGTGTTCCGTCTGCCGCTTAGCGAAACGCCATCTGGCGAAACGCCGTCTGGCTAGAAGCGATCCGGCGAGTACTCGTGAGGCCACAAAGCCGCCGGAAATATAAAAACGCTGGCAGCCGGTTCCGGCATATAATTTCCACGCATTGTTTACGTGCCGGTAACGCGGCAGGGCTAAGCTTTACTTGCTGCAATTGATAATGATGTTAACTGCCGATTACACAATCGGCGAAGAACTTGATCGGAGGAGTTTGTTTTGCGCGCCACCAACAACGACAATTCAGAGGCACACATCGCCTACTTTTCAATGGAGATCGGTCTTGAATCCGATATTCCGACCTACAGCGGCGGCCTGGGAGTACTCGCCGGCGACACGCTGAAGTCGTCCGCCGACCTGAGCCTGCCCATGGTGGCGGTTTCGCTGATCTACCGCAAAGGCTATTTCACGCAGGAACTCACGCCCGAAGGCTGGCAGCGAGAGCACCCGGTCGATTGGGACCCGGCAGCTCACATGACGCTTTTGCCCAACAAGGTAAAAGTCAACATCGAAGGACGCGACGTACACATCCAGGCCTGGAAATACGATGTGCAGGGCGCGACCGGCGGCGTATTGCCAATCTTCTTTCTCGACACCGACCTGCCGGAAAACGACGCCTGGGACAGGGGCATCACCTATCACCTGTATGGCGGCGACGACACCTATCGTTTCAAGCAGGAAGTGGTGCTGGGCATCGGCGGCGTGCGCATGCTGCACGATTTGGGCTATCCCATCACCAAGTTCCACATGAACGAGGGCCACGCTGCGCTGCTGACACTTGAACTGTTGCGCCGCCACAAGCAAAGCGTTGAATCGACGTGGGACGAGCGCGCCGTGTGGAACGATGCCCTGGTGCGCGACCTGTGCATTTTCACGACGCACACGCCGGTCGAGGCCGGGCACGACCGCTTTTCTTACGACATCGTGAAGAGCGTGCTGGGCACTGAATACTTTCCGCTGGACGTGCTGCATGAAGTGGGCGGCGCCGACATGCTCAACATGAGTACTCTGGGATTGAACCTGAGCGGCTTCCACAACGGCGTGGCCAAGAAACACGGCGAAGTCTCGCGCAACATGTTTCCGGGCTACGACATCCGCAGCGTCACTAACGGCGTGCATTCACGCACCTGGACACACGCGGCCTGGCAAAAGCTGTATGACGAATACATTCCCGGCTGGGCCAACGAGCCGGAACTGTTCGTGCGCGTCGATAACGTGCCGGACGAGCGCATCTGGACCACGCACCAGATGGCCAAGCGCGAACTGCTGCAAGAAGTGAAGAATCGCACCGGCATCGACATGTCGCCCGATGTGCTGACGATTGGTTTTGCGCGTCGCGCCACGCCTTACAAGCGCGCCGACTTGCTGTTTCGTGACGTGCAGCGCCTGGCCAATATCGCTAACGGCGGACGATTGCAGGTTATCTACGGCGGCAAAGCGCATCCTAAAGACGGCGGCGGCAAAGAACTGATTCACAACATCTTCAACGGCGCGCGCGACTTGGCCGGACGTGTGACCGTGGTTTACTTGCAAAACTACCAGATGGAACTGGCGCTCAAGATCATCGCCGGGGTTGATGTGTGGCTCAACACGCCGATGCGTCCGCGCGAAGCCAGCGGCACATCCGGCATGAAAGCGACGCACAACGGCGTGCCAAACTTCAGCGTGCTCGACGGCTGGTGGATCGAAGGTTGGGTCGAAGGCGTGACAGGTTGGAGCATCGGCCCGGCTGCGACCGAAACCAATTTAGTGGAAAACGACGACACCGCCGACATTGAAGACCTGTATTGCAAACTGGAGCACGAACTGCTGCCGCTATATTATGCGCAGGACGACCACAAAAGCTGGATTCAGGTCATGAAAGGTGCTATCGGCAAAAACGCCTGTTACTTCAACACGCACCGCATGATGCGCCAGTATGTTACCGAGGCGTATATCCGCTAAGCAACCTGAAGCGAGGACTCGAAAATAAAGCAAAAGGCCGCGCTCAGAACGATCTGAGTGCGGCCTTTTGCTTATTGAAAAGGTACAGCGTCAGGCGCCGGACCTGTAATGGTTGCGCCAGTTACGACCGTAGCGCTGCTGATACCACGCCTGACGACGCGTTTCTTCCTTCTTCTTGGACTTGCGGTACCACAGATAGGAGCCTGCTGTAGCGGCACCACCGATGATGGCCGTCTTGCGCTTGCCCTTTAACAGACCGTAGGCTGTCACCGCACCGGCGCCAATCGCGATGTTGCGCTTGGTCTTGGTGCTGACCGCGTGCGCCGGGGTCATGGCGACGCCGCCGAATGCTGTCATCGTCATCGCGCCCAGAGTTCCTAATGCAATAATACGACTTCCATGTTTAACCATTGTTTGGTTCCTCCTCGACAAGTTTGCATTCGCCACAGTTAGCCTTTAGGCAAATCATATGCCCTGCTGCACCACTGGCTTTTTGTTTCGTAAAGGAGAGACGCCACCAAGGCTGTGGTGTTCAAAAAATCCAATCAAGGGCGGAGAAGCGGCCACTCGCCGGGAGGACACTCACTAACGCCGACGCGCAGGGAGCGGGCGATCATAGCGAGTTGTCCATTGCCTGCCGGTCGCGATTGGTGGCTTGTGCAACTCAGGATTTTGCTTCGCTGTTTGCGCTGTCGCGATGCGCTGCGGAAAACCGCTCGTGCAGCTTGCGCATGAAAGACGCCTCCATTTGCATACGGCGACGCAGCATTCGTCCGCGCGCGGTGTCGGCAAAAGTAGAAACCGTCTTATAATCGCGATTAACGGCTCCGAAGCGATACTTGTATTCTTCTTCGCCGCGCAGGAAATCGAACTCGCGCGCGCCTTCGCCGATTGCGTGTTCAAAGACACGCGCGAAAAGGCAAATGCCGACGCTCCAGCGCATCAGTTCCGGCTCGAAGCCGCCGATGAAAAAGTAGTAACGCCCACCGTGAAAGTAATGGAGCAGCACGCAGGCGGCCTGTCCATCACAGCGCAACGTCCATAGTCGCAACCAGTTTCGCTTGAGAAAAGCCGAGCATACCGCGCGATGAAACTGCTGGCGTCGCGGCAAAACGAGCACTCCAGTCTGGCCGCGCTGCCGCCAGCGCTTGCCGTGCAGCAGAAACAAGTCGGATAAAGCTCGCTGCACCTGCTCTTCAGTTTGCGCCAACTCATATTCAACGGGGAACTGCTTTTCCAGCCGCCTGGGATAGCGCTTGATCTGCTCGCGCATGTTCTTGCCCAGCGAAGAAACATATTCAGCGTAGCTTGCGGGCAACTCCAGAACGGGACAGGCTTCTGCATCTTCGACCTGCCAACCGGCTTCCTTCGCGTATTCGATGAGCGGCGAGCGCGCCTCAATTTGCGCCAGATGCGCGCCATCATGCTGCGTGGCCAAACTTTGCATTTGGTGCCACAATTCGCACGCGGCGACTTCTTTCGAGTACTCGATGCTGCCGATATCGTGAATGCCGGCACCCCAGAACTCCAGGCGTTTGAGGGTGCGGCCACGCGTCATCAGATATGCGCTCGCCCGCTCGCCGTGTGCCCCACTGTGAATACGATGAAACTTTTTACCGGCGCCAAAGAAGCGACGATACGCCGCCAAATAAGGAACGCTTTGAAACACAGAGGCACCGAGCAGCGGCAGCGAACCGGGCAGCGCCGTCGAAACGGGTAGCGCTTCGCCAGGCACAGTGGATGGAGTGGGAGAATTCACTTCGTGATACTTGCGTTCTGAGAACTGGTTCTAGGGAGTTTCCTGTTCAGGAGGTTTGGCACGACCATTATCACTGAACATACCGTCCATAGATTCCCACCAGTTATCGCTGGCAGCGCCGGCTTCGCCTGTGCCTTGCGTAGAGGCGGAAGATTGCGACTTGGACTGCGCCGTTGTCGCTTCAGAAGTTGTAGTCTCGGAAGTCGCCGTCTCAACACCGGTATTTTCCGCATGCTGCGGTGCCGATTCCTTGAGACTTTCGGCTTCGTTTTTGGGCGCCTGAGTACTCGCGACAACGGTTGCGTCCAGTCCCAGCAGCGTGCACAGCGCAGGAAGGTCGTCCAGCAACACATCGGGTTTCAAGTCGCCGCGCGCGCGTTGCGCTTCTTCCAGTGTGTTCACGCCAGTGGCCACATACAAGGCACCGATGCCCGCACGGTGCGCTGCAATAATGTCGGTATCAAGGCGGTCGCCGATCATGGCCGTTTCATCTGGAGCCAGACTGAATTTCTGTAGCAACAAATGCATCATCAGCGGCTGCGGCTTGCCGATTGTCACCGGGCTGATGCCGCTGGCGGTTTCAATGGCCGATACAATTGAGCCTGCGCCGGGCACAACGCCATTGGCCACCGGAAACGTCGAGTCGCGGTTCGTCGCCACAAAGCGCGCGCCGTTCAAGATGAAGCGCTGCGCCAGGCGCAACTTGTCATACGTAAAGTGACGGTCGATACCGGCGACCACGCAATCCACTGGAAAGTCACTCCAGTTATCGCCGTTGCTTTCGGCTTCGCGATCGGACACAATGCGCGCACCAACTTTGCGCAAAGCGGCAGTTAAGCCGTCTTCACCCACAACGTAGGCCGAAAAATCTCCGGTGAGCTGTTGCGACAAATACAGCGCCGTCGCCGAAGACGAGGTCATGATTTCCTCTTCTTCGGCTTCAATGCCCATGCCGGCCAAAGCCGCCACAAAATCGGCGGGCGCTTTGCGCGAGTTGTTGGTGCAGTAGAAGCAACGCTTGCCCGCCGCGCGCAAACGCGCTACGGATTCTACCGCGCCCGGCACCGGCATGTTGCCGCGCCAGATAACGCCATCGAGATCGAAAATCAGAGCCGAGAGACGAGAAATATCAAACATAGGAAAAGAGAAAGGGCCACGAGTGAGTACTCGTGGCCCTTTTCATCGTAACACAACTTAGATGATTTCGGCTAACTCTTCGTCGCTGTGACGCGCCACGTAGTCGGCGAAACTTTCAGTGCCCTCGCGATTGGCCTGGTAGTGGTTGATAGCGCGCTGAATCGTCGGCGCCACTTCTTCGGCCATGACGCGCTTGATGCGGCGATTGAAACGCGCCGGGCCGCTCTGGTTGTCGCCCAGCGCCCCGCCCAGGAACACATCGAAGTGCTCTTTGAGTTCGCCGTCCACTTTCTTGGTGCAGCCCTGCAAACCGACATCGGCGATCCAGTGCTGGCCGCACGAGTTCGGGCAGCCGTTGACGTTGATGCGGAAGAACTCCGATTCGTTCCACTTCACGCCTTCTTCCAGCAGGTTGACGATGTTCTTGGCGCGGTTCTTGGTTTCGGTCACGGCCAGGTTGCAGAACTCGATGCCGGTGCAGGCCACAATGCCACGATGCACCGCGCTGGTATTTTCGACCGGCAAACCGATGGCTTCCAGCCTGTCGAGTACTCGGGCCATGTTTTCGCGCGGCACGTTGATGATGTAGAAACTCTGCATCACCGTGAGGCGAATTTCGCCCGCAGCGAGTTCCTGCGCGATGTCGGCGATGGCAAACATTTGGTCAGCCGTCAAACGACCCGCCACGACCGGCACACCGACCCACTGCAAACCTTCCTGCACCTGATCATACACGCCCAAACGGTCTTCATAACCGCGCGCTTCGGGGCGAGTTTCAGCATCGGTCAGCTTGTAGCCGAGAATTTCTTCCATGGCGGCGCGGAACTTTTCGGCGCCCCAATCGGCCACCAGATATTTTAAACGCGCGTGCTTGCGGTTCTTGCGATAACCGTGATCGCGGAAGATGCGCGTGACCGATTCCATCACGGCCAGCGCCTCTTGCGGCGTGATGAAGATGCCCAGATCCTGCGCGATGTGCGGCTCAGTCGAAAGACCGCCACCGACCATCACGCCATAGCCTACACTGCCATCGGCGCGCTTCACGCCGTAGTAAGCCAGGTCGTTGATTTCGCACTGGCCTGCGCTACGATGACCGAAAACACCGATCTTATACTTGCGTGGCAGGTCGGCATAGTCGGGATGATTGGAGAAATACTTGCTGGCTTCTTCCACAAAGTCGTGCGGGTTGATGACTTCTTCAGGGTCGATGCCGGTCAGCGGGCTGGACACAATGTTGCGGCAAACGTCGCCGCACGCGCCGAAATAGCCGTGTTTAACACCGAGACCAACTTCGCCCAGGCGATCCATGATGTCGGGCATCTGGTCGATGGTGAGCCAGTGCATCTGAAACGCTTGGCGTGTGGAAATATCGGCGAAACCGCGCGCATAATCGCGGGCCATGCCGGCCATGACGCGCAGCCGATCATTCGTCACCCATCCGCCGGGCAACTTGATGCGCAGCATGAAGTAGCCTTCTTTGGGCCGCTGCTGGTAGAGACCGATCCACTTGAAACGCTCGAAATCGTCCTCATCAATGGAGGCGAAGCCGCCGCTGGCGTAGCGCTCAACGACATCTTTCCACACCATCGGGCCGGGCTTTTCCATCTTGATGCGTTCGTTCTTGGTGAGATCGCGGCGGTCGTCGCCCATCGCGGCCAGCGTTGCAGGACGCCCATCTTCAGCGAATTTCAGCGCGGCAATGCGCTTGCGAGCGCGCTCATCGGTGTTCGGGACACTTGTGCCTGGAGCACTTGTGCTGGGGGCACTTGCAGCGCCTGAAGCGCCATTGGTCTCTACGGCCATTTTCGACTTCTCCTGTATGTTGACAACTATGTTAAAGGCAGCGAGAAATCATTCAAAATCTCGCGCCATGCGTTGTTCTATCGACTGCTCAACAGCGGGCCATTGCGCGCGTTGTGCTTCACTTAACATTTGCAGCGACGGCGCGATTTCTCGCGCCACGCCTTGCAGTAAATCATCCACTGCAATGCTATGGTGCAACGGCTTGAACGGGCGCAGTTTGACCTGCGCTCGCAGCAGTTGCCGCGCCGCGCCAACCGCGTTGCCACGCCGGTGCTGATAGACCGCAACAGCACAGTTAATCAGCCCGTTGAGGAACCAACGCTCTTTGCCCGTCGTGCGCCGCCACAACTCTTCGAGCACCTCATGGCACTCGTAGAATCTTTCTTCACTCCACAACTGCCAGAACTGCGAGTACTCGTTTGGTGCGTCGGGTGGTACTTGCGGCGTTGGAAACGGCAACTCGCCCGTCGGCGGCGCATCGTGGTGCTGGTTTGCCATAGCATATCACGGCACTCTCGTTCAATTTAACCTGTTTTGAGAGCCAATGCAACAATGTCTATGCGCAAGGTGGAGTAAGGGCCGTTCTGACGCACAGCCAGTTCTTAGATTTCACTTAGCGTTGCCATAGAAACTTGCCCGATGATGAGTCGGCATTTGCAAATATGCAGCCTTCAGTTTCATTACATCCCGCACTTCATGACGGCCACTTCTTGATACGCACTTCAACGGAGTAAAAACAGAGTTCGTAATCCTTACATACTGCGCGTTCCCTGCTGCGCGTTGCAAGCCTGGCGACTTGTGGTCACAAGACATTGCGATGTATGCGCTACTAACGAAGGCGTGCCGTGTCGAAGCCGTAACA
This sequence comes from Abditibacteriaceae bacterium, assembly GCA_036388675.1. GTDB lineage: Bacteria > Armatimonadota > Abditibacteriia > Abditibacteriales > Abditibacteriaceae > DASVUS01. The sequence goes on along the minus strand of DASVRI010000040.1, from coordinate 217 downwards.
AATCATTTATCTGCGAGTATATTCATCTATGAAACCTTTCTGGTCTGCCACGGGAATTTGCCTTTTGACCTCACTTGGTGCTGTAATGCCATACGCGCGTGCCGACACGCAACAAGCGCCAGGTGCGCAACAAGCGCCAGGTGCGCAACAAGCGCCAGGTGCGCAACAAGCGCCAGGTGCGCAACAAGCGCCAGGTGCGCAACAAGCGCCAGGTGCG